>NZ_JAMJPK010000010.1 GCF_023554995.1 Halomonas gemina
TCCTCGGCGGTAGCGATTCTAGAAAGCGCCTCCGCAGATTCGGCTTGAATGGCATGAAGGCGTGCGCGCGCCGCATACGCCAAGGCAAAGGACGGATCAGCGGTGATCGCCTCCTCCAATGTTTGTGCTGCCCCCAGCCAGAGCGAGAGTAGGAGATCGAGGCCCGTCTGGTACAGTTCGGCCGCGAAATCGGAGCTTGTCGAGAGAGGCAAACCATAGCGGTCATGGCAAGGCATAGCGCAGCTACTCCATCGATTATCATGTATTTTAGCGCAAGAAGGCGATTTGCTGTTCATCTAGGGATCCGCTGTACAATTCAGCACGGGTACCTCAAGCGATCAGCGAGGCTCAAGCACCGTGTCAGCGATCACTTGCTGACCACCTCAGGTGGCATTTTTGCCTGGGGGCCGGATTATCCGGCCCCCAGGCCAGATTCAAGACACACTGCCCCCGTCAGCATGGTCCTGGCACCTTCCCAGCAGCACTAGGTTTGCCAGCCCGAACAGGCTGAAGAGTTGCGCCTGGTTCTTGGCCAGACCCATGTAGCGCACCTTCTGGTAGCCTAAGAGATTTTCGAGGACATGAAACGGGTACTCAGCCGTGGCGCGGGTCCTTGCCTTAAGCTTCTTGCCCACCAGCAGTAGCATCTCTATGAGGGTTCTTCCATCTTCTGATCAGATGGTTGCAGAAAAGGCTAAATTCTATGACACCGATAGCTGCAAAGCAGCTGCGGCAGAATTAAGGATTGTTTCATAAAGTATTGAACATGACAGACCTACTGCACTGATCGCTCCTACACCTCGGGTAGCTAGACCACCCACCTCTCTCGGCTTGACTCCCCTACCATTGAACGTTGGCAGACAATCCGCAACCCTACAAAAGCGCTCTTCCCCATGACTTCAGAAGAAATGAGTACACAATTCATGTAAATGCATTCTTTTCCCAGGCACGCCGAGCATTGGTATGAAACGACCCGAGAAACGATATCTTATGAGGAAAGGTATTTTTCCATAAATCTATTTTCGAGTTTGGACCAATTATTTTGATACTTCCGCTACACAGTGATGAAGCGGGCCCCCCAATTATCAGTGTGCAGGCCTCAATCATCTGCTTGATCGAACGGCCGGTGATAGGCTTTCACGCTTCCTTTTAGCCGCTCCTGAGGGTCTAGTATAAGATGACTTACTGCCTGCTCCCACTCGGGGGATCGGTGCCAGTCTTTAATTGTCTCTTCATACAGAGCTTGCGCTGACTCTACAGTAGCGCCCGCCTCTCTAACGCAGCGCATAATAAGATTTGGTGTTAATTCAGTAAATAGAGATACAATTATTGCGCCTGCGGTTTCAGAGATCCCTACTACATGAATCGTTCCATGCCGAAGCGCAAGCGCAATCTGCTCCTCTGTCACAACCCTGCCATAAGGTGCGTTAAGATGCGTTACTGCCACTCCCAAGACTGACATATCCCATCCCTCGTGAGCCAAATTCACTTTTTTGAATTGCGATACGATAGCCACGCTGCAAGCGCTACCAGCACGCCCAGGCCCAAGAGAGGCGATGCTAACAAAATCATTTCAAGGTACTCGTTCACGATACCCCCTAGGCTATGTTGCTTTCGCTACCCTTTTACTCCTACTACTCTACATCTATCATAGCTGCAATATAGGTAGCTGAAAATGAAGGTTCTTCACGTAGATGGGTTGCCTTCGGATGTTCTGTGTGACGACGTGGCATTCATCCATGCGGTCAAAACAGGAATCCCCGGCCAAGTTGTACGATAAACTGTTGAACTTCTGGGTGGGCATCGCGATGCTGGTAGCGGACCTCACAGAGGCCACCCCGGCAACCTTCACAGCATCTACACAAAACCAGCCCTTGAGAAAACACAGAGCGAAGAAATCTTAGACCTCCTGCGCCTGTTCGCCTATGCCGGTACTATCCTTGATAGCGACGACATCGTCAGAGGTTGGTTCAGTTGCAAGATTCCCGCACTCTCGGGCTCGCGACCGGTTGATCTCATGGATACATTTCAAGGCAGAACCATGGTACGTGATGTACTCGAGAGGATCGAGCGCGGGGAGTTCAGTTAGAGGTCAATCACAGGCACATATGTGGGCCAGGGAGTTCATAATTTAGGAATCACATGATGCGTTATGATTTCAAAATGAAATGGAGAGGATAGTGAGAACCACCGTAACCATTGATGATGCCCTGTATAAGCAGGCTATGGATCTTGCTGATCCCGGTGTGGACAGCCCGTCAGATCTTTTCCGTGAAGTACTCCAAACATATGTACGAGTGCAAGCGGCGCGACGGCTTGCAGCCTTGGGTGGCAAGGCTCCAGCCATGCGGGATATCCCGCGTCGAGACGAGTCATGACAAACCTCAACGAATTAATTATTGAGTGTATCGAAAAGAAACCAGGAAACAAGGAGTTTGCCCTGTTTTTCAATCTTGATGGGGAGCCTGTCTGGGAAGCAATGCTTGGGAATGAACTGCCTATACCGCTCGCCGAGTCCAGAGGTGAGTTTTTGGGTACAGGAGCCAGCCCTGAGGAGTCAGTGAAAAACCTGAAAAGCAATCTCCTAAGCAGCACCCTGAATGAAGATTATGACTGGCTGCTGGCACTTCCACGCACGCCGTGGCTTGAGGATTTCGCAGAAGGACGCGAGTACAATATATGGGGTGATAAATCAAAACTGTATAGTGATTTGCTGGCTTTTATCCATTCAAAAGGCAAGGGAGAGTGAATATGGATAGACAAGAAGCTATTAGACGACTCGTAGCGATTCAGAATAGGCAGGCAGAGTACAATTCGTGGCTACAAGAGTTGGTGGTAGATCAGCATATGCAGCATGTTGATGCTGATGAAGTGCTGTGCGAATTTTTAATCAGTTTGGGGCATGGGGATGTTGTTGAGGAATATCGCAAAATCGAGAAGTGGTATTCATGACTCGCCTCGCCCGCAAAGATAATCGCTTGGAGATTTTCATTGATGGTCAGCACTTGGTGCTCCATGAGCACTACCAGCGCCCTCGCCTGTTTACCTTGGCTCCCGTTCTCCAAACGCCGACGCACGCTGTTCTGGCTGCAACACCACTTTCATATGCTGACCGGCTCGCTGAGTATGTCGATGCTTGCTGAGCGGGTGCTGCTTGAGGCCAGGGGCATCCAAGATGGCGACACTTTCGAGATAGATATCTAGAAATCACCAGTCCCTCCCTCGCGCAATCTATAAATCCTTGTAAGTTAGTCTAGGATGATTGGGGCTAGCTATCGTTTTTGCACGTTGCTTAAGATAAGACCAAGGTAGCAACGCTCTTTCCATATCCTCACAGACTCAGATAGAGACGTAACCCCACCCTGCATGGCACCCATCATGAAACAACCAAAAACTATTAATGCCCTCCCCGCATGGAGATCTTCAGCTGAGAGCCACCGTGACAACGCCTGTATCGTCTAGGACTGGGAACTAGTCAGCATTGATCTTGAAGGTAAAGATGTTCAATTCCTTTACCGTACAGTGGTGAGCGACTATAAGCGCCGCTGGCAGTATGGCGACTATGTGTTCACAAGTGCAGTGGTGAAGTTTGACGAAGAGACGGGGTTAGTGAAGACAAAAAACTCGCTATACTGCCTTCAGGGTAACGGCGAAGAGGTGTTTCCCACGCTGAGAGAGGCCGCTAGGCTTCGGTCGGGTAGACCGGGCGATTACTCGTCCCGGCCCCCCACAGATCCGGACGTGCGCAATTAACGCATCCGGCTCCTCAATCATCAGATTCGCTAAAAGGACCATCGGTGCACTACCCTTGCACGCGGCAAGGGAAGACGAGCCAGCAGTTGACCTGCCTTCTCCCAAGTAATCCACCCTTTCTGGGAGCGTCGACTCAACCACTTTATCCAGTACCAGATTACCCGGAACCGGAATACCTGAAGCGCTCTGCCATTGTTGCAGATACCGTAATAAGCAAAGTGCCCTTGGACCTTCCGACATAGATGGAGATGCTGGACTTGAAGCGGCAGGTGCCGATTCGCTCGGCACCAGAGCGAAATTTTCCTCAGTGACCTTTTGAATCGGTCCTTGGCCGTTTTCTGTTTGATGATCCAGCGACCACGCCGGGATTTTCCCCAGTAGTGGGTAAAGCCCAGGAAGTCGAAGGTCTCGGCACGCAGCTCGCGGTGTGGTCGAAACCGCACCAGCCGGGTCTTGGTCGGGTGCAGGGTGAGCCCGAAGCGCGCGAAGCGCTTGGGCAACACCTCCAGCACCTTGCGGGCATCGGCCTCGTTGCTGAATGCGAGCACGGCATCATCAGCGAAGCGCACCGAGAATGCTCGTCCACGCAGGCGTGGCTTGACGTCTTTCTCAAACCACTCATCCAGCACATGGTGAAGGTAAACGTTCGCCAACAACGGGGAAATGACCCCGCCTTGAGGGCTTCCTACCTCACCTTTCTGCCACTGCCCGGCGTCCAACACCCCGGCCTTGAGCCACTTGCCGATCAGGCGGAGGATGACACCGTCCTTCACTCGTTGCTGCAAAAACGCACGCAGGTGCTGATGGTCGATCGTGTCGAAGAAGGCTTGGATGTCCAGGTCGATGACCCAGCCACCCCCCATCGACGACAGGTCATCCCATACCGTCTTGATCGCCTGGTGCGCCGAGCGCCCCGGCCGGAAACCATACGAGCCGTCCAGAAAGTCGTGCTCGTAGAGGGGCTCCAGCAGGGCCACCACGGCACGTTGCAGGACCTTGTCTTCGAAGGTGGGAATGCCGATCGGCCGTGTGGTGCGCCCATCTCCCTTGGGAATATGGACACGCCGCACCGGCGGGGCTCGATAGTGACCGCTCTTGGCCGCCTCCAGCAGCCGCTGGATATTGGCCTCGAAGTCGTTTGCGAAGTCATCCGCCGTCTGGCCATCGATCCCGACAGCGCCGTCTCGGCGCGTCATCAGGTAGGCCGTCTTCAGCCACTGGGCATCGATGTTATGCGCCAGTGACGTGAAGGCACGCTGCGGGAAGCGCTCTGCCAGCGCAGCTATCCGCAATTGTTTCGTGTACATGACACCAGGTTCCTGTGCACCTGTCATGTTTCCCTCTCGCGGTTCTGATGATTGGCCGCCCCTTCCCTCCAGCGGGTCCCGTCGAGCCAGTTCCCCGCTTTCTTAGGTACTATGAGCGACTCCGACTCCCGCCTCTCCTTCCGGCCGGCTCCTTGTCGTCGCCTGGTCGTACCCCCTGAGTGCCTGTAATTCGCTTCCAGTACCGTCAGGCACGACAGCACCGGACCGGGAGCTTTCGCAGCAGGCAGCCCCTCGCCTGTGCCATTACCCTTCAGGGGAGAGAGGCGGGCCTCCCAGGTTCCTGGGAAACCCCTATGTGGACATGCCCTGCTCTCCGACCCCGGCGACCCTCCCCGCCAAGCCACACAGCGGGTTCGTGTTGCCTTCCACTTTCAGAAGAGTGTCGGCGATCGCGACCATGACTATTTCGGGGCTCAATCACACGGCCTGCCCACTCGCTATCTACGCTTCACAGCAGCGATTGCTCGATGCTGCGCAAGACTCGCTACCGGCTGGTGGCTAACCTTGGCCGGGTGGGACTTTCACCCACTGGGTTTCACTACGCCCTTTTCACCTCCTTTAGTTGGTGTCCTGGGCGACCAGGCTTCTCCTGGCGCACTCTGAAAAGTCGGCACGTAGGCAACGATCTATGCAGGCCAGGCATACCATCGCTCTGAAGCTGCTGGCCAACTTGTCGTAGCGGGTGCAGACGCGGCGCAGTTCCTTGACCCATCCGAAACAGCGCTCGATGATGTTTCGCTCTCGATAGCGGGACTTGTCAAAGCCCCTTGGGGCGCCAGGGCGCGGTTTTCGCTTCATCTTGCGCCGGGCAATGATCGGCTTCATGCGGTGCCGGTCGCAGTAGGGGCGAAGCGAATCGCTGTCGTAGCCCTTATCCGCCACAATGTGGCGACAGCGCTTACGTGGCCTGCCCCTGGTTCCAGGCAGATGAACGTGTTCCATGGCCGGGATGAAGTGGCGTGTATCCGAGTCCTGCCCGGGTGAGAGCGTGAAGGTCAACGGCCATCCATGCCGATCACAGACCATGTGGATTTTGGTTGTCAGGCCTCCACGGCTGCGGCCCAGGGCATGGTCTACGGGCTCTTGGTGTCCCCCTTTTTGCCGCCTCCAGAGGCGGCGCGGGTGGCGCGGATCGATGTCGAATCGATCATCCAGGTGTCCAGGTCCATCAGGCCATCTTCTCGCAAGCGGAGCTGGAGACGCGCCAGGATGGTCTCGAAGGTGCCGTCATCGCGCCACTGACGGAAACGATCGTACACCGTCTTCCAGGGGCCGTAGCGCTCGGGCAGATCGCGCCACTTGGCGCCTGAGCAGAGGATCCAGAAGATACCGTTCAGCACCTGGCGGTCATCGCGGCGGGGGCGTCCCGTTCTCTGCGGCGGCGACACGATGTCCTCGATGAGGGCCCAGCCGTTGTCGGAGATCTCGTAGCGTCCTGCCATGGGTCACCTATGCTGCTGAGGCATAAGTGACATTAGCAAATTCGAGTTTTCGGACAAAGCCTAGACGCACCGCCATGAAGTAGAGCCAGTTCTTCAGCGCGACATGCCCTTCGTCCTTGCGGCGGGCGACATTGCGCTGCCCGGCGTGGCGGACCTGAGTGATGGTAGCCTTGGGGAACCCGTAAGCGTCGAGGAGGGCGTAGATGAACTCACCGCTGTCGGCATCAGGCCGGGTCGCTGCGGTGAGGGTATCCATGCAGTAGGTCTGATCGAAGGCCATGAGGCGCGTGCTCCCTGCGTGCTGGCTCGGGTGGAGTCTAGAGATTCGATATCTCCTGAAGCCTACTTAGTCATGCCGAAGATGTCACGAATCAAAGGCACCAATGAAAAAAAATGGCTACAAGAGAACGGGTAAAGATCACCTCAACTCTTGGGAATTTCTGTATTATTCCGACTTATCCGTTTTCTGTTACAGAGTTTTCCTGACTAAGCCAATCACATAAGAAAGATCATTTTATGAAGTTAGTACAACGAGGGCCCAATAAGAACCTGAATGGCCTGATACGGCAGCATTTCACAAAGGGAACGGAGTTCCGCAAGATCACTGATGTCGAGCTAGGCAAGTTGATTAATAAGCTGAATAACCGCCCTCGCATGCGGCTCGGCTATAGGACACCGGCACAAGTACTCCTGATGGAATAATCAAAAGCCTTGGATAAAGCAAGTACTGCGTTTATTGATTGAGTTTAGACATCCCAGCCATCGGACAAGACACGACATGTCGATATTCGTCCGTGAGTGTATATCGCCGAACCTCAGACGGTAGGTCATGTCTCATCATATTGATCATTTTTAGCAAATTCCAGCTTCGTTCTGTAGCTTGTTCTAAAACTGACGACCTTGCCTTTCTTAAGGGCCTCGTTTTCCATTTTAAGCTCCCATACTTGGTTCTCCAACGAAACGAGCTTCTCAAGTACAGCATGGTACTTTAACTTATAAGCTTCGAGTTCTTCACGATACTTAACCTTGCGTTTTGTCTCTAATTTCGCACGCGATCCAGGCGTAACCTGTTTCTCTTGCTCTACTGAGGCTTTATTGATATCTGCCACGAGCCTAGGCATTCTATCCTTACGAATCGATGACGCTTTCCTGCCTGCCTCTTTCGCTACTGCATCAACAGATATTCTAACCCCACGCTTAATGAGCCGATCTAGCGCCTGGTAGTATTGCTCTTCTGACTTAGTCATACTGACGAATCTTCTGCATTTGAATTGGTGTCGATAATCTCCTTAATTTTCTTAATCTCGTCTGTAAGCTGCTGATGGTGATGGCTACCTGAAGGAAAGCAGTCTCGCTGTCTTTGAAGTCGAACAATGGACTTGTAAAGCTTAGTGAACGTCTCATCATTATTTATCGCCCACTTGCAACTCACACACTCTGCGATCACTGTAAGAGAGAGTTTGACGCATGGCTCTGGATTAGTGCAGCCTCCGAAGGGCCCTTGCTTATATGTCATCTCGCCTTGCTTGAACCTTTTCAGCGTGGCCGATCTATCTGTCACTATAACCAAAGGCTTTCCTTTGTCCTTTGATTGTTGGATACGTTTACCCTCAGGTCCCCAAAGCCTAGAGTTAGAATCAATAACCTCTTTTTCAAAAGAGAGAAAATCTGTAATTCTTCTCTGCGCCTCAAGGTCTTTGATAAAGCTCAATTGGCTTTCATGTATCGCCAAATCTTCATTATTATCAGAAGTTAGGAAATTTTTTGCCCAAGCCGATCTTTGCTGATAGTAAAGAGTCATTTCTTTAGTTAAGTGTTTAAACTGGTTCTTAAGAGTACCAATCGATACAAGTCCTGACTTGGCTGCATAGACGGCTAAAGAACGCCTGCATTGATGTGGTGAAAGTGGCCAGGGCTTACCAAGTTCAATACTTTTCTCGCCCCAGTCTCGAAATGCCATAAAGGAATTCAACTCATCTAGGTCTTTATCAGTCACAATAAGCTGTTTGTGATTTTCCAACCAAGTTCTCGTTCTTGCCCTACTTATCTTAGGAAGGGTCGGGGCGAGAGGATACACCCATGTACTTTCAGACGCATTTTTCTTTATTCGCATGGGGAAAAGCGGGTAGTCATCAGACGGAAAAGAAGAAAGTTCGTAGTTGCTTTCTAAGCCGGTGATTTCTGCAACTCCCAACTGAACTTTTACTGCCTTTTCAACTATATCAATTGTAATCCATTTCGCATTTGCTAGCTGACCACCTCCTATAGTTTTGTGTGTATAACCTTTGATCAGGCAGGTTTCTCCTGCTTCCGTCGATACCTTATAAAAACAGTTGGAGGGAAGCTTTAAAGCTTCACCCAAGCGCATCCCTGAAAAAAGCATAATCCAATAGATTGCTTCAAATTTAAGCTCATCCACATACCACTTTAACTCATCCCAATTACTTATTCCTTTTTCCTCGAAATAATGAGTAAGACCGCTTCTGAATACCTCTTCCTCCCAGGTTGTTGCAAATTTTGTTCTGAATACTCTTTTAACCGCGCCGAAATATTTCGGCTCGCCACTTTTATACTTTCTTCTATAGAGATCAACGATAGACCCAATCATAGGAAGTGCGCAATTTATTCTATAGTCTATTATTTTTATAAGCTCACCATAAATACGCGTAGGAATAAGTGGCGTCCTAGACTCATAATCACCATTTTCAGCGGTTTCCTGAAAGTCTTTTTCTAAAATACAAACAAGCTCAAGAAGGTGCTCGTAACACCCTTCAAATCCTAACAGCTTATCATTTGATGTGTAAAACACCAGCTCTTTGAGCAGCCGAAGAATGCGTTTCTTGACAGATCTGGCTGCTTCAGCATAACTAATTATAATTGCATCCCAGTTCTCTTTTTGCGAAAGCAACTCACTAATTGTAACATTCAGGGTGAAAGCAAGTCGACCTAACCTTCTCATTACATCAATACGTATAGTGTTCGCAACTCTCTGTTTGTCATGGTAATAAATTTGAGCGAAGACTATAACCTTCATCTCACTCTTAATCTTCTCATAAAGTCTGTCGTTTGAAGACCGTTTATCACTCCACCCATCAAAGTTTAATTTAACCGACCCACGTGACGAATCAAGAAGTATCCAGCTATCGTCGCCATAACAAGATAGTACGCTTCCATCCGCACCCCTTGAGATAGCAAAATCATTGCCCTTTTTATGAATAAGATCCGGATGGTCTGGAATCAAGTTACTTTCCAAGCCGTAATCGGAGATGTAATTTCTCCAGACGCTCATGCAACACCTCCGAGATCTATTAAGACATCTAGATGTATACTCCAAAAATCATCAAGCAATTCTTTCTCATCAACCTCTACTGCAATATTGTTTACTTTTAACCTGAGGTCGTCTTTATAACAAGTAATCGCATGTAGAACCTCATTTACGCGATGTATAACTACACCCCATGTCTCTTCATATTGCTTGATATCGCCTCGAGTTCCTCGTAGCGCCTTAGCTAAGTACCTAATACTAAGCAGCCGTCTGATATCTTCATCATCTGCATGCACTGCGTAATGCTCACAAAACAAACAGTTCTCGAACTTTCTGCAATCGGGCGTAGGTGCAAACTCAGTAAATTCTTCACGTTTATGAGGTGTATTAGGAGCTTCACATCGGCCTGCTGGAATCCAAGTTTCGCTACTATCGTCCACCTTAACAGGCACAACATCCAAGGTACGAGTCCTGCTGATAGCTGTTTCGTGTACCTGTGAAAGAAAAGCGTTCATTTCGCTTGCAGCTTCATCTATACCTACGACTAAATAGCTTTGCCTTTCAGTCTTTTCCGAATGCTCCGAAAGCGCAGAAGACTTTTCTAAATCACCCCCTGATATGCGGTTAATTTCAAGAGTACGATGATCTCTAGCCTCATCGCATATCACCCACTCAAAACCATCAAAAAGCTTGCTTAAAAGTCTTGCTGTAGGGTTATTAGAAGAGAGGGAACAAGTAGGATTAAAATGGCAAGATTTTGAATTTGTCCTTGGGAATTTAACAAATACTTTTTTTAAATTTTTCTCTTCAATACGTTTGAGTATGTAACTTCGTATATCAAGAATTTTCTTGAATAACGGGGTAAAAGCTGCGCCGAACTCAGGATATACTACTTTATTTCCAGCGCGCGCCTTACATCCACTTAATCGCCAGTGCTTTACTGTTGGAACGAACTCCAGGGTGTCAATCTCCAAGTTATATATTGTACTTGTATTCTGACCTGTAGCCATAGCAAACATCAAGGCACCTGCTCGAATTGCAAGATTTGCCAAGCTCTCAGAACTTACCATTTGGTTCTTAGTAGACACGCACAAATTATAGTAATTTCCATACTCCTTTGACTTGTTCTTTACTCCTTTATCTTCAGAACAGCCCATAATTTCAAGATACTTACCGTAGGTAGGTACAGAATCAAAAAATAAGGACTCTCGTTTACTGCCAAAGCTAGAATTAGTTATATGAAAATTATGGAAGTATCTTTTTTCGCCTTCCGGCGTCTCGTATTGCCTAGGAAAAGGCAACTCTTTTATCAGAACATCATGGGCCATTTCAAGGAAAGTTTTCAAGCATTTAAACTGATACCCAATTTCAGTATGGGAGCGTGCTTTACCCCGTACAGCTCCAGCTCGTTCTTTAGTGGTCTCTGAAATTCTGACAAGTGATGAGAGCCATACATCAGTACTGTTTAGATTGAAAACAGCACAAAGCGTGCGACGTGAAGCACTTTGTAATGCAGCTGCATATCTTTGCTTTATTGGCTTTAAAGCTGTATCTTTTCGCCTAACTTGCTTTCCCAAAGATATAAGATATAAAAGGTAGTGGGAATACTTATCGTAGGCATACAGCATGTCATTTTTATTATTGAAATCTAGATCTTTATCTGAAAGCTGTTCATCAACAAAGCTTATAAAACGCTTCAATTCCCCATGAAACGTTCGTGCTGAGCTTTTTGTTAATGATGACATCAAAAACTCTACGTAAGCTTCAACAAAACCTTCTCGGCGAGGATCGTAAGAATCTATGTTGACGTGGTAGCATGCATTATAACCAGGCTTCCACTGTCTCTCAGTGAAGCACAATACCCCAATATCAACAACACATCCCTCATCAAATTTTAGAGAAAGACTTTTTACCTTAAGAGGAGCTGTAGCATGACCAGAAAATTCGATAACGGATAATTTTTCCCGGGCAACGATATTGGGCATGCTCAAGCTCCTTCGTTACCGATTATTGCTTTGGACGATATTTCTAAACTTAGCGGATCTATTTCCCCATTATCGCCAATAAGCCTGCGTTCGAACTCAGCGACAAGCTCTTTTCTCCAGTGAATTCGGTCACGATATTTCAAATAGCGCTCAGTTGTTTTCCTACTTTTATGATTTAGCCTCACTTGAACAATATCGAGTGCCGCAGAGTAGCCTATAAGTGGCCGCCCTAATTCTTTTCGATAATGGTTTATCGAATCAATCTGCTTGTAGCATGCCTCAAGCAAATTCATGCCAAACGTCGCCCTAAGGTCATGAAATGAGAACTTATGAAAACCAGTGTGCTTTTTGCATATGGAGGGCAATAACTCCTGACGAATAAACACTCCCACACTATCACCAATTTTAGGGCTGCCTTCTTCTAATGCGCCACTTGAATTCACACGACGATCAGCGGATTTATTACGGCGATCACGCATCTCTCTCTTACTTGTGTAGTAAGGTGTACTATTTCTGGTAAGAAAAAGATAGTTAGAATCTGACTCACCGTAGAATGATAATATTCTACGTTTTTTTGCGACATCGCTATAAATATAATGCTTAAGCTCTCTGATGATCCTTTCAGGCACCCATAGCGTTCCTACATCCCCCCCCTTTCCGTCAGCATCAAATAGGCCGCCATAATTGATGAGCGCATACCCTTCTTCGTTAATTGGGACATTCAAAATGTTACGAATACTCAGGGTACAAACAGTCTGAAGGCGAGCGCCAGTTGCCAGAGCAACCATAAAGATAAGCTGTAGGCATCGGTTATGGTCCCTGAGCGCATTCAATAGAATATATTGCTCTTCTGGGATTAATGGCCTCAACCTTCCTTGGTCGATAATTACGTAAGGATCATCAGTAGGCCTGGCTCCCTTAATACTAATATCTGTTGTTTGGATCGACAGAGAAGCTGAAAATCCTGAACTATTAATATAGTTTATCGTTCTATCGAAATCTTTAAAAGCTATCTCACTTGTAAGCAGCTGACGGTCAAGTAGCCCCCAGGCCACAAGGGTCCTGTAAAATTTCACTACTACATTGATCCTTGCCGAAGCTGTGCTTCTTGAGAGCAGCCCGCTTGAAACTCGGTCAAGCAAATCATTTCTATATCTATAAGTTGGCCGACGGCGCTGACTCTCAGGGAAAACCGCGAAATCCAAGTCTTCTTTTTCAAGAAATCGAAGATAATCACAAAGGTGCAAAGCTTTCGACTTGTGCGAGGAATGATGATAATCGTTAGACCTAGAATCAAGCGCTAGCCGTGTCAAGTAAAGATTTCCAATAGTCCAAGGATAGCCGTCGCCCTTTATAATCACAGGGAAGTTAGGAAGATACCCATCAACGTCTTCGTGTACTTTGTAACTCTCTTCACTTGCTATACGCTTTCCCTGTTTCCATTCTCTATCACTAAACGTCAACTGACGAGGGTAAAACTGGTTAATAAGCTCAACAGAGGCTACGTCAACTTTGCTCAGCAATTGCCCATCTGCACTTATAGCCATGACATGCCCACCAAATGCCCATTGTCAGTAGTCTGGCACTTTCGGTTCTATCTGTCAAGAGCCTTACTTTCGGTGTAGCGCCAAGCCGGGCCATGGCGGCATCCTGCCCGGTGCCAAGGTGACCGCGGAGATCGCCGCCGCACGGGGCGTTCCCATCGGCCAGGACGTGGTATCGCCGGCCAGCCACCCTGCCTTCTCCACCCCGCTGGAGATGATGCACTTCATCGCACGCCTGCGGGTGCTCACCGACGACAAGCCAGTGGGCATCAAGCTGGCCATCGGCCATCCCTGGGAGTGGTTCGGCATGGTCAAGGCGATGCTGGAAAGCGACATCCTGCCCGATTTCATCGTGGTGGACGGCGGCGAGGGAGGGACCGGCGCGTCGCCACTGGAGTTCATCAACCGCCTGGGCATGCCGCTGGTAGACGCCCTGTCACTGGTTCACAGCACTCTGGTAGGCGCCAATCTGCGCCATCGTATTCGCCTGGCGGGGTCCGGCAAGATCACCTCGGCGTTTCATATCGCTCGCACCCTGGCGCTGGGCGCAGACTGGTGCAACGCCGGACGCGGCTTCATGTTCTCGCTGGGCTGTATCCAGGCCATGAACTGCCATACGGGGCGCTGCCCCAGCGGCGTGGCGACCCAGGATCCGCGCCGCAGTCGACACCTGGACGTGGCCGACAAGGGCGAGCGGGTCTATCACTATCACCGCAACACCCTGGAGGCCCTGGCCGAGATGCTGTCCGCCGCGGGGCTGGAACGCCCCGCCGACCTTGGCCCCGGCCACATCATGCGCCGCGTGTCGCGTCACCAGTCCTGCTCCTATGCGGAACTCTACCCTGTCCTGGCTCCGGGCGAATTGCTGCGCCACCTCCCTGACCAGCCGCTGTTCCAGCGATTCTGGGAGGAGAGTCGCGCCAACAGTTTTCAGCCGCCTGCTCAGGTCGTCGAGCTTCGCCACCGGGCTTGAGGCCCTGCAGATCACGCGACGCCCTCAGCGCGGCAGGCCTCGGGCCAGTTCGCGCACCACCTCGGCGGCGGGGACCTCGCGGCAGCGGCTGGCGTTCTGCCCCGCCCACAGCGGCGAGAAGTCGCCACTGCCCTGCGCCTCGGCGGCGGCGCGCAGCGGGGCGAGGGCCGCGGTGGCCAGCGGGAAGGTCGGCGCCGCCTCGCTGATCGGCCCCAGCTCGCGCATCAGCCGAGTCACGATGCCCCGGGCCGGGCGGCCGCTGTAGAGATTGGTCAGGGCCGTATGGCGGGCCGCCTCGCTCATCAGCGCCCGTCGATGGATGGCCGAGGCGCGGGATTCCAAACAGCAGAGGAAGGCGGTACCCACCTGGACGGCGTCGGCACCGAGGGCAAGCGCCGCCGCCACGCCCCGGGCATCGGCGATGCCGCCGGCGGCGATCACCGGCACCTCCACCGCCTGCCGGACCTGGGGCAGCAGCGCCAGGGTCCCCACCTGGGTGGTCAGATCCTCGGTCAGGAACAGGCCCCGATGGCCGCCGGCCTCGAGCCCCTGGGCGATCACCGCATCGGCGCCGTGGGCCTCGAGCCAGCAGGCCTCCTCCACCGTGGTGGCCGTGGAGAGGACCGTCGCGCCCCAGGCCTTGACCCGCGCCAGCAGTGTCGGCGCCGGCAGCCCGAAGTGGAAGCTCACCACCTCGGGGCGAAAGGGCTCGAGGGCGTCGCAGGCCGCCTGGTCGAAGGGACGCCGCCCGGCCCCGGCAGGCACCGCCTCGATGTCGAGGCCGAGCTCGGCATACCAGGGCGCCAGGGCCGCCTGCCAGCGCGCCAACCGCTCGGGGTCAGGCGCGGGCGGCGTATGGCAGAAGAAGTTGACGTTCACTGGCCCCGAGGTCGCGGCGCGCAGGGTCTCGAGCTCCTCCGCCATGGCCTCGGGCGATAGCATCGCGCAGGGCAGGGCGCCGAGGCCACCGGCACGGGAGACGGCGATGGCCAGTTCGCTGCCCTGGGCGCCGGCCATGGGGGCCTGGAGAATCGGCAGGTCGATGCCCAGCCGGTCGGTCAGTGTCATGGGGTATCTCCTCGATCAGCGGCGTCCTGGTGGGAAGCGTTGCGCTTGCGTTTGCCGCGTCGCCATGGCCACTTGTGGCCCAGGGTATCGGCGGCGTGGGCCTCGCGCTCGCCCGGGGGGCGGGGGTCGCCGATGGTGGTGTCGCGACGGGTCTGGCGCTCCATTTCCGCGTTGAACTCCGCGCCCAGCAGCACGATGAACGCCGACAGCCAGAACCATAGCATCAGCACCACCACCGCCCCCAGCGAGCCATAGATATCACTCAGGTTGATCACGCGGCCGAAGTAGAACGACAGCCCGGCGGAACCGATCAGCCATAACAGTGTGGCGACGACGGAGCCGACGCTGAGCCACTGCCAGCGCGGCGGCCGCCGATACGGGCCGAAGCGATAGAAGACGGCGATGACCAGCATCATCACCAGCAGGAGCACCGGCCAGCGCAGCCACACGATCACCGTCACCATCAGCGTATCCAGTGCCAGCATGCCGATGGCCAGCGGAAAGAAGGCGACGAAGGCGATGGTGATCAGCAGCACCAGGATCAGCCCCAGCGTCAGCGCGGCGACGATCGCGCCTCGCTGCAGTGACCCCCGGCGGTCCTCCTCGCCGTACACCACGTTGAGCCCGATCACCATCCACAGCACGCCCTTGGAGGCGATGAACATCGCCACCACCACGCTACCCAGAGCCGTCAGGCTAAGACCGGTGCTGGTACTCTCGCCTATCTTGCGGGCCTGATCGTTGATCAGGCTCGAGGTCTCGGGCGGCAGATAGCGACTGAGTTCCACGATCCGACCCGCCAGGTCCTGGGGGTCCATCACCAGCGCCCAGATCGAGATGATCGCGGCGATCGTCGGAAAGAGCGCCAGCATGGCATTGAAGGCAATGCCGGCGGCCATCATGGCGACGAGGTCCTGGAGAACCTCCTGCTTGACGCGCCATACGATATCCAGCCATCCGGTCGCGGGGATCTGCCGGGGCTCGTCGGCACAGCGACCGCGTTTCGGCTTCGCCATAGGTACCTCAGTTGCGTTGCGCGGGGCGCAGCACCATGCGCGCATCGCGGATCTCGATGTCGAAGCGGTCGAGGAAGCTCATGCCCAGCAGGGCCACCTCGCCGGTAAGGCCCGGGCTGATGGAGCCGCGCACCTCCCGGGCGGAGAAGCCGCCCAGGCTCACCTCGTCGAGCCGCGTCAGCTCGCCGCGCACCCGACCGTTGGCGGTATTGAACCAGGCGCTGCCGGTGCTCTCGAGCCCCAGCCGCTCGGCCAACCCGGCGGGCACCGCAACATAGGTGGCGCCGGTGTCGAGCAGGAACTCCACCGGCTGGCCGTTGATGCGCCCGGTAGCCACGAAGTGACCGGCGCGGTTGCGCTCCAGCACCACCGGTTCCCCCTCCCCCACCGCGACATTGGCGAGGTGGGCATTGGGGTTACGCTGCGCCTCCAGGTAGTCGTGGAACCACCAGGCCCCGCCCCCCAGGAAGAGCACCCAGAACAGCAGCATCATGCCCAGCCCCGCACGGCGTGTGGCTCGCTCCTCGCTCATGACCCTCCCTCCCGGCGTCTGCCCTTTGAGACCATCATGCCACAGCGACATTCCGCGTCGGTCCCGCGACGACCTAGCGTCCGTTGCGCGCTTCCCAGTCGCGGGCCGCCTGCTGGCCGCGGGCCTGGTCGACGGCCAGGCAGACCAGGATGGCGATGACGAAGAGCACCACGCAGAGCAGGATCGAGGCCTTGAGCCCCACCAGCGACTGCAGCAGCCCCAGGCCGATGATGCCGATCACCCCGGCAAGCTTGTTGGCCAGGCCCCAGAAGCCGAAGAACTCGGCGGCCTTGCGGCTCGGCGAGAAGAGCCCCACCAGGGCGCGGCTGGCGGACTGGCTGGAGCCCAGGGAGAGGCCCGCCAGGCAGCCCACCACCAGGAAGAGGTGCTGGGCTTCCCAGTCGAGCCCGAAACGGGCATGCAGGAAAGCGGTGACCTCCGGTGTGGCCCAGATGGCCAGTATCGCCGCCACCCAGAGGCCCAGGGTAAAGAGGTAGGTGACCCGGGTGCCGATGCGATCCTGGATGAAGCCGAAGCCCAGGGCGCCTGCCGCCGCGGTGATCTGCACGATGATGAACATGATGTTGCGCACCGACTCGTCCCAGCCGATCACCTGGGCGCCGTAGATGAAGGCGAAGGCGATGATGATATAGACGCCGGCCATGGAGAAGAGCAGGGAGACCAGGAAGATCCCCAGGTCGCGGAAGCGCCTAAGCTCGTGCAGGGTCGTCGAGACGCGCTCCAGGGCGATCTCGCGGTAGGGCTTGCCGGGCGGCTGGGGCGTGCCGCGCTCCTTCACCCACAGGAAGGTAGGGATGGCGGTGACCAGGAAGAAGCCCGCCGCGAAGGGCCCCACCCAGCGGATGCGCTCGAAGTTCTCGGCGGTGGCCTCGCCCAGTGCCACCAGGGTGAAGCCCGCCGCGAAGAGCCCGCCCACGTAGCCCAGCGCCCATCCGAAGCCGGAGATCTTGCCCAGGTCCTCGGGCGGACCCAGGTCCGGCAGGAAGGCGGCGATGAAGGACTCGCCCATCGAGTAGGCGTAGTTGGAGACCACGATCAACGCGAGCCCCAGCATCACGTAGCCGGGCGCCACGAAATAGAGCATGGCGGTGGTGGCCACGGTGGCCAGGTAGCTGACGAACAGGAAGCCCTTCTTGGCGGCCCGGTAGTCCATCACCGCCCCGCACAGCGGGCCGGTTACCACCACCAGCAGGTAGCTGACCGCCAGCGCCAGGCTCCACAGGAAGTTGGCCAGGCGGTAGCCGTCGCCGCGGTCGCCGACGATCACCGTGGTGAAGAGCTCGCCGAACACCACGGTGATGATCAGCAGGGTGTAGGCCTGGTTGGCGAAGTCGAACATCGCCCAGCCGAGGATCTCCTTGCGCGAGGCGCGGGGGGTCGTCGGCACAGCGGCGGGGATCGGACTCATGCGGAACGTCCCTGTGGCATCAGGCCGCCACCATAGCAGCCCCTCCCGCCCTAGACGAGATCGCGGGGAATGGTCTCGTCCCAGGTTCGCGCATAGATCCGGGTATCGCCCTCCCAGGCGTCCAGGGTGGCCCGGATGCGGAAGTTGTCGGCGTCGCTGGTCAACAGGGTGCGGGTCAGGGTGCTGACCTCCCAGTCACCGCGCTTGAAGCTGCGCTGCCACTCCGTCCAGCCGCTGACGCTGTCGTAGCTGCCGTAGGCGTAGGAGTAGCGCTCGGTGACGCTGGCGGCGATCTCCAGGGCGATGTCATCGATCCGGTAGCGCCCCTCGTCATGGACCACCTCCAGGGTGGTGCGATCCTGGGCCAGGTCGCGGATCACCTGCCAGGTCTCCTGGGTCGGCTGCAGCAGCGTCTTGGCCAGGGGCGGCGCGCCCTCCGGCTCGGCGAAGGCGGGCAGCGCGGCCTCCTCCGCGGGGCGAGGCTCGCGGCGCGGCAGCAGCAGCCGGCTGGCGCCGGGCCAGAGGGTGATCCGCGCCGGCTGCGGCGCCGGCCAGGCCAGCGGCCAGTAGCTGGTGGATAGGGACAGGCGGATGGCATGGCCCGCGGGAAACTGCTGGGCGATATGCTTGAGCGGGATCCTGACCCGATAGCGCCGGCCCGGCTCCAGCGGCTCGGGGTGCTCGTCGCTGTCGCGGTGGGTCAGGTTGAGCAGCCCGTAGGAGACCCGGGTGGCCTTGTCATCCTCGGCGATGTCGGAGAGGCGCAGCGCCACCATGGCCACCGGCTGGTCGGCGGCGAGTTCGAGCTCCACCAGCGGCGACCCGCAGATCTCCAGCGGCGCCTCGAGGCGCGCCGACTGGAAGATCAGCGAGCCACCATCCTCGTCGCGCTGGTCGTGGGGCAGGTCGGGCGGGGCATTGTAGGAGCACCACTTGCCGGCATAGAGCCCCACCGAGAGGGGCGAGCGGATGTCCAGGACCGCCCCGTCGTCCTCGCTCCCCTCGCCTTCCGGCACCAGGTCGTGCCCCTCGGTGAGCCGGAAGGCCTCGGACTGGATGTTCGGTGACGGCCAGTCGGGCTCGGCGACCCAGCGCCCGGGGCGCTCGTCGTAGCGCGCCGAGGGGGGCATCGACTCCTGCATCCAGACCCGCAGCATGGGCTCGTCCATGATCCCGGTATCGATACCCTTGAGCCACTGGTCCCACCAGCGCAGCGACTCCTGCAGGAAGCCGATGGCCGGCCCCGGCACGCCCAGGTGCGGGTACTTGTGGGCCCATGGGCCGACCAGCCCCTTGCGCGGCACCGAAAGCCCCTCCAGCACCCGGAAGACGGCGTTGCAATAGCCGTCGGCCCAGCCGCTGACGGCATAGACCGGGCACTGGATGGCCGAGTAGTCCTCGCACACCGAGCCGTGCTTCCAGTAGTCATCGCGACGCTGGTGCTCGAGCCACTGGGCGAGCCACAGGCCACTGCCGTCCAGGCGCTCGAGCCACATCTGCCGCCAGCGCTCCCCCACCAGCTCGGGGTCGGGGGGGCAGGCGTTGCCGTCGAACATGGTCGAGGCCCAGGAGAGATTGTCGGCGAGCAGGCAGCCGCCCATGTGGTGGATGTCGTCGGCGTAGCGGTCGTCGGTGAAGCACAGGGTGATCACCGCCTTGAGCTGCGGCGGGCGCAGGGCGGCGATCTGCAGGCCGTTGAAGCCACCCCAGGAGATGCCGATCATGCCGACCTCGCCGGTGCACCAGGGCTGGGCCTCCAGCCAGGCGAGGACCGCCAGGCCATCCTCGAGCTCGCTGGGCAGGTACTCGTCGGTGAGCACGCCGTCGGACTCGCCGGTGCCGCGGATGTCGACCCGCACCCCGGCATAGCCATGGCCCGCCCAGTAGGGATGGCTCTGGACGTCGCGCTCGGCGGTGAGGTCGCGCTTGCGGTAGGGCAGGTACTCGAGGATCGCCGGCACGGGATGGAGCTCGGCGTCCACCGGCCGCCAGATACGCGCCGCCAGCCGGCTGCCATCGGGCAGCGGGATCCAGGTCTCCTCCTCCATGACCCGGCGGGGGAAGTCGTTGACGATACGCATGGTCCTGCTCTCCTTAGTCCCTTGAATGAGTCCCTTAAAACCTGCTCCTGGCGGGATGCTCTCAGCCCTGGATGCTGTCGAACTCGAACGCCAGGCGCGCCGCCAGCCGATCATAGTCGGCGAGCAGTTGCTCGGCCGACGATGCGCCCAGATAGACATGCGCCAGCGCGAAACTGTAGGCATCCTGCTCGGGCAGGGAGGAGAGCTGCTGCCCTTCCTCCACCTGCACGGCGATCTGGCTCCCGGGGAAGTCGGCCATGAGTTCCTCGAGCTCCTGCTCGGTGGGTACCCACGTCACGATCGCATCGGTAAAGAACACCCGATAGAAGAACTTGGCGGCGATGGGGAAGGCCCCTTCGCGATGGGGCATGTCGGGGCGCCGACCCAGCCCCAGGTCGATGGTGACCTGCTGGTTACTGACCCCATCGACCTTCTCGAAGAGATCGCAATGGGACTGGGAGATGCGGGTGTTGATCTCCAGCAGCCAGATGCGCCCCTGCACCTCGTCCCAGAAGTATTCGACGTTGAAGGCGGCGTTGTCATAGCCGATATGGGTCATGATGGTGTCGGTTAGCTCGACCATGGTGGCCTGGACATCGTCGGGCAGCCCGGAGGGATAGCGGTAGTGGAAGAAGCTCAGCACCTGGGGATAGCGCAGCGAATCGACGATGCCGTAGCTCACCACCTCGCCCTCGAAGACGTACCCCTCCACCGTGCACTGCCAGCCGCCGATGATCTCCTCGGCCA
Organism: Halomonas gemina; assembly: GCF_023554995.1. GTDB lineage: Bacteria > Pseudomonadota > Gammaproteobacteria > Pseudomonadales > Halomonadaceae > Halomonas > Halomonas gemina. The sequence goes on from NZ_JAMJPK010000010.1 coordinate 21,164, forward strand.
TGCAGAAGTGGCCGTCCACGGCGGCGATCTCCGGCGGCAGCTGCGCCTGCTCGAGAACCGTGTTGAAGGGGTCGGCGATGCTCCCGATGGAGTCCCGAAGCTGCTCGATGGCATGGTAGAAGTCCTCGGGCGTCTCGATGCGGAAGCCCAGCCGCGACCCGGACGACTTGATCGGCTTGACGAAGAAGGGGAAGTAGAGTCCCGCCTCGCCAATGTGGGTCATCGCCTCGTCATCGAAGGGATCGAAGGCGGTGAAGGCCGGGATGTGGTCGGGGATCACCTCGCGCTGGACGCGGCGGCTCCAGTACTTGTGCTCGCACTTGAGCAGGCTCGTGAGCGAAGTGGTGCGGGTGCCGAAGCGCTCACAGAGGATCGGCAGCATGGTCGAGACCGGGAAATCCATGTAGCCGACGATGGCATCGACGGAGCCTTCGAAGGCCTCGAGCTGTTCCGTGGCCTCCGCCAGCATGGCGGCGATGTCGAACTCCTCGGTGTCGTAGACCGCCTCCGGGGAGATCACCCCGTGGAAGCGCCACTGCCCGGCACCCCGCAGCGTCTCGAGACGCTGGCGGTTGAAGTCGTTGAGCCCCACCACGAAGATGTTCTTTTCCTCGGCCATTGCCCTGTCCCCCTCTGTCGCGCGCCGGACCCGGCGCCTTCGAGCAGCATAGTCCAACGGGCGAAAACGGGATCAACGCTGCCGGGGCCCCTCGGCATCGGCCTCTCCCTTGCCCTCTCCCTCGCGGCCGCGCTGCAGGCGGTCGATGGCCTCGCCGCCCCGGCCGGCCAGGGTGGCCAGGCGATCGATCTGGTCATCCAGCCGCGGCAGCGCCTCGCGGCGATAGCGGGAGAGGTCGTCGATGGCGCCCATCACCTCACCGAAGGCCTGCTCCAGGGCCTGCATGTCGAGCATCGCCGACGAGGCCCGCTGCTGGATGTCCACGCCCTGCTGGCGCAGCGCCCGCGCGGTGCCGCCGATCATCTCCGAGGTCGTGGCATTGAGCGCCTCGACGCGATCCAGCACCAGCCGCTGGTTGGCGATGGCCAGGGCGACCGTGACCGCCACGGTCAGCGCCGAGACGGTGACGTTGATGGCGCGGTCGACGCCACGCATCAGCTCGCGGTTGTTGCGGATGATCACCTCCAGCGCCAGCACGCCCTGCTGGCTCACCGCCAGCTGCTGCTGCAGGTCGACGATGCGCTGGCGCAGCGGGAACAGCAGCTCCTCCTCGAGGAAGCGCCGCTGGGGGTCCTCCTCGTCGCGCCGGGCGATGGCGGCCTGCAGCCGCTCGTCGATCAGCCGTCCCAGGGTGACCTGGCGCTGCAGCTGAACGTGGCTCTCGTGCAGCGACTGCTGGTCGTCGCTCAGGGTGAGGTTGTCGCGATGCAGCATGTCGCGCCCTCCCTCCAGGTCGGCGATGATCGCATCCAGCGCCTGCTGGGCGGTCTCGAACTTGCGGAAGTAGCGCTGCAGGCGACTGCCACCCCCCGGGAGCAGCGCCAGCACCCGGTCCAGCGGGCCCGGTGACAGGCGGTGCCGGGCCGGGTCCAGCTCCTGCATCCGGCCGCGCAGGTCGACCAGGGCCCTGGCCACGGGGCCGCCCTCATCGCCGTGGTGGGCCAGCTGGCGCAGCGGGGTCTGCAGCATGGCGCTCTGGTGGGCGGCCTGCTGCTGCAGCTCCAGCCCCAGCTCGTCAACGGCGCGTCGCTGGCGCGCCATGGCCTCGGCATCGCCACCGGCGACCAGCTCGTCGACGAAGGCATCGGCCTCGGCCGCCAGCGACGGGGCGTCTGCGCCACCGTCCGACGGGCTCCCGTCCAGCTGGCGGGCGATCTCCTCCACCGGGGGCAGTGCCAGGCGAGACTCGTGATCGGGTTGCTGGGTCATGGTCACCTCTCGAAGGATCGGGTCAGGGCGTGTGAAGGGACGGGCTCAGGGCTTGCCACGCCCGTAGCGGTCGGCACGTGAGACGAAGCGGCGCAGCTCCTCCAGCGCCTGCTCGGTGGTGACCGAGGCCTGGGGGCGCCCGGTCTCGATGCGCGCCATGGACACGGCCGTGTCGTCGAGGACGGTCAGCGCCGACTCGTTGCGCGCGGCCAGCTCACGCAGCCCCTTCTCGGTCTCCTCGAGCAGCTCCAGCCGCCGCACCAGGGCGGCGCGCTCCTGCGCGCCCAGCTGCCGGCCCTCGCGACTCAGGCGACGCCGCACGAAGTCACCGTCCACATTCGCCACCCCGCGGGCCCGGGAGGCCATGGCGTCGAGGGTATCCACCACGGTGCGGCAGACCTCGACCACCAGCCCGCGGGCGCGGGCGAAGGCCAGTTCGCCGCTGTCGAAGCGGCCCCCCAGCACCTCCAGCACATGGCGGTAACGGCTGTAGACGCGGTCGGCCTGGACCGCCAGGTCGGGGCGCCGTGCGTCGATCAAGGCCTGCTTGGCCCGGCACAGGGCCAGCACCAGGTCGTCGGCATCCGCCGGCGGCCGTGCCGGGTCGAGTACCGCCAGGTCGGCCTCGTGGGCGTCGCGCTGCTGCTGGGCGCGGCGTCGCGCGTCCTCGGAGGCCCGCACCGCCTGCCGGCGCTTCTCGCGCCGCCGAGCGAGCCAGCCGCGCAAGCGACGCTCCAGTGGCAGCGCCACCGGAATCGCCACCAGCCCCGCGAGCCAGCCCGCCAGGGTCGGCCCGAAGCCGCCCCACAGCGAGGTCAGCCACAGCAGCATGCTGATGAAGGGCACCACCAGGGCATAGCGCAGGATGACCTGCAGGCGGCCAGGCGGGTCGAACGGCACGGCCAGGCGCGGATTGACGAGCCCCACCAGCAGCCACGGCAGGCAGGTCAGGAAGAGGCCATAGGAAAATCCCTGCAGGAATCCCAGCATGGGGCAGATCATCCTTTATGCATCGGAGGGAAGGCACGGCACTAGAGCAACAGGGTGAGGACCAGGGCGACGACCCCCACCAGCAGGGCGATGCTCACCGCCACGACCACCACCCGGTCGAGCCAGCGATCGAAGCAGGCCCAGTCGAGCCCGCGCCGTGGGCGTCGACGGGTGGCACCGCGACGGGGAGCGCCGCGGCCGCTGCGGATGAGGGTCATGGTCGAAGTCCGATTTCACCATTGTTCCCTGAGCTTACGGCCTGCCGCGGTGACTGGCCACCACCATCAGCCACGATCGCCACCGATACCCCGCTTCAGCGCTTAATGCGCCGCTTGATCCTGCCGGGCGCCGCCAGGCGACGACTCTCTGCCTCGCCCAGGGACTCGGCCTCGAAGGCATCTGCCCCCACCGGCGTCTCGCCGTGACGGCGATAGAGCTGGGTCAGCAGCGCTCGATGGTCGCGCTGAAGGGTGCGAATCAACGCGACCACCATGCCATAGAGCACCAGGGAGAACGGCAGCGCCGCGAGGACCGAGGCCGACTGCAGCCCGGTCAGGCCACCGGCGGTGATCAGCGTGAGACAGATGGCTGCGATCAGCACGCCCCAGGTCACCCGCTTGAACAGCGGCGGGTTGATGGAGCCGGCGTCGGTCATCTGCGCCACAATATAGGAGGCGGAGTCCGCGGAGGTAACCAGGAAGATGAAGATCAGCAGCATCGCCACCACCGACAGCGCCCCGGAGAAGGGCATCAGCTCGAACATCTCGAACAGGGCCACGGTGATGTTGTCCTGGGTGGCCGCGGCCAGGCCCACGTCGGTGCCGAGTTCCATGTTGATGGCAGCACCGCCGAACACGCCGATCCACAGGCAGGCCAGCAGCGGCGGCACCAGCAGGACACCTACCACATACTCCTTGATGGTGCGTCCGCGCGAGACCCGTGCCACGAAGGTGCCGACAAAGGGCGACCAGGCAATGGCCCAGGCCCAGTAGAAGAGCGTCCACTCCTGCGCCCAGGCATCGTTGCTGTATGGGGTGGTGCGCAGGCTCATGCCGATGAAGTTCTGCAGGTAGTCGCCAAACCCGAGCATGATGGTTTCAAGGATCGCCACCGTGGGGCCCGTCACCAGCACATAGAGCATCAGGCTTATGCAGAGAATCATGTTGAGATTGGAGAGACGTCGGATCCCCCGGTCCAGGCCCGCCCAGGTCGAGGCCATGTAGGCCAGGAACAAGGCAAACAGGATGATGAACTGCCAAAGGGTATTTTCGGGCAGGCCGAAGACGGCGTTGAGCCCGCCATTCATCTGCAGCACGCCCAGCCCCAGGGAGGTGGCCACGCCCATCACAGTGGCCACCACCGCGAAGACGTCCAGCCAGCCGATGCTGGAGCGATACCGCGCCTCCTTGGGGGTGACCGAGGAGAGCACCGAGGAGACCAGGCCAGCCTGCCCCTTGCGAAACTGAAAGTAGGCGATGATCAGCCCCACCACCGAGAAGGCCGCCCACTGGTGGATCCCCCAGTTGAAGTAGCTGTACTGGATCGCATGGCGCGCCGACTCGACGGTCTCGGCGGGCACATCCCCGTAGGGCGGATCGATGTAATGGGTCATGGGCTCGGCCATGCCGTAGAAGACCAGCCCCACGCCGAAACCCGCGGCCAGCAGCATGCTGATCCAGGAAAAGAAGCCGTAGTCCGGCCGGCTGTCCTGCGGCCCCAGGCGAATCTTGCCGTAGCGACTCAGGGCCAGCCATCCCAGCAAGACCACCCCGCTGAACAACGAGAACAGGTAGAACCAGCCGAACAGGCGCGTCGTGCCATCGAGGGCAACTTCCGCGAAATCGCCGATCGCCTCCGGGAACGCCGCCCCTCCGATAACAACGGCAAGGGTGATGCCCAGTGAAACGTAAAAGACGCGCTGTCCGCCATGACTGGCCATCGTCGACTCCTCGCTGCGTGTGTTCGATCGGTGGCCATGCTATCAGAGCCGGGATAGCGGCCGTTACGGCAGGACATTGACGCCCCCGTGAAGCAGGCGTAGAAACTCAGCAGGCTAATTGTTTCCGGAGTTCTCCACGACATGTCCCGACTCGCCGACACGCCGCTTTCCGTGCTCGACCTGGCCCCGATCCGCGAGGGCGGCAGCGCCGCCGACAGCTTCCGGGAGAGCGTGACGCTGGCCCGGCTCACCGAGCGGCTCGGTTTCACGCGCTACTGGCTGGCCGAGCACCACAGCATCGAGGGCATCGCCAGCGCCGCGACCGCGGTGCTGATCGGCCATATCGCCGGGGCCACCGAGCGGATCCGGGTGGGCAGCGGCGGCATCATGCTGCCCAACCACCCGCCGCTGGTGGTGGCCGAGCAGTTCGGCACCCTGGAGACCCTCTATCCCGGGCGCATCGACCTGGGCCTGGGGCGCGCGCCGGGCTCCGACGGCCCCACCATGGCCGCCATGCGCCGCGACCCCTACGCCGGAGTCGATGACTTCCCGAAGCGACTGGCCGAGCTCCAGGGCTACCTCGATGACGAGCGGCCGGGCCAGCGGGTACGGGCGGTGCCCGGCCAGAGCACGAAGGTGCCGCTCTGGCTGCTCGGCTCCAGCGACTTCAGCGCCCGCCTGGCGGCCCGGGAGGGGCTGCCCTTCGCCTTCGCCGCCCAGTTCGCCCCGGCCCAGCTGTTCGAGGCACTCAGGCTCTATCGCGACAACTTCCGGCCCTCGGCGGTGCTGGACCGGCCACACGCCATGGTCGGCCTGCCGGTGATCGCCGCCGAGAACGACCTCCAGGCGGACTACCTCGCCTCCACCGCCCGCCGCAAGTTCCTGGGCATGATCCGCGGCCAGCGCACCAAGGCCCTGCCGCCGGTGGAGGCGCTGGACTGGTCACCCCGGGAACAGGCCCAGGTGGAGCAGTTCCTGGGCGCCGCGGTGATCGGCGGGCCCGAGACCGTGCGCGAGGGCCTGGAGCGCTTCCTGGAGCTGACCGGCGCCGACGAGCTGATGCTCAATACGGATGTCTACGACGCCGAGGATCGGCTGCGAAGCTACGAGATCGTCGCCGAAATGTGGCGCTCATGACCCCACCCGACACCTCGCGACCCACCCCTGGCCATCTCGTCGACGGCTTCCGGCGCATGGCGCCACTGTCGCTGTTCGTGATCGTCTTCGGGCTGGCCTTCGGGGTGGCAGCCCTGCAGCAGGGGCTCTCCGCGGCCGAGACCCTGCTGATGAGCGGCCTGGTGTTCGCGGGGGCGGCCCAGTTCGCGACCCTGGAGCTGTGGGGCGATACCATCCCGCTGCTGCCGCTGGTGGCCATCACCCTGGCGATCAATGCCCGCCACCTGCTGATGGGCGCCGCCTTCTACCCGCACCTGCGTGACCTGCCCAGCGGGCGCCGCTACGCCAGCCTGCTGCTGCTCAGCGACGCCAACTGGGCCATGGCCATGACCGGGGAAACCACGGCGGCCCGGCTGGGCATCCTGGTCGGCGGGGGCCTGGCCCTGTGGTCCACCTGGATGATCGGCACCGGCCTCGGCGTGGCCTTCGGCAGCGGCATCAGCGAACCCGACCGCTTCGGGCTGGATGCCATCATGGGCTGCTTCCTGCTGGCCATGCTGGTGGGCGACAAGCGCGACCTCGGCGTGCTGCTGCCCTGGGGTGCCGCGGCCCTGGCGGCCCTGGCGGCGATGGCCTGGCTGCCACCCCATGCCCACGTGATCGTCGGCGCGCTCGCGGGCGGCGTGGTGGGCCTGCTGCTGCCCCCCGCAAGCAAGGAGACGCCCCCATGACCCTGACGGCCGCCAACGGCGGCGTGCTGCTGGCGATCCTGATCATGGCGCTGGTCACCTACCTGACTCGCGCCGGCGGAGTCTTCGTGATGGCCCGGGTGCCCATCGGCCCGCGGGTCGAGCGCTTCATCAACGCCATGGCCGGCTCGGTGCTGGTGGCGGTGATCACCCCCATGGCCGTGAACGGCGACGGCGGGGCCCGGATGGCCCTGGTCGCCACGGCGGGAGTGATGCTGGTGCTGCGCAAGCCGCTACCGGCGATCGCCGCCGGGATCCTGACCGCCGCCCTGTGGCGGCTGATCGCATCCTGACCCCGCCTCGGAACGAAGCGCCCGTTGCGCTTTCCAAGGGGCAGTCATTCACGGGGCGCCGGCCGGGCCGGCGCCCCTTCAGAGACACCGGAGTCCCGCATGCCCGATCCCCATGACCCGCGCCGCGATTCACAGCAGAATGCCGCCTGGCGCGCCGCCCGAGAGTGGCAGTCGCGTGCCCGCCAGACCCGCGCCGACGGCCCCCTGAGCGGCCTGAAGCTGCTGCTCACCTGGCTGCTGTTCGGCGCCATGATGATCGTCGCCATGGTGCTGGGGCTGTTCTTCCTGCTCATCGGCTGGGCGATGATGCCCTTCCTGCGCCACCGCATGAAGAAGCAGATGGAGAAGATGCGCGCCGACCGGGCCGAGGACGTGGACGGCAGCGTCCACTACCGCGAGACCCACTATCGCGAGAGCCGCGACGCCGACGGCCGCTACCGCGAGCAGCAGGTACTGGAGGGCGACTACGAGGTCAGGGACGAGGAGCAGAAGGACGCCGATCACCGTTGACGGAGACGCCTGCCGGAAGGGCTTGCCCCTGGGGGCCTGCGTCTTGCGTCCCGGCGCTCCTATGCCGCGCCATGACCGATGCCGCAGGGCGAAGGACAGCGCGCCGATGACCGTTAGAGAGGAAGGGGCCGGCATCCATCGGATGCCGGCCCCTTGTCATGATCGTCCCGCTGTCGCCGGCCTTTGGCCGATCAGGCCATCCTAAGACCGAGGATCTCGCGAGCCTGCTGCCAGGTAGCCACCGGGCGCTCATACTTCTCGCAAAGCGCCGCCACCCGCTCGACCAGGGCGGCATTCGAGGGGGCCAGGCTCTCCTTGTCCCAGCGGACGTTGTCCTCGAGGCCGGTGCGCGTGTGGCCTCCGGCGGCGATCGACCACTCGTTGAGCACCAGCTGGTTGGCGCCGACCCCGGCCCCGCACCACTGGGACCCCGGTGCCAGACGCTCCAGGGTCTCGATATAGAAGTCGAAGGTCGGCTTGTCGGCCGGCATGGCGTTCTTCACGCCCATCACGAACTGGACGTAGAGAGGTGCCTTGATCTTGCCCTGCTTCATCAGGTTCACCGCCTGATGGATATGCGACAGGTCGAAGGCCTCGATCTCGGGCTTGATGTCATGGGTCAGCATCTCGGCGGCGAGCCAGTCCACCAGGTCGGGGGAATTCTCGTAGACGCGCGTGGGAAAGTTGTTGGACCCCACCGACAGGCTGGCCATGTCGGGCTTCAATGGCAACATGCCGCCGCGCTCACGCTCGGCACCGGAACGGCCGCCGGTGGACAGCTGGACGATCATCCCCGGGCAGTGCTTGCGCAGGCCTTCCAGCAGGCGGGCGAACTTTTCGGGATCCGAGGTCGGGGTCTGATCCTCGTTGCGGACATGGCAGTGGGCGATGGCCGCCCCGGCCTCGAAGGCCGCCTGGGTGCTCTCGATCTGTTCCTCGATGGTGATCGGCACCGCCGGGTTGTTTTCCTTGCGTGGCAGGCTGCCGGTGATGGCAACGCAGATAATACAGGGATTTGACATGGGAACCTCGCGTTAGGCCTAAGGGCTCGTTAGGAGAGTATGGATGCGTCTCAAGGGCGGTGCCGCGGGCCCTTACGCCCGCTCGATCAGCGTCGCGATGCCCTGCCCCACGCCCACGCACATGGTGCACAGGGCGTAGCGCTTGCCGCTCTTGTGCAGTTCGTGGGCCGCGGTCAGCAGCAGGCGCGCGCCGGACATGCCCAGGGGATGGCCCAGGGCGATGGCGCCGCCGTTGGGGTTGACCCGCGGGTCATCGTCCTCGAGCCCCAGGTCGCGCATGCAGGCCAGCGCCTGGGCGGCGAAGGCCTCGTTGAGCTCGATCACGTCGATCTCGTCGAGCGAGACCCCGGTGCGCGCGAGCAGCTTGTTCACCGCCGGCACCGGGCCGACGCCCATGATGCGCGGCTCGACCCCGGCGGTGGCCATGCCGAGGATTTTCGCCATGGGCGTCAGGCCATGCTGCTCCACCGCCGCGGCGCTGGCCACCAGCATGGCGGCGGCGCCGTCGTTGACCCCGGAAGCATTGCCGGCGGTGACGCTGCCGCCCTCGCGGAAGGGGGTGGGCAGGCCGGCGAGCATCTCGAGCGTGGTCTCGCGCAGATGCTCGTCGGTTTCGAACACCAGCGGCGCCTGCTTGCGACGCGGGATCTCGATGGCGGTGATCTCCTCGGCAAAGCGGCCGGCCTCTTGGGCGGCGGCGGCCCTCTGCTGGGAGCGCAGGGCGAAGGCGTCCTGGTCCTCGCGGGAGATCTTGAACTGGTCGGCCACGTTCTCGGCGGTCTCGGGCATGGACTCCACGCCGTAGGCCTTCTTCATCAGCGGGTTGATGAAGCGCCAGCCGATGGTGGTGTCCTCGATCTTCTGGCCGCGGGAGAAGGCGCTGTCGGCCTTGCCCATCACGTAGGGGGCGCGGGACATCGACTCCACACCGCCGGCCAGGGCCAGCGCCATCTCACCGGCCTTGATGGCGCGGAAGGCGGTGCCCACGGCGTCCATGCCGGAGCCGCACAGGCGGTTCAGCGTAGTGCCGGGCACGGAGGTCGGCAGGCCGGCGAGCAGCAGCGACATGCGCGCCACGCTGCGGTTGTCCTCGCCGGCCTGGTTGGCGCAGCCCATAAAGACATCGTCGATGGCCGCCGGGTCGAGCCCGGGGGCCTCGGCCAGCACCGCCTGGAAGATGGCGGCCGACAGGTCGTCGGGCCTGACACTTGCCAGCGAGCCGCCGAAGCGCCCCACGGCGCTGCGCCGCGGATGACAGAGGAATACGTCGCTCATGGAGTTTCTCCTGTTCGTCGCCGGTGTGCTGGCGTTCGGGAGGCCACCGACTAGGAAGCTGGCTGGCCCGCAAACTGTTCGCTGTGTGAACATCGGTTTGCATTACGAACAAAATACGCCCGCCGCGACCGGCCGTCAATTCCTTTAGAGCCGGATGCACAAGTGTTCGCATCTCGAACATCATGGTAGATTGAGGCACCGTGACCCCACCACTCCACAGGACCATTAGCGGATGACGTGCCCATGCAAGACGAGACCCTGACACCAGATGACCGCGACTTCGTCACGGCCCTGGCCAGCGGACTGGAAGTCATCCTGGCCTTCGACGAGGCCCACCCGCGCATGACGCTCAGCGAGGTGGCGGCGCGCACCGGCATGAACCGTGCCCGGGCGCGACGCTTCCTGCTGACCCTGCATGCCCTGGGCTATGTCCGCAAGCAGCAGCGTCACTTCGAGCTGGCCCCCAAGGTGCTGAACCTCGGCTATGCGTTCCTCTCGGCCAACAACTACCGCAGCGTGATCCAGCAGATTCTCGAGGACATCACCACCGAGTGTGGCGAGTCCTCGTCGCTGGGCGTGCTGGACGGCGACGACGTCACCTATGTGGCGCGCTCCTCGTCACGCCACCGGCTGATGGCCATCACCCTCTCGGTGGGCACGCGCCTGCCGGCGGCCCACACCTCCATGGGGCGGGTGCTGCTGGCCCAGCTGCCGGATGCCGAGCTCGACGCCTTTCTGGCGCGGGTGGTCCTCGAGCCGCATACCGAAAAGACCATCACCGACAAGGCCGAGCTCAGGCGCTGCATCCTCGAGGTGCGCCAGCAGGGCTACGCCATCGCCGACCAGGAGCTCGACTCCGGGTTGCGCTCGGTGGCCGTGCCGGCCTTCGATGCCAACGGCCGGCTGCTGGGCGCGATCAACATCAGCACCAATGCCGCTCGGATCGACTTCGACACCCTGATGCGCCAGTACCTGCCGCTGCTGCAGGACAAGGCCCGACAGATCCGCGCCAGCGTCAGCTGATCCCCCCTGCCACCCCAAGGACGGTGACGTGCTAGAGATACTGGCGATCACGCTGCCGATCTTCCTGCTGATCGGTGCCGGCTTCATCGCGGCTCGCACTGGCCTGCTGCCGGCCTGAGCGCCGGCTGTCAGGAGGCTGACACCCCGCCAGAAACCATCACCGCCTCCAGGGCGCTGACATAGCCTCGACTCCCCAGGCCCGCGATCACCCCGTCGGCCCGCAGCGAGACATAGGAGTGGTGACGGAAGCTCTCGCGCCGGTGCACGTTGGAGAGGTGCACCTCGATCACCGTGCCGTCGAAGGCGTTGAGCGCATCCAGGATCGCCACCGAGGTATGGGTATAGGCCGCCGGGTTGATGATGATCGCCGCGGTGCCATCCAGACGAGCCGCCTGGATAAGGTCGATCAGCTCGCCCTCGTGGTTGCTCTGCCGGCAGGTAATCTCCCAGCCCCCCAGCGCCGCCTGCTCGTAGAGGGCGTTGTTGATGTCATCCAGCGTCTCATGGCCATAGATCTCGGGCTGCCGGGTGCCCAGCAGGTTGAGGTTGGGGCCGTGGAGTACCAGTACCTTGCACTGACTCATCTGGCAGTCTTCCTTAATCATTTGTCGATGGGGTTCAAGAGATCAGCCAGTGGGTGTCCCTGGCAGCCTGGCAATTGTCAGTTCCCCCCCCAGGGGTTGCAAGACAGTGGCCATCTGCTCGGCAGGCTGCCTGCGCATGACGCAGCACCCTCGGAAAAATCCAATCTGGTCATATTGGCCTCAGCGGCAACTGTCATTGCCAGGCTGGCCTGAAGACAATACGGATCAGCAAGGACACACGACGTTTCGTTCGCGCGGATTAACGCGTGACAAGACTCCTTGTAGCCCCAGTCTCCACGCGCCCCAAAAAGCGGTCATCAGATCAGCGGCGCTATGGAGAGACCCACAACAAGATTTCCGAGGTGACACCATGGACAAGACTCGACTCGAAGGAAAGAACTGCCTGATTACCGGTGCGGCGCGCGGCATGGGCGCGGCTGTTGCCGAACACTATGCCGAGCAGGGTGCCAATGTCTGCGTGGCGGACCTGAACATCGAGGGATGCGAGGAAGTCGCCAAGCGCATCAACGACAGGGATGGCGGCAAGGCCATCGCGGTCAAGTTGAACGTCACGGAACGCGACCAGATGAAGGCCGCCGTGAAGGCCACCGTCGATGCCTTCGGCAGCCTCAACGTCATGGTCAATAATGCCGGCATCAACAAGCCGCTGATGTTCCTCGATATCACCGAGGAGAACTGGCACCAGATCATGGATGTGAATGCCCTGGGGTGCCTGATCGGCATGCAGGAAGCCGCCAAGCAGATGATCGAGCAGGGCAAGGAGAACGGCCCCTACAAGATCCTCAATGTCGGCTCCATCCTGTCGCGCCAGGCCTTCGATGATGTGGTGCCCTATGCCTGCAGCAAGCATGCCGTCCTGGCGATGATCAACGGTGGCGCCAAAGCGCTGGTCGACCACAACATCACCGTCAACGGCTATGGCCCCGGCGTCGTGCGTACCGAGCTGTGGGAGCAGCTCGACAAGGACCTGGTCAGCATCGGCAAGTTCGACAAGCAGGGCCAGTCCATGGACGAACTCGCCGAGAAGATGATCCTGATGAAGCGCTACTCCTACCCGGAAGACGTGGTGGGAACCGCCTCCTTCCTGGCCAGCCCGGAATCGGACTACATGACCGGCCAGCTGCTGATGATAGACGGCGGCATGATCATGCAGTGATGCCAGCGGCAAGCCGACTGGTGGCTCAGTAGAACCCCCTGTCGCGCATCACCCGATCGGCCCTGTCCTGCGCCATGGACAGGGCCTTCTTGATGGAGCGCCGCCCGTCCAGCACCTCGAAGATCTCATGCCCGGCAATACTGATCACGTCCGTGATGCCCGGCACCGGGGGACGCGGCCAGGCCTGCAGGATCTCCTTCCTCGCCATGTCATCCACGATCTCGATCAGCGGCGACAGTGCCGAGACCTCCGGGTCCTGGCTGACGCTGAAGCGCGGGGTCACCAGGCTGCCGTTGAGGATGTAGAGCTTGGACATGTTGGCCGAGGTCAGGTGACGAAGGGCCGTCCAGACCGCCTCGACCCGTTCCTCCGATAGGTTGGCCGGAATGGCCAGGGCATAGCCCCCGATCGGGGTGATCAGACGGCCATGGTTGCCGATCGGGTGCGGCAGATAACCGGTCTTTCCCCAGGCCGGTGACTGTCGGTCGAACTCGATGAGCGGGGCCAGCAGCGTATAGCAGTAGGCCATGCAGGCTTCGCCGGCGGCATAGGACTGGGCTCGCTCGTACCACGCCATGTGGAGAATGTTAGGGGGTGAGTACTTGAGAATATCCAGCATATATTCGCAGGCCCGATAGGCCGCATCCGTCTGGAACATCGGCCGCAGCTCCTCCCCGGACGCCTGCTTGAAGTCATAGCCACCCTCGCAGCGGCGAAGATTGAGGATCGGCTGACCGAACTTGGCCATCAGAAAACTAAAGGTGTGTCCCAGCGGCGTGCCTCGCGCGGCATTCCAGGCGATGCCATAGCGCCCCCTGGCAGGATCATGCAACTGCCTGGCCACCTTGATCAGCTCCTCGGTCGTCGTCGGGGGCTCGAGCTGTGCCTGCTCGAATATGTCCTTCCGGTAACAGAGCAGCTCCGGCGTGGTCTGCAGGGGAATGCCGTATTGCTGTCCGGCGTATTGCGTGCTCTGAACGGCAACCGAGTGGAAGTCAGAAAGGTCGTAGGCATCGCGACGAATGAAGTGGTCGAGGGGCTGCAGAATCCCCTTCGACGCCAACTCGCCGAACCAGGGGAGATCGCAGGCCACGAGATCATAGCGAGACTTCGAGCGACCGGCATTGGTCAGGATCGCCTCGAGCAGGTCGTCGATCGACCTGGCAGAGTTGTGGATCTCGAGGCCGAAGATCGATTCCAGCTGCTGCTTCAGGTTATGCATCGCCATGAAGGTGGGATCGGCGTGGATGAGTCCACGCAACCCGCCCTTCAGTTCGAGCCGTGCCGAAAGCACCGCCGGCGGTGAGATCACGCAATCCGCCGCGGCCTCGTCGAGGAAGATGCGTCGACCGGAATCCGACGCCGGGTCCACGCCAAACAGGGGGCCCAGGAGGCCCTTGATCCGGTGCGCATAGGCCTCCCACTCGTCGATCATCATGGGCGAGGGGTGCAGCGATACGGTCTTTCCCGACTTCGTTCTGGGGCGTGAAAGGATCAACCCGCGCTTGATGATGCTCTCGATCCCGCGCTTGGCGGTGCCATAGGAGAGCCCCGAGGCATCCGCGAGTGACGTGGGCGTCGTCAGTCGGCCGGCCAGGTGGTTGCGCATGAGATGGAGCATCATGCGCATCTCCCGGTAACCGTGGCTCATGGAGAGGGATTGCTCGGTCTCTCCCTCGAACTTCTCGATGAAGTCGATGAAGCGCGAGAACTCCGTATTGGAGAGCTTCGGCATCGGCCTCTGCGACAGCTGGTCATAGGGACCCTCCGGATGGCGCTCGTCGGGGAGGTCGCTCATGTTCGCCTCGGGGCAGGGAGAAGGTAGTGCACCACGATAGCGCCGCCTTGCGCCTGGCAGCAAACGCGACGCCAACGCGGCTATCCCCAGCCGTCGATAATCAGCCGGATGCCCAGCAGGATCAGCAAGCTCAGGATGACCCGGAAGAAGAGTTCACCGCTCAGCCGCTTCTGAATGACCAGCCCCAGGCGCACCCCCAGCCAGGCCACCGGGATCAGCAGCAGCGCGATGGTGAGGTTCGCCACATTCAGCAGGCCGAGCAGGCCGTAGGGCACCAGCTTGACCAGGTTGGTGGCGGCCAGGAAGACCACGGCGGTGGCGAGGAACTGCTCCCTGGTGAGCCGGCACTGCAGCAGGTAGAAGTTGAGTGGCGGCCCCCCGGCGTGGGCGATGAAGCTGGTGAAGCCGGCGATACCGCCACTCAGCCCACCGACCCAGACCGGCATGACGCGGCCGCGGAAGGGCTTGAGCAGTCCCCACAGGCCGAACAGGATCGAGAACACCCCCAGCAGCACCTTCAGCAGCTCCTCATCGAAGCGGCCATAGGTCAGGTAGCCGACCGCCACGCCCAGCACCGCCGGGGGAAACATCAGCCACAGAACGGACCCCACACGGTGGCGCCACCAGGCCTTCAGGCTGAAGACGTCCATGACGATCAGCAGCGGCAGCATGACGGCCACGGCGAAGGCCGGGCTGGCCTTCAGCGAGATCAGCGGCACCGCCACCACCCCGACGCCGCCGGCGAAGCCCGATTTCGATATGCCGGTAATCAGCACGGCGATGATGATCAACACAATGAACTGCCAGTCGTACACCATGCAGGCCCCTGCTCTCTGACCGGATATAAAAAGGGGCCGTGACGATCACGGCCCAATCGGAGGAGTACATTGCCGCCCATGAAGGGAACGCCTCATGGGATGTCAGGGAGTCGCCTCCCGGAAGGCCACATCACAGGACGTCGCAAACCTCCTCGAACTTGAAGCGGTCCTGGCGCGGGAAGAGCGCCGAGGCATCGCCGTACCCCAGGTTACAGAGGAAGTTGCTCTTCACCTGTCCATCGGGGAAGAACTCCTCATCCACGGCCGCATTGTTGAAGCCAGACATCGGCCCGGCATTCAGTCCCAAGGCGCGGGCGGCCAGGATAAAGTAGCCCCCCTGGATGGAGCTGTTGCGGAACGCCGTCGTATTGATGAAGTCGGTCTTGCCCTCGAACAGCGACTTGGCGTCCTTGTTGTGGGAAAACATCCGCGGAAGGTGCTGGTAGAATTCGGTGTCGTAGCCCAGCACGGCCACCACGGGCGCCTTCATGGTCTTCTCCTGGTTGCCGGGAAGCAGCGCCGGCTTGAGGCGCTCCTTGGCCGCCTGGCTCTTCAGGAAGAGCACGCGAAGGGGCTGGCAGTTCATGGAGGTCGGGCCGAAATGCATCAGGTGATACAGCTCGCGCAGCTTCTCCTCGCTCACGTCCTGATCCGTCCACACGTTGTGGGTACGTGCCTCGGTGAACAAGGTCTCGACCGCATGGTTATCGATGACAGTCATATCGCTTTCCTCTTGCTGGGTGGTTGTTGCTGGTTGGCTTCGTCTTGCGATGGGACTAGCGGCTCGTCTTCAGGCCGAAGTCATACTTCAGATGGCGGAAGGGGACTTCCATCGACCGTCCATCCGGTGCCCTTCCCGGTGGCAGCAGCTCATACTCCCTGACCAGGGAATCCTTGACGCCGAAGACGGCATCGGAATCGAGATAGGGGTCGTCCTCGGCGAAGACCTGGGTCACCAGGGTCTCGTAGCCCTCGGCCATCAGCATGAAGTGCACATGGGCGGGCCGGTAAGGATGTCGCCCCGTGACCTCCAGCATCTTGCCGACCGGGCCGTCGGTGGGAATCGGGTAGGGTGAGGGGGTCACCGTCCAGAAGGCATAGCGCCCCTGGTCGTCAGTGGTGAACCTGGCCCGCAGCGAGGCACTCTCGAGCTCCTTCTGGACGTCGTAGAACCCTTCGCTGTCCGATTGCCAGACATCGATGACGACATTGGCCAGCGGCTCGCCGCGCCCGTCATGCACTCGCCCCTCCACGAAGAAGGGCTCGCCCTCGACGTTCCAGTCGATCGACTCGCCCTGAGCGACCTCGGGCGGGTCGGCCACATAGAAGGGGCCCAGCACCGTGCTTTCCGACACCATGGGATCCGAGGTCTGATGATTAATGGCATCGACCAGCATCGTCACGCCCAGGGTATCGGAGAGCAGGATGAACTCCTGACGCTTGTCGTCGCACATCTGGCCGGTGCGGGTCAGGAAGTCGATGGCCTGGGTCCACTCCTGTTCGGTGGGCTCCACCTCACGGATGAAGGCGTGCAGGTGGGTCACCAGGCTGTTCAGCACGCTCTTCAGGCGCTCGTCACTGCAGCCGGCGAACTGCTCGATCACGGCGTCCGTGATGTTCTCTGCATTGAGGTTTCGCATGGGGTCATTTCCTCTCGATGGCCGGCAGCCCGGAGAGGCGCTCGGTGTGGTGGATCGTGGCGATGTAGTCATCCCCACCGTGCCCCGTGCCGATCAGCGAGCTGTAGGCCTCGCGCATCTGGGCGGCCAGGGGCACGGCGACACCGTCTCCGTGGGCACAGCCGAGGATCAGGTCCAGGTCCTTGGCCATCTGGGCGGCCGAGAAGGTGGAGGTGAAGTCACGGTCCTTCAGCGGCTGGGTCTTGTACTTGACCATCGGCGAGCCCACGGCACTGTCGGCCATCAGGTCCAGCATCGCGTCCCAGCCGATGTTGCCCTTGCGGGCCATCGCCAGGGCCTCGCCCATCATCCCGGCGCTCACCGCGATCATCAGGTTGATGGCCAGCTTGGCGTAGCGAGCCTGCTCATCGTCACCGAGCCAGTACTGGGCCTTGGTGAAGGTGTTCATCACCGGCACGGCCTCCTCCAGGGCCTCGCGCGGACCGGAGACCATGGCCGACAGGGTCCCGGACTCGGCGGCGACCGGGTTGCCCGACACCGGGCTACGCAGATAGGCAATGCCCCGCTCCTCGGCGGCCACGGCCACCCTGGCGGAGGCCTCGATGCTGACGGTACTGGTCTCGATAAGCACACTCCCCGGCGCCAGCTTCGCCAGCAGCTGGCCGGTTTCCAGCGTCAGGCCCAGCAGCGCCTTGTCGTCGGGAATCGAGACGAAGACCAGGCGGCAGCCCTCGACGGCGGAGGCCAGGTCCTCATGTGCCGTGATGCCGGCCTGCTCGGCCAGCGCCATCCGCTCGGCGCTGAGGTCGAATCCCTGGACGGGGTAGCCGGCCGCGGCGATCCGCGTCGCCATGGGCAAACCCAGCTTGCCCAGGCCAATCCAGGCTACCTTGGTGGTGGTGGTGGTCATTGTGACGCCCCCTCTTGTTGCCGTGACTGAAGCTCGGCATTGATGCGGTGGCCGGAGGCTGCCAGGTGGCTGATCCCCTCCTCGACGTCCCCCAGCAGCTTGCCGTGTCGCTTGTGGAATTCCCCCGCCACCATGACGCTGTCGACGTTGGCGAGACTCGCCTGCATGACCACAGCCGATACCGGATCGTTGACCGGCTGCATGTTCAGCAGGCCGCTGTCCAGCAGCACGATGTCGGCCTGCTTGCCCGGCGTCAGACTGCCGATGCGCCCCTCGAGGCCCAGGGCCCTCGCCCCATCGACGGTGATCCACTGAAGCGCCTCGCGGGTGCGGATGGTCGAGGTGTCGGGTATCGTGCCCTGCTCGCGTCGCGAGGCATCGTTGTCCAGCGAGCGCTGCATGCCCAGTGCCATGCGGGCGACGCAGAACATGTCACCGGAAATGACCGATTCGAGATCCACTCCCAGGGAGACGACACCGCCGTGTCGGCGAACGTGGCCGGTGATCGGGAAGCCGTGCCCCTGGGTCATCTCGTTCTCGGGGGCGATGGAGAAGGTCACGCCCTGCTCGCAGAAGCGGGCCAGCTGGCCGTCGTCCAGGCTCTGCCCATGCACGATGTTGATGTCCGGCCCCAGCAGCCCCTGCTCCTCGATCACGTCCCAGCCACCGGGGCTGACGGCCTCGCCGCCGCCCTGGTGCATCGAGGCCACCAGGCCGAACTCCTTGGCCAGTCGGAAATCGTGCAGGCTGACCTCGAGGGTGGAGTAATGCGGCCCGAGAATCGCCAGCCCCAGGGTCACGCGTCCCTCGCGGTCGCCCAGCGAGCCGGCGAGCAGCCGCTCGACCTCGCTGCGCGGATGGGGGATCTCGCTGAAGTGCGGCTGGCCCGGCTTGGGGTCCGGCTTGGGAGAGCCATGGAAGAACAGCGCCCGGATACCGGACTCCTCGAGCCCGCGGATGGCCGCATCGGTATGCTCGGGCGTGGGGTTGTTGTGGCACCAGTCACCCAGGGTGGTAGTACCGCAGTTGAGCTGGTTGAGCGCGCCCATACGGGTGGCGATGTGGATGTCATCCGGGGTGAACAGGGTCGCCAGGCCGCGATGCACATGGCCGAAGTACTCGAGCAGCGTCCAGTTGGCGGCGACGCCGCGCAGCCCCGTCTGCCAGGTATGCATATGGGCATTGACCAGCCCGGGGATCAGGATGCCGCCCCGGCAGTCGACCACTTCGGCCCCCTCGGACGGCAGGTCATGGCCAACCGCCAGGATACGATCGTCTTCCACCAGCACCTGGCCCTTGGCCAGATCGCCGATCTCGGGGTCCATGGTCACCACGGTGGCATTGGTCAGCAGGGTCTTCATGCGTCAGTAACCTCCCTTGACGTCGGGCGACGGCCGGCATGGGCATCGCTCAACAGGCGATGGATGCCGTCGGCCTCGATCTCGCGCGGGTTCCAGTAGGGATTGCCCGTGGCGATCTCGGTCGCCCGGTCGATATCGCTCTCCTGCAGGCCGATGTCGCGCAGGGCCAGGGGGGCGCCCACGGCGCGCGCCAGGTCATAAAGTCCGCCGGCCGCGTCGCCCGCGCCCAGCGCCCGGGCGATGCGTGCCATCGCTTCCGGCGCCGCCTCGGCGTTGTAGGCCACGGCGTGGGGCAGCACGATGGTATGGGTCTCGGCATGGGGCAGGTCGAAGGAGCCGCCCAGGGTGTGGCAGAGCTTGTGATGCAGCGACATCCCGACGGAGCCGAGGCAGGCACCGCACAGCCAGGCACCATAGAGGGCATCCGAACGCGCGTCCTGGTCGGCGGGATTCTCGGCGATCACCGGAAGGCTTCGCGCCAGGGCGGCGATGCCCTCCTCGGCCATCAGCGAGACCACCGGGTTGCGGTCCTTGGCGTAGAGCGCCTCCACCGCATGGGCGATGGCATTGATGCCGCTGGTCCCGGACATGCCGACCGGCAGACCCAGCGTCAGGTCGACGTCATAGATCACCACCTCGGGCAGTACCTCGAGGGTGCGCTGGGTCGTCTTGAGGCCGCCTTTGGTTTCCCCGAGGATCGGCGTCATCTCGGAGCCGGCATAGGTCGTGGGGATCGCCACCTGGGGCAGGCCGGCGCGAAGGGCGATGGCCTTGCCGAGCCCGATGGTGGAGCCGCCCCCGATGGCCACGGTGCAGTCCGCCTCGAGTTCCTCGACATGGCGCATCGCCGCGTCGGTGACCTCGACCGGGGTGTGCATCCTGGCCTCGGCGAAGAGGCCGGCCCCTAGCTCGCCCAGTTGGGCGAGCACCTCGCGGGCCTGGCCTGCCTGCTCGGGCGTTGCCAGGACGAGTGCTCGGTGGCAGCCCAGTTCACGGACCTCGTCGGCGAGTCGGGTCAGGGTTCCCTGGCCGAAGATGACGCGTGACGGCAGGCCGTTATAGATGAAGGGCATCATGGTGGTGTCCTCTTGATTGCGTGGGAAGCTGGGTCGCGGGTCGCATGGACACATCAGGCCGAGGCCGAGTGGGAAGGCCCGCTGGTTTCCGTGACGTACTGCCCGGTGATGGCCTGAACCAGCTTGTCCTCGGATACCGCATCGCCGTCGAATTCGGCCGTCACCCGGCCGTCATACATCGCGATGATGCGGTTGCTGACACCCAGCACCTCGGGCATTTCCGACGAGATCACCAGTACCGCATAGCCCGACCGGGCCAGTTCCTTGATCAGCGCATGGATCTCGGCCTTGGAGCCCACGTCGATGCCGCGGGTCGGCTCGTCGAGGATCAGCAGCTTGGGGTGGGTGTGCAGCCACTTGCCGATGACGATCTTCTGCTGGTTGCCGCCGCTGAGGTTGCCGACCTTCTGGCGCCAGCTGGGCGTCTTGATCTTCATCGCCTGCTGGTACTTGTCGTAGACGACCTTCTCTTCCCTGGTCTTCATGAAGCCCATGGAGGAGACACTGCCAAGCGCCGAGAGGGTCATGTTGTCGCGACAGTTCATGCCGAGGATCAGGCCCTGGTCCTTGCGATCCTCAGGCACCAGCGCGATCCCCTCTAACACCGCATCGTGGGTGGAACGGATCGTCTCGACCTTGCCGTCGAGCAGGATCTCGCCGGCCGATGGCTGACGCAGCCCGAAGATCGTCTCGGCGACTTCGGAGCGGCCTGCGCCGACCAGACCGTACATGCCGACGATCTCGCCCTTACGCACGTTGAAGCTGACGTCCTCGAAGACCCCCTTGACCGTGAGGTTGCGCAACTCGAGCATGTTCTCGCCGAAATCCTTCGGCTTGCTGGCGTGATCGAGTTCGAGGGTCCTGCCGATCATCAGCTTGGTGACTTCGTCCTCGCTGGTCTCGGCCGTATTCAGGGTCCCGTTGTACTCGCCGTCACGCAGGACCGAGATGCGCTGAGAGAGGTAGAAGATCTCGTCCATGCGGTGCGAGATGTAGACGATGCCTACCCCCTGCTCCTGCAGGTTGTGGATGATGTCGTAGAGCACCGGTTTCTCGTGGTCGGTCAGTGATGCCGTCGGCTCGTCGAAGACCACGATCCGCGGTGTGAAGACCAGGGCTCGGGCGATCTCGACCATCTGCTTCTTGGCAATGGAGAGATTGCTGACCATGTCGCGGGAGCTGAAGGTACACTTGAGGCGATTGAGTATCTCGGTGCTGTCGGCATGCAGCTTCTTCCAGTCGACGCGGTTGCCCCATTTCAGCGGCAGGCTGCCCAGGAAGATGTTCTCCGCCACCGACATCTCGGGGACCAGCGACTGCTCCTGGTGAATCAGCACGATACCGCTCTTCTTGGCCTGCTTGGGGTTCTCGAAGGACTTCTCCTCTCCCGCCAGTATGATCTGGCCCCCGTTGGGCTGGTGCTTGCCGGCCAGCACCTTCATCAGGGTGGACTTGCCGGCGCCGTTCTCGCCCAGCAGGGCATGCACCTCACCCGCCCTGACGTCGAAGCTGACCTTGTTCAGGGCCACCACACCGGGGAACTTCTTGGTGATATCGATCAACGACAGTACGGGGCTCGGGGAATCCGCACCGTGACTGGCGTTCCGGTTCATGGCTGCAGTGCTCATATGCTGACTCCCTTGCTGGCATGGACATTGATCCGCTGGTCGATGATCAGCACCGAGATCAGGATGACGCCGAGAATGACCAGCACGTAGAAGGCCGGCACCTGCATCAGGTTCATGCCGTTACGCAGGATCCCGATGGCCAGCACGCCGCCCAGGGTGCCGGTGATGCTGCCGAATCCGCCTGCCAGCTTGGTGCCGCCGAGCACTACCGCCGTGATGGTCCAGAGCTCGTAGTCACGACCCAGGTTCGGCGTTGCGGCGCCCATCTGGGTCGCGAGCATCACGCCGGCCAGGGCCGCGAAGAACCCCACGATCATGAAGTTGATCATCATGTGACGACCGATGCGGATACCCGCATCCAGGGCGGCCTCGGGGTTGCCGCCCACGGCGAAGGTATTGCGCCCATGGCCGGTCTTCTTCAGCACCAGATGCATCACCAGGGTGCAGATGAGGAAGATGATGGCGAGTACGGGAAACGGCCCGATCGAGGCGACCCCGAAGTCGGAGAAGGCGAAATTGGTGGCGTAGAAGGACTGCTCTTCGGTGTAGACGAAGATGAGGCCACGGATACCGATCATGGCCCCCAGGGTCACAATGAAGGCGTTGACGCCGGTCTTCCAGACGATCAGGCCATTGATGGCGCCCAACACGAGGCCCGATGCCAGAGCGGCGATGACCGCGATGGTGATGCCATAGTCCTGAAGACCGA
Source organism: Halomonas gemina (assembly GCF_023554995.1). Taxonomy (GTDB): domain Bacteria; phylum Pseudomonadota; class Gammaproteobacteria; order Pseudomonadales; family Halomonadaceae; genus Halomonas; species Halomonas gemina. The sequence goes on from NZ_JAMJPK010000010.1 coordinate 43,670, forward strand.
CCGACAATGATGCCGCCAGCCCCAGGACGGCACCTACCGAGAGATCAATGTTGCCGTTGATCATCACGTAGGTCATGCCCAGGGCAATCAGCCCGATGGTCGAGGTCTGAACCAGGATATTGGTCAGGTTACCGACCGAGAGGAAGTACTCCGACATAAAGCTGAAGAAGACGGTAATGGCGATGACAAATACCCAGATCGGCTGGATAAAGCCACTGCCCTTTAGAAAATCCTTCATGTTAATCATGTTGATCACCAGGTTCAGGAGTGAGTCGTGAACAGACGCTTGCGCTTGTTGGCAAGATCCAGCCACACCGCCAGGATGATGATCACCCAGGTGACGAGCCATTGGGTGTAATAGGGATACCCCAACAGCAGCAGGCCGTTCTGGATGAAGCCCAGGATCAGTACCCCGACGATCGTCTTCCAGATGCTGCCTGCCCCACCCAACAGGCTGGTTCCCCCGAGAATGATCCCGGCCAGCACCAGCAATTCGTAGCCCTGCCCGACGTTGTTCTGGGAACCCATGACCCGCGAGCCCAGAACCAGTGCAGCACAGGCCACGCAGAAGGCCGAGATCAGGTAGGTACTGAATACGCACCAGTTCTTGCGGATACCGGAATACACGGCCGCGGCCGGGTTACCGCCGACGGCGAAGATGCGCCGACCATAGCTGGTGTAGGACATGACGATCTGCATGATGATCGCCAGCACGGCAAAGAGGATTACCGGGACCGCGATACCCAGCACATAGCCTCGTCCGAAGAAGGCGAACCAGGTGCCGCTCTGGTTGGCGATATCGACGTTCTTCCCGCCACTATAGATCAGCACCAGCCCCTGGATCGCCGACAGCATCGCCAGGGTAACGATCAGCGAATTCAGCCGCATGAAGCCGATCAGGAAGCCGTTGACGGCCCCGATCAACAGCGTGAAGACGAACATCAGGATGATGGCACCGGTTGGGCCGATCTTGTCATGCAGATCGACGACCAGCACCGTCGAGAAGGAGAGCATCGACCCGACGGAGAGGTCCAGGTTACCGCCGATGATGACCACCGTGACACCTACGGCAATGATGCCGATGATCGAAGCCTGACGCACCACCGTCATGATATTTGACTGGGAGAGAAACTGTTCGGAGAACAGCGAGAAAGCGAACATGCAGATAAGAAAGAAGACCAGGATACCCTGAGCGGAAAGAAAGTTCAGGAGACCTGCCTTATACTTCTTATTCAGCATGATGGCTTGTTTACCTTGTTCTACAGAAGCCATGATACTCACCTTTATTGGCACTACTGACTGAAGGCCAGGATGCTTCCGTTGCAGTCGTCGCCCCGATGGCATGCCCGGGAGCATGCCATCGATCCGAGAAAACTCGTGGCCATTTGGCATGGCAGACGGAACAGAGTGTCGTTCCTGGTGTTCCGAAAGAAGAGTCTTTATCAAATATTCCGGAACCACTGTCCCCGGGTCACCTGAGAAGGCCAAGCCCCCTGCGTGACCCGAGAACCCCGAAGCTTAGAAAACGGGTTTGTCGAACTCGGCCAGGTTGTCGGCGGTGATCTTGGGTGTCTCGAAGAAGTTCATCTTCGGCACCTCTTCACCCGCCAGGACATCGAGGGCGGTCTGGAGGGCCGCTTCCGCGTCATCGACCGGTGACTGATAGATGGAGCCGTAGTACTCGCCACGCTCGATGGCCTCGTAACCCACGGCGAAATTGGTGGCACCGATGAACACGATCTCGTCGGCCCGGCCGGCGCTCTTGGCCGCGTTCAGGGCACCGACACCCATGTTGTCATCCCCGGCATAGACGCCGTCGATGTCATCGTATTTGGTGAGGAAGTTCTCCATGACCCGCTGGGCCTTCTCACGGTTCCAGTCGGCGGGCTGGGTCTCCACGAGTTCGACGCCGGGGCACGCCTCGGGCAGTCGCTCCTCAAAGCCCTTGGCACGCTCCATGGCAGTGGTATACCCCGGCTGACCGGTGATCTGCACGACCCGTCCCTCACCGTCGAGGGCTTCGCACATCATCTCGGCAGAAGAGGCCCCCTGCTGGACATTGTCGGGGCCCGAGAAGGCCGCAATGTAGTCAAGGCCCGCCTCGGCGATCTTGGAGTTGGTTACCACGACGGGGATGCCGGCCTTGTGGGCCTGGCGGATGGCGGGGATTACCGCCTGTCCGTTGGTCGGCCAGATGATGATGGCATCGACACGCTGCTGGATGAGATTGCGCACCTGGCCGATCTGGCGAGCGACATCGCCGCCGGCATCGAGCACGACGACGTCTACATTGCCTTGCTTGGCGGCGGCTTGCTCGAAGGCACTTTCATAGGTCGTCTGGTAGCTGTCGACACCGACATTGTTCTGGGTGATGCCGATCCGATAGGACTCCTCGGCCTGGGCGAGGCCCGCGGAGAGAATCATGACACTGGTGGCTAGCGCTGTTTTGTAGATCATGTTGTCACCTGCTTTGTTTTAGTTGGACTCACCGACTCGCCGGAGCGGCTTGTCAGGGTCAGGTGAGCTTAGTGCCGTGGCTTGATTCACCGCAACGCGACCATCCCGGCGAAATGACCATTTTGGCTATTTTGCCGTCGCCAGGCGCCACATCCTGGGGCAACAGCGAGGAATGCCGGATTCATTCGTCACTAACCCTTGGTTGTATAAACAGAAAGTATCGGGCAGGCGTTACCGAAGGATCACTCGGTAACGGGACATCACTGGTGCAGACGCAGGGCGCCCCGCCCGTCGATGACGGGCGGGGCGCCGTGGTTTCCATTCCGGGAATCACCGAGAGAGGGGTGGGCGGAGGGTCCGGGCCTCCGGCGTCAGTCATCCCGCGGCGAAGAGGACCTCATGGGCGAGGTAGATCGCGTCGCGGGTAATCCGTTTCTCGAGACGCCTTCACACCAGGCAACCCGTTCGCCATCACGCTCGACGAGGTCGTCACGGTCGGCATTGACCTCCTCCAGGGACTAACGCCTTTATACGTGCTCTATCAGATACCCCGTCTGCACGCCTCGAGGGGAGTCATTGCGGATCCTCCTGCGGCTCCAGCAGTTGCTGCCAGGCCTCGATCACCACCTGGCGGTGCTCCTGGAACGCCTCGTCGCGTCCGCGAACGGGCTCGCGGGTCAGCGAGGCGCGATGGGCGGCGCTGCGCAGGGCCAGGTATGCGTCGCGCAGTCGCTGGCATGTCTCGGCCGGCAGGCGCTCGGTGGCTTCCAGGGTCTCGAGGATGCGCATGTTGTCGCTGTAGGCCAGCAGTACCGGCGCCTCATGGCCCATGGCCAGCACGGCGTACTGGCAGAGGAATTCGAGGTCGACCATCCCACCGGGGTCGTGCTTGAGATCGAACTCGCCCTCCCCGCTCTTGCCGCCCAGGTGGTCGCGCATCTTGTGGCGCATCTTCACCACCTCCTCGCGCAGCGCCTCGAGGTCGCGCTCACGGCCGAGGATCTCGCCGCGAATCGCGTCGAAGCCCTCGGCCAGCCGCGGATGCCCGGCCACCACCCGGGCCCGAACCAGGGCCTGGTGCTCCCAGGTCCAGGCCTGCTCGCGCTGGTAGTCGGCGAAGGCCGAAAGCGTCGCGACCAGCAGCCCCGAGTTGCCCGAGGGGCGCAGGCGCATGTCCACCTCGTAGAGGCTGCCCGCCGGCGTCACCGCGGTCAGCAGGTGAATGATGCGCTGGCCCAGCCGGGTGAAGAAGACCGCGTTGTCGATGGGACGCTTGCCGTCGGTGGCCCCCTGGGTAGCGCCGTCATGGAGGAACACCAGGTCCAGGTCGGAGCCGTAGCCCAGCTCGATCCCGCCCAGCTTGCCGTAGCCGACCACCAGGAATTCGGGCTCGCTGTCGCAGCGCCCACCCTCGCGACGTTCCGGGAAGCCGTGCTTGCGGGTCAGGTGCTTCCAGGCCATGGCCAGCACCGCCTCCAGGATCACCTCGGCGATGTAGGTGAGGTAGTCGCTGACCTTCATCAGGTGGCGGGTTCCGGCAATGTCGGAGGCCGCCACATGCAGTACCTGGGCATGTTTGAAGACGCGCAGCGCCTCGAGCTGGGCCTCCTCGTCATCCTCGGGAAGCCGCCCCAGGGCCTGTCGCAGCTCGTCGGCCAGGCGCTCCTTGTCGGCCGGCGTATAGAGGGTCTCCGGGGTCAGCAGCTCGTCGAGCAGGATGGGATACCGGGCGAGCTGGCTGGCGATCCAGGGGCTGGCGCTGCACAGCTTCATCAGATGCCCCAGGGCATCCGGGTTCTCGCGCAGCAGCGCCAGGTAGGCGGTGCGTCGCAACACCGCCTCGACCAGCGGCAGCACCCGCTCCAGGGCCATGTCGGGGGTCTCGCTGGTGGTCACGGCATCGAGCAGCAGCGGCATGAGGGCCTCGAGTCGCTCGAAGCCGATGCGCTGCATGGCCTGCACCTGGCGCGACTGGCGCAGTGCCCGCAGCCGGCGCAGGGCGGCATCCGGTTCCGCCAGGCCGGCCTCCTCCAGCAGCTCCCGGGCCTCGTCCTCCTCGAGCTCGCCGTGCCACAGTGCGCGCCACTCCTCCAGGCCGACGGCGCCGGGGGCCTGGTCGGCGTCAATGGCCTCGTCGACCTCCTCCTCGGGCTCGGCGATCACCGCATCGAAATGCCGGCGCACCCGCTCCCGCACCTCGTCGAGGCGGGCCATCACCGCCGGCCAGTCCTCCATGTCGAGCGCCAGGGCCACGCGCTCGCGGTCGATGTCGTCATCGGGCAGGGTCTGAGTCTGGCGGTCCTCCAGGGCCTGCAGCACATGTTCCAGGTCACGCAGGAAGGCGTAGTCGGGGGTCAACTCCTCGACCACCTCCCGGGGCAGCAGGCCAAGCTCGGGCAGGCGTTCCAGGGCGGTCTTCAGCGACGTGACCTGCAGCTCGGTGTCACGGCCGCCGCGGATCAGCTGGAAGGCCTGGACCACGAACTCCACCTCGCGGATGCCCCCGGGGCCGAGCTTGATGTTGCCCTGCATGCCCTTGCGCCGGACCTCGCGATTGATCATCGACTTGAGCTCGCGCAGCGACTCGATGGCGCCGAAATCCAGGTACCGGCGATAGACGAAGGGGCGCAGGCTAGAGAGCAGCTCGGCGCCCGCGCCCAGGTCGCCGGCCACCGGCCGCGCCTTGAGCATGGCGTAGCGCTCCCACTCGCGCCCCTGGTCCTGGTAGTAGCCGGCCAGCGAGGAGAAGCTGCCCACCAGGGGGCCGCCGTCGCCCAGCGGGCGCAGGCGCATGTCGACGCGAAAGGCGAAGCCGTCGGCGGTCACCGCGTCCAGGGCAGTGATCAGCCGCTGGCCGAGCTTGGTGAAATACTCCTGGTGCTCCAGGGACTTGCGCCCGCCCTCGGTCTCGCCCTTCTCGGGGAAGGCGAAGATCAGGTCGATGTCGGAGGAGAGGTTCAGCTCGCCGGCGCCGAGCTTGCCCATGCCCAGCACCACCAGCCGCTGCTCGCTGCCGTCGCGACGCGGGGCGGGGCGCCCCCAGCGCGGCGCAAGATGGGCCTCGAGCCAGGTCAGGGCCCCCTCCAGGCAGGTCTCGGCGAGCCGCGACACCGCCCCGCTGGTGTGCCACATGTCGATGCCCGGGGGGCGGGTCAGGTCACGCCAGACGATGCCCAGCATCCGCGCACGACGAAAGCGGCGAATGGCGCCATGCAGGGCCGCCTCGTCCTCGGCGGCCTCCAGCCGCTCGTCGAGCCACTCGCGCAGGGCCTCAGCGGAGGGCGTCGTCTCCAGCTCGCCGCTGGCATCCAGGTGCAACAGCCACTCCGGGTAGCGCACCAGGGTCTCGGCAGCGAAGGTCGAGATGGCCAGCACCCGCGCCAGCTGATACCGCCGCGCGTCGGACAGCGCCAGCCAGTCCTCCAGCGGTGAGTCGCTGCCGTTCATCTCGGCCAGGTTGTCGGCCTGCTCCAGCGAGCTCGCCAGCCGGTCGCGGGCATGCGCCAGGGGAGCCCTCAGGGGCTCGGGAATGTCATCCAGCGGCAGGAAGTCATCGGGCAGGGCCATGGGCGTCTCGCATCCGGTTCTTGAATGCCTCCAGCATAGCGAAGCCAGCCTCGCCCCATAACCCGGCCTAGGTGAGGAATTTCTCCCAGGCCAATAACCCCCAGGTCAGGCCGACGAGGATCAGCGAGAGCATCACCGCCGCCGAGCCGATGTCCTTGGCGCGCCCCGAGAGCTCATGGTGCTCGGTGCCGATGCGGTCCACCACGTTCTCGATGGCGCTGTTGAGCAGTTCCACGATCAGCACCAGCAGGCAGCTGCCCACCAGCAGGATCCACTCCACCGGCCCCTGGCCGATCCACCAGGCGAGCGGCAGCAGGACCACGCAGATCCCGAGTTCCTGCCGGAAGGCCGCCTCGTTGCGAAAGGCCGCGCTGAGCCCCTTGAGGGAATAGCGGGTGGAGTGCACCAGGTGCTGCCAGCCGGTGTGCCCTGGCTTCATGTCGCGCGCTCCGGGGTATCAGTGGGCATCGATCATCTCCTCGAGGTCGGCAGCCAAGGGTTCGAGCACCTGCTGCCAGTTGAGCCAGGGGGTGTTCGAGGTACCGTTGACGAGCGCCGCGAACACGCCCCACTGCCCGCTGCGGGTGCGGAAGTAGCCGCCCACGGCGCGCACCGCCACCGGCTGGTTGAGGGTGCCGGTCTTGAGCATGACATGCTCCTGGAAGGTCGCCGAGCCACGGCGCAGGAAACGCATCACGCCGTTGGCGGGTGACTGCAGGGCCGCGACGAAGCTGGGAAAGAGCGCCGGCCGGCGGTACATGCTCTCCAGCAGGGTGGTGATACCCGCCGCCGAGGTGCGGTTCTCCGGGGTCAGCCCGCTGCCGCTGCGAAGGGTCACGGGACCGTGGTCGGGCAGGCCGGCCACGAAGGCCTCCAGCGCCCCGCCGGCCTGCACCAGGCCGGCGCGGGGCGACTCCACCAGGTTCAGCGCCAGCTGGTCGGCCATGAAGTTGTTGGAGTGGTTGAGGGTGCGCAGCAGCAGTTCCTGCAGCGGCTCGCTCTCCACCTCGGCGAGGGAGCGGGACTCGGCCGGTGGCTCGGTGGACGCCACGCCGGCACCGTCACGCACGCCGATCCCGGCCTGTTCCAGCATCGCCAGCAGGGTCGCCGCGGTCTGGCGCGCCGGGTCGGAGCTGGCCCGGTAGACGGCGCGGGGGCGGGCATTGGTGGAGATCTGTCCGCTCACCACCATGACGTCGCCGCTGTCGCGAAGCACACGTTCGGCATTGAGCCGGGTGCCGCTGTCGTCGGGCTGGGTCTCGACGCGATTGTCGATCCCGACGATCGGCGCCTGGCTGTCGCAACTGGTGATGCGGGCGGGCTCGCCGGGCACGGCGGCGGGGGCCACGCTGACGCACCAGCTGCCGTGGTTCACCCCGGCCGAGGAGAGCAGCGCACTGTAGGCATTGGCCACCCGGGAGTGGGCCTGGCAGCGGTCGGTGGTGATGCACTCCACCGGGCCATAGCGCCACTGGCTGACCACCAGGCGCCCCTCGACCCGGCGCACGCCGGCCTGGTGCAGCCGCTGGGTGAGCCGCCACAGGTCCTCGCTGGTCAGCAGCGGATCCCCCCCGCCGTCGAGCACCAGGTCGCCGTGCAGGACCCCCTCGCCATCGGGCTCGGCCAGGCTCACCAGCCGGGTGGTGAAGCGGTGCTGGGGGCCCCAGCGCTCCAGCGCCGCCGCCGCCAGGTAGACCTTGGAGACCGAGGCCGGTGACAGCTGGCGCTCGGGCTCGATGGCGCCGAGGGTCTCGCCGCTGTCCAGCAGACGGGCCTCGGCACCCAGCAGGAAGCCCTTGTCGGCCAACTCGGCCAGGCGGGTGAAGCCGCTCGCCTGGGCGAACAGCGGCAGCAGCGTCAGCAGGACGCAGAGCAGCGGACGACGGTACATCTAACCTCCAGGCAGCATGGGGGGCCCACAGCTTAATGGGACGCGACGGAAGAGAACACCTGGATCACCACCACGCCACCAACGATCATGGCGAGGCCCAGCAGTGCCGGCAGGTCCGGCTTCTCGCCATAGACCAGGATGCCCACCAGGGTCACCAGCACGATGCCGAGACCCGCCCAGAAGGCGTAGGCGATGCCCACCGGCATGGTGCGCAGCACCAGGGCGAGCAGGTAGAAGGCCAGCCCATAGCCGACCACCACCGTGACGCTGGGCCACAGCCGGGTGAAGCCCTCCGAGGCCTTCAGTGCACTGGTGCCGACCACCTCGGCGACGATCGCCAGCGCCAGGTACAGGAACACCATCATGCGTCCTCCCCGGCGGCCGGCAGCGCGCCCCCGGGCACCAGCCCGGGTGCGTGGGGCAGCTCGACCACCAGCCGCCAGAGCGCCTGTCCGCTGGCATGGTACTTCTGCTCGAAGGGCGTCAGGCAGGCCTCACCCGGCACCAAGGGTTGTGCCTCGGCCGCCACCCCGGTGGCCTGGGTCACCGCCAGGGCGAACTCCTCCACGTAGAGCCGCCAGTTGGAGCGCAGCTCCAGCCGACCGCCCAGCGCCAGGATCACCGGCAGCACCGGATGCCCCTGCCAGCGCATCTTCAGGTGGGCGGCCTTGGGATAGGGGTTGGGATAGAGCAGGTAGTGACGCACCGGCCGCCAGCCCTCGGCCAGGGCCAGGCGCCAGAAGTCCACCAGGTCGGCCCGCACCAGCAGGGCATTATCCGGCAGCCGGCCATGGTCGCGGGAGAGGCGGTCGGCGCTGCGATCGACGCCGATCACCGCGGCGTCCGGGGCCTGCTCGGCCAGCCGGCGCGTCGAGAGCCCCACGCCGCAGCCCGCATCCAGGATCAACGGCGCCCCACCACGGCGCTCGAGCCAGTCCCGGGCCCCGGAAAAGGCCTCGCGGGTGTGCGCGGCGAGCGGCTTGCGCAGGGGATGCTCGAGGGCCCTCGCCACGCGGCGGGCCAGGTCCTGGTGGGGGCCGGTCTGGCGGCTGACGATGGATCGCGAACGGGCAGTCATGGCAGCGAACTCGGCGGAAAGGGAAAGGGCCGGTATTCTACCAGCCGCAAGCCCCCCACGCAGAGGCCCCGGCATGACGCCGCCACGGGCCGGGTGCTATGATCCATGGCCTGACAGCGACACATGCAGCCACGATATCAACCGCACAACGAGGAACCCGGCTTGCCACACTTACCGGTGATCGTCGGCATGGGCGGCGTGAATCCCGCCGGCCGAACCTCGGGCCACCAGGCGTTTCGCCGTACCGTGCTCGACGCCCTGCCCGACGACGACCAGGCCCGCACCCTGCTGGGCCTGGCGGCGATGATGCGCCTGGCCGACTGCCAGGCAGACGGTGCCTGGCATGACGCCGAGGGCCGGCCGCTGGACGCCGCCGGGGTCGTCGAGCAGACCCGTCAGCAGGTGCTCGACCACACCCTGATCCGTCGCATCGAGGATCCCCGCTTCAACGAGGAGGGCCTGCCGGCCAACCGCAAGGCGAGCCTCGCGCTGGACACGCCGCTGACCTTCCGCATCCGCCGCCGCCAGCTGCCCAACGACCTGCCCCCCACCTGGCAGGTTCGGGAGCTGGACCGCCAGAGCCTCGAAGTCACCGTCCCCTCCGGCACCATGGAGGTGATGCTGCCCGAGACGCGCCCGGCCCAGGTGCGCGCCGCCGGCCAGCTGCCCACAGGGTTCGAGCCGAGCCGGCTCTACCGCAGCGTGCACCATCCGCGCGGGCTCTCGATGACGGTATTCGCCGCCAGTGACTGCCTGGGCGACAGCGGCCTGGAATGGGACGAGCTGCGCGACCGCCTCGACCCCGACGAGGTCGCCGTCTACGCCGGCAACTCCATCGGCCAGCTCGATGACGAGGGCTGGGGCGGCCTGCTCAAGAGCTTCGTTTCCGGCAAGCGCGCCACCTCCAAGCAGATGCCGCTGGGCTATGGCCAGATGCCCGCCGACTTCATCAATGCCTATGTGCTGGGCAGCGTGGGCGGCACCGGGGCGGCACTCGGCGCCTGCGCCAGCTTCCTCTACAACCTGCGCCTGGGCGTGGACGACATCCGTGCCGGCCGCCGCCGGGTGGTGCTGGTGGGCACCGCCGACGCCCCGATCACGCCCGAGGTCATCGAGGGCTTCCGCAGCATGGGGGCGCTGGCCGATGACGACGGCCTCAAGGCGCTGGATGCCCTGGAGCTGCTCACCGACCCCGACTACCAGCGGGCCTGCCGGCCCTTCGCCCGCAACTGCGGCTTCACCATGGGCGAGTCCAGCCAGTTCATCATGCTGATGGACGATGCCCTGGCCCTGGAGACCGGTGCCGAGATCCTCGGCAGCGTGCCGGGCGTGTTCGTCAATGCCGACGGCTGGAAGCGCTCGATCTCTGCCCCCGGCATCGGCAACTACATCTCCCTGGCCAAGGCGGCCGCGCTGGTGCGCGACATGCTCGGCGAGACGGCCCTGCGCGAGCGCACCTTCCTCCACGCCCATGGTACCAGCACGCCCAAGAACCGCATCACCGAGTCCCATGTCTTCGACCAGGTGGCCCGCGCCCATGGCATCGCAGCATGGCCGGTGGTAGCGGTGAAGGCCTTCGTCGGCCACTCCCAGGGCAGTGCCGCAGGCGACCAGCTGACCAGCGCCCTTGGCAGCTTCGCCTACGGGCTACTGCCGGGCATCTTTACCCTGGATGCCGTGGCCGACGACGTCCATGCCGAGCGCCTGAAGCTGTTTCGCGAGCCGCTGCCCTTCGTCGCGGATGCCGCCTTCATCAACGCCAAGGGCTTCGGTGGCAACAATGCCACCGGCGTGGTGCTCTCCCCCGCGGTGACCGAGCGGCTGATGGTGAAGCGCCACGGCGAAACCGCCGTGGCCGCCTGGCAGACCCGCCGCGAAGCCACCCGGCAGGCCGCCGCGGCCTATCATCAGGCCGCCGACCTAGGCCGCTTCGAGGTGCGCTACCGCTTCGGCGAGGGCGTGCTGGAGGGGCCCGAGCTCGAGGTCGGCCGCGACGCGATTCGCATTCCCGGCTATGCGCGGGAGGTGTCACTGGCCGTGGACAATCCCTTCGGACGACTCGACGAAGGAGAAGCGTGATGAATACCGCCGTCTATCCCGGCACCTTCGACCCCATCACCAACGGCCACCTCGACCTGATCGAGCGTGCCGCCCGGCTGTTCGACAAGGTGGTGGTGGCCATCGCCACCAGCCCCGGCAAGGGACCTACCCTGGACCTCGACACCCGCATCGCCCTGGCCCGGGAGGTGGTGGCCGGCCTCGACAACGTCGAGGTGGTCGGCTTCTCGGGACTGATGACCGAGTTCATGAAGCAGCAGCAGGCGCGCGTGCTGCTGCGCGGCCTGAGGGCGGTATCCGACTTCGAGTACGAGCTGCAACTGGCCAACATGAACCGCGCCCAGATGCCGGATCTCGAGACGGTCTTCCTGACCCCGGAGGTGGAGAACTCCTACATCTCTTCGACGCTGGTGCGCGAGATCGCCCGGCTCGGCGGCGATGTCTCCAAGCACGTGCATCCCAGGGTCGCCCAGACGCTGAAGAGCCATTACAATACCTGACTAGGAAACTCGGGATTATCCCCTTCCCGAGACCGCTTGCCGGCCAGCGACATCCGTGAGGTACCCCATGGCCCTGATGATCACCGACGAGTGCATCAACTGCGACGTCTGCGAACCCGAATGCCCCAACGGCGCCATCTCGCCGGGGGAAGAGATCTATGTCATCGACCCCGGCCTGTGCACCGAGTGCGTTGGCCACTACGACGAGCCCCAATGCCAGCAGGTCTGTCCGGTGGACTGCATCCCGCTGGACCCGGGGCACAAGGAAAGTCGTGACGAGCTGATGGAGAAGTACCACCTCATCACCGCGGCCTGACCCCGCTCAACGCCAGCACGACCGACGGCGCCCCGCTCATCGAGCGGGGCGCCGTCGTCTGATAACGCGCCTAAACAGCCAGAACACCCGGTTGAGGGACTGGCCGTCGGCGGCAGATGGCCTACATCTCGTCGGCGCGCCTACTAACCTTACACCCCAGGCAGCGCCGGAAGGCCGCCTCGGCCGGGGTCTTGATCAGGGTCTCCGCCGCCCCGTCCACGTTGCCCCCCAGGGCGGTGAACGGCAGCGACACCAGGAAGATCGCCGCACCGCCCACCGTGGCTGCCGCCAGCAGCGGCCGGGCGACGACCGCATCGGCGATCATCGCCCCGCCGCTGGGCTGGGCCTCCATGCGCTCGCCCTGCGCAACGGCCGGCAGGCTGCCCAGCAGCATCACCAGCGCCAGCATGGCGAACATCGTGCTCTTGCCCAATCGCTTCATCATCCTCGCTCCCTGCCCCGTCGCCTGGATTGTCGCCCTGCCGGCCGTCGCCGGACCATGGCATTCATTTGAATTAGCATCTAGAATCATCGAGGTTACATCCTTTCACAGGATCTTACATCAGGGTAGCCAGCTTTTGCCGCTTGCCCAACTGCAGGCCCGCCTGCCCCAGCATGCAAAGGAGCGCATGATGAAACGCCTGATCGCCACCGCCGCCCTGGCCGGGCTGGTCGCCTCCCCCGCCTTCGCCCAGAGCTACCAGTACAGCCCTGCCGAGGGGCCCTATCTGGGTGCCGGGATTGGCCATGCCTCAATGGACAACGATGGCCTGGACTGGCTTGATCGCAACGGATTCAACACCGATGACAGCGATACCGCTTACAAGCTGTTTGCCGGCTACCAGTTCAACCCCAACTTCGCTGTAGAAGCTAACTATGTAGATCTTGGAGATTTCTCTGCCAGTGGCGCTGCGGGTGGTGATAGCGCCAACCTGAAGCTCGGTGTTGATGGCTTCACCGCAGCTCTGGTCGGTAAGCTGCCGATCCAGAACGGTTTCAGTGTTCATGGCAAGTTGGGCATGGTGGCCTGGGATGCCGACATCGATGGCAATGCGACGGTGAATGGCACCTACTATCGCGAGTCCACTGGCGAAGACGGCACCGATCCCTACTACGGTATTGGCGCCGAATACGAGATCGACCGGATCATGATGCGCGCCGAGTACGAGCGCTACGATATCAGCGAGAGCGGCGAGGACTTCGAGATCGACCTCGTCTCCGCCAGCCTGGGCTACCGCTTCTAGCGCCTGACCCACGCTCCTCGACGGCCCCGCCAATCGGCGGGGCCGTTGCGTTCCGGGGCGGTACACGCCACCCTGCCCCGTTTCACCGCCAAGGGACCCGCCGTGACGTCGCCCACGACCACCGCCGGTACGCGACAGCGCATCCTGGCGCTTGCCTGGCCGATCATCCTCTCCAACATCACCGTGCCGCTGCTCGGGCTGGTGGATACCGCCGTGGTCGGCCACTTGCCCGACTCGCGCTATCTCGCCGGCGTGACCCTGGGGGCGACGCTGTTCAGCTTCCTCTACTGGGGCTTCGGCTTCCTGCGCATGGGCACCACCGGCCTCACCTCCCAGGCGGTGGGCCGCGAGGCAGACGGCGAGGTGCGTAACCTGCTCGGCCAGTCGCTGCTGCTCGCCATGGTGATCGGCCTGGGGCTGATCCTCGCCGGGGGCCCGCTGGTGACGCTGGGGCTGTGGCTGCTCGACGGCAGCGAGGTGGCCACGGAGCTGGCCGCGGAGTACGCCCGCATCCGGCTGCTCTCCGCCCCGGCGGTGCTGGCCAACTACGCCATCCTCGGCTGGTTCCTCGGCCAGCAGAACTCGCGGGTGACGCTGGCCATCCTGGTGCTGACCAACGGCGTCAACATCGCCCTCGACCTGCTGTTCGTGGTGGGGCTGGGAATGACCAGCGACGGCGTGGCCTGGGCCACGGTGCTCGCCGATTACACGGCACTCGCCTTCGGCCTCTGGCTGGTCTCGCGCCAGCTCAGGTGGCTGTCGGGGCGCTTCCTGCGTGAACGGCTGCTGCGCCTGGCCGCCTATGGCGAGCTCTTCCGGGTCAATGCCAACCTCTTCGTGCGCACCCTGGGTCTACTGTTCGCCATGGCCTTCTTCACCTCCCGCGGTGCCGCCCAGGGCGATACCGTGCTGGCGGCCAACGCCGTGCTGCTGCAGTTCATCATGCTGACCAGCTACGCCCTGGACGGCTTCGCCCATGCCGCCGAGGCGCTGGCTGGCCGCGCCGTGGGTCGCCGGCGCTTCGACGAGTTCGGCCGGGTCGTGCGCGGTGCCGCCCGCTTCTCGCTGGTCACCGCGGGGCTCGCCGCGCTGGCCTTCGCCTTGGGGGGCGAGTGGCTGATCGCGCTGCTCACCGGCCTGCCGGAGGTGCGGGCCACCGCCGGCGACTACCTACCCTGGATGGTCGTCATGCCGCTGGTCGCGGTGTGGAGCTACCTGCTGGACGGGGTCTTCATCGGGGCCACGGCGATTCGCGAGATGCGCAACAGCATCTATGCGGGACTCGCCGTCTACCTGCCGCTCTGGTGGCTGACCACGCCACTGGGCAACCACGGCCTGTGGCTGGCTTTCCTGGCCTTCGCCGTGGTGCGCTCGGGCGTGCTGGCGGCCTACTACCGGCACCATCGCCGCAGCCGCTGGCGCCATCACGACGCCGGCGGCGTTGATGGAGTCCCCCGCGCCGGGTAGCGCAACCCTCTGAGGTTGCGCTACTTTCTGTCAGACACGCCACAATCGACAACCGAAGAAGGGAACCCTCATGCTCAAGGCCCTATCGAGACCGGCCGTCAAGCTGGTCGAACGCTACCTGCCCGACCCCTACATCTTCGTGCTGCTGCTGACGATCATCGCCGCCGCCGCGGCGATCGCCGTGGAGCGCCAGACCCCGCTGGCGGTGATGCGCTTCTGGGGCGACGGCTTCTGGGGCCTGCTGACCTTCTCGATGCAGATGCTGCTGGTACTGGTCACCGGCTTCATGCTGGCCAGCTCCCCCCCCGTCAAGCGCCTGCTGCAGAGGCTCGCCGGCCTGGCGAAGAACGCCGGCAGCGCCATCATCCTGGTCACCCTGGTGTCGCTGGTCGCCAGTTGGATCAACTGGGGCTTCGGCCTGGTGGTGGGGGCCCTGTTCGCCAAGGAGCTGGCCCGCCTGGTGCGCGTCGACTACCGCCTGCTGGTCGCCAGCGCCTACTCCGGCTTCATCGTCTGGCATGGCGGCCTGGCCGGCTCGATCCCGCTGACCATCGCCACCGACGGCCATTTCACCGCCGAGCAGATCGGCGTGATCGGCACCGGTGACACCATCTTCTCGCTGTTCAACCTGGCCATCGTGGCCTGCCTGTTCATCGCCGTGCCGCTGGTCAACCGGCTGATGCTCCCCGACGAGAACGAGAGCGTCTACATCGACCCCAAGCTGCTGGGTGACGACGAGGAGAGGCGCGTGCGCATCACCCGTCCCGCCGAGCGCCTGGAGAACAGCACGACCCTGGCCTGGCTGGTGGGCATCCCCGGGTTGCTCTTCCTGCTCGACCATTTCATCTTCCGCGACGGTGGCCTGAACCTCAACGTGGTCAACTTCCTGTTCCTGTCGCTGGCCATCGTGCTGCACCGCACGCCGCGCAGCCTGCTCGAGAGCCTCCAGGAGGCGATCAAGGGCGGTGCCGGCATCGTCATCCAGTTCCCCTTCTATGCCGGGATCATGGCGATCATGGTGCAATCGGGCCTGGCCGAGAGCATGTCGGAGACCCTCATCTCCTTCGCCACCGAGACCACCCTGCCGTTCTGGTCCTTCATCAGTGCCGGCATCGTCAACATCTTCGTGCCCTCCGGTGGCGGCCAGTGGGCCGTGCAGGCACCCGTGATGCTGCCCGCCGCCCAGGCCCTGGGTGTGGACATTCCCCGGGTGGCCATGGCCGTGGCCTGGGGCGATGCCTGGACCAACCTGCTGCAGCCCTTCTGGGCCCTGCCAGTGCTCGGCATCGCCGGCCTCAAGGCCAAGGACATCATGGGCTTCTGCCTGATCCAGCTGTTCATCACCGGCATCATCATCGCGGTGGGCCTCACCTGGTTCTGACCCGCCCCCTCTCGCAAACCCCGGCCCGATGTCGGGGTTTGCCTCCTCTGGACGATGACCGGCAGAAGGCGACCTCGAGATGTCGTACTTTCTCTCCCTGATCACGACCATAAGCCTGATCATAGAATTCCTGGGCGTCTTGATCATCGTGTCAGGCTTCGGCATCGCAACCTGGCGCTTCCTCAAGCACCATCACTTCTATGACAATCGGCACGCCTACCTGGAGTATCGTCATGGCGTCGGTCGGTCGATACTGCTGGGGTTGGACTTCCTGATCGCCGGCGACCTGATCAAGACAGTGATTGTCATGAACAGCAGCGAACAGGTTGCCACCCTCGCTGCCGTGGTGCTGATTCGCACCTTCCTGGGCTTCACCCTGCACGTAGAGGTCGAGGGGCACTGGCCCTGGAAACCACCTCATCCACCCCAGCGGCGACAGAATCACCTTTCGGACGATCCCTGATCCGGCCAACCACTTCCCGCGAGGAACTCCCTATGGACTCACCCGACCTGACCGGCCAGCACGAACTCTCCATGACCGTGCTGATGACCCCGGACATGGCCAACTTCAGTGGCAAGGTGCATGGTGGCGCCATCCTCAAGAAGCTCGACGAGGTGGCCTATGCCTGCGCCAGCCGCTACGCCGGCCACTACGTGGTGACGCTGTCCGTCGACCAGGTACTGTTCAAGCAGCCGATCCATGTCGGCGAGCTGGTCACCTTTCTGGCCTGCGTCAACCATGTCGGCAGTTCCTCCATGGAGATCGGCATCAAGGTCGTGGCCGAGGACATCCGCAGAAAGGTGATCCGCCACACCAACAGCTGCTACCTGACCATGGTGGCCGTGGACGACAGCGGCACGCCGGCGCGGGTGCCGCCGCTGAAGCTGGAGACCCGACTCCAGAAGCTGCGCTTCGAGAAGGCGGCCCTGCGCAAGAAGCTGCGCAAGCAGGCCGAGGAAGAGGAACGCCGCACCCAGGCCGAGCACGGCGATCCCTGAGAAGGGGGAGCGTCAGCCGCACTCCAGGGCGGTGATCCGATCTCGCTCGTCCAGGCGGACGTTGAGGCGCTCGGCCCGGTAATCGAGGGTATGGGCCTCACCGGGGCGCATCACGCGCAGGGAATCGGCACCGCTCGCCTCACGCAGGGACGCCCCCAGCGCCGCGTCGAAGTGGCGCCCCACAAAATTCTGGACACGACCGGCACCACAGCCATCCTCGCCATCGGTGACACGAGGGGGCTTTGGTGCCGGCTCGTGGCGAACCGCGGACTCGTTCATGGCGCTGCAGGCGCTCATCAGCGACAGGCCGGCGACGGCCAGCCAGGGTTTCCAGGCGAACGGCATAGGGCAATTCCAGGAGAGTGAAGGGCTCTCGTCGAGACATGAATCAAGACGGGCATGCCCAAGGGCATGCCCGTGTCAGGCTAGGCAGGTTATCGAGCCGGATGACCGGGAACTCAGCTGGCGGCATCCTGCACGGCTTCACCGCCCTGTTCGACGTCCTGGCCGGCGCCTTCCAGGGTATTGCACCCAGCCAGCAGGCCCGCGGTCATCAGCAGCATGAAGCTCATGGCGATCACTTTCTTCATGGCGTGTTCTCCTTAACGGGGTCAGGGGATCCATTCCTTGCCGTGAAGCAATGGCATCTCCAGCCTAGCAGCCATGGCGCTGACATGCCCAGGGGCCACAACGTCAGGAACTGGAGCGCTGGATCGCCTCGCCGCCCTCCTCGATGTCCTGGCCGGCCCCGCGGATGGTGTTGCAGCCACTCAGCAGCGACAGGGTGAAGAGTGAGACCAGGATCAGCGATATTATCCGTTTCATGATGGCTACCTCGTTGCCGTTCCCGATGTGGAACACAAGGGGTGTCTCCCTCAATCTAGCAGGTTCGGCGAGCGTGCCCAGTGGAGTCACCCCAGCAGCAGCCGCAGGATGATCGCGAGGATCACCGCGATGGTCAGCCACTTGACGACGAAGGCCCCGCGCGGGCTCATGTTGACCTTCACCGCCAGCCAGGCTCCCAGCATGCTGCCGGCCGCCAGCACCAGGCCGTAGCCCCAGCGCACCTGGTCATTGGCCACGAAGATGGCCAGGGCCGGCAGGGTGTAGACCAGTATGATCAGCACCTTGAAGACGTTCACCTGGGCCAAGTCGATCTTCAGCATGCGGTAGAGCACCACGATAAACAGGATGCCCACCCCGACCTGGATGAAGCCGCCATAGAGGCCGATGGCGAACATGGCGAGGTAGACCGCCGGCGTGAGGCGCTCCGGCGTCAGCGTGCGGGTCTCCAGGCGCGGCTGGGGCAGCAGCATCAGCAGTGCCGAGCAGGCCATCACCGTGATCAGGATCGCCTCGAAGAGCGCATCTCCGGTCTGCAGGGCCAGCCAGGCGCCGAGCAGCGAGCCGACCACCGCCGGTACCGAGAGCCGCAGCGAGAGACCCAGGTAGCGGGCACCGGCACGGAAGAAGCTGGTCACCGCGGAGATGCTCTGCAGCGCGATCGAGACCCGGTTGGTGCCGTTGGCCGCCTGGGGTGGCAGCCCCAGGAACATCAGCAGTGGCAGGGTCAGCATCGAGCCCCCGGCGGAGAGCACATTGATGAAGCCGGCCAGGGTCCCGATGGCCAGCAGGGCAAGTGCCTCGAGCAGCGTCATGACAGCGTCCGTTGTTGGCGGGTCGAGTAGGCCGCCCAGCATACCGGGGCAGTCCTGCCGGGGGAATCTGCCCGATATCGGGCCGGGTGTGCCATGATGACGGATACAGGGACAGCCGACACGAAAGGAGGCCCGTGATGTCGGATTTCGAACCCGATGCCCGTCTGGTAGCTGACAGCTACCCGGTCACCGAACTGCCGCTGTGCCAGCTGCGCCTGATGGACGATGCCCGCTTCCCCTGGCTGGTGCTGATACCGCGCCGCCTCGAGGTCAGCGAGGTGTTCCAGCTCGATGCCCCGGCCCAGCAGCAGCTGTGGCGGGAGGCCACCGCGGTCGGCAGGGCCATGCTGGATGCCCTGGGCGGCGACAAGCTCAACATCGCCAGCCTCGGCAATGTCGTTGCCCAGCTGCATGTGCACGTCATCGTTCGGCGTCGCGAGGACGCCGCCTGGCCGGCGCCGGTGTGGGGCCATGGCCAGGCCGAGGCCTACGACCTGGACCGCCTGGCCGACCTGCGTGCCCGCATCCTGGCCGAGGTGGAGGGGCTGGACCTGACGCCGCCCGAAGGTTAACCGCCGAAGGGGTGAGGCGCCGCATCCGGCGCTGCCGTCGCGCTGCGCGGCGGCGGCTCGCCCAGCAGCGGCGCGCTGGCCGGCTGGCCGACACCGGTCACGGTCAGCGACACCCCCAGGACCATGATGGCCAGCCCGCCTGCCAGGGCGGCCCAGCCGAGAAGGCGTCGAGCGTGTCGCGCCTGTCGCTGGCTGGCCAGGCGCCGCTCCGCCCAGCCCCGGGCGACCACGCTGGCCAGCGCCAGGGCCGAGACGGTCAATGCGGTGCCCAGCGACATCACCAGCACCGCCGCCACCCCGACCAGGAAGTTGCCCAGCAGGGTGGCCGCGCCCAGCAGCAGGACACCACCGCTGCAGGGGCGGATACCGATGGCCACCACCGTGGCCAGCGCCGTGCGCCAGTCCCCGGCGCGCTGCGGATCCACATGATGGTGCCCCCCGCAGCAATCGTTAGCCTGATCGTGGGCATAAACGTGGTGATGGGTATGCGCCTCGCCGGGAGCGGTTTCCGGCACGGCCGCGCTGGCGCGCAGCTGGCGGATGGCCCGCAGGCAGAGCCAGGCACCCACCAGGGTCACCATGAGGAAGCTCGCCTGCTCCACCCAGGCCACGCTGCCCATGGCCTGACGGGTCAGCCAGCCCAGGCCATGCACCAGCCCCACCACCAGGCCGATGGCCACCAGTCCCTGCAGCAATGAGGCAGCGAAGGAGAGGGCCAGGGCCCGACGGCGGGCACCGCCCTGGGAGAGCAGGTAGGTGGTCAGCACCGCCTTGCCGTGGCCGGGACCGGCGGCATGGAAGACGCCGTAGCCGAAGCTGATGCCGAGCAGGGTCGCCCAGGTGGCCGGCGAGGGCGCCCCGGAGAGCCCCGTGATGGCCAGGGTCAGTGCACGATGGAAGTCGCGCTGCCAGCCAACCAGCTGCAGGCTGAGCGCCTGAAGGGCCCCCTGAAACACCAGCTGCCAGGCCAGCAGGGCGAGCAGCAGCCCACCGGCCAGCCACGCCAGACGCTTGAGGGCTAGCGGCACGTGACCTCCCCCGTCTCGGCGAAGTGGCGCCCCAGGCCGGGCTCGCCCTCGTCATCGACGTCGAGCATGGCGGCCGCCATGACCTTTTCGGGGTCCGGGTCGGCGGACAGGATACGCGTCTCGCAATCGAGTTCGCCACCCACCGCCAGGGCATCCGCGAGTGGCGTGTCACCCTCCGCCTCGTGGACGACCTCGATATAGTAGGTAGGATCGAATACCCGGTAGCGCAGGGTCTCTCCCGCCATTTCCAGCGGCTCGGCCAGCGGCAGCAGGAAGACGAACTCGATCCGTCCGTCGCGCTCGAACACGGTATAGTCGTCGACCTCGCCGAGCCCGACTCTCTCGTCACCCCTCTGCAGTTCGGTGAAATAGCCCTGGGGGGAGAGGGTATCGCGCATCTCGCTGCCCAGCTGATCGAGGGCAGCCTCCAGCCCACCGCCCCCCTGTTCCCGCTCGAGCTCCTCGAGCAGCACCAGGCTGTAGAAGGGATCCAGGCGCCAGGATTGCTGGAGGGCTTCCAGCCGCCCCTCGCCATCGAGCACCAGGCGCATGCGCAGGTCGATCCAGCCGTGAGGGTGCGCCGCAGCCGCAAGCGGCAGCAGAAGGCCGGCGGCGAGGCAGAGCACACCGATCAGGCGAGGGGGCAATACGGACGGAAGCATCGGAGGCCTTGTCGTCATCTGGGGGCGGTCAGGGTAACAGCCCCAGCCGCGATTGCAGATCGGTCAGCAGGGGGTCCAGCACGGTGGGTGGCAGAGGCCGCCCACCGCGGGTGGCGATGAAGCTGATGCGACTGCCGTCTCCCTGGCCGGCCACACGCAGCGACACGCCGTAACCCGGCATCCGGCCCAGCACCGCCTCCAGGCGTCCCAGGTCGCCGTCGGCGTGGCGGATCACGTAGCCGCGCTCCATCAGCAGGTCCATGGCCTCGCGCAGGGTGGTCTCCGGCGTCGCCGCCAGGTGAATCTCGCGGGGCTCAGGCGGGGCCGGGGTGGCACAGCCGGCCAGCCAGGCGACCAGCAGGATGACGATGGGGGCTCTCATCACGGGGCCTCCTGGGCCGATACGGCCTCGATGGCATCGCGCAGCTCTCGGCAGAAGTCGGCATCGCTGGCACTGCGTGACTCGCGCAGCTCGCCTCGCCAGTCGAAGATGCGGATATCCCGGGACACCTGCACCCGCTGCCTCCCCACCACCACCGAGACCCGCTCGATGCGGGTTGCCTCGTCGGTCACCGGCCCGATGCCGCCGCCGATGCCGAGCATCACGCCGGAAGCGACATGGCCGCCGCTGCCGCCCAGCACGAAGCCGCCGAAGCGGGGCAGGCGTTCGACGCCATGGTCGTGATAGATGGTGTTGCGGGCGCGTTCGGCACTGACCAGCCCCAGCGGCGCATCGGTGTGGCGCACCAGGAAGCCCTCCGCCTCCAGGGCCGTGACGGCCCTGGCCAGGCTGTCGCCGGGGCCGGCGAGCCAGCGGCACTCGGCGGCCGGGGCAGGCTCGGCCACCGGCAGGGTCGTCGGCGTCACCTGGCAGCCGGCCAGCGCCGCCGGCAGCAGCAACAGCAGCCATCTACGCATCGGAGGCTCTCCGCAAGGGGTCAGGAGCAGTCTACGCCGGAAGCCGGCGGGGATGAAGCGCCCCGGGGTTCTGTCCCGTGCCGGCGGGCGCTAAGCTGGAAACCCCTTCCATATGACGAGAGCGGCCATGAAGATCCTGATCTGCCCGGACAGCTTCAAGGATGCCCTGCCCGCCGCCGATGCCGCGCGGGCCATCGCCTGCGGGGCGCGGCGCGCCGAGGCCGACATCGAGGCCCTGGAGTGCCCGCTGGCCGATGGCGGCGAGGGCAGCCTCGATGCGCTCCTGGCCGCCACCGGGGCCGAGCGGCGCTCGGCTGACGTCCACGACGCCCTGGGTCGGCCGGCCAGGGCCGACTGGGGCTGGCACGCCGCGAGTCGCACCGCCTACGTGGAGCTGGCCGAGGCCAGCGGCCTGCAGGCGCTGGCACCCGACGAGCGCACCGCCCTGCACAGCACCACCTTCGGCGTCGGCGAACTGATCCGCGAGGCCCTGGATGCCGGTGCCGAGCGCCTGCTGCTCACCCTCGGCGGCAGCGCCACCAATGACGGCGGGGCGGGGATGCTGACCGCCCTGGGGGCACGACTGCGTGACGGCGAGGGCCGCGACCTGGCCCCGGGCGGTGCCGCCCTCGCCGACCTGACCGAGCTCGACCTGCAGCGCCTCGACCCGCGCCTGGCCGGCCTGAGGGTCGAGACGGCGGTGGACGTAGACAACCCGCTGCTGGGCGAGCGCGGCGCCAGTGCGGTCTTCGGCCCCCAGAAGGGCGCCTCGCCGGACGAGGTGGCGCGACTCGATGCCGCCCTGGCCCGTTTCGCCGACGTCACCGCTGCGACCCTGGGCCAGGATCATCGCGACCTGCCCGGGGCCGGCGCCGCCGGGGGCATGGGCTTTGCCGCCCGGGCCTTCCTCGCCGCAGAGCTGCGCCCCGGTATCGAGCTGGTGATGGCCCAGGCCGGCGTCGAGGCCCTGCTGGCGGGCGCCGACCTGGTGATCACCGGCGAGGGCCAGCTCGATGGCCAGAGCCTGGCCGGCAAGACCCCGGTGGGCGTGGCCCGGCTGGCCCACCGGCACGACGTGCCGGTGGTGGTGCTGGCCGGGCGGCTGGCACCGGGCTGGCAGGCCGCCTTCGACGAGGGCGTCACCGCGGCCTTCGCCCTGGCCGATGGCCCCATGGCGCTCGACGAGGCCCTCGCGCGCTGCGCCGAGCTGCTGGCCGACCGCACCGAGGGCCTGGTGCGGCTCTGGGTCGCACTGGCCGGCCGTCGGCCTTGAAGAGTGCGTCCGACACCCGCATGTCATGGACATCGGCTATGGTGGCCATGGCGACAATTGACTTATCCACCGCCGGCGGACGAATTACCCTACCTGCATCGCGATCAAGGAGGCATTGCATGAGCGACACCAATACCATCGGCCTGCACGAGGCCAGCGCCAGCCAGCTGGCCGAGAAGCTCAACGAGCTGCTGGCCAACTACCAGATCTTCTACATGAACGTGCGCGGCTACCACTGGAACGTGAAGGGCCGCCAGTTCTTCCAGCTCCACGAGAAGTTCGAGGAGTTCTACACCGACCTGCTGACCAAGGTCGATGAAGTCGCCGAGCGCATCCTTACCCTGGGCCACCAGCCGGTGCACGCCTACAGCGACTACGTGAAGATCGCCAGGATCCAGGAGGACAAGAACGTCCACGATGGCGAGACCTGCGTGCGCGGCGTGCTCCAGGGCTACCAGACCCTGATCGAGCTGCAGCGCGAGCTGCTCTCGCTGGCCTCGGATGCCGACGACGAGGGCACCGCTGCCCAGGCCGGCGACTATATCCGCGAGCAAGAGAAGACCGTGTGGATGCTGGGCGCCTACCTCGGCTGATCCCCGCTACCGTAGACACCGCAACATGACGACGCCGCCCCTCGGGGCGGCGTCGTCGTTGCAGGAACAGTCGGCCGACCCGGGACTCAGTAAGGCCCCATGGCCTCGTCGTCCGTGTCGTCCTCTCCCCCGGCGGCACGCACCAGCTCCGTCGGCAACGGCTTCTTCATGCGCACCCCCAGGCGCTGCAGCTCGGTGGCCTGGGCCACCAGGCTGCCCTGCCCGCTGGAGAGCCGCCCCATGGCCCGGCGATGGCTCTCGCCCGCCCGTTCCAGGTGACGCCCGACCTCCTCGAGGCTCTCGACGAAGCCGGAGAACTTGGCCAGCAGCTTCTCGGCCCGGTCGCCGATCAGGCGCGCGTTCTCGTTCTGGCGCTCCAGGCTCCACAGGCCGGCCACGGTGCGCAGGCTGGCCAGCAGGGTGGTCGGGGTGACCACCACGACCTGGCGGTCGAAGGCCTCCTGGAAGAGCGAGGGGTCGCGCTCGAAGGCGGCGGCGAAGGCCGGCTCCACCGGCACGAAGAGGAACACGAAGTCCGGCGAATTGAGCCCCGGCAGCGCCGGGTAGTCCTTGCCCGAGAGGCCGGCGACATGGCCGCGCAGCGACTGCAGGTGGGCCTTCATGGCCGCCTCGCGCTCGGCCTCGTCCTCAGCGTTGACCACCCGGGTCCAGGCCACCAGCGACACCTTGGCGTCGACGATCAGGTGGCGGTCGTCGGGCAGGTAGATCACCGCATCGGGGCGCTGGCGCCCCTGCTCCCCCTGCAGCGAGACCTCGCGACGATACTCGATATCGCGGCGCAGGCCGCTGCGCTCGAGCACGGTCTCGAGCATCAGCTCGCCCCAGTGGCCCTGCGCCTTCTGGTCGCCCTTGAGGGCTCGGGCGAGGCCCGCGGCCTCCTCGCCGAGACGGGCGTTGAGCCCGGCGAGCTGTTCGAGCTGCGCCTTGAGGGAGCCGCTGTCGCGGCTCTGCTGACCATGCAGCTCCTCGACCCGGCGTCGAAACTGGTCGACCTGCTCGCGGAAGGGGCGCAGCAGGGCCTCCAGGCTGTCGCGACTCTGTACCGAGAAGGCCTGCTGGCGCTCCTCGAAGATGCGACCGGCAAGCTGGCGGAACTCCTCCTTGAGCCGCTCCCGGGCCTCCTCGAGAAGGGCCAGCTGCTCGCGGTGACGCAGCGCCATCTGCTCCTGCTCGGTCTCCAGCCGGGCGGCCTGCTCGCGCCGTTCGGCCAGTCGGTCGCGGGTCCCGGAAAGCTCGGCCTCCAGGGCGGCCAGCCGCTCGCGGCTGCCATCCAGCTGCGCATCGCTCTGGGCCAGCTCCTGCTCCAGGCGCCGCACGCTGGCCTCGCCCTCGGCGCGCTCCTGCTCCCGGACGCGGAGGCGTGCCTCGGCCGCGACCAGGCGCCTTCGCCAGGACAGCCCCGCCCAGGTCATCGCCAGCAGCAGCCCGGCCAGCCCCCAGGCCAGCCAGGCCGGCGCGGGCCCTTGCAGCAGTTCGTTCATCACGGTCTCGACTGTGAAGAGATCAAGGCGTCTCGACCCTGGCCAGGTCCTCGACCAGGGCACGCAGCAGTGCCCAGAACTCCTCCACGGACGCCAGCTCCACCCGCTCGTCGGGGGAGTGGGCGCCGCGGATCAGCGGGCCGAAAGAGATCATGTCCAGCTGCGGGTACTTGCCGCCGAGGATGCCGCACTCGAGACCGGCGTGGATCACCTTGACCTCGGGATCGCTACCCAGCCGCTCACGATGCAGGCGACAGAAGCGCGCCAGCAGCGGGCTGTCCGGATTCGGCGTCCAGCCCGGGTAGGCATTCTCTACCCGGGTGCGCGCCCCGATCAGCTCGAACAGCGCCCGGAAGCGGTCGGCGATGTCCTGGGTGGCACTGTCGCGCAGCGACCGCACCAGGGCGCAGAGGTGGAAGCGCCCGCCTTCCAGGCTGACCACGCCCAGATTGTTGGAAGTCTCCACCACCCCGGGGACCGCGACGCTCATGCGCTCGACGCCGCAGGGGGCCACGTGCAGGGCGCGGACCAGCAGCTGGCTGGCCTGCTCGGTCAGCGCCTCGCCCGGCCGCGCGTCCCGTGGCGCCAGCGTCAGGGTGAGGCCCTCGTCGACCCCGGCCAGCTCGGCGCGAAGCTCTTCCTGCAGCGCGGCCACCCGCTCCCGGGCGGGCGCCTGCTCGTCGTCGGGCAGTACCAGGGTGGCGAAGGCCTCCCGCGGCAGGGCATTGCGCAGGGTACCGCCATGGTAGTCGACCAGCCGCGCACCGAAGGGCTCGAGGGCACGCAGCACCCGAACCAGCAGCCGGTTGGCGTTGCCAAGCCCCTTATGGATGTCGATGCCGGAGTGGCCCCCCGAGAGCCCCGTCAGCGACAGCCGCAGCGCCACCTCGTCGTCGACCAGCGATGCGCTGGGCAGCTGCGCCTCGACGATGACGTCGGCCCCGCCGGCGCAGCCGATATAGACCTGGCCGCGGTCCTCGGAATCCAGGTTGAGCAGCAGGCGTCCCTCGAGCCAGCCCTCGGCCAGGTGGAGGGCCCCGCCCATGGAAGACTCCTCCTCCAGGGTGAAGAGCGCCTCCAGCGGGCCGTGCTCCAGGCTCTCGTCCTCGAGGATCGCCAGCGCCGCCGCCACCCCCAGGCCGTTGTCGGCCCCCAGGGTGGTATGGCGGGCGTGCAGCCAGCCATCATCGCCCACCCGGGTCTCGATGGCATCCCGGGTGAAATCGTGGGGATGGTCGGCGTTGGCCTGGGCCACCATGTCCAGGTGGCCCTGCAGGATGATTCCCGGCGCCGACTCGCAGCCGGGCGTGGCGGGCTTGCGGATGCGCAGGTTGCCGAAGGCGTCGCGGTCGTGGGCCAGCCCCAGGCCGTCGGCCCAGCGCTCGAGGATCGCCACCAGGGCGGCTTCGTGGCCGGAGGGGCGCGGCGTGTTGCACAGGGTGCGAAAGTGGCGCCACAGGGGCCGGGGGGAGAGCTGTTCGAGATGTGCGTTCATGGCGGTTCTGTCTCGCGATTGACCCGGGAACTCTACCGGCCGGCCTCGCCGGGGGAAAGCCCGCACTCGCCGTCGTGGAACCGTGCCACGGCCTCGCGCAGCCGTGACTGAACGCCACGCTTCCCCGACACCCCCAGGCGCGCTGCCAGCCAGGCCATTTTCCGCCCCTGGAAGGCCCAGGCGGCAAGCAGTGCCAGCGCCTCGTCCTGGTCGCCCGCCAGTCTCGTTGCCCGACACCTCACCAGCGCCTGGATCGCCGGGCGGACCAGGGCGGGCTCGCGATGGCCGAAGGCCATGTCATCGAGGTCGCGGCGATCCTCATCGCCCAGGGGGGCCGCGGGCCCCTCGGCGAGCAGGGCCATCACCACCGCCGGCTCCAGCTCGGCCAGCTCGAAGGCCAGCAGCCCCGGCAGCTGGCGGTGGAAGCGTGCCTGGAGGCGCTCGACGAGTCGCTCTCCCCTCGGGCCGGTGGGCCGCACCACCATCAACGCGTGTTCGCCGGTGGCCGTCTCCCGGGTCAGGCCCAGGCGCACCGCCCGGAAGCCCGCCGCCTGCCAGAAGGCCTGCAGCCCCGGCTCGGCGCCGAAGCTGGCCCCCAGCAGCTCGATGCCGTCGCGACGCGCCCGGGCCATCTCGGCCTCGAGCAATCGCCGTCCCGCCCCGGTACGGCGCCGCTCGGCAGGGACGGCGATGCGCAACACCCGCCTCAGGCGGGCCGTCAGCGCCTCACGCTCGCCGGCATGGGCGGCCAGCGACTGGGCCAGCAGGTGGCCTCGTGGTCGCCGCTCGCCCCGCGCCACCCGCTCGGCGAGCCCGGCCGGAAAGCCCCCCTCGTCGCCGCTTACCACCACGCCCTGCAGGCCCTCACCGGCCTCGAGGACGGAGAGGGCGACCGTCGGGCCATCCAGCAGGCGACGCAGGTCGGCGGGCGTGGTGCGGTAGTGGGCCTGAACCAGCAGGCCGAACAGCGCGCGCAGCCGCGGCTCGTCGCGGGCCAGGGCGTCGCGGTCCAGTCGCCGCAGGGCCGGGGGCTCACCGGCGTCCGGGCACGTCGTCGGCTCGGCATCCAGCAGCAACAAGCGCGAGGTCAGCGCCTCCAGCGGATCACCCTCGGCCCAGCGGATCGGCTCGACCAGGTGGTACTCCCGCCAGTCGGGCGTCTGGCGCAGGAGCCGATCACGGAAGCGCAGCGCGAAGCCACGCCCCGATCCCTCGTAGCCGTGCACCGTGGTGGCGAAGGCGATGCGCGGGAAGGCGGCAAGCCAGCGCCCCAGCAGCGGCGCCGGAATCGCCGCCGCCTCGTCGACCAGCAGCAGCCGGCCGGGGCCACCGACCTCGCCCTGCTCGGCCAGTTTGTCCAGCGCATCGGGGGGCAGGAAGGCGACCCGCCCGCGGCCCGTCTCGAAGGCGTTGCCGTGCCGCTGCCCCACGGGGCAGAGGGCCGCCAGGCGCTCGAAGAGCCCGGCCACGGCCGACGGGCGCGGTGCCGTAACCAGGATCTCCGTCTCCCCCGCCGCCAGCAGCCGCGCACAGGCGATGCCCAAGGCCGCCGTCTTGCCGCGGCCGCGGTCGGCGGTCAGCACCAGCGGTCGACGCCGGCGCAGCCGGGTGAGCCGTGCCACCGCCTCGGCCTGGTCGCGGGTCAGGCAGTCAAGCTCCCCGCTGGTCGACGACGCGACTGCCGGCGGTACTTCGGGCAGTCGTGGACGCGGCGGCGCCTCCCCCGCCGTCCACTGGATCACGCGCGCGTCGGCGCGCAGCAGCCGGGCAAGCCGGGCCAGGTAGCGGGCGCTGAGCTGCTCGGCCCGCCAGGGGTACTCCGTCAGGCGGCGGTAGTCGGCATCGGGGCGCGCGCCCCAGTCGGACGGGGTCATCAGCACCAGCAGCCCACCGGCGCGCAGGGTGCCGGCCAGCGCGCCGAAGGCCTCGGGGTCGAAGCCGCACGCGTCCGAGACGGCGTCGAAGACCACCAGGTCCTGCTCGCCTCCCAGTCGCGTGCGAGCCTTCGACGCCGGCAGCCAGCGCAATGCCTCGATACCGTCCACAGGCTCGGCGGCGACCCACAGCGGCGACTGCCAGCCTCCCTCCTGCCACAGGGCCAGCGCTTCTTGGCGACACGCCTCGGCCGCTCCGGTCAGCCAGACCAGGCCGCGCCAGCGATGCTGGATCAGGCGGCGTCGAGTCTCCTGCAGGGGGGCGAGGCGGTCGCGGATCATCCGGGGCTCCATCAGCGGCTCAACTTTGGTCTAAGGGTGCGCGACCTTTCAACGTTGCCGAGCATTTCGGCACTGCAGCACCATTGTCATACGAACGTTTCAACTTATTGATTAAAATGATATTACCCTCTCACAGCGAGAGCCTTGCGGGGCTTTTGTGAGGCACCGAGGCGACCACGACCCCGGTCGAACATGTCCGTCGACCCATGCTAGCTTGTTTCCTGTTGCCGAGTTGCCCAGACGGTCAGGCCCGCTGGCACCGCAGGCGGCCGCGTCCCGGCACCGACGGCCGTTCCATCGACTTCTCGACAAGCAGAACAACCCACAAGGGAGCACCTCAATGAAGAAGATGAGCAAGTTCGCCCTCACCGGGCTGGCAGCGGGCGTCGCCCTCGCCGCCATGAGCTCCACCGCCCAGGCCCAGGAACAGTGGACCATGACCACCACCTGGCCGGACAACCTGGACCTGATCCAGATCGACCGCCACTGGGCCGAGCTGGTCAACAAGCTCGCCGGTGACGAGGTGCAGATCGAGTTCCGCGCCGGTGGCACCCTGATGCCCGGCACCGAGGTCTTCGATGCCACCCAGACCGGCAGCATCGAGGCCGCCGGCGACTGGCCCGGCTACTGGGCCGGCTACAGCCCGGCCTTCTCGCCGCTGGCCACCACCACCAGCCTGTTCAACGGCGTCGACTATCTGAACTGGATCATGGAGTGGGGCGGCTGGGAGCTCTACCAGGAGGTCTACGGCCAGTACAACATGGTCTACCTGCCCTACGGCATCACCAACAACGAGTCCGGCTTCCGCGGCGGCACGCCCATCGAGAGCCTCGCCGACCTGGAGGGCAAGCGCCTGCGCCTCTCCGGTCGCGACCAGGGCCGCGTGCTCGAGCAGCTCGGCGGCTCCCAGGTCACCCTGGCCGGCGGCGAGATCTACCAGGCCATCGAGCGTGGCGTGGTCGACGGTGCCGAGTTCTCCACCCCGGGCGTGGACTACAAGGCCGGCTTCTCCGAGGTGGCCGACTACTGGTCCGTGCCGGGCTGGCACCAGTCCGCCAGCGTGTTCGGCGTGATGATCAACCAGGATGCCTGGGACGCCCTCTCCGAGGAGACCCAGGACAAGCTGAAGATCGCCGCCGAGGCTACCATGGCCTGGTCGCTGGCCTGGTCCGAGCGCGAGTCCACCGAGGGCACGGTGAAGTTCCTCGAGGACGGCACCGAGATAAACCAGCTCTCCGAGGAGGACCTCGCCGAGATCCAGCGCATCACCAACGAGGTGATCGTCCAGGGGGCCTGCGAGGACCCGATGCACGCCAAGGTCTACCACTCCATGATCAGCTACCTGGAGCACTACGCCAACTGGCGTGACGTCTCGGTGCCCTACAACATGAGCCGCGTCACCGACGACCTGCCCTCTCTGGAGGAGATCGAGGCCTGCATGTAAGGCCTCGCCAGGGCCCTCTTCCGGGAGGGCCCGCCGGCTAGCCGGTGGCTGATCGTCGCCGGCCGGCCAGACGTCGTGCTCCCACTGATTCACGAGATCCCCGCTCATGAACGCCATTGCCAAGGCCATCGATGCCCTCAACGAGGCCTTCGGTCGCCTGATCGCCCCGTTGATCGCCGTGATCACGCTGATCGTGATCTACGACATCGCCATGCGCTTCTTCATCGGTCGCCCCAGTGACTGGGCCTTCGATATCACCAAGATGCTGTTCGGCGTCCACTTCATGCTGATGGCCGCCTACGGGCTGCGCCACCATGCCCATGTGGAGGTCGACGTCCTGAAGCGGCTGCTGTCGCGCCGCAAGCAGGCCGCCCTCGAGATCCTGGGCTACCTGGTCTTCTTCGTGCCCTTCATCTGGATGCTGCTGACCCTGGGCTGGGACTTCTTCATGCGCTCCTTCAGCCGCGGCGAGACCACCTACGGCATGGTCGCCATCCCCGTCTATCCGGTGAAGGCGGTGATCGTCATCGCCGCCTTCCTGATCCTGCTGCAATCCGTCGCCATCGTGATCCGCGCCATCCAGCAACTGCGTGAGGAGGAGCCCGCATGAGCCCCGAGATGCTCACCCTGTTCATGTTCGGCGGCCTGCTGGTCGGCCTGTTCATGGGCCACCCGCTGGCCTTCGTGCTAGGCGGCATCGCCGTGCTCGGCGCCTGGCTCGGCCCCGGCGCCAAGATCCTCGGCACCCTGATCAACAACATCTACGGCAACGCCATGGACAACTATGTCCTGGTGGCCATCCCGCTGTTCATCCTGATGGCGCGCTTTCTCAACGACTCGGGGGTCACCGAGAAGATGTTCGAGTCGATGCGTCTGCTGCTGGCCAACCTGCGCGGCGGCCTGGCGCTCACCGTGGTCATCGTCTCGGTGCTGCTCGCCGCCACTACCGGCATCGTCGGCGCCTCCATCGCGGTGATGGGCATGATCGCCCTGGTGCCGATGCTCAAGTACGGCTACAACAAGGAGCTCAGCACCGGGGTGATCATGGCCAGCGGCTGCCTGGGCATCCTGATCCCGCCGAGCATCATGCTGATCCTGATGGCCAGCTACTCGCCGGTCTCGGTGGGCGCGCTGTTCGCCGGCGCCCTGGTGCCGGGCCTGCTGCTCGGCGTGATGTATGCCCTCTATGTGCTGATCATCTGCCACATCAAGCCCTCCTACGGCCCGCTGGTGCCGGCGGCGGAGCGCGCCGAGACCAGCACCCGCGAGCTGCTGGTGATGCTGGCCAAGTACGTGCTACCGCCCATGTCGCTGATCCTCGGCGTGCTCGGCGCACTGTTCACCGGCATCGCCACCGCCACCGAGGCCTCGGCGATCGGCGTGACCATCGCCTTCCTGCTGTTCCTGATCTTCGGCGACCGCAAGGTCTCGACCTGCTATCGCACGCTGATCGATGCCAGCAAGACCACCACCATGGTGATGCTGGTGCTGGTGGGTGCCACCGCCTTCACCGGGGTGTTCTCCCGCGGCGGCGGCATGCAGGTGATCCACGAGCTGGTCATGGCGATGCCGGGCGGCACCACCGGGGCGCTGATCCTGATGCTATTCCTGGTGTTCATCCTGGGCATGTTCCTGGACTGGACCGGCATCGTGCTGCTGAGCTTCCCGATCATGCTGCCGATCGTCGAGAGCATGGGCATCGACGTGCTGTGGTTCGTGGTGATGGTCGCCGTGGTGCTGCAGACCTCCTTCCTCACCCCGCCCTTCGGCTATGCGCTCTTCTACCTCAAGGGGGTAGCGCCCAAGGGGGTCGAGATCGTCGACCTCTACAAGGCGGTGATCCCCTTCTGCGCGCTGATCGTGCTGGCCTGCGTGCTGATGGCCTTCTTCCCTGCACTGGTCACCGGCCTGCCCTCTGTGCTGATCGGCTACTGAGCCTTCCCCTCCGGTAACCCCATGACGGCCCCATGACGCCCGCCGCTCGATGAGCGGCGGGCGTCTACCTTGATCCCGGTCAGCCGCAATGGCTGCAGCCTCCGGGGGCACCTGATACAATTCTCACGCGCAAATGCCTCGCATCCACACCGCCTCCAGCCCTCTCTGGAAGGAGACCTCGTTGACCAGACCGGCCAGTTCCCGTGCCCCCGTCCCCTCCCGCCTGTCGCTGCCTTTCAATGTCTGGAACACCCTGACCATCGGCATCGCCCTGATCGTGGCACTGCCGGTCATCGTGGTACTGGCGCACCTGTTCATGCCCACCGAAGGCATCTGGGGGCACCTGGCCAGCACCGTGCTGCCCAGGTATCTCGGCAACACCCTCTTCCTGGTGGTGACCGTGGGCCTCGGCACCTTCGTGATCGGCACCGGAACCGCCTGGCTGGTGGTGATGTGCCGCTTCCCGGGACGCCGGCTGTTCGAGTGGGGTCTGCTGCTGCCACTGGCGGTACCGACCTACGTGATCGCCTATGCCTACACGGATTTCCTGCAGTTCGCCGGGCCCGTCCAGACCTGGCTGCGGGAGAGCTTCGGCTGGTCGGCCGGCGACTACGTCTTCCCCGACATCCGCTCGCTGTGGGGAGCAGCCACCCTGATCACCCTGGTGCTCTACCCCTATGTCTACATGCTGTCGCGGGCGGCCTTCCTGGAGCAGTCGGTCTGCGTGCTGGACGTGGGGCGGACCCTGGGACGGGGTCCCTGGCGGCTGTTCACCAGCGTGGCCCTGCCGCTGGCGCGGCCGGCCATCGTCGGTGGCGTATCGCTGGCGCTGATGGAGACCCTCAACGAGTTCGGGGCCGTGCAGTACTTTGGGGTCGACACCTTTACCACCGGCATCTATCGCACCTGGTTCGGGATGGGCGAGCAGGTGGCCGCGGCCCAGCTCGCCGCCTGCCTGCTGGCCTTCGTCATCGCCCTGGTGCTGCTCGAGCGCGCCTCACGCGGCAAGCGCCGCTACTTCCACACCACCGGTCGCTACCAGCACCTGCCGGAATTCGCGCTCCACGGCTGGCGGGCCTGGGCCGCCACCCTGGCCTGCCTGGCGCCCGTGCTGCTCGGCTTCCTGATCCCCAGCGGCCTGCTGGGCTACCTCTCGGTCCAGGGCGGGGATGCGCTCTTAGGCTCGGCCTTCCTGGGCTTTGCCGGCAACAGCCTGCTGCTGGCGGCGCTCGCATCAGTGGTCGCCGTGAGCCTGGCGCTGCTGCTCAGCTACGGCGCCCGCCTGCACCCCGGCAAGGTGACACGGGTGGCGACGCGCGTGGCCGCCATGGGCTATGCGGTCCCGGGCTCGGTGGTGGCGGTGGGCATCCTGATCCCCTTCGTGTGGATGGACCACCAGATCAACGACTTCATGAAGGGGCAGTTCGGGGTCGTGGTGGGGCTGCTGCTCAGCGGGTCGGCCTTCATCCTGGTGTATGCCTACCTGGTGCGCTTCCTCGCCGTCTCCTTCAATGCCATCGAGGCGAGCCTGGGCAAGGTGACGCCGAGCATGGATGCCGCCTCCCGGACCCTGGGTCAGACGGCGGGCGGCACCCTGCGCAAGGTGCACACCCCGATCATGCGCGGCAGCCTGATCGCCGCCGGCATCCTGGTCTTCGTGGACGTGATGAAGGAGCTGCCGGCCACGGTGATCCTGCGTCCCTTCAACTTCGACACCCTGGCGATCCGGGCGCATAGCCTGGCCGCGGACGAGCGCCTGGCCGAGGCCTCGACCTCGTCACTGGCTATCGTGGCAGTAGGCATCCTGCCGGTGATCCTGCTCAGCATCGCCATGCGCCGCTCCCGACCCGGCAGCCGCTGAGGCCTCCAGGGGGAAGACGAAGACCTGGGAGGCGTCCAGGCCGATCATGATCGGCTGACCTTCCCGGGGCAGGAAGACGCCCGGGGACCGGGCATGCAGGTGTGACTCCCGGCCGTCGGGGGCGTGGGCGCAGATATGCACCAGGCTGCTGCGCCCCAGCAGCTTGGCCATGATGACATGACTGTGGTGATGCTCCGGCGGGTCGTCCAGCGGAACCACCCGCAGGGCCTCGGGACGGATCATCACCTGCACCCGACTGCCTTCCGGCAGACCCCTGCCCGAGACGTCGCCCACCGGGGTCGCCACCCTGCCGTCCACCACGCGCCCCTCCAGCTCGTTCACCTCGCCGAAGAAGGTGACCACGAAGGGGTCGGTGGGGGCGCAATAGAGGTCCAGCGGCGTTCCGGCCTGGACCACTCGCCCCTCGCGCATCAGCACGATGCGATCGGCCATGAACATGGCCTCCTCCGGGTCGTGGGTCACCAGCAGCACGCCCGCCCCCACCTTCTTGAGCACGTGCAGGGTATCGTCGCGTATGCGGTCGCGCAGGCGCGCGTCGAGGCTGGAGAAGGGTTCGTCGAGCAGCATCAGCTGCGGCGCCGGCGCCAGCGCCCGGGCCAGGGCGATGCGCTGCTGCTGCCCACCCGAGAGCATATGCGGGAAGACCCGGGCATAGCGCTCCATGCCCAGCAGCTCGAGCAGCTCGTAGGCCCGGCGACGCCGCTGCTGGGCAGGCTGGGACTCGAGCCCGAAGGCCACATTGTCGAGCACCGACAGGTGAGGGAACAGCGCCGAATCCTGAAAGGCCAGGCCGACATTGCGCTTCTCGGGCGGCACGTGGGAGCGCCCGACGCGCCCCATCGACTCGCCGCCCAGTTCCACGCGCCCCTGCTGCACCCCCTCGAGACCTGCGGCGATCCGCAGCAGGGTGGACTTGCCGCAGCCGGAGGGGCCCAGCAGGCAGACGATCTCCCCGGGCTT
Organism: Halomonas gemina; assembly: GCF_023554995.1. Taxonomy (GTDB): domain Bacteria; phylum Pseudomonadota; class Gammaproteobacteria; order Pseudomonadales; family Halomonadaceae; genus Halomonas; species Halomonas gemina. The sequence goes on from NZ_JAMJPK010000010.1 coordinate 78,766, forward strand.
GACCTCGAGGGAGACGTCCTCTACCGCCAGGTGCTGCTGGTAGGCATGGCGGATCTGGTGCATGGCGAGAACGGGTGCCACGGCAGCATTCTCGTCGATCGGGAGCGTCGGTTGGCTAGTCATGGGTTCTGAGCGGCCATTCGGATGAAGGGTATAGCCTGCATGGTAACGCGAAAGCCTCCTGAATGCGTTGTACTATCGCTCGCATTTCGCTCCAGCGACTGTCAAGAGAGGGCGATCCCTGACCTGGATCAGGTAGCCCGGCGGCGGCGGGGCTTGACGCGACCGGCGGGAGGCGCTTCAATGACGTAAATGTAATGCAAAGCATTATCATTCGAAACCGCAATCCCACAACTCGAGGTGTCTCCATGTCGCTGAACCGTCGTCTCGCCATGCCCCTGGCCGCCCTGGTGGCCGGCTCCGCCATGGCCTCCCAGGTCGCTGCCGAGGAACTCAATGTCTACTCGGCGCGCCACTACGACTCCGACGAGGCGCTCTATGCCGCCTTCACCGAGCAGACAGGCATCGAGGTCAACGTCCTGGAGGGCGATTCCGACCAGCTGATCCAGCGCCTCAAGCTGGAGGGCGAGGCCAGTCCCGCCGACGTGATGATCACCGTGGATGCCGGCCGCCTGTGGCGCGGCGAGCAGGAGGACATCTTCGCCAGCGTGGAGTCGGAGGTGCTCGACGAGCGGCTGCCCGACTACATGCGCCATCCGGAAGGCAAGTGGTTCGGCTTCAGCCAGCGCGTCCGGGCGATCTTCATCGACCCCACCGAGGTCGATGCCGGCGAGATCACAAGCTATGAGGATCTGGCGGACCCGAAGTTCGAGGGCCAGGTCTGCATCCGCTCCTCGAACAACATCTACAACCAGTCCCTGCTGGCCTCGCTGATCGCCCACCACGGCGAGGAAGAGGCGGAAGCCTGGGCCAAGGGGGTGGTCGACAACTTCGCACGTGATCCCGAGGGCGGCGACACCGACCAGATCCGCGGCGTCGCCAGCGGCGAGTGCAACATCGCCCTGGCCAACCACTACTACTACGTGCGCCTGGTCAACTCGGACAACGAGGCCGACCGCGAGGTGGCCGAGAAGGTCGAGATCGTCTTCCCCAACCAGGACGGTCGCGGCGCGCACGTCAACGTCGGCGGTGCCGGCGTGGTGAAGGGCGCGCCGAACGAGGAGAACGCCGTGCGCTTCCTCGAGTTTCTCGCCTCCGACGAGGCCCAGGCCCTCTTCGCCACCGGCAACTACGAGTTCCCCGCCGTGGAATCCGTGGAGACCGATGGCGTCATCGCCTCCTGGGGCGACTTCAAGAAGGACGACCTGAACGTCAGCGTGCTGGGCGAGAACAACCCCGAGGCCGTGAGGATCTTCGATCGCGCCGGCTGGCGTTAAGAAGGCCTGATTTGCTGCTGCGCTCGAGATCTCGGCCGCCGGCGGTACTGGCGCGCCAGCCCGGTCGGAGTCCTCATTTACTGGCGTGTAAACTGCGGCTCCTGCGTTCCGGCGGCGACCGACCTCTCTTCGCTCGCAACGCAAATAAGAACCTTCTTACTAAGCTCACAACAGGCCCGCGGCATCCGCCGCGGGCCTTGGCGTTGTGGGACAGGACTCGCGTCAGTGCGCCTCGTCCCAGTTCGCCCCACTCTCGGCCTCGACGGTCAGCGCCACATCGAGCTTCGCGGCCCTCTCCATGCGCCCCTTCACCTCCTCGATGAAGGCCTCGACCTGGTCCTCGGCCACCTCGAAGACCAGCTCGTCGTGGACCTGCATCACCATCACCGCATCGAAGTCCTTACCCGCGAGCCAGGCATCGACGTCGATCATGGCGCGCTTGATGATGTCCGCCGCGGTGCCCTGCATGGGGGCATTGATGGCGGTGCGCTCGGCGCCCTGGCGGCGGGCGCGGTTCTGGGAGCGGATCTCCGGCAGGTGGAGGCGCCGGCCGAAGACCGTCTCCACGTAGCCATCCTCGGCCGCCTGGGCACGGATGCGCTCCATGTAGCGGGCCACGCCGGGGTAGCGGTCGAAGTAGCGGTCGATGTAGGTCTGCGCCTGGCCGCGCTCGATATGCAGCTGCCGTCCCAGGCCCCAGGCGCTCATGCCGTAGATCAGCCCGAAGTTGATCGCCTTGGCACTGCGGCGCTGGTCGGGCGAGACCCTGGAGAGCGCCACCCCGAACACCTCGGCGGCGGTGGCGGCGTGGATGTCGCGCCCCTCGGCGAAGGCCTCGAGCAACCCCTTGTCGCCGGAGAGATGGGCCATGATGCGCAGTTCGATCTGCGAGTAGTCGGCGGCGACGATGCGGTAACCGGGCCGGGCGATAAAGGCCTGCCGAATCTTCCTGCCCTCTTCGGTACGAATCGGGATGTTCTGCAGGTTGGGGTCCGACGACGACAGCCGCCCGGTGGCGGTCACCGCCTGGTGGTAGCTGGTATGCAGCCGCCCGGTGGCCTTGTTGACCAGCCGCGGCAGCTTGTCGGTGTAGGTGGACTTGAGCTTGGCGAGTCCGCGGTGCTCCATGATCACCTTGGGCAGCGGGTAGTCCAGCGCCAGCTCCTCGAGCACCGCCTCCGCGGTGGAGGGCGCCCCCTTGGGGGTCTTCTTGATCACCGGGATCTTCTGCTCCTCGAACAGGATCTGGCCGAGCTGCTTGGGGGAGCCGAGGTTGAACTCGCGACCGGCGAGCTCGAAGGCCCTGGCCTCCAGCTCGCGGATGCGCGCCTCGAGCTCGCGGCTCTGCGTGTGCAGCCGCTCGGGGTCCAGCGCCACGCCGGTGCGCTCCATGCGCGACAGCACCGGGATCAGCGGCAGCTCGATCTCCTCGAGCACCTCGGCGAGCCGACCCTCGGCCTCGACGCGGGGCCGCAGTTCCTGGTGCAGGCGCAGGGTGATGTCGACGTCCTCGCAGGCGTAGGGCGCAGCCTGCTCCAGGGCCACCTGGTTGAAGGTGAGCTGCTTGGCGCCCTTGCCGGCGATCTCCTCGAAGGAGACGGTCTTCTCGCCCAGGTACTTGAGCGCCAGGGAGTCCATGTCGTGGCGGGTCGCCGTGGAGTCGAGCACATAGGACTCCAGCATGGTGTCCTCCAGCGGCCCGGCCACCGCGATGCCGACGTTGGCCAGCACCGAGATGTCATACTTGAGGTTCTGGCCGACCTTGATCCGGCCGTCGCCCTCCCAGAGCGGGCGCAGGGCCTCGAGCACCGCCTCGCGGTCGAGCTGCTCGGGGGCATCGAGATAGTCATGGGCCAGCGGGATATAGGCGGCCTCCCCGGGCGCAAGCGCGAGCCCCACGCCGACCACCTGCGCCTCCATGTAGTTGAGGCTGGTGGTCTCCAGGTCGAAGCAGAAGGTGTCGCTCGCCGTCAGCCGCTCGAGCCAGGCGTCGAAGTCGGCCTGCGCGAGGATGACATGGTCCTCGCGGGCGGCACGGCTCTCCGCGTCAGACGCCGGCTCATCCGGCACCGGCGTGCCGCCCGCCGCATCGTCGACCCCCTCGTCCTTGCCCTCGAGCAGTTCGGAGAGCCAGGCCCGGAACTCCAGCCGGCGATAGAGCTCGAGCAGCGCCTCGCGATCGGGATGGGCGATGTCCAGGTCATCGAGTCCCACCGGCAGCTCGCAGTCGGTCTTGATGGTGGCGAGCTGGTAGGAGAGGAAGGCCTGGTCGCGGTGCTCCTCGAGCTTCTTCGGCAGGGTCTTGGCGCCGCGGAAGCCGAGCTCCTTGACCTTCTCCAGGTCGGCATAGAGGGTCTCGAGCCCGCCGTCCATGCCCTGCAGCAGCCCCAGCGCCGTCTTCTCGCCGACCCCCGGCACGCCGGGGATGTTGTCGACCTTGTCGCCCATCAGCGCCAGGAAGTCGATGATCAGCGCCGGCGGCAGGCCGAACTTCTCCTTCACGCCGTCGACGTCCAGGGTCTCGTCCTTCATGGTGTTGACCAGCGTGATGTGGTCGTTGACCAGCTGGGCCATGTCCTTGTCGCCGGTGGAGATCACCGCATCGCGGCCGGCCTCGGTGGCCTGGCGGGCCAGGGTGCCGATGACGTCGTCGGCCTCCACCCCCTCGATGCACAGCAGCGGCAGGCCCAGCGCCCTCACGCAGTCGTGCAGCGGCTGCACCTGGGAACGCAGGTCATCGGGCATCGGCGGCCGATGGGACTTGTACTGCTCGAACAGCTCGTCGCGGAAGGTCTTGCCCGGGGCGTCGAAGACCACTGCCATGGGACTGTCGGGATAGTCCTTGATCAGCCGCTTGAGCATGTTGAGCACGCCCTTGATCGCCCCGGTGGGCTGGCCGTCGGAGGTGGTCAGGGGCGGCAGGGCGTGGAAGGCGCGGTACAGATAGGAGGAACCGTCGACGAGAACGATGGGTGTATCGGCCATGTAGGGCATCCATTGAAGCGTGGCGTGAGGTGATCCTGGTCATCCATGATACGCATTGCCGCCGCCTTTTGCCGCGGGTGGTAGGCCGAGCGGCCACTAGCCCCTACACTGGGGGTATCCCTGCTTCCCCGCCCCGTGCGGCCCTGGAGGTCATCATGAAGAAGTTCCCGAGACGCTCGATCACTGCCCTGCTGCTGGCGCTCGCCCTGGCCGTGTTCAGCGTTGGCAGCGCCCTGGCGCAGTCCTCCGCCGACCTCGAGCCGGACATCACCATCCGTCAGGAGGAGGAGCGCACCATCCGCGAGTACCGCGTCAACGGCGAGCTCTATGCCATCGAGATCCGCCCCTCCTCCGGCCCCTCCTACTTTCTCGTCGACCACGACGGCGACGGCGACTTCGAGCGCCGGGAGGGCGACCGCATCGCCGTTCCCCAGTGGGTACTGAAGACCTTCTGAGCCCGCTGAGACCCCGCTTCCGACTCCCGGCCCCGGCAGGGCAAGCGCTGCGACCGGGGCGCGTGCATCGGTGTGCCAAGTCGCTACAATAGGCGGCTTGGCATTTCCCGGGCGAGAGACACATGGCTGTATTCACACCGCTTACCGAACCTCAGGTCGCCGAGTTCCTCAGCCGCTTCGACGCCGGCTCGCTCGTCTCCCTCGAAGGCGTGCCCGCCGGCACCGAGAACACCACCTTCTTCGTCACCACCGACCGGCGCGAGCTGGTGCTGACCCTCTTCGAGCAGGGCGAGCACGAGGAGCTGCCCTTCTTCGTCGAGTTGCTCGACTACCTGGACGAGCACCGCCTGCCGGTGCCGGGCCCGCTGCACGACCGCGACGGTGTTGCCCTGCACACCCTGGCCGACAAGCCGGCGCTGCTGTTCCCGAAGCTGCCCGGCAAGTCCCCGCTCGCCCCGAACCTGGCCCAGTGCCGCGAGCTCGGCGACACCCTCGGGCGCATGCACGTGGTCTCCCGTCACTTCCCGGGCCACCGTCCCAACCCGCGGGACCTGCACTGGCTGCTGCCCATGCACCACAAGGTGCTGGTCTACCTCTCGCCGCAGGACCAGGCGCTGATGAAGGACGAGGTGGAGATCTACCAGGGTTTCTTCGGCGACGCCCCGGCACTGCCCCAGGGCGCGCTGCATGGCGACCTGTTCCGCGACAACACCCTCTTCGACGGTGACCGCCTGGGCGGGCTGATCGACTTCTACAACGGCTGCACCGGTGACCTGCTGTTCGACCTGGCCATCGTCATCAACGACTGGGCCACCGGCTCCGACGGCCGCCTGGATGCCGAGCGCCACGATGCCATCCTCGCCGCCTACCTGGCACGCCGGCCGCTGACTCCCGCCGAGCGCGACGCCTGGCCGATGATGTTGCGCCTGACTGCCCTGCGCTACTGGCTGTCGCGGCTGCTGGTGGTCTATGTGGACCCGCCGGCCCACGACCTCACGCCCCACGACCCCGATCAGTTTCTTACCATCCTCAAGGCGCGCCTGGAACACGGCGCCCTGCCACTGCCCGAGGTGAGCGAATGAGCCTGTCGAAGAGCCATGCCGCCGGACCGGCACAGCGCGCGCGGCGCACCTGGAACATCGACCAGTGGGGCAGCGGCTACTTCGACGTCGACGACAGCGGCCACGCCCTGGTGCGCCCGCTGGGCAGCGAGGCCGTGGGCCCGGCCCTGCCGCTGGACGACCTGGTGGCCGAGCTGCGCCAGGCCGGACTGCGCCTGCCGGTGCTGGTGCGCTTCACCGACATCCTCCACGACCGGGTCGAGCAGCTCTGCGCCGCCTTCGATACCGCCATGCAGGAGGAGGAGTTCGGCGGCGGCTACACCGCCGTCTACCCGATCAAGGTCAACCAGCAGCGCCGGGTGGTGGAGGAGATCCTCGGCACCCAGGAGCGCGGCCATGGCCGGGTGGGACTCGAGGCCGGCAGCAAGCCGGAACTGCTCGCCGTGCTGGCACTCTCCGGCGATGGCTCCTCGCTGATCGTCTGCAACGGCTACAAGGACCGCGAGTACGTGCGCCTGGCGCTGATGGGCGAGAAGCTCGGCCACCGGGTCTACCTGGTGGTGGAGAAGCTCTCGGAGCTGCCGCTGATCCTCGAGGAGGCCGAGCGCATCGGCGTCACGCCACGCATCGGCCTGCGTGCCCGCCTGGCCACCGTGGGGCGCGGCCGTTGGCAGAATACCGGCGGCGAGAAATCCAAGTTCGGCCTCACCGCCAGCCAGGTGCTGGCGGTGGTGGAGCAGCTGCGCGAGGCCGATGCCCTGGCCAGCCTGCAGCTGGTGCACTTCCACCTGGGCTCGCAGATCGCCAATATCCGCGACATCCAGCGCGGCCTGCGCGAGTGCGCGCGCTTCTACCAGAGCCTGGTGGAACTGGGCGCGCCGGTGGACACCGTGGACGTGGGCGGTGGCCTCGGCGTCGACTACGAGGGCACCCGCTCGCGCAGCTTCTGTTCCGCCAACTACTCGATGCTGGAGTACGCCCGCAACGTGGTGTACGCCTTCCGCCTGGCCTGCCAGGAGTTCGACCTGCCCCAACCCCACCTGATCAGCGAGTCGGGCCGGGCACTCACCGCCCACCACGCGGTGCTGATCACCAACGTGATCGGCGAGGAGCGTATCAGCGACGAGGCGCCCCCGCGCCGGGTCGAGGGCGACCCCCAGGTCGAAGAGCTGTGGCGCGTCCATGACCTGCTGCACGAGCAGGCCGAGCCACGCGGCCTGGTGGAGGCCTGGCACGACCTGGTGCAGGCCATGGGCGAGCTCCACGAGCGCTTCGTGATGGGCCTCACTGACATCACCGCCCGGGCCGAGGGCGAGGGCGTCTACTTCGCCGCCTGCACCCGGCTGCGAGCACGGCTCGATAACCGCAACCGCGCCCACCGCGAGATCGACGACGAGCTGGCCGAGAAGCTCGCCGACAAGCTGTTCGTCAACTTCTCGCTGTTCCAGTCGGTGCCCGACGTCTGGGGCATCCAGCAGATCTTCCCGGTGCTGCCGCTCACCGGCCTTGACCACGAGCCGGTACGCCGCGGCGTCATCCAGGACATCACCTGCGACTCGGACGGGCGCATCGACGGCTACGTGGACGGCCAGGGCGTGGAGACCACCCTGCCGCTGCCCGAGTGGCAGGAAGGCGACGAGAAGCTGCTGGGCTTCTTCATGGTGGGGGCCTACCAGGAGATCCTCGGCGACCTGCACAACCTGTTCGGCGACACCGATTCGGCGGACGCGGCCCTGGACGGCAACGGCCGCTGGTCGATCAGCCAGATCCAGCAGGGGGACCGGGTCGCCGACGTGCTCGGCTATGTCAACTTCGACGTCGCCGCGCTGCGCGAGCGGCTGGCCGAACAGCTCGCGCGCAGCGGCCTGGAACGGGCCGAGCAGCAGGCCTTCCTCGACGACCTCTCGGATGGCCTGGACGGCTATACCTACCTGGAGTGAGGGCGCTCTGCCCGGAACGCGACGACGCCCCGCAGCCATGAACTGCAGGGCGTCGTCGTTGGGGGCGGGCGCGGTGCCGACTACTCCACTACGCGGGTGGTGACCTCCATCCCCCCGGTGAGGGTGAAGTGCAGTGTCGTGCCACGCTTCAGCGGCCCCACACCGGCCGGGGTGCCGGTCAGCACCACGTCGCCCGGCTGCAGGGTGAAGTGGCGGCTCATCTCCGCCACCAGGGTCGCCACCGGGAAGAGCATGTCCGCCCCCTCGCCGCGCTGGCGCGGCTCGCCGTCCACCTCCAGGGTGAAGGAGACCCCGCTCCAGTTGGGCACCTGGGAGAGCGGCAGGAAGGACGACAGCGGGCAGGCGCCGTCGAAGGCCTTGGCGATCTCCCAGGGATGGCCCTTCTCCTTGAGGCGCGACTGGACGTCACGCAGGGTCAGGTCCAGGGCCAGCCCGATGCCGACGATACCCCGCTCGGCCTCGTCGGCCGTGACGTTGGAGAGCTCCTCACCGATCAGCAGCGCCAGCTCCGTCTCGTAATGCACCTCACCCCGTGAGAAGGGTGCGTCGATCGGCTGCTCCAGCGGGACGGCAGCCGTCGCCGGCTTGATGAAGAGCAGGGGTTCGCTGGGCACCGGGTTGTCCAGTTCCCGGGCATGGTCGGCATAGTTGCGGCCGACGCAGACGATCTTGCCCAATGGCTCGGGAAACGGCTGGCCATCGGTGAAATGGGGCACGAAACGCATGGCGGTTGTTCTCCTTCTGGTGGTCGCCGCCGCGGTCAGGCGACAAGCCCTTCAGTCTACGCCAGCGACACCCTGGGTCCAGCGTACCGGCGTGGCCGGCCGCTCAGATGGGTCCCTCGGGCGACCAGCGCTCGCCCGGCTCGTGGGCCAGGAAGCGCGGGCGCCGGCGGCTCGCCCCGAAGGGTGCCAGACAGCGGTTGTCGAGGCGATTGTAGACGAAGAAGGCGTTGCTGCGCGGGTCCGGCGACATGTTGGCATTGGAGCCATGCAGCACGTTGCAGTCGAACAGCAACAGGCCGCCCGCCGCACCGGTTGGCGACTCGATGCCGTGCCGATCGATCAGCGCACGCAGCGCCTCGCGGCCCGGCACCCCGACCTCCTGCTGCTTGAGCGACTGCCTGTGGTTCTCGTCCGGGGTCTCGCCGAGGCAGGGCACGAAGACTCGGTGGGAGCCCGGCACCAGCATCAGCGGCCCGTTGAAGTGGTGGTTGTCGGTGAGCACGAGGGAGGCGCTCAGCGCATGCATGGCCGGCATGCCGTCCTCGGCGTGCCAGGTCTCGAAGTCCGAGTGCCAGCTGAAGCCCTTGCCCTCGAAGCCCGGCTTGTAGTTGATGCGCGATTGGTGGACATAGGCCTCCCCGCCGAGGATCTGGCGGGCGCGGCCCATCAGGCGCTCGTCATGTGCCAGGCGCGAGAAGACGCGCGACAGTAAATGGACGGCGAACAGCGAGCGGATCTCGTTGCCCTGGGGCTCGGTGATGCTGAAGTCGCGGTCGCGGAAGTCGTCGTTGTCGAGCAAGGCCGCGAGTTCCCGGCGCAGCTCGGCGAGCTCGTCGCCAGTGATGAAGCCGGGCTCGAAGAGGAACCCCTGGCGCTCGAACGCATCGAGCTGCGCCTGGCTCAGTGGCCCTTCCTCGGCACGCCCCTTGACCACCGGCTCGCGGCGGTTGAACCAAGGCATGTCGAATGGCTCGGCGAGGCGCGTGGGATATGGATCCTCGCCCGGGCGCGGTGCGGTACGCACGCGGCTCTGGGGGTCTGGAGAATCGACGACGGCGTTGAGGTCAGCCTGTTCCAGCGTGCGATAGGACGATGTCTGCACTGACATCCAATCACCTCCTGTGACTCCGTGATCAGTCTCAGTTCGAACCGTTCCAACGGCAGGACAGCCGCGGGCGACCCCAGTGAAGGAGCCGCACGGTGCCATATGGTGACGCCCTCGGGGGTTTCAAGGGCAACGAAAAAACCGCCTCGGTGGGCGGCCTTCATATACTGCAACTCGTTGATATACCCGATTTCTTGATGGTGCCGGCAGCAGGAGTCGAACCCGCGACCTACTGATTACAAGTCAGTTGCTCTACCAACTGAGCTATGCCGGCTCGGGAACCGACTCGAGTCACAGAATCGGAAACAGGGTTGGCGTGGCTGGGGTACCAGGATTCGAACCTGGGAATGCCGATACCAAAAACCGGTGCCTTACCACTTGGCTATACCCCAGCAGATTGGTGGCCAGAGACGGAATCGAACCGCCGACACGGGGATTTTCAATCCCCTGCTCTACCGACTGAGCTATCTGGCCGCTGCCAACGGTGCGTATTAAACCCCAGCGGGCCGTTTCCGTCAACCCCTTCCGTTTCAGAAAGATGGCCGGGGATCGGCGACACGCGAGGGCTACTCGCCCCGGGGAACATAGCCCTCGGCCTGGTCGGTCTCGCGATTGTCGAGGAAGCGTTCCATCTGCTCCATCAGGTACTCCCGCGAGGCGGCATCGAGCATGTTGAGGTGCTTCTCGTTGATCAGGCGGGTCTGCAGCGCCTGCCACTCCTCCCAGGCCTGGCGGGAGACGCTGGCCTGGATCTCCTGGCCCTTCTTGCCGGGCAGCGGCGGGAACGGCAGGGCGTCCATTTCCTTCTGGTACTTGCGGCAGAAGACGGTCTGGCTCATCGGGGTCTCTCCTCGTGCGGGTGTCAGGGCCCGGCGGTGGTGGTCAGCGCGAAGGGCGCCAGGGACGCCAGCAACGCCTTGACCGGTGCCGCCAGGCCGATGCTGGGGGGATCAGAGGGATCGTACCAGCAGCGCGCCTCGTCCACCGCGTCCAGCCGGCCGATGCGGGCCGGCTGCGGGGTGATCTCGAGGCGGAAGTGGCTGAAGACATGAATGAAGGGCGTCCAGGCGGGCTCGAGCTCGCTGCCCGGCGCCCGGGCGTCCAGCCAGGCCTGCAGCGCCTCGGCATCGTCGAACTGGGGCAGGCTCCAGAGCCCGCCCCACAGGCCGCTGGAGGGGCGCTGCTCGAGCAGCACGCGCCCCTCCCCGTCCTGCAGGAGCAGCATGACGGTGGTGCGCGTGGGCAGGGCCTTCCTCGGCTTGGACTCGGGGAAGCGTTTCTCCTCGCCGCGGGCGTGGGCCACGCAGACCGCCTCGAAGGGGCAGCGACCACAGTCGGGGCTGCCGCGCCGGCAGAGGGTCGCGCCCAGGTCCATCATCGCCTGGGTGAAGTCGACCAGCCGCTCGTCGGGCGTGTAGTGCTCGGCCAGGGCCCACAGCCGGCGCTCTACCGCCGGCCGTCCCGGCCAGCCCTCCACGGCGTGCAGGCGCGTCAGGACCCGCTTGACGTTGCCATCGAGGATCACCGCGCGCCGCCCGGTGCTCTGGGCGATGATCGCCCCGGCCGTGGAGCGGCCGATGCCGGGCAGCGCCGCCATCTCGTCGAGGCTGTGGACGGGAAACTCCCCGCCATGCTCATCGACCACCACCCGGGCGGCCTTGTGGAGGTTGCGCCCCCGAGCGTAGTAGCCCAGCCCGGTCCACAGGTGCAGCACCTCGTCCTGGCCGGCCGCCGCCAGCGACGCCACGTCGGGGAAGCGCGCCATGAAGCGCTCGAAGTAGGGGATCACCGTGGCCACCTGGGTCTGCTGCAACATGATCTCCGAGACCCACACCCGGTAGGGGTTGCGTTCCTGCTGCCAGGGCAGGTCGTGGCGACCGTGCGCGTCGAACCAGGCGAGCAGGCGCTGCTGGAAGCGCTCCGGCGGCAGGATGGCTGGCGGCATGTCCGTCATGGGGCTCTCACTGCGAACAAAAAAGCGCCGACTGGGGAAGTCGGCGCAGGGACTGGTGGTACGTGTTGCTCAATCGAATAGACCCTTCAGGGCATCGCGAAGTTCCTTGCCGGCCTCCTCGCCGATGCGCTCGTCGATCTTCTCGGCGGCACCCTCGAGGCGCTTCTCGACCTCCTCGCCGGCACGCTGCGAGGCCTCGTCGCGCAGCAGCTCGGCCAGGGTGCCCTGGAAGGCCTGGCGGTCGAGGCGGCACCATTCGGCACGGTCACCGCCCAGCTGCCCCTCGCAGCGCACCGGCAGCGGTACCCGCTCCAGGCGCCGGTTGACCTCGCAGGGGGCGTTCTCGGCATTGACCAGGCGAACCGCGGCACGCAGATCGAACTGCTCGCTGACCAGGTCCAGCTCGCCCTTGCCGCCCACCTCCATGCCGGGCAGCGTGACCAGCAGGTCGTCACTCCTGGCGCTGCCCTCGTCCAGCTTCAGGGTGGCACGGATGCGCTCGAAACGGGTCTCGTCGCGCCACTCGCGGTCGAGCTGCTCACCCTGCAGGGCGGCGGCCGTGGTACACAGCTCCCGGGAGATGTTGACGCCGGGGATCGCGCCCTCCTCGATGCGAGTGGCGAGGCTGCCGCCCAGGTGGCGCCTGAGTTCCATCAGGGTGTTGCCGCGGGTAGTGAGCTCGCCTTCGCCGCTGAAGCGGCCGCTCAGGGGCGCGGGCTCGTTGCCGAGGGCCTCGAGCAGCGACTCCAGGCGCACGCGCTCGACCTTCGGCGCCAGCTGCCAGCGGGCCGGGGTCTCGCGCAGGTCGAGGACGCCGTCGGCGGCCAGGTGGCCATCGTGGAAGCGCGACTCAAAGGCGACCAGGCGATGGCGCCCGTCGCGCCCCTCGAGGGTCAGGTCGACGTCCTGGAAGTCCAGCCCCGCCAGGCGCAGCTCGCCGAGGGCCAGGTGGGCATCGAGCGTGAGCGCGGACAGCCACTGCGTCGGCACCAGCCCCTCCGACTCGGCGGCATGGGCACGGCGGATGCCCGGCAGGCGCCACAGCGAGGCACCGTCGTCCTCCACCCCCGGAGGCGGCAGGTAGCCGTCCAGGTCGAGCCGGTCGCCCTGCAGGTCGGCGGCGAGCAACTCGCCACCGTACTGCCCCGCAAGCCGGCCGGTGAAGGTGCTGCCATCCAGCACCAGGGTCAGGCCGGCGAACTCGAAGCGTTCGAGATCGCCGCTGACGGGGCTGGTCAACGCCACGTCGGAGAGCGCCTCGCCGTTGGCCATGGCCGGCATCATGTCGAGCCGCGCCAGCCAGGGCCGCAGCGAGAGCGGCGCCAGGCGCAGCTGGCCGGTGTAGGCCGGCGTCTCGGCGAGGTTGCTGAGGTTGAGGTTGCCCTTGAGCTCCAGGCCGTCGGGGCCGGTGAGCGCCAGGTCGCGCAGGCGAGCGCTCTGCTCGTCGAGGTCGGCGTCGAGGGTGAAGGCCAGCGACAGCGGCAGCACCTTCTCGCCCAGGTGCGGATGCTTGAGGCTGGCGTCGAGTTGCCCCTCCTCCAGCTGCAGGCTGCCCTCGCCGGCGTTCACCACCAGCTGGCCACCCTTGAGGTTGACCTTCTGTTCACTCTCCAGACCGGCGAGGCGGTTGACCGTCTCCAGGCTCAGCCCCTCCAGCACGTGCCGGCCCTCCGCCAGGCCCAGCGCCACCCGGCCCTTCAGGGCGACCTCGCTGACCAGGCGTGCCTCCCGCTCCTGCCGTCGCCCATCGAGGCCCTGGTAGCCCGTCAGCCGGAAGGAGGATGCGACCGGGAAGGCCTGCCCGGGATTGACGTTACTGCCGCTGACCTGGACCTTCTCGAAGAGCAATTCGCGGTCGCCCAGGGCATCGCGGAAGCGCACCTCACCGTCCCGGACCTGCACGCTGGCGACGTTGAGCGCGACGGTAAGGCCGGTGTCGATGTCGGGGTCGGGCCCGGCGCTGGCCGGGGCCAGGGCGGCCTCGGCCTCCTCGCTGCTCTCGCCCAACCGCTCGAGCAGCACCTCCCAGTTGCCTTCTCCCTGCTCGTCGCGCTTGAGGTCGAGGTAGAGGCCGTCGAGGGTCAGGCCGTCGATGGCGATCTCGCCGCGCAGCAGCGGCGTGAAGGCGAGGCTGACCTCGGCGTGGGAGAAGGCGGCGAAGGGTGTCGAGTCGTCCGCCTGGTCGGGCAGGCGGGCCTCGGCCTTCTCCACACCCACCCCCAGGCGGGGATAGAAGGACCAGGAGAGGGCGCCATCCAGGCTCAGCTCCAGCCCGCTGTATTCGCGCACCACCTCGACCAGCCGCGGCTTGAGGTCGTTGGGGTCGAAGAAGGTGGTGACATAGACCACGGCGCCGACCATCACCAGGCCGAGCACGCCGATGGCGGCGAGCAGGGTCCGCAACAGGCGCTTCATTGCTGTCCTCCCCGTGGTAGCAGGTCGAGCTCGAAGTAGTCGCCGTCCTTGGTGAGCCGGTAGCCCAGCCGGGAAAGCAGCATCTGGTCGGCCACCGGCAGCTGGGAGGAGTCGGCAAAGAGGCGGCGACCCTCGGCATGGGCGGTCTCGCTGACCAGCGCCAGCAGCCGTGAGCCGACGCCGCGACGCCGGGTCGTGCTGCGCACGCAGAGGTTCGACAGCCACCAGGCATCCTGGTCGGTTTTCACCGCCACGGCGCCCAGCAGCCGGTCGTTGAAGCGGGCACAGCTGAAGAGGTGGCCACTCGCGAGGTGGTCACGTATGAAGTCATCGACGGGCAGCGGCAGGCGCTCGGCGGGAGCGTCGGCGTAGATGCGCGCGAGGTCGAGGCGTATCTGGGCATCCGCTTCCCAGGTGGCCTGGTCGACCTGTTGAAGGGTCACCGGCATGCGTGGTTCTCCTTGAGCCGGGGCGGCGGGGTCGCCACCACTGTAATGGCCCGCATTGTAGCGGATGGGGCAGGCGATTCACTATAATGGCAGGCTCGCGGCGCCAGACACAGCACCCGGCGCCCTTCCGCCTTGCTGGCCGGTGGCCGTCACCGGCCCCTCTCGACACGCGCCCCGGCGCTGGAGACCCGACATGTCCGAGCGTATCGCCACGGTCACCCGGAACACCCGGGAAACCCAGATCACGGTGACCATCAATCTCGACGGCGAGGGGCGCCTGGCCTGCGAGACCGGCGTGCCCTTCCTCGACCACATGCTCGACCAGGTGGCCCGCCACGGCCTGATCGACCTCGACATCGAGGCGGTGGGCGACCTGCATATCGATGACCACCATACCGTCGAGGACCTCGGCATCACCCTGGGCCAGGCCTTCCACCAGGCGATCGGCGACAAGCGCGGCATCTACCGCTACGGCCATGCCTACGTGCCCCTGGACGAGGCCCTGTCGCGGGTGGTGGTGGACTTCTCCGGCCGCCCGGGGCTTTACATGGACGTCGAGTTCACCCGCGCCAGCATCGGCCGCCTGGATACCCAGCTGTTCTGGGAGTTCTTCCAGGGCTTCGTCAACCATGCCCGGGTGACCCTGCATATCGACAACCTGAAGGGCTTCAACGCCCACCACCAGGCGGAGACCATCTTCAAGGCCTTCGGCCGCGCGCTGCGCATGGCCGTGGCGCCGGATCCGCGCATGGCCGGCCAGATGCCGTCTACCAAGGGTAGCCTCTGAGGCCGCCGAACGATCACACGAGGAGCGCTTCATGACCATTGCCGTCATCGACTACGGGATGGGCAACCTGCATTCCGTCGCCAAGGCACTGGAACACGTCACCCACGAGAACGTGATCGTGACGCGGGATGCCCGTCGCATCCGCGGCGCCACCCGCCTGGTACTGCCCGGCCAGGGCGCCATCCGCGATTGCATGGGTGAGCTCGAGAAGACCGAGCTGCGTGGCCTGGTCGAGGAATTGCTCGCCCGCCAGGCCAAGCCGCTGCTGGGCATCTGCGTCGGCCAGCAGATGCTGCTCGACCACAGTGAGGAGAACGGCGGCATCAGCTGCCTGGGCTTCCTGCGCGGCGAGGTGAGGAAGTTCCCGACCGACATGCGCGATGACCGGGACAACCGTCTCAAGGTGCCCCACATGGGCTGGAACCTGGTGCACCAGCACCACGAACACCCCCTGTGGGCCGGCATCGACCAGGACGAGCACTTCTACTTCGTGCACAGCTACTATGTCGACGCCGCCGACGACGCCACGGTGTTCGGGACCACCGACTACGGGCGGGTGAATGCCCACGTGGCCATCGGCCGCGATGCCACCTTCGCCGTGCAGTTCCATCCGGAGAAGAGCTCCCGGGCCGGCCTCAAGCTGCTGGAAAACTTCGTTCAATGGACGCCCTGAGCGGCGCCGAAAGGATCCCCACATGCTGGTAATTCCCGCCATCGACCTCAAGGACGGCAAGTGCGTCCGCCTCAAGCAGGGCCGCATGGACGACGCCACCACCTACGGCGACGACCCGGTGGCCATGGCCGCCCGCTGGGTCGAGGCCGGCGCCCGTCGCCTGCACCTGGTCGACCTCAACGGCGCCTTCGAGGGCACGCCGGTCAACGGTGAGGCGGTCACCGCCATCGCCCGCGCCTGGCCCGACCTGCCGATCCAGATCGGCGGCGGCATCCGCAGCGCCGAGACCATCGAGCATTACCTCGAGGCCGGGGTCTCCTACGTGATCATCGGCACCAAGGCGGTCAAGGAACCGGCCTTCGTCGGCGAGATGTGCCGGGCCTTCCCCGGCCACGTGATCGTTGGCCTGGACGCCCGGGATGGCTTCGTGGCCACCGACGGCTGGGCCGAGGTCTCGACGGTGGAGGCCACCGAGCTCGCCAAGCGCTTCGCCGACGACGGCGTCTCCAGCATCGTCTATACCGACATCGCCCGCGACGGCATGATGTCCGGCGTCAACGTCGAGGCCACCGCGGCGCTTGCCCGCGAGGGGGGCCTGCCGGTGATCGCCTCCGGCGGGGTGACCGACCTCGACGACCTGCGCGCCCTGGTCACGGCCGGCGAACCCGGAATCCTGGGCGCCATCACCGGGCGAGCCATCTACGAGGGCAGCCTCGACGTGGCCGAGGCGCAGCGGCTCTGCGACGAACTCAGCCAGAAGGGGAGCTGATCCATGGGACTCGCCAAGCGCATCATTCCGTGCCTGGACGTCGACGCCGGCCGCGTGGTCAAGGGCGTCAACTTCATCGGCATCCGCGACGCCGGTGACCCGGTGGAGATCGCCCAGCGCTACAACCAGCAGGGCGCCGACGAGATCACCTTCCTCGACATCACGGCGAGCCACGAGAACCGCGACACCACGGTGGAGATGGTCGAGCGCATCGCCGGCGAGGTGTTCATTCCGCTCACCGTGGGTGGCGGCATCCGCACCTGCGACGACATCCGCACCATGCTCAACGCCGGCGCCGACAAGGTGTCGATCAACACCGCCGCGGTGACCAACCCCGACTTCGTGCACGAGGCCGCCGAGCGCTTCGGCAGCCAGTGCATCGTGGTGGCCATCGACGCCAAGAAGGTCTCCGCGGAAGGCGAGCCGGACCGCTGGGAGATCTTCACCCATGGCGGGCGCCGCCCCACCGGGCTGGATGCCGTGGAGTGGGCGAAGAAGATGGTGGCCTACGGTGCCGGCGAACTGCTGCTGACCAGCATGGACCGCGACGGCACCAAGGTCGGCTTCGACCTGGGCATGACCCGCGCCATCTCGGACGCGGTGAGCGTGCCGGTGATCGCCTCCGGCGGGGTCGGCACCCTCGACCATCTGGTCGAGGGCGTCATCGAGGGCGGTGCCGACGCGGTGCTGGCGGCCAGCATCTTCCACTTCGGCGAGTACACCATCCCCGAGGCCAAGCGCTACATGGCCGAGCGGGGGATCGAGATGCGGCTCTGAGAGACTTCGATGCAACCTGGATGTCACTGCGAACGCGCTTAGGCGCCGCCCTCCTACCGGCGGCGCTACTGCTGGAGCCGGCTGCCTCCCAGGCGGAGACAGTTGAAGGCTGGTGGGAGCATCTTGATTGGCCACCCCGGCTTACATTAGACCATGTGCTGCTGCAGGCCGGTCTCTACACGACCCACTTCAGCAACGACCCTGATCATACCAACGATCAGAGGCTGATTAGCCTGGAGTGGCACACGCCCGACCGGTGGTTCGCCGGAGGAGCCCGCTTCAGGAATTCCTTCAGCCAGGAGTCCCACTATCTTTATGCGGGCCGCGAGTTCCCTTTCTGGCAAGCGGGCGATGTCAGCTTCCGCGCAAAACTCACGGCCGGGCTGCTGCACGGCTACCGCGGGGAGTATCGCGACAAGATCCCGTTCAATCATCTGGGCGTGGCCCCGGCATTCCTGCCCACGCTGGGGGCACGCTGGAGGCGGGTCGAGACAGACCTGATCGTCTTCGGCACTGCCGGCATGATGATCACGGCGGGATGGCGTTTCTGAGCCACTCCCCCTACTCCGGGGAGAGACCCAGATTGCTGATGCCGTCGTTGCGCCCCAGCCGGCGCAGCGACTTGAGCGCCTCGCGATCCAGCGGGCCCGCCTCCACCGCCTCGAGCACCGCGTCCTGGAAGTCGTTCTCGTCCGCCATCAGCGGATGGCCGCGGACCAGCTCGCCCAGCCGTGCAGCGTCCTCCTCGCCCTCGGTGAGCTCGATATAGGCGCGCACCCCGCTGCGTGAGGTCCTGCTGACCTCCAGCACCGCCTCGGGGGCCTCGCCGCGCAGGGTGTCGAGCAGCGCCGAGAGGGCCACCACCGCCTCCAGGGCGCGCCGCGCCCCGAAGCTGTCGTCCTCGGCGGGGGGCTCCAGCTCGGCGAGCTTCTCGGCCTGGCGGTCGAAGTCGATGCGCGCCTCCTTCACTGCCAGCTGCTCCCAGACCAGGTCCAGGATCACCCTCATGCCATGCGGGTCACCCTGGCCGGTGGTATCGGCATAGAGGCGGTAGTTGGGCAGCAGGCGCTCGCACAGCGCCGCCATGAAGGCCCGCTGGCGTCGCGGGTCGAGCTGCTGCAAGCGCTGGAAGAAGCCGCTCATGGAGTCTCCTTGGGTTCAGGGTTGTCTCAGGGCCAGAGGCGCTCTTTCGCTATACGCCCACGGGGATCGAAGAGCACACCCTCGGCGACCAGCCGCCGGCGCTGCTCCTCGGCCCCGGAATGGTCGGCCAGCTTGCGGGAGGCGGTGATGACCCGGAACCAGGGCAGGCCGTGGCCGGCGGGCAGCTCGCGCAGGGCCCGGGCCACCAGGCGCGGGGTGGCGCCATCGGTCATCGCGGCGATGCGACCGTAGGTGGTCACCCGGCCGGACGGGATCTCGGCGAGGATGGTCAGTATCTGTTCCCGCAGCTCCGGCTTCATGTACCCTTGCGCTCCGTCCCGTCCGTCACTCGGCATTCCCATCAAGGCGAGGCCCGCATGCACGTTCACCTTCTCCAGCACAGCCCCCACCAGGGACCGGCCCGCATCGCCGACTGGCTTTCCAGCATGGGGCACAGTCACACCGTCTTCCACCTCGACGCGGGGGAGCTGCCGCCGCGGCTGGCCGATGGCGATGCGCTGATCGTGCTCGACGGCCCCGAGGGCAGCCTCGAGGATGGCCAGTGTCCCTGGCTCAGGGGCGAGCGCAAGCTGATCCACCAGGCGCTGGACGCCAACAAGCCGCTGCTGGGGGTCGGCTTCGGCGCCCGGCTGATCGCCGAGGCGCTGGGGGCGGCGGTGGCCCGCGGCACCGTCGCCGAGACCGGCTGGCATCGCGTGGACCTCGCCCCGCTGAGCACCGTCGACCTGCCCGAAAGTTTCGAGGCCTTCATGTGGCACCGCGAGGTATTCGCGCTGCCCGACTATGCCCTGGCGCTGGGCCGCAGCGAGGCCAGCCCGCTGCAGGGCTTCACCTGGGACGGCGGCCGGGTAGTCGGGATGCTCTGCCATCTGGAGGCCACCGCCGCAAGCGTCACCGCCCTGCTCGACCATCAGCCGGCGCCCGAGGGCAGCGAGACCAGCCCCCATGCCCAGGACCGGGCGGCAATGCTCGAGGACCCGAGGCGCTTCGACCGGCTGGCTCCGCTGCTCGACCGCCTGCTCAGCCAGTGGTTGGGCAGCACCACTCGGGCGTGACGGCTCAAGCCGTCTGCTGACGCTGCGGACGGCCGGCCTGACGCGCCTCGGCGGACCACTCCCTGGCGACCTGCAGGCAGCTCTCCCAGTCGCCCACGTGGAGGAAGTGGCGCTCGGGGTGCTTCTCCAGCTGGTGGCGATAGAGCGGGTCGTAGTATTCGGTCAGCAGCGGGGCCAACCAGGCCTCATGGGCCTGGCGGTTGCCGCGCTCATGCTCGCGGAAGGCCAGCGCCTGGAGGCGCTGCAGGCGCGCCAGGCGCTCGCTGCCCAGACGCTTCCTCAGCCGACCCAGGGCAGTGGTGAGCTGCTTGCGCATCAGCGCCCAACCCAGCCAGTCGCCGAACTGACGACGATGGACCTCCCACAGGTCGTCGATGTAGTCCTTGCGGATCTGTGCCAGCCGCCAGTCCAGCGGCATCTCGATGCGGATGCGCGGCGCCGGCACCATGCCCTCCCAGAAGCGCAGCGGGATGTTGGCCGCCCCGATGCGCCGCGACTCGTCTTCCACCACCAGCGGCCCGGGCAGCTCCAGCAGGCGCCGCCCCATGGCGTGTTCGAAGTCGATCTGGCTGGGCGCCGGTAACGGGTGGCGCCCGAAGGCCGAGCCCTTGTGCCGCGCGCAGCCCTCCAGGTCGAGGCCATTGTCCAGCGCCAGGATCAACGGCGTCTTGGCACAGCCGGTGAGGCCGCCCACCACCATCAGCGGCTGCTCGGCCGCGGCGTCGATGCGCGCGCAGAGGGCCTGGCGCATCGCCTTCCAGCCACCGCGGATACGCGGGCGCAGGGCGCCGGCATCCGCCAGCCACTGCTGGGCAACCTGGGAGCGCAGCCCGCCGCGAAAGCAGTAGATGATGGCGTCGGGATGCGCCACAAGGAGCCGCTGCCAGGCGGCGACCCGCGCCGCCTTGAGGCCGCCGCTGACCAGCCGCTCACCCAGGGCGATGGCCGCGTCCTGGCCATGCGCCTTGTAGGCGATCCCCACGAGGTGGCGCTCCTCGTCATCCATCAGCGGCAGGTTGACCGCCCCGGGCAGGGCGCCCTGGGCGAACTCCACCGGCGCCCGGACATCGATCAGCACACGCCCTTCCCGCAGCAGCGCGAGATCCGGCTCGACCAGCGGCAGGCTCATCCACGCACCTCGATCAGCGCCGGCCCGCTGGCCTTGACGACTTCGCCGAAGGGCACGAGCTTGATGCCATGGTCGCGGCCGATGCGCTCCACATCGTCTTCCCAGGAGGGGTGCACCGAAAGCAGCAGCCCACCGGAGGTCTGCGGGTCGCAGAGCCACTGCCAGTGGGCCTCGTCCATCGCCGGCAGGCTCTCGCCCAGCGCCTCGCGGTTGCGCTTGGTGCCGCCGGGCACCGCGCCCTGGCGGCGGTAGGCCTCGGCCTCGGCGAGCCGCGGCAGGCGGCGGAAGTTGACCCGGGCGGCCACGCCACTGGCCGTGCAGATCTCGGCGAGATGGCCGGCCAGGCCGAAGCCGGTGACGTCAGTCATGGCATGCACGCCCTTGACCTTGGCAAGCTCCATGCCGATGGCATTGGACTTGAGCATGGTCTCCCGCGCCAGGCCCTGGTGGCCGGGCTCGATCAACCCCTGCTTCTCGGCCGTGGTCAGCAGGCCCACCCCCAGCGGCTTGGTGAGGAACAGCAGGTCACCGGGCTTGGCGCCCTTGTTGAGCTTTAGATGCTCGAGGTCGACAAGGCCGTTGACCGCCAGGCCGAAGATCGGCTCGGGGGCGTCGATGGAGTGGCCGCCGGCAAGCGCCACGCCGAGCTCGCGGCACACCGCCTGGGCACCGGCCACCACGTCGCCGGCGACCTCGGCGCCGAGCGTCTCCAGCGGCCAGCCGAGGATGCCGAGTGCCAGCACCGGCTTGCCGCCCATGGCATAGACGTCGCTGATGGCATTGATCGCCGCGATGCGGCCGAAGTCGAAAGGATCATCCACGATGGGCATGAAGAAGTCGGTGGTGGCGATCATGCCGCGACCGTCGTCCAGGTCGTAGACGGCGGCATCCTCGCGCCCCTGGTTGCCGACGATCAGCCGCGAGTGGCTGGCCCCGGGGCCGGCCTTGGCAAGAATACTGTCGAGCACGTCGGGGGCGATCTTGCAGCCGCAGCCGGCGCCGTGGCTGTACTGGGTCAGGCGGATGGCGCTCATCTCGTTCTCCTTGGCATTCACTACCCGCATTCTACATCAGAGTGGGGGGCCTAGAGGGCGTCCAGGGCCTCGGCGAGCTTGTCCACGGCGACCACCTCCATGCCCTCGGGCGAGCGCTTGGGGGCATTGCCGCGGGGCACGATGGCACGCTTGAAGCCGTGCTTGGCCGCCTCGACGATGCGCTCCTGGCCACTGGGCACCGGGCGGATCTCGCCGGAGAGCCCCACCTCGCCGAACACCACCAGCTCGCGGGGAAGCGGCCGGTTCTGCAGGCTGGAGACCACCGCCAGCAGCACCGCAAGGTCGGCGCTGGTTTCCAGCACCTTGACCCCGCCGACCACGTTGAGGAAGACGTCCTGGTCCCCGGTGAACAGCCCGCCATGGCGATGCAGCACCGCCAGCAGCATGGCCAGGCGGTTCTGGTCGAGGCCCACGGCGACGCGGCGCGGGTTGCCCAGCGCCGACTCGTCGAGCAGTGCCTGGACCTCGACGAGGATCGGCCGGGTACCCTCCCAGACCACCATCACCAGGCTGCCGGCACTCTGCTCCTCGTTGCGCGAGAGGAAGATGGCGCTGGGATTCTTCACCTCCTTGAGGCCATGCTCGAGCATGGCGAACACGCCAAGCTCGTTGACCGCGCCGAAGCGGTTCTTCTGGCCGCGCAGGGTGCGGAAGCGCGAGTCCGCCCCGCCCTCGAGCAGCAATGAGGCATCGATCATGTGCTCCAGCACCTTGGGGCCGGCCAGGGTGCCGTCCTTGGTGACGTGACCCACCAGCATCAACACGGTATTGCTCTGCTTGGCGAAGCGAGTCAGGGCCGCGGCGGACTCGCGCACCTGGGCCACGCCGCCCGGCGCCGAAGCGATATCCTCCAGGTGCATGGTCTGGATGGAGTCGATGACGAGTATCTCGGGGCGCTCGCGCTCGGCCACGGCGAGGATGGTCTCGATGCTGGTCTCGGCCAGCATCTTCAGGCCCTGCACCGGCAGCTGCAGGCGGTGGGCGCGCATCGCCACCTGGGAGAGCGACTCCTCACCGGTCACATAGACCACCCGGCGGGTCTGGGCCAGCTTGCAGGCGGTCTGCAGCAGCAGGGTCGACTTGCCGGCCCCGGGATGCCCCCCGAGCAGCACCGCCGAGCCCGGCACCAGGCCACCGCCCAGCACCCGGTCGAACTCCGCGAAGGTGGAAGAGAGCCTGGGTACCTCGCTGAGGTCGACGCTGGACAGGTCGACCACCTCGCGGGACAGACCGCCGGCATAGCCGCCGCGCGCGGTCGCGGAGGCCCCCGCGGCGGCAACGGGCCGCGCCGCCGAGAGACGGACCTCGCTCAAGGTGTTCCACTCCTGGCAGCTGCTGCACTGCCCCTGCCACTTGCGGTACTCGGCACCACACTCGGTGCAGACGAAGGCGCTCTTCGCTTTGGCCATGCGGCACTCTCTCCCACGGTCAGGGCCATCACTCTACCCGCCACGGGCCGCGTGCAGATGGCATGCCCGCAACGACGAGGGGCGACCCTGAGGCCGCCCCGTTACCGCGCATTCAGACGTTTACAGGCGCTTGAGCTGCAGCATCTCGCTGTTCTGGAAACGACGCAGGTTGGGGTCGATCAGTTCCAGCGTCTGTTGATCGACGCGCAGGAAGTAGTAGGTCTGCCCTTCGCCATCGGGGGTCAGCTCGTAGACGGTGGCGGTGGGATCCTGCTCGGTCCCCTCGAGGACCTCCCAGTTGCCTGCGTAGTTCTCGTCCGGCGGGTTCTGCGGGTGCTCCCGGTAGGAGGCCTCGAGGTCGAAGGTGCGTTCCTCGACGGCACTCTGCTCCTCGCCGTTCAGGGTCACGTTCAGGTCGATACCGTCGCAGTTGCGGCATGGCAGCGTTCCCTGGTAGGTCGCCGTTGTCGCTTCCATCTCCGGGGCAGCGGCCTGGTCGGTGGGTCCGGCGGCGCAGCCGGCCAACAGGGCGGCCAGGGCTGTGCCGGCCAGCAAGGTCCTGATTTGCATTTGTGTCCTCCTAACCAATGGGCATGACGCCGTTAAGCACGGCAGCCTGATAGACAGCATAACCTCTCGTGTCCTCAGCGGACAGCCTCCCCGCCATGCGTCAGGCCAGCGGATAGACATGGGTGAAGATCAGTGCCAGCACCAGCGGCATGACCACCAGGCTGCCCAGGTTACCGATCAGCACCAGCGAGGCCACCTTATGGGGCTCCTGGCGATACTGCTCGGCCACCAGGTAGTTCAACACGGCCGGCGGCAGGGCGGCAAACACCCACAGGGCCGCCGCCTGCAGGCCCGACAGGTCGAGCCACCAGATCAGCGGCACGGCAAGCACCAGTCCAGAGAGCGGACAGAGTACCGCCCCGAGCAGCCCCGTCTTCCAGTCGCCAAAGTCGATATCCAGCATCCTAACGCCCAGGGCGAAGAGCATCAGCGGGATACAGACCCCGCCCAGCATGTGCAGCGCCTCCAGGAACCAGCCCGGCAGAGGCACACCGCCCAGGTTGACGGCGAGGCCCGCCAGGCTCGCCAGCACGATGGGCATGCGCAGCAGCCGCCACAGCGGCGTATGCGGGCTGAGCATGTAGAGCCCCACCGAGAAGTGCAGCAGCATCTCGATGATGAACAGCACCACCGCCGCCGGCAGGGCCTTCTCGCCGAAGGCCAGCACCAGCAGGGGGATCCCCATGTTGCCGGAGTTGTTGAACATCATCGGCGGCAGGAAGGTCTTGGTCTCGAGCCTCAGCCACTTCGCCACCGGCCAGAGCACGAGCCCCGAGCCCAGCACCACCACGGCCCCCGCCAGGGCCAGGCTCGCGTAGTCCGCCAGGGGCGCCTGGCGGTCGGCGAGCACGGCGAACACCAGCATGGGCACGAAGAGCTCCATGTTGAGGGTGTTCAGGCCACGGATGTCTGGGGTGCGAAAGCGGCCGTAGAGGGTCCCGCAGCCGGCGATCAGGAAGACGGGCAGCAGGGTGGCGAGGATCTGGGCGGTCATTGCACGGGTCCGTAGGCAGCGAATGATCGATAGCGGCCCCGAGACTAGCATGGCCGCGGCTTGCGCGGTCACGCCGCTCGGGTCACCATGACCAAAGTCCAATCCCCCCGAGCGAGTGACCATGAGCAAGTTCTGGAGCCCCGCCGTTCGCGAGCTGACCCCCTATATCCCCGGCGAGCAGCCCCGCGAGCGCCTGATCAAGCTGAACACCAACGAGAACCCCTACCCGCCGGCACCCGGCGTCGAGGCCGCGCTGCGCGAGTTTTCCGCCGATCACCTGCGACTCTATCCGGACCCGCAGTCCCGCGCCCTGCGCGAGGCCCTGGCGGAGGAACTCGGGGTGACGACAGAGCAGGTGTTCGTCGGCAACGGCTCCGACGAGGTCCTCGCCCTGGCGTTCCAGGCCTTCTTCCGCCAGCCACGCCCGCTGGAGATGCCGAACATTTCCTACAGCTTCTATCCGGTCTACTGCCGTCTCTATGGCGTCGAGCGCCGCACCCACCCCCTGGACGCCGAGTGGCGCGTCGACCTCGATGCCTTCGGCCAGGATGCCGGCGGGGTGATCTTCGCCAATCCCAATGCTCCCACCGGCCATGGCCACGGGCGCGAGGCCATCGCCGGACTGCTCGAGCGGGTCTCCGCCGCGGTGGTGCTGGTCGACGAGGCCTACGTGGACTTCGGCGGCGAGAGTGCCGTCCCGCTGGTCGAGCGCTTCCCCAACCTGCTGGTCACCGGCACCTTCTCCAAGTCGCGCAGCCTGGCCGGCCTGCGGCTCGGCTATGCGGTGGGCTCCCGCGAGCTGATCGAGGGGCTCGAGCGGGTCAAGGACTCCTTCAACTCCTACCCCGTCGACAGCCTGGCCAGCGCCCTGGGCATCGCCTCCCTGGCAGACCGCGAGCACTTCGAGGCCTGTCGCGAGGCGGTGATCACCACCCGCGAACGCACCCGGGGGCGACTCGAGGCCCTGGGCTTTCAGGTGCTACCCTCGCAGTCCAACTTCGTGCTGGTCAGCCATCCGGAGCTTGATGCCGCCCAGCTCTTCGTTGGCCTGCGCGAGCGCGGCGTACTGGTACGCCATTTCAATACCGACGTACTGCGCGACCACCTGCGGATCTCCATCGGTACCGATGACGAGATGGACAGCCTCGTCGAGGCGCTCGAGAGCCTGTGCCGCTAGGGCCGCCCAGGGTCAGGGAACAACCTCGACTGCCCCTCGCCAGGGTCCATCACGTGGCGCTGATCACCGCCGACTCTCCATGGGGAGGCCCTGGCTCGGCATCCGTTTAGCCGACGCACATGAAAAACCCCGAGCTCTGGTGAACTCGGGGTTTTTTCTGAATAGGTGCCTGACGATGATTGCGCCGGGTGTCCGGTGGCCGGCATCCCGGGACTCTCCACGGGGAGGCCCCCAACAACGACGAAACCCCGACCAAGGGCCGGGGTTTCTGAATAAGTGCCTGACGATGACCTACTCTCGCATGGGGAGGCCCCACACTACCATCGGCGCTGAGCGGTTTCACTGCTGAGTTCGGCATGGGATCAGGTGGTTCCCGCACGCTATGGTCGTCAGGCGAAAAACTTATGAATCATGCTGACGCTACGTCTCGTCGTATCCGGCTGTCGGTCGCCATCGGCAGACCGCTTGGGTGTTATATGGTCAAGCCTCACGGGCCATTAGTACCGGTTAGCTCAACGCCTTGCAGCGCTTC
>NZ_JAMJPK010000011.1 GCF_023554995.1 Halomonas gemina
GGTCGCTGCGCTCGTCGCCGAGCAGCTGGCGCAGCGAGGCCAGGGCAACGGGGGGCAGGTCGCGGCCACGGGGCCTGCCGCGAAAACGGCGCGGGGGAGTGACGGTCTCTACGGTCATGGCGTGCTCATTATTTTCGGTTGGCGCTTGCCTACCTTGCATGTTCGCACCGACGCTGGTTAAGGGCGATTGAGTGTCTCAACTCTTGGTTCTCGAGAAAATCAGTCTTGCGGAATTGCCCCGAGTTGTTGGCGCAGTTGAAACTTCTGAATTTTCCCTGTCGGGGTTGTTGGCAGTGGGCCAAAGATGATCTTCTTGGGAACCTTGAATCGACTGATATTCTCCCGGCAGAAGCTAATCAGCGCCGCTTCGCTCAGCTCACTACCGGGACGCAATTGGACGAACGCGGCGGGGACTTCACCCCACTTGGCATCCGCCATCGCCACGACCGCCGCGAGTTCGACATCTTCGTGCCGCAGAAGAATCTCTTCAACCTCTAGTGAGGAGATGTTTTCTCCTCCCGAGATAATTACGTCTTTCAGCCGGTCGCGAATCTTTACGTAGCCGTCCGGTTCCATCACCGCTAGGTCCCCCGAGTGAAACCATCCGCCGGCAAAGGCTTCCTGGGTGGCGGGTTCGTTTCGCAGGTAGCCCTTCATGACGATATTACCGCGGAACATGATCTCGCCGACCGTTTCGCCATCGGCGGGGACAGGTTCCATCGTGACCAAGTCGAGCACTGCCATGCTTTCCTGCAGGGGATAGGCCACCCCCTGGCGTCCGTTGAGCTTGATCCGCTCATCCTGCGACCGTTGAACCCAGTCATCCTGTTTGGCGCAAACCGAGGCGGGCCCGTAAGTCTCCGTCAGTCCATAAACGTGTGTGAGCTCGAAGCCGAGGGTTTCCATCCGCTTCAGCACAGATGCAGGAGGAGCCGCGCCAGCGATCAGCCCAGAGACTTTGTGCTCGATCGGCTCCGGCGCAGCGACGGCAGCATCGGCGATCATAGTGTGGACGATAGGTGCACCACAGTAATGAGTGACGTGATGCTTACTGAACAGATTGAGAATTTGCTGAGGATCCACACGGCGTAGGCAAACGTTGGTACCGCCAATGGCCGCCAGAGTCCAGGGGAAGCACCAGCCATTGCAATGAAACATTGGCAGAGTCCAAAGGTAGACCACTTTAGAAGGCAGGGACCAAGACAAGACGTTGCTGACAGCGTTCAAGTAAGCACCCCGATGATGTGTAACAACACCCTTGGGGTTACCGGTGGTGCCCGAAGTATAACCCAGCGCGATGGCATCCCATTCGTCGCTGGGTAACTGCCAGTCAACCATTTCAGGCTGATCGGCCAGGAGCGCCTCATACTCCAGGTCACCGATCCAGCGCTCTGCACCCTGGCTGGGGTCAGACACATTGATCACCTTGGGCGCAGGCCCTTTCAACCGAGCCAAGGCCTTTTCAACCACGTCCGTGAACTCGGGGTCAACCAAAAGCACGCGCGAACGACTATGATCGAGAATAAAGGCCACTGCCTCCGGATCAAGGCGGGTGTTGATCGCATTCAACACCGCTCCCACCATAGGCACGCCGAAGTGGGCTTCATACATGGCCGGGATATTCGGTAAGATAACGGCCACGGTATCACCCTTGGAGATGCCGAAATGAGTTAGCAGGGAAGCCAATTTGCAACAGCGGGAATAGGTCTGCTGCCAGCTATAACACTCATCGTTGTAGATCAGTGCCGTCCTGTCCGGATAAACGGCAGCCGTCCTTCTAATAAAGCTTAAAGGTGACAGCGGGACATAATTAGCCGCATTTTTTTCGAGAGCTTCATTAAACTGGCAGATATCATTCATGTTGTTATTCCTTTTATTTTAAGGAAGGGTTCATAACCCAGCCTTGCAAACTGCACGACGGCCATACCCAACCATTTGGTGTTCAACAGTCACCGTATTCATCGCCGGCCATTCAATCAAAGCTTAGTGGCCTGGCTGTTCCCAGACGGGTTTACGCTTGGCAAGAAAGGCATCGATTCCCTCGCTTGCGTCAGGGCTCATCATGTTCTCTGCCATCACGTTGCCGGCAAAGTCGTAGGCGTCGGCCAACGCCATCTGACGCTGCGGATGGAACATGGACTTTCCGAAACGCACCGCCGCCGGACTCTTGCTCAGGATCGTTTTCACCTTATCGGCCACGGCCGCATCCAGATCGGAATCAGGAACGACGGAACTCACCAGCCCCCACTCGAATGCCGTGTCCGCATCTATAAATTCGCCTGTCACCAGCATATCGAACGCTCGCTTGGGCGAAACGCTGCGCGACAGCGCCACAGCGGGGGTCGAACAGAACAGGCCCACGTTAATGCCAGACACGCCGAAGCTGGCCGATTTGGCGGCGATGACAAGGTCGCAACTGGCCGCCAACTGGCATCCCGCCGCCACGGCCATGCCCTGAACTTTCGCGATTACCGGCACCGGCAGCGCGACGACACTCTTCATCACCCGGCTGCAGTTACGAAACAACTCTTGGTAATAGGAATGGTCGGGATTAGCACGCATTTCCCGCAGGTCATGACCGGCACAAAAACCCCGTCCTTCTCCACCGATCACGACACAGCGCACAGCGGGGTCGGCAGCGATAGAGTCAAGTTCACGTTGTAACACAGCCAGCATTGCTTCTGAGAGGGTGTTAAATTTATCAGGGCGATTTAGCGTCAAATAAACGGCCCCATCTTTATCTTCTCTGTTAAGAATATCTTCAGCAGTTTGCGTAGACCGAATGTCATTCATGAGCGACTCCCACCAAAATGGCGAATTAACGTTAGTTGACTGTCACCTTAGCGGTGATTGAGTTTACGATAAAACACTTGCTATGCGCAGTGGCATGAATTCTTGAAATCGCCTCTTGGCCAGGTATTTTCTCGCCACCGAATGTAATGTTGGGTGACAATTCAATGCGCGTCATTCCCATACTTTTTTTGTCATTGCGCTCAAGATAACCTTTAGGATCATCTTTGTAAGATTCAACCTGATATCCCTGTAACTCAGCGATTGCCAGGAAGAACAGCATATGACAGCTGGATACGGCGCTAACCAGCAATTGCTCCGGGTCGGCACAATTTGGATCACCTTTAAATTCAACCGATGCCGAAACTCTAACCTCTTGGCCACCATTCAGCATCACACAGTGGTTGCGTGAGTATGTATTTTCCTCGGACTCATGAGGTTCATTCTGCCAAAGAATGGCTGCTGTATGGACAGACATAGACAAGCTTCCTATCTAAAGGTGTTTGCACGATTGCAATTGAAAAAAATCTGCAAAGCATCTTTTTACAAGTGTAAGTGGTCCGGAAAACATCTGGAAAGCGACGATTTCTAAGCACTTGGGTTAGCTTGGCTAATGTGAAATCTTATTGCCTACTGTATCAATAGCCTGTGTGGGCCATCAGTCTCATACAAAAGTGGGTCCTAGCCACCACTCCAAAACCCATTGATTACGAAAAATAAGCCAAATGATTAGGAACTATCGCTTTACCGCCTCAAAATGCCCGGATAGGATCAGTGTTCAGGCTAATGGCATTCCGGCTATCAGGCTTGAATCATTTATACAGGGATTGATGCTAAACCCGCCGACACTCAGATACCAAGGCACCCCCTTAAAAAAACACACCTTATACGATATGGCGCCCCATGAGCGAATCTACCATGAAGACTAAGAATGTTGAATACGCGATCATTGGCGCTGGCACCAGCGGTCTGGGCGCCTACTCGAAAATCAGCCGCAAGACCGACAGCGTATTGATGATTCAAGACGGTCCATACGGTACGACCTGCGCACGGGTCGGTTGCATGCCCAGCAAGTTACTGATCACCGCGTCCGATTACGCGCACCACTTGATCACCAGCGAGTTTTTTGGGGTGACCGCCTCGGGTCACGTGGATGGGCAAAAAGTGCTCGAAAGGTTGCGCCGAGAGCGAGATCATCGATTTGTTGCCAACAATCTCCGCTATGTCGACAAGATTCCGAGCCATCACAAGCTTGAGGGACGCGCCAGGTTTATCGGTCCGGGTCTCCTCAGGGTGGGCGAATCGGTGGAGGTCAAGGCCGAAAAATTCATCCTCGCCTGCGGCTCCAGGCCTGCGGTCAGCGAGGTATTCGAGCCAGTCACGGGCCGTGTACTCACCAGCGATACGGTATTTGAGCTTGAGGACCTGCCTCACTCGATAGCAGTGATCGGTATGGGAGTCATTGCACTGGAACTGGGGCAGGCTCTCCATCGACTGGGTGTCGAAACGACAATTTATGGACGTTCCGGAAAGATCAACGCCCTCACTCACCCAGACATGCAGCAGGAAGCACTCGATATCCTCAGCACGGAACTGAATATCTATACCAGCGGCCAGGTGGTGAGCACTTGGGAAGATGCTGAAGGCGCCTGGATCGAGTTTGAACAGTCGAATGGCCAGCGGGTCACTAAGGTGTTCGACAGGATATTGGTCGCCACGGGGAGGATCTCCAATGTAGACCGTTTGGGTATGGAGCATACAGGTGTGGAATTCACTGAAGCTGGCAAGGTGATATTCGATCCCCAGACGATGCTCTGCTCTGACTACCCCATTTTTATTGCCGGCGATGCGTCTGAATACCTGCCAGTGTGGCACGAAGCCTTTGATGAGGGGCGAATCGCTGCCGATAATGCGTTGAACTACCCGGATTTGGTGCCTGTAGATCGTAGACCGCCATTAATGGTGTTCTTCACCGACCCTCAGATCGCCATCATTGGACAGAGTTTTCGGGAGCTTCAAGGCCAGGAAATTGTCGTCGGTGAGCTGCCATTCGCTAGTCCCCGTCATGTGGTCTGGAACAAGGTCCAAGGGCGTATTCAAGTCTATCTGGACGCGCGAACTGGCGTAATTCTAGGTGCCGAGTTGCTGGGTTACCAAGCTGAACACCTGGCACATCTACTCGCACTGGCCATCACTCATTGCATGACGGCAGAGCAGGTACTGTCGATGCCGGTCTATCACCCCAGTGCCGAAGAGCTGTTAAGGGATGTTTTAATCGACGCCAGAGAAAAGCGGAGGATCTACGCAGCAGAGACTATGATCCATTCAAATTCCGTCCCGGCATATTCATAAGGCAGCCGGGTCGATGACAATGTAGATTCGGAAATAAGGGGGTGCGCAGATATGGCTAACAACGGCTTGCCTTGATTTTACATTGTTAATAATATAGTAATAAATTAGCATAAAAATTAATTTAACTCAGCGTTAAGAGGTAGCACAATGACAAAAGTTACGCCGGTTAGCATAGATAAAAAAGATGATTTTGGATTCGGAACACAGATCCGGAAGTCCCCTTACTTTGACGCAACAGTTCGCTGGGGAGCAAAGGGTTTCTCGGTATACAATCATATGTATATTCCGCGAGACTTCGGGGATCCGGTACAGAATTTCTGGAACCTTGTGAATGATGCGATACTTTGCGATGTTGGCGCCGAACGTCAGGTAGAAATTACAGGACCGGATGCCGCGAAATTCATGCAGCTTCTAACCCCGCGAGATTTGTCGGAAATGGCTGTCGGACAGTGCAAGTATGTACTGATCGTCAATGAAGACGGCGGCCTGATAAACGACCCGATCCTTTTACGACTGGGAGAAAATCATTTCTGGATCTCGCTGGCTGATAGTGACGGCCTGTTGTGGGCACAAGGTGTTGCAGTTTATGCCGGGCTAGATGTCACTATTGGAGAACCCGATGTTTCCCCTGTACAACTTCAGGGTCCAAAATCGGGTGAGATTATGAAGAAGCTCTTCGGTGAGAGCATCATGGATCTAAAATACTACTGGATGCGTGAGCTTGAACTTGACGGCATTCCGCTAGTCGTCTCACGCACCGGTTGGTCGAGCGAGCTGGGCTATGAGCTTTATCTGCTGGATGGCACCCAAGGGGACGAGCTCTGGGAAAAGATCATGGCTGCAGGAGAGCCCTTTGGATTGAAGCCTGGCCATACCTCTACAATCCGCCGCATAGAAGGTGGAATGCTCTCACACCATGCTGATTCAGAACTCGACACCAATCCTTACGAACTTGGGCTGGGCCGCCTGGTGAACCCAGACATGGATGCTGAATTTATCGGCAAGGCCGCATTACAGAAGATTCGCGCAGATGGCGTGAGCCGCAAGCAGGTCGGCTTGCGCATTGACATGGCCCCGCTGAAAAGACCCAACACCACATTCTGGCCGCTTACCAAAGATGGGAAAGAGGTTGGAAAGGTCACTTCTGCAGTCTATTCGCCGCGTCTTGACCAGAATATCGCTTTAGCGATGGTTGCCACCGAACATGCCGAGATTGGCACTGAACTGGTAATTCCAACCACATCCGGAGATGTACAGGCTATTGTTGTCGAAAAACCTTTCTACGACCCCAAAAAGCAAAAGGCCATAGCCTCTTGAAGCCAGCCTAATTGGCTGACGGATGGGGCTGCATTTGTAGTACTACTGTGGATTCAGCGAGCAATCATTGGCGCCACAGTGGTGCTGCAGTGAAAGGAGGCATATATGTATCCCGTTCGTATTTGGGCCGTGCGGCACGCAAGATTTTTTGAGGGGGTCTACCGTATCTTCGAACCGGTGATTCTGAAGTTGCATCCGGTATGGAACTCGGTAGGATACCAGCGCGCAGAAAAGCCGGTCCGGGCTGTGGAAAAGCTCAGTAAGGGATTTTTGTTCGACTGCAAGATGTGTGGACAGTGCATACTCAGCTCTACCGGAATGTCTTGTCCGATGAACTGCCCTAAATCCTTGCGCAACGGTCCTTGTGGAGGGGTGCGTGCCAACGGCAATTGCGAGGTCAAGCCAGAGATGAAGTGTGTCTGGGTCCAAGCCTGGGATGGAAGTCAAAAGATGAAAGGCGGTGATAAGATCCATGTAGTGCAATTGCCGGTTGATCATAGCCAGAAAGGTACTTCCTCTTGGCTGCGGGTGGCACGTAAGGCGTCGGAACAAAAGCGAGAAGAGGAAAAAGTGAGCCAACCTCTAAACAAATGAATCTGAAGTCTTATTGAATATAATGGTAGAACTCAGCTTGTTGTTTAGAGAAACAACAAACAATCATTAAAACATAAAGGTTATTTATCATGCCAAACAATCCGAACTACACTGACGATTATATTCTTACCGTCAGCTGCAAAACTGCCCCACGCATCGTTGCCGGAATTGCATCTTATCTGACAGAACGCGGCGGCTATATCGCAGAGTTATCTCAATTCGATGACAAAATCACTGGTCATTTCTTTTTGCGCACTCTGTTCAATATCGCTTCAGATTCGGGATATTCTTTTGAAGATATACGCACTGGATTTGATGAGCTGGCGAAAAAGCATGGTATAGAGTGGGCAATGCATGAGGTTAGCCGCCCGAAAAAAGTGATGATCATGGTCTCCAAGTTTGATCACTGCCTGGTTGATCTACTTTACCGTTATCACAAGGGCGAACTGAATATCGAGATTACGGCGGTGGTATCCAACCACACGGACCTTCAAACGATAGCTGAGCGTGAAGGCTTTCGCTTTATTTACCTGCCAGTGACGCAAGATACCAAAGAAAAACAGGAAGCTGCACTGCTTGATATTATCCACGAAACAGGAACCGAATTGGTGGTACTGGCACGCTATATGCAAATCCTGTCTGATGATCTTTGTAAAAAGCTCCACGGCCGAGCCATCAATATTCATCATTCATTTCTTCCCGGCTTCAAAGGTGCCAAACCATATCATCAAGCATTTGAGCGTGGCGTTAAGCTGATTGGTGCCACTGCACATTATGTGACCGGCGATTTGGATGAAGGACCGATTATTGAACAGTCCGTGCTACCAGTGAGTCATGCTTACTACCCGGAAGAACTTGTCGCTCTTGGCCGAGATACCGAAACGCAAGCACTAGCAAACGCTGTTAAACTGCATGCAGAGAACCGTGTATTTCTTTCAGGCAATAAAACCGTTATCTTCAAATAGAAGCAGAGGGCCTCATGTCTCAATTAATAGACGGCACAAAGATCTCGACTCAGGTTTTGGAAGAAGTTGCTTCTGAGGTCGAACTCCTCAAAGCCGAGTTTGACATAGTGCCAACATTAGCTGTAGTGCTGGTCGGGGAGGATCCTGCCAGCCATGTGTATGTCAGAAACAAAGTAAAGCGGGCGACAGAGGTGGGAATGGGTTCTATTGAGCACCGTCTTGAAGCTGAAACCACCCAAGATGCCCTCAATGATCTCATCGATGTTCTGAACAATGATCCTGAGGTGCACGGTATTCTTGTTCAACTGCCCCTGCCGTCGCATCTCAATGAAGATGAGGTGATAGCTTCCATACATCCGGCTAAAGATGTTGATGGCTTTCACCCGCTAAATGTCGGGGCACTTGCTTCTGGTAGGGAATCGCTAGTCCCGTGCACACCACAAGGTTGCATGATCATGCTGCGTCAGGTCCATCCGGATCTTAGTGGTAAAAAAGCGGTGGTGGTGGGCCGTTCTAATATTGTTGGCAAGCCGATGGCTGCATTGCTTTTACAGGCAAACTGTACTGTCACTATTGCGCATTCACGAACGAAGGACATCGAATCAGTGTGCCGCAATGCCGATATTGTGGTGGCAGCTGTTGGCCGTCCGAAGTTTATCAACGCTGACTGGATCAAGCCGGGTGCAACGGTTATTGATGTCGGTATCAATGCCATCGATATCGATGGCAAGAGAAAGCTAGTAGGTGATGTGGATTTTGAATCGGTTGCCGACATCGCTGGCGCCATTACGCCGGTACCCGGTGGTGTGGGGCCCATGACGATCGCCTGCCTGCTCTTGAATACGACACGGGCAGCAAGGCATCAGCTAGCCTGAGCTTTAGTTCGCGCCCGCCCGCATCAAGAATATCCGTGTCGCCCCCGGCGTCGCTACAACAATAAAAGAGGACCTCGCATGAACCACAACGACGATCCCATCCTTGCCCCGGGCCATGACAACACACAGATACTGGGGCTGGACTTCCACAACCCCGTCTTTCCCCTCTCTGCCCTGGCGATCATCGCCTTCATCCTCTATGCCCTGATCTACCCCGACGCTGCCAACACCCAGTTGACGGCCGCCCGGGGCTGGTCCATCGAGCACTTCGACTGGCTGTTCATGATCGCCGGCAACCTCTTCGTGTTGCTCTGCCTGGTGCTGATCAAGCCATCGCTGCAGGCGGTAGCGGACCTGGCGAGGCATTACCAGGCGGAGGTGTGCTATACAGCGCCACTGCCAGCACGCCAGGGAGCATTGCTCAAACTCCCGAGTACGCGAAAAGGCTTGAAGCCCTCGCCCAGGAACAGAGCAAGGTCCATGGCCAGCCAGTCAGCAGCAGGACCAGCATTAGCCCCGACCCTATCGCGGACCTCGACAACACGCTGATCAAGGCGATTGAGGACGTGGGCGCCGATCTAGTCGTCATGCCAACCCATCCACCTACTAACTCTGATGTCGTGATGCCTTCTCACGTGGGTAAGGTGGCGACCCACACCAAGGCCTCGATCTTTCTGGTCAGGCCCACCGGTGCTAACTAACGCACGCACGCTCAACTACCGACAAACTGAAAGGGAAATAAAAGTGGATAAAAATCCCAACTACGACAGTGCCCTGCAGCCGAAACCCGGCGGCTCCCGGGGCATCCCGGCACCGGAAGGGCCATCGAACCTCATCGATACCGATTTCGTGATCGGACAGGACAACTTCGAGGCCACCAAGTTCGGGATCAAAGTGGACCTGCATGGCAAGGTCTTCACCATCTCCTCACTGATGGTCCTGTTCTTCGTGATCGTTACGCTGGCCCTACAAGACAAGGTGGAACCGGTCTTCAATGCCGCCTTCAACTTCCTGACCGTTAACCTGTCCTCGTTCTTCCTGCTGGCGGCCAATATCTTCCTGGTGCTTGCGTTCGTGCTGATCTTCACGCCCATGGCTCGGGTCAGGATCGGCGGTGCCAATGCCAAGCCGGACTTCAGTTTTATCGGCTGGTTTTCAATGCTGTTCGCCGCGGGCATGGGCATCGGCCTGATGTTCTATGGGCTCTCCGAGCCACTGACCCACTACGGCAGCGCCATGGGCGGCATCACCGTGGAAAACGGGGTGCGCACCGACTGGGCACCACTGGGCGCCGCCGCGGGTGAACCAGCCGCCGCCGCCTCGCTGAGCATATCCGCCACCATCTTCCACTGGGGCCTGCATGCCTGGGGGACCTATGCCGTGGTGGCCTTGGCCCTGGCGCTGTTCGCATTCAACAAGGGCCTGCCGCTGACCATGCGCTCGGTTTTCTACCCGGTCCTTGGTGAGCGCATTTGGGGCTGGCCAGGCCACTTGATCGACATCCTAGCGGTGTTCGCCACTCTGTTCGGCCTGGCCACATCGCTCGGCCTCGGCGCCACTCAGGCCGCCGCAGGCTTGAATTACCTGTTCGGCATCCCCAATACCAATGTCACCATGGTAGTGCTGATCATCAGCATCTCCCTGATCGCGCTGGGATCGGTCGTCCTCGGCGTCGATAAGGGCGTGCAGCGACTCTCCCAGCTCAATATGGTGTTGGCCTTCCTGCTGGTGGTCTTTGTGATGGCAGTGGGCCCGACCCTGCTGATCGTTACCGGCTTCTTCGAGAACCTGGGCGCCTACCTGGTCAACCTGCCGGCGCTCTCCATGCCCTTCGGCCGTGAGGATGCCAATTTCAGCCAGGGCTGGACCACCTTCTACTGGGCCTGGTGGGTCTCCTGGGCACCGTTTGTCAGCATGTTCATCGCCCGGGTCAGCCGAGGTCGCACTGTACGTGAATTCCTGATCGCCGTGCTGCTGGTGCCGTCGACTATCACGGTGCTGTGGGTGAGTGCCTTAGGTGGCACAGCCATCGACCAGGTGATCACCGACAACTTCCAGGGCGCCATGGACGCGGCCCTCGAACTGCAGATGTTCGTGGTGTTCAGCCAGCTGCCGCTGTCCCAGATCACCTCCTTCATCGGCATCGTGCTTGTTGTCGTGTTCTTCATCACCTCCTCCGACTCCGGCTCGCTGGTGATCGACTCCATCACGGCCGGCGGCAAGACCGATGCGCCCAAACCTCAGCGGATCTTCTGGGCCCTCATCCAGGGTGCCATCGCCATCGCCCTGCTGCTGGGTGGCGGCCTGAAAGCGCTGGCGGCGGCGGTGATCGTTACCGCCCTGCCCTTCACCTTCGTCTTGCTGGTGGCTTGCTATGGCATGTTCAAGGGACTGAAAAGCGAGCCTCGAGGTCCCAACGGCTGAGGCTCTTCGCACCATGCATGGCCGAACAGGGCAGCCTACGGGCTGCCCTTAAGAAACGCTGCATAAATCCCTCTGGAGCTGCCTGAGCGCCACCGGCGGGGTAGAATCTGGCTTTCCTGCCATTGTCTGACAGAGCCAACGATGAAGCAGATCTCGTTCGCCCAGGCTGAGCACCAGAACAAGAAGAAGATCACCCGCCGGGAGCGGGTTCTGGCCCAGATGGATGCCGTGGTGCCATGGCAACGACTGATAGACGCGCTGTCGCCGTCCTACTTCCCGAACGCAGCGGGCAAGCGCGGCCGTCCGCCCATCGGCCTGGAGCGCATGCTGCGGATCTACTTCCTACAACAGTGGTATGCGCTCGCCGACGAGGCGCTCGAAGATGCCATCTACGATAGTCAGGCGATGCGCGACTTTGTGGGTATCGATTTGGCCATCGAAAGCGTACCGGACGCGACCACGCTGCTGCGCTTCCGTCATCTGTTGGAGAAGCATGCGCTGACCCAGCGGATCTTCGAGGAGATCAACGCCCACTTGGCTGAGCAGGGCCTGTTCATGCGCGAGGGCACCATCGTCGACGCCACCATTATGGCGGCCGCCCCTTCCACCAAGAACAAGGCCAAGCAGCGCGATCCGGAGATGAAGCAGACCAAGAAGGGCAACCAGTGGTACTTCGGCCTGAAGGCCCATATCGGCGTCGATGCCGTCACCGGACTGACTCACAGTGTCGTCGCGACCTCGGCCAACGTCGCCGATGTCACCATGGCCGGCGCTCTGGTCCGGGAGGATGACACGCGGGTATACGGCGACGCGGGTTACACCGGCATCTGGAAGCATCTTGACGAAGAGAAGGATGCCCCGGATTCCAAGTGCTACGTTGCCGTCAAGCGCGGCGCCATCAAGAAGATGGACGACAGCCCGATGAAAACGCTGCTGCTGGCGATCGAGAAGGCCAAGGCCAGCATCCGCGCCAAGGTCGAACACCCGTTTCATGTGATCAAAAATCTCTTCGGCTACCGGAAGGTGCGCTACAAGGGGTTGGCCAAGAATCATGCGCAACTCTTCAGCCTGTTCGGGCTGGCCAATCTGGTGCTGGCGACACGATGCGAGGGCCAAGTTGATGGGGCCGGTGCGCCTTGAATTTGGCCTGGCAGCCGGATAACTCGGCTGCCAGGGAAATAGGCCGCCTGTGGTGGTCAGAAATTAACCGCTGAGACGCAGGGGTTGCTGCGCTGAGTGCCAAAGCCGCTCAGTATCAAATTGATCATCGGTTCCCTAACAGAACGGAACGGGGTTTAAAGATGTAAACCCAGAATGTCAGCCTGTACTTCCTGAATTCAAGCAATAAACACCGCACCTGCGGTTTTCCGGGTTTCTGAGTATTCTTATCAAACCCTGCACTCTTGGCCTGGGCACCATGCTTGCTGCGCCGCTTGGGCTGACGGAGATGTTGCCAGAGATCATCACCATGCGACTGGTCGTGCCGGGTCATCACTGATCAAGAAATAGATCCACCGGAGGCTGACACCTACGCCGACAACCTCCGCCGTAGTTGTCGGCGAAGGTTGTCGAGGAAGTTGCCTTTGATTTCCATGGACGGGGCACCGGAGCGTTGGGCGAAGCGGGGGGAGAAAACCCGCCATTATCCAGTTTTTTGGGGGCTTCATCTTGGGCGAGTGGTCAAAAAAATCGCCAACCCGAGCGCACCGGGGGCAATGCCCCGCTCGGTCCCGAGGCCCTGAGGTTGGCGGGGGAACGGCATGGTGACGGCGACGCAGGCCAGTGAGCAAGTGGCTGCCGCCTGCGTGGGAGCCCCCGCCAGGCATCATGCCGCCGATGCTCAATAACGGTAGCGGAACTCAATCATGTGGAAATCCGCCCCGGTCGTATCCGATCCATTAACGCCGGCATCGGAATAGTGAAGAAACCGATAGCCGAGCCCCAGCTGTCGATATAACGGCCCGCCGATGCCCAGGGTCAGGGCGAACTGGAAGGGCCCACCATAATCCTGCGTGCCGAAGCGATGCCGACTGAACAGGGCGCCACCCGCGCCCAGGTCCAGGAGAAAGCGTCCCTCTTGGCTCCCGAGCGTCAACTCCGGGATGACCGACACGACGAGCGCATTTTCCCCACTGCCCCGCAACAATCCGGCACTCGCCATCAACCGGGTGCCCATCCCCCAGCCTGACGTGGAGTAGTTTTCCCAGGGCAGCGCGACGTTGGCCGACAGGTCGTACTCCTCGAAATCCTCCGGCGCCTCATCCCCCAGCAAGGTCTTCTCCGAGACTCGGGCACGCAGGCTGAGACTCTGCAATTCCAGGTCATCGGCGAAGCTCGGGGGGGTGGCGAGCAGAAAAACGAGGACGATCGGCAACAGCCCGAAAGACACTGAATGGCGAGGCATCCCGATCACTGGCATCGTAGGCTCACCTTAAGGAAAGACGTCCCGAGCAGGCTCATGTTATCGGCGGGGAGCGAGCACAGCGAGTCGATTATTCTGGGAGTCATCGGTGATGCCCGATCCCCGGCACGCCAATCCTTAACCCTTCTGCGCCTGTACCGCATTCCGCCCATCGACAACCTGCGCCGGTGAGCGGCATCGGCGGCACACTTCCTCACAGGCGGCCGGCTCTCCATCGCAGCCAGAATTTCTCCAGCTCCAGCACCGCGAACAGGCCGATGCCGATCAGGACGATCTCGACGCCATGGACGAAATCCACCGGCCGGGTGTCGAAGAAGCGCTCCATGAAGGGCGCATAGGTGAACATCAGCTGCAACACGGCCACCACGGCGACGGCGATGAGGACGGCATGGGAATCGACCATGTGCGCCCAGCTCAGGGAGGGCGTACGCAGGAAGCGGACGCTGAACAGGTAGAAGATCTCCATCACCACCAGGGTGTTGACGGCATAGGTGCGGGCCTCCTCCAGGCTTGCCCCCTCGGCAAGGGCCAGGCGGAATATCCCGAAAACGCCGGCCGCCATCAGCACTGCCACCAGGGCGATGCGCCACAGCAGGAACCCCGAGATAATGGCCTCGTCGGCCGGCCGGGGTGGCCGACGCATGGTATCCGGCTCGGTGGCCTCGAAGGCCAGGGCCATGGCCAGCGCCACGGAGCTGACCATGTTGACCCAGAGGATCTGCACCGGGGTGATCGGGAGAGTGAGGCCGAACAGCACCGCGACCAGGATGCTCATGGCCTCCCCGCCGTTGATGGGCAGCAGGAAGACGATCGCCTTCTTCAGGTTGTCGTAGACGGTGCGGCCCTGTTCCACCGCGCGCACGATGGAGGCGAAGTTGTCGTCGGCGATAACCATCTCCGAGGCCTCCTTGGCCGCCTCGGTGCCCTTCCGGCCCATGGCGATCCCCACGTCGGCCCGCTTCAGGGCGGGGGCGTCGTTCACCCCGTCGCCGGTCATGGCGACGATCGCCTGCTGCGCCTGCAGGAGGGTAACCAGACGCAGCTTGTGTTCGGGGCTGACGCGGGCATACACGTCCACTTCCTCGACGCGCCGGGCCAGCGCCTCGTCGTCCATGCTTTCCAGTTGCTGCCCGGTGATCACCTCATCGCTGTTGGAAAGGTCGAGCTGGGCGGCGATGGCCCGGGCGGTGCCGGCATGGTCCCCGGTGATCATCTTGACCCGGATCCCCGCCTCCCGGCAGTCGGCGACGGCCCGGATGGCCTCCTCACGGGGCGGATCGATCAGGCCGAGCAGCCCGAGCAGCACCAGGCCCGATTCCACATCGGCGAAATCCACCGACTGGGCCTGCAACGGCATGGCCTTGCAGGCCACCGCCAGCACGCGCTGCCCTTCCGCCGCCAGGGCCTCGATGTGCTGCTCCCAGGCCTCGAGGTCCAGAGGCGCCTCGCCCTGATCGCCCCACACGGCGTGGCAGGCACGCAGCACCTGTTCCGGCGCGCCCTTGACGTAGACGAACGCCTCCCCCTGGTGGTCGTGATGCAGGGTGGCCATGAACTTGTGCTGGGAATCGAAGGGAATGAGATCGGTGCGCGGGTTCGCGGCGCGTTCGTCATCGGCATCCAGCCCGCCCTTCAGCGCGGCGGTGATCAATGCCCCCTCCATGGGGTCGCCATGCACCTGCCACCCCTCCTCCGTCTGTTCCAGGGTGGCGTCGTTGCACAGCAGGCCCGCCCGCAGGATCCGCCACAACCAGGGGTGTCGGACCGGGTCGAGGGTCTCCTCGCCATGCAGGAAGCCGCCGCGCGGGCGGTAGCCCTCGCCTTCCACCCGACAGCGGCCCGCGGCCGAGACCAGGCTCTGGACCATCATCTCGTTGCGGGTCAGGGTGCCGGTCTTG
This sequence comes from Halomonas gemina, assembly GCF_023554995.1. Classification (GTDB taxonomy): domain Bacteria; phylum Pseudomonadota; class Gammaproteobacteria; order Pseudomonadales; family Halomonadaceae; genus Halomonas; species Halomonas gemina. The sequence continues at coordinate 15,638 of NZ_JAMJPK010000011.1, forward strand.
TCGGAGCAGATGACGCTGAGTGAGCCCAGCGTCTCCACGACCGGCAGGCGGCGGATGATGGCATGGCGGCCGGCCAGTCGTTGCACGCCGATGGCCAGGGTCACGGTGAGGATTGCTGGCAGCCCTTCGGGAATGGCTGCGACGGCCAGGCCCACCACGGTCATGAACATCTCGGCGGGAGCCATGTCGCGCCAGAGGATGCCGAACAGGAAGATCAACAGGGCCAATCCCAGGACGGCGCCCGTCAACCAGCGCGAGAAGGTCGCCATCTGGCGCAACAGCGGCGTGGTGAGGGTCTCGACCTGCGACACCAGGCGGCTGATGCGGCCGATTTCGGTATCCGCCCCCGAGCCCACCACGATGCCGGCCCCCTGGCCGTGGGTCACCAGGGTGCCGGAGTAGGCCATATCGAGGCGATCGCCGAGCACCGCATCGGCCGGTACCGGGTCGATGGACTTCTCCTGTGCCACCGACTCGCCGGTCAGCGCCGCTTCCTCGATCAGCAGGCCACGGGCGCGCCACAGGCGCATGTCGGCCGGCACCCGGTCACCGGCCTGCAGCAGCACGAAGTCACCGGGCACCAGCTCCTCCGCCGGCACGGTGTACTGACGCCCTTCGCGAACCACCATGGCCCGGGCAGAGAGCATGTCACGAATCGCCCTTAGGGCGTCTTCGGCCTTGCCCTCCTGGACGAAGCCGATGACCGCGTTCACCAGCACCACCCCCACGATCACGGCCGTATCCACCCAGTGGCCGAGCAGGGCCGTGATCAAGGCCGCACCGAGCAGTACGTAAATCAGCAAATTTCGGAACTGGGCCAGGAAGCGAATCAGCGGCCCGCGGGACTTGGCCTCGGGCAAGCGATTGAGGCCGTAGCGTTCGCGGCGTCGGGTCACCTCCGCTTCATCCAGCCCCGTCTCCGGCGAAACGGCCCAGTGCTGCGCCACGGCATCAGCCGGACGTGAATGCCACTGGGGCATGTTTGAGCCTGCCGCCTCGTTCATTGCGCCCCCATCCTCAGCTTGTTCGCCGACGACCGACGCAGCCGACGACCGACACCCTCAATGCCACGCGACCCCGATGTTTCGATCGGGTCACGACACCCGGTTCAAGGTTTGATGGCACTGCCCCAACCACGACTGGGCCAGGCCAGGATCATTCCAGGGTTACCGGCGAAACGAGCCCCGGCGGCACCCTCCAGGTCCCAGGTGCTTTTCACCGCCTCATCGTAGTTCATGGCGCGTCCTCGCGATCGCCAGCACGGCCTCCCGCTATGGAGGCCTGTGCCGGATCCCAAGGGCCCTGCGAGATTTTTTCTTAGCCTGGCGCCCTGGCTGGCTACGCCACCGGCGCGAAGAGCAGCGCCAGATCTTCCTCGTCGAACAGCGGCCCCTCGCCGCCGCGCTCGGCACCGCCCTCGAGGATCGAGGCCGCGAGGTCGGCCTTGCGCGACTGCAGGTCGAGGATGCGCTCCTCCACGGTGCCGGCGCACACCAGCTTGTAGACGAAAACCGGGTTCTGCTGGCCCATGCGGTGGGCGCGGCCAGTGGCCTGGGCCTCCACCGCCGGGTTCCACCAGGGGTCGTAGTGGATCACGGTATCCGCGGCGGTGAGGTTCAATCCGGTGCCGCCGGCCTTGAGGCTGATCAAAAATACCGGGATCTCGCCCTGCTGGAAGAGCGCCACCCGCTGGGTACGGGTCTTGCCCGGTGTGTCGCCAGTCAGGGTGGTGAAGGGAATGCCGTCCTTCTCCAGGGCCTCGCCGATCAGCGCCAGCATCTCCGTGAACTGGGAGAAGATCAGGATGCGCCGGCCCTCCTCCACCAGCGGCGGCACCAGCTCGCGCAGCTGTTCGAGTTTGGCCGAGCGCTTGGTCTTGCGCACGCTCTCCAGCTTGACCAGTCGCGGGTCGCAGCATACCTGGCGCAGCTTGAGTAGCGCATCGAGCATGACGATGCCGGAGCCGGCCAGGCCGCGCTCGGCCACCGCCTGCTGCACGCGCTGGTGCTGGGCCAGGCGCAGGCTCTCGTAGAGCTCGCGCTGAGCGCCACTCAGGGTGAGCTCGCGGCGGGTCTCGGTCTTCTCCGGCAGCTCGGTGAGCACCTGCTGCTTGGTGCGGCGCAGCATCAACGGGGCGATGCGCCGCGATAGGCGCTGGCGCAGTTCGACATCGCCCTCCTTCTCGATGGGGGTGCGAAAGCGCTGGCCGAACCACTGCTGGCTGCCCAGCGCCCCAGGTGCCACGGCGTCGAGCTGGGCCCACAGCTCGCCCAGGTGGTTCTCCAGGGGCGTGCCGGTCATGGCGATGGCGCGCTCGACATTGAGCGCGCGCACCGACCGGGCGGTCTGGCTGGCGGCGTTCTTGATCGCCTGGGCCTCGTCGAGCACCAGCAGGCCGAAGTCGTGTTCACGCAGCCGCGGGAGGTCGCGGATCAGCAGCGCATAGGTGGTCACCGCCAGGTCGGCGGTGGGCAGTGCCTCCTCGAACTGGCGCTCGCGCTGGGCGCGGCCACCTTGCAGGGCGACGACCTCGAGCTCGGGGGCGAAGCGGGCCGCCTCGGCGCACCAGTTGCCCACCAGGCTGGTCGGCGCCACCACCAGGGTCGGGCGCTTAAGCGCCCCGCGGGCGCGCTCGTCGAGCAGGTGAGCCAGCACCTGCATCGTCTTGCCCAGGCCCATGTCGTCGGCCAGTATCCCCCCGGTGCCAAGCTCGGAAAGAAAGCGCATCCAGGCGATGCCACGGGATTGGTAGTCGCGCAGCTCGCCGGCGAAGCCTTCCGGCGCCGGCAGGCTGGCGGGCAGCGCGCGCAGGCGCTCCGCCAGGGCGGTGACGTCCTCGCGTCCCGCCCAGCGCTCATGCTCGGCCAGGGGCGCCAACTTCTCGGCGGCGGTGAGCGGCAGGCGCACGGCCGCCGCCTCATCGCTATCGTCGCCCAGCCAGTCGAGGATCGGCGCCATCAGCGAACGCAGCCGGGAAAGCGGCATCACCAAGCGGCGGTTCTCCGGTAGGGCCAGCGTCCAGGTGGCGTCTTCGGCCTCATCGGCGGCGGGCTCCAGGGGGAAAGCGGGGTCCTTGAGCAGGCGGCGCAGGATGGGCAGCAGGTTGAGCCGCTCGCCCTCCACCTCGATATCCAGCGCCAGGTCGAACCAGCCATTGCCGGCCGGCTCAAGTTCGCCATACCAGTCATCCGGCTCGAGGTAGGTGGGCTCCTCGGGGAAATCGGCGGCGAAGTGAACCAGGCAGCCCGCCTCACGCAACCTGGTGATCATCTCCCACCAGTCGTCGGGGCCGGACAGGTGGGTCGGCCACTCGGCGGCGGTGGCCGGCGGCGTACCCTCCAGGGGGAGCAGCAGCGTCCATTCGGGAAGATCCAGATGGGCGGGCACCGCCTCGATCTGCTGCAGACGCTCCAGGGTCACCATGCCCGGCGGCAGGGTGTGTACCAGCGCCCGCTCCGCCTCGGGGTCTCGCATCACGGTGAGGCGCTGGCCGTCGCGGAAGGCCTGAACGCTGTCGCCCTCCTCCGGCGGCACCTCGATGCCGGCGTAGTCGAAGCCCACCACGGCGGCGCCCACCTCGATCCAGCGCGGCACCATGGCGCCGTCGCGATAGCCCAGCTGCCCGGTGGCGAGGCGCATGGTGACCTTGAGCCGCGGCGACACGCCTTCCAGGGTGCGCTCCTCGACGGCCTGGGGCGGCGGTAGCCGATCGGCCAGCCCTGGTGTCTCGTGAAGCCGCTCGGTGAGCCAGCCGCTCATCTCCGGGGGCAGCGGCGGTGCCCGGCGCAGACGCATCAGCAGCTCGGGATCACCCTCCAGGCGCCCGAAACGGCCACGCCTTTCATCGAGGTAACAGAGCTCGGCGCCGGCGCGCACGATCGCGGCCTCGTCGGAGATGACGTCCATCGGATCGGTGTCCGCGCGCAGGTGCTGGTTGCCGTCGACGTCCGGCTCCCAGGCCAGGGTCAATAGGCAGGTCGGGCCCGGGTCGTACATGCTGCCGGTCTGCTTGCGGTGAAAGAGCAGCGGCGGCGTGTTGCTCTCCAGCAGCGACCAGAGCGCCCGCGCCTGGAAGGCATGGGTGACCGGGCTCCAGTGCTGCTCGTATCCCGTGCCGGAAAGCTGGCGGCGCTGCTCACCGAGCATCAGCAGTTCCAGGGCCTCCTCCTGGTGGACCGTGAGAGCTTCAGCTGGCCTGGGCGTGATGCCTCCGCCGCGCCGCACGATGATCGGCCGCGGCTTCACCCAGCCGTTGCCGCGGGTGCGCTGCTTGGCGGGCCGCAGCCACACCGGCGACACCTTGAGGCTGGGTGCGCGTGGATCCGGATCGATGTCCAGGAACAGCGCCAGACGGTAGCCCTCCTCCAACTGCTCAACGTACCGCTTGCCGCCGAGCGGCGATTGGAACTCGGCCAGCCACGACGCCCAGCGCTGCTCAAGCAGCGCCGCATCGTCACGAATCGGGATGCCATCGGCCTCCATATCGTCGATGAAGCCCTGGATCACCGCCACCGCATGCTTGCACTGGCGCCCCACCGGGCAGCTGCAGTCGCTGACCACGCCCATGTCTGGGTTGTCGGGATCCACGGCCAGGCTGGTGAGGTAGCGGCTTCGGCCGCTGCCGTCCACCTGGGCCCGCAGCACCAGCATCTCGCCCTCATGCTCGAGACGGGTGCCTTTCCGCACCCTGCCCTGTCGCGCATAGGCCCGCCCGCGGGTCAGCGAGCGCGCATCGAAGCTGCGCTGCCACTGGATCTCTTCCAGGGTGTGGTAGAGCGTCAGGGCGGAATCGGCGAGATGGGCGTCCGGCACGGTGAATCCTCAAGGCGTCAACACGAGGCCGATATTGGAGCGAAACCGGGCGCCCCTCGCAACCATGGCGGGCCATCCCACAGGGCTATCCCACAGGGCTATCCCACAGGGCTATCCCTCAGGGCTATCCCACAGGGCTATCGCAGATGGCAACACCGCTCAAGGCTTTCGCGGCGACAGCATTTCCCCCTCAGGCATTCAGGGTATCGCTGACAATGCGCCCATCACCAGGTCGATGGTGCGGTCACAGGTGGATGACAGGCGGGGGTCATGGGTCACCAGCAGCACCGCGCAGCCGCGTTCGCGGTTGAAGCGGCGGAACAGTTCGAACACCTCCCCCGCGGTGCGGGTGTCGAGGTTGCCGGTGGGCTCGCCACCACGGTCTGCACCAGCGGCATGGCCTCAACCACGTAACCCTGCACCTGCGGCCCCTGCCACCAACGCCACACGCCAACGCCCACGGCGAGTGCCAGGGCCAGGATCACGAGCACGGACTTGTAACGGACGCGGCCCAAGGTGTGTCTCCTGGTCAGAACCACCTCCTCCCTACTCCTGAATTCACGCCATGAACGCAGCAGCTGCGCTATCCGGGGCTCCCGGGCATGCCCCCGAGTACCGCTGTGCCGATGCCCGATCGCCGCGACGCCTCATGGGGCAGCCATGACCTCTCTTGTCGACCCTGCCACACCGCTTCGTCAAGCCGTTGCGTGACAAAGCACGCCAAGGATTCGCCCAAACGGCCGGGCCCGTCACGCCCCCTCATGCGACGTCACCGCCGTGACGGCTCCCTCACGACGAAACATGGCCTTGCGATGCGTCCAGACAACGGCCACGGCAACCCCCAGGAACAGCGTGTTCTCGAGCGGCTGAGCATCCGGCCACAGCGGATTGATCAGCTGGAAGTGGAAGAACACCGGCAGCAGCAGGCTGCCCCAGGCGATCGCGAAGGTGATAAGCAGGAAGGGCAGCAGCGCGCGCTCGCGCATCACGCCTCCCCTGCTGCATCACGCTCCCCACCGGGCGGCGCAGCGAGCGCGGCATGGCCGGGGCTCGGCCGACGCGCACCACCAGGTCAGGGCGTCCACCGGCCAGCCCCAGCGACCGGGCGAACTCGGGGCGCACGCTCGCCTCCTCCACCGGCTGGTTGACGAAGGCGTTGCGAATACCCAGCGCCGTGGCCTGCAGGGCGAAGCGCTGGTAGCAGCGGCCGGCCTCGACCCAGTGCGACCGGTCATCCACCGCAGAGACGAACACCGCCAGCCCGGCGAAGCTGCGCACCTGGCGGGCCACCTTGGCGTTCTCCGCCTTCGGCCGCAGCATGACGCGCATCAGGTATTTCCCCAACCAGCGCGGCGCCTGGGGGTTGCCGGTCGCCCGGCCGCTCAGGCCGTCGCCCTTGTCGACCGCCTCCGCGTCGTTGAAGCGGATCCAGGCCTCGAGCTCCCGTAGGAAGGCAGGATTCTCCAACTGCCGGGTGTTGGCATCCAGGATGAACGCCAGCGCCCGTTCGATGGCCTCGCGCTCGGTGAGCATCGCCACCGAGACACCGTCCCCGCTGCTTGCTACCTCGAGCGTGGCCAGCTCCTCGGTGGAAAGCGGCGTGCCGTCGTAGTCGCTGCGCGTGCACTGCCGAGGCAATGGCCTCGAACAGCGGCGACGCCTCGGCCTCGCCGGGCGTGAGGGTCACCCGGATCTCGCCGGCGCCCTGGGGCTGAAACTCGGCCTCGGCAGCCAGCCCCATCGCCCGGGCGGCCAGGCAGAGGTTCTCCGTGGCACAGCCCAGCGATACATAGAGGTGATGATCGTCGGGGTCGACCACCGGCGTGCGCCGGGTCAGGTCGGGCAGGATGATGATGGCGCCCTCCCCCACCCGGAACCGCCAGCACTGGGTGTTGTGGCCCGAGGGCGCCAGGGTGGCATAGCGGATGAGCGTCTCGAACCGCTCGGCCTCGCCCTTCGCCGGCGCGCCCTCCAGGTCCCAGGTGCTTTTCACCGCCTCGTCGTAGTTCATGGCGCGTCCTCACGCTGGCTGGCCGATGCCTCTCAGAGTATGTCGCATTTCTTCCGCGGCGGTGACGCCGCAGAAGACAGCGCGCGTCATGGCAGGCAAGCTGGACCCTTGGCGCAACGTGACTCCGGAGGCCCCCAATGACAGCACGCCTGATCGACTTTCAGCACGCGGATGAGGCACCGCGCTGGCGCGCCATCAACGACGAGGTGATGGGTGGCATCTCCCGCGGCGGCCTGCACCAGGAGGACGGCAGCGGCGTGTTCAGCGGCGAGACGTCACTCGAGAACAACGGCGGTTTCGCCTCGGTGCGCCGTGAGCCCGAGGCCATGGACCTGAGTGACGCCTCGGGCCTTGTGCTGTACGTACGCGGTGACGGCCGCCGCTACCAGCTGCGTCTGAGAAACGACCAGCTACCGGAGGGAGCGGCTTATCGGGCGTTGTTCCAGCCAGCCGCCGAGGAGTGGCAGCACGTTGCCCTGCCCTGGCAGGAGTTCGAGGCGGTGTTCCGCGGCAGACGTCTGGCGGATGCCCCGCCGCTCGACCCCGCGGCGATCCAGCAGGTGGGCTTTCTCATCGCCGACCGGCGGCCAGGTCCCTTTCGGCTCGAGGTGGCGTGGCTCGGGACGATGGATAGCTTGCCTTTTCGCCAGACTCGACTCGGCAGCCCCCCCCGGCCTGCATCATCACTTATTTCGCCTATCCTGATGTTGCGGATGACATTCCCGTCCACTGGAGGCATGACCGTGATCATAAAGGCACTCGCACTCAGTCTCATCCTCGTCGGTTCCGTCGGACTGGCCAGCGCCGATTACACCGAGGGCATGCGCTACTACGAACGGCAGGAGTACCGCCAGGCACTGCAGGAGTTCGGCGAAGCGGCCAGAAGCGGCGATGCCGATGCCCAGTACATGCTGGGCCGCCTGCACGAAGCCGGCAACGGCACCACCCAGGATTTCGTGCAGGCCCACAAGTGGTACAACCTGGCCGCGGCCCGCGGTCATCGCCATGCGGCCGAGGCACGCGACTCGCTGGCCGGACGCATGACGACCGGACAGGTCGCCGAGGCGCAGCAGGCGACGCGTGGCTGGGAGCCGGAAGAGTCACCCTCTTCACAGGCGACACCGCAGTCGCGGCCCGATATCGAGACCCTGTCGGATCGGCAAGGCGTGGCCGAGATACAGCGCGAGCTCAATCGGCTCGGCTATGATGCCGGCCCGGTGGATGGCGCCATGGGTAGCCGTACCCGCAACGCGATACGCGAGTACCAGGCCGACCAGGACATGGCCCAGGATGGCCGCGCAACGGCCGACCTGCTCAGACGCCTGCGCGAGGCGCAGAAGGAAGAGGTGGCCACACCCTCCGAGCCGCAACCCGAAACCTCGTCTCGGGTTGCCCTGAATGATGACTTCAACGACGGCAATTACCGTCGCGATCCCCCCTGGACAGTGCTCAGCGGCAACTTTGAGGTCGACGAGAACGGCTTGCGCAGCATCGTGGAGACACAGCGCACGACCGCTCGCGAAACACGCAGGCTCAGCGCCGAGCGGCCGGAGGAGATCGGCCTGGCCATGCTGGAGCTGATTCTCGAGCAGACGGGCAATACCCGACAGGGCGAAGACGTGTCCATCCCCGTGGAACCGGCACGCATCTTCGTCAATGCCCCCGTCGACAACGCCTTCAGGATGGAGCTCGAACTCGCCTCCAGGGAGCGGACGGGCAGCCTGGAGCTTGGGCTCTTCCAGGGCAACCGGCCCAACGGTACCGGCTATCGCCTGGTCTACACGCCCGGCTCGCGCCCGGGGCTCAGCCTGGTCAGGCTGATTTCAGGAAACGCCGAGGTGGTCGCCCGCCACGAGGGCACCCTCGACCTCGAGGACGGCCGCTTTCACCGCATGGTCTGGACCCGCGACGAGAACGGGCGGATGCAGGTCCGCGTGGATGACCAGCGCCTGATACGCGTGCAGGACAATGGCCTGCGTGATCCCTTCCAGGGCTTCATGCTGGCCAACCAGGGCGGCGACTATACCCTGCGCCGAATCAGGCTCGAGGAGTAGGCGCCTGGCCATGGGCCTCGACCCGGCGCCTGAGCCAGGCGCCGGTCAGCAGCAGCAGGGTCAGCGCGACCAGCGGCAGGATCACGTCGGGGCTGACCGCCTCCTCCTTCTCCACCGCCTCCAGGGCGCCGTAAATGGCGCTGGCATAGACCGCCCACTTCACGCCCAGGCCGATGATGGCCGCCATCACGAAGGTCGCCAGCGGCAGGCGCAGCAGGCCGGCGGAGAAGTTGACCACCGAGTGGGGGAAACCCGGCAGCACGCGCAGCGCGCACTGGGTGAGGAAATCACTGCGTTTCTCCAGCCTGCCCATGACCTTGCGAGTGAGCCCCTTGGGCTTCCAGCGGTCGCTGAAGCGGGAAGAGAGGTAGTAGGCCCCCAGGGCGCCAGACACGCTGCCGACCATCAATATCGGGGTGGCAACCAGGGGCGTATAGAAGGGCGCGATCAGCCACAGGCCGATGCTGCCGGGCAGGCCGATCGCCAGGGTCACCGCCATGATCAGGATCACCGAAACGATCACCCCGGGGTGGTGGGAGGCCTCGTCGGCCCAGCGCTGCACGTCGGCCAGTTCGGGCGAGTGCCAGATCCACAGGTAGCCGGCCATCAGCAGCATGGCGCCTATCACCACCCAGCGCCAGGGGCGGCTTGGCGAACTGTCATTGAACATCAAGGGGCCTCGGTCATTCATCAAGGGCATGGTGGCATGCCCACTGTGCCGGGTCACGGCTCCCGACACCCGGAAAAAGGTGTTACACGACGCCTGGGCGCCGCAATGAGACGGGGCGGCAACTGGCCGATTAAATAACTTTATTGAATTACGTTAGTATAATTGGTTTTTAGTTTGCAGGCATAACCCCTAGCATGTGAATGCACACGTCCCGCTCCATTCCCGGAAGCCTGCTACCGAGGACTGATAATGGATACGTCACTGTGGCTTGTGATCGCTGCCGCTCTGCTGACTGCCATCATGACCGGCGTCGGCGCACTGCCCTTCCTGTTCGTGAAGCGCCTGGGGCAACGCACCATGGGCTGGTCGAACGCCGCAGCGGCGGGGTTGATGCTGGCCGCGAGCCACAGCCTGATCGCCGAGGGCGTGATGCTGGACATCACGCTGACCTTTGTCGGGGTCCTGCTTGGACTGGCGGCCATTGTGCTCTCCGATCGCCTGCTATCAGGCCAGGGAGACGTGAAGGTGGCGGATCTCAGCGGAGCCAACGCGACCAAGGCGCTGATGATTCTCGGCATCATGACCGCCCACTCCTTCGCGGAGGGGATTGGCGTGGGAGTATCCTTCGCCGGCAGCGAAGGGCTCGCCACCTTTATCACCACGGCCATTGCCTTTCATAACGTGCCGGAGGGCCTCGCCATTGCCCTGATTCTGGTGCCACGCGGCACCCCCGTCTGGAAAGCCGGCATGTGGGCCATCTTCACCAGTCTGCCGCAGCCGCTGATGGCGGCCCCCGCTTACCTGTTCGTGGACACCTTCAGGCCGCTGCTGCCGGTGGGTCTGGGCCTGGCTGCCGGTGCCATGATCTGGATGGTATTCGCGGAACTGTTCCCTGAAGCGCTGGAGAGGGTCAAGAGCGGCTCGGCTGCCACCGCCGTCACGCTGGCGTTCGCCGCCATGATGGCCTTTCAGATGCTGGTGCTCTCGCACTGACCAGCTCTCATGCTGCTTCGGTGTACCCGCCAGAGGTTTAGACTTAGGTCTAATATTGTTAGGATGCCATCGCTCTGGTCGGCGCCATGTTTCCTCGGCGCATACATCCTCCGCAACTAGAGCATCCCCATGCCTCCGAACAAGACTCCCGCCCCTTCCGGGGCCTCGGCGCTGTCGCGCCTGGGCGACCCCATCGTGCTGCTGCTCACGGTCGGCTTCATCGTGGCCTTCGTCGGCCTGTCGCTCTACGACATCGACCTGGTGGCCGACAGCATCAGCATCGGCTTCGCCTGGACGGCAGCCACACTCGGCACCTACTTCCAGCTCCTGCTGCTGCTGACCTTCCTGATCGCCATCGGCGTGGCCATCTCGCCGGCGGCCGGCGCCCGGGTCGGCAACCTCACGAGCCCGCAGATCGGCACCTTCAAGTGGCTGTCGATGATCATGTGCACCCTGCTGGCCGGTGGCGGCGTGTTCTTCGCCGCGGGCGAGCCGGTCTACCACTTCGTGGTGACCCCGCCGGCCTTCGACACCGAGGCGGGCACCGCCGAGGCCGTGGCCGGCGCCCTGGCCCAGTCGTTCATGCACTGGGGCTTCCTGGCCTGGGCGGTGCTGGGCTCGCTCAGCGCCATCGTGCTGGCCCATGCCCACTACGTGAAGGGCCAGCCGCTGCAGCCGCGCACCCTGCTCTACCCGGTGTTCGGCGAACGCGTCATGAAGGGTGCGCTGGGCAGCCTGGTCGATGCCTGCTGCGTGATCGCGGTGGTCGCGGGCACCGTCGGCCCGATCGGCTTTCTCGCCACCCAGGTGAGCTTCGGCCTGCATGAGCTGTTCGGCGTCAGCGAGGGCTACGCCACCCAGCTCGGCATCCTGGTGCTGCTGGCGGGGGTATACGTCACCTCGGCGATGACCGGCATCCACAAGGGCATCCAGATCCTGTCGCGCTTCAACGTCTTCCTGGCGCTGGCCATCGCCGCGGTGATCCTGGTGGCCGGCCCCACCCTGTTCCTGGTCAACGCCTTCAGCCAGGGCTTCGGCGAGTACCTGTCATCGTTCTTCAGCATGGCCACCATGAGCGCCGAGACCGCGCCGGCCTGGTGGATGCAGTGGTGGACGGTGTTCTTCTTCGCCTGGTTCATCGGCTATGCGCCGCTGATGGCGATCTTCGTGGCACGCATCTCCCGCGGGCGCACCATCCGCGAGATGATCCTGGCCGTGGCAGTGATGGCCCCGGTGGCCACCGCGATCTGGTTCACCCTGCTGGGCGGCTCCGGCATCCACTACCAGCTGACCGAGGCGATCGACCTCAGCGAGGCGCTGAACAACTTCCAGTTCGACGTGGCGACCCTCACCGTGGCCCAGGCGCTGCCGGGTGGCCCCCTGATGGCGCTGGCCATCCTGCTGCTGACCAGCATCTTCGTGGCCACCACCGGCGACTCCATGAGCTACGCCATCGCCGTGGTGTGCGCCGGCCACGACGCGCCAAGCCCTCTGGTGCGCGCCTTCTGGGGCATCACCATGGCGCTGATGGCCGGCATCCTGCTCTATATGGGCGCAGGGCAGATCGGCGCACTGCAGCAGTTCATCGTGATCACCGCGATTCCGGTCTCACTGGTGCTGTTGCCCTCGCTGTGGGCCGGCCCCCGGGCCGCCTATGCCATGGCGCGGGAGCAGGGCATCCTCGCCCCCGGCGCAGCGGCCGCCGCCCGGGCCGACTGAGCCGCACGCCAGTTGCCACAATGCCTGGAGGCGGCACCCGGTCGGGTGCCGCCTTCCCTGTCTCTGTGGCCTATGGTGTCTCCAGCCCCAGCCGGCGGTGCCACTCGGCGATACTCTCCTCGGGATAGCCGGCGAAGCACCTGTCATTCTCCCTCGCCTCGACCTCGACCCAGCCGGACTTGCTGTCGAGCAGCAGGTGGACCCGCTCAGGGGGGATCGGCAGCTCGCTGTCGATGGCCGAGGCGAAGGGATGGACCAGCTCGGGCCAATGGGGATCGAAGACCCATAGTGCGCTGGCGCAGTGGCGGCAGAAATGACGCTCGCCGGCACTCTGCTTGCCGTCGATCACGGCATGATAGACGCCCTTGTGCTCGCCACCTTCTACCTCGAGGGTCTCGGCGCGTGCGCTCAGGTTGATGGCATAGCCGCCGCCACCCGCGGTCTTGCGACAGATCGAGCAGTAGCACCGCTGGTAGGGATACGGGTGCGGCGAGACCACCGAGAAGCGTACCGCGCCGCAGTGGCAGGAGCCTTCGAGTCGCATGTTCGTTCCTCCGGGGTGCAACAATGGCCTTGAGAAGTCTAGTCCTCACAGCACCTCAGGTAGGTCAGCACGTGTGCCCTATCTCGCCGGCAGGAAGCGGTGCCATTCGGTCGAGCTTCCGGCGACGGGCACCACAAACACGACACCAACCGCGGAAGCACTCACCCGCACCACCATTGCACCGTCATCCGTCTTGCGGAAGCGATAGGCCATGGACTCGAAGCCACTTGCTTGTTCCGCCATCCAACGCGAGGTTTCCAGCAGCAACCAGCCATCCTCGCAGCGATAATGCTCCTGACGCAGCAGGAGGCGCGGTTCGACGGAAGCCTGCTCGTCGAGCAATTCGATCCTGAGCGCCACGTCTGCTTCACCCGTGATCCGCACACGATTCTCGCGCGCCGCAGCGGCGGTGTCTGCAAAGAAATAGCTGGAAAGATGAGGCGGGGAATACTGAGGTGAGCCACCCTTCGGCACTGCTCGCTCTCCCGCGTTCTGATACACGCCCGCAACAGAGGGGCAGCTATCGCCCTCGGCTGCAGAGAGGCCACCCCATTCCACAGGATAGACGCCGTGTGACGAACAACCCGGCATAACGACCGCGGCTACAAGAGCCAGAAACCATGCCGTGCTGGCTGATCGACTCATAGGCGATTCCCCTCGGGAAAAGTGTGAGCAAGGCGCGAGGCGATGCCCTGCCCCTACCCCCCCTTCCCCTCACCGGTTACCGCCAGAGCGGCATCCAAGACATCCGCCGTCGGCCCCTTCATAGCCCCGGGCCTTGCTTGTCGGGACCCGGGTCAGGCGCCTTTTGCCCCACCTGCGCCTGGCTGAACTGCTGGTGGGTGCCGTCGCAGTAAGGCGCATTGCTGGTCTGCTTGCACTGGCACAGGAAGGCCTCGCCATCCTGCTCGGCCTCGAACACCTTGGGGCCGAAGCCCGTGCCCTTGTGGGAGCCGTCGCAGAAGGGCTGCGTCTGCGAGTGGCCGCATGCGCAGAAGGCATACTTCTTGCCCTTCTGCAGCGTGACCGCCTTGGGTTGGTTGTCAGCGATGACCGGCTGGCTCATGGTGGCCTCCTGGGGTCGGGGTGGATGTTGCGAGTCTGGATGAGCCCCGGTGGCCTTGGCAATCAGCACCGGGCCCTTGGCGCCAACGGCATGTCGGCTGAGGCGGGCGCAAGGCGAGCCCCTCGCCCGCCCTATCCGGCTCGGCTAGACTGGAAGGCTTTCCGCCCCAGAGACCCGCCATGCAAGCCACCCTCGAGCAGCGCGCCCTCAAGCTCTCCATTCTCGTGACCCTGGGGGTCTCCAGCCTCGGGGTCACCTTCGGCCTGCTGGCCGGCTCGCAGTCGATCCTCTTCGACGGCGTCTTCTCCACCATCGACGCCGCCATGTCGGGGCTGGCGCTGCTGGTGGCCCGACTCGCCGTGCGCGAGGCCAGCGAGCGCTTCCAGCACGGCTACTGGCACCTGGAGCCGCTGGTCGCTGCGCTCAACGGCAGCATCCTGATGCTGCTCTGCTTCTATGCCTTTCTCACCGCCCTGCTCGACCTGCGCGAGGGCGGCCGCGAGCTCGCCTTCGACCTGGCGATCGGCTACGCGGTGGTGGTGGCCATCGTCTGCTTCGCCATGACCGCCTACCAGCGGCGCATCAACCGCATCGCGGACTCCGAGTTCGTGCGCATCGACATGCAGGGCTGGCTGATGGCGGCGCTGATCACCACCTCGCTGCTGCTGGCCTTCATCATCGCCCGCTTCCTGCAAGGCACCGCCTGGGCACACCTCACCCCCTACGTGGACTCGGTGCTGCTGATGGTGCTGACGGCCAGCTTCATGCCGGTACCCATCGGCATCGTGCGCCGCGCCATGAAGGAGGTGCTGCTGATCGCGCCGAGCGGGATCGACCGCGAGGTGCATGCGGCCATGGCGCCGGTGATGGCGCGCGAGGGGCTACTGCACTACTACAGCCACGTGGCCAAGGCCGGCCGTGGCCACTACATCGAGATCCATATCGTCACCACGCCCGAGTACGGGCAGGGCCAGGGCATCGCCGTGCTCGACGAGATCCGCGAGCAGATCAGCGCCGGGCTGAGCCCGCCGCCGGAGCGGCGCTGGTTCACCGTGGCCTTCACCGCCGACGAGCGCTGGGCCTGAGCAGGCTAGCCGGCATTCGCGCGCGACCTCTCCTCACTCCTCCCGGGAGACCCACTGCCCCGCCCGCTGTGCGGCGCGCCCCTCGGCCTCCAGCTTGAGCAGGTGGGCCAGTGCCGAGCGTGCCGCCACTCCCAGCTTCTCCTCCGGTACGTCGTCGTAGGCGTGGCGTGTCAGCGTCTCCAGGCTCACCGGGGCGTGGCGCGCCAGGGCCCGGCGCACCTTGTGCTCCCGGGCCAGGCGGTGGGTGACCAGGAAGTCGATAGCGGCGTGGGCCTCACCGATCAGGAAGCCGTGGCCCGGGGCGATGGTGTCGAAGGGCTCCTCCCCCAGGGCATTCAGGGCTTCCAGGTAGGCGGCCATGTCGCCGTCCGGCGGGTTGATCACCACCGTGGAGCCCTGCATCACCTGGTCGCCGGCGAACAGCAGTCGCGCGGGCTCCAGCAGGTAGCAGAGATGGTTGGAGGCGTGACCCGGCGTATGCAGCACCTTGAGCGAACCCGCGGGCGTTTCGAGGCGCTCGCCGTGGCGAGGCCGGTGGTCGGGCACGAAGCCGGCGTCCTGGCTGGCCCCGGGCGGCGGCGGCAGGCCCACCAGCCGGGCGCTGGTGCGCGCCTTGAGCCAGGCCGCTCCCGGCGAGTGGTCGATATGGGTGTGGGTCACCAGCACCCGGGAGAGCCGCCCGCCGGCCAGTGCCAGCAGCCGCTCCAGGTGGGCCGGCTCCGCAGGGCCGGGGTCGATCACCAGATGGTCATCGCCGTCGCCCAGCAGGTAGCTGTTGGTACCGGGGCCGGTCATCGCGCCTGAGTTGGGGGCGGTGACCCGGATCACCCCCGGCGCCAGTTCGACCGCCCGGCCGGGCTCGATCTCGGCGCTGGCCATGCCCCGGCGCTGCGGGTCCAGGCGGCGCACCTCCGCATAGGCCGGGGCATCCGGCTCCACCTGCCAGGCGGCGCCGCCCTTGCGGGCTGGCCAGGGGCGGCTGGGACGCGGCGTCGGCGGGTTGGCATGGGCGTAACGCAGCAGCGCCTCGGCGGTCGCAAAGTCGGCGAGCAGGCGCAGGGTGCGCAGGGTGGGATAGCCCAGCGCGAGCCGGCCCCGGCGGTGATCCGCCAGCACATCGGCGGGCGTGCGCCAGGCGTGGGCGATGGTCTCGCTGCCGTCGTGCGCCGCCTGCTGCCCCGGCGGCGCCAGGGCCACGAAGAAGCGCGTATCGAAGCGTCGCGGCGCGCCCCGGGGCGTGACCCAGTGGCCCAGGTAGGCCAGCCGATCGAGGGGCAGCACCAGCCCGTGGTGTTCGCACAGTTCGCGGAAGTCGACCTCGCCGCGGCACAGTGCTTCACGGCCTGCGCTCAGGACAGGATGATCGCCAGGCAACGCACGGCCCCGATCGTCCAGCGCCGGCAGCAGGCCCGCCTCCTCGAGGCATTCGCGCAGTGCCGCGATCATGTAGTCGGCCCCGCCCTCATCGAGGCTCAGGGTCTGGCTGATGGCGGCGTCGCCACGGCCCGAGGCGCAGGCCCGCACGTCCGGGTCCTGGGGGTCCACGGCACCGCCGGGGAAGACGAAGTAGCCGGGCAGGAAGGCCGCCTGCCAGGTGCGCTGCAGCACCAGGACCTCGAGCCCCCGGTCGCTGTCGCGCACCAGGGCGAGGGTCGCGGCGGGACGAATCTCGGTCATGCGCGCTCCCGCCATCAGCGCGGCCTGACCACGGCCAGGGTCATCGTGGCCTTGGCCACCAGGGTGGCGCCCTCCTCGCCACCATACACCTCCGACTCGGCGACGATCAGGGTGCGGCCGGGCTTGAGCACCCGCCCCACGCAGCGCAGTTCAGGCCCGCGGGCCGAGCGCAGCAGGTTGATCTTGAACTCGGCGGTGAGCACGATCGCCCCGGCCGGGATCAGGGTGGCACCGGCGGCCCCGGCGGTGTGGTCCGCCATGGTGGCCAGCACGCCGGCATGCACGAAGCCATCCTGCTGCTGGTGGTCCTCGCGCACCGCCAGGCGCGTCACGCAAAGGCCCGGGGCGATCTCCTCGGCCTCGATGCCGAGCGAGCGGATGAAGGGCGCCGCCTGGAAGATGCGCTCCACCTCGGTCCGATAGTCGGGGTTGGCCGGCGGGAAGTCGGGGGCCCGGGTCATGGGACGGCTCCTTGTGGTGATTGTCTCAGCCATCAGCAATACCATGCCGGACACGCCCGGCCCATTGGTCGATGGCAGGGGGCGTGGAGGGACCGACTGGACATCCCGGGGTACCTGAACGACGCTTCACGAGACCCTGCCCACGCCGCCCCGAGAACGCCAGCATGCCGCAATACCACAACGATGCCACCCTGCCCCTGCCGCTCTTCCCCGGCAGCCATATGGTGATCGACGACGCCTACGTCTTCCTCTCGGGGCTGACCGCCGAGGATATCCAGGGCGGCGAGACGGTGATCGGCGACATGGCCGAGGAGACCCGCCTGGTAATGCGCAGCCTCCAGCGCATGCTGGCCACCGCCGGCTGCGACATGGAGGACGTGGTGCGGGTCGACGTGCACATCACCGACCTCGACCTGATCCGCGACATGGACGCCGCCTACGCCGAATTCTTCGACGCCCACCGCTACCCGGCACGCACCTGCACCCAGTCGCCCCGCCTCTACGGCGGCGCCCACGTGGAGATCACCGTGATGGCGCGACGCCCCGCCGGCAGCAAGGAGACCCCGGCCTCGGAGGCGGAGCCGTCAGGCAACTGAAGAGCGGCTCGGGAGTCACTGCAGCGTCAGGCGCAGGCCGCGAAAACGCCGACGATACGCCCGCGGGGTGAGCCCCACGCGCCGACCGAACAGGCGCCGAAAGAAGCTCGGGTCGGCATAGCCGACCTGCTCGGCCACCGCCTCAATGGGCTCGTCGCCGCTCTCCAGGATCTGCTTGGCCTCCTCGAGGCGCAGGGTGTGCACATAGTCCATGGGCGTCATGCCGGTAGCGGCCTTGAAGCGACGCTTGAAGGAGCGCTCGGTCAGCCCGCTGCGGCGGACCATGCCGGCCACCGGCGAGTGGGCATCGTAGTGCTGGGCGACCCATACCTGGGCCTCGCTGATCAGCGCGTCCTCCACCTGTCGGGCGGCGGTCAGGGCCGCATAGGGCTGCTGGCCCTCGTGGTGCCAGTCGATCAGGAAGATCCGCGACAGGTGCATCGCCTCGTCCACCCCCACCAGCCGCGCCACCAGGAACAGCGCCAGGTCGATCCAGGTGGTGCCTCCGCCGGCCATGATCAGGCGGCCCCCCTCGCCGCTGACCACCAGGGCGCGATGGGCATGCACGCACACCTCCGGATGCTGACGGGCCAGGGCATCGCAGTAGGCCCAGTGGGTGGTGGCATCCTGCCCGGCGAGCAGCCCCGTCTCGGCGAGCAGCAGCGAGCCGGTGCAGGCCGCAGCCAGCAGGGCCCCGCGTCCGTGGCAGGCCAGTAGCCAGGCCAGTTCCGGGTCGTAGTGCCCTTCCAGCCTGGCGCCGGGCACCACCAGCAGGTCGGGAATGCAGATGGCCGTCGGCGCCCGACAGTCGGCCAGCGCTCCGTCCGGCTCGATCCAGGCCCCGTTGCGGGTGCGAAAGCCCCGCCCGTCGCGGGAGACGATCAGCGGGTACAGCAACGACACCCCGGGGCGCCCGTGCATCAGCAGCTCCCAGTCGCGGCCGGCCGACCCGAAGAGGTCGAACATGCCATAGAGGGTGGAGGCGGTGGTCTCGGGCACCGCCAGGATGGCGACCTGAGTGGCGGATTCAATCGTCATGGCAGAAAACACCCCTTTGCGGCGCAATCCCCTTTCGTTGCGATGCCGTTCCCGCCGTAGGGTTCTCCTGTACGCCAACAACAATCCCTAAGAATAATCCCTAAACATCAGGAGAACCCTCATGTGCAACGTCCATTCCCTTCCTGCGACCGAGGCCGACAGCAGCGCCTTCGAGGCCCGGCTGGTCAATGCCCTCAACGAGAGCGGGCTGATGCTGCTTACCGCCATCGGCCACCGCACCGGCCTCTTCGCGGCCCTGACCGGCCAGCCGCCCCTCACCAGCCAGCAGCTGGCGGAGCGCGCCGGGCTCGACGAGCGCTACGTCCGCGAATGGCTCGGCGGCCTGGTCGCCGGCGGCGTGATCGCCACCGACCCGGCCGACGGCACCTATCGCCTCCCCGATGCCCACGCCGAGCTGCTCACCGACCAGGGAGCGGCCAACCTCGCCGTCTATGCTCAGTTTATCTCGCTGTTGGGCAGTGTGGAGGACGACGTGGTCCGCTGCTTCCGCGAGGGAGGTGGTGTGCCCTACTCACGCTATCCGCGCTTCCAGGAGGTGATGGCCAGCGACAGCGGCCAGACGGTGCTGCCGGCGCTGTTCGACGCCATCCTGCCCCTGGCGCCGGGGCTCATCGAGCGGCTCGAGTCGGGCATCCGGGTGCTGGACTGCGCCTGCGGCCGCGGCCGCGCCTTGCTGGCCATGGCCGAGCGCTTCCCGGCCAGCCGCTTCGTCGGCTACGACCTCTCCGGAGAGGCCATCGCCTGGGCACGGGAACAGGCCCGGGCGGCCGGGCTCGATAACCTCAACTTCGAGGTGCGTGACCTGAGCGACTTCGACGTCAGCGCCGAGCCCAACGCCTTCGAGCTGGTGACCACCTTCGACGGCATCCACGACCAGGCCCGGCCGAGAAGCCTGCTCAAGGGCATCCACCGCAGCCTGGCGCCTGACGGCGTCTACCTGGTCCAGGACATCCATGCCTCGAGTCACCACCACCTGGACCAGGATCACCCGCTGGGGACGATGCTCTATGCCGTCTCGGTCAGCCACTGCATGACGGTCTCACTGGCCCAGGGTGGCGAGGGGCTCGGCACCATGTGGGGCCGCGAACGGGCGCTGGCCTACCTGGAGGAGGCGGGCTTCCGGGACATCCGGGTCCATCAGCTGGAGCACGACATCCAGAACGACTACTTCGTCTGTCGGCCCTGACGGGGCGCCGCGACGAGCGGCAGAAACAGGCCCGCCCGGCAATCGCCGGACGGGCCTGGTCATTCGGCTGAAGGCTCGCCCCCGGGAGATGGCGGCTCATCGACCTCCTGCACCGTGGCTGGCCGCCGGATCCGACGCTTGGCCGGGGTATCGCCCCGGGCGATGTCGTGGTGGCTGAGCACCACCACCTCCCTGGGCCACCACTCGGGATGGTGGTCGCGGATGAAGGCCAGCAGCTTCTCCCGGACCTTCGCCTCCGCTTCCCAGGCACCTACGGCCTCGGGGCCCATCAGATAGAAGGAGACCTCCTGGGTGGCCTCATGCTGGCCGGTGACGAAACAAGCCAGTTTATGGTGATCGATGACCTGCTCCTCGGCCATCGCGAACTCCTTGAACTTCTCCCTCAAGGTGGCCACATCGGCGCTGAGATGAAGCCTAAGCACGATGGTCCGGTAGAGCTTGGCATGCTTCGCGGAAAGGTTCTCGTAGGGCTTCGAGACGAAGTACTTCACCGGTACGATCAGGCGCCGCTCGTCCCAGGTCCTCAGGCGGATGAAGGTATAGTAGATGGCTTCCACGTAACTCCACTGGTCCTCGAAGACCACCAGGTCGCCGATGCGGATCGCCTTGGTCAGGGAGACCTGGAAGGAGGCCAGGATGTTGCCGAGCACGGCCTGGCCTGCGACCCCCACCAGCACCGTCAAGACACTGGCCGACGCCAGCAGTGTCATTCCGATCGTCTCGAAGAAACTGACCTGAGCGATGACGTAGATCACCACGACCAGCACGGTGACCAGGATCACGGCACGACGCAGCGCATAGAGGGTGGTCAGCAGCTTGCGCTCGTCGCGGTGCCGGGTGTCGTCGATCTCGCCCACCAGCAGGCGCGTCATCCTGATCAGCAGGGTATCCACGAGCCGCACCGCGATCAGGCCGATGCCCCACGCCATGATGATGATCAGCACCACCCCGAGGGTGGCGGTGACCATGCCCGAGAAGGAGACCACGTAGTCGAGCAGCCACTGTGCCAGCAGCGCCATGGCGATGAAGGCCAGGGGCAGCCGGATCATCTGCGAAAAGACGCTGGCAAGCCCCGCGGGCAGGCTGCGGGTCAGCAGGCCCATCAGGGCATGGGTGAACCATCCCACCGCCCCGGTGATGACCAGGAAGATCGGGATGGCGAGCCACTCCCATAGCTCCAGCTTGCCGATGGAGGTATGCAAGCGCTCGGGGAGATGGCTCTCCAGCCAGGAGGGACCATATTCCTCGTAGAGCTTGGGGATCGCGGTGATCGTCTCCGGGGCGATCAACCAGACGGGATCCTGCTCGCCCGCCCGGTAGCGGGCCACGCGCACCTCATAGCTCTGCCCGTCGGCTTCGAGGGTGGCCAGCTTGAGGTTTCGGCGGGTCTGGCCGGCGCGGGAGCTCTGGCCCGAGCCATCCTCGACCATGGCATCCTGACGCGCGGAAAGGTCGGAGATGTCGAGCCATTCGCCCCGCTGGAGGACTTCGGCGAGCTGCCTGGCCAGCACGGCGCCTCGCGCGGCCTGTTCATCGGGGGTCAGGTCGAACAGGTTGAGGAGATGCGCCGCAGCCGCATAGTCTTCCTGGTCGGTCAATTCCAGGAAGCTGCGTACCGCGTCCCGCGGCGTCTGGCGATTGACCTCCTCGGGCGGCTGGCCGAGGCCGGCATTCAGCGAGTCGACGCTGAACCAGCGGCTTTCCTCCCCGTCCTCCTCCTGGGCATGCCCCAGGCAGGAGACGGCCAGCAACACCAGCAGCAGGAACCCTACGAGTGGGGTCTTCATACGCGTCCTTCCCGGGTTGTCGGAAATTCCCTTTTCCGGCTGTCGTTACCCTTCCTGGCGGGTCTCCAGCTGGCCATGCCAGGGCCGCATGGCCAGGATCTCGTCGAACCACTGCAGCGGCTCGGGCTCGATGGCCTCCTCCGGCAGTGGTGCCAGCGCGACCAGCTGCCAGCTGCTGGCCTCCAGCGATTCGCGCAGCCGGCCATAGTCCACCGGGATGTTGGCCGCGGCCTTGTTCGCCTGCAGCTGGCCGAGCGCCTCCAGCAGGTCGTCCATGCCGTTCTCCTGCTCCTCGAGAGGCTCAAAGGACTGCACGTAGAGACGCTCACCCTCCTGGCCCACCTTCACCGGCATGTCGATGATGTTGACCCGCTCGCCGACCTCGATGCGCGAGAAGAGCGCCTCGATGGTCTCCGGCATCATGCGGATGCAGCCGCGGCTGGCGCGCATGCCGATGCCGTCCGGGCGGTTGGTGCCGTGGATCAGGTAGCCCGGGATGTCGAGCATGATGGCGTGCTGGCCCAGCGGATTGTCCGGCCCGGGCGGCACCACCTCGGGCGGCGGTTCACCGTTCTCCCTGGCCTCCTGGCGGACCGATTCGGGCGGGTACCAGGCCGGATCCTTGAGCTTCATGGTGGTCTCGGTCACGCCCAGCGGCGTGTTGAAGCCCTCCCGGCCGATGCCGATGGGATAGGTCTCCACCCGGGGCGTCTCGCCCTCGGCGGTATCCGGGTAGTAGTAGAGGCGCAGCTCGGCCACGTTGATCACCACGCCCTCGCGCTTTGCCGGCGGCAGGATGTAGCGTGCCGGAATCACCACCTCGGTGCCCGGGTCGGGCGCCCAGAGGCTGACCTCCGGGTTGGCGTTGCGGATCTCCTCGTAGCCGACATTGTGCTCGCGGGCGATGTCGAGCAGGGTCTGCCCCTTGCTCGTCTCGACGGTATAGACCTCGCCGACCATGTTGCCTGCCTCGGGCAGCGGGTAGTGGCCACGAGGCCACTCCTCTTCGGCCAGGGCAACCGCCGGCAGGAGCAGGAAGAGGGACAGGACCAGGGGACGGCAGCGCCTGGCCAGGGGAGAGATCACGGAAGGGGTCATGGTGTGCATGGCCTCGGGGATGTCATCGGGGAAAGGGACTCTTTGTGAACAGTGTTTCATGGCACCTTCGCCACGGCAACTGGGAGCGAGGCAGGCCCGCCATCCGCATGCCACAAGAGGAGCACCTGCTAACCGGTGCTAGCGCAGCACGCGCCCGACGTCGCGCAGGACGCGTTCGGCCGACACCTCATGAGCGCGCCTTGATCCAGCGAGTCAGGGCGATCCAGGCCGCGGTAGCCGGCACCAATGCCAGGCCGATGCCCAGCACCTGAGGATAGCTGTAGACCTGCCAGGCCTCGAGCAGCAGGCGGAAGACCCCGAAGATCACCACGATATGGAAGATGAAGGCCGCCAGGGCATCCGAGCCGACGACCGTGACCGGGCGCAACCAGGCCGCGGCTCGCGCGCCCCCCGCCAGGCAGAGGGCGAGCACCAGCAGCGCCCCGCCCAGACTGAAGAGCATGAAGGCGAGCCCCGGCGGGTGCTTGCCGGTGTTGCGGGCGACCGCCATCAGCGCCGCGTCGAGGCCGGGCAACGAAAGCGCCACGAACCCCAGCAGCAGCGCCGTACCCACCGCGGCCAGGGCCGGCACCAGGCGACGGCGCAATGCGCCGCGCTCTTGGCAGCGCAGCACTCCCTCACCGATCAGCAGGCCGAGCATCACCAGCGGCAGCCGCGAAAGCTGCCCCCAGGTGTAGTGGTCGTCGTCCTCGACGAGGATCGCCTTGAGCGGCTCGATGCCCCAGAAGGCGACATGGCGTTCCAGCCAGCCGGCCAGCAGCGCCACGGCCAGCGGGGCGGCCAGCCGCGACCAGAGCGGCATCCTGCGCCACAGCGGCAGCACCCAGGGCAGCCACAGCAGGGCGATGGCATAGAAGCCCAGTATCTCCACCCAGATGGGGAAGCGCTGATAGACCAGGGTGTCGAGGATGTCCTGGGGACCGTAGAGCGGCAGCATCTCGACGACGGTCAGCACCTTGTACCAAAATAGTACCTCGACCCCACGCAGCATCAGCTTCAGGCGTCGCCTGGACCAGTCGGGCGCGTTGGTCTTCGGCAGGAAGGCCACCGCCAGGGCGATGCCGAACACCGTGATAAACAGCGACGAGGAGAGCTTGGTGAGCAGGTGGATCGGCACCATCCCCCACTCCGGCACCTGGCCGATGCCCAGCAGCCCGCTCACCGCGTGGCTGACGATCATCAGGGCGATGGCCACACCCCGCGCGAGGTCGATCGCCTCGACGCGTCCCTGGCCGCCCGGAAGTGAGGGGCGCTCCCCCAGCCGCTCCTGGATCGCCCGCCACCTTCCGCTGCCTGCCGCCGGCATCAACCGCCCTCCAGCCGCTCGATGCTCTCCAGCGTCAGCCGCCGTCCCTCGCGGGGGGAGTAACGAAAGTGACCCTCGACCCGCACGGCCTCGCCCAGATGGAGAGCAACCCGCTCATGGGGGAAGATCTCGACCCGGTTGAGGTCCTCATCCTCGATCCAGTAGTGCAGCGGGTCCTCGAAGTGGCGCACCACGCCGCGGGTGGCGACCCGGCTGTCGTCATGGACGGCGGGATTATTGGCCAGCACCGGCAGGGGCACCTCGCTGGCCGGCGCCTCTCCGCCACAGCCCGTGAGCAGCAGCCCGGCGATCAGCGTCACCGCCAGGCAAGCGGCGCTTCTGCGCAACGCTCCCATCATGCCTCCCCCGCTGGTCGATGGTCGTCCGACATGGACGACACCGGCGCCAGTATCGCCCAGGCGCCGCGGCCCCGTCATCGCCAGGGGTATCTCGCCCGGGTGCTTTTCGCCCACCCGGCCTCGGGGTAGGCTGGGCGGGTCCCCCTCCACCGAGAGTCGCCGATGTCGCGATCCCGCTCCTTCCGCTCACGTTCCCTATGCCTCGGGGCCGCCCTGGCCTGGCTGGCCCCGCTCGCCGCTCTGGCCGATGGCTGCCCCGCTCCCGGCCAGTGGCGGGTCGCCGGGGGCGAGACGCTGACCACCGCCGGGCTGATGGCGGAGCTCGCCGGGAGCGACGTGGTGCTGCTCGGCGAGCAGCATGACCGCCTCGACCACCACCGCTGGCAGCTTCACACCCTGGCCGCCCTGCATGCCCATCGCCCGGCGATGGTGATCGGCCTGGAGATGTTGCCCCGCGAGGCCCAGCCGGCGCTGGATGCCTGGGTGGCCGGCGAGCTCGACGAGGCGGCCTTCCTCGAGCAGAGCGACTGGCACCGGGCCTGGGGCTTCGACCCCGACCTCTACCTGCCGATCCTCCACTTCGCGCGCATGCAGCGAATTCCGCTGCTGGCGCTCAACGTCACCCCCGAACTGCGCGGCCGGCTGGCCAGCGAGGGCTGGGCGGCGGTCCCCGAGCAGGAGCGCTTCGGCATCACGCAACCGGCCCCGGCCCCGCCCGCCTACCGGGCGTCGCTGGAGGCGATCTACGCCGAGCATGCCAACCGCAACGACGACCCGGCGGACCTCGAGCGCTTCATCGCGGCCCAGCTGGTCTGGGACCGCGCCATGGCCACCGCCCTGGTGGAGGCCGCCGCGGAGGGTCCGCTGGTGGCGGGGTTGATGGGCGAGGGCCACCTGGCCGACGGCGACGGCGTGCCCTA
Source organism: Halomonas gemina (assembly GCF_023554995.1). Classification (GTDB taxonomy): domain Bacteria; phylum Pseudomonadota; class Gammaproteobacteria; order Pseudomonadales; family Halomonadaceae; genus Halomonas; species Halomonas gemina. Next base: position 41,083 of record NZ_JAMJPK010000011.1, read on the forward strand.
CCAGCTCGACGACCTGGGCCTGGGCAACCATCGCAGCCTGCTGCCCTGGGCACCGGGCCCCGACTGCCAGCCACCCGCGGCGTTGGCCGATGCCTTCTATGCGCTGGGCGACGAGTCCACCTTCCAGCCCCCCGAGCCGCCGCGCCTGGGCGTGCTGATCGGCGAGCACGCGGACGGCGTGCTGGTCCAGGGCATCGCCCCCGGCAGCGTGGCCGAGGCAGCCGGCCTCGCCGAGGGCGATGTGATCGTCACCGCCGCCGGCCTTCCCATGGCGCGGCCCGCCGATCTCACCGCGGTGATCGGCCGCCAGGCCCCCGGCACCCTGCTGCCGCTGGAGATCCGTCGCGACGGCGAGCGCCGGGAGCTGCTGGCGCGCTTCCCGCCCGCCGCGAGCTGAGCGCCGGGCACGGCGGGGCGCTGGCCTCGCTTGAGCGTCTCGCCGTCGGTCGGGAGCGGCTATGCTGAACGCATGGAGCGCACCATCCACAGAAGGGAGGCAATCATTGTCGTTCCCGGCCCACCGTGGCCGAAGGAGGAAGTGTCATGAGCATGCCCATGACGATACGGGAGTACCTCCGAGCCTGTGATATCGACTTCGAGGAGGTCCCCCACCCGCGCGAAGTGACGACCAGCCGCATCGCCCAACAGGCCCATATCGCCGGCAACCAGCTGGCCAAGGCGGTCATGCTGCACGGCAATGCGGGCTACCGCCTGGCCGTGGTCCCCAGCACCTGCGATGCCGACATCGAGCGGCTCTCGGCGCTCTTCCACGAGAAGGTCGAGCTCGCCTCGGAGGACGAGATCGCCGACTGCTTCAAGGACTGCGACCCCGGCGCCACCACCCCGGTGGGTCAGGCCTACGGCCTGCAGGTCTACATCGATGACCTGCTGCGCCACCAGCCCGACATCTACTTCGAGGCCGGTGACCACGAGACCCTGGTACACATGAGCGGCAGCGAGTTCGACCGACTGATGACCGCCAGCCCGCACGGCCACATCAGCCGCCACCACTGAGCCCCTGAAGGCAACACGGGCCGCGACCGAGAGGTTCGCGGCCCGTCGACGTTCTCGCAACCCGCGGCCACGACAGGCATCATGGGCGCCCCTGCCCCATCCATCGTCCACGAGGTTGACCACCGCCGATGAGAATCCTGATTCGTACCTTCTTCCGCGGCCTGCGCCTGGTGCTGGCGCCGGTCATGCTGGCCTCCGAGAAGCTCTCCACCCCCCAGGCCATCCAGCGCAGCCCCGAGGCGCAGGCCCGGGTCGACGAGGCCTGCCGCAACCTGGCGCTCTACCAGTTCCGCAGCTGCCCCTTCTGCATCAAGGTGCGCAAGGAGATCGCCCGCCTGGGCCTGGAGATCGAGCTGCGCGACGCTCAGCACGACCCCGATCACCGCCGCGAGCTCGCCGAGAGTGGCGGGCGGGTCAAGGTGCCCTGCCTGAAGATCGCCCACGACGACGGCCCGACCGAGTGGCTCTACGAATCCGACGATATCAACGCCTGGCTGCACCGTCGCTTCGCCACGGCCGAGGCCCAGGCCGCCTGACCCGCCGCGCCCGGAAGGGCGCACAGGCAACTGCCGGCAGGCGGGGCGGCACTTGCCCTGCGCCGAGGGGCCGCCTACACCTTGGGGATGGACACCCTTCCGCTACGCCCCGCTTCCGGTCGCGGTCCGCTAGCCGTCGTCCGCTTCCTGGGCCTGGTGCTCCTGGGGGCCATCCTCGGCGCCATCGCCGCCCTCGCCGCCGTGGCCTTCGTCAGCGCGGTGCTGGCCCTCAATGACCTGCTGCTGATCTCGCCGCGCAGCCGCATGATGTTCGACCACCCGGGCCTGCTGCTGGCCGCCACCGTCGCGGTGCCGGCGCTCGGCGGCCTGGTGGTGGGCCTGCTGCACCGCGCGATCCCCGAGGGGCGCCCCCATGCCCCGGCCGACGTGATCGCCGCGGTGCAGACCCGCCGCGGCCGGCTGCCGCCCCGGGCCGGAGGGCTGTCGGCGCTGAGCGCGCTGGTTTCGCTGGGCGCCGGGGCCTCGGTGGGCCAGTACGGTCCCCTGGTGCACCTGGGCGCCACCCTGGGCTCGCTGGGCGCACGGCTGCTGCGCCTGGGGCGCTCCGACGACAACATCACCATCGCCTGCGGGGTGGCCGCGGCAATCGCCACCGCCTTCAACGCCCCCCTGGCGGGCATCGTCTTCGCCCACGAGGTGGTGCTGCGCCACTACGCGCTGCGCGCCTTCGCCCCGGTCGCCGCGGCGGCCCTCGTCGGCTACGTGATCGCCACCAATGTGCTCGACCGCGGCGCCCTATTCCATGTCGCCGACACCGCCGTGCCCCGCCCCTGGGAGTTCGTGGCCTTCCTCGCCATCGGCGGACTGGGGGCGCTGGTCGCCGGGGCCTACATGCACACCATCCTCGGCGTCACGCGCCTGGCCGGCACCCTGAGGCTTGCCCCGCCGCTGCGCCCTGCGCTGGCCGGCGCCCTGCTGGGCCTCACTGCCCTGTGGGTCCCCGACATCCTCGGCATGGGCCAGGAAACCCTGCGCTTCGCCACCATCGCCGGCGCCTTCGGCAGCGCCGAACTGCTGCTGGTGCTGGTGCTCAAGGTCGCCGCCACGGGGCTCTGCCTGGGCATGGGCTTCAGCGGCGGGGTGTTCAGCCCGGCACTGGTCATCGGCACCCTGTTCGGCGCCCTCTGCGGGAGCCTGGTCGGCCAGCTCAGCGGCGCGCCCCAGGAGACCTTCGTGTTCTATGCCGTGTGCGGCATGGTCGCGGTCACTTCGCCGGTGATCGGCGCACCCCTGACCAGCCTGCTGATCGTCTTCGAGCTGACCGGCAGCTATGCGCTGACCACCGCCGCCCTGGCCAGCGTGACCCTGGCCAGCCCCATCGCCGCCCAGCTCTTCGGCCGCTCGCTGTTCGACATCCAGCTCGAGCATCGCGGCCTGGACCTCTCCGCCGGGCGCGGACGTGCCGTGCTGCGCAACACGCCGGTGACCGAGCAGCTGACCGAAGAGTGCGTGACCCTGGCGCCGCAGACCCCGGTGGCCGAGGCGGTGACTGCCCTGTGTCGGGCCCGGCACGGCGAGGGCTACCTGGTCGATGACCGGGGGCGCTACCTGGGCTGCGTGAGCCTGGCCGACCTGGAGGCCGCGCGGGAGGCCGCGACGGGGCCGGCACAGGCCGGCGAGGTGGCGACCCTGGCGCGTCCGGTGCTGCACCCGGACACCTCGCTGTGGGACGCCATGGCCGAGCTGCAGGACGTCACCGGAGAGGCCCTGCCGGTGGTCGACCCCGCCGCGGATGACGCCTTCCGGGGGGTGGTCTTTGAAGCGAGCATCGCGCGCGCCTATCTGGCGCACAGCGACGAGCTGAGACGGGAGGAACATGGCACGGGGTAGAGGCAACCGAGGGCCGGTGAGCGTGCTGTGGCTGGCGCTGTTCGCCGCCGTGCCCGGGCAGGCAGACGACGACGCGCTCACCGTGCTGAGCTGGGGCGGGGCCTACGAGCGCGCCCAGCAAGCCGCCCTCTTTTCCCCCTATACCGCCGCCACCGGCACGCGCATCGAGGTGGCGCAATACGACGGGGGGCTGGATGGCCTGCGCCGTGCCGTGGCCGAGGGCGAGGTGCCCTGGGACCTGATCGACATGACCCGCAGCGAGGCCATGGCCGCCTGCGCGGAGGGGCTGCTCGAGCCGCTCTCCCCCAGGCTGCTGGCGCCGGCCCCGGACGGCACGCCGGCGGAAGAGGACTTCCTGCCGGACGCCTTCGGGCGCTGCGCCATCACCCACAGCATCTTCGCCACCGTGGTCGCCTACCGCCGCGACGCCTTCCCCGGCACGCGCCCCGACAGCATCGAGGACCTCTTCGACCAGCAGCGCTTCCCCGGCCCTCGCGCCCTGCAGCGCACCCCGGCGGTCAACCTGGAGTGGGCGCTGCTCGCCTATCGCGTGCCCCACGAGGAGCTCTATGGGCTGCTGAGCACCCGGCGCGGCCTGGACCTGGCGCTGGCGCGCCTGGACGAGCTGGAGGAGATCCACTGGTGGCAGGCCGGCGACACGCCGCCGCGGCTGCTGGCCGAGGGCGAGGTGGTGATGGCCTCGGGCTACAACGGCCGCTTCTTCGATGCCATGGTCAACCGCGGGGTACCCATCGAGATCCTCTGGGACGGCCAGGTCCAGGAGCACGAGACCTGGGCGATCCCCCGCGGCGCCCCGCATCCCGAGGCGGCCCGCGACCTGCTGCGCTTCGCCACCACCACCGAGCGCCTCGCCGACCTGTCGCGCCACATCCCCTACGGCCCGGCCCGTCGCTCGGCGGCGGTACGCGTCACCACCCACCCCGACAGCGGCGTGGACATGCGGCTGCACATCCCCACCCATCCGCTGAATGCCGAACGCGCCCTGGCCAAGGACGAGGCGTGGTACGCCCGCACCCTGGGACGCATCCAGGACTACTTCCGGGCCTGGCTGGCCAAGCGGGAGCAGGAGTGATGCCGTCCACTCACTCGTCCAGGGTCTCCCCCGTGCCCCCCAGCTCGGCGGGCACGTCGCGCATCTTGGGCAGGCCATCGGCCAAGCGCAGCACCGACTCCTGGTAGTGGACATGCAGGGCCGGCTCGAAGGTCAGCTCGGGAAGGATCGCCGCATAGACGTCGATCAGCCCCATACCGGGATGCTCGGTCAACACATGGCCGCCGCAGCTGCGGCACCACTTGCGCAGGCTGGCCGGCGTCCTGTGGTAGCTGCCCAGCGTGTCGGCCCCCTGCACCACCTCCACCGCCTCCGGCTTCCAGAGCGTGAAGGCGTTGACCGGCCCCGCCGACCAGTGGCGGCAGTCCTCGCAGTGGCAGTAGCCCATGGCCTCCGGCTCGCCGGTGACCCTCAGCTGGACGGCACCGCAGAAACAGGCGCCGTGATAGGTCTTGTCATCGCTCATGTCACACCTCTCGGGAAGGTTCCTCCGCACAAGGGAGTCCCCTGCAGTGTAGAAGCCCACTGCCTAGCCCCGCGAGGCCCGCAGCAACAGGTTGCGCGGCGTCAGTTCGCGCGCGCAGAAGGTGCCGAGCTCGACCCTGAAGCCCGCCTCCTCGAGCCGCCGCTGGCGGTCCAGCACCAGCCACACCTCTAGCGGGCGGCGGAAGAGGTGGCGGACCAGTTCGAGGCGCGTGACCTCGGCCTGGCGCCGCCGGCCTTGCTGCTCGAAGGCCTGCCAGTCGATGCCCGCCGGCAGGTCCAGCCCCTTGCGCGCGGCGGCCCAGCGACAGAACCCCGCGAAGCTGACGGGCATCCGGCCATAGGCGAGGCTCGGCACCGGCAGGTAGGCATCCAGGCCCCGAACCTCGCGCTGCAGGGCATCGAAGCCCAGCCGCCAGGCATTGGCCCGCTCGCGATGGCGCCGCACGTGGCGCGGCGCCGTCACGGTCTCCTGCACCGCCATGGCCAGGTCCTCCCGGGTGAGCGAGACGCCGTGTTCGGCGACCAGCTCGCGCCCGCGCCGCGAGAGTGGCCGGTAGTGCGCATCGGCGGTGCGGTGATAGCAGCACGGCGCCAGGGTCACGGCGCTGCCCCTGGCGGCGGCGAGCTCGATCAGCCGCCCGTGCAGGTCGCCGCAGGCATGCAGGGCCGCCACCTGGGTGTCCGCCGCGAGCCAGCCGGCGGCATCGGCAGCCAGCACGTCCTGCTGGGCCAGTTGCACCCGGGCCCCCTGTCGCTCGGCCAGCGCCTGGCCGTCGCGGCACAGCGCGGCCTGCCACTCCAGGCCGGTGACTTCACGGTCGAGGTGGCGGGACAGGGTTCGGGCCAGATGGCCCTTGCCGGCACACCACTCAAGCAGCCTGGCCTCCGGCAGCGCCGCCATCCGGGGCACGAAGGCCGCGACCTGCTGCCACTTGCGCCCGCCCATGTGCTCGGCCCACCGCGCCGGCAGGCCTAGCTCCTCGCCCAGACCCTCGGCGGGCAGCTCAGGGAGCTCGACCAGGGCCGCGAGTTCCGCCACCGGCAAGTGCTCGGCCAGGGGAGAGGCGGTGAAGGGGTCGGCCTGCAGCCGCGCGCAGGCGTCGTCATCGAGGGCCAGCAGGCTCTCGGCAAGCTCGGGATGTGCCTCGGCCCAGGGGAGGCGGCGATGCTGGAACGGCATGGGCCGCCACAGCGGCTGCCATTTGGCCAGCAGCGCGGTCAGCCGGGCGAAGCGGTCGCCGTGGGAGGGGGTATCGGGCATGGCAGGTCAATCTCGGGACAGGCCCGCATTGTAGGGGCTTCACGGCCGGCTTGCATGGCCGGGCGCCAGGCGACAGAGTGCGGGGTGCACCTTCCGGGCCTCCTCGAGGCACCGGCCCCCGACCGTCCACCTGCCAGGAGCCCCGCCGATGCCCGCCCCTCCCGACGCCTCCGCCCGCAGCGTGCTGGTTACCGGCTGCTCCAGCGGTATCGGCCACGCCGCCGCCCATATCCTGGCCGGCCGCGGCTGGCGCGTGTTCGCCACCGCCCGGCGCGAGGCGGACCTGGCCGGGCTGCGCGACGCCGGCCTGGAGGCCGTGGCGCTGGAGCTGGACGACAGCGCCTCGATCGAGGCCTGCGTCGCGGCGGTGCTGGAGGCGACCGGCGGGCGGCTCGATGCGCTGTTCAACAATGCCGCCTATGGCCAGCCCGGGGCCGTGGAGGACCTCGGCCGCGAGGTGCTGCGCGCCCAGCTGGAGACCAACCTGCTCGGCACCCACGAGCTCACCTGCCGGGTGCTGCCGGCGATGCGCCGCCAGGGCCACGGGCGCATCGTGCAGAACAGCTCCGTGCTGGGCCTGGCCGCCCTGCCCTACCGCGGCGCCTATGTCTGCTCCAAGTTCGCCCTGGAGGGGCTGACCGACACCCTGCGTATGGAGCTCACCGGCAGCGGCATCCAGGTCAGCCTGATCGAGCCGGGCCCGATCACCAGCCGCTTTCGCGAAAACGCCTATCGCGCCTTCAAGGCGCATATCGACACCGCCCACAGCGCCCATGCCGACACCTACCGGGCGGTCGAGGCGCGGCTGGCCGGCGACGACAGCGGCGGGCGCTTCACCCTCGGCGCCGAGGCGGTGGTCGACAAGCTGGTGCACGCCCTGGAGAGCCCGCGCCCGAAGGCACGCTACTACGTGACCCTGCCGACCCACCTGTTCGGCACCCTCAGGAGGGTGCTCGGCACCCGGGCACTGGACCGGGTGCTGCTGCGCTCGACCCGAAGCGAGCGGCAGCCCTGAGGGCCGAAAACCTCATCAGATGGTATTGCGCAGCCCCAGCTCGTAGGGGTGGGGGTCCAGATAGGTCTGCTCGCGGATATAGGCCGAGCCGTGGCGCTTCACGTAGTGGTTGAGCAGGCGGATCGGCACCACCAGATGCACGTGCCCGAGGCGATAGTCCTCGATGGCCGCCAGCAGGTCCTGGCGGGTCTCGCCGTCCACCGCCTCCCGGAGGTAGCCCAGCACGTGCATCAGCGCATTGGCGTGGGTCTTGCGGGTCGCCGGCCGCCCAAGCGCGGCCATGAAGCGCTGGAGGTAGTGGGCCATGGCCTCCTGAAGCGGCAGCTTGCTCGACTCGGCGAGGTAGCGCCCCAGTTCGCGATAGGCCTCCACGTGGTGGGCCATCAGCAGGTACTTCTGACGGCTGTGGAACTGCAGCAGGGCATGATAGCTGGGGGTGGCCTCCACACGGCGCTTCCAGTCGTCGAAGGCGTAGACCCGGGTGATGAAGTTCTCGCGCAGCACCGGGTCGTTCATGCGCGCCTCCTCCTCCAGCGGCAGCTCCGGGAAGTGGCGGCGCAGGGCACGCACGAAGGCGCCCGAGTCGGCATGGCTGGGCATGCCGTTGGGGTGATAGACCTTGACCCGCTCCAGCCCGCAGCTCGGCGAGCCCTTCATCAGGATGAAGCCGCGCAGGTGGCGGTGGCTGGCGGCAAAGTCCGTACTGACCTCGGCCAGCCGCTCGGTGACGTCGAGGCTCGGGTCCCGGGTGCCCTGCACGCGGGGCTCCTCGCCCTGCAGCCCGACGAGGCGGATGGGGTCGCGGGGCACGCCGAGGCCGGCCTCGAGCTCGGGGCAGAAGGGCTCGAAGGCGAAACGGTCCTGGAGGACCTCCAGGCAGTAGCGGGAGCGCTTGTGCCCGCCGTTGTAGCGCACCTGCTCGCCCATCAGGCAGGCGCTGATACCTACCGGAATCCCTTCCCTGCTTGCCGCCTGGTCCGCCATCGCCGCGCTCCTCCTCTCAACGTGCATCGCTCGCCGTGCATCGCCTGCCGGGTATCTCTCCCGGCACGCACCTCGGGCAGCGCCATTGTGGCATAGCCATGACGCGCTGCCAGTCCCGGCAACTAGCGCACCAGGCCCAGGCGCCAGTGCCACTCGGCGAGGCTCTCCTCGGGGTAGCCGGCGAAGCAGCGGTCGTTGTCGCGGGCCTCGACCTCCACCCTGGCGGTCTTGCGGCAGATCGAACAGTAGCAGCGCTGATAGGGGTGGGGGGAATCAACGCGGAAGTGCACTGCGCCGCAGTGGCAGGAACCTTCGAGCAGCATGACGATACCTCGCTTTAGCACACGGGCACACGGGCACATGGACCATCGGCCTGCGGCGGCGCCTGGGGGACCAGTAGAACCTGAACAACCCCACGACCAGCGTGACTACCTTAGGCATCACGGCTGCGAGGTCTTCCAGGGCTACCTGTTCGCCCGGCCGATGCCGCTGGATGCGCTGATCGAGTGGCTGGCGTCTCGGTCCTCAGACTGAGGCGAGCGTGCCCAGCAGCCTCTCCGGCAGGCGTGCACCGCCCAGCCGCCGGAGCCCGGCCCACAGCGTCACCTGGTTGGCAGTCAGCAGCTCCCGGCCGGTCTCGCGGCTCAGGGCCTCGCGCAGGAACAGCGAGTTGACCGCCGTGTCGGGCACCAGCAGCGGACGCGAGGCATCGGGATAGCGGGCGCAGAAGCGACGCACCTCCGCGCACAGGTCGGCGCGATGGGAATCGGCCGCATAGGGGCAGTCCAGTGCCTTGTCGTTGACCACGCTGACACCGCCCTCCCGCAAAAAGCTCACCAGCCGCAGGGTCACGTCGTCCGGATAGGGGCTGAGCAGGTCCACCCGCTCATGACCGAGGGCGGCCAGCGCCTCGTGGAAGGCCAGCGCCGTGCTGGTGACCGGCACCCCCAGCCGGGATGCCAGGGACGTGCGCTGCTCGCGGGCCCAGTCGAGCCCGCCGATGAAGCTGGCGCTGGTGCAGGCCCATACCATGGCCTGGGCACCGCCCTCCTCCACCAGGGTCCTACCCATCGGGACCAGCCGCTCCACGTCGCCCAGCGCCAGCAGCGCTGCCAGCGCATGGTGGCCATCGCTTTGCACCTTGCCCACCTGGATCCGCGGCAGCCCGCCCATCTCGTCGCCGAGGGTGTACCACTCATAGTCATCCGGTCCATCGTCGGGCAGCAGGATGCCCAGGCAGGGTTCTTGCGACATGCGATGACCTCCCGGTCTGGCTGAAGACGTTGTACAACTGGTCAGGGCTTGCCGCTAGGCTATCGCAGTCCCCCCGGCGGCTGGCAATGCCCCTTAAGGCTCAGAGGAACTCGCGGGTGGCATCCAGCACCCGCCCGTCGACCGTGCGCTGCAGCTTGTCCTCGATCTCGCTGCACAACGAGGCCACGTCCCGCGACGAGGTGCCCACCACCACGAAGCTCCACTCGCTGGCATCGTGGCGGTCAAGCTCGCCGCTCTCGCAGACCGCAATCGACGGGTGGCGTCCGAAACGCTCGTGAAGGCCGCCCATGCGCTGGCGCTTCTCCTTCAGCGAGCGGCAGCCCGGCAGGGCGACCCTGAGGGTCAGGACGGCGATATGCATGGCGGACTCCTCTGGCCTGCGGGGGATCTCTCGGGTAGGCACCGGGCGCCTACCCAGGCTGAGGGCAGCATAGTAGCCTTGTCCATCGCCTGCCCCGACGGGGATCACGATCACGCCAGGAGAGCCCATGATCCGCCTACACCACTGCATCAGCGCCCGCTCCTTCCGCCCCCTCTGGATGCTCGAGGAACTGGGGCTGCACTATGAGCTGGTCCTGCACGACTTCCCACCGCGGGTGCACGACGAGGCCTTCCTGGCGATCAACCCGCTGGGCACGGTGCCCGCCCTCCTCGATGGCGAGGTGTGCATGACCGAGTCGGCGGCCATCTGCCAGTACCTGGCCGCCCGCCATCCCGAGGGCGGCATGGACGTGGCCAGCGACGAGCCCGCCTATGGCGACTACCTCAACCTCCTGCACTTCGGCGAGGCGACCCTGACCTTCCCGCAGACCCTGGTGCTGCGCTATGGGCAATTCGAACCCCCGGAGCGCCGACTGCCCCAGGTGGTGGAGGACTACAGCCGCTGGTTCCTGTCCCGGCTGCGGACCCTGGAGCCACGGCTGGAGACACGGCGCTGGCTCTGCGCCGAGCGTTTCACCGCGGCCGACGTCTCGGTGGGTTATGCGCTGCTGCTGGCCAGCCACCTGGGGCTGGACGAACGCTTCAAGCCGAACGTGCGCGACTACTGGACACGCCTGCAGGCACGCGAGGCCTTCCAGCGCAGTCTGGAGGCCCAGCATGCCGCCGCGGTGGCCCAAGGCATCTCGCCGACGGCCGCCATGGAATGGCGCTGAGCCTGGATAGCGAAGGCGTGGCAGACCATGGCATCGAGCGAGGTGCCAAGGGTATCCTTGGCAGGCAGATGACAGCGTTTCGGAACCGGCCAGCCATGCACACACCCGCCCTCGCCATCACCCGCACGCCCCTGGTCGCCGTCTACGGCACCCTGAAGCGCGGACTGCGCAACCACCACTGGCTGGAAGGCGCCCACTTCCTGGGGGCCGACCGCCTCACCTCGGCCACCCTCTACGACCTCGGGCCCTACCCCGCGGCCAAGCCCGAGGCATCGCGGGGCATCGAGGTGGAGGTCTTCGAAGTCAGCGCCCGGCTGCTGGCCGGCCTGGATCGGCTCGAGGACTACCGGGTGCGGACCCCGAAGCATGGCGACTACGAGCGCGTCATCCAGGCCACCGCCTTCGGCCCCGCCTGGCTCTACCTCTACAACCGCGAGGTGGCCGGCTGCCCGGTGATCCGCGAAGGGGCCTGGCGGCCCCGATAGCCCCACGGCTGTGGTATAAACGCGGACATTCGGGAACCCCAACGGAATATCACCAGGGAGACGGCCATGGTCCGCTTCATCTTCTACATCGCCGCGCTGGCCGGCCTGGCCTATGGCGGGCTCTACTTCTACTACGGCGTGGAGATCAAGCGCGCCCTCGACCAGCGCCTCGACGACCTCGGTCTCACCGCCGTGGAGGTGAGACGCGTCGATTTCGACCCCATGGCGCCCCTGGCCAGCGACACCCGTATCACCGCCGAGGTGACCTACGGCGGCGCCGAGGCGAGCCTCGACATCCGCGTCATCGGCCATCCGGTATTTTCCGAGGAGACCCGCCTGGAGCTCGACAGCCTGCAGGCCCTGCGGCTGACCATCGGCGCCGGCGGTTGAGGCGGGTTCAGCCGACCGATACGCCACATCGAAATCGCAATCGCCTGTGGGCGAGAGATTCGCGAAGCAAGCTTCGCTCCCACGAAGACCTGCCGAGTGCCAGAGGTGAGCACCGAGTCGGGGATTCGCGCGGCCGGAAGCGCGCCCACGAAAATCCGCCAGGCGGCATGATATGCTCGGGGCACATCAACCGGCCTCTGTGCCGAACTTCGAGGAGAGCAACATGGCTCAGGCAAGCGCACGTCATATCCTGGTGGACAGCGAAGCAAAGTGTAACGAACTCAAGGCCGAGATCGAGGGCGGTCGCGACTTCGCCGAGGTCGCCCGCGAGAACTCCTCCTGCCCGTCCGGCAAGCAGGGCGGCGAGCTCGGCACCTTCGGCCCGGGCCAGATGGTGCCGGAATTCGACAAGGCGGTCTTCGAGGGGGAAGTGGGCAAGGTGCAGGGCCCCGTGAAGACCCAGTTCGGCTACCACCTGCTGGAGGTCACCGAGCGCAGCTGATCGCCCGACTCGCCCTGATCGACGCCGTGCATGGCCGCCATGCACGGCTTTTTCTTGTACAACCCCTGTATCATCCGGCCAGTCGCGCTAGGATGGGAGGCACCAGCGATCACCACAGGAGGAGCCGCGAATGAACGACGAGGCCTTTCAACACAGTATCCGCAAGCTGCTGAAGACGGTGGGTGTCACCACCCAGCAGGAGATCGAGAGGGCCGTGCAGCAAGCCCTCGCCGAGGGGCACCTCGAGGGCAACGAGACGCTTCCGGCCCGGGTGACCGTGGAGGTGGATGGCCTGAGCCTGGCGCTCGACTTCGACGGGGACATCACCCTTGAGTGACGCGCCGATGATCCGTGTTGAGGGGCTCTCCAAGACCTTCGCCGATGGCTTCAAGGCGCTGGTGGATGTCGACCTCACCATCCGGCGGGGCGAGATCTTCGCCCTGCTCGGCCCCAATGGCGCGGGCAAGACAACCCTGATCAGCGTGATCTGCGGGCTGGTCAACGCCAGCCGCGGCCGGGTACTGGTGGATGGACACGACAACGTCGGCGACTACCGCGCCGCTCGCTCACTGATCGGCCTGGTACCCCAGGAGCTGACCAACGAGGCCTTCACCACGGTGTGGGACACGGTAAGCTTCAGCCGCGGGCTGTTCGGCAAGCCGCAGGACCCGGCGCACATCGAGAAGGTGCTGCGCTCCCTGACGCTGTGGGAGAAGCGCAACAGCCGGCTGCTGGAGCTCTCCGGGGGCATGAAACGCCGGGTGCTGATCGCCAAGGCGCTCTCCCACGAGCCCCAGGTGCTGTTCCTGGACGAACCCACCGCGGGCGTGGACGTGGAGCTGCGCCGCGAGATGTGGGAAGTGGTGCGCGGGCTGCGCGACCATGGGGTGACCATCATCCTCACCACCCACTACATCGAGGAGGCCGAGGAGATGGCCGACCGCATCGGGGTGATCCGCCGCGGGGAGATCGTGCTGGTGGAGAACACCCATGCGCTGATGCGCAAGCTCGGCAGCAAGGAGCTGACCCTGCACCTGCAGGAGCCGCTGGAAACGGTGCCGGAGTCGCTGGCGGGCCACGGCCTGACGCTCGCCGACGAGGGCCATGCGCTGGTCTACAGCTACGATGCCGCCCGCCAGGAGGGGGGCTCGACGATCTCGGGACTGCTGGCCGACCTCGAGGCGGTGGGACTGCGGGTCAAGGACCTGCACACCCGCCAGAGTTCGCTGGAGGACATCTTCGTCAGCCTCGTCCAGGAGCGTCACTGAGCATGAAGCGTTTCAACCTGCAATCCGTCAAGACCCTTTACCGCGCCGAGATGGCGCGCAGCCTGCGCACCGTGCTGCAGAGCATCGTCTCACCGGTGATCTCCACCTCGCTCTACTTCGTGGTGTTCGGCGCGGCCATCGGCACCCGGATCAGCGAGGTGGACGGGATCAGCTATGGCGCCTTCATCGTGCCGGGCCTGATCATGCTGATGCTGCTCACCCAGAGCGTCTCCAACGCCTCCTTCGGCATCTTCTTTCCGCGCTTCTCGGGCTCGATCTACGAGATCCTCTCGGCGCCGATGTCCTATGTCGAGGTGGTGCTGGGCTATGTGGGGGCGGCGGCGACCAAGTCGCTGATCCTCGGTGCCATCGTGCTGGTCACGGCGCGGCTCTTCGTGCCCTACTCCATCGACCACCCGCTGATGATGGTGGTGTTCCTGGTGCTCACCGCGGTGACCTTCAGCCTGCTCGGCTTCATCATCGGCATCTGGGCCGACGGCTTCGAGAAGCTGCAGCTGGTGCCGCTGCTGGTGATCACCCCGCTGACCTTCCTCGGCGGCACATTCTACTCCATCGACATGCTGCCGCCCTTCTGGCAGACGGTGACCCTGGCCAACCCGGTGGTCTACCTGATCAGCGGCTTTCGCTGGAGCTTCTATGGCATCAGCGACGTCAGCCCGCTGGTCAGCCTGGGCATGATCCTGCTGTTCCTGGCCGCCGCACTCGCGGTGGTGGGCTGGATCTTCAAGAGCGGCTACCGCCTCAAGCCCTGAGCCCTCACGCGCGGATCAGGGTGCCGGCCTGGCCCTCGAGGAGGCGGCCGATGATGTCGATGGGCAGGATGCGCCGCGGCAGGGGCGAGGCGACCACGCGTCGCCAGTGGCCGCTGGCCTCCTCGACGAAGGCCCAGCCCCTCTCGGCCTTGAGCCGGCGCATGGTGTCACGGTCGTAGCCGGGGCCGATGGGCTTTGACGGGGTCAGGAAGGCGGGGTCGTCGGCATCCACCTCGACCCGGGTGAGCAGGCTGGCGCAGCTGGCGCCCGGCGGCATCTCGTTGAGCAGCTCGGCCTCGATCAGATAGCCGATGATGCCCTCGGTCGCGGCGTCCAGCACGTCCAGCGGGTAGGCGGCCACCTCGCTGTAGGCCTGGGCCTGGAGAGCCAGCAGGCCCACCTGGGGACCGTTGCCATGGGTCACCACCAGCTGGTGGCGACCGGCGAGCTCGGCCAGGGCGGCCGCCGCTCGCCGCACATTGTGGCGCTGGTTGTCGATGGTCATGGGCTCGCCACGCCGCAACAGGGCATTGCCGCCCAGGGCTACCACGATTCGCATGCAGGCCGCCTCCGGCGTGGGTGTGTTCGGGCCGGGGCACGCTGCAGGAGGCGGCCCGGACGGGGCGCAGGCGGCGTCCCCTTGCATCAGCATAGTCCGGTGCTGCGCTGCCACGTACCCGGAACGGCCCCGGGCCCCAGGGCCGGCTATCGAGGTGCGCCCGGGGCGGGTATCATCGCCCTCCTCGCCACCTCACCGCGGAGTTTCCATGCCGATCCTGCACAGCATCATCCATCGCATCGACAAGGCCGCCGGCGAGGCGCCGATGAGCCTGGTGCCCGCCACCGCGGAGCTGTCCCCCTCGCCGGCCCTGGACGACCTGCTGGCCGGCTTCAACGATGCCTTCAATGCCAAGCCCAAGGCCTGGGGTCATTTCGCCGAGACGACGCCCGAGGGCGAGGTGAGCTCACCCTTCGCCAGCGAGCTGGCCGACACCCTCGACGGGGGCCGCGACTTCGTCGCCTTCTCCCGCGACCTGGCACAGCGCATCGCCGAGCTTATCGGCGCCCACCTCTCGCTCTCCGGTGACCTGCTGGTGATCGACCACCGGGTCGGCGACACCCGCTACCTGAGCCTCGCGCTGCTGCACCATCGGGAGGGCTTCGGCATCGACGACCACCTCGCCGTGGTGCCGGTACGCCAGCTGAACCTGGCGCAGATGACCCTGGCGGCACGCCTCAACATCAACCAGTGGCAGGCCGGCGACTCGAAGCAGTACCTCTCCTGGACCCGCGACCGCGGCGGCAAGAAGCTCGCCGAGGGCTTCGCCGCCCTGCTGGGCGCCGAGGAGGGGGTGGACGCCAGCGGCGAGACCCGCACCCTGCTCAAGGCCTTCAGCGACTACGTCGAGCGGGAGGACCTGCCGGAGGAGGCCAGCCGCGAGAAGACCGACGCGCTGATCGACTACGCCAGCGACCAGGCCCGCCGCGGCGAGCCGATGACGCTGGAGGCGCTCTCGGAGGTCCTCGACGAGCAGCAGCCGAAGGCCTTCTTCGATCATATCCGCAACGCCGACTACGGCCTCTCCCCGGAGATCCCGCCGGACCGGCGCACCCTCAACCAGTTTCGCCGCTTCACAGGCCGCGCCGGCGGCGTGTCGATCAGCTTCGACTCCCACCTGCTCGGCTCCGGCGTGGAGTACGACGAGGACCAGGACCGGCTGATCATCAAGCAGGTGCCCAAGCAACTGCGCGAACAGCTCACGCGGCAGGGCTGAGCCCGGCAACGGCTGAAATGGCCGCCGTCCCGTGATCCGGAGGGCGCATATCCCGCTATGCTGAAGCCCTGCCCCATAACGTCGCGGGAGAGTCGCCATGCGCCGCATCCTGATCCTTCAGGGCCACCCCGATGCCTCGGCCCCCCATCTGCTGCATGTCCTGGCCGAGCACTACCGCCTGGGCGCGGAGACCGCGGGGCACGAGGTGCGCACGGTGAGGATCGCCGACCTGGACTTCCCGCTGCTGCGCAGCCAGAAGGCCTGGACCGAGGAGCGCATGCCCGCCTCGCTCGACGAGGCAGCGGGTGCCATCCGCTGGTGCGAGCACCTGGTGCTGTTCTTCCCGCTATGGCTCGGCGACATGCCGGCGCTGGTGAAGGGGTTCCTCGAGCAGGTGATGCGACCGCACTTCGCCTTCGAGTATGAGGAAGGCAATCCCCTGGGTCGCAAGGGGCTGACCGGACGCTCGGCGCGCGTGGTGGTGACCATGGGCATGCCGGCGGCGATCTACCGCCACCTCTATCGCGCCCACAGTGTCAGGTCGCTGGAGCGCAACATCCTGGGGTTCGTGGGCTTCAAACCGGTGCGCGAGACGCTGATCGGTTCGGTGGAGGCGCTCGACGCTGACGACTGTCGCAAGTGGTTCACCCGCCTGGAGAAGCTGGGTGCCGAGGCAGAATAACCGCTGAGTACCCTCTAGTACATGACTCACACTTGCTCTGTAAGCGATCGCTTACACGCCTCGTGAGCCTGCTATGACACTTGCACAAGGTGGCTGGCGGGATCCGCAAATTGTCGCCATGCTTCCCCGGTAGCGCCGCCGTGTGAGCAGGCATCGACGGCATGACAGGACGCATAAGAAAACCCACTGAAGGGAAGCGGACGGCCGTTGTCATCAAGACGGACGCCGTCCCTCAAGGAAGTGCCAATGGCCACCAACGCAGGGGATGGCAACGAACTGGATTGGCGTGGCGAGTTCCGGGACGCCGCCCGGGAGGCGCTGTTCCGCCGGACCATGCAGGCCCATGACGCCTGCCAGCTGCGTTATGCCCTGGTGGTGGCCGCCGCGCTCTTCCTCGCCTTCAGCCTGACGGACTTCAGCCTGCTCGGCACGAGCAATGCCTTCATGGTACTGCTGGCCATGCGCGCCACCGTCGCCACAAGCTTCCTGCTGCTGGCCCTGGCGGTATGGCGGCGCCCCTCCCTGGCCCAAGAGCCACTGTCGATCAACCTGGTCTGCCTGATGGCCGTCAGCGGCCTGCTGCTCACCATCCCCCTGCGGCCGGATGGCGTCATGACCAACCTCGCCTCGATCGTGGCCGCCAGCATGGCCTTCTACCTCTTCATCCCGAACCGGCTGCCCTGGATGCTGGCCAGCAACGCCTACCTGATCGGCGGCTTCCTCACCTCGGTGATCGTGTGGTCACCGCTGCCCGGCGGGGTCCTGGTGAACAGCCTGCTGCTGCTGGGCTTCGTCAACCTGCTGTGCTGGCTGACGGTCTCCCGGATCCACCGGCTGCAGCGCGCCCAGTTTGCCAGCCTGCTGGAGGAACGCTCGATCAACCGCCGACTGACCAGGGAGATCAAGGAGCGCAACCAGCTGGAGCAGCGCCTGCGTCACATGGCCAGGACCGACGAGCTGACGGGAATCACCAACCGCCGACGCTTCTTCGAGCTGGCCGAGCAGGAGCGCCGCCGGGCACACCGTGACGGCACCCCGCTGTCGCTGTGCATGGTGGATATCGACTACTTCAAGACCATCAACGACGTGCATGGCCATGCCATCGGCGACCTGGCGCTGACGGTGGTCGCCGCCCGCTGCCAGTCGATACTGCGCGAGAGCGACATCATCGGCCGCTACGGCGGCGAGGAGTTCGTCATCGCCCTGCCCCTGGCCAACCTGTTGACCGCCAAGGAGGTTGCCGAACGACTGCGTGAGGCCGTGTGTCACCGTCCCCTGGAGGTCAAGGGCGTGACGCTGGACCTGACGGTCACGGTCGGCATCAGCCGGGTCGACGATACCGAGACCAGCCTCGACCCGGCCCTGCTGCGCGCCGACCGGGCCCTGTATGCCGGCAAGGAGAGCGGGCGCAACTGCGTGGTGGTGACGCCGCAGGGCCCCGAGCTGACCCTGCTGGAGAGCGTGACGGCGGGTGTCACGCCAGGTGCGGTTCGAGCCACTGCCTCAGTTTCGGCCCCTGCAGCAGTCCCGGCTGGCGGGCGACTTCCCGGCCGTTTCTGAAGACGATCAGGGTGGGAATGCTGCGGATGCCGAAACGCCCCGCCAGGGACTGCTCGGCCTCGGTATCCAGCTTGGCGAAGCGCAGGCGGGGTTCGAGTTCCCGGGCGGCCTCGGCGAAGATCGGCGCCATCATCTTGCAGGGCCCGCACCAGCTGGCCCAGAAGTCCACCACCACCGGCAACTCGCTGCGCTCCACCAGGGCGGGAAAGTTGGCCGCGGTGAGCGCCACCGGCTCGCCGGTGAACAGCGCCTGCTTGCACTTGCCGCACTTCGGCCCGTGGCCGAGGCGTGTCCTGGCGACACGATTGATGGCCCCGCAATGGGGGCAGCCCAGGGTCAGGGAATCGGCCATCTCGCTCTCCATCCGGATAGGGTTTCCCGCACTATGCTGGCGCCCGGCTGGCGCTTCAAGCGGCATGGCGTCGCAGCCTTTCGCGCCCGGCCATGCAGCGGCCTGCCCGGGCTGCTATCGTCGCGGCAACACCTGCCGACGATGCCACCGAGATCTCCATGGCCGAACGACCGGACCCCCGCGTGCTGCTGCGCCTGCTGGCCCTGCTGCATCCCTACCGCTGGCGCCTGGCGCTGGCCGCCCTGGCGCTGCTCGCCGGCGCGGCCAGCGTGCTGCTGCTCGGCCAGGGATTGCGCCTGGTCATCGATCAGGGATTCCTGGCCGAGGATCGCGCGCGGCTCAACCAGGCCCTCGGCCTGATGCTCGCCGTGGTAGCGCTGCTGGCGATGGCCTCGGCGCTGCGCTACTACCTGGTCACCTGGATCGGCGAGCGGTTGGCCGCCGACCTGCGCCGCCGGGTCTTCGACCACCTGCTCGAGCTCGAGCCCGGCTTCTTCGAGCACAGTACCGGGGAGAGCGGCGGCGCCGGGGAGATCGCCTCGCGGCTGACGGCGGACACCAGCGTGCTGCAGAGCCTGTTCGGCTCGTCGATCTCGCTGGCGCTGCGCAACCTGCTGATGCTGGTCGGGTCGGTGGCGCTGATGCTGGTGACCCAGCCATGGCTCTCGGCCATCGTGCTGCTGGGCATCCCCGCCACGGTGCTGCCGATCCTGTGGTTCGGGCGGCGGGTGCGGCGACTCTCGCGCTTCAGCCAGGACCGGGTAGCGGAGCTCGGCCGCTATGCCGGGGAGGCCCTGGCCGGCATCCGCACCGTCCAGGCCTTCACCCACGAGACACAGGATCGCCAGGCCTATGGGGCTCGGGTCGAGGAGGCCTTCGCCACCGCCGTGTCACGCACCCGCCAGCGTGCCTGGCTGACGGGAATTGCCATGCTGGCGGTCTTCGCCGCGGTCGGCGTGATGCTCTGGCAGGGCGGCCAGGCGGTGCTGGCCGGCACCATGAGCGCCGGCGAGCTCTCGGCCTTCGTCTTCTATGCCGTGCTGGCCGCCGGCGCCGTGGCGACCCTGGCCGAGGTGGCCGGCGACGTGCAGCGCGCGGCGGGGGCCGCGGAGCGCCTGCTGGAGCTGCTGGATAGCCGCCCGGGTATTGCGCCGCCGCCCCATCCGGTGCCGCTGCCCGAGCCGCTTTCCGGGGAGATCCGCCTAGAGGCCGTGTGCTTCACCTACCCCGGCCGGGAGACCCCGGCGCTGGAGGCCTTCGACCTGACCATCCGGCCGGGAGAGCGGGTGGCGCTGGTGGGTCCCTCCGGGGCCGGCAAGAGCACCCTGCTCGCGCTACTGCTGCGTTTCCACGACCCGGACCGGGGCACCCTGCGCCTGGACGGCATCGACCTGCGCGAACTGGCCCCGCGTGAACTGCGCGCGGCGTTGGGCCTGGTGGCCCAGGAGCCGCTGCTCTTCACCGGCAGCGTGGCCGATAACCTGCGCTATGGCCGCCCGGATGCCAGCCTGGAAGAGCTGCGAGGGGCCGCCCGGGATGCCAATGCCCTGGCCTTCGTCGAGGCGTTGCCACGGGGCTTCGACACCTCGCTCGGACCGGGCGGCGTGCAGCTCTCCGGCGGCCAGCGCCAGCGCCTGGCCATCGCCCGGGCACTGCTCAAGGCGCCCCGGGTACTGCTGCTCGACGAGGCCACCAGCGCCCTGGACGCCGAGAGCGAGCGGCTGGTGCAGCAGGCCCTGGATCGGCTGATGGTCGGCCGCACCAGCCTGGTGATCGCCCATCGGCTGGCCACCGTGGTCGCCGCCGACCGCCTGCTGGTGCTGGACCAGGGCCGGCTGGTGGCCAGCGGCCGCCATGCGGAACTGCTCGAGTCGAGCCCGCTCTATCGCCACCTGGCCGAACTGCAGTTCGGGCGGCAGCACTGACTTGCCGATCTATCCCGTCAATTGAAAGAATTCGCGACTTCACAACACAAGGAGAGCTTCGCCCATGGAGCCGGCACGCCGGGAAAAGCAGAACGTGGCCATCCTGGTGAGCAGCCAGGTGCTGTTCATGATCGCCTCGATCACCGTGATGACGCTGAGCGGCGTGGTGGGCCAGCAGTTGAGCCCGGACCCCGGCCTGGCCACGCTGCCCATCGCCATGATGATGCTGGGGACCGTGGCCTCGACCCTGCCCGCCTCGCTCTACATGAAGCGCGTGGGCCGCCGACGCGGCTTCATCACCGGGGCCAGCCTGGGCGGGGTGGCGGGAGGCCTGCTGAGCTTCGCCGCCATTGCGCTGGGCTCCTTCTGGCTGTTCTGCGCCGGCAACCTGCTGCTGGGGCTCTACCAGGGCTTCGCCATGTACTACCGCTTCGCCGCCGCGGACGTGGCGAACCCCGCCTTCCGCAGCCGGGCGATCTCCTTCGTCCTGGCCGGTGGCGTGGTGGCGGCCTTCCTCGGCCCCTGGAACGCCAGCGCCGCCACCGACCTGATCGCCGACGTGCCCGCCGGCGGCCCCTACCTGGTGATCGCCACCCTGGCCTTGCTGGCCATCGGCCTGCTCAGCCAGCTCAGGGTGCCACCCAGTGGCGAACCGCAGCCCGGCGAGACCTCCCGCCCCATGGCGGCCATCGCCGCCCGGCCGAGCTTCGTGGTGGCGGTGCTGGCCGGCGCGGTGGGCTACGCCATCATGGTACTCGTCATGACCGCCACCCCGCTGGCCATGCGCGCCAGGGGCTTCGAGATGGGCCAGGTCGCCTTCATCATGCAGTGGCACGTGCTGGGCATGTTCGCGCCCTCGTTTGTCACCGGCGGCCTGATCGCCCGCTTCGGCGTCCCGCGCATCCTGCTCACCGGCACCCTGCTGCTCACCGGCACGGCCCTGGTGGCCAACCTCGGCGCCAGCCTGGCGCACTTCTGGATGGCGCTGGTGCTGCTGGGGATCGGCTGGAACTTGCTGTTCGTGGGCGGCAGCGCCCTGCTCTCCTCCGTGCATACCGAGGCCGAACGCGGCAAGGTGCAGGGCGTCAACGACCTGATCATCTTCTCCCTGGTGGCCATGGGGTCGCTGATGTCCGGGGCGTTGCTGCACCACCTGGGCTGGGAGGCCCTCAACCTCGCCATGCTGCCGGCCGTGCTGCTGGTGGCCCTGGCCGCGCTGTGGCTGCGCCTGGCCACCAATGCACAGCGAGAGGACGCTGGCTCGCCCCTGCCACGCAGGTAAGCCGGAGGCCAGCAGCGATCGGTGTGGCGCGCTCTCATGAATGCATCCTTCGGTCGGCGCTTTGCCCCCTCAGGCTTCGGCCCGCTTAGAACAGTCCCAATTGGCGGTCGATCAGAGCCGCGAAGTCGTCGCCGACGAAGGGCAGGATGGCATCGGCCACCGGCTGCAGCTGGCGGGTCAGGTAGTGGTCGGTGTCGATGGGCGAGTGGTGGGCCTCCAAGGGTTCGGGGCCGGCCTGCGTCATCACGTAGCGGATCCAGCCGCCATTCTGGTACTGGCGCGGTCGGCCCAGGCGGTCGTTCTCGGCGTCGGCAAGCCTCGCCGCACGCACGTGGGGCGGCACGTTGCGGCGATAGTCGTCGAGGCGCCGACGCAGCCGCTTGCGATAGACCAGCCGCTCGTCGAGCTCCCCCTCCCGGGCACGGCCCAGGAAGGCCTGCACATAGTCGCGCACGTAGTCGCCCCAGGGCTCGCCGACAAAGACGCGCCGGTAGAGCTCCTGCTGGAACGTCTTGGCGAGCTCCGTCCAGTCGGTGCGCACCGTCTCCAGCCCCTTGAACACCAGTTTCTCGTTGCCCTCGCCGTCCTGCACCAGCCCCGCATAGCGCTTCTTGCTGCCCGCCTCGGCGCCGCGGATGGTGGGCATCAAAAAGCGCCGGTAGTGGGTCTCGAACTGCAGTTCCAGGGCACTCTCGAGGCCGTACTCGGCCGCCAGGTGCGCCTGCCACCAGGCGTTGACCCGGGCCACCAGCCGGCGGCCGATCAGCGCGGCCTCGTCTTCCTCGAAGGGGCGACCCAGCCAGACGAAGGTAGAGTCGGTGTCGCCGTAGATCACGGTCACCCCCTCGGCCTCGATCAGCTCCCGGGTGCGGTGCATGATGGCGTGGCCGCGCATGGTGATCGACGAGGCGAGCCGCGCATCGAAGAAACGGCAGCCCTTGGAGCCCAGCACCCCGTAGAAGCTGTTCATGATGATCTTCAGCGTCTGGGAGAGCGGCGCATTGCCGTCGCGCTTGGCGGCCTCACGCCCGGCCCACACCCGCTCCACGATTGCCGGCAGGGCGTGACGGGTGCGCGAGAATCGCGCGCCGCGAAAGCCCGGCACCGAGGCCGCCTCCGAGGGGTCGGCGAGCCCCTCGACGAGCCCCGCCGGGTCGATCAGGAAGGTGCGGATGATCGAGGGATAGAGGCTCTTGAAGTCGAGCACCAGCACCGAGTCATAGAGGCCGGGCCGCGAGTCCATGACAAAGCCGCCGGGGCTCTCGGCGCTCTCTCCTTCGCCGAGATTGGGCGCCACCAGGCCCAGCCGGTGAAGGCGCGGCAGGTAGAGGTGGGTGAAGGCCGCCACCGAGCCACCGCTGCGGTCGGCGGGCAGGCCGGTCACCGTGGCCCGCTCGAGCAGGAATTCCAGCAGCTCGGTCTTCTCGAAGATCCGCGTCACCAGTTCGCAGTCCTTGAGGTTGTAGCGGGCCAGCGCCGTCTTGTCCTCGGCGAACATGCGCAGGATGTCGTCGAGGCGCTGGTAGGGGTTATCGATCGCCTTGCCCTCACCGAGCAGCGTGCGGGCGACGTTCTCCAGGCTGAACGAGGGAAAGTGCCAGGTGGCCGAGCGCAGCGCCTCGATGCCATCGATGATCAGCCGCCCGGCAGCCGAGGCGAAGAAGTGGCGGGTCTGATGGCCGTGGGCGCGCCACTCCATCTCGGCACCGCCGCGCCCGAGCCGCAGCGGCACCCCAAGCCGCTCGGCGTGCTCGCGAAGGATGCGCAGGTCGAACTGCACCAGGTTCCAGCCGATGATGGCGTCGGGGTCATGCTCGGCGAACCAGGCGTTGAGCCGCTCGAGGAGCTCGGCCCGGGAGCTGCAGTAGTCCAGCGCGAAGTCGCGCTCGCCCTCCCTGCCGTTGGCCGACCCCAGCATATAGACCTGGCGCTGCCCGCAGCCCTCCAGCGCGATCGAGTAGAGCTCGCCCTTCGCACTGGTCTCGATATCCAGCGACACCGGGCGCAGCCGCGGGCGGTACTCCGGCGCCGGGCGCAGACGGGCCTCCACCAGGCCGCCCTCGGCGTCCGGCACTCCGCTCACCTCGACGGGCGCGGTGATGAAGCGCTCCATCAGGTAGCGCTCCGGCGGGCGGATATCGGCCTCGAGCAGCTCGACGCCAGCGTCGCGCAGGCGGCGCTCCAGGGTTCTCAGCTGGCGTTGCTGCCGGCAGTAGAGGCCGAGTACCGGGCGCCGGTGGAAGTCGCGCAGTTCAAGGGCGCGCAGCGTGATGCCCGGCTCGCCGGCCAGCACGGCCTCGGCCCGCTCGCGTTGCTCGACCGGCAGGAAGGCCACCGAGGGCTGCGGCGGCAGGCGCACCCTGAGCGGACCCTCGTCGGTAGCCAGCCAGACACTGACCTCGGTGCCCCGGGGCGTGTCTTCCCAGTGCCGGGTGAGGATAAAGCCGCGCCGGGCGCTGCCTCCTCCCTGAACGGTGCCCTGCGTCGTCAAGTGCCCTACTCCAGACCGGCCAGCCGGCGCAGGCCCGCGGCGGCCTCCGCCGTTGCCAGCCACGCCACCAGGCCGATGTTCAGCGCCGCACAGCCCCACAGGACCGTGCCGAAGGGTTGCTTGCGGGTCTTGTGACGAAACCAGCGCCGCGCCAGCAGCGCCCCCGGCCAGCCGCCAGCGAGAGCGACGAGCTGCAGGGTCGATTCACGGATGCGCCGCTCGCCTCGCCGGGCCGCGGCCTTGTCGATGCGATAGAGGACCACCGCGGCAAGGCTCGCCAGCAGATAGGCACCGAACAGCAGCGTCATGGGCCTTTCACCTCGATGATCAGGTCGGGAGCAAAGAGCGGCGGGACGAACTCGTCGGGGTAGCCGCCGGGGTTGGCGATGACATGGGTGCCGCCGGACTCGAGCTCCACCGGCTCATGGACATGACCGTGGAGCCAGAGATCCATGCGCCCCATCAGCTGCGGCAGATGGGAGGCGAAGGCCGGCGAGAGCACATCGCCGCGGTAGCGCGGCGGGATGCAGTCGGCCAGGGGCGCATGGTGGCTGATCACCACCCTCGGACCGCTGAACGGCCGCGCCAGCTCCGCCTCCAGCCAGGCCAGGGCCTCGCCATGCAGGCGGCGGCTCTCCTGCGGGGTGAACACCTCCCCCTCCGGCTGTTCGATGATCCGGAAATCGGGCATCAGGGCGAGCGCCCTGGCCTCGGTGAGCAGCGGGTCGTGATCGGGCAGCCCGGCGTAGAGGGCGAAGTCGGTCCATAGCGTGGTGCCGTGAAAGCGCACGCCGCCCAGGGTCAGTGAGCGGTTATCCAGCAGGTGGATGCCGAGCCGTACGGCCTCGGCGGCCAGTTCCTGGCGCAGCACGGGCATGCCGCTGCCGTAGAACTCGTGGTTGCCGGGGACATAGAGGATCGGGGTGCCGGCAAAGCGCTCCGCTGCCCAGCCGAGCCCCTGGATACCGGCGTGGATGTCGCCGGCCAGGATCACCGCATCGGCGCTTGCCTCCGGCAGTACCGGTGGGCTGTCGAAGTGTTCCAGGTGCAGGTCGGAAAGTACCCTCAGGCGCATGGTCAGTTCCCCGTGCAGCGAGCCATTCGCGCCAGTGTGATGCACGGACCAAGCGAACACTACCGCCCGCTCGGCACCGCGAGGCCTCGCCGCGGGTCGCGAACCCCACCGGGACCAACCTCAGTCGTAGTGCACCGCCAGCCAGAGGGTCTCCTCATCCGGGGCCGTCCAGGCGACACGATGCTTGCAGTGGGCGGGAATCACCAGGTGGTCGCCCGGGCCGAGCGTCACCGGCTCGCCGTTCTCGAAGGCCACCACCCCCTTGCCCTTGAGCACCAGCACCCACTCGTGGCGCGGCTGGTCGTACCAGCCACTGTCGGGCGAGGTGTGGCCTCGCGACACGATGCGCTCCACCGTCACCGCGCGGCCGCTCACGACCTCCTCGAACAGCTCTTGATTGAGGCCCTCGGGTATCGCCTCGAACAGGTTCGCCATCGCCTTGCGCTCCTCGACATGGGCGATCATGCGCCGCGGCATGACCGAATGATTCCTGGCACCGCTGCGATGACCATAGCAGCCTCGGCCCCGGTAGCGGGCGAATCTCGTTCGGCCATGTGCGACGCATAAAAAAGGCCCCCCGAAGGGGACCAGTTGGAGCACGCCAGCTCACTCGGTGAATCGCCATCTGGTTCGGCGATCATGGCCATCCCTTTGCGAGGATCGCGCCAGAAATACTAGCTTCTCTTTCAATACAATAGGTTATAAAAAGCACCCAGTTCAGGGTCCGGGTCCGGGCCGAGCGATATCATGCGGCACTGCACCATACGGGCGCCTTCCGGCCGCGGGGTGCGCCATGGCGAGGCAGTGCCACACCGGCTCACTCCCGTGAACCGACTCGCTCACGCCGCTTGAAGAGGGCCTTTTCCAGCTCCACCAGGGCGAAGAGCACCACCCCGAAGGCCAGGATGCTAGCCCACTCCTTCGCGCCCAGGGGCGTCGTGCCGAACAGGAACTGCAGCGGTGGCGCATAGGTGAATAGCCCCTGAAGGACCACCAGCACGCCCACGGCGATCAGTACCGCACGGCTGCCCAGCAGGCCGGCGCGGTTGCAGGCTGGCTCGAGGATGTAGCGGCTGTTGAAGAGGTAGGCGACCTCCCCCATCACCAGGGCGTTGATGGCCACGGTGCGGGCGAGCTCGATCTCCACGCCCCGCTGCTCCATCCACAGGAAATGACCGAAGGTCCCCGCCAGCAGCAGCAGCGAGACGAAGAGCACGCGCCAGATCAGGAAACCGGACAGGATCGGCGTGCCGGGATCCCGTGGGCGACGGCGCATGACGCCAGGCTCGGCGGGTTCGAAGGCCAGGGCCAGGCTCAGGGTCACGGCGGTGACCATGTTCACCCACAGCACCTGGGCCGGCAGCAGCGGCAGTGTCACCCCCAGCAGCACGGCGGCCATGATGGTCAGCGCCTCACCGCCATTGGTGGGGAGGATGTAGAGAATGGCCTTGCGCAGGTTGTCGTAGACCGTACGCCCCTCCTCCACGGCATGGGCGATGGAGGCGAAATTGTCGTCGGCCAGCACCATGGCGGCCGCCTCCCGGGCGGCCTCGGAGCCCTTGATCCCCATGGCGACCCCCACGTCGGCACGCTTGAGGGCCGGGGCGTCGTTGACGCCGTCGCCGGTCATGGCGACGACCTGGCCGCCTGCCTGGAGGGCACGCACCAGGCGCAGCTTGTGCTCCGGCGTGGCGCGGGCGAAGACATCCACCTCGCGCACCAGGCGCTCCAGGTCCGCATCGGAGACCTGCTCCAGGGCGTGCCCAGGGATGACCCCGCCCGCGGTGGAAATGCCGATCTCGTCGGCGATGGCCCGGGCGGTGACTGCATGGTCGCCGGTGATCATCTTCACCACGATGCCGGCCTGCTGGCACTCCTTCACCGCGGCGATCGCCTCGTCACGGGGCGGATCGATGAGGCCGCACACCGCCACCAGGGTCAGGCCGCCCTGCTCGACGTCGGGGAAGGACAGGGTGCGGTGCTCCGCATCGACCGGCTTGAGGGCTACCGCCAGCAGCCGCTGTCCCCGGGCGGCGATTGCCTCCATGCGCTGCTCCCAGCGCACCCGGTCGAGCGGGCGGTCGCCCTCCCGGGTGCGCTCGCGGTCGCAGACGGCCAGCACCCGCTCCGGCGCCCCCTTGAGGAAGAGCATGCCCTGACCGCTCTCGTGGTGATGGTGGAGGGTGACCATGAACTTGTAGAGGGACTCGAAGGGGATCACGTCGGCACGCGGATAGCGCCTGGCGACCTCTCGGGCATCCAGCCCCGCCTTGAGCCCGGCGACCACCAGCGCCCCTTCCGTGGGGTCGCCCTCCAGCTGCCAGGCTCCGTCCCGCTCCTGAAGCTCGGCATCGTTGCACAGCAGGATGCCCCGTAGCGCCTCGGCCAGCACCGGGTGTTGCGCGACCTCCACCACCTCGCCCGCGCGACGAAAACCACCCAGAGGTTGGTAGCCGACCCCGCTGACCTCGAAATGCTCCTCGGCGGTGAGCAGGGTCTTCACGGTCATCTCGTTGCGGGTCAGGGTGCCGGTCTTGTCGGTGCAGATGGTGGTGACCGAGCCCAGGGTCTCCACCGCTGGCAGGCGGCGGATGATGGCGTTGCGTTGCGCCATGCGCTGCACGCCGATGGCCAGGGTGATGGTCATGATCGCCGGCAGGCCCTCGGGGATGGCCGCCACCGCCAGGCTGACGGCCGCCAGGAAGGTCTCCAGGAGGTCGTAGTGGCGTCCCCAGTAGCCGAAGACGAAGGTGATGGCGGCCAGTACCACGATGGCCCCCGAGAGCCAGCGCCCGAAGCTGGCGATATCGCGCAGCAGCGGCGTGGTCAGGGTCTCCACCTCTCCGAGCAGCGTCGAGATATGTCCGATCTCGGTGTGCGCGCCGGTCCCCACCACCACGCCCCGCCCCTGGCCGAAGGCCACCAGGGTGCCGGAGAAGGCCATGCAGCGCCGGTCGCCCAGGTCGGCGTTCGCGTCCACGGCCGCGGTCTGCTTGTCCACGGCCACCGATTCGCCGGTGAGCATCGCCTCGTCGATGCGCAGGTTGTGGCTCCGCAGCAGGCGCAGGTCGGCGGGTACCCGGTCCCCGGCCTGGAGGAACACCAGGTCACCGGGGACCAGCTCCTGGGCGGGAACCGTGCGCCGCTTCCCGTCGCGCATCACCACGGCCCGCGGTGAGAGCATGCCGCGGATCGCCGCCAGGGCCTGCTCCGCCTTGCCCTCCTGGAGGAAGCCGACGATGGCATTGATCAGCACCACCCCCAGGATCACCCCGGTGTCGACCCAGTGCTGCAGCAGGGCCGTGCCCAGCGCGGCGGCCAGCAGCACATAGATCAGCACATTGTGGAACTGACGCAGGAAGCGACGCAGCGGGCCGCTATGGGGCGGAACCGGCAGGCGGTTGTGGCCATGGCGCGCCAGCCGGTCCATTACCTGCTCGGCGGTCAGGCCCTGTTCCGAGGCCGCAAGCCCATAGAGGACGGCGGCAGGCTCCTGGCTGTGCCAGACGGGGGCATCGCGCTTCTCCGATGACCTCTCGCACCGCTCTCGCTGCATGGCTCCTCCCCCTGTCGCGCCCTTGCCTTCCCAGAGCCGGCACGCCATCGGTCCGGTTTCCTACGCTTCTCGCACATTCCTGCCTCGCCGGACAAGCCGAGTTGCTGCAAAACCCTTCCATCACGCATGCTGCCTCTCCAGTCCAGTTCGCCAGGAGACCCTCCATGACCCAGCCTCGCCTCGGCTTCATCGGCATCGGCCTGATGGGCAACCCCATGACACGCCGGCTGCTGGCCGCGGGATTCGACGTGACCGTGTGGAACCGCACCCCCGCCAAGGCCGCCCCCCTGGGCGAGGCCGGCGCCCGGGTGGCTGGCTCGATCGACGAACTGATGGAAGCAGTGGACGTGGTACTGCTCTGCCTGGCTAACACCGCCGTGGTGGAGGACGTGGTGTTCGGCGAGGGGGGCGTGGCCCAGCACGGACGTGCCGACCAGCGGCTGGTCGACCTCTCCAGCAGCGACCCCGCCGCGACGCGTGACTTCGCCGACTGGCTCGAGAGCGAATGCGGCATGCGCTGGGTGGATGCACCGGTCTCCGGTGGTGTTGCCGGCGCCGAGGCGGGCAGCCTGGCCATCATGTGCGGCGGCGACGTCGGGGATATCGAGGCGATCCGGCCAGTGCTGGCGCCCCTCTCCGCCCGGGTGACCCATATGGGTCCGGTGGGCAGCGGCCAGGTGACCAAGGTCTGCAACCAGATGGTGGTCGGCTGCCAGGCGGCGGTGCTGGCCGAAATGGTGGCCCTGGCCGAGTCGAGCGGCGTGGACGCCACCCGGCTCACCGAGGCACTGGCCGACGGCTTTGCCGATTCCAAGCCCTTCCGGATCCTCACCCCGCGCATGGCGGCGAGCGACTTCGCCGACCCGCCCTGGCACCTGCGCACCCTGCTCAAGGACCTGGACATGGCGGTGGCCCAGAGCCAGCGCAGCGGCAGCGCCACGCCCATGAGCGGCTTGGCCGCCCAGCTGATGCGCGCCCAGGCCAGGCACGGCCACGCCGAGCACGACCCGGCGATCCTGGTGGAGGCCTATCGTCCGGCAGGGGGGCGGTGATTTGTCGCCACCGTCGCCCTTCCGTACACTTGTTTGATTCATTCCAACTCCCGACGACCTGCCGAGGCACGACCCATGGCGTTTGATTCCACCTCCACCTATGTGGCCACCGAGGCCCTCAAGCAGGCGGTGAACGCCGCCGTGACCCTGGAGCGCCCGCTGCTGATCAAGGGCGAGCCGGGCACCGGCAAGACCCTGCTCGCCGAGGAGCTGGCGGCCTCCCTGGGCACCCGACTGCACACCTGGCACATCAAGTCCTCCACCAAGGCGGCCCAGGGGCTCTACGAGTACGACGCGGTCAGCCGCCTGCGCGACTCCCAACTGGGCGTGGAGGGCGTCGAGAACGTCGCCAACTACATCAAGCCCGGCAAGCTCTGGGAGGCCTTCACCGCGGATGAGCGGGTGGTGCTGCTGATCGACGAGATCGACAAGGCGGACATCGAGTTCCCCAACGACCTGCTCCAGGAGCTGGATCGCATGGAGTTCCATGTCTACGAGACCGGCGAGACCATCACCGCCCGTCACCGCCCGATCATCGTCATCACCTCCAACAACGAGAAGGAGCTGCCCGACGCCTTCCTGCGCCGCTGCTTCTTCCACTACATCGAGTTAATATACCGAGCGGTCTTGCAGAGTGTTGATTCGACAGGGGTCTTTCCCAGGGACTGCCCACTGAGTATAGCAAATATGTACCACCACATGCACCATCTAAAGGGTACGCTCGGCATCTCTGACGAGATACTCGGCATCCCTCCTGCCCAGTGAACACTAACGTAATGCCCAAACAGTCTATACAATCTCTTGCCAAATACCCTCACAATTGATCTAGACAAACAGAAGCTAAACAGCTTTAGTAATGCCACAATGATCTAAACAATCTCTTGCCAAAGTCCATTTCATTTAATCTAGATTGCCCCCTCCTTCGCCTTCCTGTCCTGTCCCGAAAGATTACATATATAACTAAATAATCACTATAGACCACTCTCTTATAACTATCCTCTATACCCACTCTTCTCTAATGTGCCTGCCCATTGGTACGTATAACAAAGATTATGTTAAATGCATGATCCCTGTACGCCCTCCCCTACCGTATGCCCACGATATGCCCAAGTATCTAGCCACGCCTGCATACTCTCCACTCGCCAGCATCGTCTACACAGGTACTCGACACGACCACTATTGAGCACACCTGTCAGGATTGTAGAGTCCACTGGCAAGGGGGGGTTGCGTACTGTTAAGCCCGTATATACCCCTAAAACTAACGAAAAAACCCCCTGAACCAACTTACGGTAAAGGGGGTAATCAACCTACGGTGAGGGGGTCTATCAACATCTTTTTAAGCCCCAGATGGTCGGAGACTATCGCCTCCTTTCAAAGAGCTTCAAAGGGGTACCCTACCCTACCCCCTACCCAGCACCCTTCAAAGCGTTTCTGGGTATCTGTAGCCAGCTACTAGCCTAGAAAACGTACCTAGAAGACAGGTCTTACTTCTCTACCATCTGTTGGCTTGCTGAACTTGACCGAAGCACAGAATTGAAGTGTCTTTCAAATTGACTGCTAATCTCCCCTGCAAGGTCTTGAGCATCCATATTCGAGCCTTCGACGTTTACCGTAATCGGGGCATCAATGTTGTAGGTGGATTCCTGCCTGTTATTGGTGTTGGGTTGCAGTGTAGAGGAGTCGTAAGGCTGGAAACCACCCCCTAGCAAGTCTTTCAAGAAACTAAGATCAAGCTTAGGAGACGCAACACTTACATCAATTTCAGGAAGAGACAGCCCCTTCAGGGACTTAAAGTACTCATCAATATTGGAGTCGTTCAGTTGATGGAAGACTTCAGGCTTAGGGATATTCAGTTCAGGGGGGTTGATAGGTGCAGGGTTGTACGGCAGCACTTCAACACTGTGTACAGGTAAGGGGTCATTTGTACCACTCTCAAACCACCCTTTCACCCTATCAAAGAAGGGTTCAGAGTCTACAGTTACATCAATACCCCGTTCTTCTGCCCTTCGAGTAATCCAATCCTTGGGGGCTTCATCCTTGGCTTTATCGTACTCGTTATATACGTCAATACCAATCTTAGCAGCTTCCCAAGCAGACCAAACCTGAGCAAGCCCCGGTACTCTCTTTGTGGTAGCTTTAGCCGTCTCTTTAGCGGCAGCACCAGGGAGGGTCTTAGGAATCTTAGAGGTAGCTGTACCAATCTTGGTGACTGTCCCAAGGATACCGCCAAACATCCGCCCTACCATCTTCAGGGGGCCTTTCAAGGCATAGAGTAACCCAGCAATCAAGCCAAGCTGTACCGCCCATTCTGCCATTGACCTATCACGATCAAAGTCAATCAAGAGATCACTAAGAGCCTGTACACCAACAAACAACAGGAAGAGAGTTCTTAGGGGTTTCACTGTTGCCGTAATAGCAGCACCAAGACCCTTGAAGGCTAGTTCATTCTCCCCTACAAACTCAGTTACCTTGGGGAGATGCATGTTCAATGCACCGAACAACTCAATAGGCGTTTCTAGCATATTGCCGAGATGAACAGAGGCAGCACCAAGAGCCATCCATAACGGTTCAGCCCTTACAATGGCTTCAGAAGACTGGTTAACTACATTCCTGATTGCCTTATCAAAGCCACTGTCGTTTAGTGTCTTGTTGGCAAGCCAAGCGTTAGTTCGGAAGCGTCCAAAGGCAGCACCAGTGTTGTTCATTGCCTCTTCCAAGGCACCACCAGCGTTAGCCATCCTCATTAGTTCTTCAGAGAGTTCAGGGTATACGTCTTCCGCCTGAATCTGGCCTAGCTCCATCGCTTTGTTAAGAGCCGCTACATCGGCGTTACCATCTTCCTTGATATACCCTGTAGAGCGTGCAAGGGCTTGAATAAAACCAGGGAGGGCTTCACCGATTTGCCCACGTACTTCTTCACTATAAAGCTGTCCCTTCGAGATGGTTTGGGTAAGGCCCCGGTACACCCCCTCCATTTGGGTAGCACTAAGGTTCAATACACGACTGTAAGAGCTTACAGCGGTGAAGATGCCCCTTACCCCCTCCCCTTCGAGTGTGGTCCCTTTAGCGGCTGCTGACAGTTGCATAAAGGACTGACTTGAATCACCGATGAAGGTGCCAAGGTCTTTGGACAGCTTAACGAGATATTCAAAGTCTTTGATTGCCTGTTGTCGTGAACCAGTAGCAGCAACTAGCCCCGACTGAATACCTTGGTAGGTCTGGTACGCCTGAGAGGAACGGATAGCAGCATAACCACCAGCAGCAGCACTAGCGACAGTTGGAAGGACTGAACGGCTCCTTTCCCTTATAGACTGGCGTTGTTTGGTTGGTGTCCTGTTGTACCTCTTCTGAGCATACGTAGCACTATCGGTAGAACGTTTGAGTTCTCGATAACGGTTGTTGATATCCGTTAGAAGTCTCTTACGTTTCTCAAGGGAAATATCCCCGGCTCGATAAGCTTGATTGATCTTACTAAAGTCTTGGCGTACTTGAGAGAGAGCCCCACCAAGTTTGTTGTACCTCTTTTGAAGGGCTGTGATACCTGCTACTTGCTTCTTTACTGGTGCTGTAGAACGGCGAACACCATCACCGAAACGGTTAACCTTCTTTGCTGTGTCGGTAAGGGATCGTTCAAACTTATCAAGGTTTCGGGTATCAATTGTGAAACCAAGATTAGCGAAGAGGCTGGCGATTTGTGACATTTGTTTTCCTTAGAGTAGAGTGCTGCCGCCTAGACTTCTAAGACGGGCATTATCTTTGTTGGGGAGTTTGATCGAAGGGATAAGGTTGCCTTTAACCAAGTTGTTATAGCAATCCGAAAGACTATCGATTTCATCATCGAAAAATTTGTTGCGCTTTCCGGTAAAGTTCTCGATGTTGGTATATGTTTCTTGGTCGAATACATCTTTCAGGATATGTACCTTCCCTTCCTGTAGCGCAAGTAAGAAAGGTTCAGCCCTACTAAGCTTGCTTCCTCGTGTCTTACTGAGTACTACCTTTGAACCTTCCGACATTAACCTAGCTTTCCGAAGGTCAGAGGAGTGCTTACCAGCAGCACCAGGGTCAACAGGGATAGACACGTAAACGCCTGTACCATCGTCTTTAGCTGCTTTGATAAGGGCTTGTTCCACTACGGCTGAACGGTCTTTGAGCTTCACCATATCAAGGATATAGAAATCACCAGTAGACTTGTCATATGAACACTTGATACCAACAGAGGCGTCTGGATTCGGTGAGGCTTCAGAAGGTTTACTAGCGGCAAAGTCCCACGCTCTCATTGTGGGGAGTCCCAAAGGAATATCACTTAAAGCAATCTCTCTAAAGTATTCCCTTTTGGCGTATCCTTCAGCGGTACTTGAAGCTAACCAGTTACCATCATAAAGCTTTTCTTTCTCTACTCGTTCCATATTAAGAAGGTTGAAACGGTATTGGGGGTCGTGCTTCAAGATGTATGGGTTATCATCAACGTTACCTGAGATGAAAACAAACGGAAGAGCAAAGGTACTTGTCTCTTTACCGTACAGGTCTTCGATTTCCTTTCTTGTTTGGAAGAATTCAATAGCTCCATTCTTTTGAAGAAAGTATGTTGTCTTCCCGTCCATCTCCTTCTTAGGGAAACCATCCTCTGTAAGATAACCGCCCTTCTCAAGCCAAGACCTCATGTAGCTATCTTTTTCGGGGTTACAGGTAATCGTAAGCTGAGGTTTGTACTTGGACTTGCCCCTTAAACGGGAGATAAGGTAAACAACATCAGATTCCTGAATGCCCAGTTCCGCCCCTTCTTCGATATGCATTGAACACTGCATAGACTGGAAGTCAGATTTGTTGTTGTCGATATAGTGAAGCTTTACAAAGGCACCATTAGGGAAGCGGGCAACATTACTAATACCGTTGAAAGAAACTCCATAAGGTTCCCACTCTTGCCGGATGGTTTCCCAGAATGAACCACCTTGAGTAAGAGCATTCTTGTTGTGACGAAGGACGGTACAAACGTAATGGGGATCATTCATTGCCCTAAGGAAGATACGATGAATAGAAGTCTGGGTCTTACCACTTGCAGCAGCACCGCCCATTACTACAATTGTCGCGTCTTCCTCTTGGGTGTACATCTCTTGCTTCTTCGATAGTGGCGCATGGATGGGGATTTCTGATAACTCTTCTTGTGAGAGGTGAAATTTATATTCACGACTCTTCACGAATCGTTTGGCCATATTGTTCTCCTTTACTAGTCTTTTCAGAGGTAATTAGCCGTGCTAGTTAGTTACTAGGGGGCTAGGTACAGGTAAGTTTCAAGAGGCTAATTACCTCTGAAAAGCAGGCATAAAAAAGGGGACTACAGGTTTCCCCATAGCCCCCTGAAGGTTGTTACTACTCTTTACGCGAAGTCTACCTTGATGGTAGCGCCGACACTTTCAAGAATCGGAAGAGCGTTGGTTTCGGAGGTAACTTCTACATATCGGTCCCTTGGGTCTCTAATGGTCTTGGCAAAGGAACGAGCGCCGCCCCGTGACAGCCCTGTCATGCTGTTCTCAGGTCCGTAGAACGTTTTACCGACTTGGGTACGGGGTACAAAGAGGCCAGCACCAGGGGCAAGGATAGAGTCCTTAGAGCCGCTTGCCAGAGTGAAGGTATCGTTATAGTTGATAATCGTGGTGCCCCCAAAGTTAATAGCTTGGTAGCCTGCACCAACATCACCCATTTCATTTACCAACGGGTTGGGGCCAGCCATCCCCAGTTCAAAGGCTCGTACAAGATCACCGTTAGCCACCAGCCACTCGAAGAGGTCTTCAGAAGCGAACAAGACATAACCCGAACTTCGACCACTGATAAGACCCGCTTTACCTTCGTTCTGGAGCTCTCGGAATTGCTTCAGGGTATCGCCGGGTTGACTATAGGACAGGGTTTTCTGCCCCTGCTGTACGCCAAACTCTTCAGCAAGATCATAGGTGCCGTAGTTGTCAGTAACCAACTTGGCATCAAACAGCATTTTGTTTTGGATATGTTCTAGATGTAGATCAATATTTTCTGCGTGATCCTCTAGGTGTTCTGCGATTACACTGGCAAGTTGTGCTTGACCTTCAGAGTCAAAGGCACGGATACCCGCGATGTTGTCACGACTGATAAGGCTGGATTGTGGCCAGTGCGGGATTTTAAGTACGTGCTGGGCATACTCTCGATCAGCCACGGTATTCTTATCAGCGGTAGAACGGAGCTTGTCGCTCAGGGTCTTGATAGAGCCATCACGGATATCAAAAGTAATGTTGTCTTGAGCACTCATACGGGGCTTGAAGAAGCCCATGGAGCTAATCAGGCCGGGCTTTGCGGGTACGCGGCTAATAGCTTCAGTACGGTCTGCAATGAGATCGTTATTGATTACTGACATGTGTTATGGTTCCTTTACTTGTTGTTAATTACGACAATGCCTTTAGCTTCAAGCATTGCATCAATGTCGGCTTGAACAGCATCGTTATAGTTGAGTTTCTGACGGTCAACAGTACTCGGCGTACCACGGGTCATTACTCGGACCGGGCTACCAGTACCATCGGTATCTTCAGCGAGAATACCAATAACACCAGTAGAGGTACCGGATACTTTCACACCAGCACTTTCTAGAATGTCACCAGCTTCACCAGCAACGTTAACGGCTACTGCGTCAAGGTTAACGTCTAGATCGGTAGTATGAACGAGGAAGGTGGAACCCTGACGGGCTTTCACAGTTGCTACTTTCATTTGTTTTTCCTTTAAAGGTTATTTGTAACGTTGGGCAAGGATTGCTGCCACGGGGTCAATTTCAGGCTCTTCAGTTTTAGGAGCCTGCTTGGCGTCTGGATTAGACTGAGGTTGGAAGGCTTGCTTGTTTTCAGTTAGGGCTTTAATCTCCCCTTCTTTAGCGGCCAGTACTTCCAATACCTTTCCAAGACTGTCTTTATCTGGGATGCTCATAAAGGCGGAAGCGAACTCTTCAACCAATGAGTCATCATAGAGATAAGCTTTCAGCTTCTCTTTAATCTCTTCTGAACTGGTGTGAGGTTCTGCCTCTTCCTGTGCTGGGGCTTCTTCCGTTTGCTGTTCTTCGTACTGTTGAAACTCCCTCATACGTTCCATCAAGGACTTTTGTTCTTCTGCCATTTATCTTTCTCCGAAAATGCTATCAATGTCTTTCCAATCTGACCGCCCACCAGTACCGAATACCATTGGAACGAGTCGCTTTGTCTTCTTTCGTTTCTTCAAGGACTCTAGGCGTCGTTCAAGAGCCTTGATGTTTTGGGACCAGACTTCAAAGCCCCCTGACTTTTCACGCTGGGGATTAAGGGCAATCTGGTTAAGGATCGTTTCAAGGGCTTCAATAGAAGCTTCTTGTACGCTGTTCCCTGCTTGTTCTAGGAGCCATTCAAGAACAGTGTCCTGAAGATAGTCACCGTCTAGGTCACCGATGTTCAGCCGTACTTGTTCAATAGGTGTCATACGTCTACCCCAATCCGTTCGCTGTACTTGGCTTTAGGAGCCTTACCAATCTCTCTAAGGTGACTCTCTAGCCCCTGGTCGGGTGTGACTAGCTGGGCATTGGCGAGATTTGCCCAACCCTTCGTCAAGGCTTCCCAATCAAGTTGCTCAATGTCTTCAAAGATCAATTCAGGGATACGGCTTGTCTCAAGTCCATTGGTTTCAAAGGCAAGTCGAATAGCCTTCTTGAACTCTGAAGAGATAGTCTTATGAAGGTGCTTCACAAACATCGTAAGAAGCTGAGTCTTACTATCACTGAGAGCGAAGGAACCGCCACCTTCAGAACCAAGACTTAGAAGCATCGTTTGAAGGGATAGTTGAATCTCGTTATTAAGCCTTGCGATAGTGCTGCCGACTTCAAAGGAACTGTTCCCCTTCTCCCCACCAACGGTAGTGACTTCAAACTGACGTTGACCACCATCATAGGTGTCTGAAGGCGTAAGCAGATATGAAGACTTACCAGCGTGGAGAAGTTCAGCTTGCCTTAGAAGATTGTCCGTATAGATAGCTTCGTCACTTGCTGGGTCTGTCAGGTACTTGGTGATATGGTCGGAAGGAATCGAGATATTGAGTACGCCAGAGAGGTTCTTAGCTACACCAATCGTTTCGTACTCGCTGATAATCTCTTTCATCTTCCAAGACTTGTAACAGCCGTGAAGAAGGCTTCTACCTAGCGGGTGATCCTGTGAAGGGTCCAGACGAACTAGAAGGAGCTTTGAACCTTCAATCTCAGTTTGCTTGGCTTCTACGTTATCAATCAAGCCATCGTTATCAGCGGGGTCTAAAACTACTCGCTCTAGATTGCCCCGGTTAAATTCATAGCGGTTCACGGTTGAAACGTGGATAGGGGAGATATTTTTGAAGACGTACTTACCATTAACACGCTCTAGCACAATTTCATTGAGGCTTGAGCCATATTCAAGACTGGTAAGGAAGTTCCCCACAAGCTGTTTCATCCCGTATGGCTGCATTCCTTCAAGAGAGGTATTCAAAGCCGTAATTAATGCTTTCTCGGCTTGGGTACTCTGTTCGTGATAGCCAATCTTGAAAGACCGTGACATAACAGACTTAAGAAAAGACATAGACCCAGAGATAACACCATCCAACATCATTTCACGGTAAGTACTGAAAGCATTGTTGATGTTCAGGTCATTTCTAGCTAGATGCCCAATTGTGTTTTCTAGGTGGAGTGGGCTCGATTGATGTGTTGTAATGTTAGTCATATGATCCTTCTAGTCGTTTAAGGCTACTCACAAGCTTCTTTTTCCAAGCGGGGAAGGATTCTCGCCAACCCCCGTTGTAATTTATGTATTGTTGTGAAGCCAAGTAAAGGTACTCAAGATCGTCGGGGAAATTCTCTGCCAGGTAGGCCAGGTACTCATGGAGTTCCTTACTGGCGGGAGTCCACAACATGCGATCTTTGAAGATGTGAGCGGGGATGTCTTTTAATGTTTCATACATCGTTAAAGTCTCTCTCTAGGATTCGGTCTATGGTCTTGTAAGACACAACAAGCCAGAGCATGAACACAGGGGCTACCACCAACGAGAGAGCTACAGTTGATAGGATTGATAGTGCAGTCATAATTATCTCTTTTTCGGTATCTGAGGTGTCCATTTCTGGACTGTAAAAACGGGCTGTAACCCGCATTCCACCAGTGAGTTAGGGGGGTCAAAAGGGGTAGTTTAACCCCCCCCTCAATAGCTAGGTACAGGGTACCCCCTTAAACTAGGGGTTTATGACCTTGTAACTCACTGTTTGGGGCCAGTCCGCTTAGGTATACCCAACAAGGAAGCGTACTTGATTAGCTCTTCAAGAGTCATTGTGTACCCTAGTTCAAGGGTCATAGCGATATCAGGATTCTTCTTGATGGCTAGGGTAATCCTTTTGATGTCACCCCAGTTGATACCGTCTTCGTACTTACCAAGCTTCGATTCCCCGTGATCGTAAATCCAAACATTGAAGGTACCATCTGGTTGAAAGTGAGCCTTACAATACCGCCCATGTATGTGTGGGTCATGATCCCCGTATTCGTCTTCTTCACGGTAAGCCCTGTGAGCGAAGGCATAACCTGTGTCTTCCTTCATATCTGCTATGGTGATTTGTTCAAACAGCCTCATTAGAAAGGAGCCTCCTCAGAGAGGTACTTATCAAACAACTCTTCAAAGAGTTCATCCCCCACACCTAACAGGTAGTCGGCTAGTTCAATCACACACTCAGGGTCTTGATACCAAGCGGTAGCCGCCTCCATAAGTGCAGCACTGGTATAGGTAAGGAAGTTCTTTTCAGCCTCTCCAAAGGTCGGGAATGGACCCATGTAGCGGGGTGCTCCTTCAGTGTCGTGATGAACAGAGAGGAACTTAGTCTGGTGAGGTACAACACCACGGTAGCCGCTATCAATCATAATGGCGGTTTGAACGTGAGTTTGGATGTAGTCTGGAATGTTGGTCATTTGGTCATCTCCTAAGTTTGAAAACACGCAGTAGGGAGAAAGCCAGGCGGAGATAACTCTAGGGTGACTAATCCCAGATGCTTAGAACCTGACTCTCTCTCTACTACGTGCTTAATTGAAGGCTCTCTGAAGAAGGCCGGGAAAAGGAAACGCTAGGAGGAACATGGCGGTAAACTCCTAACTGATAGCTGGGTAACTAAGCCAACTATTTATCACCCGACCCTCTACAGAGAGCCTTCAACGGATTAAAGTGTGTACTTGAAGGCGTTACCAGAGGGGTACTGTTCGTACCACGCTTTGATAAACTTGGTATCTGAGAATGGCTGAAAGCCTTCCCGGTAGGTATTCATCTTGTACCATTCAATGAGGGCTTCTTTTTGTTGTTCTTCTGTCCCCACAAAGTAGAACAGCGGATGAACGTAGATTAGGTACTCGAAACGGGAATCCTTCTCCACGTGAAAGATATCTTTGTTCTGAAGCACTTGATGGATATACTGACGGGAAACACCCATACGTCTAGCTAGGTCAGAGATTGAGATACAGATGATGTTCTCTTCAACAACACTGTGACAGACTTTACGGACTAGGTTAGTCTTGTCGTATGCCTGTTTGTTAGAAGCTAGAGAGCCGTGATAGCTTACTGTGTTAGCTGTGATCCTGATTGCTTCAAGATTGTCAATGTAGGTTCGGGATAGTTCGTTCATTTTGTTCCTTTGTTCTAGTCATGCTGCTTTCAGGTACCCCCGCAAAGTCTTGGGGCACTTAATACCGAATTCAGCCATTAAGTCTTTTTGAGTCCACTTCTTACCGTTAGGCTTCCGTGACTCCTGCATTTCTGACCAGCGTTTACACACAGCCTTAATCAACTCGTCCTTTGCCATTGCTTCTTTCGAAGGGGCTTTCTTGTATGGCTTCAGCATTTGAGACTTGTCGATCACAGCACCTTCAAGCATCTCTTCCAGTGCAGTCGCATCGTTTAGAGTAGGGACAGCCACCTTCACCTGTTGGGTCTGGTTATCTACTTCCCTTTGATTAGTCCTGAGAATTGCTTGTGCCAGTGGATCAAGGAACCGTTCATGTCGAATGCACCCTAGACAATGGTCAATATGGTCTTCCTCAAAACCCATAAGCTCGAACATCTCAAGAATCATTTGCTTCTCGATAGGCTCAGGATTGCCGTGGATGATGTTGATGCTTTGTGTTACTTCGTTATGGTCGTTGGTACCACGTGAGTCGAAGTCGATAAGTTCAAGGTTCTTCTTCCCTTTGAACGCTGGCATCATCCACTTATGAGTTTGAACGATAGTCTTCTTACCACCATCCATGACACTTACAGCATTGTCTGCCACATCCTGCCCGAAGCACTCTCGGGTGAACTTGTTGTTCTCTGACACAGTACCGTCTGGCAGTGTGGTCATAATCGTCTTGCTGAGGTTCGGAGTATCCACCATGGGCACCAGCACAGGAGGAATCTTGTAACCTTTGAAGCTTGGTTGAAGCTCCTCGTTCATTACAGGCTCGAATCCATGAAGTACAAGATGCCAGTAGAAAAGCCAGCAATGGACAGCAGCACCCATCACTGTGAACTCTTCAGCACTCTCGACAATCGGTCGCCAGTCGTGGTAATCAACGGACTTGATGATGAAGCCCTTGGGTCGCCTCTCTACCGATACCCGTGCAGTGCTTGAAGACATGCCCCGGAACATCACTTCGCAAGATGTCTCTTCAGTACCTTGATACTTGAAGAACTGTTCTCGCATCTCATCTTGAGTGATGAAGCCTTGGTACCCACACACATCTGTGTCTTCATCTACTTTAACGAATTCATCGAACAGTGCGTGGAACGCTGAGAAAGGTACAATCTTGGTACGCTGATACTTGTTCAGGCTGGGAACCTCGTCCACTACCACCTTCCAGCCCTTCAGGAGACTCGGAGACACGTTCAGCAGGCTTGCTTGAGTGGTAACGATGTGTCCCTCACCACCTGCCAGAGCATCACTTAGACGGTCTGCTGTGCGGCTCTCTTCAGACTGGTTTGAGTGGATCACCGTAGGGTTGATTCCTTCCGTCCGCATACGCTTTGCAACAGACTCGGCAAGGTTGATCTTCGGAACAGCCAGGAGCACACGTTCTTCGTGCTTCGCCCAGTTGATAAACTCACGAGTCTTGCCAGAGCCCATCAATGCTGAGACTACTTTGAATTGCTTCATGTGTTGTTTCCTCTTTGTGTGTTGGTCATTTCTATCGATGCACATACGCACCAAGAAGACACCTGAAGCCAAGCCGATAGAGGCCGACCAAAGCCCGAGGAAACTCGGAATCAAGTGTCTTGTTGCTGAGTACAGGGGAATCGGTCGCTGTCACAAGGACAGACTCACCAAAAAATAGGGAATTTTCCCTTAGAAAGAGAAGTGGAACTTGTCCCCCTCTTTTTCAGGAAGGTGTTAGAAGTCACTGAAACACAACACAAAAGCGAAGCGTGAAACCTCAGCACCTTTCAAGATTCTTAGCACAAGGGAATCCCACAGCCTTTGGGATTTTCCCAAGCCGTGTGGAGTGTCGGAGCCTTTCGGCACCTGTGTCTGCTAGTGGTGGGTGCTACTTTTCCTTAACTTCTGCTACATTAGACCACGTTTATAGGGTCTGTGTCAACTCTTTTCAGAGCTTATAAGTGCCTTCTCAAGTGGTTTCTTTCTTTGGTGTTCATTGGTGAAGTTCTCTCTATAAACCCTATGTTATAGGGTCAGTAGTACTTGTGTCAATGGGTAATGAGAACTTTTACCATTCACCTCTACGTGAGAGAAACACAAGAAACCAACATGAAAAACACTCATATGCTTTGTGAATGGTCTTGCCTGTCGGCAGTGAACTTCACAGTGGTAGGAGTTCCCCACCAAGGATACCTTCGGCTCTCGCCTCGTTGGTTTGATTCTACTTGATGGAAGGGTCACTTCAACCAACAAGGAAGCAACAGCGACCACCCTTCAACACCTTCCAAGACCTCTAACCTCTTCCCCAGTGATCTTGGGCGGTAGCCCCCTCTGTGTGGGGGAGAGCTTTAGAGTACCCGTAAGGGCCTTGAAGGTTCCACCCCTGGTGTGGGTACCTGTTTGGTGTGGGAAGCTCTTCTAAGCCCCCTACAAGCGTAAGCGTTCGGGCATCACCGCCGGCGCATGGTCAGGCGGTTTTTTGCCAGTTCTGCGGAAGGAGCTCGTGGAGCTGGCTGGCTTTCTGGGTCGGCAACCGTTCCAGCACGTCCTTCAGGTAGGC
>NZ_JAMJPK010000012.1 GCF_023554995.1 Halomonas gemina
GCGGCAGAAAAGCAGTATCCAGGTATTACTCAGCGAACTCTCACGGCGTAGATACCGATCCTGATGACAGAAGCCGCCGGGCAGCAGCTTCAGACCGTCCGATCAGGGCCCTCGTGAATGAAGCGGGTGTATGGCTTCGTCCGGCGATGTTTCAGCCTCAGCCGCCGTCACAGGCGCCGGAAGCGACGGGAGCGATAGCAGGCGCTCCAGCCCGTCTCGTCCGGGTGAACGCTGCTGAAGGCCACTCGCGTGTGGCCGTCGATGGCGACATGAACATACTCCCATCCCGCGCCACGCGTGTTCTGCTGACGATCGCCCGTCACGCGATG
Source organism: Halomonas gemina (assembly GCF_023554995.1). Classification (GTDB taxonomy): domain Bacteria; phylum Pseudomonadota; class Gammaproteobacteria; order Pseudomonadales; family Halomonadaceae; genus Halomonas; species Halomonas gemina. Next base: position 330 of record NZ_JAMJPK010000012.1, read on the forward strand.
CCCCGGTCGCTCGAAGCGTCCCAGTTTCTTGATGTCCAGATGCAGGAGATCCCCGGGCGCGTCGTGCTCGTAGCGGTTGTCGGGCCTTGCCGGTGGCAGGGTGGCCAGCCGATTCAGTAACCGATCAAAACCTCGATCGGTTGCTGCCTTGGAATCAGGGCGAAACCATTCTAGCGTAGTTCGTGGTGCGATTAGTGTATGGGGTCAAGGAACGGTGTATCTGGATCGCTCACGTAAAAGATCACTACCCGCATCGGCTCGGTACTGCTGCGGTTATAACCCGTCATTTTCACGTTAGGCGGTTCCACCATCGCTTGACCGGCTTTCACTGTGACTGGTGCGTGCCCCTCCATCTCCAATGTAAATGCGCCTTCCAGGATGTAGACGGTTACGGGAAAACGGTGTGTATGGAACAGAGTCTTGTCGCCAGGCTTGAGGGTTGCTGTAAGGACACGCACCTCGTGCCTCTCGCCCTTAGGCATGCCTTGCACGATTTCACTCACGAGCAAATTGGGCTTTGCGACACCGCGATCTTGCGCCATCGACGGCAAACTAATCACCAAAGCCAAAAACGCGAGACTGACGCTTAACAATTTATTCATCTGTATTTTCCTTCCTTAAAGCTGAGTTATCCCGTTGTCTAGCCGGTCATTCTGTGGCTTTAACGCCGGTGTTGGTACCACCAGCTTCTAGCAGTCACTTCACAGGGCCTACCTACTTCCTTTGGAATCATGCGGCGCATTGTCCATAATTCGCCAACTTCTCAATGTTGTGTACTAGTCAGTATAGCTGCCATTGGCCCTGTTCGTGGCACATACCAGCAGTACCAACTCGAACAACGAACGATCTCGTCAGAATGGCTGTTGACGAACTTGGCCAGCACCAGAAACTACAGCTTGATCGAAACCGAGCCAATGGCATCAAGCCTTACACATATATGGTGGAATTGCTCACCACGCTGCCATCATCGACAACCGGCGACGACCTCGACCGGTTGTACCTTGGAATCAGGGTAAAGCCATTCCGGTGTAGTTTATGGAGCGGTTACCGATTCAGCCCCTTGCGCTTGAGAATGCGCGCCACGATGCTCTGGCCGACTCCCAGCGCCTGGGCAATCTGGCGGTAGGTCTGGCGCTGCTGACGACATTCGATGATCTGCTCCACGGTCGCCAATCCTGTCGCGAAGGGGCTTCGGCAGGGCGTGATGTACGGTCCTTGAGACCGGCGTGACCCTCCTCGCGGAAACGACGCACCCACTTGTAGACCGTTCTCACACTGATGCCCTGGGCTTGCGCCACCTCCCTGGGCCGCAGCCCTTCATCAATGACGCGAACGGCCAGCAGGGCTAGACCATGCAGAGTGAGACGGGCATTCTTATGGGTGTTCATCCGTGCCTCATGGAGCGGTTGGTTGGCTCGCATCTCCAGTCTTCCGGGTAGGCTCCGGATGAACAAACTACTGAGAGATCACAACTAGCTAGCAATCATGTATGCCGGAGAAGACCTTAGCCAGCCTACTCCAATAGTCGAACAAGCCATCTAATTTATGCAGCGGAACAGATGTGACCCCCGTAGACCACATGCAATGTTGCTAGCGTTATAGGCTCAACAGTTCATAAGGTTCAACCGTGATATTATTTTTATCAATACAGTCTATACTGGCTCAAGATAGTAAATATTAGCATATCGCTATTTATAGATAAAGATTATTAACCATCAACACGCGGGAAGAGGTCTGCGACCTCAACGCCAAGGGCTTCACTGAGCTGGTAGATTTTGATCAGTGTGACGTTTTTCTCTCCGCGTTCGACTTGCCCCATGTAGCTCCGATCAATTCCAGACAGCACGGCAAACCCATCCTGGGATAGGCCTTTGTTTTTACGAAGTTCTCTGACCCTTTTGCCAAACGCAACCAGTTTTTCGTTCCGCATCTGCACCACCCATCCAAAGGGTGGAACTATCTCGAAGGACGGGCTATAGTGCCACGGACTATGAATACCATTTTGGAGATTTTTCATGCCGTTGCACATAGAGATGCTAACTGATGACGACGACGAACAGAAATACGCGCCCATCTGCGAGGATTACTGGCGACAGGACGAGCAAGGCAATTTTGCTCTCAAAATCACGGACATTGCGAACAGCTATGGGATGAAGCCCCAGTCAGTTAGTCAGTTCGTTGCGCAGCGTGCAGCAGTATGGCTAGATGAACTTCTCTGCTCGGAGTGCAAACAACCATTTCACTTTAGTACACGTAGCGAGTATCAGGAAAAACAAAAGATCCTAAACCGAGCATGTGCGCCCTGCCTCAAAACCATTAAAAAAACCATAGAAAACGAAAATAACTGTCTAAAATTAGAATTTAATGAAGTAGCAAAAAACGAAAATTTGAACCTCGAAAACATTGACCTCAAGAGCAGAGTCTATCTTCTTTCGGCATTACAAGCGTTAGGTAACGAGAGTTTAACATCAATTGGCCCACTGAATAAATACCCTACCTGCACGCTGTCGCCAGATCCTACCTATGACAAAAACATCCTATATTACCTGATTGATAGGAATATTCTACAGGCCCGTTTAGGGGTTCACCCCTATACTGTTTTGCCCAATGAGAATTTACATTCTGGCATTGATATTGGACGAACTGCAATTGCATTAGGATTTGAGAACGAACAAATTTCTTTATTTTTAACAAATTTTTGCGATGATGCGAAAATGGGTAGACTCAAAGCATCTAACGAATTCATAGATCTTTGCATGGAAATACAGATGCATGAATGCATCTCTTTCCTGGACCAAGCATTGGCAGATCATCAAATATTTTCTGACCAAGGAGACAAAACGAAACTTGTATTCAGTCAGTGCCTATCAAGATTTAGTGTAGCTCAAACTTACAGTTTTATTTGGAGCGGCGTCGAAGATGCGGCTGCTTTTTACAACAGATACCCTATCGACATGAGCGAAGCGGCTAATGCTTCGATTATTTATATCTCACGGTACATGGAAAGAGCCCTAGTCCATGGCTGGGAAATCAAGCCATATCGCAGGCCCCACAATCTTCCTCAGTCATGCTTGAGTCGCATTGTGTTTAACACAATACTCGGCACAAACGACGGAGGGTTTAACCATCCGTTATATCAATTAATAGAACCAAGTGATCTTGAAACTGTATAGAGGTGTGAAAGGCATTGCTTCCAAAAAGGCTCTCTAATCTTTAAAAAACCACTGAGCAGAAAAGTGAGTTACATCGGCCTCAGCCATAAACTTATCGAGCAGCTCAAAATCCAGCTCTATTGTGGACACAGCTTGCGGCGCCATCATCTCGGCTTTCTACTATACTTGCTTGTACACAGTGTATACCCCGCCAGCAGTTACAATCAGGTGGTTCTATGAGCATTCTTCTCGTCCGGCAAGGTGATGATCTCAAGGTCGATATTGATGAGCTAAGCATCTTGGTGCGCGGTCGTTACCGTCGTCGATCGCTCAGGTGCACCATGAGGCGATTAGCCCCTATTATTAATATTGACACATTATTTTCTGCCTCCAAAAACCTAGATGATGGTGAGACGACTGTACTCAAAGCCACAGGTCAAATTGACCTAGAGAACAATATAGATAGAGCTATACGCGACACGATGAACGAAATACCTAAAGAGGAAAGGCGTAAATGGCTGAATGAGAGCATAGCAAAATCATTACCATGGTGAGACAGGGTTGTAAAAAGCCAAACCACTTGGCTTGCTACTTTTTCAGTGGCGGCAGGTTATGCTTTCCATTAGCATCCACTGCCACAAGACTCTCTGGATCATCAGGGTCGACTCCGTAGCGGACAGCGCTTCCAGTTACGATATTCGGAAGGCATCCTGATTTCCGGTCTTCCTCAAGAGACGCCAATATGTCATCGACATCAAATTTTTCACTTGTACACTTTTTCTCCATGACCAACGTCCTATGCATAGACTATAGTTGCAAGTATAGCAAAAGAGTACGAACCTATCCCATTACTGATATGAGAGACCGTCATGAGAGTCACCGTCACCATCGATAATGAGCTGTATCAGCAGGCTATGGAGCTATCTGAAGCGAGAATCGAAAAGCCGTCAGATCTCATACATGAAGCCATAAAAACCTATGTTCGAGTCCAGGCAGCACGACGTCTATCGGCCTTGGGTGGTGAAGCACCAAGTATGAAGGCTATTCCGCGTCGAGAATAGTTTTTCAACACCAGTGATCTCTGATATCAACCCAATCTGTTATTGGTTTTAAAATTTCGGAAATCTTCAGTGGTGCATCCGATGTACTGCTAACACATGCACACCCCTTGTTCTCTTCGGATTTTCTGGTGGACAGTAGCGACGGCCTCAAAGCCCTTGTCGCTTCACGTCCCGAGGAGGATTCACGAAGGGCTGAAGCAACATGCGGTCCAGCCGCAGGTCGTGCGCTTCCCTGAATGCCTCGATGCCGATCGTCATGCCGAGGTGTCCGGCGGCAGGCTGATCTCGGTAAGTACCGAACAGTCGATCCCACCAAGGCAGGTTGAAGCCGAAGTTGCTGTCGGTTTCCTGGCGGACAATGGAGTGGTGGACACGATGCATGTCGGGTGTCACCACGGCCAAGCGAAGCCAGCGGTCAACTCTGGCGGGTAGGCGGACATTGCCGTGGTTGAACATCGAAGTGGCGTTGAGCAACACCTCAAAGATCAGCACCGCCAGCGCCGGCGTCCCGAGCAGGGTCACCACGGCGAGCTTGATGCCCATCGAGATCAGGATCTCCAGAGGATGGAAGCGCAGCCCCGTAGTGACATCGAACTCCAGGTCCGCATGGTGCATCCGATGCAACCGCCACAGCCAGGGAACGGCATGGAAGAGGCGATGCTGGAAGTAGATGGCCACGTCCAGCATGACCACGGAGACGACCACGGCCAACCCTTTCGGGACCGACACCAGATTGAAGAGGCCCCAGCCCTGCTCGGCGGCAACCAGGGCAGCCCCCACAGCGGCAAGCGGGAAGAACAGACGCGCCGCCAAGGTATCGATAACCACAATGGCCAGGTTGCTTGGCCAGCGCTAAGGACGATGAATCCTCTGCGGCCGCCGCCTGGCAACGACCTCCCACAGCGCCAACGTCAGCAGAACAAAGGCGAAGGCACCTCCGCGTATCATCGGCTGATGAACCATCAGAATATCGGACATGGCGATACCCCCTGTCACGCGATGGACAGCCCCGACGCTTTCCACTCCGGATACCCTTCCTCGAAGCGTCGGACTCGATAGCCGAGTTGACGCAGACGCTGGACGGCCTCGTGCGACAAGACACTGTAGGGGCCGTGTCCCGGGGGACTCACCCCCGGCTCAACCCCGAGGTGTGATCTACCCTTCGGCACGCCTCCCCTATCGGCTATGCTCCCCTGTCACGCTGCTGTCACCTCGCATGCTCAGGGTGACAGCCTTGTCTCCGCTTTGAGGAGCTTGCCATGAGCGACGATCAGGCTTCTCCGGGCTGCACCCGCGAGGTTTTTCGCGCCTTTCTGCTGCTGGGCCTGACCTCCTTCGGTGGCCCCATCGCTCACCTCGGCTACTTTCGCACCGAGTTTGTGGAACGGCGCCGTTGGCTCTCCGAACAGGCCTATGCCGATCTGGTAGCGCTGTGCCAGTTTCTGCCTGGGCCCGCCAGTAGCCAGGTGGGCTTCGCTATGGGGCTGATGCGTGCCGGCCCCCGGGGCGCAGCGGCGGCCTGGACGGCTTTTACCCTGCCCTCGGCCATCGTGCTGGTGCTGTTCGCCTTGGGCGCTGGCGTGCTTGATGGCCCCATCAGCCAGGGCATCATTCATGGCCTGAAGGTGACAGCGGTGGCCATCGTCGCCCACGCTGTGTGGGGCATGGCCCGCAGCCTCTGTCCCGATCCCCGGCGCGCCGGTATTGCATTGGCCGCCGTGTTCACCGTGGTGTTGGTTAGCGGCCCGCTGGGCCAGGTGGCCGCCATCGTGATCGGTGCCCTGGCTGGCATGGCACTGTGTCGGGCCCACACCGAATCCGATATGCCCGATTTGCCGCTGCCTGTCACGACACGTGCCGGTCATCTGGCGGGGCTGGCTTTCGTTGCTCTGCTGGTCGGCCTGCCGCTGCTGGCTTGGGCGACCCCTTCCACAACCCTGGCGGTCATGGACGCCTTCTATCGCGCCGGCGCCCTGGTCTTCGGCGGTGGGCATGTTGTGCTGCCGTTGCTGGAAGCCGAGGTGGTGCAATCCGGCTGGGTCGGTGCAGACGAGTTCCTGACAGGCTACGGCGCCGCCCAAGCTATACCGGGGCCGTTATTCACCTTTGCCGCCTATTTGGGCGCAGCGATGGCGCCGCTCGGCGGCAGCCTGTTTGGTGCCGCCCTGGCGCTGGTGATGATCTTCCTGCCCGGAATGCTGCTGCTGGTGGCAGTACTGCCCCACTGGAACCGATTCCGCCGCTGGGATAGCGCGCAGGCACTGATGCGCGGCGCCAATGCGGCAGTCGTGGGTATCCTGGGCGCCGCCCTCTACCAGCCGGTCTGGACCAGTGCCATTCTCGGCCCCCGCGAGTTCGCCCTGGCGCTGACCGGCTTTCTCCTGCTCAGCGTCTGGAAACTGCCCGCCTGGGCGGTGGTAGTCATCCTTGCCAGTGGCGGCATACTCATCACCATGTAGCTGGAATCGCCATCCATACAAAACAAGCGCTATCCCGATACCGGATACATGCCACGCAAACTCACCAGGTATCTGTTATCATCGCGTTTTGGCAACTCTGAAGGGGCTGCCAGGGGAGCTTAGCACGGGCATGAAGCCCTCTCAGTCAGGCAGCATGAGCTGGCGAGCCTCACCTCCAGGCTCAATTGGAGGCCCGTCAACTCTATTGAGCAAGAGCTTCAATTACTCGCTGTACAGATAACAACGGTTTATATCTAAAACACATGACATACGTATAGTTGTGTAACAACCAATGAAACCAAGAAACCATCTGCCCTCATCAGGGTCCTACCGGCAGCAGGAGTGCTTGATGAGAAGCTTGGCCTTGCCCTTACGCACCTGCACAACCCTGCGATGTTGCCGTTACCCTCGAGCATGCCGGGTCCGCTCTACGTGAACCAAGACGCTGATGGCCTCGATACCAAAGGCATTGATAGTAACCATCATTTGCACATTTAATGGGCTGCCGACATGATGCTGGAATCATCATAAAACCTTTGTTAAAGTCGCTTTTCATCAGGACATGAGGTAGCTGTAAGGAAACTGGTGAAACGATGGCGTGATTCAATTTCAATAACACAAACCAACAGGATTGCTCGACATGCCCGAATTCCGCGATTCCCGCATTGGCATTCGCAATGCCTCACTGATGCTTGGGGTGACCATTACCGAACTGCGAGAAGCCATCCTCTCTGGCAGCAAGATTCATGGCGTAATACCCCCCAAGCCATTGTTCAACGCCGGCCAGCGAAAATCTGAAATGATGTTCAAGGCAGGAGATATCATGGATTGTGCTGAAAGCATACAAAACATTTCAAACCAACGGAGAAGTTGAATGACAGACCTGCAAGCCTTCGAAGAAGCGTTATTATCGTCACGAGATGATTTTGTCGAGAAGCACAACCGCTCTGTTCAACGCGCGCAGGAACAGTTTGGTAAGCGGCGCGTTTCGGCAAAGAAGATCGATCTTCCGCAACAAGAGAGAAACAACACAACACAAGAAACCAAAGATAACACTTACACTGGCGTCGCATATAAAACCGGACACATCATCAAACTTGTAGTAAGAAAAAAGCAAATGAGCTTGCTTGATGAGGTATTCGAGTACCAGTCTCCCAAAATCTCCGAACTTGAAGCTCGCATCGACGCAGAAAAAGCCGCGAAAGCAGCAGGCTATCCCATCATTGGCTATGTTCAATCGATAGAAAAGCTGTGATGATGTGAAACATTTGCGACAATGAAGAACTGATCATTTAAGATGCCATCAATACTCTAAAGGCCTAGATCAGGCAGAAAGTACTGGCTTAGGGGCAAGCCGTTAATCCTATGAGTGGTTAGTTGATATGATAAACACCTGGGAGGCGCTGCCACTGGATATACAGCCAGAGATACACCCCTCTTATAGGCAATATATATCGCCAAACCACGTCACCCCGCATCCCATCCCCTGTGGGCAAGATCCAGGTGAACAGTTGTCGAAAGCATACATGTTAAAAACTTTCTCGCTCTTATAGTTTTCAGGCAACCTAGATCACCCCAACCTACCGATATATAGTTATTACAGCTGAAACACACTCAGCCATAACCTCTAGGCTGTCTAATCGGTCAGATTTTTTCCTTAGCGTTTTCTCCCACTTTTGTGTGATTAATTGATGGAATTCGACTATCATTGATAAGACTATCTGCATAGAATCAAGGTGGCTGACCATGGGAACAACTCGTCTACTAAATTCAATGGACAGGCCTCATCGTGTGGGGATGATGCTGGCGAGTCGCCATGCCTTTCAGAGTGGCGTGATCGTGCTGCTGTCAGGCCTAGGAGCTGGGATTGTCTACGCCACCGGAGGAACGGCATATGCCTATCCTTATATCATGCTAATTCCCGTTTTGCTCGCGGCCTGTTGGTATACCTTACCGGGAGGCTTGGTCACTGCCCTGGCCGCAGGCATCGCGATGGCGGTCATGCCACTCGATACCAACTTAGGCATTGAACAAACTCCCGATAATTATCTATTACGAATAGCATTTTATTTATTACTTGGCGGCATAGCGGGCTGGCTTTTTCAGTCTAGACGACAAGCCTTCCTCGCCCATCGGGACGTAGCTCGCACCGAACAAGATACAGGGCTAGCCAATCAAGTAGCACTCAGTGAAGATCTCTATCAGATTTTGCCCCCTATGCCCCTTCCAGCCATAGCTACCGGGCTGATCAAGGTGAAGATCACCGATATGGCTGACGTCATTGAAGCTCTAGGACTACAAGCGGCCAATGATTTGATCATCTCGGTGAGTCAACGGCTAAGCCAGGCGGTTCGCGGAGGAGGCCATGCCTACCGCATCAGCCCCGACGAATTGGCCTTGGTCGTGCTAGATGTCGAACCGGGTGATCTCGATACTATCAGTCAACGGCTGCTCGAAGTCGGCGAAGAGAGCCACCTGATTCAGCAGGTGCCTGTACGTGTCCAATTGGCAATCGGTAGCGCTATCGCCCAAGGAGGCAATAAGACGCCGCATGAACTTCTCCGGGAAGCCCGGGTAGCGCTTTTAACCTCAGTTCGCCATCGCCGGGGGCATACACACTTCGACCCAACATTCGACCAACGGTCTCTAGACTCCTTCAAATTGATTGGCCGTGTGCGAGATGCTCTCGCTGAAAGAGAGTTCGAATTGCATTACCAGCCCAAGATCTGCCTAGCTGACGGACGTGTCTGCGGGTGTGAAGGACTGATTCGGTGGCGTGGAGATAATGGTAAGTTGATTCCACCTGGCCAGTTCATGCCTAAGGTAGAAAATACCTCTTTGATTGGTCCGATCACCTACTTCGTAACTAAAGTGGCAGGCACGTTTTCCATGCACATGGGAGCCGAAAGTAAGATTGGCATAAACTTGTCGGTGCATAACCTGTATGACGAGAACTTCTTCGATCTACTCATAGAGCTTATCGAACAGGCTAGTGTGAACCCTGAACGTCTGGAAATGGAACTCACTGAAAGTGCCTTTATCGGAGACCTCGATGCCGCTCGCGGTGCTATTCAGCGGTTTCGTGATCTTGGTATTGGCGTGAGCATTGATGACTTTGGCACTGGCTTCTCCTCGTTTGAGTACTTGCAACACCTGCCCATCACGGGGCTTAAAATTGATCGCGCCTTTGTTGCCCCTATAGGCGAAAGTGAGCAGGCACGTAAAGTGCTGGCTTGCATGATCGATATTGGCCACGCCTTGAACTTGGTGGTTACTGCTGAGGGAGTGGAAACCCCGCAGCAAGAAGAAATCCTAACCCATTTAGGTTGTGATCAAGCCCAAGGATTCTACTACTCGCCAGCATTACCTGCCGAAGAATACCGCGACTGGTGCAATAAAAGGAAGAAAAAAAGCTGATATCTATATATTTCATTTTCTAATGCGCAACTTCATCCAGGCGCAGGTGCACGCTTAGCCCCCCCTTCAAGCTTATGCTTGACGGGGAAAAGTGAGGACACTCTCTTCATAGTATCAGGAGAACCGAGATCAACAAGTAATTGTCATTTTACTTCTCATTGGCCCAGCCCATGCTTTCACACTTCGGCTATAAACCAAGTTTATAAACACTGGTATCGCGATGAAGGCACTTACTGTAACCTTGATTCCGATACCCATAAAGACTGAGTGAAGCATGAGGAGGATGACCTCTCCGACACATAGGCAGCTTGGTGCCAGTTCCTGACCCAGTACTACGGTATAATCGACATCCATGCCGGATCGGCCTAGAGTAGTATTAGCTACTCACCTAGACCCAGAGGCCAGGATGACAACACCTACGTCCATCACTCTCAATGTGGTCCTGGAAGAGCGCGTTCAGCGTCTGGCAGAAGCTCGTCGGCGCCCGGTGGACTGGCTCATCCATGAAGCCATTGAACAATACGTGGAGCGTGAGGAGAAGCAAGAGGCCTTCAACCAAGACACTCTCAGAGCTTGGGAGGACTATCAAGCTACCGGACTTTACGCGACCGCTGACGAAGTAGAGGAGTGGCTGGCCAGCTGGGGAACTGATAACGAGACCTCGCCACCAAGGTGCCATAAGTGATCTTCGAGCCCGCAGTTATTCGGAATGCGGAGCCATTACACGACATTCCTTGCCCAAAGACTCACCAGCAGCTGAGATGGCCACAAAACCAACTTCCACGGGATCCAAGCTTTCAGCGCCGTTTTGTCAGCCTCCTCCACGCCAAGGCTAATACGATGAACGATAAGCAAAAGGCCGAGTTGGATGACGCCATAGACAGCTTGGAGCGCCAGATCATGGGGCTGGCAATCACGCTCTCGATAGCCAACACCAAGCTCCACGAACTGCGTAGTGAGGTAGATCAGCTGAAAGCCATGCGCGACGGCAAGCACCCCGATCTGGATTCAAGACTCGACTTCACGCTGGATCTGGCCGAATTTATCGAGGCGATCCCCTCTTCTGTTCGTGGCCGAATCATCGGACTAGCCCAAGAATTAGAAGAGACCGGGGACGCCTTGCTAGCCAAGCTCTGGCATGAAGCCCGTGCCCTTCTGCTCTACGACGCTATCTACGCCGATGTTGATGCGGAACATGACCTTCGCGACCCGATGCTTTCGCGCACCGTCAGGAGCTGTATTGACCATGCGGGCCGGGTGCCTGATGGAGCTGACAGGGATACTCTGCTTTGCGAGTGCCCTCAGATCCTGGCAGCCATCGAAAGTGCGTATCAAAAGCATGTCCGGGCCCAGCTTCAAGCTATGGGCAAGCAAGCTCAGGCACATTTCCAAATGACGGGAAGGAACTACCGCTAAAGTCAGTCCTGCCCAATACGATCCCCATGATATGGAATCTGTACCAAGCTTGTAATGCAACTACCCTGCCCCGAGCCTCAACCGCTGCTGCTTCATTGATGCCTCATTTTGACGCCAAAAATCGATACGACGGTTGCCAGCATTCTTGGGGGGAAGCCAACCATCCTCGCATACGGCCCTAGAAAGCAAAAACCCCACACCGCTGAGCGTATGTGGGGCTTCATGATCGAGCAACGGCGGCTATCGCCGTGCTGCATCAGTCTTCGGTACGGACCAGCCAAGACTCGACGGTTTCGTCACCGTGCTCTTCTTTCCAGGCCTTAAGGGTCTTCTGGTTACCGCCACGGGTCTCGACAACCTCCCCAGTGTTGGGATTTTTGTAAATCTTCAGCTTGCGCTTACGGCGCTGACCCTCACCCTTTTTGCCGCTATCAGCTGCCGGCTCGGGCCGGAGAAGTGATAGAACATCAGCGGCGCTCTTGTTGTACTCGCTCATCAGCGCCTCGAGCTTGTCCTTGAACTCAATCTCTTCTTGGAGGCGCGGGTCCTCCTTCATTTTTTCAAGCTGTTCGGCCAGCTTCTTCATCTGCTGCTCTTGCTGGGCGTATGTTGTCAGGAGGCTTGACATAGAAAAGGTCTCTAACAGGTGAATTTACATATGGCATGATAATTAACAACAAATAGAAACGCAACGAGATTCTTGCTTTCATCCCGTGTGTCGATGGAGAAGAAGAGATGGAGCTGCACGCGCGCGGCCGGAATTCACATCTGCTCGGCCTAGGCCGCGATCGAAGGACTCCGCTCAAGAGCCCGACCGTGGTTCACATTTACTCTTCAACTGCTCAGTACGTAAGGATAGTTAGACACAGTTCTTTTGTCCGAAGCCGTGAATCCGACCAACAAACCGGCTTGACGCCATCCTGCCTGAGTAACGAGCAGGGAGATTTCGTAATTTGGCGGCATGGGATGTGGCAATGGTTTACGCTGGTACGTGTATGTCCATCGATCTTCCTTGGCGTGATGCTTCTCTTGCCCTTTCGCGGTGCTGGCTGGCAGAAGTGAGGGACGCGAGATGCGCTACGGAAATAAACGTGCAAAGGTAATGCTATATCGGCGTTACGCACGAGGCGAGATCGGCCGGGAGGGGTACCAGCGGGTAAGTAGGACCTCGAATGACGATACAAGACTGCATTTTTCCCGCCACTGCAATGCCCGACAGGGACTGGTGGCATGCGCTATGGCCTGACCCCGACAGGGTCATAAAGGCCTTGCGCATCAGGCAAGGGATGAAGGTCGTCGATCTGGGTTGTGGCGATGGTTATTTTACCGCCGCCATCGCCCATCAGGTGGGCGCTGGGCGCGTCATCGGTTTCGACCTCGACCCAGTCATGCTCGAGCAGGCGCAAGCTGCCTGCGAAGGGATGTCGAATTGCAGCTGGTTACTGGGAGACGCAATGGCGCTGAGCCGTCTGCTAGATGCATCGGTGGACTATGTGCTGATCGCCAACACCTTTCACGGCGTGCCGGACAAGACAGCCTTGGCACGGGAAATCGCCAAGGTCCTGACGCCGAACGGGCGCTTTGCTATCGTCAACTGGCATCCCCTGCCACGGGAACAGACGACTGTCCTCGGGCAGCCACGAGGGCCCAAGACCGCAATGCGAATGTCTGCGGAACAAACACGGACGGTGGTGGAGCCTGCCGGCTTCAGGCTGGAGACGCTGGTCGAGCTTCCTCCATACCACTACGGGGCTATTTTCATCCGTACCATATGATCATCCGAGACACCACGATTAGAGAGTGTGGGTGACCTGCTAGACTGGATGCGAGCCTGCCTGCGCCACAGGCGCTGGCGGTACCGACGTCACCGAGGAGAGACACATGGGATCCAAAGAAGAGAGAGACGTAGAGAAAGGCTACCCGAAGGCCGACTTCGTGGCCAAGCTACGGCGACTGGCAGATGCCATCGAGAACGGCGAACGTTTCGATATTCAGATTGCCGGCGAGCGCATCTATGTCCCCGTTCGAGCCGAATTCACCATCGAACACGAACGATCAGATGATGAAGAAGAGATTGAATTTCAGATCAAGTGGCAAAATGAATAGATCAGATCATCCGATGGGGCTGTCGTACCTCGCTCAGCGATAGAAGTATGACAAGGCCGGTAGCAGCTGGACAGTGGCTACAAGGTTGTAGAGCACCTCGTTGTGCTCGTTGATTCGGTAGTCATAGGGCTAGAAGTCCCCCGCCGGCTGGGCTATGTGAAGTGGGTCTTCTAGGGCGGCCTGAATTTTTTAATAAGGTACTGCTCAAGGGCCGATTGCGGCCAGAAGAAGACCTTCAGGCTGTGCCTATATGAAGTTCTGCTTTGATGGCCGGCGTTGGACTGCCAAAAGAACAGCCGGGCCGAATTAACGCTGCTGGCTGCTGTTAGCTATATGCCGTATCTAGGTCCCTTCTAACCCGACAGATAAGAGGGAACCTTTACTTCGTCGGATTCAGAATCCCACGCTTGGCCGGCAATTTTCCATTGACCAGCATCCTTGACCAGCAACAGCATCTCTACTCCTCGGCTCACTTCAGTCTCATTTTCAACCGTTTCGCAGCCAGCCATTGCAATGGCGACATTTCCAAATACACGGACCTCCGTGCCTAAAACCTTCTCGTGGAATGAAAGTATTTTCGTTTTTGCTAACTCGGAAAGCCGTTCAATGAATGCATTTACAGACTGCTGCTTCACCGGCCGTATCGCTGGATATAGCGGCGCGCCAGATAAAAAGTCTAGTTGAAAGGTATTCCAATCGGCAGACACCCCCGGTGACCAACTCAGACAGCCGAACTGTCGCTCAATCAATTTTCGTATAGCTTTTTCGTCAGCCATTTCTTCCTCTGTCCTCATGACCGGCTCCCTATGTTCAACATGTCTTGATTCCAAGAAGGTTATTGCAGGATCGGGCTTACTAACAGTGGCTGGGCTGTCCAGTTTGGTTCGATGTCTGCCTACCGACATTAATCAGCATAGACTAACATTCCACATTCCACATTCAGCCATGAGCTGCCGTTCAGAAAGACCTGATGTAATGTAACGACCAAGCTCACCGGTGGCAATGGAGCGTAGCGGAATCGCCGTCCGGTGAAGCGCCTCGTTAGGCGTTCAAATTTCACACCTACCTGATCTTTCGGCTCTTCTCCCAGCAAAATGGCCGATTAATGTAGCCTGCAATGAGTTAAAACCCTCTCTTATAGCCTCGGCATAAACTCTACACGCGCAATCGGCTGCAAACCTTCCGAAGGTCCGAGCATAAACATCGCAGGCAGACGGCCGAAATGTGAAATCAGGCAAATCAATGTCGGGAAGTGGCAATGATGGAAAAGGGACTGGGAACGGTTGAAATTTTACAAAATATTTTTCAAATGCACTTTGGGTAGAAAAAAGCGGAAAATCTTGAGGTGTGAACATTTGTATTAATTGTTTTTTGGATTTGTCATCTGCTGAATGCTCTTTTAGTTCGACTTCAAAAGAGTTCTTGTCATGAATTGGGACCTTCATAGTTGACAGGATACTTAATCCCTCAACTAGGTCTCTAGATAGATTTTGGGTTAGGAACTCACATACTGCTTTGTTGTTTTGCGATTTCATGGTTTTAGCCTCCTTCTTTCGTTTTTACGCCTAAAGTTGCATTATATAGTATGCTTGATATTTTACTTGAACGCGTGTTCAACAATGTTATGCAGCCCGCTCGACCCCTCTCATCCTATTGAAACTTCTAGACATTAAGTATAGCTCGGCAGTATAACACCAATCATCGTGCATGCTGCATATCCCCAATGAAAGTGCTCGGTGCCTTTTCCGGCACGTCGGCTTTGGGTGGTCAACTGCCTCAACCACACCATCAGGATAGGCTAAGGTTCTTCAATCGGCCAGAAGCAGACCTAGAGATCATCCTGATTTAATGCCAGCGGTAATCTGGCCTAAATTGGGTGAATTTTGGCGTAACAATGGTGAAGCCATGCGTGAAAAGACGTACCGCGTTTTTTCTGCATGTTGATAAAACTTTATTGATTCCGCAAATATTTCCAAAAAACACAAAATGGCGCCAATGACCAAGTATAGATAGAAGATATAATTAAAGAAAAAAGTGGAATACCAATAAACACGCTAATGAAATAACTTATCAAATAGGCGTGCCAACCCGAATCTTTCCACCAAAATTCAGGATGTCTTATACTCCACGGCATCCATCCTTTACCAATATTAAGCACAATCGCGAAATGAATTTGGCGTAATACAGAAAGAAATAGCAACAAAAAAACTGCACAAAGAGCCAACTTGAAAGATTTTGCAAAAATTGACATGGAAGCTTGCGAAACACTCTGACCAACTTCTTTAGTAAGACTCCAGCTTATAATTCCAGTAATGCCAAATATGGTCATAAGACCCGAGACGGTTGATATTACACTTACAAAGATCTCCATCAAATCTTCCTAGATCGCTAAACAGTGTTTATACTGCGCATCCTATTATAGCATAAGCGTGCCTGCTGCACTTGCCGCCATGTCGGCTTTGGGTCGTCAGTTGTCTTTTACCCTCATAAGCCAAATTGATCATCTAAACCCAGCGTATCATATATCCCGAGTGTCATGGCCCCCCTTGTCTTGCACCACAATCAGTCCCTCTGTTCTCGCAGCACTTGCTAAGCTGACAAAATGACCAGCACGGAGGCTCTCACCATGTTGCGCGTCGAGACGCTAGCCAGGCGGGCCTGGCAGCTCAAGGAGCAGGGTTATGCCATCGACGACATTGCTGACGCGATGGGCAAGCCGGCCAGTGCTATAGAGCTTTGGCTCGGCCGCTGGCCCGAGATCGCTCAGCAGGAGGCTCCCTGGCATGAGGGGCTGAGCGTTCGCACCGTGCACTGCCTCAGCGAGGCCGGCATCATCAGTCGCGAGGCGCTGGTCGAGGCGTGGAAGAATGGCAGCATCCGACGTGGTCAGCCGACGGGTATCAATGTGTCCCGATTGGTGGAGCTTCAGCACTGGCTCGAGTCCACGGGCACAGCAGTTCCGGAGGCGTCACCGAGGGCCATGATCATCGACCTGCCAGCCGAGGCCGAGGCCGCACTCAACCACCTCAGGAAGGTCTCGGGGGAGACGGCCTCACAAGTGATCAGTCGGCTGCTGATCGAAGCTGATGAAATCAACCGGAGCGACTGAGCAATGTGTGGGCGCTTCGCGCTGTTCTCGGATCCTCCCCGGATCTCGCGTCGCCTCGGACTGTCCGAAGTAAAGGCGCCGTGGCAGGCACGCTACAACATCCCTCCCGGCACCTGGATTCCTGCTGCCCTGCGACGTGACGACGACTCTCCCCTAGTGCTGGATGAGGTGTGGTGGGGCTACAAGCCCCACTGGGCCAACGAGGATGCCCCGGAACCGATCAACGCCACAGTCGAGAAGGTCGCCACCTCCAACTACTTCAAGGGTGCGTTTGCCCACCATCGCTGTCTGATACCGGCCGATGCCTGGTTCGAGTGGGTGGCAGTTGATGGTCAGAAACAACCGCACTTCCTGTGCCGTGAGGATCGCGAGCCAATCTGGTTGGCCGCCATATGGGCCGAGCGTGCCGACGGTGCACCCGGATGCGCGATCCTGACCGAGCCCGCTCGCGGTGTAGCAAAGGCAATTCATCCCCGCATGCCGCTGGTGCTGGATGACGAGAGCCTGGAACCTTGGCTCGATCCAGACATGACCGACCGTGAGACGCTCCGCCAGGCCATTCATCACCTGAGCGCCGAGCACATCACACACTGGCCGGTGTCTTCCCGGGTCAACCGCGTGGTCAACGACGATCCCGCTCTGATCGAGCCGCTTAGCGGCCATTGAACGGGTGCCGCTCGTCAGCGTGATCTCCCCGACCGGGGATGCAAGCTGCAATTCATGACAGCCGAGCTGCCGCGCCTTCTTGGGCGGCGGATCCAGGGCGCTGACGCTCCAATGGGCAGATTTTACTACGCCTGCATTTCGGCCAGCGGATCAAGTATGCTTAGCTGCACTCCTAAGGACGGGAGCAATACAACAGTGAGGTAGCTTGATGAAAGATCAAGACCCTTTGCCACCACTGGTATGGGATTCGCAGCGCATCCAGATCCAGGGGTTCACCACCGGCCTGCATCAGATCGAGTGGTTGCTGGTCATGCTGGTTACTCTGTACCTGGTGGTCATGGGCATCCCCGAGGGTGGGAGCTGGGAGTTGCTGATGGCCACCATCGGCTATTTCGGTTTCAGCCTGATGGCCAGCCAGCTGCGCTTCTTCGGCGACCGGCAGCGCTGGCTGCTGGCGATCCATACCTGGGTCATGATCGGCTTCATCACCTGGTTCCTCTACAGCACCGAAGGCGTGACTGGGCCGCTGGCGAGCCTGTATCTGCTGGCCGTGGTCACCAGCGCCCTGACTCTGGGGGTGCTGGCAACCCTGCTCGAGGTGGCAGCGATTGCCGCCTGCTACCTGCTGCTGATTCAGCTTGGCGGCACCACGCTCATGACGCCCGCCAATCTTGCACTGGTCAGCACCAACCTGGTCGTGTTCCTGATTGTCGGGTATCTGACCGCAGCGCTGGTCGATGCCATCCAGGTCTCCAACCGCATGCTGCTGTCGATGGCCAGTGAGGATCCCTTGACGGGGTTGTTCAACCGTCGTGCCTTCACTGACCTGGCCCAACCGCTCCATGCCATGGCCGAGCGCTCGCAGCAACCCTACAGTGTCATCGTCATCGACATGGATGGCTTGAAAGCCATCAACGATAGTCAGGGGCATGAAGCAGGCGATCGGGTCATTCTGGACCTGGCACAGCGGCTGAAGAGCTTTGCACGTAGCAGTGACTTAGTGGCACGCCTTGGGGGTGACGAGTTCGTGATGCTGCTTCCGGATACTGATGCGGATGGCGCCAGACAGCTGATGCAGCGTCTGCTCGCCTCCGTGGCGAGCAGCGGACTCCAGTTCAGCGTTGGAGTCTCCTCCTACCCCGAACATGGCCAAGGGGTGGAGTATCTGCTCCTGCACGCTGATCGTGCCATGTATGCGAGCAAGGCGTCGGGTGGCCATAGAGTCTCCCTCTATAACACCGTCCAGCACGAATATGGCTGAGGTCGCATCGCCGGATCAGCGTCATGCCTCCAAGGACGAACGCTGATTCCCAGCATGAAATGGAGCGACAAAGCCATCTACACCTCCTGCTTCGACTACACCCCTTCAGGACAGGTGGTCAGGAGAATGATTCCGGCCTGATTAAGCCTGTCACC
The DNA here is from genome assembly GCF_023554995.1 of Halomonas gemina. Classification (GTDB taxonomy): domain Bacteria; phylum Pseudomonadota; class Gammaproteobacteria; order Pseudomonadales; family Halomonadaceae; genus Halomonas; species Halomonas gemina. The sequence continues at coordinate 19,132 of NZ_JAMJPK010000012.1, forward strand.
TCGGACTCACGTTGATCTTTGCCCATGTGCCCACGACCATGGGAAGTTTCACGCATGGAGCAAACTCGGAATGGTCGTTCGTCTGATCGTGGCCTGGCTGGCCCTCCTCCCCCTGTCCACGCAGGCCGATGTTCTGATCGGCAGCTGGAATATTCGCCATCTTGGCTGGGACAACGACAAGGCCATGCCTAAGGTCGCCCATGTTGCCAACCACCTCGATCTGCTGGCGATACAGGAATTGATGGACACCTCGGCCCTAACCCGACTGGAGCAGGAAGTGGAGGCCCTCTCCGGCGAGGCTTGGTCCTCGATGGCTAGCCGTGAGCTTGGCCACTCGTCTTACACCGAGCACTACGCTTTCCTGTGGCGCGAGAGTGAGGTCACTTATGCGGACAGCGCGGTGGTGTTTCTCGATCACGGTGATGTCTTCAGTCGGGAGCCCTATTCAGCCCGCTTCCGTGATGTAGAAACCGGCGACCTGTTCACAGCCGCAACGGTGCACGTCGTCTACGGAGACAGCATAGGTGACCGGCTGCCGGAGATCGCGGCCTTGGCTGATTACTGGCAGTGGCTCAACGAGATCGCCCAGGGAACCCCTCGCCTGCTGATGGGCGATTTTAATCTTGCGCCGGATCATGATGGCTGGGCACCACTGCGAGCGCTCGGCGCGGAGCCGGCAATCACCGACGGGCAAACGACCCTGGGCACCACAGCAGGCTCTTACAGTAACCTCTATGACAACATCTGGTTCGAAGCCTCTGTACTGGATCCATCCGATCGCGGCATTCTCCGCTTCCCGGATCTGCTGTCCATGGGCCACCAAGAGGCGCGTGACCGCATCTCCGACCACGCACCGGTTTATGTCGGCGTCAACGGCGCCAAGCTGCAAACGATGCACGTCGTCAGCGGGACACCGATGCCCCGCAACTCGACACATGAGTGCATCGATCTCAACACCAGCACTATCTCGCAGCTCGATGAGCTGCCGCACATTGGTCCTGCCCGGGCCGAGGACATCGTGGAAGCGCGACCGTGGGCGTCTACTGATCACCTTACCCGTGTTAATGGCCTTGGTACCGCCAGGGTGCAGGAGATCCAGGCTAGCGACCTGCTGTGCCAGTAGGCAATTAGCGCACCTCAGGCAGCTCGTCCCAGCGCGTTGTCCATCGCGGTGTGCGGTTAGCGCAGCGGAGGTGCCAGGCGGCACCAGGCGAGGGGCGCCCAAAAGTCACGGTGCCACGCCCCATACGCTGGTTAAGAGCATCCATTGTCGCCATCAGATGGTCATTCCGCTCTCGGTTGGCTCGGCTCTCGGCAGTATCCAGTAACGAGAGCTGTTGGCGATTGGCATCAACCAGGTCGATCAGCATCACGCCGGCTTTCATGAATCGGTAGTGGGGACGAAAGATGGAGTCAAACGCCTGGCTGGCGGCATGCAGGATGTCACGGCTATCGTCGGTGGGCTGTGGCAGCTCCACGATGGCGCTGGGTGAATACTGCGGAAGATCGGGACGATGCCGGTTGGTTTTGAGGAATACGTAAACGGCACGCGCCACGCTGTCCTGCGAACGCAGTTTCTCGGCGCTGCGCTGGGCATACTGACGGATGGCCTGGTGGATCTCCTGTCGGTTGTCGGTCAGACGGCCAAAGGACCGCGAGGTCATGATCCGCTGACGCGCCTCCCCCGGATCGTTCATCTCGATACACGGTACGCCTTTTAGCTCCAGGCAAGTGCGCTCCAGGGTCACCGAGAAGCGTTGTCGAATCTGCTTGGGTTCCGCCTGAGCCAAGTCCCATGCCGTCTGCATGCCGAGTAGACCAAGCCGCTCGACCAGCCGACGTCCCACACCCCATACATCACCTAACGACACCTGCTGCAACAGCCCTTCGCACTCGTCGGTGCCCGGCCTCAGGACACAGACGCCTCCGTAAATTGGCAGCTTCTTAGCCGCGCGGTTGGCCAGCTTGGCCAAGGTGCGGGTCGGGGCGATCCCCACGCTGACCGGGATGTGCGTGAAGCGGCGCACCTTGGTGAACAGTTCCTGCGCATGGGCATGCATCTGCTCGGGTGCGAACCCATCGAAGCGCACGAACATCTCGTCAATGGAGTAAGGCTCGACCCCTGCTGAGTACTCCTCAAGCACCTGCTGTACCCGAGAGGACATGTCGCCATATAGCTCGTAGTTTGACGACAGCAGCTCGATTCGGCGTTGACGCAGCAGCGGCTTCAGCTCAAAGGCTGGCGTGCCCATCTCCACGCCCAGAGCTTTCAGCTCATTGGAGCGGGCGATCACGCAGCCGTCATTGTTTGAGAGCACACCCACGGGAATGCCCTCCAGACGGGGCTGGAAGGCTCTCTCACAGCTGACATAGAAGTTGTTGCAGTCAATCAGTCCGATCATAGCGCTGGCTTTCCGGCTACACCGGGTACTCATGAACCACGGCACGCACCACGCCCCAGGCTTGGCACTCCAGGTCGGCAGCAGGAATTGGCCGATAGCTGGGGTTACCCGAGGTCAGGTAGGGGCGATTGCCCAGCAGCTCATAGCGCTTCACTACCAGCTCCCCTTCCACTGACGCCACCAGGATGTGTCCCGGCCGGGGCTCGATAGCGCTATCGACCACCAGGAGGTCGCCAGCATGGATGCCGAGCGCCTCCATGCTGTCTCCAGTCACCGTCATGAAGTAGGTCGATGAAGCTCGCTTCACCAGCCGCTCGTTGAGATCAAGCGTGCGGCCCTCATAGTCCTGGGCCGGGCTGGGAAAGCCTGAGAGCCCGCCCCGGGTGAGCGTCAACGGGAACGGGAGCGGCAGGGACGGCGGTGCCGGATGGGCTGGGATGAGCGCGTCGTGGGACATGATGGCCTCCTGTTGATACCTGATATTTATACAGTATCAGGCAGGAGGCGTCGCCTGCCAAGACCACTGGTCACTGGTCACTGGTCACTGGTCACTGGTCACTGGTCACTCGTGATGCTGGACTTGCCCTACTCCATTTTCAGCAACGGAATTTTATTGGCCCGTATTCTATCCGAAAAAACCGAACTTCAGAGTATGCGACCTTAAAATAGCTTATTAACCTCTTTGAACATGGACTCAAAGCGATCCAGTGTTTCTTCTGAAAAAAATTCCACACCTACCCCCATTCCCAACAAACAATGAGAGGGCTTGAAATGATTAAACCTTTCTCCACCAAGAAACGACTTAAGCTGCAACAAAATTGTTGGCTTTTTATCGTTCAAGTCAGAAACAGTTACTTCCTTGTGATCGGGAAACGCCTTACCAAATATTTGCAGATATTCTGATTTGTCGAAAAGATCCTCGATGTCAGCCTTACTATATTCATCACCGGCAAACTCATCAAAAAAACGAACATTTTTATCTTTTATAATCTTTGACTGAATCAGGCTTTCTAACCTTTGTGAACCTTTGTCATTATTGAACGAATCAAGTAAGCAAGCAGTTTTTAATTTTGAACCACGAAGCAACGAAATAAATGAGGCAACTTTATCTAAACCACCGACAGGAACAACTGTAACATCATCCCGCAAACCTTCACGCCCTTCACTTTCAAGCAAGGAAGACATATATGTAAGATAATTTAGATCCGAGGGGCCTTCAACCAATAAATTATTATTAGACACGAAGAGGTTTTGTGCAATATCATATCCAAGTGCAGCTTGAAGTGGAAATAGTGTGTCTGGATCTTTTTCCTGTATCGCTTCAGAAATAATACTGCCTTTTTCCGAATCGTAAACAGTTCTCACTCGATGCAGGGCCTCCGACTCGACCATAAACGGCGAGTGAGTTGTATAAACAATTTGATAATTTTCAGACAAGTCGTTAATAAATCTCAACAGGTCCGCTTGCGCTGATGCATGAAGGTTCAAGCCGGGCTCATCTAAAAGCAATATAAAGTTCTTATCTTTTTCATCTTGAATTTTACTAAACCAGACGATAAATGAAAAAAACCAGTTAAATCCTTTGCTCCGATTCTTAAGAGGAAGCGTGATTCGGTGGCGTTTGTTCTTAACACGTATATCAAGAATCTTTTCTGGCTGCTGATTGCTTCGATGAATTGATTCAATCTTAAACTCTATTTCCAAATTATTATTTGTCGACCAGTATTCGAATATTTGATCCGTTATTTCATTTGAAGTTGCCTCTAGCTCAGCAATGAAAGATTCAAAACTAGAAGCATTTGCTAGTTCTTCAACATCGATTACAGCTAGCTCGAAAAGCGCTTTTGCAGTTTCAAGCTGCTGCTTGGTAAGACTTCCAGATATTGTATTACTTTGTATTGCATCAATACTAACTCTTGATGGAAGTTCATAATATTCGTCAAAGTACCAAAAACGCGGAAGCCGAGGCGCTATGTAGTTCTTAAAAACATAAGCATCCAGCAGACCTTTCTCCCATGCAAATGCCTTTTCAACGATGTTTTCTTTCAGATAACTAATAACTGGCGCTAAGTGCTCGTCATCGCTTTGCTCTGACTCAACAACAGCCTTTACGCTTCCCAGTTCGAGGACCTTGTCTTTTGTTGCATCATCAAAGCCCAATACTTCTTGCAGATTTTCAAAAAATTTACTTTCTTTACAGTTTATATGGTACCAAACTCGCCCGGCCTTGTATTTTGTCGAAACAGAAAAGATATCAGTGATTAATACTCCTTCACCTAAGTCATCAGTAATTTCATTAATGGTTAGTGTGTCTAGCTGGAAGGTGCAAATAACAGGCTGACAGTCCTCCCCGCTCCGCTGATACTTCTTCAACTCATTCCTTGGATAATCCTGAACCTCATCAAACTTAAAATTATCATCTTCTATAAAATAATTTATTTTCGCAAGGGCTTCTAAGAAAACAGTTTTTCCGCTTTCATTTTTACCCACAAGTGTCGTCACATCATCTTCCAAATTAACAATCTGCTCATTAGAATAGCTCTTGTATTTATTGATCACCGCTTTCTTCAATGTGAACATTACCAACCCTTTATTCCGTAAACCTGAAAAAAACATCAGCCAAAAATTCTATGATTGATGAACGCATATGGAACATTTGGCGAGAGGAGTGTTTCGGACCTTCTAGCGCCCTTCTCTTGGTACGTATGGATTGAAACCATCACCTGCCATATGAGCAGGCACGCTACCGCTAGGGAATCCAGACGCGTGCTGACGCCTTCCCTAGCGTGAAAGCCCGGTGTGTCGCCATTTTGAGACGTAGCAGCATCAGGCAGATACATACATTCACATTACAGCCTAATCAAGCTGTATTCGACTTGCGTAATGATTTTTTAGGAAAATTTTGATCAGCGGGGGTGGTGATGACACAGGAAGGACTTAGGAGCGGGATCGAGCAGGTACAGGATGGGGTGGAGGGCTGACTCTTCTCAGTGAAGGAGCCCTGAGGACGCTATGCCGGTGGCACCATAGGCCTCATGGGTCAGATGTTCTCCTGAAGGGCATCTACTACACTAGATTAAACGACGATATATCAACGGTAAGGGATGCTATAGCCCATGTTCGAAAACATGGCGTGCTCTCCAGGGAGGCAACCCTAGCCGTCATCAGAGGGTGCAGCCGTTTGATATACAACGGCATAGTGGCCCATACGCGACTCACCACTGACATTCTCCGGGAGCGTAGTCAGACCTGCCGCAACCCCATCACGGTCTTGTTGATCCGAAGACCAGCACCACCGAAGGATGCGCAGCGCATAAAGCGCTCGGCCCACATGAGTCTTTACGAGGTATGCCATTTCCTCGACAGGATCCTCACTCGCCGATCCGGGTGGGTCAGCCACGAAACGCTCGAAGAGCGGGAGGTGGTGGACGTAGCGCTTCATCGTGAGTAGTGGGTCGATGCCGACGTCATCGCAGGACTGGACATTGGCGGCACTCAAATAGCTGGTATCGGCCCACAGACAGGTCGGGCGAACCAGCGCCTCTGGGTAGCCTTGCCAAGCCATCAGTGACCGTATGACTTGCTGTTTGTCGTTGGTCGCCAGGGTGTGGTGCACGTGGACGTGGGTCTCAAGTAACGCATCGGTATCGCGAGACGACAGCATTGTAGCAATAGTCGAAGAGCTTGCTGGTGATCTTCATGATGCGTAATACAAAAAGGCAAAAAAAATGAGCAGCCACCTTCTACGCAAAATTAATAAAACATTCTTTTCCTGCATCTTACTTTCAGTAATCGCACTACACCCATCCCCCGCTCTCTCTGACATTGTGATTGGCTCATGGAACATACAGAACCTTGGTTGGAACAACAACAAGCGCTTCGACAAGGTTGCTCATGTCGCAAACCACTTTGATTTTCTAGCAATCCAGGAGTTGATGAATGTGGCGGCCTTGGAACGCCTAGAAAAAAAGGTTGAATCGATCTCTGACGAGCCTTGGTCATCTATCGCGAGTAACGCCGTTGGTCGCTCCTCATATCGCGAGCACTATGCCTTTCTGTGGCGCGATAGCGCCGTCGAGTACGTCGACGGCGCTGTGGTGTTTTTTGATGGTGATGACACCTTCGCCCGTGAGCCCTACTCGGCTAAATTTCGTAGCTTACGCAGCAGACAAGATTTTGTCGTGGCTAACATCCATGTGGTTTACGGTAGCAGCGTCACCGACAGGATCCCAGAGATCACCGCGCTTGCTGACTACTGGGAATGGCTTGGTGAAACTTATCCGAATACACCACGCTTGTTAATGGGTGACTTCAACCTTCACCCTCACCATGACGCTTGGGATCCCTTACGCACTCATGGCGCGATTCCTGCCATAACTCAAGGTTCCACGACACTGAGTCTCTCAGACGGTCATTATACCAATCTTTACGATAATATGTGGAAAATCAGGGGCAGACTCCAGGTCTCTGAACGAGGGGTTATCGAATTCCCTGGACTCTTTAACATCGACCATATGAGGGCAAGAGAAGTTGTATCGGATCACGCTCCCATTTATCTTTCTCTCGGTAATGCAGAGATAGCTTTGACACCGTTCGGGCCTATCAATATCTACAACTCACTACCTGCTGCTAATGATCCAGTGGACTGTGTGGACCTGAACACCAGCAGACTCGAGACACTACAAGTTTTACCACACATAGGCCCATTAAGGGCTCAAGCCATTATCGATGGTCGCCCTTGGGATCATCCTGAACAACTTCAACGAATCTCGGGACTTGGGGGCGAACGAGTGAATGATATCGTGCTTAGTGGTTTAGCATGTGATCAATAATGGTTCTTCGCGTTGGGTGAGGACTTCGACTCTTGCGTAAAAAAATAGCGCCGGTGGGATATACCGGCGCCAATAGATTTGATTACTCGGTCGTGCCGAACATCTCATCGAATTCGCTCTTAAACGCCTCTAGGTCATACTGCATGCCGTTCAAAACCGTGCTCCAGTGCCTCACTTGCGCGGCCGCCGCCACTGCTTCACGGATTTCCTCATCAGTCGCTCCCTCAGCCCGAGCCCTCTCGGTATGAGCATAGGAGCAATACGAGCATGGAATCTGGGCGGCGACGGCGAGACTAATTAGCTCCCGTGTCTTGGCATCGAGAACCGCCTCCTCACTTTGGAGGGCGCTTCTCGCTTCGAGCGCCGATTGGAGGCCGTGCGAGGGATAGGTTTCACTGAAAAATTTCGGTGCTTCTTGGGCGACAGCGAAGCCGGATATGCCTAGCATGAGTGCGCTAGCCAACAGAAAAGTCTTCATCAGAAATCTCCTGGTCGCAAACGCGGCAATTGCCGCTTCCTTAGTATAGGAAGTAGCCCTTCGATTCACCTTGAATGTTTTAGCTTATTTATCGCTGGGTATAGAATCCCCCCCACTGACTGGTCCAAGGTATGACCTCCACATAGGCAAGAGGTACGACACCGACGGCATCCAGATTCTGCCCCCCGGCCTTGGCCTGAAAGCTCCATGGATTCTCAAGGACCAGCACCTGGATACGTCTCTGTGTCTCACCACCGCCTCAACCTCTCTCGAGGCCGAGAGAAGTTACCTTGCCCTGAGTGGGGCAAAGCCTGCCCGGACCACGACTTTTCAGACAAGACCTGGACGGCATCTGAACTTCTTCCAGCACCACTGTTACCTGCACGCCCGGGTGTCCCGCACCAAGTGCCCCGAGCATGGCGTCAAGCGCATCGAGGTGCCCTGGACGCGGCCTGGCAGCGACTTCACCTTGCTGTTCGATCAGGCGGCCATGTCGCTCGTCAAAGTAATGCCGGTGCTGGTCGCCTCCCGCCCGGCAGCTGGAGATCTCTGACAAGCGCCTGTGGCGCATCGTGACGTGGTCCGCATGCTTGGCAAGTTGGACCTGACGGACGTGACTGCTGTCGGCGTGGAAGAAACGGCCTCACGACGGGGTCAACGCTATGTCACGGAGTTCCTCGACATGCAGCGTCATCAGGAGCCGATCATCATCGCCATACCGGGGCATGGCAAGGCCGCCATCACGGCCTTCAGCGCCGTTCTGGCGGAGCATGGCGGGTGACCTTATTCTTGTTCGGGTGCTCAGGCTGGGCGAACGAGATCTGCTTCATCGGGTGGCTTTGTCATCGGGTGATGGACAGGTCAGATCCTACCCCGCCGATGGCTGGCAGGCAGCACTGGCGGAATTTGTGCAGCGTTTCCAAAAAGTCATCTTCCTGCTAAGTTTAGGAACATGAACAGTTTAATAAAACGCCAGCGTGCTCCAGGACGCTGGATACCAATTGCATTCTATGGCCTCATCGTCTTAGGTTGGCTCGGTGAAGGTATCGCAGCTCAGTCTATTGACCTGCTTTGGCTCGTCATCTGGACATTCCCTGCCCCTGCCCTGTACATCTGGCGATTGCGCTGGACTTCGCAATGACTCCCGACTTTTACCGATTCCTCATCACCGGCATTGCGTTGAGTTTACTAGTGCTCGCCTTCTTCTTATGGCGATTCGGCCTGGCAAGAACGTTGGTGTTCATCGTCGTCGCTGGCATTTTTCCAGCGACCATGGACTTCATCTCGTCTTTCATGGTGAGCAACTACGAGTATCCTGGGCAGTCACAACTCTGGGTGTTCACTTATATCTTCTTCGGCTGGATGGCCGTTTGCGGAACCTGCCTGCTGGTTGCCGAAGGCATCCTGGCACGAAACACCGAGGACGTTTTGACGGCGCCTCACCTGAGATGGCAAGTGCCGCTTGTCTCTGCCATCATTGCAGTGCTACTTGACCTCTTCATCGACCCCATTGCGGTTGCTGCGGGATATTGGGTTTGGTTCGCGCCGGCGAACCTTTACTATGAGATCCCGTTACTGAACTTCGTTGGCTGGTTCGTCTTGATGTTCCTGTCTCCGTTGGCGTGGATTGAAATCTCTCGTCGATTGGCTTGGAGCGCAGGACGCATGGTCATGGCCTCCCTGGCATTCCTTCCGATCCTGTTTGTAGCTTCGATCCTCATGTCGCTTGCGCTCAACGGGGTGATCTACGCCATCGGTCTGGAGTGACCTCAGTGCCAATGATCTTTCTAGCTATTCTTCGCCAGGTGTAGAATTCGCTTTCTAGGCGGGGCATAGGATATAACTACCTCATGGACAAGAGGCTCGATCGTGGCTCAACGCCTGGGGCAAATTTCACAATCAACAGCAAAGAGCCTGACATCAGGCAGTGACGCTGGGGGGACTGTGTTGCCACCTACTGTAAGGCGCGCAGCACTTGAATGCGCTGCAATGTCTGTTCTTCCATACAAGACCAGTAGAACATGTGATCGGCACTCCCGCCTGCATTCAATTCCCGCTCACAGTACGCGTCGCGTCGCTTCAGCCATGCACGTTGCTCGTCCAGAAGCACCTGGCCGGTTCCACGAGCGTCCGACAATGCTTTCACTTCATTCCAAAGCTGATTTAATTTCTGGTCAGCGATTTCCCATTTTTGCTTGGCGCAGATGTTAGCATCACGTTGGGTCGAACCGTTGCAATAGGATTGGGCAATGGCTGACGCCGGATTCAGGAAAACTGCAACTAAGATGAATAAAAGTAGCCTCATGGCCAACCACCATCTCCGGATTAATGGAAGTAAACATCCTCCGCCATAACTGGGGGCTTACCTTATTTATTTAGAGTCCGTTTTCCCTTCGGGAGCCACACCGCTAGCTCATACACGATGTAACTCTGCAAAGGGAGACGAGCGTACCGACACCTTCGCCGGTTTGCTGCTTGCCTGCTCACGATTCCCCGGCTTGCAATTGGCTGAGAACCTCCAGCATCGCTGGAGAAGTATCAGTGTGATGATGAATCATCTTCCAGGTTCCGGCTTCTTGCTGATAGAGGTTCGTGACGCGGTGATCGATGCTGGTCTGATGCCCGCCCATTGTAAGCTCTCCCCGCTCGACACCTACTTCATAGACCACATCCCCAGCGACCTGGATCAGTTGATCGTGAAGCTCAATATTGCCGCCTGAAGCGAGGTGGGATACTTGCTCAAACGATTCCCTGATCGCATCCCAACCAACGTGCCGACCGCCAACCGGATGCATGGCCGTCACCTCCGCGCTATGAGACCATATATCCGCCAAAGAACTGGCATCTCCATTCGCCATGCGATTCAATGCCACGTAGAAATCTTCTGATGCTTTACGAACCTCGTCTTTCGCGCTCATGTTGGCTTTCCTTGTTGAAGACCAAGCTAATGTTGTATTTGGCAGTACATTGATATTATCTTCGCTTCTATTGTTATGCTTCGCACCCTATCTGCCAACACGAGAGTCAGGGGCATCCTTCCCTTCTCCCAAGTTCTTCCACGTTCCAGTATAGCCGCATCGCCGTATCCCAGCTCGTCGTCAGTCCCTACCGGGTAGCTTGCCATGGTGACATCGGCCACATTGGCCGAGGTCGTAACAACACTGTGAGTCAGTCCAGTGGCCGAATCGACGCCGATATGGGCCTTCAGGCCGAAGTACCACTGGTTCCGCTTATTTGGTCTGCTTCATCTCCCGATCACGCTGCTTGGCCTTGTTCTTGGTGGAAGGTGCGACCGCCACGATGGTGGCGTCGACGATGGTGCCCTCGCGCATGAACAGCCCCTTCTCGGCCAACTGGGCATTGATCTCCTCGAAGAGCCGCTGGTCCTGGGCATGCATCTCCAGCAGGTGGCGGAAACGCAGCAGCATGGTCGCGTCCGGCACGCTCTCGACAGCCAGGTTGCGCATCGTCTGGCTGTTGTAGATGGTATCTAGGGCCTTCTTCTGGCACAAGAAACCTTCACGGCCGGTGATCGTCTTCTTGTGCTGGTGCTCTGCCTAAGCGACCTAGATCTTCTTCACGGCAGATCGTGCCAGGTAGTGACGAACAATTCATTTATCCTCCGTGGCCAGCCACAAGGTAGCTGGAGAGACGGAATTATGCCGCATTTCCTTAAGAAAGTGAAAATCACACTTGAAGACCAAGTTTTTTTATTCAATACTCCCTGATAGATCCTGCTTTTAAGTTTGACGGTTGACGCGCTCGATGAGTGAAGTAGCACCACTAATATCGGGAAGGCACTCCCCCTGAGATAACCGAGAAAGAACCTCTTCTTCTTCTTCCTGAAGCTCGATTGCATGAACGGCAACAGTTTCGATCTCATCACAAGACAGAACCAGAACACCACTTTCATCGGCAAGTATGGCGTCTCCCGGCTGAACGACCACGTCACCTACGCTGATTGGCACATTCATAGAGCCTCCTTGACCAGATAGCTTGGTGGTTAAAGCGGATACACCCCGGCTCCAAACGGGGAAGGAAAGCTTGCGAATGGATTCAGCGTCGGTGGCCATACCGTCAATTACCACGCCGGCAAGGCCCAATTCCTTTGCGACATGAGTTAAAACTCCTCCCCAGCAAGCATGCCGTTTATCGCCTTGACGGTCGATGATAAGAACATCTCCCGGTCTGACCAGCCGCATTGCATGGTTGAGAAGCGTGCCATCGGTGGGAGGTAGTGACAAGGTGATAGCAGTACCGACAATACGTGTCTTTGAAAGTACAGAGCGAATATTTGGATCAATGAATCCGGATTCTCGAAAATGACCTATAGTAGCAGTCTCGCAACTCGAGAGTATTTCTTTTAATTTTTCATCAACTGGCTTAGGCATTGAGGCTATAGAATACATAAAAATATCCTTTGGGAAATAGTTATATGAAACTCGGCAGGTAAGTTACTAACCACGGAAACCAGAACAACACAAGCATGCCAAAAAGGAAGCAAAAGACTATTGGCCAGCCTGCGGCATAGATTGTCTGCATAGGTACTGATGGAGCCCCTCCTTTAACTGCGAACAGATTATAGCCAAACGGAGGTGTCAAACTACCAACCGAAATTATAATGAGAAAAAGTGTCCAAAACCAGATTGGATCAAAGCCATAGACCTTTACTAATGGCGCATAAATAGGAATAACCACCATCATAAAAGCGATTTGATCAATAAACATACAGGCAAATAGAGGAATCAACATCAGAAGTAGTAGCATCCACGTAGGCTCAAAATTTAAATTAGTTGCTGCTTCGACCAAACCCGTCGTGACGCCGGAGAAAGAGAGTAGCTGACTAAACAGTTTCGAGCATGCTAGAATTGTAATAATCATGCAGCTAATTGCCAAAGATGAAAGAACAGCTTCTCTCACCATCTCCATGGTAAAACGACGATAGTAAAAGGAAACGAGTATAGCGCCGAGCACACCTGTGGCTGCTGACTCTGACGGGGTAGCCACTCCAAGCAAAATTAGACCAAGTACTGAGAAGATGATGATGCTGAATGGTGCCATGTTGAGCAAGGCTTTAGCTCGCTCGCGGATTGTACCTCCACCGCCCTCATCCTTAACGGGTGCTAAAGAGGGATTCAATTTCATTCTTACCATTACGTAAATGAGAAATAATCCTGCAAAGAGAATTCCGGGGATAATACCCGCGATCAATAATCGAGCGATAGAAACATCTATCATTGAGCCTATGATGACGACTAACAAACTGGGAGGAATTATAGGCGCAAGACTAGCTCCGCCCAAGATCAGACCAATTGACAATCGGTCATCGTAACCCCTCTCTTGCATAGTTGGTAAAGCTGAGCGGCTGAGCATGGCGGTGACGGCCAGAGCTGATCCCGATAGTGCACCAAACAGTGTGGATAGGGCAACCACAAAGTAATACAGGCGACCCTTTACCTGACCCATCAATGTATCTAATGAGTCGAAAATAACATCTATTGAGCCCGAACGAAACAACAGCTCCCCCATCAGCACAAAGAGTGCAATAGTAGTTAGGGTCTGTGAGGTAAGAGTACTGTAGATGCTATTGGCAAAAAGTCCGAATCCAGCAGGGCCCATCAACCATAGGATACCTACAACGTTAATGGTCAAAAACGCCACAAATATCGGGACCCCCATGGCGAAAAGAACCATCAACATGAAGATAGCAATACCCAAAGTAGTGTACCATTCCATTGCCTAGGCCTCCTTTTCTTAGGTATTATTTTTGTCAACAGCAGGTGCGGGGAAGAAAGCATGTCGCAGAAAGTGGAATGAAGTATTTATGAAGGCGTAGCAAATAAAACTTGATAACCAGTATTTAGGCACATTTATCCCCATGGCTGTTGTAGTGCCACTTCCAATTTGGCGAAGAGTCTCGTCAACAACGATCCAAACAGTAATCAGACATACTATTCCAGCTATCATAACCAGGAAGCGGTCATATTTTACTCGTGCAACTGGTGGCAGCTTCTCAGATAAGATAGTGATGGCAATGTGCCCGTGCGTTCGGGCGAGTTCGGGCATAGCTAGGCTGACAGATATACAAAGGAAGTACGCGACAAGAGCGTTGGACCAGAGAGTGGGAGAGTTGAAAAAATATCGGGAAACTACTTCAATCCAAAAACAAATGACGATGCCAACCAACGTGGCACCGCCAAAGTAGAACCCGAATCGCGTGATATTATCGTGAAGGCTTGCTATCGGGTTTTGCATAAGAATTCCTAGTCTAAGATTGCAGTCATTTCGTTTTTTATGGCTATTTCGCGCATCGTCTTCACCGCTTCAGGAGACTTGCCTAACCCCAACTGCCAAATACCTTCTGTCACGAGAGTGTCGAGCTGTTCTGCGTCACTCTCCTGAAAATGTGTTTCCTGCATACCCTTGTCTTTCAATGACTGCCATTCCTCTTGGGCAAGCTCATCGAGAATGCCTGCGGTTTCATTTTCCAATTCACTTCCTTGAGTTATCAGTATTTCTTTCTCATCTTCGTTCAAGGCTTCAAAAGCGTTGAGATTCATAAAGATGTAAGTATATGTTTGACCGAATGTTGGCTTGGTGAAGTAGCCTGCAACTTCGTCCCAGCTCATATCTTCTACCCCATTGAGCCCCCAAGCAGCTCCGTCGATAACACCACGGTCCATTGCAGAATAAACGTCTCCACTCGACATTAATACTGGTGTTCCTCCGAGACCCTCCGTTGCATTGGTATACGTCGGACTACCCCGCACTCTGAGACCCTCAAGACCAGGGGTTCCTTCTATTGGTTCCTTTAGAACATATTGGAAACCGCTGCTACCAAGTGGCGGAACAGCCAACAGCTTCAGTCCGAGTTCGTTATAATGTTCGTCTATAAATTCCCAGAGTCCAGATTCACGCGTCTTGTCTGGATCAACAAAAACAGCATCCATAGCAGCACCTACGCCAGTAGTATCTGTGTGGTACGCACCATGGGTGTAAAGTAGATCATATACGCCGGCAGAGACTGGTTGCAGTTGCTCGAAGGGAGGCACGACTCCAGGACCATCAAGTGCGATGGTAATATTTCCCTCACTGGCTTCTTCTACCTTGTCGATGTAACGCTGAGCGACTTCTCGAGTGTACGCGGCTGTCAAGTCATAACTTGATATCATACTCAGCTCAGTCCCCATAGCTTGCGACATGGGAAGAATTAGCGCAGCCATTGTGGTGAGTTTGATTGCACGATTCATTTTTATTTACCCTCATTTAGCTAACTTTAAAAATGTTTATACCCAAGTTTAATCAAAGGCACAACATTATGTCATACTCAATATTTAAAGCTAAGTAATGCCAATCGCTTTCTGAAATTACCTCAAAACCTTTATTCTCAAAAATTATAAAATTCCTAAATCATAGCAACTAACTACCTCAGTTTATAACTCATGAAAATACTTTATGAATCGTAGTTCAACGCAAGCTTTCTCGCCAGTCGCCACACCCGTCATCAAGTGTGAGGTTAGGAGCACAATACATGCCAACAATAACAACTTGTTGTTTTAAATACATATTTTAAAGAATCTTCATTAACCCTCACACCTGAACAAGTCATGGATGGAATATCTTGGTACATAACTATCTTAGGTTATTCTATGATGAACTAAAAAACAATTTGTCTACGGCTGTAATCCCGTCTTAACTCAACAAACACTCACGAGAAAAATTGTTAGACAATTTTCCTATTAGAATCAGTATTCTACTAACCATAGGCACCATTCAACTTCATTAAATTCATTAAATACGAAATTGCTCTGGCCTCTTTTGTGTAACAGCTCCATTAAAGTCAGCTGAACAACGACGCAACAGCCAACGACATAGAGGCCCTGCTTAAGACCATAAATCGCGTTGGCCCACTCATCGCTTCACGCTGATTGACCTCTACTCTAACAGAGTCATCGTATAGGCAAGAGTCTGTTCCAAGGCCTAGAAAACGAGGCCATCTACGACGAGCTACTTGAGACATCGGCGCCCGTAAGGAGACAGTTGTTAGAGGAGGATGACCTAGGTTTCAGCCGGCAGCGTTGCCGCAATGCCATCGGGGTGACGAGCACAAAGCCTTCGAGGCCAAAATGATCTCGTAGACTGGTGTCCACATTTGGTGAACTTTATTTGTTATAATCATAAATTACAAAGCCAACTTGATTCTGTATTCTGTACTACCTTGTATATTACCAGCTGACGTTGAGCTATGGTCCATTGCCAGTACGATCAAGTAGCTTCTTAGGACCGGTGACAAAACCGGCGGGACAAAACGACTGTTCCAGTCTGTAGTTAGATGAAGAATACCAACGAAAAGAAACAAGACTAGAAAGAGGCCAGTATGCAGCTCAATCAGGATGTTCGAATCAATCTTGACCGCTTCTGGAGTACCATAGAAGCCTCTGCGCTTATTGGTCCAGGTCGACCCGGAGGTATGTCCCGGCTAACCCTGACCGACGAGGATCGAGAGATGCGCTCCCTCTTCGAGCGATGGTGCACGGATGCTGGACTACGAATTGTCATCGACGAGGTAGGCAACATGTTCGCCAGGCGTGAGGGCAGCGAGCCAGATCTTCCACCTATTTTTATAGGAAGTCATCTCGACACTCAGATTAACGGCGGCCGCTTCGACGGAATCGCTGGCGTGCTTGCAGGGCTTGAGATAGTGCGCACTCTTAACGACAACGGATACGAGACGCGTCGGGCAATCGTCATAGTGAATTGGACAAATGAGGAAGGCGCGCGATTCTCCCCACCGATGGTCGCTTCGGGTTGTTTTGCCGGAAAACATCAAGTTTCTTGGGTGCATGACCTGATTGCCGACGATGGTGCGCGGTTTGGCGACGAGTTAGAGCGCATCGGTTACCGGGGAGAGCAGCGCTGTCCAGGCACCCCTCCCGATGCCTACTACGAACTGCATATCGAGCAGGGCCCTATTCTCGATGCCGAACATCGCCAGGTGGGAATCGTAATCTCGAGCTATCCAAGCGTTGGCATGCGCGTTAAGTTTTCTGGCGAGACGGCTCATACTGGACCAACGCCGATGGACCTTCGAAAAAATGCCCTCATCGCGGGGGCACGGTGGCTGACTGCTGTCGACGAAATCGGCTGGGATTTCTCGGTAGGCGATGGCAAAGCGACCGGTGCACGGCTCGCAGCCTGGCCGAACAAACCAGGCATCCTCTCTGACTATGCCCAGGCGATTTGCGATGTCCGTCATCCGGATCCGGTCACGACAAGGGTCATGGCGGAGAAGATGCGTCGGGCCGTATTCGAGTGCGCCGCTATTGCTGGCTGTAAGGCAGATATCGAGGACGAATGGTTCTGGGGCGGTGATATTTTCGATCACGACATGATTGATGTACTTCACACTGAAGCTGAGCGCATGGGCTTTGACTGGCGGGACATCCAGTCTCAAGCTGGTCACGACGCCTACTTCCTCGCCACCGTGTGCCCGACAGCTATGATTTTTGCGCCTTGCCGCGACGGTATTACCCATAATAACCTTGAGAGCTGCGAACCAGAGGACTTCAGCGCCGGGATCAATGTGCTCCTTCACGCCGCAGTGGCGCGAGCAGATCGTTGAGCATCAGGGTGTGATAACGCAAAAATAGTCGTGGCCCTTTGCGCTATTCGAAGCGCTAGAGGGCCGTACAGCTGCGGTTGATCCAGATGACCAACCGAACGGAGCTTCTACAACCTTTCATATAGTCCAGAGGATAGGTGACCACTTCATATATGCCAAGCACTTATGCTACGTTAATTGATAATTGATTTAACCCCCTTCGGTTTTTCTAGTACTCTTGGCTATAAAATATTTTGTACCAAGAAAGCTTAGAAAGATTGAATATTGCTAAAAATGTTCATAAAGATAACCTAAAAGGGATAGCCCCATGAAACCGATAGTATTTGATGGGCTCGTAGTTGGTCATTGGGATCGCAAGATTTTCGAGGACATGCATGCTGGCGGTGTCACTGCCGCGAACTGCACCTGCTGCATCTGGGAAGATATTGATGCAACCATTAAAAATATTGCGTCTTGGAAACGAATGTTACTAGAGAATAGCGATATTTTAATGCAGGTGTATGATGTGGACGACATTTGGACGGCATATGAAACCGGCAAGGTCGGGATCATCTTAGGTTGGCAGAATTCTTCTGGCTTTGGCGATTACATCGACTCGGTCGCCCTATTCCGAGAACTCGGTATCCGTGTCGTACAGCTGACCTATAATACCGCCAACTCGGTAGGCTCAGGCTGCTATGAATCACGCGATCTTGGCCTGACTGATTACGGCCGTCATCTCATTTGGGAGATGAACGAGCAAGGGATTCTAGTCGATCTCAGCCACGTTTCAGACCAGACGGCACGCGAGGCGATCGATGCCTCGAAAAAGCCCGTCGCCTATACACACATATGCCCGCATGAGTTAAGTCCTCATTCGCGCAACAAGTCGGATGAACAGCTACACTATATCGCCGAACGTGACGGATTTGTCGGCGTCGCCGGCATTCCACCCTTTCTGCGTGCCGGCTATGATGCCACCATTGTCGATTATGTCGACGCAATCTTGCATGTGCGCAATGTAGTGGGCGAAGATCAAGTTGGCATAGGCACTGACCTCACCCAAGGTCATGGTCAGGGCTTTTTCGATTGGATCGCTATGGACAAGGGTAATGGTCGTAAATTGGTGGACCTAGGCGGTATTCCGTTGCTTCCTGATTTCAAGAACGCTAGTTGCTATCCAAATTTAGTTGAGGAATTGGAGCGCCGCGATCTAAGCGATGGCCAGGTAGAGAAGATCACCGGTCGCAACTGGATTAACTTTCTCAAGAACGTCTGGTAAGTCCCTTGGTTTATATCCGAAAATCCTGGTGTCCTCAGAGTGCATTTCACCTTATAGCGAACCAGACACAACTATTCAGCCTGTTTTCCCGACCAATCTGGTGCTGTCTGGGCGATGCCAGATCCATGCTGACGGGCCAGTGTGGCATGAATCTAGCCTGGTACCCGGATAGACTATCTACTAGGCTTTGTCAGAAATCCTAATTTGCTAATGTCACCTATGCAGCTGCGACATAGGGAAAATTAGTACATCCCACTTTTCGAACAAAACCTAACCGCGACACAGCACCGGAAATCTCGGTGGCCTTCACTTCGCCCAGGCACCTCCACATGCAAAGGTAGCACTCCCCTTCATCGTCACCCCCGTACCGGATGACCATCCATGGTGACATCGACTACGTTGGCCGAGGTAGCGACGAGACTGTGAGTCAGTCCGGTGGCCGCATCGACACCGAAATGGGCCTTCATGCCGAAATAGTACTGGTTGCCATTCTTGGTCTGCTTCATCTCCGGGTCGCATTGCTTGGTCTGGTTCTTGGTGGAGGGCGCGGCCGCCACGATGGTGGCTCAGCCAAGTGGGCGTTGATTGCCTCGAAGATCCACTGGGTCAGGGCATGCTTCTCCAGCAGGTGGCGGAAGCGCAACAGCGTGGTCGCATCCGGCACGCTCTCGACAGACAGGTCGATGCCCACGAAGTCGCTCATCCCCTGGCTGTTGTAGATGGTATCTTGTGTCCCCCCAGGCTTGTTGATTAGCTACCAGCAGGCCTTTGCATCAGGGTGCGCATCCACAGAGCCATGCTCGAGTTCATGTCGCTGATGTCCTCAATGAGGCCTTGCCTGCCGTGGCCATCAGCACCTCGATTAGTGATGCCATCTGCATATTCTCTCTGAGCTATCGAGCTGAGATGGCCGAGCCTTGCAGACGCGAATGCAATACTCGGCGCGACTCAGGCAAACAGGGAACGCCTGCGGCGAAGGCCTATCCGGACACGAGGGAATTGCGCCAGCGCATATCGCGCGTCGAAGGCCGGCGGTGCAATCGCTTGTCGAGCAGGGCCCGTGCCTTGTCCGCCTCGCCGCTGCGCATCAGCGACACGAGCAGGGTATCTTCGACGATCTCCCGCTGGGCGCCGCTGCCGCCAATCCGCACGACCTCGCTTGCCATGGGTTCCAGCAGGCGCGCGCAGCCGGCGTAGTCCTCCTCGGCGAAGGCCCGGGCGGCTCGGCAGATCGCAGGCACTACAGGCCCGGCGGGGAGTGATCCGGTCTCGACCAGATCGGTCAGCCCCGCCACACGGCTCTCCAGCGCGCTAAAGTCGCCGGTCGCCGCTGCGATAAGTGCCATATGGAAATCGGCGAAGGGGAAGCCGGCCTGACGGAAGTAATTGGACGCATACGACGCCGCCTCATCCCATAGTCCCGCCGGGGCGGCATGGTCATAGGCCTGGAGACGCCACAGGAACGACGAGGTGTCACTGACCACGTTGATCGGCACCCCCGTCGAGGCGGAAGGCGCGACATGCTCCCCGTAGATAGCCAACGCCCGCTCTGCATCGCCTTTCTCCAGCGCAACCAGCGCACCGTGCCAGGCGATATGGCCATGCAGAATTCCGCTTCGGTCGTATCCCGGCAACCAGTCGGTGATATGCGCCTCGGCCTCATCGCTGGCTCCGGACTCATGGAGCACATGGGCGAATGCATGGGCTGCATTCACATTGTTGTGACGTACCTCCAGGGCACGCTGCGTCAGCTCCCGGCCGAGCGTCACGTTGCCATTCTCGCCATGGGCCCAGCCCCGGTAGGTCAGGAACCACCAGTCATCGGCCTCGAAGTGTCGAGCGTGACGCTCGCAGAGATCCACCCGTGCCTGGTCATGATCCGCCATGCCGGAAAACGCAAAGAGACCAAAGGCTCCAAGGGGCAGCGACAAGATCAAAATGTCCCGTGGCCAGCAGTCGGCGTGCGCAAGCGCGCCGTCGAGTGCCCTGGCGGCCTTGCCGTTGATCGCGAGAGACAGGACGCCAACGTGACTCCGCTCCCTCTCGGTCCCATGCCGGGCGACGAGTTCCTCGGCGGTAGCGATTCTAGAAAGCGCCTCCGCAGATTCGGCTTGAATGGCATGAAGGCGTGCGCGCCCCGCATACGCCAAGGCAAAGGACGGATCAGCGGTGATCGCCTCCTCCAATGTTTGTGCTGCCCCCGGCCAGAGCGAGAGGAGGAGATCGAGGCCCGTCTGGTACTGTTCGGCCGCGAAATCGGAGCTTGTCGAGAGAGGCAAACCATAGCGGTCATGGCAAGGCATAGGGCAGCTACTCCATCGAGTATCATGTATTTTAGCGCAAGAAGGCGATTTGCTGTTCATCTAAGGAACCGCTGTACAATTCAGCACGGGTGCCTCAAGCGATCAGCGAGGCTCAAGCACCGTGTCAGCGATCACTTGCTGACCACCTCAGGTGGCATTTTTGCCTTTTAGCCGGATTATCCGGCCGCCAGGCCAGATTCAAGACACACTGCCCCCGTCAGAATGGCCGTGGCCCGCCAATACCAGATTAGCCAGCCCAAACAGGCTGAACAGCTACGCCTGGTTCTTGGCCAGCCCCTTGTAGCGCAACTTCCGGTAGCCTAAGAGATTCTCGAGGACATGAAACTGGTGCTCGAACTCGGCAAGACCGAAAAGACGTAGCAAGCCCTGCGAAACATCTAGTTGACATGCGGACATGAGTCAGTCCGGCGATATGGCATCGATGATCCGGCAGTTCGAAATCGTGCCTCCGCCGGTGCAGGAAGCCGATATGCTGCGCAGTTGTTCCGCCAAGGCCTGCAAGTCCACGATCTTTTTCTCGACCTCCGCGAGATGCACAGCAACGATCTCATCCACCTCGGCGCAGGACTGCTCAGTGTCCGAGGAAAGCGCAAGGAGGTCGCGGATCTGATCGAGGGAGAAGCCCAGCTCCCGACAGCGCCGAATGAAGCGCAGTCGATCCAAGGCGTCGGGAGAGTAGCTACGGTAGTTTCCTGCGCTCCTTTCTGGCTCCCGCAGTAACCCGATTTTTTCGTAATAACGGATGGTGACCACCTTTGTCCCGGCCGCGCGGGCGAGATCTCCGATCTGCACGTCATAACTCCTCATGGTTGACCCTATAGTAACTATAGACACTATACAGGTGTGATACAGACCGATGAGAGATCGAACCATGCCATGCTGCTCTGATGATACGTGCTCCTCCAGCGTTGCGGCGACCGGCCGCTATCGGCTGGTCTTGTGGGTCGTTCTGGCGATCAACGCGTTCATGTTCCTAGTCGAGATCGTTGCGGGTCTGGCTGCCGGTTCGGCCGCGCTACAGGCTGATGCGTTAGACTTCTTCGCCGACGCTGCGAACTACGGGATCAGCCTCTTCGTTCTCGGAATGGGTGTGCGCTGGCGTGCCGGTGCGGCCTTGGTCAAGGGGGGGTCGATGTGTCTCTTCGGTCTCTGGGTGATCGGCAGCGTCATCTGGCACTCACTGCACGGAACAGTACCAGCTTGGACCACGATGGGGATGGTCGGGATCGCCGCGCTCGTGGCAAACGCTACCTGCTTGATCCTTCTATATGCCTGGCGGGACGGCGATGCGAACATGCGCTCGGTCTGGATCTGCTCACGCAACGACGTCCTTGCCAATTTCGCAGTACTTGCCGCCGCCCTTGGCGTGTTCGGTACGGGAACGGGCTGGCCAGACATCGTGGTCGCAAGCGTGATGGCCATGCTGGCCCTTCAGGGTGCGGTATCTATTATCCGCCAGGCCATGTCGGAGCTTCGCCAAGAGGCTCAGGCGAAACCAGTGCCCATACGGCGGTCAAATCGTCGTACCGATCGTTCGGTCGAGGAGCCTGCCAATAAATTTGGCCAATGAAATGGCTCTGGCTCTTGAAAACCCTGCGGCTTGAGACTTCGGGGTCCACCAGAGGCCCCGGGTCACCCTGCTCTTCTCCCAGGTGCTTGCACATTCCAGTGTAGCCGCGTCGCCGTATACCCGCTCGTCCTCGTACCGGGCCAGATGGCCTGGAATGGTGACATCGGCGACGTTGGTCGAGGTGGCAGCGACACTGTGGGTCAGGCCGGTGACGGCATCGACGCCGCTATGGGCGTTCATGCCGAAGCACCACTGGTTGCCCTTCTTGATCTGCTTCATCTCCAGATCGCGCTGCTTGGCCTTGTTCTTGGGGGAGGTAGCGTCCGCTACGATGGTGGCGTAGATGACAGTGCCCCCGCGCATGAACGGGCCCTGCTCAGCCAAGCTGGGGTCAATCTCCTCGAAGATCCGCTGGGTCAGGGCATGCTTTTCCAGGAGATAGCGGAAACGCAGCTGCGCGGTGGCATCCGCGCACACTCTCAATGGCCAGGTTGATACCGATGAAATCTCGCATGGCCTGGCTGTCGTATATGGCATATTCCAGCGCCTCGTCGGCAAGCGCATAAAAACATCAAAAACATCAAAAACATCAAAAACAAAGGTTAATAACTCAGGCTCTATATACTATGATTTTATACGAACTAGAGTTGTATCCATTACAATAAACCCTATCTCCAATACTAATCAAATTATCTTGAACAATTTGGTATTGGCGCAGATTACCGGCACACACTCCTCCTTCGCTTTCTGCTCCACTAAAAAAAATCCAAGGAACAACTCTTCTTATTGACAAAAATTCAGCATATACTGTAAGCTGTCTAGTTGGCATAACACCTTCTAGGTTTATACTTTTTTCAATACCCATATCTTTCTTAAAAGCTATGATATGATCATCGCCTCCCATTATCACGGGCATTCCATAAAGCATCTCTTCTATTTTTTCCCTACCCGTATAACAGTCTCTTCCTGTATCTTTCCACAAGCCATTTTCACATCTCATGACACGCTCAAGCTGACAAACCTCAGAACCTTCTGAATATTCTAACCCTTCGAATTTACATGTAGTTTCCATGTCTTAACCTCCATATTGTTTATATTGCGTTATATCAAAGTAGCTACTTCTTCAAATTAGCTCAAGTTATCTTATTATCCAAAGACCAGCACATCATTAAGTAAAAATCAATAAAGGATTAGAAAAATAATAATAAATTACCAGATGATTGCGTAAGATCATTATGCTACTTGCTGGGTAAATCGTTTAATCTTTAGAATAAAATGGCGCGTGTCAATGTTATACACTGGCACTAGAAAAATTTAGCAGACATCTATGTTTTAGCCGACAAAATGCATCTAGACCAATGAGCATGAAGTATGTACACATCCCCCTAGACAACCTAAATAAAGGCTATGTTTTTGACCAAAACACCGAACAGATAAATTTGAAAATTTAAGCAAAGTAATGTGTCCGAAGGAATCAACCCAAATTCCCGCCACTGGTTAAACTATACTTGAGAAAACTACATGTCCTTAGCGATCTTCATATGCTCATGACATTTACACAATATAAAGCCCTCTCCCCAGCGTACTGGGAAACATCGTCCGGCTTACCCTTAGGGCCATCCTTCAAAGTCCTTTTCATTAAGCAGTGGCTGAGTTTGTTAAATATTTTGGGGATATTTCTCATACGATGTATTTATACCTAAATACAAGATACAAGATACAAGATACAAGATACAAGATACAAGATACAAGATACAAGATACAAGATACAAGATACAAGTCAAACAGTGGGCTCTACCCCGTCCGTTCTTGAGTGATTTTTTAGGGTTTCCTTCAAACAAAGCGAGCATCGATAATCTTGAAGGTTCTCGATGCTTGATTTTTCTCGCTACAGCCAAGTTCTTGAAACTCGCCGGGATGTAGTCGAATAGATTTAACCACAGGGTATAAGTTAGTAGGCGCGGGGATACTATCGATCTCAACATCAACCTCAACAACTCTTGAGAAATCCTTATTGTGAACTCTTACTTTCTCACCTTCGTCATTGATTCCGCACTTTTCGCCACGTTTCAATGGATATACTTTTGTCATTGCCTCGCTAAGGCCAAACTCAACTTGCATGATTATTCTACCATTTGAACATTTGTAGCCGAGAACCATGGAAATTTTATCTCTTGGAAGGCGGTATCTACGCTCGCGGTCTTGGCAGGCATTTCCAGGAGTGGTCGCCCAATTACCGCATAGTTTATCTTCCTCAAGAATCAATGTATTTTCGTCGACGTAAAGAGTTAATCGCTGTGATGCATCCCCAGGATAGTCAACGCAGGAAAATGCGCCGCTAGCATTGCCGGACGAAACAGGCAATCTAGTAAACAGCGTCTCATTGATTTCATTAATAAGAATGTCGTTTTCATTCATGGCAGCTCCCCTTGCGTTGCGTTGACTCATCCTAAGAAATGACAAACATCCTAATACCGCTTAATGTGCCTTCTGTATTTACTTTCAAGTCAGCGCTGGGTCGTCAACTTTCGAAAAAAGTATAGCATTAAGTCCTCAATCCGGCCAGAAGCGCTATTTCAGGCTCTTCATCGTTAGTGTGGAGAATCTTAAGTCCGCATGATTAATCTGGCTTGTCGGTGCGTCGATCAAGCGCTGATGCTGCTCGACTCACCGACGCCACTATCTCGTCAGCAGTTTTCCGCCATTGGAAAGGCTTGGGGTTCTCGTTATAAACCGTCAGGTAGTGACGGATGGAATCCTCCAAGTCTTTCACGCTGGTGTGCGCCTGACGCTTGATCCACCTCTCGCTGATCGTGGAAAAGAATCGCTCTACCAGATTCAACCAGGAGGCTGACGTTGGCGTGAAATGAACATGATAGCGCGACCTCTCCGCCAACCAAGCCTTCACCTTATCAGTCTTGTGTGTCCCATAGTTGTCCAGGATGAGGTGGATATCGAGACCCGCTGGCACTGACCGGTCGATGGCATTGAGGAACTCAAGAAACTCCGCACTGCGGTGCCGCCGCTTGAGGCGACCAATGACTTCACCTGTCGCAATGTCCAGTGCAGCAAACAACGAGGTCGTGCCATGACGCTTATAGTCGTGGGTGCGGGTCTCGGGTTGTCCAAAGGTCAATGGTAACCCTGGCTGGGTGCGGTTAAGTGCCTGGATCTGGCTCTTCTCATCAACCGACAGGACGATCGCCCGGTCAGGGGGATCCATGTAGAGACCGACGAAGTCATGCACCTTGTCGACGAAGGCTGGATCGGTAGACAGCTTGAACGTCTTCTCCATGTGGGGCTTGAGGCCGAAGGCTCGCCATATCCGGTGCACACTGGCCGGGGAAATACCTGTCACGTCGCTCATGGAGCGCGTGCTCCAGTGGCTGGCATCCTCAGGCTTTTCCTGGCGGACCCGATCAATGACTTCCTGAACCACGTCGTCGGAAATCGAACGTGGACGGCCACTACGAACGTCATCATTCAGGCCGTCCAGCAGCCGGGTTACCCGGCTGCCAGGCCGGATTCAAGACACACTGACTCCGTCAGTAAATTCCGGACATCGTCCAGCCAACACCAGATTGGCCAACCCAAACAGGCTAAACAGCTGCGCCTGGTTCTTGGCCAGCCCTTTGTAGCGAACCTTCCGGTAGCCGAAGAGGTTCTTGATGACATGAAATAGGTGCTCGACCTTGGCACGGATACTGGCCTTGGTCTTCTCAAGTGTCCGACAGGCTGCTGCCTTTGCGGATCTTGTGCTCATCTTTTGGAACCGTGGAGTTCCATGCGTGGGCGGCTCCGTCTTTCGAAAGCTGATAATCCGAAGCTGCGTCAGAGGCTGCGTTTGGCGGTAGCGGTAGGCTTGAGCCAGAATTCTGACATCTCGGCACTCTATCGTCGATTGACCGACAATGGCAAAAGCAAGATGGGGCCTTGGGGCGGCGATGCGGAAGCTGATCTACATCGCCTATGGGATCCCCAAGACGCAAACCGAATATCGGTCACAAATCACGAGATGCTGTGCTTGTAGTCGGTTAAGAGATATGGGGTCTAAAGCTTGAAAACACCATGAAGTCTACCGTAAGCATAATGATCTTGAAGTCCAAATTGATGAACTAAGCATCTTCGTGCGTGGTCGTTAAGTATCTAGGCTGGCGGGTACTGCCTGGATCTCGGCACGAATTTACGGTGTCGTGGTCGCTTGTTGATGCAGCTTAATGTCCATGTCTCTGCTCCCGAATAATCTGCTTTTGAAGCTCTCTCGCTGACGACCGAGGAAAACTTCTATAGCTCTTCTGATAATCAGGGACCCTACATATACCGAACTCACGCCAAGAAAATCCAGAGCGCCGACAGCGCGACAGTGAGAGACATGCCTCGCGCCCACAGACACGCGGCGTTGGAAGAATACAGTACTCTTTGCATTGTTTCAGCCAGCAAGATAATCAGCAGGAAGACTCCGAACAGCGTGCCAAAAGTGGCAAAGATCAAAAAGATCGCATCCTGCAATCGGACCATGGTCAAGTCAGCGACGCGCGGCAGAAGAATGAGATACATCACCACGGTCTGCGGGCTGCCGAGGCAGATAGCCAAACCCGTTAGAAACGAAGCCGCGCTTCCGGCGACCGGCAGCGAATGATCCGTCGTTACCTCCGATTGAAACCACATGCGGACCGCCATCCATAGCAAAAATCCGACGCCTGCATATTTGGCGAAGGTGAGTACCTCGGGATGCGCCTGTAGCCAGTAGCCCAGCCCGGCGCAGATCGTCAAAATAACAAGAATGTCACCGGAACAGATACCGATCGCGATGGCGCAGGCCCCACGCCGATCTCTGCTGGCGGACCGAGCGGCCAGCACGGCAACAAGGGGGCCAGGTGCCAACGTCAGCGCGGCAAGCGTGATCATGTACGTGACAAGCGCCGTCAGCTCCATGCGTTCTTCGACTTGGTGATTAATTGTTTAAAGGCTGAGTATTTAATCGGTGGCACGGCCCGTCACACCGCTCCAATTCTGGCAAAGTATTTGGCAGTAAGCGTGCAACTTTTGGCGTTAAGAGTTTTCTGCACCTGCAATACGTGCAGGACGTTCCGGTGGTTAGATTGCCTTCTTCATGAGAGGATAGCGTAAAGAGGAAAAATCTTGTGAACGTTGGACCAGCTTTTGATTGTCTGCGGCGGGTTGTGATGCTGATCTATCCCAAAGTGGCCTTTGTGGATGTCTGTGGCCCGCTCGAACACTTCCGTCTGGCCAACTTCCGGACCGGGCGTCGGCTCTATGCTCCGATCACGGCGTCGGTTGACGGCGCCGCCGTGCCTGTCGCAGGAAGTTTTCTGAAGATCGAGCCGACCTGTGGCTGCGACGACTTTCCCGTCCGGATCGATCTGCTTCTTATCACCGCAAGGCCGGGCTACTCCGCCGCTGCCGAGGACAAGAGCATCAAGTAATGGATCCGCAGGATTGAGCCGCGTTGCGCGCGTGTGGGATCGGTGTGCATCGACTCCACCGTCCTGTTGGCATCGGGCGTCACGAATGGGCAAAAAATCGCTACGCATTGGCTCGAAGCGAGGGGGCCTGAATACGCACTAATCTTTCAGCTTAACGTTGACTGCTAACTCAACGATGCAGTAAGAGTGCCTGGGGAGCCGATTGCAGAATTGTGGCGGTCGTCGACCCTGCTAGCCATTCGTGGAGCCGGCCTTCACCAAAGGCGCCTATGGTGAGCAGGTCATCTACTTGGGCTATCCCCAGCAAGGCGTCAACGGGATGACCCGATCTAGTACAGGTCGCCACTTGCACTCCATGGGCCTCAGCATATTGTTCGACAACATCAAGCTGATGTCGCGCCTTGCTTTCATTGGCGTTCACGCTGACGGCCAATACTGGCAATGTTAGCCGCTGGGCCAGCTCCATGGCGTAAAACAGCACCCCTCGCGCCGCCTTGCCACCATCGAATCCCAGCAACACGCGCCGAAAGCTCTCGAACTCGGCCCCCGCAAGCAGTACCGGCTGTCTTGCACGGCGCAGTACTGTATCGACCACCGCACCCAACCGCTTCGACCCAGCGGTCCAGGATTCGCCATGACGCCCCAGCACGATAATGTCGCTATTCTCGGCTACGGATAGCACCTCGCGTGCAGGGACGCCACTAAGCACTTGAACATGACAGCTGACACCATCCGCCATCGCTCGGACTTTTACCGGCCTCAGCAGGTCGTCATTGCGACGTTTTCCCTGACGTGACTCATGCGTACTTAGCGACGCCGCAGCCGCCAGTGTTGCACCCAAGCCTTCCGCTCGATAATAGCCAACTTCGGTCTGTCGGGTGTCATCGACATGTACGGCGTGCAAAACGGCGCCAAGTTCGACCGCAAGGTAGTTACCATAGGCAGCCGCCACCCGGGAAAAGGGTGATCTATCGACTGCCAATAAAATGGACTGCAACATGGCACAACCCCTTAATAAAGGATGAATTCACGTGTATTCGCTTGGTATATGCTAGGTCATGCAGATCCGCCAGTGCTTACGTATCGGGTCTTCGCTCAGGTGGTCGCCATTCGCGAAGACCTTCAAGTAGACGCGCTCATCGTTCAGGCTGCGCCAGAGCCGCTCAACGAAATCGCTAACCACTCCCAAAGCGCATCTATACTGTCATAACCCTCTAACCAGGGAGGTTCGTGTAATACGTGACAACTTCTGAATGAACACCTTCCGCCCCTACTTTGATCAGGCCGCTCCCCTGTATCTCAGTACCAGGCACGGCCCACCAACACCATGCTGTAAGGACACCCTCTTCTTCTTGAGTGATGACTTCCGTAATGGCCATGTATGGGTCAGGGAGATTGCCACCCCGCAAAGAACGAACATTTTCCTTCATCCCGGACAAGTAGGCAGCGAAATCGCTCTTCGCGATCTTGCCAGCATTGGGGTCATCGAAGATGTAATCATCCGATACAGCCTTAAGAATGGTGTCTGCATCCCCCTTCGTCCATCCTTCAGCGTACAACCCTAAATAGTCTGCTGCACTCATGTTTCTTCTCCTGTAGTCAACTGGCCAGTGGGTGATACTTGCGATAAGCGTTCTCCACACGGTTTTCCCTCTCACGGACTATGAACACATCACATCCGTTTACTTCCATTCTCTAACCGTGTGTGCGTGCCTGTGAACGTTCATTCCCACACTTCTCGATTTTCGCCATGAAATGACTTGTTCCAATCCACTGCGTATCGATAAACGATTACCATACACTGGCAAACCCCTTACGAACCTTTTTTTCATTCACAACAGACCACATGCATCCGTACCTAATAACGCCTCGAACACGGTCGTCCGCCATGAATTTCATCAGCGCATCCACACCATGGAAATTTTAGGAATTTGCAAACGCCGTATTGAACTCTACTGTAACTTAGTCAGTCTGATTTTATTCTCATTCCCCTCTTTTTGCATTTAACACCATTCGGTTCAGCAGCGCGCTCGTGCAGGCGTGGGGTTTTTTATCTACTGCACGCATAGTTGGCGCGGAGCCGCGAGCATCGCCAGCGTGACTGCTGCAACCATTCATTGAACTAACTATCCTTATTCATCAGCCCAATCATTCGACTACATCGGGTTCATAAAACTTCCCGTGACGACGTCCACACCGTCGGGCCAAACGACTGTGCTCTCCCAGAAGGAACAGCTGTCCTCGGCTTTGACGTAATTCACTTCTTCTCTTGTTCCAACTCGCGCATCACCACATCCAGTACTCGGTCGTCGCGAATGATTGACCGAAGCCGGTCCTCAAGTTTAAGGCTTGCAGTGTGGGGTGCCTGAGCTGGTGAGGGTTTCCGGCAATACTGATCAAGGCACCGCCGCAGCTCGCCCGCACCGATGCCTGCCTTCTGCAACGCCTCTTTGACGCTCTTCTGTTGAAGCAAGCAGTCGATGAGACGGCAGATGCGATCGCCTCGTGCGTCCGGGTCACCCTTCATCGTCGGCGGTGGGTTGTCGCCCCCCCTCAAGACGGCTCCGGTCAGTGTCTGCTCGCGCGTGAAGGGCAGGCCGCGCAACGTCCACCCTTCGGCGAGGATACGGAACTGATAGACCCCCTGCGCGTTCGCATCAAACGACACCTCGAACACACCCGGCTGCACTTCGGACATTGCCAGTGTGGACGGCGAGAAGTCGGGTCGTATCAGTTCCACCCGGGATGTCCCCCGCCCCGCAGTCGGCACACCGCACTCCGTCAGCGTCGCGCGTACCGTCATCGTTGCCCCAGGCTCGTTGCTCGTTTGCGAGAGGCTGCCCCTCATCCGCAGGTTCGAGAAGGCGTGTACGTTGAAGTTGTAGAGAATGCCGTGCGCAAAGGCCTTGGCCAGTTCCTCCGGGTAGTTGTCGAGCATAGACAGGTACCGCTTGTAGTAACGGGGTTCGATGCCGAGCCGCGCGTACCAGCGGCCGGCGTGAGCGGTGCCGCTGGCGAGCGGTGCCGGCAGCCCCACGCGATAGAGCGCTATCTGCTGTGCTATCTCGAACGACAGTGTTGGATGTGCGCTGGCCGTACCGGGATCGATGATGTCTCCTTGTGGCGTCTCCAGCCTGAACGTGATCGCTTGCAGTGCGGGGGATAGCAGGATTGCCTTCGCCGAGATATCGGTCTCCGAGAGCCAGAACGGAATCCGGATCTCTGGGCCCGGGCCGACATAGCCCTCTGGGTCGAGGATGATGTCGTGGTTGGTGGCGCCGGCTAAGATCTGCTGGTAGTACTTCGCAAGGCGGTACGTCGCGTCGGGCGAAAGATCACCCGTCATCAGCATGTAGCCGTTGGTGCCATTACAGAGCGCCTGGAGCGCAGCCGGGTTGAGCACCTCGGCGCGGCCGAGGCCGATCGCGAAGATACGGCCGTTCATCGACGAAACTTCGTCGGCGACGTCGGCTATGTAGCGGCGGATGTGCGATCTGTGATTCTCGGCGCCGTCGGTCAATACGACAATCGCCTTGATCTGGTGGGTAGTGACCGGGTTGACGAGGCCGTGGGCGAAGGCTACAGCTTCACAGATGGACGTCCAGTGGCAAAAGTGTCACGCCCCTTACACTTCGCAAGGAGGGGCGTAACACTTTTTATACGTTGGCTGTATGCGCTTATTAGCCGTGCTTGGCGTAAGAATTGGTGCACGGGAAGACTCCTATCCAGCGCTGCACCTCCTTGGGAGTCAATTCGGCAGAGCAACATTAAACCTTCGCTCTTCCGACCAATTGCCCCACCGGCCGTCAACGAAAGCATGAAACATCCACGACCAGCCTTCCCGTTGAGTGATTCCGAAGTGGCTGCTTCGATAGTGATATGTCGCAGAGGAGATCGAGTCCGCATTAACATTTAGATTCAGTAAGTTAGGTCAAATTACGATCAAGTGGTATCGGGGCGCTTCAGGGCAAGCGCGCCATCCGAACATCCAATCTGATTCTACTCTCATCATCTAGCCGGCGCTGAGGCACCAAAGCAGTGTCGGCGGGCACGACTAGCTTCGGAACGCATACAGCCTTGCTGACATCGCTAGCAGTGTCCCGGGCGGGCCCTTCGCCGATGACCCTGTCCCAGTCTGTGGAGCCGTAGATGCCGAATGCGAGGAGCTAAACACCCAAAACCCCGGCGGCCCCTCTTCCAGCGTGCCCAATTGTGCCGGAGACCTCAGAGTCAAAGAACTTGAATCCGACACCCACAAGCCCAATCAGGAGCAAGACTGTGCCAAACACGAATACAGCGATTGTGATGCTTTGTGGCATTTGATGCTGCTATCGCAGTTAGGTGGGATGAGATCTTCGGCTCACTCCTTGATTCGCGTCTACCGACTACTTAGCGCGCCTAACGCCGAAGTTAGGCCGATCCACAGTTTCGGGATAACTACACGACTCCAGTTCTGTCCCACCTCTCGATCGAATATGTTAGCTATGACCTATAGTTGTCTGGTCAGGAACCGGAAACCGACAATCACAATAGCAGAAGCGGCCGACGAGGCGTCCATCCACAACAATCGGATAGCAAACCATTGGACACAATCCGCCCCTCGTGCGACATTGCCAATTGACTGCTCTCGATAGAGTAAAACCAAGATCTCCGGGCGCGACATCCAGGTCACCGAAGCCAACGCTCGGCTGGAATGAAGGTTGTGGCGCGAACAACGCTTGTGCCGGAATGCCCTCACCTTGGAATTGCGGCTCAAGAGGTGAGACGGCGTGCGGCATCTCGGCTGATGGGTGAGTTGCAGCCTGAGTTAACAGAGCAGCAAGGATTCTCCCTTCAGCTTCCTTCGGTTCCCTAAGCGTTATGCTCATAATAGGGTGGGAGTGATCTCGGCACGGACGTTGGCCTACGTGATCGGCGCGCTCGATCATGTCAGTGGGCAAATCAACCCACGTATCGCAACCGGCCTGAGAGAAACTCACATGCCCGCTCTTCTCAGACGGTTTCACCATTCCAGTCAGGAGTGTCTGTGCTTGAGTCAAGGTACCTTCCGTGAGATCCTTCTCTAGGTCCGCTCCCGAAAACGATTTGCTGTTCATGAGATTCTCCTTGTTGAAAGTCGAAAAGTGCGCTGACCTGAAAGTGTGTCGTTGCTATCTCGTTACAAGCGAAGGAAAGACAATGATAACAATCGGGCCCCACCCGCATGTCCATGCCGTTCTGTTGCAAATGTTCGGGAAAAGTCTACTATATTCTATACATATCTCTCGGCACCACCAACCAGAGAACTGCGGTCCAAGAGATGAGACGGCATGCGGCATCTCGGCTGATGGGTGAGTTGCAGCCTGTGTTAACAGAGCAGCAAGGATTCTCCCTTCAGCATCCTTCGGCTCCCTAAGCGTTATGCTCATAATAGGGTGGGAGTGATCTCGGCACGGACGTTGGCCTACGTGATCGGCGCGCTCGATCATGTCAGTGGGCAAATCAACCCACGTATCGCAACCGGCCTGAGAGAAAC
>NZ_JAMJPK010000013.1 GCF_023554995.1 Halomonas gemina
CGTTATGCTCATAATAGGGTGGGAGTGATCTCGGCACGGACGTTGGCCTACGTGATCGGCGCGCTCGATCATGTCAGTGGGCAAATCAACCCACGTATCGCAACCGGCCTGAGAGAAACTCACATGCGCGCTCTGCTCAGACGGTTTCACCATTCCAGTCAGGAGTGTCTGTGCTTGAGTCAAGGTACCTTCCGTGAGAGCTTTCTCTAGGTCCGCTCCCGAAAACGATTTACTGTTCATGGCATCTCCCCTCTTGTTTTGTTGAGGTTGCTCTCTAGCTGGCCGGTTTGCTACCGCAACCTCTATTATAGAAAGCGGCCTAACACTTGAAGTAAGTATCCCCCGGCAAAGCCGGGGGCTTTATATTGTTAGCCCCTCAAAGGGGCAAGAACCTGAGCCGCCTGAAGGCGGCAACCTCACACTCCGAACTTTAGTTGATCTTAATGCTCGTCATTCTTTTCCTGGTTCCGATTTAGGCTCTGACCATTGCCTCATCAAGCCCGACTGTTGAGACAAAATAGCCTCATGCCCAAAAGCTCTCACCTGTGAAGTTGCGAGTTCGTCCCATAAAGTTCCTGGCTATCGAAATGGCGCTCTTCCCTTTGATATAACTAACCACATGCGACACGGAGTGCTTGGGTGGAATGCTGATGCACATGCGAACATGATCTCGCATCAGGTGGCCTTCTACGATCTGGCACTCCTTCTGCCTGGCCAGCTCATGGAACACCTCACCAAGGTGCTGGCGTATGCCACCGAAAATCACTTTCTTTCGCTTTTTCGTAATGAAAACAACATGATACACACAATTCCATGTTGTATAATCAAGACTTTGATACTCTCTCATTGGGAACATCCTATCTCTTGGCGGCGACTGGAGGTTCCCTTTGACCGCAGCACACAATCAAACCTAGAGTAATCCCCCGGCAAAGCCGGGGATTTACTTATTTTTTTAATTGGCTATTCTCTAATATCCCGCCGACTTACCGGCGGGACATTCGGTGTCCATCATTAGGTGTAGATGGCGGTAAAGCAACGAACAAAGGACGGCTGTCCCTGAATGGATGAGACGTGACGCACCCAACGATCCCGTTTCGCCACCCCCTCATAGCGCGTCCATTGCCAGTAGTGGTTGGGCAGATACCAAGTATTGAGCCTCTTCCACTTTCCGTTAACCTTCTTTTTGTAATAATGGCGTGTCTCTGCCGGCGCGCCACAGGTCGCGGTTATCCCAAACGAATTCTTTCGATTGCGCCCATTCGTCCATCGGTCGCGCCAGTAATATGCAACGCTCGGGTCACACCAGATCCAAGCGTTCGCTGGATAGGAACCCTCACAAGCAAACGCCCTAAAGGCGTGCCAGCCGTCACCCGACACGCAGAACTGACCACCATACCCACCGCCCGATGAAGAGCCAAACTGAACAACCGGTGGCAGAATGCCGAGAACGTCGAGATCGACTTCCAGCGGTTCCTCAACTATATCGACCAAAGCGTTTTGTGGTTGACAATCGGACTGAGCCACGATCAACCGAGGGATTGGCGCATTCGGGCTGAGCTTGGAATAGATCTCAAGGGCCGTAAGACGTGACGTCATTGACAGCACAGACGGCATCATTCGCTCGACATCCCCAATCTCGCGCATGGCGATCCCGTGGTTCCCAGAGTCCTCTTCTACAGCGGAAAACTCGATCCGGGCACCGTTAGATAGAATTAGAGTTGCGAGCGACATTGATGATGTCGGTCCGTCATCTATTTCCTCACCATCAGGCCCGAAACCGGTTGATTCATAATCAACGGGAGTATGCTCCAGCTCCGACCTAGATCTGTACTCTCGACTGTCGTCAGGTGAGCCACAGTTGCAGTAAATCTCCTTGCCCTCATCAGCGCTCCCAATATCCTCGCCACACCTCTGAATAGTCATAATAACTCTCCTTCTTAATCTTCATTATCAGCAATTACTAATGTTAAATCAACTGCATTTTACCTATGTCTTGACCTCCTCCTTTTGTCTTCTCAAAGATTAACGGCTGGGTTCAGTCGCGTTGCGGAGCGCAGCAGAGAAACGTCAGGTGCAACCTGTTATAAGATCATACTGAAAAGGAATCAGGCCGAATTTTCTCCCTCTCGTGTTTCATTTACGAACTCAACTTCAGAGGCTCTTGTCGCAAGCATCGATCTCGTCAATAACGTTTTGATTAACGCCTCACTTCTTCAAATCGCGGGCAAGCTTTCTCAACTCCTTTTTGCCATTAGCCTTCTCATCTATGGCTACTATTAAACGTGCCCTAGTGCGGCGCAGCTAATGATAATCTATGTTTGTGAATGTCGACCCATCTCGCTTCTGCTGTTCGAGCGTAAGATCTCTAAGAACTAGAGCACCTTTAGGTGAAACGGATCGCACTTTTACCAGCTTTCCCCCATCTGCCATCGTCAGCCATCGAGGCCATACTAACCAGATTGACAAGATCCTTTCTGTGAAACGAGAAACGGTCTCGGTCTGGCTCGATACCTGGGAGGCACAGGGGCTCGAATGACTCCACGACAAACCTCGTGCCGGTCGCCCTGCTATCTACAGTGACTCGGAGCGGGAACAGTTACGCGTACTCGCGGAAGAACAGCCCATCAGTTGAAAAGCCTCCAGGCACGGCTACAGCAGTAAACCGGGTAACGCTCCAGCACCATGGCGATCAAGCGAGCATTTTTAGGGTCTCGGATGTTCAAATTTACTATAAAAGTTAGCCTCTGCTGTCAGTGAGAAAGCTTCAACAGCAGTTCATTCGTGAACCGAGTTATGGACATCAAGCTGCATAAGAAAGTGACCACGACACCGAAGGTGTGTGCCGAGATCCTGATCACGTACCACGCCATTCAATGACTTTATTCATACCTTCACCGAGCTGCCAGGTCCGGCAGTCCAAAGCTCATGAATTTGACTTTTGAAAGTGGCATAAGGAGTAAGTAGCTCTATTGTTATTATCCTTGTGTTGATACTTGTTTTGTGAATGGGTTTGCTAACGTCTTGCCGACTGTCGCAACCGATCATTAGCCTGCCTGTCTATTTGAGGTTCACGTCGAGATAGGTTACTCTACGACCTTGTTTGTTGCTGCCGGAACGCGACCCTTTACAGAGATGGAGGCATCTTTCCTAGACAACTTATTTGCTCTACTCTCATAGTAATAGTCCATCCACAATTGATCACTATCCACGGGAATCAGAAACCCTTCTTTTATATGTATGAGATCATGTTCGTCCATTCGGGCTTACCGAATTTTCATTTTTCGCTCAACTTCGCTCGAATTATTCTTTGAGCCAGATGCAAAGTAAGCAGAGACAGTCGCAGCTATCGCGCCAACCGTTGCAGTGATAACGGCCGTAATATCAATTTTAAAATCTCAAGAGGTACCGGCTACTATACTTCCCCATATAACAGGGTAAACATTTCTACGTGTTCGCTCTGCTTTAAATCGCACAACATGAATTCTCATAGCTACAAGCCCACAACGATAACAACATTATGCAGGGCCAGAAATATCAGAAGCTTGATTCATAGAAGCAAGCTACCGCCGGGCGCCACAATATCAGTAGCGCACATATTCAGCCATAACGCATCCTGCGCTGCGATCTGAAGAGAGCAGACAACATTTTGATCCGTTATTTACATTCTAATCAGGAGTTGTTTGGTTTGCGTACTAGAAGAACAGGAGACTGAGGCAGATATGGGAAAGGATATCGGTAAAGAAAACTGAATTTAGTCAATTAGCATATGGACGTTTAAAATTGTTTAAGGAAAATAGCCAGTTACTCAAAACAATCGTTGCCATCTAAACAAGTTATATACGAACACTTATGTATAAATTCTAAAATTTTATAAAAACTGCCTTGTCACTCCGAACAATCCGATTCTTGTCGACTGAGCGTTCAATGCGGCACCCTAGATTCCCGGCC
This sequence comes from Halomonas gemina, assembly GCF_023554995.1. Classification (GTDB taxonomy): domain Bacteria; phylum Pseudomonadota; class Gammaproteobacteria; order Pseudomonadales; family Halomonadaceae; genus Halomonas; species Halomonas gemina. The sequence continues at coordinate 3,949 of NZ_JAMJPK010000013.1, forward strand.
TGACCAACCCACATCGGAGAGGAATTAACTGTCTATTCCAAAAGGCCCGATCACGCGCACGCGGCTACCGGAAGGAGTCCAACTTCATCGCAATGATCTATCTGATCGGCAGCCCTATGAAGGCTCTTCGTCGTTGGGTGTGGAATTCGCCCTCTGAGCTGGGCCAGGGTTTGACCTCCACTTGGACAGAAGGCATTGCATGGACTGCACCCAGATTCTGCCTCTCTACCTAGGGCTGGAAGCGCCCTAGATTCTCAGGGACCAGCACCTGGATACCTTCGTGTCGCCCCGCCGCCTGGACCTCTATGTCGAAGCCGAGCGGGGCAGCCTCTACCCCTGCCCGGAGTGCCGCAAGGCTTGTCCGGCGTATGACTTCGCCGATAAAACCTGGCAGCACCTGAACTTTTTTAACATCACTGCTACCTGCTGGCCTCGTGCCTCGCACCAAGTGCCACGTGCATAGCGTCAAGCGCATCCAGGTGCCCTGGGCGCGCCCGGCAGCGACTTCACCCTGCTGTTCGAGCAGGCGGCCATGTCGCTGGTCAAAGAGATGCCGGTGCTGACCTTCTACCCGCAACTGGAGATCTCCGACAAGCGGCTGTGGCGCATCGTGCACCATTATGTGGGCCGCATGCTGGGCGATCTTGACCTGTCCAGCGTCACCACTGTCGGCGTGGACGAGACGGCCTCACGACGGGGTCAACGCTATGTCACGGTGTTCCTCGACATGCAGCGCAAGCAGGAGCCCGTTCCGGGCCATGGCAAGGCCGCCATCAAGGCCTTCAGCGCCTTTCTTGAGGAGTATGGCGGCGACCCGGATAACGTCGTTGAGATCGTTTGCGACATGTCTCAGGCCTTCCTGAGTGGCGTGGCCGAGCACCTTCCCAGGGCCGAGGTCACGGTCGACTGGTTCCATATCGTGCAGACCTTCACTAAGCGACTGGACGAGGTGCGCAACAAGGAACGCCGCGAGCAGGGGCACCCCAAATCGCTGCGCTGGGCACTGCTGAAGAGCCTGGAAAACGAGAACCTGACCCCCAAGCAGCTGGCGGCGCTCCAGGAGCTGGTGGCCGATCAGAGTGCGACTGCCGATGCCTGGGTGATCAAGGAGAAGCTGCGCTGGATCCAGAAGGCCCCGACGCCCCGAGCGGCTCGGTGGCGCATCACGAACTACCTCAAGGTCATGAAAGCGGCGGTCTCCGAGAAGCCACTGCTGAAGCCGATGGGAAAGGCCTTGGCGAAGCTGGAGCGGCACGCCGACGCGGTGGTCAGGCGATGGATCTCGGGACTGACGAACGCACGACTGGAAGGGATGAACGGCCTATTTCAGGCGGCTCGGTCACGCGCACGCGGCTACCGGAACGAGGCCAACTTCATCGCGATGATCTACCTGATTCGCAGCCCTGTGGGCCGTCTGCTCGATCAGGCCAAATCCATGTGAAACGACTAAGAACCCTGAAATATCATACCTGCATGAGCATTCCAAATGGTTATCTTCACAATTTTTATAAAACTAGACTTTATCAGCGAATTATCCAACAGACAGGGCCTGCATGCCATAGAGATAACCTAGACTAGGTGTGTACACAGAATATTCTAGGAACCGCCATGAACAATGATCCAAAATGTTTCTCCTTGCGCCGAGTCCTAATCCCTCTTGTACTCTTTGCCATCTCCCTGACGCCGCTGCCAGGGGTAGCCGAGGTCATATTGGGCTCATGGAATATCCAAAACCTCGGCTGGGACAACGACAAACGTTACGATAAGGTTGCACACGTTGCGAACCACTTTGATTTCCTTGCGATCCAGGAGCTGATGAACGAAGTGGCTCTAGAACGCCTTGAGATTGAGGTCGAAGCGCTCTCCGGCGAGTCCTGGTCATCGATGGCCAGCCATGCACTCGGCCGCTCGTCTTACCGCGAACACTACGCCTTCCTCTGGAGGGACAGCGCCGTAGAATACGTAGATGGTGCAGCGGTGTTCTTCGACAGTGGCGACATCTTCTCCCGTGAACCCTATTCAGCGCGGTTCCGTAGCCTGCGAAGCGGGCAAGTATTCGCTGTTGCCAACGTCCACGTGGTCTACGGGAGCAGCCTCAGCGACCGGCTCCCAGAGATCGAAGCACTGGCAGACTACTGGGAATGGCTGGGTGAGGCTTATCACGACACACCACGCCTGCTAATGGGCGACTTCAACCTCATGCCACACCATGACGCTTGGGACGCCCTCCGCGTACTAGGCGTGATACCAGCGATCACACAAGGGGCCACGACACTGAGTGCTACGAGTGGACGGTACGTGAACCTCTATGACAATATCTGGAAGTTCAAAGGCAGGTTAAATGTGTCCGAGCGAGGGATCGTGAAATTCCCTGTCCTTTTCGGCATTGATCATACTCGGGCACTTGATGAAGTGTCTGACCATGCCCCAGTGTATCTGGCTCTGGGTAGTGCCGAGCTAAACTTAAGACCGTTCACAACAATCAGCATCTATAGCTCTCTCCCTGCCGCTAACGATCCGGTGTATTGCATTGATCTCAACACCAGCGATTTTGAGACACTACAAAAACTGCCGCACATAGGCCCAGTTAGAGCAAAACTTATTATCGATGGACGCCCGTGGACGAGTGTTGAACAGCTTGTGCGGATCGAGGGGATCGGTGGTAAACGCCTGAAAGACATTATTGACAGTAAATTGCTATGCAATGAAGACTAGCGTCTTTCTGAAGAGTTTGCGAGAAAGATCCGCTTTTTTCACGTGTACTACACTATCGGGATAAACCTGCTGGCCAAGCCGTGGCATCACCGATCCATACCAGATTAGTTGGCCCGAACAGGCTGAAAAGTTGCGCATCATTCTTGGCCAGCCCCTTGTAGCAAACCTCACTTTTGCCGAAGAGGTTCTTGATGACATGAAACGGGTGCTGGACCTTGGCCCGGATGCTGGCCTTAGCCTTCTCGATCGCCAGCAGCAGCATCTTCATGAAGCTGTCAGCTGCTTGAGGGTACAGCGCCTAGTAGCGACGCAGTACCAGGAGCCTGGTCCCTCTCCCCTCTCCAAGGTTCCACCGCATGCTGAGGTAACCCGTGTGGCTGTATCTCCGCTTGTCGAAATGCCGCTCAGCTACCCTGGCTTGCTGAAATCAGCGATGTTGGCCGAGGTGGCAGCGAAGATGGTGCCCTCGCGCATGGCCTATACAGATTCGCCCATGGCTAGGCAGTCCTAGCAGTCTAATGTGAATGCACAACAGATTTTTCGGAAAAGATTGTGTCTCTCCGGGTTGGGTGTGCCACATTCAGTAGCACAGTAGCAGTAACCCAAGGAGACTATACTTCAACCGCCAGCAGCGTAGCTTCTGCTGTAGTGCTAGTGCCAGCCAGCAAGACTGATCATTCATAAGGAGCGCAGCTGATGTCGGAACAGGCACTTCGAGCCATAGTTCTTATCCCGGGGCTGAAACGCGTTGAGCGTTTTTCGCGCCGCGATTTACTGGCGGAGAACTTAGCCAACACAGAAATACGACCTATGCAGTCTCCAGAACCAGTGAAAGTAGGTGGGGAATCGGGCCTACGGCTGAAGCCGCGAGCCCTGCGTGGCGCCACTCGGCAGGGGCCAAGCATCGACCTCTTCGAAGCTTACTGGGCAGACATGTTAACCTCGTCAGCAGAGATGAGCCCTTGGAAACGACTTGCCAGCGGGTTCGAGTTGGTGTTCTTTTGGCTGATCTCTCGGGGCAATCTGTCAGCATTGCGTCTATCTCCCACGATTGCGATTGGTCTCCTGGCAGGTGGCGTTTTACTGGTCCTTTGGTACATTTCTTTGACAGTGATTGTGGCAGCAGCACTGCGAACTACGCCTGAGCCAGCGTTTCTAGCATCTGTACCTGCCCTACAGTCTTTGTTCACCTGGTTTATGGAAGTCACGGCTTGGATAGAGACTTCAGCGCCATACTTCATTTTGCCTCTCTTGCTGTCAGCCTTCCGGGCAGATGAGCTGGCCCAAATGGCTATGTTTTCAAAAGACTACCTGGAGAATCGGCAACGCGAAATGCATGCAGGGATGCGCGAGCGTGTGCGGCGCAGGGTAGCTGAGACCATCGATCGCGTGTTGGCTGAGCCCTATGATGAAGTTTTCATCGTCGCGCACAGTTTTGGTTCGATCGTTGCTATTGATTTGCTCGCCGATTGGCCGCACCCCGCCGACCGCGACCGTATTTACCTATTCACACTCGGCTCTCCCGAGGCAGTCCTTTCCTGCCGCTCACAGTGGCTGGCCGGCGAGCGCGAACAGCTGTTCCAGCACTCGCCAGCTGTTTGGGTCGACTTCCACAGCCCGTCCGATTGGTTGTGTAAAGCGGTCACCGACCATGCGCGTCATTACCCTGGCAACAGCCATCAGCTATGGTTCAACAGACCTCTGGTTGAAAGGGTAACCGGCCGGACGCACATGGCTTATTACTTCGATCCCAAAGTGTTGCAAGCTCTTACGTCTGATCGAGACCCTTAATGCATAGAATAACCCGCTACGATTTGGATTGCGTGGTAGAGCAGGTTGGCCAGCACCAATAGCTACAACAGTGTCTTGCTGGTGCTTGAAGCCTTCGACAACAGCGGTGTGGTCGCTGCCCTTTAGGGCCGCCAAGTCGATCAATCCTATCCACAGCGCGTACTTCACTCGTTGACCAGTCAGCTGCACACCGTGGTTTTGCAGCATGCTATAAGATGGATTGATCTCAATCAAGTGAATCGTTACAGGTAACCCCCCAGCTTAATACCCTAATTCGGCACCCTGATGAATGAGACAGATTCAGAACACCTCTGAATAGGCTTGAATGACAATCTCGACGATCACATTCATCACCTTGGCTACGACCACCCCTTCCCACAGCGCCTGATCGATGAAGTAGAAGGCGACCGCGAGGATCAAGAGGGAGAACAGATTTCGTAACGCATAGGCGATAACAAGCCCTGTCACGAGTACGAGCATAGCGCCGAGGCCTGCGTACTCTATCGATCCGCCCGAACTTAAATAGGAGACTACGCCGCCTGCGAACGCTAACATCAAGATGATGGCTTGTAGCGATCTAGGTAGGGGCATGGCCCGGCCATTCCGCCCGGGTAAGCCGGGACCGCCTCTCCCCGGCGACTTGAGGTAGGGATCCCTGCCGGAACCGGCGCAATGGATGCAGACATGATTGTTCCGATCGAAGCCGTAACCGCCGCAAATCTCGCATAAGCCAGTCGACATATTCCTAACCTCCGGCGAACAACGCTCTACAATAAAAAGCTAAGGTGCAGTTGTATTTCTCCAAACTCTGAATAAGTGAAGGAGCCCGCAGCTCTGTACTTCGCTTGAGTTTATTGTCATTGCTTTAACCCTTCACCCTTTTGGGGTAGAAAAAATTAACATACAACACTTATTCATTAACATTGTAATAATCCAGGTATCAAAACAGTAAAACTGATAGAGTTGCTACCACCTTAACGGATTTTTATTAAATATTTACATTAATGAATCGAACTTTTAAGCACGTCATATTATAATCACCGCGCATAGAATATCACCGCACAAGCTCCGTTTCTTATGACTTCCATCGAGTTTCTGCCCGTGGGTTCGGCTGGCGGCGCATCGGCCCTGTAGTGCAAGAAAGCCAGCAGCCCGTTATCGAGAACGTGAAAACCGACATAGTTGACGGGCTTTCCTCCACATTCTAGGTAAGAGTCGTCTTGCGCGTTGGTAATGCGAAAAATGCTGCCACCCGTGCGAACAGGTTCAAGTTGCGCAGTCGGCCCAGCTTCGAAGCTCAATTGGTCAGGTGCCACCGTCATCGAACCCAGCCATTGGGCAGTACGGCTGTAGGGTTGCCAGAAACCGATTATATCTCCCCCGGCGGTCAGCGGACACGCCATAGTTAAGACAGCAGCAAAAAATATTGTCTTGATAATTTTTTCCATATAATTGTTCATGATTTTTTTGCTCCAGTCCTACTCTTGCCACATGGCATTGAATGTCATGACAGAATCGGCGGGGAATGAATCACCGGCAAAGTCTGTATAGGTTCCCTCCCATATTACTAATACATACATATGGTCACCATCTTCGCCTGTCAGTTTTCCGGTTACACCAGCGGTTTCTAAATCAAAGCGTTTCCAGATTTTCTCTGTGGTGGGCGACAATAGCCCGTTCTCAGCCTGAAACGTGCCACTGCCCGTGATCTCGTCGCCTTCGAAGACAAGCCTCATGGTTGCAGTTGCATCACGGACAGCAGCCACCTGTGCGGGAGGCCGCAAATGGACTTCGGCACTATCCCCGTTAACCACAACCTCGGAACCCATATAGAACCCTAAACCTGAAAGCTCAGAATCGGTTTGCTTCGTTCCTAACATATTCTCAGCAACAGAACCAGAGTACCTGCCGGCTTGTCGTTTGTTTTGTAGTGGCTCTCCGCCTACATATCCACGCAACCAAGCTGTGGCCAAGCCGATTCTATCCAAGGGGCGAGCCTCCGCACCCTTGACCCATGTGAAGGTGCTCAGAACCCCAGGGGCTTCGGGCCGGGGAAGATTCTCTACCTCTTCCATCCCCTCATCGTCATGATGGAAAAGGATGTCGTTCGATAGAGTCACCACTTCCTGATATCTATCGGGATATCCCGGCGGGTTTGAATGGTAGGTCATCTGGCCGGGGGCTTGATAAGCAGCTCTCAACTCGTCTGAATTCTCGACACTAAACACTTGCATGGCATCAAGATCGAGACACAGGTCACTGAATAGATGCTCGGTTTCAGGAGTTGTGCTGGCCTCGAACCATGAATAACTGACTATGGCTCGACCAGACTTGCCATTGCAGGGTTCCTGTAGCCTAAAATATTCAATCTCTTCAACCTCAGCAACACCATGCGTCGGTAACGCTAAGAGGGCCGTGAGTGTAAGCCCTGCAATCTTCTTTGCTGACTGAAACATAGTACCCCCTTTGGTTGCAGTGACGGTGCATAAGATGAGGAGGTCTTCATTCCGTTGGATGTGTGAGAGAGCGGGGAGGAGGTTACTCTCCCTCTTATTCGATGCTCTCCGCAGTAACGCAATTTGATCACCCATCAATCCTTTTAGTTGACAAATATATTGAGTGATAGATGATTCTTGGCGCACGGCTATATTTTCAGAAATTGGTAGAATAATAATAAATAGCTCGCGCGCCGAAGAGTCCGGTCGAGCAATAGCAGGGCTGGCGGTCTATGACCGAAGTCACAGGCCGCCGCCATTCACAGGTGATTCGCAGCAACCTCCCGGAACTGCCCGCTTTCCTGAATGGATTTCAGGCCCTTGTCAAGCCGGCGCAGGATGATGCGCGTTTGCGGATTGGTCCGCATTCCGACCGCGTGAAGAGTCTGAATCGTGGACAGGTCGATCACCTCGGCGGTACGCTCTTCCATCCCAAGGCTCTGGATGATTCGATCAGAAGTGTCACTGTTGACTGAGACAAGGTCCACTTCCTTTGCGGCCAGCATCTCAAAGCAGTCCTCCGGCGTGGCGGGTTTGACACGAGTTATGGTGGGTTCTACGAGACCGGCCGCCTCGAGGTCATGCGAGAAATACCCGTCTGGTCGGCACAGCGTCATGCCGCTGGCATCCCCGGCTGAACTTATATTCTCGACCTCACCCGCTCGCCCATAGAAAGTCACTACGATTTCGTGCAAAGGACGTGACCAGAGAAGGTTTTCGCAACGCCAGACAGAGGCTTTTCCCAGGTTGGCGGTGTTGTTGCAATCCGGCTTGAACCAAGGATAGGCAATGTCATAATCGCCCTCTTCCAAAAGCGGTGACAAATGCACGGCCCAATCCCCGATTGATCGGATCAAGTAATTAGCGGGCTGGCCCCCGAACTGCATTGCGCGATGAATAAGTTCGGTGCTAAAGCCGCCTTCGGGAAGATTTTCACCCACGTAGGGCGCGTAGTTCTTTCCCGTCAGGATCTTGATATTCTGCGAATTCGCATCCCGAATTTCTGGCAAATGGCCGGAGGGAGTAAACTCAGTATCATCCAGGCAGGGAATGAAGAGGTCTGCGCCGATGGGAACGACATTCGGACTGGTCAACACGCCTGGATTGACATCAAAAAGATTCTGGTATGCCCTTGGGTTATCGTATGCGCGCTTTGCTATTTCGGAGAGCGAATCACCACGCTCTGTAGTATATGTCGAGTTGCAGGAAATTTCCTGCGCCTGCGCCGAGGTAGCTACTGAGAGAATTGTCGTCAGAAGTGCAAGACCCACAAATTTTATTTTGAAAGTCATCTCAATCTCCCTTTCTCACCAGTCTCTTTAAGCAATGCAACCCCCCGCATCGAAGGGATATCCAAATGGTTCTTTGCCCTCTTTAGCGAACTTCACCGCTTTATAATCGCATGAAGTCGCCGACTTAAACAAAAAGTCAAAGAATCGATCGATACGGGTGACTTTGTCGTTACATCGCCGTTGTATTAGCTATCCAAAGAAGCGGTATGTAGCAACTACATAGTCATACAAAAAACAGCTTTCCAGCCAGCAGCGGCCTCAATCTGGGCATTCCAAGGTAGCCGACCTTTCGCCCATCACCATGCCCATACGACCACTATTCTAGCGCATATCGGGCCGCAAGCGCAGAGGACTTCAGAGCGTCGTTGTAAGCGTAGCGAAGATTCTTAAGGAATGCACATTTCTTCCGTTCCCCGGATAAGGAGCTGTGCTCAGCAAGAGGTTTGAATGAAAATAGCGAGGCCTACGGTATGTGTGTAAACGCCTAGTACTCATGTGTCATAAATTAGGCTGGCATGATTCACGATCGTTCTACTTCAGGGATAACGGATACAATTGATGTCACGCTCAACGCTTCACGACTGTTTCGACACCTACCTTAACGATCAAAGGCAAGCTGAGCATGCTGATCGCGTGCGGAGTTCCAAGTACTATTACTATGGTCTGATGCTGTCGCGGCCCCGAAAGAGCATTGACCAAATATCGGCCATCCTCGATCAGAACAAAATTCAGGCACGTCATCAACCTCTTCGCCACCTGGTGGCCAAGGCACCATGGCCAAGTAATGCGGTACTGACAAACATCGCCCAGTAGCTTCTTGCTGGCCGGCACCAAGCCCTATTGGTTGATCAACGATACCAGTATTCGCAAGCGAGGCCCGCGTTCTGTAGACCTCAGTCGCCAGTACTACGGTAAGATCGACAAGTATGAGAACTTACAGGTAGCCCTCAGCCTGTCCACCCAAATCGTAGACAGATGACCCGGTGCTGCTGCCCCGCCGGCCTGCCCTCTAATGTAGCCTTTGCGAGCAGGTGGAAGATCGTCCTGCAACTGGTTTGCTTAACTTTAGACGTTGGCATTTCATCCGGCATCGCGACGGATGCCGTCTACGGCAAGGTGACGATCTGGTGGGAACAGCTAGCCGAGTGGGGCCTGATCTACTGCGTGGTTGTGCGCGACAACTTCAGAATCTGGGCCCCTGTACCGAACCCTTGCCCCTCAATGGTCGGGGGGAAGAGGTTACCGCCAAGGCGATCGCAACAGACGGAGGAGCACCAGGAAACCGTGCTCCATGCCTTGGAGTGCGCCCACTACCAAACAGTCACCTGGCTAGAGGCCACTGGAAAAGGACAGTCCATAGCCATTTCTGTGTAACATGAAACTCTCCAGAATATGTACTGGAGGCCTAGATTGGGTAGATCCCATAGACATTTCTTGCTAGTGCAACACTGTATTTTACAGGCCCACCAATTTTTTCTCTACAGAACTTCTCACCAACATATAAAGCACTGTCTTCCCATCAATTTTAGATATCCTGATGATCAGTCTCTTTCCAAGTAATTATCGAGGCCAAAGGATCAGAACCACATTCAGAATGCCAGCGTTGTCACTTAACGTAGGGCCCTCAATACTTGAATGCGCTGCAATGTCTGTTCTTCCATACAAGACCAGTAGAACATGTGATCGGCACTCCCGCCTGCATTCAATTCCCGCTCACAGTACGCGTCGCGTCGCTTCAGCCATGCACGTTGCTCGTCCAGAAGCACCTGGCCGGTTCCACGAGCGTCCGACAATGCTTTCACTTCATTCCAAAGATGATTTAATTTCTGATCCGCGATTTCCCATTTTTGTTTGGCGCAGAAGTTAGCGTCAAGCTGGGTCTGCCCGTTGCAATAAGATTGCGCAATGGCTGTCGCCGGACTTAAGAAAACTGCAACTATTAGGGCTAAGATTAGTCTCATGGTAGCGTACCACCCCGGATCAATAGAAGTAAATATCTTCCGCCATAGCTGTGGGCTTACCTTATTTATTTGAAGTCCGCTATCCGCTCGGGAGCCACATCGCTAGCTCATACACGATGCAACTCTGCAAAGGGAGACGAGCGTACCGACACCTTCGCCGGTTTGTTGCTTGCCTGCTCACGATTGCCCGGCTTGCAATTGGCTGAGAACCTCCAGCATCGCTGGAGAAGTATCAGTGTGATGATGAATCATCTTCCAGGTTCCGGCTTCTTGCTGATAGAGGTTCGTGACGCGGTGATCGATGCTGGTCTGATGCCCGCCCATTGTAAGCTCTCCCCGCTCGACACCTACTTCATAGACCACATCCCCAGCGACCTGGATCAGTTGATCGTGAAGCTCAATATTGCCGCCTGAAGCGAGGTGGGATACTTGCTCAAACGATTCCCTGATCGCATCCCAACCAACGTGCCGACCGCCAACCGGATGCATGGCCGTCACCTCCGCGCTATGAGACCATATATCCGCCAAAGAACTGGCATCTCCATTCGCCATGCGATTCAATGCCACGTAGAAATCTTCTGATGCTTTACGAACCTCGTCTTTCGCGCTCATGGTGGCTTTCCTTTTGAATAATCAGCTAATGTTATATTGACAATACATCGATATTATCTTCGCCTCTATCGTTATGCATCGCACCCTAACTGCCAACGTGAGAGTCCGGGGCATCCTTCTCTTCTCCCAGGTGCTTCCACATTCCAGTGTAGCTGCATCTCCGAGTAGCGTTGCTTGGCCGTGTTCTTGGTGAGGGCTCGGCCGCCAAGATGGTGACGCCGACGATGGTGCCCTCGCGCATGAACAGGCCCTGCCCAGCCAGGCGGGCGTCAATCTCCGTGAAGATCCGTTGGGTCAGGGCATGCTTCTACAGCAGATGTCGGAAACGCAGCTGCTTGGTGGCGTCCGGCACGCACTCGAGAGCCAGGTCGAAACCGATATAGTCGGGAATGGCCTGGCTGTCATAGAGGGCATCTTCCAGCGCCTTGTCGGCAAGCGCATACCATTGTTGCTAGATGCGCAGCATGTGCTCCAAGCCGATGGGCGGCCAGCCGAGCTTACCTGCTGCGTTCGGCAAGATAGGACGGTAGGACGGCGACAACGCCTCGATGAGTTGCTGCCATGGAAACAGGCAATTCATCTGCACCAAGAATCGCTCTCGACGGGTAACCTTCTTCTTGTTCTGGTGCTCTGCCTACGAACGAGGCCTGTTTCATCGGATGGCCCTGTCAGACGGTAGCGGGATGGTCAGATTTTCCCCCGCCGTTGGCGATCAGGCAGCTGCGGCGCGATTTATGCAGCGTTTCCTTAGTGTTTAAGACAAGAGGTTCAGCATCACCTTCATGGTACGGCCTGCTGAAGGATCTGCACTCGACTCCCGTCTTGTATCACGTTCAAGTCTGGTAACCAGTCGCCATCCTGATGCCATGTTAGGATATTGTGCTCTCCTCGCTGAGTGGCGGTCATCTCATTATTATCGCCATGCTGGGCCAATTCAGCATCGTTATTGGCTCCCAATTGGTAAAGTGATATCTGATTTTCGTCCCCGAGCTGTTGCGCATGGACGCTATTTTTCTCCCACACTCCCTGATATTCCATCGCATTGTGATCTCCCCTCTGCAATATTACAATTTGGTGGCCCCAAGGAAGATTGATGGTGTTACCCGTGGAAAGTTGCTGCTGTGCGCCGCTTTTCCTCTGCCAGTGTCTGAGTAAGGCCTCCTCATCGTGGTGGCGAGAAAGCCGCACCTTCTCACCATGGTTATTGTTAACTTGCTGGATACTTGCCAAGCTGGACTGAGCATAGGTATTTGCACTACTACACAGGAAGAGAATGACTGCAATAAAACCTGACGTCAGTGACTTCATTTCACCCTCCTATCTTGAAGCAACGCTATGTAGGGATGCGTGTCAAGAAGTGCTTCATACTTGAGTGGAATGCGACCCACTCTGATTAAAAGTGTCTGAAGCAGTATCCGTGCCGTTACGCAGAGGCCGAGGGACAACAGATGACACAATTCGTGCTGTATGCCAGATCCATGGTTCATTAGCTCGAACAGTCATGATGTCCCGCCGGCCTCTTGCCTTATCTTCCAAGTTGACCTCCACGTGCAATCGTTACTGAACCGCTCCTAGGTTATTGCCAACTTGACGAATTTCGTGCGTTCCATCTGCTTCAATAAAAGCCTCGTAATAATTCCCGTCGCCAATCTGTTCATGTAAAACCGTCGCCATAGCACCATCCACAGTCCATCGGGAAAAATTTGCATTCCCTTCCTGATATTGACGAGACGTCGCTCTTGCCCCATTCCTGGCAAAGAACTCTGCCGTATTGTCGTTGCCGATCTGAACTTGTTCCACATGGCTGTTGCTTGACTGTGATTTGATTTCGAGATAGGCACTATTTCTCAAACCAGACTGACTCTGAAAGGCTGAGTTATTGCTGGCAATGTTTACTAACAACGTTGCAATATTATCATCTTCAAACTGCTGTTGCTCCAAATCACTGTTGCTGGCTCCACTACTGTTTGAGATAGCAATATTTCCAATGCCTTCTTGATGCTGCTTAACGCTAACGTCATTGCTTGTTCCAACATTCACGCTTCCTACATTGTAACTTCCTAGTTGCATTGTCTTTGCATTACCTCCTCTGCCACCAAATTTGACATCAGACTCATTGTAGCTTCCCTCTTGAACTTGAGTTAAATTTCCTATATCAGCCGAGGCAAGCACTTGCGACACCGCCTTATTATTATTTCCGACTTGTTGCTGAGTAAAGCTAGTACCGTCAGAGGTGTTGTTATTGATGGAGATGGCTAGCATTTCATTCTCCATACCATCCTGATATTGGCTGATGGTATGCTTTCCCTCGATATTGTCTTGAAAATATATCGCGGAATTACCATTTTGCAGCTGGATTTGTGTATTATTTACGACATTACCGACATCTGTGTTCCAAATATGAAGCTCTGCTGTATTCCAACCTCCAGATTGCCATTGCTCATTGCTGATGAAGGGACTTGTCGCCGAATTCCCACGCCAATCAACAAAAGCCGTATTATTGTCACCTGATTGAACTTGAACGTTGACTCCTCTGTGAAATGCAGAAACAAAGTTATTATTACCCAGCTGCATCTGAGCAGAAAAACCATCACTTCCCTGATCTACTTCCGCAGTGTTTCCGTCACCAATTTGAACTTGGAGTGCATAGTTTCCATTATCACTTTGCCAGATCGTGGCGTCATTTCTATCACCCTCCTGTGTCTGATGGGCTTCATTGCCCATGCTTGCTAACGATAAACTGCCTTGGGTGATCGAGGCAGTGTTATCATCACCTTCCTGCGACTGCTCAGCCCATAGGCTACTACCATACTGCTCGATGGTTGCGGTGTTGTCATCTCCCACTTGTGTCTGCTTGGCAACGGTCCGCTCAGTGGGATGCCCTCCTGTACCAACCTGTGTAATACTGGCCAGATTGCCATCACCTCCCCGCTGTTTCTGTTGGGCTTTTACCCAGTCTCCGGTCTGGTCGATGAGAGCACTATTGGCCATCACCAACTTGCCACTCATGGCAAGTATCGCGATGCTGACGGCTAGCAGACCCTGTCGTACAACCCGTTGATGTGACATTGTCATTCTCCCAACAAGTTGAGGCATCCCAGCCAGCTGTATACGGATGGGCTTCATGCCTCATCCTTGCCAAAAGCCATTTACTTATTGCTTAAAAGCATAGCTCCCCAAGCTGGTACCAACCACCAGGCACTGCATGTCGCGGCAACATTCTATAGCACCATCTAGTTCCTCAGAGCATGTGTTGTTCTCGGGTTTTCATCGGCGCCACTAGCGTGGTCAGCGACGATTTCTCATTGGGGTGGCGAGTCAGGTAGGAGCGCTGCACCACCTCTCCCAGAACAGGATTAGCAAAGGCCCAGAGCCCCCGCTCGGCTCCCTCCATCACCATCGAGTACACTGCTTGTTCGACAGCCCGACGCAACGCTACAAGTCTCGGCGAATTGCGGGTGAACCCAGCTTCAAGCTCCAGTATCTCGTCGCTCCCCACGAATCGAAACACATCGCCTTGGGACTGAACGGAATAGATACGCTGGGCCGCAACCACGGTGTTCCATATCTCGCCTGTCTGACTGCTCACCGCTCGCAAGAATACCGTCACCACATCTTCACGGTATTGGGTGCTGGCACCGACCCCCAAGAAGCGTGCACCAGCTCCGCCAGTTAGCGTATTAGTGTCGTAACCGATAATGCCGCCCTCAAAAATAGCACCTGCATAAAGGAGAGCCTGAGGCGGCGGTAAAGGCATACCGTTTCTGTCGACCCGCCCACGACGTTGATCGCGAATAATTTGTCGCTCAGTCAGCACATTAGCCAGACGTTTGCGCTCCACTACAGTGAACCACTCCCCTTGCCCTGCATCCTGCAAGGCCCGGATCAGGACGGCTGCGCCTCCTTGAGAGACTGCTCTTGAGTAATGGGCTTGCCCGGTTTCGGTTTCTCGGTGCTGCCCCGTCAAATCAGGGAAGTCATAGACTGCGACAACAACCTTTGTTTGAGGAGGTGGCAATGCCCTCAGGTCAGGTTGCTCAGCGCCTTGTGGTGTGAAGGGTTGCATGCGCGAAGCCGTGCAGCCGGTCACAGACCACAAGAGGAAAAAAAACACAAGCGTCTTGGTCTGGATACAAGAGCACCACATGTTCATACCCTCTTATCTCTGGCCTTGCACCTTATATGCTGGTGGCTCGCCGATTAGTCAGAAATAAATTGCAACGATCAGTCAACTTGCAAGACCGGGACTGAAATCTCGGTCCTAGTGCCAGCAGCATTATCCTCAATGACCATATGCACCGCCTCCAGGCCACGCTCAAAGGTAATGACCTGGTCGCCGAAGATTATTCGGCCTGACTCCGCAGCATTATCCCCAAACACCGCCTCATTTACTTGTCGGGCAAGGCTGCTCATCATCCGGCTCTGGAGTTGCCGAACAAACTGGTCGGCAGGGCTGCTACGCAGACTATCTATACCACTCCGTGAACTAGCACTTTCCTTATACTGGTTCTGACGATCCGCAAGCCCCAATAGATGGGCAGAATTGAATGGATTTCCTCCGAACGATGGATTCACAGGCCTATAAACAAAATCGGATGCTTGTACAATAGAACATCCACCACCGGCGATTGTGCTTATTGAAAGTATAATGTACGCGAGGTTTAATATTTTAAACTTACAGAGAAAACTACCTGAAACGATAGATATCAAACCTCCCCACCGCCAAGGTTCACGTTCCATCTCTCCCTCCCACACACGGGTTTACCCCTCACCCAACAGAAAGTTGAAAGGTTCTCGCGTGTCGTTTCACCTAGTTATGTCGATTTGTCAAGGTGCACTCTGAAGTATTCTTGAATAGTAGGATAGCGGGAGATGAGGCAACGCGCCTTATCAAATCACTTAGCCTTGAAACAATTCAGGATTGACGCATATAGCTCGTGAATAGGTGAATTATCTGGGCAGTTCTCGCTCCGACTTAACATATTGATTTACTGAGGTAAATAAATTGGAATCATCTACCAATGATGGGAAATCTCATGTATCCAAATTAATTATCTTGTTTTTATCGAGCATTTTTTCCACATGACATGAAAGTTATCACATGATTGTCCGCCAACATAATTTATGCTCTAAGTTAACCGGCATTCCTGTAAATTTATTATTTCGATCAGAAAATGGTATTAGAGAAGCACGGATCACTTCGTCTTTGTGTGGTTACCGCGCCGAGCGTAGCACATCCACCACCTCAGCGATCATCGATGGACAACATAGTGTGGCTTTCTTTATCTTTTTTTCGTATTTACTCGCCACCAAGCCGGATCACAACACACTCTCCCCGTCTGGATATCACTGGCACCATCCCGCCAGCACCAGGTTGCCGAGGGCGAACAGGGTGAACAATTGCACTTGGTTCTTGGCCAGCCCCTTGTAGCGCAGCTTCCGGTAGCCGAAGAGGTTCTTGATGACATGAAACGGGTGCTCGACCTTTGCACGGATGCTGGCCTTGGCCTTCCGAATGCCAGTAGCAGCGTCTTCATGGGGCTGTCTTCCATCTTCTTGATGGCGCCTCGCTTGGCGGCGATGCAGAACCAGGAGTCCGGATCGCCCTTCTTTTCGTACAGGCACCTCCACATGCAAAGGTACCCCACCCCGCTCGTCGTCATCCCGGACCAGATGACTTGCCATGGTGACATCGGCCACGTTGGCCGAGGTGGCAGCGACACTGTGGGTTAGACCGGTGACCCCGGCTTATTCATGAGGCAGGGCTGAAAATGAAGATGGCGAGTGGTTTTCTCTTGTAGAATCAAGATGTTCCTGGCAGAACACGATTCAAGAGGACCACTCGCCATGGGTGAAACCCTAACGACCT
>NZ_JAMJPK010000014.1 GCF_023554995.1 Halomonas gemina
CGGCGACGACGGATCTCACGTTCGGTACTTGGGGACGTCATGGATAGGTGCCCACTTATTAATAGATGGGCACCTAATGTGGCCGGCCAGGGCCTCCCGCGTAAGGTGTGTTCACCGGCCGCTTACCACGATCAGGATCTTTCTCACACTTATTCATTAAGAATATAAGCATAATAAACGAAAAAACATTAAAAACCTTGAATCGGATCTTTAGATTAACGACCACTTCTGATTATATTAACAGCACCAACATTCCATACCTTTACATTATACAATATATATATAATATCAGAACTTTAACCTTGGCAAACATGGGCAGGAAATATACAATTGGACCGATAGATACATTATTTTACATTGCTGATCGAAAAAACAGGGATTATTAAAAAGTTAGCTGTAACTTATGACCATATATAAAAAATAGTCACCATAAAATCAAAAGAATTTAACTATTTATCACGCCTAGCGCAGGGGATATAGACAGGACGTTATTGGATAGTCAACTTATTTCTTTGATATAGATAGAGAATAACACAAGGGATAACATCATACTCAGGGGAGTCAAAGGAATGAGTACAAAACTAATCAGAAAGATACTACAGCGCGCTCTCCGCCTCTCACGCAAGAAAAAATGTATCATCCAGATGCTGGCAGACACTCTTTTATTACCAATAAGTTTTTACCTCGCACTGTTACTAAAGCAGGATAGCTTTTCTCTGCTTATTGACGCCCGTATCGTAGATATTTTGATATTAAGCGTTCCTCTCAGTCTTATCATTTTTCTTAAGATTGGTTTCTATCGTTCCCTGATTCGCTACATAGGACTCAAAATTCTCAAGACACTTTCCATTGGTGTTCTGCTTTCTACCTTAGTGATCTCGGCAACAGCAACGTTGCAGGGCGTCACCCTCCCCATATCGGCGCTGATGATCTATGCCATGATCGCCTTGTTTCTGCTGGGCGGATTACGTTTATTCCTGCGAAGTCTCTATCTGCACAGCATGATGCGATACAAGACTCGGGTGATCATCTACGGAGCCGGCTCTGCTGGATCCCAACTTGCCACCTCATTGCGCAAGGACCCTAACTTTTCGCCGGTGGCCTTCATTGATGATTGGCGCGGCATGCACGGCACCTTCGTAGAAGGCCTCAAAGTTCACGCTCCCGAAGAACTATCACGACTGATCAATAATTATGGTGTAAAGCGCATACTCCTGGCCATGCCCAGCGCTCCCCGAGCACGTCGCCGAGAAATTATGAAAATGCTCGAGACATTATCCACGCCGGTGCAGACCATTCCCGGAATGGCCGACGTCATCTCCGGGAGAGCCAGGATCAACGAGATTCGTGACATCATGATCGAGGACCTGCTGGGCCGCGACCCCGTCCCCCCCGACCAAGCGCTACTGGATGCCAATATCCGCAACAGGGTGGTGTTGGTGACCGGAGCCGGGGGCTCGATTGGTACCGAGCTTTGCCGTCAGGTACTTCATCAACAGCCCCGCGAATTGCTTCTATTCGAGATCTGCGAGTACTCGCTGTATCGTCTCGAACAAGAACTACAGCAACTCGCCAAAGAGGCCGATATATCGGTGTCGATCAAGACACTACTGGGATCGGTTCAAGACCGCTCTCGCCTCGAGTCGGTAATGCGTACCTTCGGGGTACAGACCATCTACCATACTGCAGCTTACAAGCATGTACCGATGGTCGAACACAACAGCGTACAGGGGATTCGCAACAACGTCTTTGGCACTTTGCAGACCGCTCAAGCTGCCATTGCCACCGGCGTGGAAACTTTCGTTTTAATCTCTACCGATAAGGCAGTACGTCCTACCAATGTAATGGGCGCCACCAAGCGCCTGGCCGAACTGATCTGCCAGGCGCTTGCTACCGAACAGCACACCACACGCTTCTGCATGGTCCGTTTTGGCAACGTCCTGGGATCTTCAGGATCGGTGGTACCGCTATTTCGCAAGCAGATCGCCCAAGGCGGCCCAATCACGGTGACACATCCCGATATTACCCGTTACTTCATGACCATTCCCGAGGCCGCTCAATTGGTAATCCAGGCCGGTGCCATGGGACGTGGCGGCGATGTATTTGTACTCGACATGGGTGAACCGGTACGAATCTATGACTTGGCTGCGGAGATGGTAAGCCTTTCTGGACTTGAATTAGTGACACCGGAAAACCCAGAGGGAGATATCGAAATCGTCTATAGCCAGTTACGCCCCGGGGAAAAACTCTATGAGGAGTTGCTGCTTGGTGAAGGGGTCACTAAGACAACACACCCGAGAATCATGACTGCCAACGAAGTGGCCTGGGGTTGGTCGCGACTGGAAGCCTATCTGGAACAGTTGCATCAAGCGACCGAGACAATGCAACACGAGCGCATCCGCGAGCTGCTGTGCGAGGCGCCGACCGCGTACACCCCCCAGAGCAAGATCGCGGACCTGTTATGGCGAGATCGCCAGCCCGAGCATCACTCTTCGCATGCAACCGAATCTGTTGCCGAAACTCACGAGAAAAGCTATGCACCGCTATCAGCGGATGGTAATTTGAGACCTGTAGCTTCCCCTGGTAAATAACGAATAATTAAAATTACTCTATGGAGAAATCACAACGCCAATGTTCCGGATATCAAAACTGGACATCGAGCTTCTATTATACTATTGATGTCGCACTGACGGGCGAGCCGGAGTGCCGACGACAGTTACCCCTTGGGGAAGATGAGTGATGACCGTTGCCCCAGCACCAATCGTAACGTCCGCCCCCACCCGGATGTCTTGAATTATTTTCGCGCCGATTCCTATCCAAGAATAGTCACCAATGACAACGTGCCCAGCGATATTGGCACCTGGCGCCACATGGACACCGAAGCCCAACACACAATCATGACCGACGGTGGCACCGGTATTGATCACGCAGCCGTTGCCAAGATGTGCGAAGGCATTTATAACGGCACCACCGACGACCATTGAGCCCTCTCCCAACGTCGCATACCGACTCACGACGGCAGAGGGGTGCACCAAGCTTGCTAGATTGAAACCGCATTGCTTAAGTTCATCACTTTTTCCCTTGCGTCGCTTGCCGTCACCAATAGCGACAAAGGCAGCATCATAGTCGCCAACCCTAGCAAGAAGTCTCCGGCTATTGCCATGTACTGGCCAATGTTCGACCGAAGATTTTTCAGGCCAAGCATCATCGTAGAAGTGTATCTCCTGCCAACCGGAAAGTTCGGCACAGTCGGCAGCGACCTTTCCATGCCCTCCGGCGCCTAGTATGGCTAGTACTTGCATAAAGGATCGTCCTCCAGAACATCAACTCAATCTAGGATACTTTTTCTACATGACAATCCTGCATAACTCGAATGATAATACTGAGATTCGAGGATCATGAAATGCCATAATGCCTCTGGCCATCATTGACTTATCTGCGTCGAAGTCATTAACGCACCGGTGGCCTCCGCCATCACCTGTGCCAACACCCTACAAGTCTTGTCGAGTTCCTCATCGGTCAGAGTAGGATGACAAAGAAACATAAGACTGGTCTCGCCAAGTTCCCTAGCTACCGGCAACGGGATATCTGGTTGCAAACCAGTCCCTTCAAATGCTTTTTCAGAGTAGACTTCAGAACAAGATCCACAATAGCAGGGCACACCACGTGAGGTGATCTCGGCAATGACTCGGTCTCTGCTCCACCCAAGTTTCAGTTTCGACAGTTCTACAAAGACATAACACTTATAGGCGGCATGCTCGACATGTATGGGAATGTCGGGCACACGCAAGCCGAGACAGGTTCGAGCGGTGCTCCAGATTCGCTCGGCATTGGCACGGCGCTTGACACTCCACTCTGGCAATCGCCTAAGCTGGATCAGCCCGATGGCTGCCTGCATCTCCGTGAGACGCCAGTTCGTACCAAAGCTCTCATGCACCCAGCGAAAGCCGGGAGGATGTTCACGTTCATAGACGGCCTCCCAACTCTTACCATGGTCTTTATAGGCCCACATGCGCCGCCAAACATCGGCATTGTTGGTAGTGACCATGCCCCCTTCCCCACCGGTGGTGATAATCTTGTCTTGGCAAAAAGACCAGCAACCGATTTCACCAATCGATCCTACGCTTCGCCCACGGTACCGTGCCCCATGAGCTTGGGCACAGTCCTCGATGACATGGATACCATGACGCGATAGCGTCATCAGTTCATCCATCTCGCAGGGCCAGCCAGCCAAGTGAACGGCGATAACTGCACGCGTGCGCGAGGTGATTTTCCCTGATACGGTAGCCAGCGATACAGTCTGAGAGTCGCGCTCAACATCGGCAAATATCGGTACGGCACCAACAGCAACAATACATGAAACAGAAGCTAGAAAGGTACGCGAGGTCACAATCACCTCGTCACCTGCCCCTATCCCCAGCCCTCTCAGTGCCAACTCCAAGGCAACCGTTCCATTAGCGACCGCGATGGCATATTCACTTTCTACGGCTCGAGCAAACTCACGCTCGAATTCACGCCCTACGTCACCAGTCCAATAGTTGACCCTGTTAGAAAGCAGAACTCTCTGAACCGCTTCAGCTTCATCATTAGAGTAACAGGGCCAGGAAGAAAATGAGATATTTTGCATCAAGAAACACCCCGATTAAAATATTAATAAAAGATTACTTTTAATCCAAAATAACAATAAATAATACCGAACTAACAGTATAAGAACATTCGCGAATGTGCAAGAAAATATCCCATACACTGCGAACAATTTACGATGACCTTAGCATCATAGCGAAGCATCAACAGATCGGTTTGCCACGCATCAAAGAAGGGGATATCCTTCTCCAAGAGGTATTCACATAACAACCAATCGGGATAATCGGCACCAGCTGAATGAGAAAGGGGAAACCCACCGCCGAAACGAGGATTGATCTCCAGGGCCTTGATATCTTGAGTAACCGGATTAAAAAAACTTGTAATGTTATACACCCTCTTGCGCCTTCAAGCCGATTAAGCCTATCCCGCAAATAGTCAAACATGATTTCGACGGGTAACTCCTTTACTGATTTCGCCCCCACGCACTTCCAGTCGCTGTCTGGGTATTAAGCAACGTAGCTGACCGCCTCATGTGTAATAGACATCGACTGTATATTCTTGGTAATCTTCGCCAATTATTTCCATGAACATGTTTTTTTCATCTTCCAGGACATCGCGGTTAAACATACCCGGTCCCTCCAATATCTAAGCACCAACACTGCCACTTCCATCATAAGGTTTACAAAAACAGGGAAATACGAGTTTACTTCTATCTAAAATATCAGGTTGATCAATATCTAAAGAAGAAAAACCTGAGGCATTAAACGCTTGTCTCGGCATGCGACCACGAGAGATTCATCGGAAATGATCACATGGGTACCTACCGACACAAATCGAGCACGATGATGAGATAGGGAGAACAATTCTGTAACGATAGTGGGAATCACGATACCAACATTTTCTTTTTGACATAGTTCAATCAAAAAAACAATATATTCATGATTATTAGCCGGGGGTGAAGAAAAATAATGGTCAGCGACTTGGCATGCCGCTGAGAGAGCCGGATCGAGATCGGTAGTTAGTACAGAGGAATCGGGAAAATATCGACGCAAGACCCTCTGGAAGGACTGAACGAGCTCTACTCGACGACCTGCTGAGAGAATCAGGACATTATTTTTTAGAGTCATTGGGTTTGATATCTCCACAATATGATGTTTCACCTCCCCGGAAACGCGGCATGCTGACATGACCCTGCGCAGAAACACCATCTCTGGATGCAACCTTACAGACGGTCAACATCATAATTTTCAAATCTAAAAAAAGAGATTGATTGTCAACATACCATACATCGTAAGTAAATTTCTGCTCCCAGCTTAGGGTGTTTCGTCCATTAACTTGAGCCCACCCAGTAACGCCGGGCCGCACATCGTGGCGGCGATACTGTTCGACGCTATATAGTGGCAAATAATCCATGAGCAACGGTCTAGGGCCCACAAGACTCATATCACCTTTCAAAACATTCCATAGCTCTGGTAGCTCATCCAAGCTGGTTGACCTCAGAAATCTACCAAATCGCGTGATGCGACGGTCAGTTGGCAAAAGTTCACCAGTATTATCGGTTGTGTTGAGCATTGTACGAAATTTAAACATTCTAAATGGCTTGCCATGTAAACCGGGGCGAGTTTGGCAGAATAGTACTGGTGACCCTAGATTAAAACGGACCAACAGGGCAATAACGCAAATTAATGGAAGCAACGTAACCAATGTGAGCGACGAAATCACAATATCAAAAAAACGTTTAATCATATAATCCCCATCTCTTTTAACATTACGCCATTTACTTTATGAACGTCATATTTTTGTTCGGCAATTTCACGGGAACGCCTTCCCATCTTTTCAATATTTCTTGGTTGCTCAATAAAGCTCTTCATGGCATCAGCAAGACTTTCTGCATTCTTTATCGGAACCAAATAACCATTGACTCCCTCAATAACAGTTTCTCGACAACCAGGCGTATCTGTTGTAATGACTGCCCTCCCCATCGATAGGGCTTCTAATATAGTTCTCGGAACGCCCTCCCGATAGAATGAAGGTAATACAAAAACACTCGCTCCAGCGATTGCCATACGAACATCTTTCAACTTTCCAAGATAATCTATTCTTCCTTCCTTGATCCAGCCATCGAGTTCCTTTCGAGTAATTGATTTCGGGTTGATATCTATATCGCCGACCAAGGTAAAGACAACATGAGGATATGTTTTTTTAATGATATAAGCTGCATCGACAAATTCCCTGATACCCTTGTCTGCCAGAAGTCGAGCAATCAACAAGAATCTTGGGGAGTCCGGCAACGGCTGAGGCGCAAAATGTTGTGTATCTACACCCGAGCCATTCACGACAATAGATGGTACCTTCAGGTCAATAATTCTGTATTCTCTGAAAAGGGCTTCGTCATCTGGATTCTGAAAAAAAACCTTGCGCGATTTTCGCAAACCTAGCCGATAAAGCCGCTCCACAAGATTTCGAACAAATCGCTGTTTTTGGCTACTCCCGAGTTGATCTGAAAAAGAATAGCCCAACCCCGTAATAAGAGCATATCTATTTGGCACGCGTACAAATGCCGCGGCTAAAGATCCGTATATCACAGGCTTTATAGTATAACCCAATACATAGTCGGGCTTGATCTGCCATATCAATAGCAGTAGACCCAGGAATGTCTTGATATCACTCAGGGGATTGATTCCCGTGCGGTTGATGTATATATCGTGCACGTGGACTCCTTTTTCCTCCAACTGATACCGAACAGTACTATTAGACGATAAATCAGGTGAAGCAGCATGTACTTCAAGCCCAGAGGCGACAAGTGCATCAAGTAAATGGCCTCTAAAGTTGATCAAGGAATTTGGTGATCCTGCAATCAAGAGAAATTTCATGGCAATATTATCGACACTTCCATACTTCATTGAAGGACATTATCATTTTATCTAAAGAAAATTTAGAGCGAATACGTTCAGAAGCAGCTTGTCTGCGCCTAATCCATTCATCAGGTTGATTGATACGCTCTCCTGAAGCAGCCACAATAGCATTACATAGTTCAGTACTGTTTTTAGGTTCTACTATCCAACCAGTCTTGCCAACGATCAAGGCCGCATCACCCACATCAGTAGATACACAAGGTGTTCCACAGGCCATGGCTTCGGCCAATACGTTTGGAAATGCTTCACTTGAACTAGAAAGAACATGAAGATCAAGTGCATTCATTATTCCCGGAATGTCGTCCCTTTGACCTAGGCAATACACATGCTCTCCAATACCATTATGATTGATTAAAGATAATAAATTCTCATTACTCGCATCCATGCCCTCTCCAATTAACAAACATCTAAAAGAAACACCTCTAGCTTTAAGTTTTGAAAGCGATTCCAATAGATTGTTGTGATCCTTGTCAGAGCAAAATCGTCCAACCATACCGATGAGAAATGCTGTAGAATTGACTCCTAATGCATATCTCAGTGACTCGCGAATCGATGGATCAGGAAAAAGCTTTGAGAAATCATATCCATTTGCAATAATTTCATATTTACTATTATCGTAACCTAAAGAGGTATGTGCCTCAGCTGCCTTATGGGCACAACATATAATCTTTCGAGGGATGCAATGTGAAAACTTAGCACATACTTTTGCAACATAAATCGTTGACCGTGAACTATTGCTAAAATCTAACGTTGAATGACGTATCCCCCAGCAGACGTTTTTTACACCTGAAAAGCGCGCCACAATGCCGCCAAACAGGTCAGCATGGTACATCCAGGTTTGAACTACGTCCGGCTTACAATCTTTAATCAACATCCATAACTTTCGGGAACCTTTAATTGACAGTTTCCCCCTCTTCATTCCGAGGCAATGAACAGAAACATTTTTATCTCTCAGAATTTTGCCATATTTTCCTTCGTCCATCATGGATACAACAGTATGGGTGTTGACTTTGTCTCCCAAACATAGCCGACACAACGTCGATTGAGCACCACCATTATTAGTACCAATAATTACATGTAGAACATGCATGTAGCAGCCTTAATTAAAATAAAATATTTATTTCTGGCTTCAGTTTATTGATAGTCTTAAGCTAAGTAAGGAATTTCAATGAATTAACTTTTTAGCTCGCGATTGCCATGTATAGCTATCGTCAAAATTTAAAGATGATCTTTTTGCCATTGATTCACGAAAACTTGATTCCATCATTCTTTCAATACATGATACCCAAGAATTATAATCATGAGGTACTGCAAACAATGCAGCATCAGGTGGTATAACCTCTCTGACAGCAGGGATGTCAGAAGCAATTATGGCTTTACCACTCGACATGTATTCGATTACTTTTATGGGATTCATGTAGGCACTTTGATCCCCCGACCCACCAGCCATCGAAACCCCACTGCTCTGATAAGGTGCAAGAAGCAGGTCGCAATGTTGTCGATAGCTTGCCACTTCGGATGGCCTAACAAAACCATGAAAGAATACGTTCGGAAGATCTGTGCCTGACTTCCAATAGTCAATATCATCATCGGTGCCCCCTATCAGGTGAAAGTCGCAGCAACTCAATACTTCTGCACATTTCAGTACGATATCAACACCGCGACCTTGATATAGATGCCCTGTATAGCCAACCTGCAATGCATCCTGACGTCCCGGCCATATAATATCCGACTTAACATCTTGACTGATTACAGCGCCATTATTTGCAACCAGAATCCCACATTCTGGTACAAGGCCTTTGTTAATATAAAGCTGCTTTAGAGCACTTGAGTTTACTGTCATTTTTTTTATATTTTTAGATCCTATTATTTTTTTGAAACACAGTTGTTCTACTATATTTTTCTCCCATACAGGCCCATGAGCGTCAAACACAAATTTAATATTTAGAACTTCTGCTAAGGCTGAAGGGATGGCTGAGCGACTGACAATAAGATCAACTTTCCCTTTTCGGGCATTGAAGACACTTTTTAATGCATGCTCAATACGATCAATTTTAGGAAGGTAGGAAGTTATTGGTATGATTGTAAAACGTTGTTCAATTCCGTAAAAATTAAATATCTCTTGGATAGATGAACCTTGATAGCGAATATACAACGTGACCTCATGACCAAGCTCGGACATTGCCTCACACATCCTCATCATATGTATACTGTTGGCTTGTCGAGAAGGAAAGGAAGCTTTATATGCTGCGATATATGTAATATTCATAGCAAGTCACTCATCAACTCCAATATTGAATACAATTATACCCATAAACTCTTAAAATTACCAGATTTTGGAGTATTGAAAGAAATCAAATGCACGACCTGAGTCTCGATTGAATTTTTCGATCAGCTCACCAGATTGTCCTTTTATTTGTTTGTTGTTAATGTTCTTATCAATAATTTTTTCTACATCATCCTTATCAACCCAATATTTTTTGTTTTCATCCCCATACTTGGTTCTGTGACCTCCATCATTATCTAGTATTTTTTTTGATTTAAATCGTAATTTGTTTAATTCAGTCGGGGGCATATCAAGGAAGTTATTTAATTCTTTTGAAACCTCGAAAGGTCGATCAACAATATCTTCAAACTTTATTAGTTTGAATCTTGGAAATTCTTTAGAATATCTCTCCATTTCATCAGACATTTTCCTGTATAGACCCCCTAGGTTTTGTCCGAAAAGTCTGCCCGCAGGCAGCGATCTATGCACGCCAGGCATACCATGGCCCTGAAGCTGCTGGCCAATTTGTCGTATCGCGTGCAGACCCGGCGCAACTCTTTGATCCACCCGAAACAGCGCTCGATGATGTTCCTGTCGCGATACCGGGGTTTGTCAAAGCCCCTCGGCGCACCAGGGCGCGGCTTTCGCTTCATCTTGCGCCTGGCAATGATGGGCTTCATTCGGTGTCGGTCACTGTAGCGGCGTAGTGGATCACTGTCATAGCCTTTATCCGCCACGATGAAGCGGCAGCGCTTGAGCGGTCTTCCTACGGGACCAGGCAGGTGGACATGCTCCATGGTCGGGATGAAGTGCTGGGTGTCCGAGTCTTGACCCGGCGACAAGGTGAAGGTCAGTGGCCACCCATATCGATCACATACCATGTGAATCTTGGTCGTCAGCCCGCCTCGGCTCCGTCCCAGGGCATGGTCTACGGGTTCTTGCTGTCCCCCTTTTTGCCACCTCCAGAGGCGGCCCGGGTGGCGCGGATCGATGTCGAGTCGATCATCCACGTATCCAGGTCCATCAGGCCATCCTCTCGCAGCCGAAGCTGTAGGCGAGCCAGGATCGCCTCGAATGTGCCGTCATCTCGCCAGTGTCGGAATCGGTCATAGACCGTTTTCCAAGGGCCGTAACGCTCCGGGAGGTCGCGCCACTTGGCGCCCGAGCAAAGGATCCAGAAGATACCGTTCAACACCTGGCGGTCATCGCGGCGGGGGCGCCCCGTCGCCTGCGGCGGTGACCCCGGCTTATTCATGAGGCAGGGCTGAAAATGAAGATGGCGAGTGGTTTTCTCTTGTAGAATCAAGATGTTCCTGGCAGAACACGATTCAAGAGGACCACTCGCCATGGGTGAAACCCTA
>NZ_JAMJPK010000015.1 GCF_023554995.1 Halomonas gemina
TCGATTGTTAAAGAGCGGCTCCGATCTCGATGAAGGGAGCGTCTCGCTTGCTGGCGTGGCCGGCTCTATCGAGCGGCGGTCTCGTCAGCGCCCTGCGAGGAAG
Source organism: Halomonas gemina (assembly GCF_023554995.1). Taxonomy (GTDB): domain Bacteria; phylum Pseudomonadota; class Gammaproteobacteria; order Pseudomonadales; family Halomonadaceae; genus Halomonas; species Halomonas gemina. Next base: position 104 of record NZ_JAMJPK010000015.1, read on the forward strand.
GCGTATTCTACGTGATCGGCTGTCTGTGTCAACCCTGCGAGGCGCGCCGTGGCACCCTGCGGTTGATCGACAGGCCATCGAGATGGCGACCGATCGAGAGGCAATATTCTACCGAATCTGGCGTTTCCGTCAAGCGGGAATTTCGTCAACTTGCTCGAAAAACCCAAACCGAAACAACCACTTCTGCCTCTCATCACCGCCTGCAACGTTGCCCGTCGCCGGCAGCGGATGCGTACTTTACGGATTCTCCCGGGGCCACGCAAGACCCGCGGGAAGAAAAATGTCACGGCGATGATCGGCGCGTGAACATGCCATGACGGCTCGCCCTCCTCGCCCCCTATCCACAGCCTCTTGCAGCCCACCGCCTGTGGATGAAACACCCCGCGGGCAGAAACAAAGACGCCCGCACGTGGCGGGCGTTTGCGGTCATCGATGGGGTGCCTGGCTCAGTGGCCGGACGGCGAGTGCTTCAGCTTGCGCATCACGGCCATCACTGGGCCGGAGAGCACATAGGCGCCGAACAGCAGCAGCAGCATCACCGAGGGCTCGATGGAGATCACCACGAAGCCCAGCACAATGGCCAGCAGGAAGACGAAGGGCACCGGCCCCTTGAGGTCCACGTCCTTGAAACTGTAGTAGCGGATATTGCTGACCATCAGCACCCCCGCAGCACCCACCACGAAGAGCATCAGCAGCTTGAAGCCGAAGGCATCGGCATCGAAGCTGTGGAAGGTCCAGACACTGGCCGCGACCAGGGCCGCCGCAGAGGGGCTGGGCAGGCCGATGAACCACTTCTTGTCGACGCTGCCGATCTGCACGTTGAAGCGCGCCAGCCGCAGCGCGGCACAGGCCACATAGAGGAAGGCCACCACCCAGCCGGTCTTGCCGATGTCCTGCAGGATCCAGGTAAAGGCCACCAACGCCGGCGCCATCCCGAACGAGAGCATGTCGGAGAGGCTATCGTACTCCGCGCCGAAGTCGCTCTGGGTATTGGTCAGGCGGGCCACTCGACCGTCCAGGCCATCCAGCACCATGGCGATGAAGATCGCCACCGCCGCCGCGGTAAAGTCGCCGTTGATGCCCGCCACTACGGCGAAGAAGCCGGCAAAAAGGGCGGAGGTGGTGAACAGGTTGGGCAGCAGATAGATGCCCTTGCGCCGCACCTTCTTGCCGTCTTCCACCGACTCCTCGATCACTTCCGTCTCGCGCACGAAGGTTGCCGCCAGATCCTCCTCCGCGGGAGGCACCTGATCGGCGGCTGCCTGGCTGTCCGGCTCGGCACCGGTCTGCGACACATCATGCTCGGTATTGCGGGAATCCTGACTCATGCGCTTCGTCCATTGCCGAAATGAGGTCGCCCTGGGGCGATGGAGTCATTCTACACGACGCCCGCTTCGCCCCCACAACGCCGCAACCCACCACGGCCCACCACCACTGAAAAGGGCGCGGAAACCCGCGCCCTCGCATCAGCCGGAACGGATCGCGGGGATCAGTTCTTGGACTTGTCGACCAGCTGGTTGGCGGCGATCCACGGCATCATGCCGCGCAGCTTGGCACCCACGGTCTCGATCTCGTGTTCGGCCGTCAGGCGACGACGCGCAGTCATCGAGGGGTAGTTGCTGTTGCCCTCGTTGATGAACATCTTGGCGTACTCGCCGGTCTGGATGCGCTTGAGCGCATTGCGCATGGCCGCACGAGACTGTTCATTGATCACTTCAGGGCCAGTCACGTACTCGCCATACTCCGCGTTGTTGGAGATGGAGTAGTTCATGTTAGCGATGCCGCCCTCGTACATCAGGTCGACGATCAGCTTGAGCTCGTGCAGGCACTCGAAGTAGGCCATCTCCGGGGCATAACCCGCCTCGGTGAGAGTTTCGAAGGCTGCCTTGACCAGCTCCACGGTACCGCCACACAGCACGGCCTGCTCGCCGAACAGGTCGGTCTCGGTCTCGTCCTTGAAGGTGGTCTCGATGATGCCGCTGCGACCGCCGCCGATGGCTGCCGCGTAGGAGAGCGACAGCTCCTTGGCGTTACCGGTAGCGTCCTGGTGGATGGCGATCAGATCCGGGATGCCGCCGCCACGCACGAACTCGGAGCGCACGGTGTGACCCGGGGCCTTGGGCGCGATCATCACCACGTCCAGATCCTTGCGCGGCTCGATCTGGTTGTAATGGATGTTGAAGCCGTGGGCGAAGGCAAGGGTGGCGCCCTGCGCCAGGTTCGGCGCGACCTGGGTCTCGTAGATCACCTTCTGGTTCTCGTCCGGCGCCAGGATCATCACCACGTCGGCGTTCTTGCTGGCTTCCTCGACGGAGGCGACCTTGAGGCCGGCGGCCTCGGCCTTGGCCACGGAGGAGGAGCCTTCGCGCAAGGCGACGGTGACGTCGACCCCGGACTCCTTGAGGTTGTTGGCGTGGGCATGACCCTGTGAGCCGTAGCCCACGATGGCCACCTTCTTGCCCTGGATGAGGGAGAGGTCGCAATCCTTGTCGTAGTAGACGCGCATATGAGTGCTCCTGAAGCAAAAGTGTGGAATCGAGGTCAGCGTTGATGGCCACCCGCGCCGTCTGTCGCGGCGCTGGGATTCGTTGCAGCCGATGGAGTCACCTTACGCCAGCCCTCGTGTTGCGTAAAACGCGATATTTGCAATGTCACATCCCGAAATATGAAATAATGGCGGCATGGACATGCGCCCCCTCAAGCACTTCCTCGCCCTGGCCGAGACCCTGCACTTCGGCCGCGCCAGCGAGGCGTGTCACGTCAGCCCGTCGACGCTCTCGCGCACCATCCGCCAGCTCGAGGAGAGCCTGGGCGTGCGCCTCTTCGAGCGGGACAACCGCCACGTGGTGCTCACCCGCCAGGGCCGCAGCTTCCAGGCCTATGCCCGCGACGCCCTGGAGGAGTGGGAACGGCTGCGCCAGTCGCTGATGAGCGAGGCGCGCACCCTCACCGGCGAGATCAGCATCTACTGCTCGGTGACCGCCAGCTACAGCTTCCTCTATGAACTGCTCAGCGAGTTCCGCACCCGTCACCCGGGCATCGAGCTCAAGCTGCACACCGGCGACCCGGCCCAGTCCCTGCCCCGGGTGCTGGCCGGCAACGAGGACATGGCGATCACCCCGCGGCCGCGCCAGGCCCCAGACGCCCTGGCCTTCAAGTCGCTGACCCGCTCGCCGCTGGTATTCATCGCCCCCCACGAGGCCCATGACTGGAACCCCACCACGCCCGAGTCGCCCTCCGCCGAACAGTGGCGCGAGGTGCCGATGATCCTCTCCGAGGCCGGCCTGTCACGCCAGTACAGCGATACCTGGTTCCGGGCGCTGGGCGTGACGCCGCGGATCTATGCCCAGGTGGCGGGCCACGAGGCCATCGTCAGCATGGTGGGGCTGGGGTTCGGCGTCGGCGTGGTGCCGCGCATCGTGCTCGATACCAGCCCCCTGGCGGAGCGGGTCAGGATCCTGCCGGTCAAGCCGGAGCTGCCCCACTACGACGTCGGGCTCTGCGTACTCGAGCGGCGACTGAAGAGCCCGCTGATCGCAGCACTCTGGGACGAGGTCGCGGAGCGCTGAACCACCGCCCCTGACGCACGAAGGCCGTCCCGAAGGGCGGCCTGAAGAATGCAACGTCTGCGATATCGCGCAAAGATTTACGTCACGAGCGAAGATAGGTCGGCCGCCGCCGGAGCGGAGCAACCGGAGTTGACTGGCAGCTCAATGAGGGTTGTGACGGTTCGACGCCTCGACACCGCCGGCGGCCGAGATATCGAGCGCAGTAGTAAATCAAAGGGACAGCACCTTGTCCCCGCGGGCAATACCGGATACCCCGGTGCGCGCCACCTCGAGGATGCCCACCGGCGCCATGGCCTGCAGGAAGGCATCCAGCTTGCCGGCGTAGCCGGTGATCTGCACCGTGTAGAGGCTCGGCGTCACGTCGACGACCTGCGCGCGGAAGATGTCCACGGTGCGCTTCACCTCGTCGCGAGCCGCACCCAGCGCCTTGACCTTGACCAGCATCAGCTCACGCTCGATGTGGTTGCCCTCGGTCAGGTCCACCAGCTTGACCACGTCGATCAGCTTGTTGAGGTGCTTGGTGATCTGTTCGATCACCCGGTCATCCCCGACGGTGGTCACCGTGAGCCGCGACAGGCTCGGGTCCTCGGTAGGCGCCACGTTCAGCGTTTCGATGTTGAAGTTGCGCTGGGAGAACAGCCCCACCACGCGTGACAGGGCGCCCGGTTCGTTTTCCATCAGAATCGAGATGATATGGCGCATCAGGTCCGCTCCGTCTTGGAAAGCAGCATGTCACGCATGGAGCCCAGGGGCACCTGCATCGGATAGACGTGCTCGTGCGGGTCGACGATAACGTCGAGGAACACCAGCTCGTGCGTGTCGGCAAAGGCGCGTTCCAGTGCCGGCTCGAGGTCCGCCAGTGTCTCCACCCGCAGCGCGGTGAAGCCATAAGACCCGATCAACTGCTGGAAGTCGGGCAGCGACTCCATGTAGGAGTGCGCATGGCGGGACTTGTAGTTGAGGTCCTGCCACTGGCGCACCATCCCCAGCGAGGCATTGTTAAGGTTGACGATCTTCACGCCACCGCCGAACTGCTTACAGGTCGAGAGCTCCTGCATCATCATCTGGAAGCTGCCCTCGCCGGTGACGCAGATCACCTGCTCCTCCGGGAAGTTGTGCTTGATGCCCATGGCCGCCGGGAAGCCGAAGCCCATGGTGCCGAGCCCCCCGGAGGTGATGAAGCGGTTGGGCTTGTCGAACTTGTAGTACTGGGCCGCGAACATCTGGTGCTGACCCACGTCGGTGGTCACGTAGGCCTCGCCGCGGGTCACCCGGCACAGCGCCTCGATCACCTCCTGGGGCTTGATCGGCTCGCCGGGCCGGGAGGGCTCGTAGAGCTTGTCGCGGCGCTCCTCGCGCCAGCCGTCGATCTGCTTCCACCAGTCGGCCAGGGCCTCGGGATTGGCGATCTCCTTGCCCTGCACCATGCTGATCATCTCGTTGATCACGCTGCCGGCCGGGCCGACGATGGGCACGTCTGCCCGCACCGTCTTGGAGACCGAGCTCGGGTCGATGTCCACATGGATGATCTTGGCGGTCGGGCAGAACTTCGAGGTGTTGTTGGTGACGCGGTCGTCGAAGCGCGCGCCGATGGCGATGATCAGGTCGGCATGGTGCATGGCCATGTTCGACTCGTAGGAGCCGTGCATGCCCAGCCAGCCCAGGCACTGGCGATCGCTCTGCGGGTAGGAGCCGATGCCCATCAGGGTGGTGGTGATGGGATAGCCCAGCCGCTGGACCAGGTCGGTCAGCCCCTCGCTGGCGTGGCCGGTGACCACGCCCCCGCCGGTGTAGAAGACCGGGCGCCGGGCCTTGAGCATCAGCTCCACGGCCTTCTTGATCTGGCCGGTATGGCCGCGAGTGACCGGGTTGTACGAGCGCATCTTCACCTTCTTCGGGTAGACGTACTCGTAGCGCTCGGTGGGCGCGGTCATGTCCTTGGGAATGTCCACCACCACCGGGCCGGGCCGCCCGGTCGCGGCCAGGTGGTAGGCCTTCTTGAGGACTTCCGGAATCTCGGTCGGGTGGCGGATCGAGAAGCTGTGCTTCACGATCGGCCGGGTCACGCCGATGATGTCGGTCTCCTGGAAGGCATCGTCACCGATCAGGTGGCTCATCACCTGGCCACACAGCACCACCATGGGGATCGAGTCCATGTAGGCGGTGGCGATGCCGGTGACGGCGTTGGTCGCCCCGGGGCCGGAGGTCACCAGGACGGTGCCGGGCTTGCCGGAGGCCCGGGCATAGCCGTCGGCGGCGTGGGTGGCCGCCTGCTCGTGGCGTACCAGGATGTGCTTGACCTTGTCCTGGCGGAACAGCGCATCGTAGATGTGCAGCGCCGCTCCCCCGGGATACCCATAGATATATTCGACGCCCTCGTCCTGGAGGAAGCGGGCAATCATGTCTGCGCCGGAAAGCAGTTCCACAGATGTATCTCCCCTGGAGGTCTCGAGTGCGATCCGTGCCCGACGTGGGGGGCACGAAGTCGAGTGCGGCGGTATGCCGCTGCCGGCCGTGCCGGCACCTGATGCCAAACCCTGGCAAATAGCCCTGTTGGGGCCTGCACTCTGGTCACGGCGGATTGCCGCGTCGGGGGCGTTGGCCGACCCGGGCGGTTGGCCCGGATTCGGAAGTCCTTCGGCGGGTAGAGGCGCTCGGCCTACCCTTCGCGCGGGAATGGGGGGTTGCCCGCTGGAGTCCGCGCCCGTATCAGGAAGGGTCAAGATTCCATCAGCACCGTGGAAGTGTCAACCGCGGAAACAGCGTGGGTAGCCCATGGCGGGTGATTCGGCAAGTGGAAGATAGCCCACGGCCCCCATGTAAAGAAGGCCTTCGTCGCTTCATGCAGAGCTGGCTTGTTTCGTGGACATCAAGGGGCTTTCAGACTCGGTAAGATGATGCACAACCTGAGAGTTTCCTGCCTTCAAACGCTGCGCCGCCAATCCGGGGCTCAACTATGGAACTGCCAGGCCTCTTCCAGGCGCTGGTAGAAGGGCCTTTCATCGGGCCACAGCTCCGCCACCCGGATGCTCGGCGAGAGCCTGGCTTGGTCGGGTGCCCGTTTGTCATTGCTGCGAACGACAGCCCAGCGTAGTCGCTCAGCGATTTCTCGTGCCGCCTCGAGATTGCCCCCCATCAACAGGGCGGTGATTTCGGTGGCGCGATAGCGACCGGTCAGGTCGGCCGCCTCGGCGTAAGCGGCCGGTGAACACACCTTACGCGGGAGGCCCTGGCCGGCCACATTAGGTGCCCATCTATTAATAAGTGGGCACCTATCCATGACGTCCCCAAGTACCGAACGTGAGATCCGTCGTCGCCG
>NZ_JAMJPK010000016.1 GCF_023554995.1 Halomonas gemina
GACCTCTTGATCGAGCACCTGCACGCCCTCCAGGACGCCCACGGCCACCTGTCGCTGGTGGCGCTGCGGGCGCTGGCCGCCTACATGAACCTGCCCATGGCGGCGGTCTACGAGACGGCGACCTTCTACGCCCACTTCGACGTGGTGCATGACGATCAGGCGCCGCCGCCGGAGGTGACGGTGCGGGTCTGCGACTCGCTCTCCTGCCAGCTGGCCGGCGCCGCGACGCTCAAGGCCGAGCTTGAGGCCGGCCTCGACCCTCAGGTGGTGCGGGTGGTGCGGGCGCCCTGCATGGGGCGCTGCGAGACGGCGCCGGTGGTCGAGGTGGGGCATCACCATGTGCTGTTCGCCACCGCCGAGGGCGTGGAGGCGGTGGTGGACACCGGCCACTTCCATCCCGAGGCGATCGTCTGGCAGCGCCTGGCGGACTATCGCGCCGAGGGCGGCTACGGGCTGCTCGCCGACTGCCGCGAGGGACGCGTCACGGTCGAGACCCTGATGGAGACGCTTGAACGCGCCAACCTGCGCGGCCTGGGTGGCGCCGGCTTCCCCACCTTCAAGAAGTGGTATTTCGTGCGCCAGGAGCCTGGGCCGCGCTACTGCGCGATCAACGCCGACGAGGGCGAACCCGGCACCTTCAAGGACCGTTACTACCTGGAGCGCTCGCCGCACTGCTTCCTCGAGGGCGCCCTGGTCAGCGCCTGGGCGGTGGAGGCCTGTGCGCTCTACATCTACCTGCGCGACGAGTACCCCGGCCTGCACCGGGTGCTGCATACGGCGATCGATGAGCTCGAGGAGGCGGGGCTGGTCGAGCCCGGCTATATCGTGCTGCGCCGCGGTGCCGGCGCCTACATCTGCGGCGAGGAGTCGGCGATGATCGAGTCGCTGGAGGGCAAGCCGGGCAAGCCGCGCCACCGCCCGCCCTTCGTCGCCCAGAAGGGGCTCTTCGGCCAGCCGACCCTGGTCAACAACGTCGAGACCGTCTACTGGATCCCGCGGATCTGGGAGAAGGGCGCCGACTGGTTCGCGGGCCACGGCCGTCACGGCCGGAACGGGCTGCGCAGCTTCTCGCTCTCCGGCCGGGTGCGTCGCCCCGGGGTCCACCTGGCCCCCGCCGGCATTACGCTCAACGAGCTGATCGAGGAGTACGGCGGCGGCATGGCCGAGGGGCACCGTCTGGCCGGCTATCTGCCCGGCGGCGCCTCCGGGGGAATCCTCCCGGCGAGCAAGGCAGACCTTCCGCTGGATTTCGATACGCTTCAGGAGCACGGCGGCTTTATCGGCTCCGCCGCGGTGATCGTTGTTTCGGATCAGGATGACCTGCGTGCCTTGGCCACCAACCTGCTGGCCTTCTTCGCCGACGAATCCTGCGGCCAGTGCACGCCCTGCCGGGTGGGCACCGAGAAGATGCTGGGCCTGCTGGAGCGTGACGAGTGGCACGTCGAGGAACTCGAGCGGCTGTCCCAGGTGATGATGGATGCCTCCATCTGTGGACTGGGCCAGGCGGCGCCCAATCCGGTACTGGGGCTGCTCAAGGACTTCCGCAATGATCTCGCCAACCAGAACGTGATCGTCAAGGGCTGAGGAGACGCGACCATGACACAGCAACCCTTCACCCTGATCCTGGATGGCGTTGATGTCAGCGCCCGGCCCGGCGAGACCCTCTGGCAGGTGGCCAAGCGCGCCGGCGAGACCATTCCGCACCTGTGCTTCAAGGACGCCCCCGGCTACCGCAGCGACGGCAACTGTCGCGCCTGCATGGTGGAGGTCGAGGGCGAGCGCGTGCTGGCGGCGAGCTGCCTGCGCGAGGCGAAGCCCGGGATGGTGGTCAAGAGTGCCAGCTCCGAGCGCGCCCGGGTGGCGCGCGAGGGCGTCATGGAGCTGCTGGTCGTCGACCAGCCCGAGCGCGACGCCGGCCCCGACCGCTCCAGCCACTTCTGGGCCATGGCCGATCAACTGGCCATCGACGCCAGCGCGGTGCGCGAGCGGCTGCCATCGCGGGCCGAGCGAGCCGCCCCCACGGTGCACCATGTCGTCGAGCGGGCGGCCGCGCTGCCCCATGCCCACGGCCATGACGCCAGTCACTCGGCGATGAACGTCAACCTCGATGCCTGTATCGAGTGCAACCTCTGCGTGCGCGCCTGCCGCGAGGTCCAGGGCAACGACGTCATCGGCCTGGCCCATCGCGGGGCGGCGTCGAAGATCGTCTTCGACTTCGACGACCCCATGGGCGAGAGCACCTGCGTGGCCTGCGGCGAGTGCGTCCAGGCCTGTCCCACCGGGGCGCTGATGCCGGCGACCCTGGTCGACGCAAAGGGGCGCGGCGATTCGCAGGCGGCCGATCGCAGCGTGGATTCGGTCTGCCCCTACTGCGGGGTGGGCTGCCAGCTTACCTACCATATTCAGGATGGCCCCAGTGACGGCGAAGGACGTATCCTCTTCGTGACAGGACGAAATGGGCCTTCCAACCAGAACCGGCTGTGCGTCAAGGGGCGCTTCGGCTTCGACTACCCCAACCATCCGTCGCGGCTCACCACGCCGCTGATCCGCCGACCGGGCGTGCCCAAGGGGCTCGATCCCGACTTCGACCCGCTCGACCCCCTGACCCACTTCCGTGAGGCGAGCTGGGAGGAGGCGCTGGACCTTGCCGCCCAGGGGCTGGGTGAGCTCAAGGCGGCCCACGGTCCCGACGCCCTGGCCGGCTTCGGCAGCGCCAAGTGCTCCAACGAGGAGGCCTGGCTGTTCCAGAAACTGGTGCGCACCGGCTTCGGCTCCAACCATGTCGATCACTGCACCCGGCTGTGTCATGCCAGCTCCGTGGCGGCGCTGATGGAGTGCATCGGCTCGGGGGCGGTGACCGCCTCCTTCATGCAGGCGCTCGAGGCCGAGGTGGTGATCCTCACCGGCTGCAACCCGGCGATCAACCATCCGGTGGCGGCCACCTACTTCAAGCAGGCGGCGAGAAACGGCACCAAGCTGATCATCCTCGACCCGCGCGGCCAGGCGCTGGACGCCTA
>NZ_JAMJPK010000017.1 GCF_023554995.1 Halomonas gemina
GTAAGCGTTCGGGCATCACCGCCGGCGCATGGTCAGGCGGTTTTTTGCCAGTTCTGCGGAAGGAGCTCGTGGAGCTGGCTGGCTTTCTGGGTCGGCAACCGTTCCAGCACGTCCTTCAGGTAGGCGTAGGGCTCGTGGCCGTTCAGCTTGGCGCACTGGATCAGGCTCATGATGGTGGCGGCGCGCTGGCCACTGCGCAGCGACCCGGCGAACAGCCAGTTGGAGCGACCCAACGCCCAGGGTCGAATCAGGTTTTCGACTCGGTTGTTGTCGATCGGCAACCTTCCGTCATCCAGGTAGCGCGTCAGCGCCGCCCAACGCTTCAGGCTGTAGTCCAGCGCTTTCGCCGTCGCCGAACCGTTCGGCACCTTCTCCCGATGAGCCAGCATCCAGCGGTGCAGCGCGTCGGCGATGGGCCTCGCTCGTGTCTCCCGCAGTCGTTGGCGTTCTTTCGCGCTGAGCGGCTGTGCCTCGCGTTCCACCTGGTAGAGCTGGCCGATCAGCTCAATGGCCTGCTCGGCGATCTGGCTCTTGCCGGCCACGTGCAGGTCGACGAACTTGCGCCGCGCGTGGGCCATGCAGCCGATTTCGGTGACGCCGTTGGCGAAGCTCTGCTTGTAGCCGCTGTAGTCGTCACAGACTAGCTTGCCCCGCCACTCGCCGAGGAAGTCGCGGGCATGCTGGCCGCCGCGCCCCTCGCTGAAGTCGTAGATCACCGCCTTCAACCCGGCATACGGCGTGGTGGCGTAGGCCCAGAGGTAGGCGCGGTGTGTTTTCTTCTTGCCCGGGGCCAACATCGGCACCGGGGTCTCGTCGGCATGCAACACCGGTTCGCTGAGCAGCAGGTCACGTAGCGCGTCGACCAGCGGTTGGAGCCGCACGCCGCAGATGCCGACCCACTCGGCCAGGGTGGAGCGCGGAATCGCCACGCCGGCACGGGCAAAGATCTGCTCCTGGCGATAGAGCGGCAGGTGATCGGCGTATTTGGCGATCAGCACCTGGGCCAGCAAGCCGGCGGTGGGGATGCCCTTGTCGATGATCTGCGCCGGCATCGGTGCCTGGGTCAGCGTCTCGCACTGGTCACAGACCCACTTGCCGCGAACATGGCGCTCGACATGGAACACGCCCGGCGTGTAGTCCAGCTTCTCGCTGACCTCCTCGCCGATCCGCCGCAGCTGGCAGCCACAGGCGCAGTGCTCGCTTTCCGGGTCGTGGCGAATCTCGGTGCGCGGCAGTTCGGGAGGCAAGGGGGCGCGCTTGGGCGTTTTCTTGGTCGCCGGTGGCGTATCGGGAGTGGCCAGATCTGCCAGCTCGGTCTCGATGGCAGCGATATCGGCATCCACCACGTCCTCCAGCAGGCTGATCTGCAGGACATTGAGCTGCTCACTGCGCTTGCCGAAGGCGTGGCGCTTGAGCAGCGCCAGTTCGTAGGTCAGCTTCTGGTTGACCTGCTCGCTGTGACGGAGCGCTTTATCCTTTTCCTCCACCTGCGACATCAGCGTTGCCGCCAGGTGGCGGAGCTGATCGGGAGAGAGCTGAGACAGGTCGGAAGGTGCGTTCATCCGGCGAGTATGCCAGCTCGCCGGCGAGAGCGGGATTAGCGCATCCGCGAATAGCCGGGCCGCCGCGTCTGTGCCTCTCATCACACGATCGAGATAACCCCGTCGGCGCCGAGACGCTGCCAGGGCAAGCCTTGCACCAGCGCCGTCACCTGTTCGGGGCAGAGCTCGACGCGCTCGCCGTGCCAGTTGCCAGCCCAGTGGAACTTGCCCTGGTTCAAGCGCCGGGCACACAGCCAGACGCCCAGCCCATCGTGAACCAGTACCTTCATGCGGTTGCCGCGCCGGTTGGCGAACAGATAGGCGCAATGCGGGCGAGCTGCGCCGAACACCGTCACCACCCGGGCCAGCGCGGTATCCGGGCCGGCGCGCATATCCAGCGGCTCGGTGGCCAGCCAGATCTCGTCGATGCGGATCATCACAGCAGCCCCTTCAGCCACTGCGCGCACTGGGCTGCCTCGCTCACCGGCCAGCGCACGGTGATCGTGCCCCGCGACGAGGGCAGCTCGATGCAGATGTCGCCGACGGCTGCAGGCGGCGCTGGCAGATCGGTCGCTGCTGGCGGTACCGGTAGGGGCACGAAGTCCGGCACGGCCGGCAACTGGCTCTGGCGTTTAGCCCTGCGGATCCAGGTCTGGACAAGGTTAGTGTTGAGACCGTGCTGCAGGGCGATCTGGGCAATCGAGGCGTCGCCCTGCAGGCAGGCCGCAACGATCTTGGCCTTGAACGACGGGGCGTAGCGACGGCGACGACGGATCTCACGTTCGGTACTTGGGGACGTCATGGATAGGTGCCCACTTATTAATAGATGGGCACCTAATGTGGCCGGCCAGGGCCTCCCGCGTAAGGTGTGTTCACCGGCCGCTTAC
>NZ_JAMJPK010000018.1 GCF_023554995.1 Halomonas gemina
CCCGGCTTATTCATGAGGCAGGGCTGAAAATGAAGATGGCGAGTGGTTTTCTCTTGTAGAATCAAGATGTTCCTGGCAGAACACGATTCAAGAGGACCACTCGCCATGGGTGAAACCCTAACGACCTGGTCGCCCTCGTGCAACGGCTCTGTCCGTGTCGAGCTGAGCGGCCACCGCACCACCAGCGACAGCGGCGCTCTGCTGCTGCGTGAAGCCCTCGATAACAGCGGCGTGATCGAGGCGCTGGAGCACAACCTGGTTGATCGGCGCCACCCGCTGCGCATCCGCCATTCGCTGGCCAGTCAGCTGCGAACCCTGGTGCTGCAGCGTGCGATGGGTTGGATCGACCTCAGCGATACCGACACCCTGCGCCGTGATCCGCTCTGGCAGCTGGCCTGCAGCGATGCGCGTGGGATGACGCCCCTGGCGCAAGATCGGCCGTCTCAGGCCACGCTGTCGCGACTGCTGACCTGCCTCGGTCACGACGACAACATCGATGCCGTTCACGAAGGCCTGCTGCGTCTGGTGGTCTGGCGCCTGACCTCGCTGAAGCATGGCGAACGGCCCGAGCAGTTGACCCTGGATATCGACGGCCTGCCGATCGAGGTCCATGGCCACCAGGGCGGCTCGGCGTTTCATGGGCTTTACGGCGCACGGATTTACTCACCGCTGGTGGCCTCGCTGGCCGAAACCGGCGACATGGTGGGCGGCCTGTTGCGCGAGGGCAACGCCGGCCCTGCCGAAAACGCCGATACCTGGATCCCGCATCTGGTACGGCGCCTCAACGAGAGTACCGGGGCCCAGGTGCGGGTGCGCATCGACGCCGGTTTCACCGACAACGACACGCTGGAGGCGCTGGAGGATCGCGACATCGAGTACCTGGGCCGGCTGCGCAGCCATACGGGCCTTCAGAAGCTGGCGGCGCCACATCTGAAGCGACCACGAGGCCGGCCGCCCGTGCAACCTCGGGAGTGGTGCCACGACCTGGAGTACCAAGCCGGTTCCTGGCCGGCGCCACGGCGCGTGGTGCTGGTGGTACAGGAACGTCCCGATGATCTGCTGCTGCATGCCTTCTTCCTGGTCACCAACCTTGGCAAGTTCGACTGGCCGCCGGAGAAAATACTGGCGCTCTACCGCAAGCGCGGCAGCGCCGAGGCGCACATGGGCGAGGTCAAGTCGGCACTCGACGTGCATCTCTCGTCGACCGATCGCGGCGCCTCCACCGTTCAGGACGTGATGGCCCGCAACGAGGTGAGCCTGCTGCTGAGTCTCTACGCCTACCAGGTCCTGCATGGGCTGCGGCGCTTGCTGGAGAGTCGGACATACCAAGGGTGGAGCCTGAGCCGGATGCGCGAGCAGGTGCTCAAGGTCGCCGCCACACTATCGCTGCACGCCAGGCGCATCACCGTTCACCTTGGTGACGCTGCCGACAAATGGTGGCCTACCTTGCTGAAGGGGCTGCCGAGACTGACCGCGCTGAGTTGACGCCCTGGCGAGACCACCACGGCACCAGAAAGAGAGCGACCGCAGCGGCGGCCGGCGATCACGGCTGCTTTGACGGCTGCGATTGATTCCTGAACGTTATAGAAAGGCGGCAGAAAAGCAGTATCCAGGTATTACTCAGCGAACTCTCACGGCGTAGATACCGATCCTGATGACAGAAGCCGCCGGGCAGCAGCTTCAGACCGTCCGATCAGGGCCCTCGTGAATGAAGCGGG
>NZ_JAMJPK010000019.1 GCF_023554995.1 Halomonas gemina
GCGGTAGAGGAGCGTCGTGTAAGCCGACGAAGGTGGATCGAGAGGTCTGCTGGAGGTATCACGAGTGCGAATGCTGACATGAGTAACGACAAGGGGAGTGAAAAACTCCCCCGCCGGAAGACCAAGGGTTTCTGTTCGACGCTAATCGGAGCAGAGTGAGTCGGCCCCTAAGGCGAGGCCGAAAGGCGTAGTCGATGGGAAACGGGTCAATATTCCCGTACCTCACTGTATTGCGATGGGGGGACGAAGAAGGCTAGGTGAGCCAGGCGTTGGTTGTCCTGGTGAAAGTCAGTAGGCTGGGGAATCAGGCAAATCCGGTTCCCCAAGGCCGAGAGACGAGACGAACAGACTACGGTCTGGAAGTCATCGATGCCACGCTTCCAGGAAAAGCCTCTAAGCTTCAGATACAGTGGGACCGTACCCCAAACCGACACAGGTGGTCAGGTAGAGAATACCCAGGCGCTTGAGAGAACTCGGGTGAAGGAACTAGGCAAAATGGTGCCGTAACTTCGGGAGAAGGCACGCCGCACTAGCGTGAGAGGACATGCTCCTTAAGCGTGACGCGGTCGAAGATACCAGGTGGCTGCAACTGTTTATTAAAAACACAGCACTCTGCAAACGCGCAAGCGGACGTATAGGGTGTGACGCCTGCCCGGTGCCGGAAGGTTAAGTGATGGTGTTAGCGCAAGCGAAGCTCCTGATCGAAGCCCCGGTAAACGGCGGCCGTAACTATAACGGTCCTAAGGTAGCGAAATTCCTTGTCGGGTAAGTTCCGACCTGCACGAATGGCGTAATGATGGCCACGCTGTCTCCACCCGAGACTCAGTGAAATTGAAATCGCAGTGAAGATGCTGTGTACCCGCGGCTAGACGGAAAGACCCCGTGAACCTTTACTATAGCTTCACACTGGACGCTGATGTTGCTTGTGTAGGATAGCTGGGAGGCTTGGAAACCCGGACGCCAGTTCGGGTGGAGCCAACCTTGAAATACCAGCCTGGCATCATTGGCGTTCTAACTCAGGTCCGTGATCCGGATCGAGGACCGTGTGTGGTGGGTAGTTTGACTGGGGCGGTCTCCTCCCAAAGCGTAACGGAGGAGCACGAAGGTACCCTCAGCACGGTTGGAAATCGTGCATTGAGTGCAAGAGCATAAGGGTGCTTAACTGCGAGACAGACACGTCGAGCAGGTACGAAAGTAGGTTCTAGTGATCCGGTGGTTCTGTATGGAAGGGCCATCGCTCAACGGATAAAAGGTACTCCGGGGATAACAGGCTGATACCGCCCAAGAGTTCACATCGACGGCGGTGTTTGGCACCTCGATGTCGGCTCATCACATCCTGGGGCTGAAGTCGGTCCCAAGGGTATGGCTGTTCGCCATTTAAAGTGGTACGCGAGCTGGGTTTAGAACGTCGTGAGACAGTTCGGTCCCTATCTGCCGTGGGCGTTGGATGTTTGAGAAGTGCTGCTCCTAGTACGAGAGGACCGGAGTGGACGCACCTCTGGTGTTCCGGTTGTCACGCCAGTGGCATTGCCGGGTAGCTATGTGCGGACGGGATAACCGCTGAAAGCATCTAAGCGGGAAGCCCCCTTCAAGATGAGACATCCCCGAGGCCT
>NZ_JAMJPK010000001.1 GCF_023554995.1 Halomonas gemina
TGGTGATCCTCACCGGCTGCAACCCGGCGATCAACCATCCGGTGGCGGCCACCTACTTCAAGCAGGCGGCGAGAAACGGCACCAAGCTGATCATCCTCGACCCGCGCGGCCAGGCGCTGGACGCCTACGCCCACCGCAGCGTGCGCTTCACCCCCGGCGGCGACGTCTCGCTCTACAACGCCATGCTCAATGTCATCATCGGCGAGGGGTTGTATGACCAGGGCTATATCGATGCCCACACCGAGGGCTTCGAGGCGCTCAAGGCCCATGTGCGCGAGCTGACCCCCGAGGCGATGTCGCCGGCCTGTGGCGTCGCCCCCGAGCAGATACGCGAACTCGCGCGTCTCTATGCGACCGCCGACAAGGCGATGATCTTCTGGGGCATGGGCATCTCCCAGCACGTCCATGGCACCGACAACGCCCGCTGCCTGATCTCGCTGGCGCTGGCCTGCGGCCAGACCGGCCGTCCCGGCACCGGCCTGCATCCGCTGCGTGGCCAGAACAACGTCCAGGGGGCGTCGGATGCGGGCATGATCCCCATGGTGCTGCCCGACTACCAGCCGGTCACCGACGCCCAGGTGCGTGCCGCCTTCGAGGAGCTATGGAACACCCCGCTCGAGGAAACGCCGGGGCTCACCGTGGTCGAGATCATGGATGCCATCGCCGCCGGGACCATCAGGGGCATGTACATCCTCGGCGAGAACCCGGCGATGTCCGACCCGGACCTCGACCATGCCCGGGCAGCCCTGGCCAGGCTCGAGCACCTGGTGGTGCAGGACCTGTTCGTCACCGAGACGGCCCAGTTCGCCGATGTCATCCTGCCGGCATCGAGCTGGCCGGAGAAGGACGGCAGCGTCACCAACACCAACCGCCAGGTGCAGCTCGGCCGCGCCGCCGTGCCGCTGCCCGGTGAGGCCAAGCCCGACTGGTGGATCATCCAGCAGCTCGCCAATCGCCTGGGCCTGGCGTGGGACTATACCCACCCCCGCGAGGTGTTCGCCGAGATGAAGCAGGGCATGGCCTCGCTCGACCACATCAGCTGGGAGCGCCTGGAGCGCGAGAGCTCGGTGACCTATCCCTGCCCCGCCGATGACGCCCCCGGGGCCGACGTGGTGTTCAGTGAGGTCTTCCCCACCGCGAGCGGGCGAGCGACCTTCACCCCGACTCGCCCGCTGCCGCCGGACGAACCCATCGACGGCGACTACCCCACGGTGCTGATCACCGGGCGCCAGCTGGAACACTGGCATACCGGCTCCATGACCCGTCGCAGCCGGGTGCTCGACGACCTCGAGCCCGAGGCGGTGGCGAGCCTCGCGCCGGCCGAGCTGTTGCGCCTGCGCATGACGCCGGGCGAGCCGATCACCATCACCACCCGGCGGGGCGCCATCACCCTGAAAACGCGGGTCGACCCGCAGATGACGGAGGGGATGGTGTTCGTGCCTTTCTGCTATGTGGAGGCGGCGGCCAACCTCCTGACCAACCCGGCGCTGGACCCCGACGGCAAGATCCCCGAGTTCAAGTACGCGGCTTGTCGCCTAAGTCCAGCCATTGAGAGACAACAAGATGAAGTTCGATGACGAGCCCGTTCCGGGCTACTCCCTGCCGATCCTGCCCGGCCATGTCTCCCCCGGGCGGCTGGAGAGGGTGCTGCGGGCAGGCAAGTTCGCCATCACCAGCGAGATCGACCCGCCGGACTCTGCCGACCCGGCCGAGGTGCTCAAGCGGGCGGCAATCTTCGATGGCTATGTCGATGCCATCAATGCGACGGATGGCTCCGGCGCCAACTGCCATATGTCCAGCGCCGGGGTCTGCTCGCTGCTGACTCGGGTCGGCTATGCCACCATCCTGCAGATATCGTGCCGTGACCGTAACCGCATCGCCATGCAGGGCGAGATCCTCGGTGGAGCGGCCATGGGCGCCTGCAACCTGCTGTGTCTGACCGGTGACGGTGTGCAGGCCGGCGACCATCCCCAGGCCAAGCCGGTATTCGATCTCGACTCCATATCACTGCTGCAGGTCGCCCGTGGCATGCGCGACGAGCACCGCTTCGAGAGCGGGCGGCGTATCGAGACGACCCCACGGATCTTTCTCGGTGCGGCCGAGAACCCCTTCGTGCCGCCGCTGGACTGGCGACCCCTTCGCCTGGCCAAGAAGGTGGCGGCCGGTGCCCAGTTCATCCAGACCCAATACTGCTTCGATATCGAGCGGTTGCGCGACTTCATGCTCAAGGTGAACGACCTCGGTCTGTTGGAGGGCCCCGACCGCGTCTTCATCCTGCCCGGGATCGGGCCCCTGGCTTCTGCACGCAGCGCTCGCTGGATCCGCGAAAATGTCCCCGGGGTGCATATCCCTGACGCGGTGATCACCCGGCTCGAGGGGGCCAAGAACCAGAAGGAGGAAGGCAAGCGACTCTGCATGGACCTGCTTAACGAAATTCGCGAGATTCCGGGCGTCAGCGGCGCGCACATCATGGCCTACCGCCAGGAGCACAGTGTGGCGGAGATCATCGAGACGACGGGGGTGCTCGAAGGCCGCGTGCCCTGGTACCCGGGGCGCGACGACCCGAAAGCGCTCAACCCCGAATCCCCGGAAGCCTTGCAGCTCTAGCGTGATGGACTTCGATACCGGCACCGGGACGGTGCCTGACTACCGTCTCTACTGTTCGCCGGACAGCGCCAACCTGGTGGTGCGCGTGGTGCTCGAGAGCGAAGGTATCCGCTATCGAGAGGTGCGCATCGACCGGGCCGCCGGTGGACTGGATGAGCCGGACTTCCGTCGGCTCAACCCCTTGGGCCTGTTGCCGGTACTGGTGGATGTGCGCCATGGAACGGCGCTCTTCGAGACCGGTGCCATCCTCTTGCACCTTGCCGAGCGCTGCCACGCCGCACGCTTTACACAACCGGCAGCCCGTGGCCGCCTGCTGGCCTGGCTATTCTTTCTCTCCAACACCGTCCACGCCGAGCTTCGACTCTGCTTCTATACGCCACGCTATGCGCCTCGAGCGGGGGATGCCCAGCGGCTGCGCGATGCCCTGCGGCCCCGTCTTGTGGCGCATCTCATGCAGCTGGAATCGCTCTCCGAGCATGGCCGGGAGCCCTGGCTGCTCGAGGAAGGGCCCAGCGTGCTCGATCCTTACCTGGCCTGTCTGGTGCGCTGGATGCAGCTCTACCCCGTCGATGACCCCTGTCGTGCGCTTCCCTGGGAGCGCTTGCCGAGCCTCGTCGGCTTGCTGGAGGCGCTGGCCGAGCGGCCGGGCATACGTCGTGCGGCCAACGCAGAAGGCATCGCGGGGCGGCTGTTCATCGCGCCCGACTACCCTGCCCTAGATCTGCGCGGCGTGACCGGCTAGACCCGGGGAGGGCATATTGGCTTCATCCAACAACCATTCACTAAATTTCCTGGCGATTGGTCGCTCCAGGTCTGCGCCCACACTTACCATGTAATACGCCTGGTCACAGTTAAGGGGGCAATCCACCAATATCGTCAATTTTCCGGCACCCAGCTCTGCCTGGTGTAGCTCTCGACTGCCGAGTAAGGCGCCTTGGCCGGCCATGGCCGCCTCCAGCGCCAGCAGCCCGTTGCCAAATCGCAGCTCTCGTAGCGCTCCGGCTTCACATCCCTGTTGTCTGAACCATTCTTTCCAGACGTAGGGTTCATCGGAGCGGGTGAGGGTGCTGTCGCAAAGCAACGGCAGCCCGCGCAGTGCGTCGACACCCTCCACGGTGGCGGCCAGCCCCGGTGCACAGATTGGCACCAGATCCAGACTCATCAACCGCTGGGGCTCCAGGTCCGCGTAGTTGCCGTAGCCAAGTCGCACACAAACGTCGATGCCCGTGCGCTTGAGATCGGCCATGCAGAAGGCGCCATCAGGGGCGCGATCCACCGTATGCAGGCTCGCCTGCAGCCGTACTTCGGCGTCCGGGCAACGGGCGTAGAAACGGTGCAGGCGTGGCACGATCCATTTGGTGGCAAACAGGGGTTCTGCGCACACGGTGACGATCAGGCGCTCTTCGCCATAGGCGCGGATCTTATCCACCGCACGCTCAAGTGTATCAAACCCCTCATGTAGCTCCGGCAGGGCCACACGCGCAGCCTCGGTCAGGCTGACCCGCCGGTGGTGACGTATGAACAGATCGACACCAAGATATTCCTCGAGCGCCTTGATCTGGTGACTAATCGCCGCCGGCGTGACATTGAGCTCCTTGGCGGCCGCGGCGAAACTCTTGGTTCGCGCGGCGACCTCGAAATAGGAGAGTGCGATCAGGGGGGGGAGTCGAGACATCATCAATCCTCGCAAGAATGGCGGAAGGCCACTACGCGATCAAGTGCCCTGCTCAGGAGCCACTATATCCTTGCTGGCACGAAAGCCATACCGCTGCCTCAGGCCGGGCCCATTGGATTTTTTGGCTCTTTGATCGTTTCGATCCAGGCCGCCTCCAGTCGAAAGGGGCCAGGTTGTTTGTCGGCGATCAGCAAGCCTAGCTGCTGGATGCTGCCCGGATCCAGTAGCGGGGCATCTTCCAACCGTCGTCCGCGGAACATCGCCTCGAACGCCGGCAAGGGCAGTGCAACATGCTGCCACTCGCCCACGGGTGGCTGGAAGAGCGCCCGGTAGGCCGTTCCCTCCGGAAGCTGATAGTTTCTCAGGCGCAGCTGATAGCAGCGGCCGTCACCGCGAACGTACAGCACAAGGCCCGAGGCGTCACTCAGGTTCATGGCCTCGGGATCGCGGCGCACCGAGGCGAAACCGCCGTTGTTCTCCAGTGACGTCTCGCCGCTGAACACGCCGCTACCGTCCTCCACGTGCAGGCCGCCTCGGGAGATGCCACCGTTTTGTAACTCGCCATGACACTCCGCCGGAAAATCGGGATAATGGTGGGTTTCCCGCTCTCGCTTCGCCGAAGCTCCCACGTCCGGTGCCCCATGGAAATCAAGGTCAACTATCTCGACAACCTCCGGCTGGAGGCCAAGTTCGACGACTTCACGGTCATCTCCGACCAGCCCATCCGCTACAAGGGCGATGGCTCGGCGCCGGGGCCGTTCGACTACTTCCTGGCGTCCTCGGCGATGTGCGCGGCGTACTTCGTCAAGGTGTACTGCAACGCGCGGGACATCCCCACCGAGAACATCCGGCTGTCGCAGAACAACATCGTCGACCCGGAGAACCGCTACAACCAGATCTTCAAGATCCAGGTGGAACTGCCGGCGGACCTCTCCGACAAGGATCGCCAGGGCATCCTGCGCTCCATCGACCGCTGCACGGTGAAGAAGGTGGTGCAGACCGGGCCCGAGTTCCAGGTCGAAGCGGTCGACAACATCGACGAGGACGCCCAGGCGCTGTTGCAGGGAAACGTACAGGGTGACGCGAATGTCGAGACGGGCACCTGGATCGAGGGCAAGGACCTGCCGCTGGAGCAGACCATCGCCAACATGACCGCGATCCTGGCCGATCTCGGCATGAAGATCGAGATCGCCTCCTGGCGCAACATCGTGCCCCATGTGTGGTCGCTGCATATTCGCGACGCCGCCTCGCCGATGTGCTTCACCAACGGCAAGGGCGCCACCAAGGAGAGCGCGCTCTGCTCGGCGCTGGGCGAGTTCATCGAGCGGCTGAGCTGCAACTTCTTCTACAACGACCAGTTCTTCGGCGAGCGGATCGCGGGCAGCGCCTTCGTCCACTACCCCGACGAGGAGTGGTTCCAGCCCGGCCCCGATGACGCGCTGCCGGACGGCATCCTCGATGATTACTGCCGGGCGATCTACGACCCGGAGGGGGAGCTTCGCGGCTCGAACCTGATCGACACCAACTCCGGCCAGGAGGCCCGCGGCATCGTCTCGCTGCCCTTCGTGCGCCATTCGGACGGCGAGGTGGTCTACTTTCCGTCGAATCTGATCGAGAACCTCTACCTCAGCAACGGCATGAGCGCCGGCAACACCCTGCACGAGGCGCAGGTGCAGTGCCTCTCGGAGATCTTCGAGCGGGCGGTGAAGAAGCAGATCATCGAGGAGGAGCTGGCGCTGCCGGACGTGCCCCAGGAGGTGCTGGCGCGCTACCCGGCCATCGTCGAGGGCATCGAGGCGCTGGAGGCCCAGGGTTTCCCGGTGCTGGTCAAGGATGCCTCGCTGGGCGGGCAGTTCCCGGTGATGTGCGTCACCCTGATGAACCCCAAGACCGGCGGCGTCTTCGCCTCCTTCGGCGCCCACCCGAGCTTCGAGGTGGCGCTGGAGCGCAGCCTCACCGAGCTGCTCCAGGGCCGCAGCTTCGAGGGCCTCAACGACTTCCCGCCGCCCACCTTCAATACGCTGGCCGTCACCGAGCCCAACAACTTCGTCGAGCACTTCATCGACTCCTCGGGGCTGGTCTCCTGGCGCTTCTTCAGCGCCCGTGCGGACGTCGAATTCGTCGACTGGGACTTCTCCGGCAGCAACGCCGAGGAGGCGGCGACGCTGTTCGGCATCCTCGAGGAGCTGGGCCTCGAGTCCTACATGGCCGTCCATGAGGACCTGGGCGCGCCGGTGTGCCGCATCCTGGTGCCCGGCTTCTCCGAGGTCTACCCGGTGGAGGACCTCATCTGGGACAACACCAACAAGGCGCTGCTGTTCCGCGAGGACATCCTGCACCTGCACGAGCTGAGCGACGAGGCGCTGAGTGATCTGCTCGAGCGCCTGGAAGAGAGCCAGATCGACGACCACCAGGACATCATCACCCTGATCGGCATCGAGTTCGACGAGAACACCGAGTGGGGCCAGCTCACCATCCTCGAGCTGAAGCTGCTGATCAACCTGGCGCTGGGCCAGCACGAGGAGGCGCTGGAGCGGGTCGACATCTTCCTGCAGTACAACGACAACACCGTGGCGCGTAACCTCTTCTATCGCGCGGTGAGTGCGGTACTGGAGATCCTCCTCGATGACGAACTCGAACTGGACGACTTTCTCTACAACTTCCGGCGCATGTTCGGCGAGGCGACCATGGAGGCCGTGGTGGGCTCGGTGAACGGCAGCGTGCGCTTCCACGGCCTGACGCCTACCAGCATGGCGCTGGAGGGGCTGGAGAGGCACCAGCGCCTGATCGAGAGCTACCAGAAGCTGCACGCCCACCGTGCCAAGCGGCATGAGGCCGCCGGTGGCACGCGGGTGACCCGACCCGAAGGGTTGCCGGGCTAACCGCGCTCGGCGTCAGCCCGCCGGCACGCGGCATGCGAGAGAGCGGTCAGGTCGTCCAGTCCACCGGTGCGCGTGGATCCGGCTCATAGGCGACATAGGTGCCGGTGCGTATCGTCCGCTCCAGGTGCTCGCCGAGGCGTGAATGGTGCCGAGCGATCCGCTCCAGGGCGTAGCGCAGCGAACGGGTCGTGCTGGTGCGTGCGCGCTCCACGCCGCCACCGACGGTTCGGGCCCGACCGTTCAGGCCGACCCCGCGGCGCAGTTCGTCGATGAGATACTGGCGATCGGCACGCGCCAGCTCCGCGCGGTGCAGGTCGTTGTTCGCCTCGGCCTCCGCGATGTCCTCTTCCGTCTCGGCGAGCCGCCGCCGATAGGCCTCGCGCGCCTTCGAGTCGAACACCTCCAGTCCGCACTGAGTAGTGACGCCGAGATCCTCCGAAGGCCCGCCGATGGTGAGCGCCCCGCGCTCCACCGCTACCAGGTCGAGGACGTGAAACTCCCGGCCGGGTGCCGTCAGCAGGCGTTCCAGGTAGCGCATGCCCTTGAGATCCCTCAAGTGGACCGTGGTGCCGGCGAAGGTCACCGCTCGCATGTCGCCCTCGCGGCGGAAGACGCAACGCTCGGGGCTGGTGGCCTGCCGCGAAGGCGGCGCCGGCACCTGTACGCGAGCCCGTTCCGCCCAGAGCCCGGCGTTGAGCGCCTCGAAGGCCCGACAGGCGGCGTCGAGTTCCAGCTCGGCCGAGCTGTCGTCGCCCGCGGCGCGATGCGCCGCGGCGAGCTCGACGCGCAGGGTCGCCGCCTCGAACGGCATGCGCAGCGAGACCCACTCCATGACGGCCTCGCTCAGCAGCCGGATGGCTTCGCTTTCCAGCCCATCGTACAGCGCCAGGCGCCCCTTCGCGGCGAGCGCCGAGTTGTGCAGGGTGCGGCTCTGGTACGTCCGGGCGATCTCGGCGAGGTCGGCGGCGGCCTCTCGCGCCGTATTGTCGTCGCCGGCCGCCAGCGCGATCACCACCTGGGCCTCGCGCAGGGGCGCCCGTCGCAGGCCCCCTGTCGGCGGGCGCTCCTTCGACGGGATGTCGAACGGAGACTCGAGGGCGCTCTCGATCATCGAGAAGGCGTCATCGACGCGGCCCTGGGCCAACCGCAGCATCGCCAGCCCCGGCTGCGGCAGCCAGGCATTCTGGTGGGCCGCCAGGAACGCATCCTCGGCGCCCGCGAAATCGCCCTTGCGCAGCCGCGCGTTGCCAAGCTCGGTCAACGGCCAGCCGAACTCCCGCCGCATCCAGGGGCGCAGCTCCTCGCAGGCCAGCAAGGCTTCCTGTTCGGCGGCGTCGCACGGCCCGCGCAGGCGCATGATCTCCGCCTGGTGTACCCGGCAGCGGCCATGGAGGCCCCCGAACGCGGCGCCCTGGCGCCAGCGCTCCATGGCCTCGGTCCACTCTTCGGCGCGGTCGTGCTGGCCGATCCACTGCATCGCGCAGATGAGCTCGCACCACATCTGGCCGGTGGTGAGGGGGTCGAGGTTGCCCGAGCTCAGCTCCACGGCCACATCGTCCAGCGCGCTCAGCCCTTCATCGAGCTCGCCGTCATGGATGCGGACCCTGGCCAGGGCCACCTGGCCGATGATCGACGGCGGCGCCAGGGCGTGCCGTTGCCCTCCGTCCATGGCCCGTCGGGCCCATTGCTCCGTCCCCGGCATGTCGCCACACATCAGGCGCTCGTAGGTGCGCACGGCGGCGAGCCACGCCCAGACAGGGCTGTCGGGCGCGTCTTCCACCAGGCGTTGCGCCCGCGACAGCCAGGCCCGCACGGTGGCCATCAGGCCCGTGTCCATCATCAGGTACATGCCTACCATGACCGCGGCGAATGCCGCGTCGTGGGTGCGCTGGTCTTCCAGGTGCAGGTGGTAGAGCTCGCCATAGGCGGCCAGGGTGCCTTCCAGATCGCCGACCCCGTACGCCGCCTGGGCGCGCAGCTCGAGCAGCTCGGCCGAGGGTGGCGCGGAGAGCCCGGCGAGCAGCTCCCGTGCCCGGACGAAGTCGCCGCCGTCGAGAGCGGCGCGAATCGGCGATAGTGGCGCGTCCGTCATCGCTCAGCCCTCCGTGTTCCGGTTGTCACAAGGATTGTCACGCTCTTTTGGGTAGGTGCCCAGTGCACCAGATGAGAAATCAGCCAAGAGAGGAGCAAATGCCATGAGTGACATCCTTTATGACAGGCTCGGCGGTCGTGCGGGTATCGACAAGCTCGTCAATCGCATTGTCGACCTCCACCTCCAGAACGACGTCGCCGGACCGCGGTACCGAGCCCTCGATGAGGAGGCCATCGACCACGCCCGCGAGAAGGTCAAGGAGTTCCTCGCGGCCGGCTCCGGCGGACCGGTGGAGTACACGGGACGCTCGATGATCGAGACGCACACCGGGATGAATGTCAGCGCGGCAGAATTCGTCGCCGTGGTCGACGACATCATGCAGGCCATGAAGGAGATGGAGTATCCGCAGCCGGTCTGCAACGAAGTACTGGGCGTTGCCTATTCGCTCAAGGAGGAGATCATTCATCGATAGACCGAGGCAGCGGCTCGTTTCTGGCATGGCGACGGTTTGTCCCACGGCATCGAGGGAGCACACCGTTTAGAATGGGCCGATCCATGGGCCGGTATGGCGGGGCGCCTCGCTTCGCCATTACCGCTCCGTCGCCTTATTGTCAGGGATGACCGATGCCGAGACTCGTCACACCGCTGTTGCTTTTATCACTGATGCTTCTGTCGCTGCTGCTGTTGGCGGGGTGTCAGGAGCCGTCATCGCCGCCATCGACGGACGCCGAGCCACGCTGGGTCAGGACCGCCACGCTGACGGCGAACTCGGCAGCAACCCTTTCGCTGACCGGGGTGCTGCGCGCGCGCTATGAGACGCCCCAGGCCTTCCAGGTCAGCGGCCGGATCGCCACGCGCCATGTCGATGCCGGGCAGGCGGTTCGCCAGGGGGAGGTGCTGTTTACCCTCGACCCGAGCGATCTGGAGGAGGCGCTCACCGCCGCGCGGGCGGAGCTGGCCGCGGCCGAGGCGTCGCTGTCCGTGGCCGAGGCGGACCTGGCCCGCGACCGGCAGCTGCTGGAGAAGGACTACCTCAGCCGCCAGGCGTTCGAGCGCGCCGAGCTCGGCGTGCGCGAGGCCACCACCCGCCGTGACGCCGCCAGTGCCCGGGTGGCCCAGGCCCGCAATGCGCTGGATTACGCGACCCTGCGCGCCGAGGCCGACGGCGTGCTGATCGAGGTCAGCGGCGAGCCGGGGCAGGTGGTCGGCGTCGGCCAGGTGGTGGCCCAACTGGCCCAGGAGGGCCCGCGCGAGGTCGAGGTGAGCTTTCCTGCACGGTCGCGCCCGCCGGAAACCGGCGAGCTGCTGCTGGGCGAGCGCCGCATTCCGCTTACCCGCCGCGAGGTGGCCGGTGCCGCCGACCCCGCGAGCCGCACCTGGCGCGCCCGCTATCGGCTGGAGGGGCCGCTCGACGAGCGCGGTCTGGGCGACATCGTCGAGGCCCGTTTCCCCCTGGCTGACGGCGAGGCTGCCGGGCATTTCGGGGTACCCGTGGCGGCGCTGGACGAGCGCGGCGAGGGCCCGCAGCTATGGCAGATCGTGGATGGCCAGGCGCAGCCGCTGGCGGTGACCGTGGAGCGCGTCACCCGCGAGCACGCCCTGGTCAGCGGCGAGGGGCTCGAGGCGGGACAGGCGGTGATCAGCCTGGGGACCCACCTGCTCACGCCGGGCATGGCGGTACGCCCGCTGGACGAGAAGGGCACACCGTGAGCTTTCCCAACCTCTCCGCGCTGGCCGTCCGCGAGCGCGCCGTGACGCTGTTCTTCCTGGTGATCGCCCTGTTGGCGGGGCTCTATGCCTTCGCCTCCATGGGGCGAGCGGAGGACCCGGACTTTACCGTGCGGGTGATGATGGTCTCGGCCGTATGGCCCGGCGCCTCGCCAGAGGAGATCCAGGAGAGCGTGGTGGACCCGCTGGAGAAGCGCATCCAGGAGGTCGACGACCTCTACCGCATCGAGACGACTATTCGCCCCGGGCGCGCCGACCTGAAGGTGGAGTTCGAGGACTACACCCCCGGCGACGAGATGTCGGAGCACTTCTACCAGGTGCGCCGCCGGATGCAGGACGTCGCCCCGAGCCTGCCCGACGGCGTGGTGGGCCCGCTGATCAACGAGGATTTCGGCGACGTCTACTTCTCGCTGGTGGCCTTGAGCGCCCCGGACATGCCGATGCGCGAGATGGTCCGCGAGGCGGAGGTGATCCGTGATCGCCTGCAGCGTGTGGAGGGTGTCAACAAGGCCCAGGTGCTGGGCGAGCGCCAGGAGCGGATGCACCTCGACTTCGACCTGGCCCGGCTGCAGAGCCTGGGTATCTCGCCCCAGGCCGTCTTCGCCGCCATCGAGGCGCACAACCGCCTGCTGCCCGCCGGGCGCGTCGACACCGATGGCCCGCGCATGTACCTGCGGCTGAACCAGGACCTGTCGGACCCCGAGGCGCTGGCCGAGGTGCCCATTCGCATCGGTGAGCGATTGATTCGCCTGGGCGACATCGCCGAGATCTCCCGCGGCTATGAAGACCCCCCGAGCTATCGGGTGCGCGCCTTCGGCGAGGAGGCACTGCTGCTGGGCGTGGTGATGCAGAAGGGCGAGAACGGCCTCGAATTCGGCGAGCGCCTGGAGGCCTTCTGGCAGCAGGAGCGCGAGCGTCTGCCGCTGGGCATGTCGCTGGAGGTGATGACCAACCAGGCCGACGCCATCGCCGGGGCCGTTAACCTCTTCCAGGTGAAGTTCCTGGTCGCCGTGCTGGTGGTGATGCTGGTCACCATGCTGGCCGTGGGGCTGCGCGCCGGCATCGTGGTCGGCATCGCCATTCCGGTGACGCTGGCGCTGACCTTCGTGGTGATGATGGCGATGGGCATCAACCTGGACCGCATCACCCTGGGGGCGCTGATTATCGCCCTGGGGCTGCTGGTCGACGATGCCATCATCGCCATCGAGATGATGATCGTGAAGATGGAGGAGGGCTGGGACCGACTCGAGGCCGCTGCCCACGCCTGGAACGTCACCGCCGCGCCGATGCTGTTCGGCACCCTGGTCACGGTAGCCGGCTTCGTGCCCATCGGCTTTGCGCAGTCCGCCGTGGGCGAGTATGCCGGCAACATCTTCTGGGTGCTGGGCATCGCGCTGCTGCTGTCGTGGATCGTGGCCGTGGTGTTCACGCCCTACCTGGGGGTCAAGCTGCTGCCCAAGCAGAAGGTCGCCCATGGTGAGCACGAGGCCTACCAGTCGCGCGGCTATCGGCGCCTGCGCGGGGTCATCAGCACCTGCGTGCGCTTCCGTAAGAGCGTGGTGGTGGTGACGGTGGTCCTGCTGGTGGCCGCCGTGGCGGGCATGGCCGGGCCGGTGGAGAAGCAGTTCTTCCCCAGTTCCGATCGCCCCGAGGTGCTGGTCAGTGTCTACCACCCGCAGGGCACGGCCATCGGCGCGACCGACGCGACGACCCGGCGGCTGGAGGCGCTGATCGGCGAGGCCGAGGGCGTGGCATCGCTCTCCGCCTACGTGGGGGCGGGCGCGCCGCGCTTCTTCATTTCCGCCAACCCCGAACAGCCCAACCCGGCGTTTGCCAAGCTGATCGCCGTGACCGAGGGCGTCGAGGCCCGGGAGCGGCTGATCGAAAGGCTCAACGAGCGCATCGCGGCCGGCGCCTTCCCCGAGGCGCGGGTGCGCGTGCAGAAGCTGCTCTATGGCCCGCCGGTGGACTGGCCGGTGAGCATCCGCGTGCTCGGTGACGATCCCGACCGTCTGCGCGAGATCGGCCACGAGGTGCGCAAGGTGATCGCCGCGCACGCCGCCACGCGCGACCCGCACCTGGAGTGGGACGAGCGGGTGCCCAGGCAGCACCTGGCGATCGACCATCACCGGCTGCAGCTGATCGGCCTGACGCCGGATGAGGTGGCGCGCCAGCTGCAGTTCCAGCTGGACGGCATGACCATCACCGAACTGCGCGACGGCATCCGCCTGGTGCCCGCGGTGGGGCGCGGGGCCGCGCAGGACATCGCCGACCTGCAGAGCCTGGAGGTCGTTAACCGCGAGGGCCAGCGGGTGCCGCTCACCCAGCTCGGCGAGCTGGAGACCGTCTTTGAAGAGCCGGTGATCAAGCGCTACAACCGCCAGCCCTTCGTGGCCGTGAATGCCGAGATCGAGGGTGCTCAGCCCAACGACGTGACCCTCGAGGTATGGGAGGCGCTGGCGACGGTGCGAGAGCGCCTGCCCGCCGGCTACCGGCTGCAGATCGGCGGCTCGGTGGAGCAGTCGGACAAGGCACAGGCCTCGATCCAGGCCCTGCAGCCGTTGATGGTGGTGCTGATGCTGATCTTCATCATGCTGCAGATGCGCTCCTTTGCCGGCACCTTCATCGTGGTGGCGACGGCACCGCTGGGGCTGATCGGCGCGGTGGCGGCGCTGCTGCTGTTCAACCAGCCGTTCGGCTTCGTGGCCACCCTGGGGTTGATCGGCCTGGCCGGGATCCTGATGCGCAACACCCTGATCCTCACCCAGCAGGTTGCGGATAACGCCAAGGCCGGAATGGCGATGCGCGACGCCGTGGTGGAGGCGGCCGTGCAGCGCGCCCGCCCGGTGGTGCTCACGGCGGTGGCGGCGATGCTGGCGTTCGTTCCCCTTACCCTGGATAGCTTCTGGGGGCCGCTGGCCTACGTGCTGATCGGCGGCGTGGCCGTGGGCACGCTGATCACCCTGCTGTTCGTGCCGGCGCTCTATGCGCTGTGGTACCGCATCGCCTCGCGTGCCGAGTGATGCCTGGGCGGGTTGTCACGCCGGTGAACTAGGCTCACCCTGCAGGCCCCGATTGGCTCGCGCCACCGCCGCGGCGCGAGCCATGGACGCAGCGGCGCCAGTAGGAGGTCATATGGCCGGAGTGAGTACCGCATTCGTGATGCTGGCCGCGCTGTTCTGGGGGCTCTCCGGCGGCATCGGCGGCGTGCTCATGGCCGATGGCTGGGACCCGCTGGTCGTCTCGTTCTACCGCGGCGCGATTGGTCTGGTGTTCGTGCTCGCCTGGCTGGCGCTGTGCCCGGGCGGCAGCGGGCTGGCCGATCGCAGCTTGTGGAGCTGGTCGTTGATGGCCGGCCTGGGCGTGGCCGGCAACTTCACCTTCTACTTCGTGAGCATCTCCGAGGGCAGCGTGGCGGTGGCGGCGACGCTGATGTACTGCGCGCCGGTGTTCGTCTTTCTCGTCTCCTTCGCCCTCAAGCTCGAACGGCCCACGCCGCTCAAGTGGGCCGCCATTGCCATGGTCATGCTGGGGATCGTGCTGCTGACGCGCATCTACGACGTCCAACCGGGCGGGGTGACCCCCATCGGCGTCATCGCCGGGCTGCTCGCCGGGCTCTCCTACGCGCTCTTCATCTTCGGCTTCAAGTACGCCGCACCCCACGGCAGCCCCCAGGCCACGCTCGTCATCGCCTTCGCGGTCCTCTCGCTTATCCTCTTCCCGCTGGGCGATACCGGCCAGACCCTCTCGGCGCTGGGCACCCCGAGCTGGCCGCTCTTCGTCACGCTGGGCGTGCTCGGCGCCGGCGTGTCGTTCATCCTCTATGTCGTCGGGCTCAACTATACGGCCCCGGCCGTGGCCGCCATTGTGGCCATGATCGAGCCGGTCACGGCCTCGCTGTTCGGCGTCGTGGTGCTCGACGAGCGCCTGGTCGGGCTCGAGCTGGTCGGCATGGGCTTGATCCTGCTCACGGTGACGGCGTTGAGCGTCTCCTCCAGCTCGCGATAAGCCCCTCCCGCCCCGTGCCCTGGCGATGCCGCCCCCCTGTCTGGTGGATCAGCGAGGCGCCGGGTCGTGACGTTCCCGGCTGTCGGCCGGCGCCTGCTCGCGGTCGTGCATGCCGTAGTCGCGGATCACCCCGGCCACGCGCAGGCGGTAGTCCGCGAAGACCTCCTCGCGCCCCAGGGACTGGGCGGCGCGGTGGCGTTCCACCCGGCGCCATTCGGCGATCGCCTACTCATCGCGCCAGAAGGAGAGCGAGAGCAGCTTGCCCGGCTGGGCCAGGCTCTCGAAGCGTTCGATGGAGATGAAGCCATCGATCTCCTCCAGCAGCGAGCGCAGGCCGGCGGCGATGTCGAGGTAGTGGTCACGCTGGTCGGGGTGCGGCACGACTTCGAAGATGACGGCGATCATGGCGGCTCCTGGTTAAGGGACGCGCATCGCGACAGGGCGCGATGGCGGCGATGCCGACGCGCCCATGGCGGCATCTCCCACTGAACCTAGAGCTAAACGGCCCCTGCGTCACTCATTCGGTTCGGGGGCCTTGCGTTGTGGCACTCATCTGCATAACGCTCTGTTTGAGCTTCGGCATGGCCACTGGCCGCTGGCTCGACACGCCCCGCGCCTGGCGGGTCTTCAACGGCGTGATGGGGGCGCTCACCGCCGCCTGCGTGATCTTTATCCTGGGATAAAGGAGAGGGAAGATGAGGACGATAGGGCTGATCGGTGGCATGAGCTGGGAGTCGACCCAGACCTACTACCGTCTCATCAACCAGGGGGTGAAGGCGCGGCTGGGCGGGCTGCACTCCGCCCGGCTGGTGCTCTACAGCGTGGACTTCGCCGAGATCGAGGCGCTCCGACGCCGCGGCGACTGGGCGGCAACCGCCCGCATCCTCGGCGAGGCGGCCCGGACCCTGGAGGCGGCCGGCGCCGACTTCCTGGTGCTCTGCAACAACACCATGCACAAGGTCGCCCCACAGATCGAGCAGGCCGTGGCGATTCCCCTGCTGCACATCGCCGATGCCACTGCCAATGAGCTGCACCGGCAGGGCGTAAGCCGGGTGGGGCTGCTCGGCACCCGCTTTACCATGGAACAGTCCTTCTACCGCGAGCGCCTGGAGGCGCAGGGCATCCGGGTGCTGATTCCCGATGCCGCCCAGCGCGAACGGGTGCACGCCGTCATCTACGACGAGCTTTGCCGCGGCGTGATCCGGGCGGACTCGAAAGCCGCCTACCTGGAGGTCGTGGCCTCGCTGGCCGGGCAGGGCGCCCAGGGCGTGATCCTCGGCTGCACGGAGATCGGCCTTTTGATCCAGGCAGGCGATACGGACGTGCCCCTCTTTGACACCACCGCCATCCACGCCGAGCAGGCGGTGGAGGCGGCGCTTGCGACCAAACTCGACTTTGCAACCCCGCACCCGCTCACATAGGCTCATGCTAATGAACAGCTCGCAGGGAGCGAGGAAGGCACAGCGCGACACGCAAGGACTACCGCATGGATGGCTGCAGGTCGTGAACATGCTCAGGTAGGGGCGGTAGCGTGCCTGGTACCCTCGATACCCCTTCACCCGAGAGGACTATGTACTCCAGCAAAGCTATAGATCTGGGTGGTTTCCACGCTCTTGAGGCCGGGTAACTTCTGTACCGTTCGGATATCCTTGCCCTGGTTCAACAACTGGGCGGCGAAGCTGTACCAGATCTCACCTTACCAATCTGCCGTTCGATGTCGATATTGTGGACACGTAGTCGGCACGTCTCGATGAACCTCAACCCTGAGCCATAGCACGCGAGAATTCCCCAATATCACCCAAGGGCTGATCGAGGACGTGAAGATAGAGGAACACGAGGGCATTCAGCGCCTGGTTCTGCGTGGCCGCCGCCACCCGGCGTTCCACCGCCAAATGTTCCAGGAAGGTGCGTACTTCTGCGCCGCCCATGCCGGCGGGATGTAGGACCCCGTAGAAGCGAATGAAATAGCGAATCCAGTAGCAGTAGGTCTTCTCGGTGCGCGGGCTGTAGCGTTTCCACACGCATGGTAGCGCTGACCCGCTCCATCAGCTTCGGCGGCCTGCGGTGCGTATCCATAAAGCCTTCTTCACGATGCATGGATGTGCATACAGTATTGGTGTGCTGGTAAAACGGGCAAGCGCACGAATTCTGCATAGGTGGCCGAGCTATGCTTTGGACCTAATAAAATCAGAGATTTAGATGAAAAATCGCGCTAGATAAGATTATTGAACGCGCACGCTCGTTCAAGTCACTAAACGAGCACGCTGTATAATACCTGTTATACGTTTGCCATTGAGAGGTAGGCACGGTTGACCTATTATATTGTGAAAGTTGCAGTGACCGCCGTTTTGGTTGTCCTCAAACAGGAGGTCTCGAAACGAAGTTCGTTCGTCGGGGCCGTTCTTGCCTCGGTTCCATTAACTTCCGTCCTGGCAATGCTCTGGCTTTATATAGATACGGGTAATGTTGACAAAGTCGGCGCACTTGCAAGCAACGTATTTTGGTTGGTTTTGCCATCGCTTGCGTTATTTATTGCGTTGCCGGTGCTCCTGGCCCATGGAGTCAATTTTTATCTCAGTTTTGCAGGTTCAATTGGTATTACATCAATCTGCTACTTGGTAATGGTGGCTGTGCTTCGTTATTACGGAGTCCAGTTATAAATTACGTATAACCAGGCGCAGCAGTACGCGGCCAATGGCCGCCGGACGCCCTTTCCATGGCTCCTTCGTTGCCATTACAAGGTCGCCGCTGAGCTGTGCGTTCGGCGGCAGTAAGGTTTCCGGGGTGAATCGAACGAGGGAAATCCGATGAGCGACAAAGGCACCAACGAAAATTCTGACGCGAAATCCACGGTAACGGAGGAGCTGAAACGGGAGCGATACGAGCTGCTCCAGCGTTTGGAGGGCTGGCTGGAGACACCGATGCTAGTTCTCGCGTTCGTGTGGCTGGTGCTATTGATAGTGGAGCTGGTTCAGGGAGAGAGTCTGCTGTTCTATTTTCTCGGCACGATTATCTGGGTCGTCTTCATTATCGATTTCGCCGTGAAGTGGATCCTGGCCCCGGACAAGTTCGCTTACCTCAAGGTTAACTGGCTGACCGCCATTGCCCTGCTGCTCCCCGCGCTGCGGATCTTCCGCGTGTTCCGCGCGTTTCGGCTGCTCCGCCTGGCCAAGGCGGGGCGGGGGGTGCGGCTGGTCCGCGTCGTCAGTTCGCTGAACCGCGGCATGAGGGCGCTGGGCGCGAGCCTGAGTCGACGGGGATTCGGGTATGTGCTCGCTCTCACAGTGCTGGTCACGTTCGCCGGCGCGGCCGGGATGTACGCTTTCGAGAATGAGGCAGCCGGCGGCCCGAACAGCTACGGCGAGTCACTGTGGTGGACTGCCATGATCATGACAACGATGGGCTCGGAGTACTGGCCGCGGACGGTCGAG
This sequence comes from Halomonas gemina, assembly GCF_023554995.1. Classification (GTDB taxonomy): domain Bacteria; phylum Pseudomonadota; class Gammaproteobacteria; order Pseudomonadales; family Halomonadaceae; genus Halomonas; species Halomonas gemina. The sequence goes on from NZ_JAMJPK010000001.1 coordinate 18,424, forward strand.
GGGCGTGTACTGTGCGTCTTTCTGGCCCTGTACGCCTTTGGTGTCTTCGGCTATGTGACAGCGGCCCTCGCCACCTTCTTTGTCGGTCGCGACGCCGATAGTAGCGACGCCGAAGTGGCAGGGAGCAAACAACTGGCCGCGATCCAAAATGAGGTGAGCGCCTTACGCGACGAGATCCGCGCCCTATCGCGACAACTGCCGAAGGTGTGAAACGTATTCCAGCAACATAATGGCACGCCGAACCAAACGCTGCAGCAGACCGGGGCCGCGTGTCGGCTTCTATGGTTCATTGCCGCTCTGGTGGCCCCGGCTGCTGAGCGGGGACGTTAAGCGTCCTTGACCCACTTTGGCAGCCATTTCAAGAATAAGAGAGTTTAAAGTTGAATTTAGGTACCAAGCATCAGTATATTCTTGTGTTTCTAACCGCAATTCTTTCGGGTGTAGCATCGACCGCAGGCGTTTATTTGATAGCGCCATACCAAACCGAACAGATAATCCGGCAGATGGAATATGAAAGAAAGGTCTCTACCTACGAGAAATTTTTGGATGAGAGTATTTCTGAACCATCCTCACTAGTTTTTAAGGTTATATCTCTTGATCAGATGGCGAGTAACATTACTACCGATGGCTCCATCCGATCCGTAGAGGACAAGCTGTTCGAGATCTCCCGTTCTACAGAATATGACAAGCTGTTCTATTCGTTGACTCGGCATTTCAAGCTACTTGAGCTCCATGGCAGCGAAAGAGTTAGAAAGTACTGTGAAGATATAACCTCAGTACTTCTCGGAAATAGATACGCAGTCGACTGGACCTATCATACCCAAGAGATGGTCGCAGTAAGAAATCAGTGGGATGATAACGATGGAGTAGTAATAGGCTGGGAGCCGCGGGTGACAGATGAGGAAAGAGCTAGGTTTTTGATTCTGTCAGCCCAATATAACGAGCTGATCCAACAGTTGAAAAGTGAAATTTCGACTACGGACGCCTAACCAGTGCGGTCAGCGGACGCTCCTGACGTCGCGCCGCTGCTTTTAGCGTAAAGCGAAAACAACATACGAAATGCCGAAGCCCCGAGCCAGTGATCTGGCTCGGGGCTTTTCGTTTTGACGGCGATGCTACTTCGCGGCGAGCGCCACCCCCACCTTGGAGCGGTTGGGCCGGCCGATGGTCTGGGTGATCCAGGTGCCGGTGGCGGCCAGGGCGTCCAGGTCGATGCCGCTCTCGATGTCGAGCCCATTGAGCAGGTAGACCACGTCCTCGCTTGCCACGTTACCGGAGGCGCCCTTGGCGTAGGGGCAGCCGCCGAGGCCTGCGACTGAGCTGTCGACCACGGCGATGCCTTCCTCGAGCACCGCATAGAGGTTGGCGAGCGCCTGGCCGTAGGTGTCGTGGAAGTGGGCGGCGAGCTTGTCCATGGGGATGTCGCGGCTCACGGCCTCGATCATGCGCTTTGCCTTGAGCGGGGTGCCGGTGCCGATGGTGTCGCCGAGCGAGACCTCGTAGCAGCCCATCTCATAGAGCGCCTTTGCCACCTCGGCCACCTTGGCGGGGGCGATCTCGCCCTCGTAGGGGCAACCCAGCACGCAGGAGACGTAGCCGCGCACCCGCACGCCAGCCTGCTGCGCGCGCTCGAGCACCGGCTCGAAGCGGGCCAGGGACTCGGCCACGGAGCAGTTGATGTTCTTCTGGGAGAAGGCCTCGGAGGCGGCGCCGAACACCGCTACCTCCTCGACGCCGCACTCCAGCGCGCCTTCCAGCCCCTTGAGGTTGGGGGTGAGGGCGGCGTAGGTCACGCCGTCGCGTCGCGCGAGGTTCTTCATCACCTGCTGGTGGTCGGCCATCTGCGGCACCCACTTGGGCGAGACGAAGCTCGCCGCCTCGATGTAGGTGATGCCGGCCGCGCCGAGACGCTCGATCAGCTCGAGCTTGGTGGTGGTGCTGATCGGCTCGGGCTCGTTCTGAAGCCCGTCGCGCGGGCCGACCTCGACCAGGCGGACGTGTTTCGGAAATGCCATCTGTTGTCTCCCATCCTTATCGCCCTGGCGGGGCTTGCCCCGGCCGGAATCTTGGCAATCTATTTGACCTCGGTGGCAAGCCCCTTCGGGTCAGACCCCGCCAAGCTGTGTGGCTTGTTTCGGTTGTCGTTGTCGGTGGGGCTGGCCGCCGCCGGGGTCTGACCCACGGGGCTTCATGCCTCGGTGGCTGACCCACGGGGTCCTGCGTCACTCCTCCGGGGCGAACTCGAGCAGCACGTCGCCCTGGCCCACGGTATCGCCGGCCTGGAAGTGGAAACTCGCCACATGGCCGTCGGCGGGGGCGGACATGGTGTGCTCCATCTTCATGGCTTCCATCACCATCAGCGGCATGCCCTTCTCGACGCGGGCGCCGGGCTTGACCAGCAGCGCCACCACCGTGCCGTGCATGGGCGCGGTGAGGGTGGACTCGGCCTCGTGGTGGCCGTGGTCGATGGCGTCGATGCGCCGCCAGAAGAGGCGGGTCTCGCCGCGCGGGTCGACCATCACCACCACGTTGCCGTCGCGGCGGGCCTGCAGGCGGCGGCGGTGGCCGTCCAGGGTCATGGCCACGGCGTCGCCGGCCAGCGGGTCGAGGCGCGCGGTGAGCGTCTCGCCGCCGATGGTCAGGTGCCAGGGGCCGGCGTTGTCCGCGCGGGTGCCCTCGACCACCACCACGGCCTCGGAGTCGTCGTCATCCTGGGCGTGGGCCGGGTCGCACAGCGCGATGCGGATGGTGCGCGGGGCGTTGACGCGAAAGCCGTCGTGGCGGTCCCAGGGCGAGTCGCTCTCGCACTCGCGGGAAAGCTGGTTCAGCCCCACCAGGGCGGCCCCGGCATACTCCTCGATGCTGTAGCGGCGCGGCGCGAAGAGGGTCTCCTCGTGCTTCTCGATGAAGCGGGTATCGAGCTCGCAGGCCTTGAAGGCTGGGTGGGTGGCCAGCCGCTGCAGGAAGGCGCGGTTGGTGACCACCCCCTGCACGTCGAGTGCGGCCAGCGCCCGGTTCAGCGTCGCCAGCGCCTGGGCGCGGTCGTCCCCAAAGACGATCAGCTTGGCGAGCATCGGGTCGTAGTGCATCGAGACGGCGTCACCGGTCTCCACGCCGCTGTCCAGGCGCACGCGCTCGGGGTCCAGGCCGGCGCCTTCCAGGTCCATGGCGAAGCGGGTCAGGGTGCCGGTGGCGGGCAGGAAGTCCTGCTCGGGGTCCTCGGCGTAGAGCCGCGCCTCGAAGCTGTGGCCGATGATGGTCAGCTCGTCCTGGGTCAGCGGCAGCCGCTCGCCCATGGCCACGCGCAGCTGCCACTCGACCAGGTCCTGGCCGGTGATCATCTCGGTGACCGGGTGCTCCACCTGCAGGCGGGTGTTCATCTCCATGAAGAAGAAGGAGCCATCCACATCGAGCAGGAACTCGACGGTGCCGGCGCCCACGTAGCCGATCTCCTTTGCGGCGCGTACCGCGGCCTCGCCCATCTCGCGGCGCAGGCCCTCGCTCATGCCCGGGGCCGGGGCCTCCTCGAGCACCTTCTGGTGGCGGCGCTGCACCGAGCAGTCGCGCTCGAAGAGGTAGACGCCGTTGCCGTGGCTGTCGCAGAACACCTGCACCTCGACGTGGCGCGGCTGGGTAAGGTACTTCTCGATCAGCATGCGCTCGTCGCCGAAGGCGGCCTGGGATTCGCGGCGGCAGCCGTCCAGGGCGGCCTGGAAGCCCTCGGTGGACTCCACCACGCGCATGCCCTTGCCGCCGCCGCCGGCGCTGGCCTTGAGCAGCACCGGGTAGCCCATCTTGTCGGCCTCGGCCTTGAGCAGTGCGTCGTCCTGGTCGTCGCCGTGGTAGCCCGGCACCAGCGGCACGCCGGCGTTGGCCATGCGCGACTTGGCGGCGGACTTGTCGCCCATGGCGGCGATGGCCGAGGCGGGCGGGCCGACGAAGACGATGCCGGCCTTATCGAGGGCCTCGACGAAGGCGCCGTTCTCGGAGAGGAAGCCGTAGCCGGGGTGGATGGCGCCGGCGCCGCTGCGCTTGGCAGCCTCCACCACCGCCTCGACCTTGAGGTAGCTCTCGCGGGCCGCGGCGGGGCCGAGGCGGATGGCCTCGTCGGCCTCGCGCACGTGGCGGGCGTTGGCGTCGGCGTCGGAATAGACGGCGACGGTGCGCAGGCCCATGGCACGCGCCGTGCGCATCACGCGGCAGGCGATCTCGCCGCGGTTGGCGACCAGCAGGGTGTCGAAGGTGTTGATGTCTGGGGTCATGAGCGGGGCTCCGCGGCACTGTTGTTCTGTTCTTGAGAACCAGAGAGTTGGGTCCAGTCGGGGCGGCGCTTCTCGAAGAAGCTGGCCAGGCCCTCCTGGCCCTCGGCGCTGACGCGCAGCTCGGCGATCACCCGGCAGGTGTGCTCGCGGGTGGCCTTGCTGTCGGGCTCGCGGGCCACCTCGGCCAGCAGCGCCTTGGTGGCGCGCTGCGCCTGGGGCGAGCCGGCAAGCAAGGTGTCGAGCATCTCGGCCACGGCGTCATCGAGCATCTCGGGCTCGACCACCCGGTGGGCCAGGCCTAGCGCCAGGGCGGTGGGGGCGTCCATCACCTCGGCGGTCAGCGCGTAGCGGCGCGCCTGGCGCTCGCCCAGGGCGCGCTGCACGTAGGGGCTGATCACCGCCGGCGAGAGGCCGATCTTCACCTCGGAGAGGCAGAACTTTGCCTTCTCGGAGGCGATGACGATGTCGCAGCAGGCGGCCAGGCCCACGGCGCCGCCGAAGGCGGCCCCCTGCACGCGGCACACGGTGGGGCAGGGCAGGGTGTCCAGGCCGTGCATCAGCTTGGCGAGCTTGCGTGAGTCGGCGAGGTTGTCGTCGACGTCGTACTCCACCATGCGCTTCATCCAGTTCAGGTCGGCACCGGCGGAGAAGCTCTTGCCCTCGGAGCCCAGCACCACCGCGCGCACCTCGCCGTGGCGGGCGGCGTCGTGGAGGCCTTCGAGGTGGGCATTGAGCTCGGCGATCAGGCTGTCGTCGAAGGCGTTGTGGACGTCCGGGCGCTCCAGGGTCAGCCAGGCCACGCCGCGGTCGTCGATCGTCAGTCGGGAATATGTCTGCGTCATCTCGACCTCACATCCGGAACACGCCGAAGCGGGTCTCTTCCACTTCGGCATTCATGGCGGCGGCCAGCGACAGGCCGAGGATCTCGCGGGTCTGCAGCGGGTCGATCACCCCGTCGTCCCACAGCCGGGCGCTGGCGTAGTAGGGGTGGCCCTGGTGCTCGTACTGCTCGCGGGTGGGCGCCCTGAAGGCCTCTTCCTCCTCCTTGGTCCACTCGCGGCCCTCGCGCTCGATCTGCTCGCGCTTGACCTGGGAGAGCACGCCGGCGGCTTGCTCGCCACCCATCACCGAGATGCGCGCATTCGGCCACATGAACAGCAGGTTGGGGTCATAGGCGCGGCCGCACATGCCGTAGTTGCCGGCGCCGAAGCTGCCGCCGATCAGCACGGTGAACTTGGGCACCTTCGCGCAGGCCACCGCGGTGACCAGCTTGGCGCCGTGCTTGGCGATGCCCTCGTGCTCGTACTTGGAGCCCACCATGAAGCCGGTGATGTTCTGCAGGAAGATCAGCGGGATCTTGCGCTGGGCGCAGAGCTCGATAAAGTGCGCGCCCTTGACGGCACTCTCCGAGAACAGCACGCCGTTGTTGGCCACGATGCCCACCGGGTAGCCCTGGATGTGGGCGAAGCCGGTGACCAGGGTGTCGCCGTAGTAGCGCTTGAACTCGTCGAAGTCGGAGTCGTCGACGATGCGCCCGATCACCTCGCGCACGTCGTAGGGCTTCTTGAGGTCGGTGCCGACGATGCCGTAGAGCTCGCTGGGGTCGAGCCGCGGGGGCTTCGGCGCCTGCATGGCGAGTTGGCCGCGCTTCTGCCAGTTGAGCCGCGAGACGCAGCCGCGGGCCAGCTGCAGGGCATGGGCGTCGTTCTCGGCGTAGTGGTCGGCCACGCCACTCACCTTGGCGTGCACGTCGGCGCCGCCCAGGTCCTCGGCGCTGATGCTCTCGCCGGTGGCAGCCTTCACCAGGGGCGGGCCGCCGAGGAAGATGGTGCCCTGCTCCTTGACGATGATCGACTCGTCGGCCATGGCCGGCACGTAGGCGCCGCCCGCGGTGCAGGAGCCCATCACCACGGCGATCTGCGGGATGCCCTCGGCGGAGAGCGTGGCCTGGTTGTAGAAGATGCGCCCGAAGTGGTCGCGATCCGGGAAGACCTCGTCCTGGCGGGGCAGGAAGGCGCCGCCGGAGTCGACCAGGTAGATGCACGGCAGGCGGTGCTTGCGGGCGATCTCCTGGGCGCGCAGGTGCTTCTTCACGGTGAGCGGGAAGTAGGTGCCGCCTTTGACCGTGGCGTCGTTGGCGACGATCACGCACTCCACCCCGGAGACGCGGCCGATGCCGGTGACCACGCCGGCGGCGGGAATCGCCGAGTCGTAGACCTCATGGGCGGCCAGCGACGAGAACTCGAGGAAGGGCGAGCCCTCGTCGATCAGGTGGTCGATGCGGTCGCGCACGAACAGCTTGCCGCGGGACTCGTGGCGCTCGCGGGCCTTTTGTCCGCCGCCCTGGGCGATGGCCGCGGTCAGCTCGCGCAGCTTGCCGACCTCGTGGCGCATGGCGACGTCGTTGCCCTGGAAGACGTCGCTGCGGGGGTTGATCTGGGTCTGGAGGATGCTCATGTCCGATCCCTTGCAGTCTGGTACCAGCGCCTCACTGGCGCATTGTAGGAGCGCTGCTTGCAGCGCGATAAGCTCCCGTTGCCATCGCCTTGCACGCAAGGCTCCTACAGCGAGAAGTCACCGATCATGCCGATTCGTTAAAGATCTCGCGGCCGATCAGCATCCGGCGGATCTCGCTGGTGCCGGCGCCGATCTCGTAGAGCTTGGCATCGCGCAGCAGGCGGCCGGTGGGGTACTCGTTGATGTAGCCGTTGCCGCCGAGCAGCTGGATGGCGTCCAGCGCCACCTGGGTGGCCTTCTCCGCGCAGTAGAGGATCACGCCGGCGGCATCCTTGCGCGAGGCCTGGCCGCGGTCGCAGCCGGCGGCCACAGCGTAAAGATAGGCGCGGCAGGCGTTGAGGGTGGTGTACATGTCGGCGATCTTGCCCTGCACCAGCTGGAACTCGCCGATGGCCTGGTTGAACTGCTTACGCTCGTGGACGTAGGGCACCACGATGTCCAGCGCCGCCTGCATGATGCCGATGGGGCCGGCGGCGAGCACGGTGCGCTCGTAGTCCAGGCCGCTCATCAGCACCCGCACGCCCTTGCCGACCTCGCCGAGCACGTTCTCCGCCGGCACCTCGCAGTCCTGGAACACCAGCTCGCAGGTGTTGGAGCCACGCATGCCGAGCTTGTCGAGCTTCTGGGCGGTGGAGAAGCCGGGCATGCCCTTCTCGATGATGAAGGCGGTGATGCCCTTGGAGCCGGCCTCCGGGTCGGTCTTGGCGTAGACCACCAGCACGTCGGCATCGGGGCCGTTGGTGATCCACATCTTGTTGCCGTTGAGCACGTAGTGGTAACCGCGCTTCTCGGCGCGCAGCTTCATGGAGACCACGTCGGAGCCGGCGCCCGGCTCGGACATGGCGAGTGCGCCGACGTGCTCGCCGCTGATCAGCTTTGGCAGGTACTTGGCCTTCTGCTCGGCACTGGCGTTGATCTTGAGCTGGTTGACGCAGAGGTTGGAGTGCGCGCCGTAGGAGAGGCCCACGGAGGCGCTGGCTCGGGAGATCTCCTCCACGGCGATGCAGTGCGCCAGGTAGCCCATGCCGCTGCCGCCGTCCTCGTCCGACACGGTGATGCCGAGCAGGCCCATGTCGCCGAACTTCTGCCAGAGGTCGTTGGGGAACTCGTTCTTCTCGTCGATCTCGGCGGCGCGCGGGGCGATCTCGTCCCGGGCGAAGGCGTTGACCTGGTCACGCAGCATGTTCAGCTCGTCGTCGAGGCCGAAGTCGAGGGGCTTGTAGGGCGTATGCATGGCGGGCTCCCGTTCTCGTCAGGTGAGGCGCCGACCGCTCGGGCGAGGCGCCAAGGGCAAACAGTTGGTCATCAAGATGGCAGATGGCACAAGACTAGGCGAGGTTGACGTTAACGTAAAGTGCAGGTATTGGCGGCTACGACGAATGTCGAAAGACAAGAAGCTTAGCCGGCCAGCCAGGTGATCAGCTGGTGGTAGAGCGGTATGCCGACGATCACGTTGAGCGGAAAGGTCAGCCCCAGGGAGGCGAGCATCGCCAGGCCGATGTTGGCCTCGGGGATGGCGGTGCGCATGGCGGCCGGGGCGGCGATATAGGAGGCGCTGGCGGCGAGCGCGGTGAGGATCAGCAGCGAGCCGGCGGGCAGGCCCAGTGCCAGGCCGACGGCCAGACCGGCCAGGGAGAGCAGCGGCGGGGCCACCAGGGCGAAGGTGAGCAGCCGCCAGTGGCGCCAGGGCAGCGGGCGCAGGGTCTCGGCGGCGGTCAGGCCCATCTCGAGCAGGAAGAGGGCGAGCACGGCATAGAAGGAGTTGATCAGCAGTTCGGTGACCTTGGAGCCCTCCTGGGGGCCATAGAGGGCGCCGATCACCACGCCGCCGGCCAGCAGGATCACCCCGCGATTGGTCAGCGTCTCGTGCCACAGCCCGGTGATCGCCTCGCCGGGCTCCGAGCCCCGGTAGCGGCGATAGAGGGCGATGGCCAGCATGATCGCCGGCAGCTCCATCATCACCAGGTAGAGGGTGACCTCGGCGCCAATGGGCAGGCCGCGCCCCTCGGCGAAGGCCAGCGCCACGGCGAAGGTGCCGGCACTCACCGAGCCGTAGTGGGCGGCGAGGCTCGCGCTGTCGGCGGCTGAGAGGCGCACCAGGCGGCGCAGTATCGGCATCAGCACCAGCGGAATCAGCGCGCCGAGGGCCGCCACGGCGGCCATCTCGGGCACGATCGACCAGCCCAGGTTACCGTAGAGGGCCATGCCGCCCTTGAGGCCGATGGTCAGCATCAGCAGCAGGCTCAGGGTGTCGTAGGCGGCCTTGGGAATGGTCAGGTCGGACTTCACCAGCCCGGCCAGCAGGCCGAGCAGGAAGAACATCACCACGATATCGGGCATCGGGAGGTCTCAAGTGGCTTTGGAGAAAACGCCACGCATTCTGCGGAGCCGGGCTTATTGATTCCAATAAACTCTATCGCACTGCATCATGGATGATCATCTATGAGCGACCGGAGGCCTCGCGGCGATGAACATCCGACACCTGACCTTTCGCCTGCTGCAGGTCTATGTGGCGGTGGTGCGCGCCGGCTCGATCAGCGAGGCGGCGCGACGCCTCCACCTGACCCAACCCACGGTTTCCCAGCAGCTCAAGCGCCTGGCCGAGACGGTAGGCGAGCCGCTGCTCGAGAGCCGCCAGGGGCGCCTGGTGCCCACCGAGGCGGGCGGCGAGCTCTACCGGGCGAGCCGCGAGGTGCTGGGGCGCTTCGACGACTTCGAGGACTACCTGGCCTCGCTGCGCGGAGGCGAGCGGGGGCGCTGCTCCATCGCCCTGGTCAATACCGCCCAGTATGTGCTGCCGCGCCTGCTTGGCCCCTACAGCCGGGCCTTTCCCGAGGTGGACGTCACCCTGCATATCGGCAACCGTCGCCAGGTGCTGACCCGCTTCGAGCGCCAGGACGACGACCTCTACGTGTTCAGCCACCCGCCTTCGCTCGCCCATGCCCGGGCCGGCCGCTTCCTGCGCAACCCGCTGGTGGTCGTGGCGCCGCAGGACCATCCGCTGGCGGGCCGCGGTCAGGTGGCGATGAGCGAGCTGCTGGGCGAGCGTTTCCTGCTGCGTGAACCCGGTTCGGCCACGCGGATGCTCTTCGAGGGCTGGCTGCAGGAGCAGGGCCTGACCCTGGGGCCGACCCTGCAGATGGCCAGCAACGAGGCGATCCGCGTGGGCGTGGCCGCGGGCATGGGGCTCGCCGTGCTCTCCGAGCATGTGCTGCCGCCGGAGCACCCGGACCTGGTGATCCTGCCGGTGGTGGGGCTGCCCCTGGAGAGCCACTGGCAGTTCATCATGCGCCGCGACCGGCGCCTGCCCCATGCGGCGCTGGGGCTGCTGCGCTTCGCCCAGGGCCACCTGGACGAATGCGTGGAGTCACGCTTCCTGTGCAACGAGCTCGACGTGCTGCTGGCACGGCTCGACGCGGCCGCGGGGCCTCCGCCCCGGGGTCAGACCCTTAAGGGGACTTAAGGGCCTGACCCCGGAAGGAGGGCCACTGCACAATGATCACGACAAGCTGCCGGGTAGGGGGTCCTTGACGTTGGCTGGGCGTCGTTACTCTCACAAAGTCAGCGTGATAGCCTGCCTGACCAGCCTGTCTCGATACTTGCACATCACGCTGGGAGAGATGACCGGTCTCGGTCAATCGCCACACATGAATGGGTGTACTGCCATGGCCCAGGTCCTTTCGACCGCTTCCGGAATTGCAGAGGCAGAAGCCTATCAGGGCAAGGTCCTTGGCGGGGTGTCACGCACCTTTGCCTTCACCATCCCTCAGCTCCCGGACGATCTGCGCAGGGTCGTGACCAATGCCTACCTGCTCTGCCGTATTGCCGACACCCTGGAGGATGAACCGGCGCTTTCCGCGGTTCAGAAGACCCTCTTGCATGAACGGTTTCTGGCGGTGCTGAGAGGAGAGGAGAAGGCCCAGAGTTTCGCCATGCAGGTCACGCCGCTACTCTCGCAGGCCACTTCACCGGATGAGCGAGAGTTGGTGGCTAACACGCCACTGGTCGTCCGCTGCACCCATAGCCTCGCAGCGCCCCAACAGCAGGCGCTGGTCAAGTGTGTGAGCATCATGTGCCTGGGCATGAGCCAGTACCAGGATAATGCCAGCCTGGAGGGCTTGGCAGACCAGGGCGAGGTGGATCGCTATTGCTATTACGTGGCAGGCGTCGTGGGTGAAATGCTCACCGATCTGTTCTGTCAGCATTCAGGCGAAATGCATGAGAAGCGTGCCGAGATGCTGGCCCTGGCGCCTTCGTTCGGACAGGGTCTGCAGCTCACCAATATACTCAAGGACCTTTGGGATGATCGGCAACGTGGCGTCTGCTGGCTGCCTCGCCAGGAATTTCGGGAGTTTGGCGTGGACTTGGCGAGCCTGGCGCCGGGACGCAGTGATCCGGAGTTCGCCACCGCACTGCGATACATGGTCGGTATTGCGCATGCCCATTTGCGTAATGCCTTTCGCTACACCCTGATGGTTCCAGCGAAAGAAACGGGCATCAGGCGTTTCTGCTTATGGGCCATCGGCCTGGCCGTGCTCACACTCAGGCGGATAGATGCTCGGCCGACCTATTGCACGGGTCGGCAGATCAAGGTGTCACGCCGCACGGTCAAGGCCGCCATCGCGAGTACCAGCCTGGCGGCACGTCATGATGGGATGCTCAAGCTGCTGTTCAGCGCTGTGACCCGGGGGTTGCCACTCGGGCCGCTCGCGGGCCCGCCCCCGGGACTGAGTGCATGGGCTTCCGAGCCTTCCGATGGTGATGGCTCTTCAGCAGCACGTCATGGCCTTCGGCTAGGCAATGGCGAGGAGTAGACAGGTATCATGGCCAAGGAGGTGACCATTGGTTAGAACTGGCTCAAGCGAGCGCGACGAGACCGTTTCCTTCGATGACGAGGAACTGATCCTGGTCGATGACGAGGACAGGGAACTGGGGCATTTGAACAAGGCCAAGTGCCACGAAGGAAGCGGTGTGCTGCATCGCGCCTTCTCGCTGTTCGTGTTCAATCATGACGGGGAGCTTCTTTTGCAGCAGCGGGCGGAAGGCAAGCGCCTGTGGTCGCTTTGCTGGTCCAACAGCTGCTGCAGTCACCCACGCCGAGGCGAGCCCATGGAAGAGGCGATTCTCCGGCGACTATGGCAGGAGGTCGGCATCGAGGCGCAACTCGCCTTCCTCTACAAGTTCCGCTATCAGGCCCAGTACGATTCAAGCGGAGCCGAGCATGAGCTTTGCTGGGTATATCTGGGGGTCACTGACAATGAGCCACGCCCCAACCGTCAGGAGATTGCCAACTGGTGCTGGATATCACCCACAGGGCTCGATGCCGAGCTGGCCTCTCGCCCGGAATGCTATACGCCCTGGTTCAAGATGGAGTGGGCGCGCTTGCGGAGTGAATTTGCCGATGAGCTCAAGCGATATACCCGATAGGCTCGATGGCGGAGAGCAGCCCTTTCATGGCCCGGCTGGATGTGATCGGGCACTTGCGGGTCTGCGGGTGAGGCGATGTCATCGCCGGATCAGTCGGGGTGGGCGTTGGGGAAGAACAGCTGCTGGCCCTTCACCTCGAAGTCGTCGATGGCGGCCTGGCCCTCCTCGGAGAGCAGCCACTGATGCCACTGCGCGGCCAGGTCGTGCTTCAGGTGGGGGTGGGGCTCCTCGGCGATCAGGATGCTGCCGTACTGGTTGAACAGCGCCTCGTCGCCCTCGAAGAGCAGTTCCAGGTCCTGGCGGTTGTCGAAGGCGACCCAGGTGGCGCGGTCGCTCATCGCGTAGGCGTTCATGCCGGCGGCGGTGTTCAGCGTCGGGCCCATGCCGCTGCCCAGTTCCCGGTACCACTCGCCGCCCGGCTCTACGCCCGCGTTCTCCCACAGGCGCTGTTCGGCGCGGTGGGTGCCACTGTCGTCGCCGCGTGAGGCAAAGGGCGTCTGGGCCTCGGCGATCAGCGACAGCGCCTCGGTCACGCTCTCGGCGTTGGCGATGCCGGCGGGGTCGCCCCCCGGGCCGATGAGCACAAAATCGTTGACCATCACGTCGGCGCGCTCGCTGCCGTAGCCCTCCTCGATGAAGCGCTTTTCGCCGTCGGTATCGTGGACCAGCAGGCTGTCGGCATCGCCGCGGCGGGCGATCTCGAAGGCCTGGCCGGTGCCCACGGCAACCACCCGAACCGCGATGCCGGTCTTCGCGGTGAACGGCGGGATGATGGCGTCGAACAGCCCCGAGGCCTCGGTGGAAGTGGTGGAGGCGAGCGTGATATAGCGGTCGCCCTCCTGGGCCGAGACGCCCAGCGAGAGGCCCGTCAGGCCGATGGCGACGAGGGTGAGTCCTGCGTTCTTCATGGTGCGCGTCCTTCTTGTCGTTGTGCTTGCCGGCGTGGTGCGCTGGCTCGGTGCATGGGAGGGCGCTACCAGACCAGCTCGCCGCGGATAAAGGCCCTGCCCTCCGGGGATTGCGGGTCGGCGAAAAAGCGCTCGGCCGGGCTGTGCTCGACCAGTCGGCCGCCGAAGAGCAGCACGATGTCGTCGGCCAGGCGGCGGGCCTGCTGGAGGTCGTGGGTGGTCATCAGGATGCGCGTGCCGCGTCGATGGAAGTCGCGCACCGCCGCTTCCACCGCCTGGATGGCGGCCGGGTCGAGCGCGGCGGTGGGCTCGTCGAGGAACAGCACCTCGGGATCCACCAGCCAGGCCCGGGCCAGCGCCAGGCGCTGCTGCTCGCCACCCGAGAGCACCCGGGCGGGGCGCTTCTCCAGCGCGCCCAGGCCGAAGCGTTCCAGCGCCTCGCGGGCCAGCGGCGTACGCCGACGGCGGGGTGTGCCGCTGATCGCCAGGGCATAGGTGAGGTTGGCCAGCGCCGAGCGCTTGAGCAGCACCGGTCGCTGGAAGACCATCGCCTGGCGGGGCGGGCGACCCTCCCAGCTCACGCGGCCACGGGAGGGCGCCAGCAGGCCATGAGCCAGGCGCAGCAGCAGGCTCTTGCCGGCGCCGTTGGGGCCCATCACCAGGGTGCGCTGGCAGCCCGCGAGCTGCAGGTCGAGGGGGTGCAGCAGGGTCTGGCCGCGATGGGTGAAGCCGACGCCTGACAGGTCGAGAGTCGGGATTTCGGCAGGCAGGCGTTGCGCCATGTCATTCATCCGACGCGCCTCCTCGCCGTCTCGCCCACCAGATGCGCGGCGGCATTGACCAGCGCGACCAGCCCGAGCAGCACGATGCCCAGGCCCAGCGCCAGGGGCAGGTTGCCCTTGCCGGTCTCCAGCACGATGGCGGTGGTCATCACCCGGGTGACGCCGTCGATGTTGCCGCCGACGATCATCACCGCCCCGACCTCGGCGCTGGCCCGGCCGAAGCCTGCCAGCATCACGGTCGTCAGGCCGAAGCGGGCATCCCACAGCAGGGTCGGGATGCGGCGCAGCCGGGAGACGCCCAGCGAGGCGAGCTGTTCGCGGTAGTCGTCGTGAAGCTCCTCGACCTGCTGGCGTGTCAGGGCGGCGATGATCGGCAGCACCAGGATCACCTGGGCGATCACCATGGCGCCGGGAGTGAACAGCAGGCCGAACTCGCCCAGGGGCCCGGCCCGGGAGAGCAGCAGGTAGACCGCCAGCCCGGCGACCACCGGGGGCAGGCCCATCAGCGCATTGAGCATCACGACCACCGCCCCGCGGCCGGGAAACCGCCACAGCGCCAGGGCCGCGCCGAGCGGCAGGGCGATCAGCGCGGCGATCAGCACGGCGGAGAGCGAGACCTGCAGCGACAGCGCCACGATCCCGATCAGGTCGGGGTCGCGGCCCAGGATCAGTGCCAGGGCGGTCTGGAAGGCGTTGGGCTCGTCGGGCATCGTGCGCTCCTGCGGTCTTCCTGCATCATGTGCGTTAACTGGGGAGGACGCATCCAACGCAGTAATTCATGCAGTACCATGCAGGATAACGACAGTACTAACGCCACAGTTCTAGCGCCACAGTTCTAGCGCCACAGTTCTAGCGCCACGAGGGGTCTTGCAGCATGGAAACCGACCGGGGGAGCGCGTCCCCTGCCTACCTGACCACCGCCGAGGTGGCCGACTACTTGCGCCTCAAGGAGCGCAAGGTCTATGACCTGGTGCGCCAGGGGGCGCTGCCCTGCGTGCGCGTCACCGGCAAGCTGCTCTTCCCGCGCCAGAGCATCGACCTGTGGCTGATGAACCACCTGGAGGGGGACCGGGCGAGCAGCCGGCCGGTGCCCGTGGTGCTGGCGGGCAGCCAGGACCCGCTGCTGGAGTGGGCGGTGCGCGAGAGCGGGGCGGGACTGGCGCTGCTCTGCCACGGCAGCGGCGACGGGGTGCGGCGCCTGCTGGCCGGCGAGGCGATGGTGGCCGGGCTGCACCTGCTGGACGAGCACAGCGGCGGCTACAACCGGCCCGAGGCGCTGGGGCTTTCCGGCATGCGGGACCTGGTGATGGTGCGCTGGGCGACCCGCCGCCAGGGGCTGCTGCTGGCGTCGGACAACCCCCTGGCCATCGCCGGCATCGAGGACCTGGCCGGGGATGCGGTGCGACTGGCCCATCGCCAGCCCGATGCCGGGGCGCAGCGGCTGCTGGCATGGCTGCTGTCCCGGGCGGGAATCGATGCCGGCCGGCTGCGCTTCACCGCGCATCCCTCGCTCAACGAGGACGACCTGGCGCTGGCGATCCGCCAGGGCGAGGCGGATGCGGGGCTCGGGGTCGAGGCGGCGGCCCGCCGCCAGGGGCTGGCCTTCGTGCCCCTACATGAGGAGGCCTTCGACCTGGCCCTCAGGCGGCGCAGCTACTTCGAGCCGCCGATTCAGCAGCTGCTGGCCTTCGTCCGCGAGCCGCGCTTCGCCGAGCGGGCCGAAGCGCTGGGCGGCTACGACATCGGCGAGCTCGGGCGGGTGGTCTACAACGCCTGATCATTTCCCTGAGGGTGCCGAGACGGCTCGATCTCTTACAGCCTCATGTGCCGCTAATAGGAGCACTCGGGTGCCGGCATGCTGTAGATTCTCCTCGGCATTCTCCTCGGCACAACAGGAAGACGCCACGGCTCGATAGCGAGCCGTGGCGTTGAGGGGAGTGCTGCTTGCACCCCGATGATGTTGCCTGGATGGAGCTTGATATCCGGCACTTGGTGTCAATGCCACCAGGGCTCGGGGGACTCGACGGTCAACGGTGCCGCTCTCGCTCCCATGGTGCGCGGTCCCATCTGTTGCTGCATCGTTGTCGGTACCACGGTGGATGTGTTCGCCTTGTCGTTAAGGTGTTTCATACGCTCTTCCAGATACACCGAGTCTGCCGCCATAACGGGAGAAAGGGACAGCAGTGCGATGACCAGGGCCGAACTGCATGCCATGAGTTTCATGGTGATTGCCTCGTTAAGGTATCGAGGCGGTAACTCTCATCGGTAGCCAATCCTGGAAGCCGAATGATTCCCCGATACCGTGGTAAGTCGTTCGGCGCCATGCCTTGCCGGCATGCGCCGTGCCATCGGCCTGTAGCATCTCGAGGGAGCAAGGAAATCGTCTCTGCAGGACCCGTTGTCTGTCAGAAAGACAAGCGCATGGCCTGTATTCAGGGGCTTATGATCGCCGTCAGGAGGTGCCTGGCTTGGGCTATTTAATTGTAGTTCACGGTGGGTAAATTGAATCGTTGCGATATGAGATTTTTTTCACTTCATGGGCCCCGATGAAGGCATCCTTGGCATACAAGAACGCTCGCTTTTCGCGCTTTCAAGGTGCGAACAGTCCACCAGGAATAAGTTAATCGCGGAAGCACCGACTGGCCATCTTGTCGCTATGTCTCCGTCTCGTCGTGCATATCCCTGGACTTGTCGGACTTCCCATCAAGGATCGCGCATTAGCGCCCAGGAAGGCGGGCGCCGTCGGGCAATCCGATACCCTGTGACCTTGACACAAGGGCGGGAAATGGGCGGGAAAAAGGCGCCGGCTGAACGGGCCGGCGCGAGGTCAGGCGCCGATGCCGCTGGGCACCCCCTCTGGCAACTTGCCTGGGCGGCGATCCCCGGCCAGCCAGTCAGCCAAGTGGGCGCAGAGCTCCCGGGCGTCGTCGTCAGCACCGTGGATGAAGCTCGACTTGCGCCGGCGCAGGAACGGCAGGCCCAGCACGTAGAGCCCCGGGGCGTCGACTACGCCGCCGTGGTGGCGCAGCTGCCCCTTGCGGTCGAGCACCGGCACCTGCAGCCAGCGATAGTCGGGGCGGAAGCCGGTGGCCCAGAGCACGGTGCGAATCTCGCCCCGGGCGAGATCCAGCCCCAGGCAGGGGACGCCCCGCGCTCTCAGGGCATTCAGATCCAGGGTGGCGGGGGCATCGCCGCCGGCCAGCTGTGCGAAGGGAGGTGACAGGCCCGCGCTGATTTCCTCCTGCTCGAGAGCCTCCCCCTGGACGCCGTGAAGGGCCAGAACGCCGATGCGCACTCGAAGACCACGGCCCGGGAAATCCTCGACGACTTCCGTGGCGAGTCCCTGCACGCCTGGGTCACCGGCTTCGGCACGGGCGGCACCCTCAAGGGTGGCCAGGGTGCTCAAGCAGGCGGATCCGTCGATGACGAGGTCTTCGACATCGTCGCCGTGGCCGCCGCGCGGGCCTTCTTCACCAAGGTGCTTGATGGCCTCGGCGCCCAGGCCGATGTCGCCTACCGCGAGCTGGCGCCTGAGCTGCGCGAGGCGCTGACCGTGGGGCGCCCCATTGCTGGCGACGACGAGCGGCAGGAGAGGCCCTCGGCACGGCCGGCGGCCGAGGCGTAGCGGAGGGGGCTACCGGTCGGGCATGTTGCGGGTGCCCGGCACGCCCTTGAGGCGCCGGCGCAGGGCGGCCTTGCCCATCATGTGGGCGCTGACCGGGGCGGTGGCGAACAGGAAGATCGTCACCAGCGCCTCCTGCACCGAGACGCCATCCTGCTGGTGGCTGAAGTAGAGCAGCGAGCCGATCAGCGTACAGCCGACGCCCAGGGTGCTGGCCTTGGTGGGGCCATGCAGGCGGGTGTAGAAGTCGGGCAGCTTGGCCAGCCCCCAGGAGCCGATCAGCGCCACCAGGGCGCCGAACAGCAGGAAGGCGACTACGACGAGCTGCAGGGTCCACGGCATGTCGATGCTGGTCATTCGATGACGTCCCCCCGCAGCAGGTACTTGCTCATGGCCACGGTGCCGACGAAGCCCATCAGGGCGATCAGCAGGGCCAGCTCGAACAGCACGCCGAGCCCCATCCGCATGTCGGCCAGCACGATCAGCGCGATGCTGTTGATCATCAGGGTGTCCAGCGCCAGGATGCGGTCGACGATATCGGGGCCCACGGCCAGGCGGTAGAGGTTGAGCAGGGCGGCGACGGCGAAGAGCGTCATGGCGACCGGTATCACGAAAGCGATCATCAGAATTTGCGCGAGATACCCCGTACTTCTAGTGCGGGGAGGGATAGCGCGTCGTCCGCCAGGACGACCCTGTTCTCGCTGCCTCCTTCTCAGAGGGTTGCTATCTATGCATGTTTATTTATACAGTAATGGGCATGACGAAACGTGCCTACAAATATCGTTTCTACCCCACGCCAGAACAGGAGCAACTCCTTGCCAGGACGTTTGGGTGTGTGCGTTTCGTCTACAACGCGGTGCTTCGCTATCGCACCGATGCCTTCCGTGAACGCCGAGAGAAGATCGGCTACATGGCGGCGAACGCGGAGTTGTCGCGGATGAAGAAAGCTGAAGACACCGCCTTCCTCAATGAGGTCAGCTCGGTCCCGCTTCAGCAGTGCCTTCGCCATCAGCAGACCGCCTTCAAGAACTTCTTCGAGGGGCGAGCCCGTTACCCGACCTTCAAGAGCAAGCGACACCGCCAATCGGCGGAGTTCACGCGCTCTGCGTTCAAATACCGCGACGGGAAGCTGTTCCTGGCCAAGTGCAAGGACCCACTGCCGGTACGCTGGAGCCGTGAGCTGCCCAGCGAACCGACTACTGTGAACGTTTCCAGGGACTCGGCGGGGCGCTACTTCGTTAGCTGCCTGTGCGAGTTCAAACCCGAGGCCCTGCCTGTCACACCGAAGATGGTGGGCATCGACCTCGGCCTGAAAGACCTGTTCGTCACCAACGACGGGCATCGAATCGGCAATCCCCGCCATACGGCGAAATACGCGACCCGTCTTGCCAAAGCACAGCGTCGGCTGAGCAAGAAGACGCTCGGCTCGAAGAACCGTGCCAAGGCCAGGCAGAAAGTCGCTCGTCTTCACGCCAAAATCTCCGATTGCCGGATGGACCGCTTGCACAAGCTGTCCCGCCAGATCGTCAACGAGAACCAAGTGATCTGCGTCGAATCCCTCAAGGTGAAGAACATGCTGCGCCACCCTCGGTTGGCCAAGTCGATCAGCGATGCGGGCTGGGGGGAGTTTGTCCGCCAGCTGGAGTACAAGGCCGCCTGGGCAGGCCGGCAGCTCTCGGCCATTGACCCGTGGTATCCCTCCAGCAAACGTTGCTCCGGCTGTGGGCATGTGATGCCCGAGATGCCGTTGCAGGTTCGCGCCTGGACGTGTCCCGAGTGCGCCGCAGAACACGATCGCGACATCAACGCCGCGATCAACATCAAAGCCGCCGGGCTGGCGGTGTTAGCCCCTGGAGAGAATGTAAGTGGCATGGAGCCCGTCTCCGTGTCCGGTTCTCGGTGAATTGGGAATCCTCTACCTTCAGGGGGAGGAGCAGTCAACGGAAGATCTCCTCGAGGGGTTTCTCGTAGCGTTCGCGTATGGCGGCGATGGCCTCGGCCTCGTCCTCCAGGTGCAGGGCGTGCACCAGCAGGGTGTTGGCCTCGGCGTCGTAGTGGATCGACACGGTGCCCGGCGTCAGCGAGATGGTGCTGGCCAGGATGGTGATGGCGAAGTCGTCGTCCAGGGTGAGCGGATAGGTGAAGAAGCCCGGTCGCAGGTGGCGGGCGGGGCGCAGGATGCGCAGGGCCACCACCAGGTTGGAGCGCAGGATGTCCACCAGCAGCACCAGAAGGTAGCGCAGCAGCGGCAGGGGACGCCTGATCTTCGCCTCCTCGGGCCAGAAGCCGTGGGTCACGAAAGGAATGGCCACGCCCAGGGCCAGACCCAGCAGGGCATGGGCCACGCTGACCTCGTTGACCATCAGCAGCCACAGCAGCGCCAGGAACAGCGAGAACAGCGGGCGCGGCAGCCAGAACTGTCGGGAACGGAATGCGGGCGTCACGGCGAGACCTCCTGGCCGGCGGCGCGGGCTTCCGGCAGCACGGCGTCGATATAGGCGTGGGGGTCGAGCAGCTGTTCGGCGGTCAGCTCCAGATAGCCCATCACCGGCTCGCCGAACGCCGCCAGGGCGCCGTTGAGGCCGACCATGATGGCCACCAGGGTGAGCAGTCCGGCGCGCAGCGGATAGGGCCTGGCCATGTCGCCCGGGCGCCAGAACCAGCTGCTGCCGGTGCGGCTGATGGCGATGATCACCAGCAGGGCCGAGGCCAGCAGTATCCCCCACAGCCACAGCCCCTGGGGTTCGGCGGCGCTGGCCTGGAGGATCCACGCCTTGCTGACGAAGCCGCCGAAGGGTGGCAGCCCCGCCATGGCGATGCCGGCGATGAAGAACAGCGTGCCCAGCACCCAGCGATGCCCGATGGGGCCGGTCGCAGAGAAGCGGTCGTAGCCCTCCTCGCGCTGCTGGCCCAGCAGGTCGGCGAGCAGGAAGAACACCGCGGCCATGCCGGTGCTGTGGATCAGGTAGAAGAGCGCGGCGCCCAGGGCGGCGGGGGTCACCAGGCTGATGGTCGCGAGCAGGGTGCCCACCGAGAGGATCACCAGGTAGGCGGTCAGGGTGCGCAGGCTGTCCGAGCCCAGCACGCCGACGCCGCCCAGCGCCAGGGTCAGCAGCGCCAGCGGCCACAGCCAGCCCCAGGCGGTCGCGGCGACGGGGGTCTCGCCCAGCGCGAAGACCAGCAGGAAGACCCGCAGGATGGCGTAGATCCCGACCTTGGTCATGATGGCGAAGAGCGCGGCCACCGGGGCGCTGGCGGCCGAGTAGGCCCGTGGCAGCCAGAACAGCAGCGGCAGGATCGCCGCCTTGATGCCGAACACCACCAGCAGGATCAGGCTGGCGGCCGCGAGCAGCGGGGCATCCTCCGCGGGTGCCTCGGCCACGCGCAGCGCCAGGTCGGCCATGTTGAGGGTGCCGGTGAGGCCGTAGAGGGTGCCCAGCGCGATCAGGAACAGCGCCGACCCCGCCAGATTGATGATCACGTAGTGCAGCCCGGCGCGGCTGCGGGCGCGACCGCCGCCGTGCAGCAGCAGGGCGTAGGAGGCGATCAGCAGGATCTCGAAGAACACGAAGAGGTTGAACAGGTCGCCGGTCAGGAAGGCGCCGTTGAGGCCGGCCAGCTGGAACTGGAAGAGGGCATGGAAGTGGGCGCCGCGCTGGTCGGTGCCGCCGCTGGCGTAGATCAGGCAGCACAGGCCCAGCACGGCGGTCAGTGCCAGCATCACGGCGGAGAGGCGGTCGAGCACCAGCACGATGCCGAAGGGCGCGGGCCAGTCGCCGGCATGGTAGATGAGGTGCTCGCCGCCGCCGGCGACCAGCAGGCACCAGATCCCCAGCAGCACCAGCCAGAAGGTGCTGGCGAAGCCCAGCAGGCGCTGCAGGGGGAAGGGCGCCTGGTAGAACAGCAGCTGGCCGGCGCCGGTGATCAGCGGCAGCAGGATCGGCAGGATCAGGGCATGGTTCATGCGCGATCCTCGTCGGGGTTCTCGCCGTCCACGTGGTCGTTGCGCAGCTCCACCGCGGCCTTGAGGGCCAGCACCACGACGAAGGCGGTCATGGCGAAGCCGATGACGATGGCGGTGAGCACCAGGGCCTGGGGCAGGGGATCCGCGGAGCGCTCGGTGAGACCGACGATGGCCGGCGCACCGGCGACCAGGCGCCCCGAGGCGAACAGGTAGAGGTTGACGGCATGGGAGAGCAGCGTCAGCCCGAGGATCACCGTGAAGGTGCGTGCCCGCAGCAGCAGGTAGACGCCACAGCTGGTCAGCACGCCGAGGGTGATGGCGTAGAGCAGTTCCATCAGCCGATCTCCTTGCCGGGGCCGGCCACGGTCATCAGCTTGCCGAGGTTGGCCAGTATCAGCAGCGTCGCCCCGACCACGGTGGCATAGACGCCGAGGTCGAAGAGCATGGCGGTGGCCAGTTCGAACTCGCCGACCAGCGGCAGGTGCAGGTGGCCGTGGGCCGAGGTGAGGAATGGGAAGCCGAACAGCCAACTGCCCAGGCCGGTGAAGGTGGCGATCAGCACCCCGGCGCCGATCAGCGGCCGGAAGGCAGTCAGCATGCGCGACTGGGCCCACACCAGGCCGCCCGCCATGTACTGCAGCGTCAACGCCACCGCGGTGATCAGCCCGGCGATGAAGCCGCCGCCGGGGAGGTTGTGACCGCGCAGGAAGATGTAGGCCGAGACCAGCAGGGCGATGGGCAGCACCAACCGGGCCACGGTGCTGAGCATGATCGGGTGCGGCTCGGCGACCCAGTGCATGGGATTGGTCTCGACCACCCGCTCCTTGAGGTGCAGGTCGCGGGTGAAGGCGAACACCGCCAGCGCGGCGATGCCCAGCACGGTGATCTCGCCCAGGGTGTCGAAGCCGCGGAAGTCGACCAGGATCACGTTGACCACGTTGGTGCCACCGCCGCCGGGCACGCTGTTGGCCAGGAAGAAATGGGAGATCGTCTGGTGGGGGCGGGTCAGGATGGCGAAGCTGAAGGCCGCCACGCCGATTCCCATCAGCACGGCGATGGCCAGGTCGCGCCCCATCCTGAAGCCGCTCGAGCCCCTGGGCGAGGTCTGTGGCAGGAAGGAGAGCGCCAGCATCATGATCACCACCGCCATTACCTCCACCATCAGCTGGGTCAGGGCCAGGTCCGGCGCCGAGAAGCGTGCGAAGGTGACGGTGACGAAGAGCCCGGTGACGCCCAGCAGCAGCAGGGCCGGCAGGCGGTAGTGGTGGAAGGCCACCACGCCGATGGCCGCCAGGCAGAGCAGGATCGCGGCCAGCAGGGTCAGCGGGTCGAGCGGGGAGAGCGCCTCGCCGCCGTGCCAGCGGGTCACGCCGCCGAGTTCCAGTCCCACCAGGACCACCAGGGTGGCCATGATGAAGGTCAGGTAGCGTTGCAGCGAGCCGTTCTCGAGCTGGAAGACGCGGCGCTGGGAGAGGGCGATGGCGCTGCGCATGAACCAGTCGAAGATCTCCTTGGCGTCGACCTCGGGCAGGCGGGCATGGAGGCGGAACAGGGGATCGCGCCAGTGGTAGAAGAGCGCGCCGCCGGCCAGGGCGAACAGGCTCATCAGCATGGGCAGGCGGCCACCCAGGGTGGCGAAGTCGAAGGGCGTCACCGTGGCCTGGTGCGCCGCGGCGAAGGCGGGGTGGACCAGGGCGGCGTAGAAGGCCTCCGGTGCCAGCCCCACCAGCAGGGTGGCGAGGGCCAACAGCACGATGGGCGACAGGGACGCCGCTCGCGGCGCGCGTGGCGGCCATGCCGGCAGGTCGACCGGCCGGCCGTTGAAGAAGACGTTGTGGAAGATACGGATCGAATAGGCCACCGAGAAGAGCCCGGCAAGGGTCACCCAGAGGGGAATCACCACCACCGCCCAGTCCGGCGCCGTTATCTGCAGGCTCTCGCCGAAGAGCATCTTCTTGCTCAGGTAGCCGCTCATCAACGGCAGGCCGGCCATGGCGGCGGCGGAGATGCCGGAGAGCACCATCAGTGCCGGCATGAAGCGCCACATGCCGTTGATCCGGCGCATGTCGCGGGTGCCGGTGGCGCGATCGACGTAGCCCGCCATCATGAACAATGGCGCCTTGAACAGCGCATGGCAGAGCAGGTGAAAGAGCGCCGCCGCCACGGCCATAGGCGTGCCCAGCCCCAGCAGCAGCATGATCAGTCCCAGGTGCGAGACCGTGGAGTAGGCCAGCAGCCCCTTCATGTCATGCATGAACATCGCCACGAAGGCGCCCAGCATCAGCGTCACCATGCCGGTCAGGGTCACCAGGTGGAACCATGCCGAGGTATCGCCCAGCGCCGGGTGCAGCCGGGCGAGCAGGAACAGCCCCGCCTTGACCATGGTGGCGCTGTGCAGGTAGGCGGAGACCGGCGTCGGCGCCGTCATGGCGTGGGGCAGCCAGAGGTGGAAGGGGAACTGGGCCGACTTGGTGAAGGCGCCGAGCAGGATCAGGTTGAGCATCAGGCCGTAGTGCTCGTGGGCACGGATCCGGTCGCCGGCCTCGAGCACCACGGAGAGCTCGTAGCTGCCGGCGGCCTGGCCCAGCAGCACCACGCCGCCGAGCAGCGCCAGCCCGCCGCCGCCGGTGATCACCAGCGACATGCGGGCGCCGAGCCGGGCCGCATGGTCGTGGGTGTGATAGCCGATCAGCAGGAAGGAGACCAGGCTGGTCAGCTCCCAGAAGACCAGCAGGAACAGCAGGTTCTCGGAGAGCACGATACCCAGCATGGCCGCCATGAACAGCAGGATCAGGGTGAAGAAGCGCGCCGAGGTGTCGCTGTCCTCGAAGTAGTAGCGCGCGTAGAGCAGGATCAGGCAGCCGATCCCGGTGATCAGCAGGGCGAACAGTAGCCCCAGGCCGTCGAGGCGGAAGGCGACGTCGAGGCCCAGCGATGGCAGCCAGGCGAGCCGCTGCACGATGGCCTCGCCGCCGCCCATGACGTGGGGCAGCCAGCTCAGCAGCAGCAGCAGGGTAAAGATGGCGGGAAGGGCAGACACCGAGGCGAGCAGGCGTGAGGATCGCCCCCGCATCAGGGCGGGCAGGCAGGCGCCGGTCAGCGGCAGCAGGATGATCAGCGCAAGCGGCATGGGACCCGTCTCCCTGTCCAGCATCGAGTGCGAAAGGTTCCTTCACTCCACACCAGGGCCGCGTGGACCACCTTGATTGACGTCAACCGAGGGTGAGGTCGTCGGACACGGGCCGAGAGTGCCTCTCGAGATTACCTGCACCGCCGTGCCGGGAGAAGGCCTGGGGCCGATAACCTTGTCCCCACCCGGGTGGACGCTAGCCACAAGTTTCATCAGTGGGACCTGGATGCCGTTCCGTGTGAGGCGCTCACCTTGGGTTGGCCGATTGCCAGGCGGACTCCCCAGACCGGGCCCGGCGGAGCCGGCTGCTCCGTCAGCGCGGTCGGTTGCTCAATGACTCTCTAGCCTCAGAACGACCCTGCCAGGCTGCCCAGGGTAATCAGCAGTACCAGCGAGATGAGGGGCACCACTACGGCTACCACCGCAATATCGAGGTAGGCCTGGCGGTGCGTCAGGCCGCAGATGGAGAGCAGGGTGATCACCGCGCCGTTATGCGGCAGCGCATCCAGCCCGCCGGTGGCGACGGCCGTGACCCGGTGAAGCAGCTCGGGGGCGATGCCGGCGGCCTGGCCCATGGCCAGGTAGGTGTCGCCCAGCGTCGCCAGGGCGATGCTCATGCCGCCGGAGGCCGAGCCGGTCATGCCCGCCAGCAGGTTGACCGCGATGGCCAGCGAGATCAGCGGGTTGTCGCCGCCCACCGAGGTCACCCAGAGGCTGATCGCCTCGAAGGCCGCAAGCGAGGCGATCACCGAGCCGAAGCCGACCAGGCTGGCGGTATTGAAGATCGGCAGCAGCGAGGCATTGGCGCCGCTATCGAGGGTGGTGGTGAGGGCCTCGAGGCGCTTGAGGTTGGTGACGATGATCACCCCGATGGCGATCACCAGGGCGGCGATCACCGACCAGACCCCTCGTACCGACTCGATGCCGGTCGCGCCATAGGCCGGCTCGGCGAGGTAACCCGTGTCCATGGCGGGGATCACCACCGCCGTGAACAGCAGGTTCAGGGCGATGACCAGCACGATGGGCAACAGCGCCAAGGGCAGGGGAGGCAGATCGCGATCCGACGGCGGCGGTGTCACCTCGGCCAGGTCGAAGCCTTCGCCCGACGCGCGCTCCCGCAGGTGTTCGGCCGGCGGTGCGTCGCCGTGGTCGCCGTAGCCTTCCCCGGCCTGCCGTGCCAGCTTCGCCCGATGGCTCAGCCAGGCTTGCCCCAGCCCCAGCATGACCAGGCCGGTAAGGATGCCGAGCCCCGGCGCGGCAAACGGCGAGGTGCCGAAGTAGGGCATCGGAATGGCATTCTGGATGGCTGGCGTGCCCGGCAGCGCGGTCATGGTGAAGGTGAAGGCGCCCAGGGCGATGGTGCCGGGGATCAGCCGCTTGGGCAGGTTGGCCTTTCGAAACAGCGCCGCGGAGATCGGGTAGACCGCGAAGGCCACCACGAACAGCGAGACGCCGCCATAGGTCATCACCGCACAGGCGAGTACCACCGCCAGGATCGCGCGGGCGTCACCCAGGCGCTCGACGATGGCGCTGGCCAGCACCTCCGCGCTGCCCGAATCCTCCATCAGCTTGCCGAACACCGCCCCCAGCAGGAACAGCGGGAAGTAGCGCACGATGAAATCGCCGGCGGCCCCCATGAAGACCTGGGTGTAGCTGGCCAGCAGGGGCGTGTCGACCGAGACCAGTGCCACCAGCGCGGCCAGCAGCGGGGCCAGGATCAACAGGCTGAGGCCGCGGTAGGCCAGAACCATCAATAGCAGCAGCGCAATGGCGATCGCCGAGATGCCGATCATCGATCCTTTCCTTCGTCATCTCCTTTGGGGGTTACATCCGTGGTCGAGAGGGGGCGAAAGGTATCGGGGAAGACCGCATCCAGGTCGAAGGTCGAGTGTTCGCCCAGGGCATCGAAGTGCGTCTCCAGCCACTGGCCGGCCCAGGCACGCCCCCGGGCATGCAGGCGGGAGAGAAAGTCCCATTCGGCGTTCATCTTGCTGGAGGCACTGAGGGTTTCGATATCGTGCTCGGCATGAATCAGATGCAGGCGCATGGCACGGTAGCTCTCGAGTTCCAGGCCCTCGGCCTCGATCAGTCGGTGCAGCAGCTGAATGCTGCGTAGCTCCTTGATCAGGCTGGAGTTGAAGGTGATTTCATTGATCCTGTTGAGGATCTCCCGAGCGCTCTCCGGCAGTTTTCGACGGACCAGCGGATTGATCTGCACCACCACCAGGTCACGACACTCCTGGTCATCGACCAGCGGGTAGAGCGCCGGGTTGCCGCTGTAACCGCCATCCCAATACGCTTCGCCGTCGATCTCCACGGCCGGGAACATGAAGGGCAGACAAGCCGATGCCATCACGGTATCGACGGTCAGTTCGGGCTGGCGAAATATCGTGGCGCGGCCGGTGCTCACATGGGTGGCCGTGACGAATACCTTGACCTTGCGACAGGCATTGACCCGCTCGAAATCGACCAGCTCGAGGACCAGATCGCGCAACGGATTGATGGCCAGGGGGTTGAGCTTGGCGGGTGGGATCAGCTGGGTAAGATTCTCGAAGAACAGATAGCTCGGGGAATGGTCCAGGCTATCGTTGCCCATCAGTCGATCCCAGAGAGTGCGCTGGATCGGAGAGAAACGTGCCGCATCGCTGACCGCCTTCCAGAAGGTGCGCAGGGCGTCACGGGCGCCGTCTCGCCCGCCCTTGTGCAGCCCGTCGGCCAGCACCACGGCATTCATGGCCCCCGCGCTGGTGCCGCTGATCCCGTCGATTTCCAGCCGCTCGTCTTCCAGCAGGCGATCCAGTACCCCCCAGGTCAGGGCGCCGTGGGAGCCGCCGCCCTGCAGTGCCAGATCGATCCGTTTCTTCTCGCCTGTCGCCATGTCTGCTCCTGTAGCAGTGTGAATGCTGCAGTGCAGTGTAGGCGTCTCGGCAGCCGTTGTCGCTTGATGATGTGCCGCCTCAACACTACCGGCTGCCGAGCAGCAGCAGGCTGGCATCCAGCGCCTGCCAGCCCCACCAGGCCAGAGCCAGGGCGGCGGCGGCCAGCAGGGCGAGCAGCCCCCGGCGTGCGCGACTCATGCCTTGGCCTCGGCGTTGGCCTGGCGGGGCGAGGGGCGGTCGCGCAGCATTCCGCCCAGGGGCACCATCAATGCCGCCAGCCCGCCCATCACCAGCAGGGCGGCGGACCAGCGGAGCCACTCCAGCAGTCCCAGGGTGCCGGGCAGCATCGCGAACTGGCCGAAGGAGCCCGCGGCGCTGACGATGCCCATGGCCAGGCTGCCCAGGACGATGATCAGCAGGGTATGGCGGCACAGCGCATCCATTCGGAGACGACCTGTTTGCAGACTAATGACAGGGCTACTATCGCGCATCTGATCTGCTCAGGCCACCGTGCCATATGAACCATGCTGATGGTCGGGGCCATCCGGAGCCGGAGATCAACACCTCGCGGGCCGGGGTTCAGGGGGCGTCCTGCTGGTGGGGGGGCACGATGCCCAGGCGCTTCATGCGCCGGTAGATCGTGGGGCGCGACAGCCCGAGCTCCCGGGCCACGGCACTGATGTTCCAGTGGTGCTTTCGCAGGGCGTCGTGCAGGGGGTCTTCGCCCCGTGCCAGAGCCGGGTAGCCGACGGCGAGCCTGTCAAGAGATGAGCGGGGCTGCGCTGCCGGATGGGCCAGGTGGCCGCTGATGCATTCCTCCGGCAGGTCGCCGACCACTACCTCGTTGCCTTCATGGGTGGCCAGGGCATAGCGCAGGGCATTGTGAAGCTCGCGGATGTTGCCCGGCCAGGGATAGGCGAGCAGGGCACTCATGGTATCGCCGCGAAGCCGGGACTGCGACTCGCCGCGCTCTGTCTGCAGCTCCTTGAACAGACGCCGGATCAGGTAGCCCTTGTCGGCTCGCTCGCGAAGCGGCGGCAGGCGCAGGCTGGCGCCGTTGAGGCGATAGAAGAGGTCTTCACGGAAGTCGCCAGATTCAATCAATCCGCGCAGGTCGCGGTGGGTGGCCGCGACGACCCGCAGGTCGACCTTCAGCGGCCGGCTGGCACCGATCGGCAGCACCTCTTCCTCGGCCAACACCCTCAGCAGCCGGGTCTGCAGCTGCAAGGGCATGTCGCCGATCTCGTCGAGGAAGAGGGTGCCGCCGTCGGCCTGGGCGATCAGCCCCTTCATGCCCTTGCTGCTGGCGCCGGTGAAGCTGCCGGGCTCGTAGCCGAACAGTTCGCTCTCGATCAGCGACTCGGGCATGGCGGCGCAGTTGATGGCCACGAAGGGCTTGTCGTGGCGACGGCTGGAATCGTGCAGGGCCCGGGCAATGCGTTCCTTGCCGGTGCCGGTTTCACCGATCACCAGGATATTGATCGGCTCGTTGCGCAGTCGGGCGGCGCGGGTCAGGGTGTCGCGCATCGCCGGATCGTCGTCGGCCAGCGTCTCCAGCGGCGCCAGGCTGGAATCCTGACGGCGCGTTTCGCCGGTCGGTGCGCGGCGGCGCTGTGGCTCGATCAGGGTGGCGAAGTGCAGTTCGTGGTGGCGATGGGTGCGGAAGGCGCGCACCCGGTCATCGCCATAGTGCTGGGTGTCGAGAACGTCGCCGATCTCGGCGTCAATCAGGTCCTGGATGTTCCAGGCGCGGAAGGGGCGGGCCTCGCCGGGGCCGGGCAGGGGCAGCTCGTGATGGCGCAGCAGCTTGCGCCCGGCAGTGTTGGCGGCCACCAGGGTGCCATCCTCCTCGATGGCGATCAGGTAGCGTCGATTGATCTGCACGAATTCCCGCGAGCGATCCAGGCAGACGATGTGGTAG
Source organism: Halomonas gemina (assembly GCF_023554995.1). Lineage (GTDB taxonomy): Bacteria > Pseudomonadota > Gammaproteobacteria > Pseudomonadales > Halomonadaceae > Halomonas > Halomonas gemina. The sequence goes on from NZ_JAMJPK010000001.1 coordinate 47,836, forward strand.
CCGCTGTAGCGCTGCAGAAAGAAAGCGTCCTCGATCATCCGGGCATAGTGCTTGACCACCTGCAGGGCGAAGGTCTGGGAGGCCTTGGACTCCGGTGAGCGATAGGCCGAGATGTCGAGTACCGCCAGCAGTTGACCGTCGGGGTCGAAGACCGGTGCCGCGGTGCAGGTTAACTGAATGTGGTGGGCGCTGAAGTGATCGCTATGGTGGCAGGTCAGTGGCACTTGTTCCTGGATGCAGGTACCCACCGCGCAGGTGCCGGCGTGCTCCTCGCTCCAGTCGGCCCCCAGGTAGAGGCCGGTGCGCTGGTGCTCGCGCTGGGCGCTGTTCGAGCCGAGGAACTGCACGGCGATGCCTCGGGCATCGGTGAGCAGCACCACATAGTCGAGTGACGTTATCTGGCGATAGAGTTGTTCCACGCCGGCTCGCGCCACCTGGATCAGGGCATCTGCTTGATCCTGATGCTCGCGCAGGGTGCGGTCGGGGACATAGCGGGGTGGGCTGGGCGCGGTAGGGTCGAGACCGTAGCGGTCGATGCAGCGGCGCCAGGAGCGCTCGATGACCGCATGCTCGATACCGCCTGGGTTTTCGAGGGCGTGGAGGATCGTTGCGACATGCTCTCGCTGTGTTTGGGCGGTGCTCATGTTGGTGACCTTGCGCCGACGAGTCGGCGTGTCATCGGGTGTTGTTGTCTTGTTTAAAAGGTACGCCTCAAGGCGGGGGGCGGTGATTCGACCTTCGTCTTCCCCCCTTTACACCTGTAACGCTTCCTGTAAATCCCCTTGTCACAGCGACTGTAATATTCGCCGTTCACCTCGCGGTGACAGGCGCCCCCTCCGTTCATGCATTGCTGACTCTTCCTTTTAAAAACAATGCCCTGCCTTTGTTTGGACATATGTGGCACGGAAGCTGCTCTGGCAGGAGTGTGCGGCCGAGCGGTCGCCCTGGCTGATTACTACACGAAACAAGGTCTTGCATAACAACAGGAGCCAAGCCATGAGCCATTCCCAAGAAGCGTCGAGGGTCAGTCGGCGCCGCTTTCTCACCCTTTCCGGGCAAGGCGCCCTGCTGGTCGGCGGTATGGCGCTCGGCGCCGGTGGCCTCTGGCCGCGTTGGGCCCTGGCCGAGCCCGACCTGGCCGCCGGCCTGCTGCGCATGGGCCGTGACATCTATCCCCACGACGCCATCGCCGACAGCTACTACCTCACTCCGCTCGAGCCGCTGCTGGAAAGCGACCGGGCGATGATCGCCGACGGCCTGGCCGACCTCGACCGCCGGGCCCACGACGCCCATGGCCGGCGTTATGCCGAGATCGAACAGGAGACCGATCGGGCGGCGCTGCTGCGCAAGATCGAGGACGGCGAGTTCTTCCAGACGGTGCGGGGCACCCTGGTGGTGGGGCTCTACGACAACCCCGAGCTGTGGGAGCCGTACTTCGGCTACGAGGGGGCGTCGTGGAGGCAGGGCGGCTATCTCCACCGCGGCTTCGACGACCTGGAGATCGACTGGCTGTGACGCACGATATCCCGGTGTGACACGACAACAACAACCGAATCGAGAGGAACTCGCCATGACAACCCGTTTCGCCTATGACGACGACAGCGTGGTGGTGATCATCGGCTCCGGTGCCGGAGGCGGCACCCTGGCCCAGGCCCTGGCCCGGAAGGGCATCGACAGCGTGGTGCTGGAAGCCGGCAAGCGCTACCAGATGAACGACATCGAGAACGACGAATGGGAGATGTTCAAGAAGATCTCCTGGCTCGATGAGCGCATCACTGCCGGCCCCCGCCAGCTCACCGAGACCTTCCCCGGCCTGCCGGCCTGGATCGTCAAGGGGGTGGGCGGCAGCACTATTCACTGGGCCGGTGTGTCGCTGCGTTTCCAGCCCCACGAGTTCAAGTTGCACAGCGAGATCGGCGATCTCGAGGGGGCCAACCTGCTCAACTGGCCGATCTCCTACGAGGAACTCGAGCCCTACTATGTGAAGGCCGAGCGCCACATGGGGGTGACCGGGGACTCCACCGGGATGCCTTATCACCAGTGGAACAACAACTTCAAGGTGCTGGCCGCTGGCGCCGAGCGCATCGGTTACAAGCAGTTGCGCTCCGGTCCCATGGCCATCAACACCGAGGAGTACGACGAGCGTGGGCGCTGCATGCAGGCCGGCTTCTGCATGCAGGGCTGCCGCTTCGGTGCCAAGTGGTCGACCATGTACTCCGATATCCCTCGCGCCGAGGCCAGCGGCCATTGCGAGGTGCGGCCCCGCTCCATGGCGCTGAAGATCGAGCACGATGACCAGGGCCGGGCCACGGCGGTGGTCTACGCCGATGGCGACGGCAATCAGCATCGCCAGCGGGCCCGGGCGGTGTGCGTGGCCGGCAACTCCATCGAGTCGCCGCGCCTGCTGCTCAACTCGCACTCCTCGATGTTCCCGGATGGCCTGGCCAACTCCTCCGGCCAGGTGGGGCGCAACTACATGACCCACGCCACCAGCTGCATCTTCGGCGTGATGCCCAAGCCCGTGCACATGCATCGTGGCACCACCTTCGCGGGCATCATCTCCGACGAGGCGCGCCTCGATCAGTCGCGAGGCTTCGCCGGCGGCTACACCCTGGAGGTGATGTCGCTGGGCGTACCCTTCTTCGCCAAGTTCATGGACCCCACCAATGCCGGCTGGGGCCGCGATATCACCACGGCCCTGGACAAGTACGACCACCTCTCCGGGGTGTGGATCTGCGGCGAGGACCTGCCGATGGAGCAGAACGGCATCACCCTGCACGACACCCGGAAGGATCAGCACGGCCTGCCGGTCCCCGTCGTCTACAAGGGGGATCACCCCAACGATGCGAGGCTGCGCCGCCACGGCGAACAGCAGGCACGCCGCTGCTACGAGGCCGCGGGTGCCGAGCGCATCTTCAAGGTGCCGGACTTCCCCACCAGCCATAACGTCGGCACCAACCGCATGAGCGCCCGGCCCGAGGACGGGGTGGTCAACCGGTGGGGGCAGGCCCACGACATCGACAACCTCTTCATTTCCGACGGTAGCCAGTTCACCTCGAGCGGTGCCGAGAACCCGACCCTGACCATCGTCGCCCTGGCGCTGCGCCAGGCCGACCACATCGCCGAGCGCATGCAGCGCCAAGAACTCTGAGCGGAGGGATACTCATGCAACCGACCAACGACCAGCGGCTGTGGATGTATCGTCAGATGGTGACCAGCCGCCATCTCGAGGAGCGCATCGAGGCGCTCTACATGGAAGGCAAGACCCCGGTGTTCAACATGGCCAAGGGGCCGATCCCCGGCGAGATGCACCTCTCCAACGGCCAGGAACCCTGTGCGGTGGGGGTCTGTGCCCACCTTGACGCCGAGGACGTCGTCGTCGCCACCCACCGGCCGCACCATATCGCCGTGGCCAAGGGCGTCGACCTCAATGCCATGGTCGCCGAGATCTTCGGCAAGGCTAGCGGTCTCTCCGGCGGTCGTGGCGGCCATATGCATATCTTCGATGCCGACGTGAACTTCTCCTGCTCGGGGATCATCGGCGAGAGCCTGGGTCCGGCCGCGGGGGCGGCCCTGTCCCGGAAGATGCAGGGCAAGCCCGGCGTGGCGGTGGCCTTCCTGGGCGAGGGCGCGGCCAACCAGGGCGCCTTCCATGAGGCCCTGAACCTGGCGGCGGTGTGGAAGCTGCCGGTGGTGTTCGTCATCGAGGACAACGCCTGGGGCATCTCGGTGGCCAAGCAGGCCTCCACCGCCGTGCCGCGCAACGATCTGCGCGCCAGCGCCTACAACATGCCCGGAGTGCATGTCGCCGATAACGACGTGGAGGGTGTGTTTACCGCCGCCGGCGAGGCCATCGCTCGGGCCCGGGAGGGCGAGGGGCCAACGCTGATCGAGATCGAGACCTCGCGCCTGGCCGGCCACTTCATGGGCGACGGCGAGGACTATCGCCCCGAGGGCGAGAAGGAGGGCTTGCAGCAGCGCGACCCCATCCCCCGCTATCGCCAGATGCTGATCGAGGCCGGCCTGCTCGACGAGGCCGCCGATACCGAGCTGGTCGGCGAGGCCCGCGAACGCGTCGAAGCGGCCATCCGCTTCGCCCAGCAGAGCGACTTCCTGCCCCCCGAGGCGGCGCTCGAGACCGTCTTCGTCTGATTTTCAGGAGAGTTCCCATGACTAACACAACAGCCACTGACAGCGGCTCTCGCAAGCTGACCATCGCCCGGGCCATGGCCGAGGCAACGGCCCAGGAGATGCGCGCCGACCCGTCGGTCTTCGTGATGGGCGAGGACGTGGGCCCCCTGGGTGGCGTCTTCGGTAATACCCGGGGTCTCTATGACGAGTTCGGCGGTGAACGCGTTAGAGATACTCCCATTTCGGAAACCGCCTTTATCGGTGCTGCGGTAGGCGCGGCATCGGATGGCATGCGCCCCATCGTCGAGCTGATGTTCGTCGACTTCTTCGGCGTGTGCATGGACGCCATCTACAACATGATGGCCAAGAACACCTACTTCTCCGGCGGCAAGGTCAAGGTGCCGATGGTGCTGATGACGTCCACAGGCGGCGGCTATTCCGATGGCGGCCAGCACTCCCAGTGCCTCTATGGCACCTTCGCCCACCTGCCGGGCATGAAGGTGGTGGTGCCGAGCAATGCCCATGATGCCAAGGGCCTGATGACCGCGGCGATCCGCGACGATAACCCGGTGGTCTTCATGTACCACAAGTCATTGCAGGGCATGGGCTGGCTGGGCACCGAGAAGGGCGCCACCGTGGCGACGCCCGAGCAGAGCTATACCGTCGAGATCGGCAAGGCCGCGGTGGCGAAGATAGGCCAGGACGTGACCCTGGTGAGTCTCGGTGCCGGTGTGCATCATTGCCTTCGCGCCGCCAAGGCGCTGGGCGAGGAGGGCGTCGATGCCGAGGTGGTCGACCTGAGAAGCCTGGTGCCGCTGGACCGCGAGACGGTGCGTGCCTCGGTGGCCAAGACCGGCCGGCTGATCGTGGTCGATGAGGATTACCACAGCTTTGGGGTCAGCGGCGAGATCATCGCCAGTGTGGCCGAGCACGACCTTGCCTGCCTCAAGGCCGCGCCCCGACGCGTCGCCTACCCGGACATTCCGATTCCCTTCGCCCCGACCATGGAGCAGTGGGCGCTGCCCAATGCCGACAAGATCGTCGACGCCTTCCACCAGATGATGAGCCAGTAACAGGAGACACCGTCTATGAGCACCGCGATTACCGTACCCGAGGATCTGTGGGAAGGTGACAACGAGGGCGTGATCACCGCCTGGCTGGTCAATGACGGCGGCCAGGTGAGCCAGGGCGACCTGGTGGCCGAGGTCATGGTCGAGAAGGCCCAGTACGAGATCGAGGCACCGGCCGACGGCCGGCTGACCATCACCAAGCAGGAAGACGAGGTGGTCGAGAAGGGCACCACCATCGCCAGCCTGGACGACTGAGGAGGCCACCGATGCCACTCGACACTCAACCCAGCGCCGCCGAGAGGGCGGCGCACCGGCTCGAGCCGCGCGAGATTCCCCTGCGCGGGATGCGCGGCATGATCGCCACCAGGATGCGCGAGAGTCTGCAATCGACCGCTCAGTTGACCCACCATGCCGGCGCCGAGCTCGGGGCCGTCCACGCCCTGCGCGCGCATTGCCGGGATGCCGGGTTACCGTCCCCCTCGGTTCAGGACGTGCTGCTGCGTCTGGTGGTGCAGACATTGCCGGACTTCCCGATACTGAACGCCACCCTCGAGGACAATCGCATTACCGAGCACCCAGGCGTTCATCTGGGTCTGGCCATCCCGCTACCCGGCGACCTGCTGCTGGCGCCGGCGTTGTTCGACGCCCAGACGATCATGCTGGGGGCACTCCCCGAGGCGCGCCGCGACCTGGTGGCGCAGGCCCGTGCCGGTACACTCGGCGTGCGCGAGCTGACCGGAGCCACCTTCACCGTTTCCAACCTGGGACGTTCCCGGGTGCACCACTTCACGCCCATCCTCAATGTCCCGCAAGTGGCCATCCTCGGTATCGGCGGTACCCAGGTGCGGCTGGTACCGGACGATGACGGGGGCTGGCGAGCCGCCGAGGTGATCGGCCTGTCGTTGACCTTCGACCATCGCGCGGTCAACGGCGAGCCGGCGGCGGCTTTCCTGGATGCGCTCTGCGAGCGTGTCGAGACACTGGCGCCGGACGCCTTCGACGCGGAACTCGACGAGCAATAATGAGCACCGGGCCCTGACCCGACCACTGGCCAGGAGGATACCCATGATCGGCAGGCCCGAGAGTACCCCCATGAGCTTGCAGCGTCCCTCGGTGGAGGAGGGCCTCGCCGCCGAGGAAGCCCTGCTGGAGGCGGTGTGCCAGGGTGACACGTCGCTCGCCGGGTTGGCCTGGTCGCCCACCGACCGCGCCCTGGTGATGCCGCGCCGCCACCAGCGCCTGGCAGGCTTCCCCGATGCCCGGCGCCGTCTCGCTGCAATGGCTTGGCCGATCCAGTTTCGCGCCACCGGTGGCACCCCGGTGCCCCAGAGTCCGGCGGTGGTCAACCTGGCGCTGGCCATACGCTGCCGGGTAGGCGACTCGGCCGCACACCTCGATTGGGGCTATCGACGCCTGGGTGACCCCTGGTGTGACTGGCTTGCTTCCCTCGGGGTGACCTCGGCCGATCTGGGCCCGGCACCTGGCGCCTATTGCGATGGGCGCTACAACGTGCGCATCGCGTCACGCAAGCTGGTCGGCACCGCCCAGCGCTGGCGGCGGGTGAGGGGGTGTCGCGACATGGCCTTGCTGGTCCACGGCGCCATGCAGGTGGAAGACACCCCCGGCGAGCTGGTCGCCGTGGTCAATGCCTTCCAGGCGGCCATCGACGATCCCCTGCGCTTCCAGGCAGGGAGTCACATCGCCCTGCGCGACGTCCTGCCCGACCTGCAACTCGAACCCGCCATTCCCCGACTGGTCGCACGAGTGTTGGCATGGCACGTCGTCCCGGAGGAGGGCTCATGACTCATCGTGAGGGGGCAGAAGAGGGGAGTCGTTGAGGCGGCACCGGCCGTGCCGCCGTCTTACCGTCAGTGACGCGGGTCCCAGAGACGACCGCGATGCTCTTGTTCGTACCCCATGCTGCCGAAAGGCACGCTGACCATCTCGAGCTGCATGCCCCAGGGCGCCATGAAGTAGACCCAGGTCAGACCTTCCATCGGGCCTTCGGTAAAGGTGTGGGGTTCACCCAGCACCTTGACGTCTTGCTCCTTCAGATAGGCGACGGCCTGATCCATATCGTCGACATAGAAGGCGATATGGTGCCCGCCGATGTCGCTGTTACGTGGCTGTTCGGTGCGCTGATCCGGAGCGGTGTACTCGAAGATTTCCAGGTTGGTGCCGTCTCCGCAGCGCACCAGGTGGGCGGCCGGTATCGTCGCCTCGCGGTGGACGTTCAGGTTGGTGACCATCCAGTCGTCGTCGAAGGGACCGAAGGGGCCGATGGTGAAGAAGGCCTCGCAGCCGATCACGTCGACGAAGAAGTCCACGGCGGCCTGTCGGTCAGGAACGGTAAAGCCGAAGTGTTGTGGCCCCTGCAGGCCGGGCAGTTCGGCCTGGGCGGTCTGAGTGGCCAGCGCCAGTAGTAGGGCCGGGGCGAGCATGGTGCGCTTCGGGGTCATGGTCATGGGATGGCTCCGTGTCTTATGGAATTGTTGTCTCGGTGACTCCCGCGACATGTCGCGGGAGTCACGGATACCCGAGCAATCGCCATGCCAGCAGTATTTACGCCGTATTATTTTTTAATGCCTTGTTTATACGAGAATCTTTATAGCAGGGGGACGAGGAGAGGGGGAGGGGAATGGCCAGGTGTCACGATCGATACACCGATGTCACAGCTGTCACATTACAGTCGTTACAGTCGGTCAAGACGTCAGGGTGGCGTTGTCGGCGGACGCAAGGTGCTCGGCCGCGTCCCGGTGGGCGGTTGTCGCAAAATGAAGACGGCGGTGTCGTTCCTGCACCACATGGGTAGGGCAGCCAGGGTCCGCTAGAATGCCCCCACACCATCTCGACATGGAGGTTTCCCATGAGCCGACGCCTGATGCTGCTGATCTGCCTGCTTGGCGCCAGCCTGTTGCTGGCCGGCTGCAGTTACACCCCCGCGCGCATCCAGTCCGAGCCACTGGTCGTCATCGACGACGACCGCGGCCATGCCCACTCCGACCGCGGCGGCGGCTTCTGCCCGCCGGGATTGCGGATGCAGGGCCGCTGCTGAGCACCGCTTTCCCGTCGAGCGACGCCCTCAGCGCAGGGCGTCTTCCAGGATTTGCAGTCGCCCGGGCACCAGGGCATCTTCCACGGCGGTGATGCGCAGCACATGGCCGAGGTCCGGGTGGGCCGGGCGCGCAATCAGCCGCCCGGCCTCGAGCAGTTCGCGGTTGACCCGCTCGGCGAGCTCGGCGCTGGGCAGCCGGATGCCGATGAAGTTGGTGGCGCTGGGCAAGACCTCGGCGCCGAGTCCGCGGAAGTGCTCGGTCAGGCGCTTGCGGCGCTTGAGCACCGCGGCGATGTGCTCGCGGGTCTCGTCGGGATGGTCCAGTACCACCTCGGCCGCGGCCAGGGTCAGGGTCGAGACCGCATAGTGGATGCGCACCTTCATCATCATCGCCAGGGTCTCGGGCTCGGCGATGGCATAGCCGATGCGCAGCCCCGCCATGCCATGGGCCTTGGAGAGGGTGCGCAGGCGGATCACGCCGGGCAGCACCTCGCGGGCGAAGGGGGTCTCGGCATCCTCGCGGAAGTCGTGGTAGGCCTCGTCGAGCAGCAGCCAGCAGTCGTCGGGCAGCGTCTCGCGCAGGCGGCGAACGGCCGTGTCGTCGTGCAGGTGGCCGCTGGGGTTGTCGGGATTGGCCAGGTAGACCAGCCGGGCCTGCTCGCGTCGGGCGGTGGCCGAGAGGGCCTCGAGGTCCGGGGCGAGGCGGCCCGGCGCCTCCTGGTAGGGGACCTCGACCAGCCGGCAGCCCTGGCCCCGCGCGAAGTAGCCGAAGGTAGGGTAGGTGCCGGCGGTGGCCACCACAGCGGTGCCGGGTTCGGCCACGGTGCGCAGGGCGAGGGCGATCAGGCTGTCGGCCCCGGCGTCGACCAGCAGCGCCTCGAGCGGGATGCCTTGCTGCTCGGCGAGCCGCTGGCGGACGCCCAGCGCTTCGGAGTCGCCATAGCAGTAGGCATGCTCGACCATGGCGTCGCCGAAGTGCGCGCGCAGGGCGCGGTGGGGCATGTCGAGTCCCTCGTTGGAGCCCAGGCGGTGGGGGATCTCGCGGCCCAGGCGGCGCTCCAGCACGCGGATCCCGGGGAAGGGATTGGTGGGGCCGTCGCCGGTCAGGTGGTCGGGGAAACGGGGCATCGAATCCTCCAGATAGGTCATGGACAGTGGGGTCGCCAAGGCTTTTTCCGAAAACTAGGCATCGAGCTGGTAGGTCACCCAATCGGTTCGCTCGGCGCAGCGGTCATAGACGCCCCGTGCACGATAGTTGTTCTCGCGGGTGATCCAGCGCACGAAGGGCCAGCCTTGCTGGCGTGCCTCTTGGCGCAGTGCCTCCATCATCTCATCGACGGCACCCGTGCCGCGATATGCCGGGTCGACAAAGAGATCATCCAGGAAGCCGACGGTGCTCCCGCGCAGTGGGGACGGCATGGCACGAAAGTGCATCAGCCCCACCGCCTGGCCGTTCGCGTCGCGTGCCAGGCGTCCCTGCAAGCGTGTGCCATCCTGGATCCAGTCCCAGACGGTGGTCAGCGTCGATTCGCTCATGGGCATGCCATAGTACTCGGCGTAGCCGCGGTAGAGGCGCTGCCAGTCGTCGTGATCGGTGGTGCCCGGAACGCTGATGGTCAGTGTCATGTGGAAGGCCTCCTGTGCAGCATGACGATCGCCACGGCTGCCAGCGTCAGCAGCAGGGCGATGAATACCTTGGCGCTCAACGGCTCGCCGAGCAACAGGATGGAGCTCGACACGCCAACGGTCGGGATGATCAGGGTCGAGATGGTGGCCTGGGCGATGGACAAGCGGTTGACGTTCATGAACCACAGCATCTGTGCGATGGTGATCGAGAACAGCAGGTGATAAGCCAGTGCCAACCAGGTCGTGGTGTGCCAGTCGCTCGGGCGAGGCATCGGCTCCATGGCGACCATCATCACGATCATGGGGATGGCACAGAGGGCGAACTGCCAGCCGGTGATCACGACCGCATGGCTTTGCCACGTGCCGCGGCGCTTGATCAGCACGGTGCCCAGGGCCCAGGAAAGTGCTGCCCCCAGCATGATCAAGGGCCCTGCCAGGCCCTGGCTGCCGCCTGCCAGGGCGGCCGGGCCGAGCAGGATCAGCAGGCCTGCCTGCCCGCATGCGAGCCCCGACCACTGACGCCGTGTGATGCGCTGATCGAGTAGCCCCCAGGCCATCAGCAATGCCCAGCACGGCATGCTGAAGGCGATGATCGCCGCCTGTGAGGTCGGCATGCGCAGCTGGCCAAAGGCCGTCGCCAGGTTGAAGCCGAGAATGGTGAAAACCCCGGTGACCGCGAGCCAAGGCCACTCCCTCGCCTCCACGCGAAGCGGTATGCCGCGCCAGCGGGCCCAGCCCAGCAGCACCAGCGCGCCAGCGGTAAAGCCGATGGCGCGCAGGGTGAAGGGTGGCAGGTCGCGGAGGATGAAGCGCACCGCCGGCCAGTTGCCGCCCCAGAAGAGCCCGATGGCGAGGATCAAGGCCAGCGAGCCGAGTGCCGGGCGGGCGGCGAGCGCGAGCGGCAGACGGTCGATGAGAAAGCGTTCCATCGAGCGTCAACCGTCCACCGGCGCGAGCACCTTGTGGCGGTTGAGCAACCCGTGCGGGTCAAGGGCTCGCTTGAGGGTGTGCATCAGCGTGATCTCCTCGACGGTGCGCGACAGGGACAGGTAGTCGCGTTTCTCCAACCCGATGCCGTGCTCGGCCGATACCGAGCCGCCAAGCTCGGCGAGCGGCGTGTAGACAAGACGTTCGACGGCGCGACGGGCCGCCGGGTCGGCACTCCCGACGGTAATGGAGATATGCAGGTTGCCGTCGCCCAGATGACCGAAGGTGACCATGCGGCCCCGAGGCCAGTCGCGCGCCAGGGCCGCTTCTAGGTCGACGATATAGCGATGCATCTCCGGAATCGGCAGGCTGACGTCGAAGGTGAACAGCGGTGAGAGGGCCTGTATCAGGCCCTCGATGTCCTCGCGAATCGCCCAGAGGGCCTGGCGTTGAGCGTCGGACTGGGCGAGGACCGCATCACTGATCAGGCCCTCTTCCAGGGCGCGCTCCAGGGCAAGGGCGAACTGGGCGCCATGGCTCTCCGGGTCGCTCCCCAGCGACTCGAGGATCACGTAGAAGGGCGCTTCGGGCGACAGCGGTGGCGTGTGCCGGCCGCTCTCCTGGGTTAGCAGCCGATAGTGGCTCTGCCACATCGCCTCGAAGGCGGCCAGGCTGCCACCGAGCTGGCGGCCCAGGTGGCCCAGCAGGCCGGTCAGGTTCTCGAAGGAGGGGCAGGCGACCAGCGCCGTCTGCACGTCCGGAGTGGGCGGCTGCAGGTGCAGCACCGCCCGGGTGACGATGCCCAGTGCCCCCTCGCTGCCGATGAACAGCTGCTTGAGGTCAAAGCCCGCATTGTTCTTGAGCATGCGGTTCATCGAGCTGACCACGGTGCCGTCGGCCAGCACGGCCTCCAGCCCCAGCACCTGCTGGCGCATCATGCCGTAGCGGATGACCCGGATGCCGCCGGCATTGGTGGCGATGTTGCCGCCGATCGTGCAGCTTCCGCGGGCGCCCAGGTCGAGGGCGAACTGCAGGCCCACCGCCTCGGCGGCCTGCTGCACGCTCTGCAGTGGCGCCCCCGCCTGGACGGTAAGCGTGGCGCTGACCGGGTCGACGGCTTCAATGGCTTTCATGCGCTCGAGTGACACGGCCAGTTCGTCGGGATCCGCCTCGGTTCCGTGCACCAGCCCGGTGAGGCCGCCGTGGGTGACCACCGGCTGGCGAGCGGCGTGACAGGCCCGCATCACCTCGGCGAGTTCCCTGGTCGATCCCGGTCGCACGATGGCCCCGGCACGGCAGGGCGCGCCGGTCAACCAGTCGACCCGCCGGGCACTGACATCGTCGCCGGTGAGGACGTTGCCGGCGCCGACGATGCGGGTGATCTCCTTCAAGAGGGCGTCCATGACAGGTTCAGGCTCCGGGTGGGTCAGGCAGTGGCCAGGACGTGCGCCCTGCCGGGGATGGCCTCGAGCAGTTCGCGGGTATAGGCCGCCTGGGGCGAGAGGAAGACCGCTTCCGCACTGCCGTGCTCGACGATGCGGCCGTGCTGCATGACGATGATGTGGTCGCAGATCTGGGCGGCGACGCGCAGGTCGTGGGTGATGAACAGCAGCGATAGCGAGAGCTTCTGCTTCAGGTCCTCGAGCAGTTCGAGGATCTGCGCCTGAATGGAGACGTCCAGGGCCGAGACGGCCTCGTCGGCAACGATCAGTTCGGGATTGAGCGCCAGCGCCCGGGCGATGCCGATGCGCTGGCGCTGCCCACCGGAGAACTCATGGGGGAAGCGTTCGGCCGCGGCGGCGCCCAGGCCGACCAGGTCGAGCAGGTCGCCGGCCTCCTTGAGCGCCTGTTGCCTGTCCACGCCGTTGGCGATGGGGCCCTGGGCGATGGCCATGCCGACCCGGGTGCGCGGGTTGAGCGAGGCATAGGGATCCTGGAAGATCATCTGCACCCGTCGGCGTTCGCGGCGCAGGGTCTCGCTCTTGAGGCTGGTGAGGTCGATGCCATCGAGGAGCAATTCACCACTGTCGGGCCGTTCCAGGCGGACCACGCAGCGTCCCAGTGTCGACTTGCCTGAGCCCGACTCGCCGACGATGCCCACCGTCTCGCCGCGCGCCATGGTGAAGCTGACGTCGTTAAGGGCGTGGACCTCACGCGAGGGCTTGAAGAGCCCTCCGCGGGAGCGGAAGACCTTCTGCAGGTGACGGACCTCGAGCAGCGGGGCCGTCTGGTCGACCTGTCGGGCGGCGGGCATGGCATTGCTGGGAATCGCCTCGATCAGCGCCCGGGTATATTCGTGCTGGGGGTTCTCCAGCACCTCCCGGGCCTCGCCGAGTTCGACGATGCGTCCCTCGCGCATCACACAGACCCGGGTGGCGATCTCGGCCACCACGCCGAAATCGTGGGTGATGAACATCACGGCCATGCCGTGGCGACGCTGCAGGTCGCCGATCAGGTCGAGGATCTGCGCCTGGGTGGTGACGTCCAGTGCCGTGGTGGGCTCATCGGCGATCAGCAGTTCGGGTTTCAGGGCCAGGGCCATGGCGATCATTACCCGCTGGCGCTGGCCGCCGGAGAGCTCGAAGGGATAGGCGCGGATGGCCTTCTCGGGCTGGGGAATGCCCACCTCGGTCAGCAGTTCCAGGGCACGGGCCTGTCGCCCGCTCGGGGTCAGCCGATTGTGGGCCTCGAAGACCTCGCCGATCTGGGCGCCGACCCGCATCAGCGGGTTCAGGGCGGTCATCGGTTCCTGGAAGATCATGCCGATGCGCAGCCCGCGAAGTTCACGATGCTGTTTCTCGGTAAGGCTCAGCAGGTCCTGTCCATCGAAGACCACCTCACCAGCGGTGGCCCGCACGCCCTTGGGCAGCAGACCCATCAAGGCGTTGGCGGCCATGGACTTGCCGGATCCGGATTCACCGACCACGCACATGATCTCGCCGCGTGCCACGTCGTAGCTGACGTCCTCCACCGCGAAGTCGCGGTCGGCTCCCTCGGGCAGGGCGATGGTCAGGTGGCGAAGGCTCAACAGGATGTCACTCATGGAGTTCTCCTTGGACGCCGTTCATGAGCGCTCGCGGGCGAGCTTGGGGTTGAGGGCATCGTCGAGGCCTTCGCCCACCAGGTTGAGCGCCAGCACGGTGAGCAGGATTGCCACGCCGGGGAAGAAGCTCAGCCACCAGGCCTGACGGATCACCGTGCGCGCCGCACCAATCATGTAGCCCCAGGACATCACGTTGGGGTCGCCCAGGCCGAGGAAGGAGAGGGCGGACTCCAGCAGGATGGCCGTGGCGACCATGAGCGAGGCCAGCACGATGATCGGCGACAGGGTGTTGGGCAGGATCTGGCGCAGGATGATGGTGGCATTGGTCTGGCCGACCAGGCGAGCCGCCTCCACGTACTCGCGGTGTCGCAGCGACATGAATTCGGCGCGCACCAGGCGGGCCACCGGTGGCCAGCTGACGATGGCGATAGCCAGCACGATCGAGGTGATGCTGGGTTGCATGATCGCCACCAGCACGATGGCCAGGGCGAAGTTGGGGATGGTCTGGAAGAACTCGGTGAAGCGCATCAGGGCGTCGTCGACGAGGCCGCCGTAGTAGCCGGCGATGGCGCCCAGCGGCACGCCGATGGCCAGGGCCACGGTGGTCGAGACCAGGCCGATCAGCAGCGAGACCCAGGCGCCGTGCATCAGGCCGGCCGCGACGTTGCGCCCCATGGTATCGGTCCCGAGCGGGAAGCCCTCCGTCTCGAGTGGCGGCAGGAAGGGGCGCTGGACCATGCGCCACGGCGATTCGGGAAACAGCAACGGGGCCAGGATGGCCATCAGGATGATCGCCAGCAGGATGATCAGGCCTACCAGGGCACCGCGGTTCTGGGCGAAGCGAGCGAAGAAGTTCATGACGCCTCCTTGATGCGCGGGTCGGCCAGGCGGTAGACGAGGTCGGTGATGATGTTGAAGACGATCACCAGGGCCGCGGAGAAGAAGAAGATGCCCAGCAGCAGGTTGTAGTCACGTTGTTGCAGGGCCTCGAACATCAGCCTCCCTATACCCGGCCAGGCAAAGACCGTCTCGGTGAGGATGGCCCCGCCAACCATCTGGCCCGCCTGCAGGCCGGCCAGGGTGATGATCGGCAGCAGGGCGTTGCGCAGGATATGGCGTCGCTGGATGACGCTGTTCTTGAGGCCCTTGGCGCGTGCCGTCTTGACGAAGTCCTGCTGGGCGGCCTCGAGCATCGAGGCACGCGTCATGCGGGTATAGATGGCCATGAAGAACAGCGCGAGCGTGGTGGCCGGCAGGATCAGGTGCTTGCCGACGTCCAGGGCGAAGGCGAACCCCTCCAGGCCGGCGCCGACTGTGTACATGCCATAGGCCGGTAGCCAGTCGAGATAGACCGAGAACAGCACCACGGCCATCAGCGCGACCCAGAACAGCGGGGTCGCGTAGAAGACCAGCGCCAGGGCCATGATGAGCGAGCCCGAGGGTTTCTTGACGCGCGCCGCGGCCAGCGAACCGGCGACGATGCCCAGCACCAGCGACAGCACGAAGGCGGTTCCGGTGAGCAGCAGGGTGGCCGGCAGACGGGCCAGGATCAGGTCGAGCACCGGCACCTGCTGCCGGTAGGAGAAGCCGAAATCGAGCATGGCCACCCCGGAGACATAGCGCCACAGTTGCACGTGGAGCGGCTGGTCGAGGCCGAAGCGCTCGGTCAGCTGGCGCAGGAACTCCGCATCGGTGGCCCCGGCCTCGCCGGCCAGGATGGCGGCCGGGTCGCCTGGCGCCATCTGGATGAGGAAGAAGTTGAAGATGATGATCATGAACAGCACGATCACGGCCTTGAACAGCCGTGACACGATCAGTCTGGCATAGAGCATGCCACTACCCCCTGGCGACGTGGGACGCTGTGGAACGGCACAAGGGCGGCCGCGAGGGCCGCCCCGCGTGGTTTACCTGTCGAGCCAGGCGTCCTTGAAGCCGTCATTGACGCCCACGCCCGAGGTCACCAGGTTCTTGACGTCGCAGCGATAGATGGTCGGGAAGCCGAGCTCCAGCAGCCAGCCCACCGGCACGTCCTCCTGGAGGATCTCCTGGACCTCGTGGTAGAGCGCCTCGCGCTCCTCATCCGGAAAGGCCGTCGCGGCCTGGTCGAACAGTTCGTCGACCCGCTCGTTCTCGTAGCCCTCGACGTTGTTCCAGGGCGATCCCTTCTCGATGTTGCTGGAGAGGTAGGTGCGCGAGATGCCCAGCGCCGGGTCGCCATATTGATAGAGGTAGGTGAAGGCGAGGTCATAGTCCCAGTCGCCGAGGCGCTGGTTCCAGCCGCCCACGTCGGTGGCCTCGGTGCGCACGTTGATGCCCACCTCCTTGAGGTTCTGCTGCACGGCCTCGGCCCAGCGTGTCCAGGTCTCGCCATAGGGCAGCGGCAGCAGGCGGACTTCCTCGCCGTCGTAACCCATCTCGTCGAGCAGCTCGCGGGCGCGGTCGGGGTCGTGGTCGTAGGGTTCCAGGTCATCGTTCTGGAACCGGGCGTTGGAGCCGAAGGCCCCCAGGGGAACCTGGCCCAGGCCATTCCACAGCACGTCGCGGGCAAACTCGCGGTCCATGGCGTACATCACCGCCTGCCGGAAGCGCTTGTCGGCCGTGGGCCCCTCGCGGTTGTTCATCCACAGCATGGCGAAGGGGCTGAAGTACTCGTGGCCCTGCTCGGTCACGCAGGTGTTGTCCAGTTCGGTGAGGCGCGGGATGTCGAAGTTCTCGACGGTGCCGTAGGGCAGCACGTCGACAGTGCCATTCTCGTAGGCGACCGCACGAGAGGCGCCATCGGGGATGATGTGCCAGTTGATGCCGTCGAGGTAGGGCAGGTCCTCCTCGTAGTAGTCCTCGTTCTTCACCAGCTGGATGACGGTGCCGCGGTCCCAGTTGTCGAACTTGAAGGGGCCGGTGCCGATGGGGTGGTTGTTGGCCTCGTTGTCGCGGAACTCGGTGCCCTCGTAGATGTGCTTGGGCACCATGGTGAAGGTCCCGGCCTCGAAGGAGATCAGGAAGGGGCCGAAGGGCTTCTCGAGAGTGAAGACCACGGTGTGGTCGTCGGTGGCTTCGATGGCTTCCACATGCTGCAGCACCGCACGGGCGCTGGGATTGAGCTCGCGGTGGAAGACATCGGCGGAAAACACCACGTCTTCGGCAGTGAAGGGCTCGCCGTCGTGCCAGGTGACGTCCTCGCGCAGGTGGAAGGTCCAGGTGCGACCGTCGTCGCTGACCTCCCAGGACTCTGCGAGCTGGGGCTGGGGCTCCAGGTCAGTGGTATAGCGCAGCAGGCCTTCATAGATGTTGCCGGCGACCGTGCGGGTCGGGGCGTTCTGGATCATGCCCAGCACCAGGCCGGGCGGTTCGGGCTGGATGATGGTGTCGATGGTTCCGCCGGCCTTGGGTTCCTCGGCGAAGGCCGAAGAGGCGGTGAAGGCGGCGGCAATGGCGATGGCCAGTGGTGTCTTCATGATGCTGTCCCTGTTGTGGCGATTGTTGTTGGCAAGTGGGCAGTCACCTGAATGAAGCTAGCAGGCGCCAATCAAGCTGTCGACAGTCGTCAATCGACGGTCGACAAACGATGCCCCTTGGCCATACTGGATAGGAAAGCCATCCCGACACGAGTCCCAACCGCATGCCGGCATCATCCGTCGCCACACCTTCCGCGTTCATCCAGCAGCGAAACCTGGTGGAACAGGTGGCCGACTACCTGACCCAGGCCATCATCGAACAGCGCTTCGCCCCCGGCGAACGGTTGTCGGAGGTGCAACTGGCCCGTGACCTGGGGGTGAGTCGCGCGCCGGTTCGCGAGGCAGCGCGTCTGTTGGAGAGCCGCGGCCTGCTGGTCTCCCAGCCACGGCGGGGCTTCTTCGTGCGGGCCCTGGATGCCGGTGAGCTCGCTGACATCTTCGACCTGCGACTCTGCCTGGAACGCCATGCCATGGAGCGGCTCGCCGGGGCCTGCCTGCCCGAGACCCTGGCCGCCCTGCGTCGCCAGGTCGAGATCCTGTGTGAGGCGTCGGGCAGCGGTGACGAGAGCCGGCGGATCGAGGAGGACCTGGCCTTCCATCGCCTGCTGATCGCCTCGGCGGGAAACCGTCGCCTGCTCAGGACCTTCGATGATCTGGCCCACGAGCTACGGCTGTGCATTACCTTGATCACCAAGACCCACGAGGCGCCGGAGTCCATCGCCGAGAGCCACCACCTGCTGCTCGACGCGCTGGCCAGCGGCGAGGGGCCACGCTGTCGCGAGGCCATCGATTACCACATCGGCGTGGCACGGGATTACGTGGTCCGGGGCATCGACGGGGCTCGCGAGTGAGCGACCGGCCGTGGCTTCCCGACTTGCTTTCCCCCCTGCGCCACGCCATGTTGACGCTGTCGATGGCGACTGTAAGGCGATGTTACCGATGACCTTCCTCGATCTCCGTGCCGCCACCCTGGGCCAGGCGCACGTGGCCCATGCCCATGACCACCACCAGCTCATCCTTGCCACCTGCGGCGCCACCGAGCTTGCCATCGAGGGACGGGGGGATCGTATCACCGGCAGCCGGGGCTGCCTGATTCCCTGTGGCCGCCACCACGACTATCGGGGCGATGGCCGCAACCGCACCTTCGTGCTCGATATTCCTGCCAAGAGCCTTCCGGCCCTTCGCGATGGCGAAGCCATCGGGCGACTGTTCGAGCGGCCGCGCTTCTTCGCGGTGCCGCCGCGCCTCAACCGCCTGGCGGCCAGCCTGATGCAGCAGCTGGAATATTGTCCGGCACTGCACAGCGAGATCGCCGCACTGCTGCTGCGGGCCCTCTATCTGCACCTCGAGGCCGAGCCACTGCCGGCGGATGTCGGCGCGCCCGCCGTCCGGGGCTTCAGCGAGCGCCTCGACCTGGCGCGCCTGGACGCCTGGATCGACCGTCATCTCGCCGACGAGATCCGTGTCGAGCAGCTGGCCGCGCTCTGTGCCTTGAGCGCGGGGCATTTCCATGCCTGTTTCCGGGAGCTGACCGGCATGACGCCACTCGCCTATGTCCAGCGTCGGCGCCTGGATCATGCCCGTACCCTGGTCACGCACAGCGGCCTGAGCCTCGGCCATATCGCCACCCTGGTGGGCTTTCGCGACCAGGGCAGCTTCTCCCGCGCCTACCGCCGACGCTTCGCCGTCTCGCCCTCCCGGGCGCGCCGTGAGGACCGGGCTTTCCCGAGTCCCGGGCAAGAGCATCGCAGTTCCGGGCAAGCAGGCGGGCCAGAGTCGACCTAGTCTGAAGGTCAGCTGTCTCGTTGTGTCCCTGCAGGGAGGGCGAGACAGGGCCACTACAATGACAAGACGACGCGAGGTTGACCATGAAAGCGAAGACTCTCCCCGGCGCCCTGGCACTGGCTGCGCTCCCCCTGGCCATCGCCAGCACCCAAGTGCAGGCCCAATCCATGGAAATGGCCATCTCCACCATCCTCCCGGAGAACATGAGCAACAACGAGGTCTACCCGGCGCTGGTGCACTTCAAGAACCTGGTCGAGACCCGGACCGATGGCGAGATCACCGTGTCGATCTTCGGCAACAGTCAGCTGGGGTCCGAGGTGGAGACCGCCTCCGAGGTCCAGGGTGGCCGTACCCTGCAGTCCACGATCATCACCACCGGGGCCATGTCGTCCTTCTATGACGACTACCAGCTGATGACCGCGCCTTTCATCTTCGACAACTGGCGCCAGGCCTGGACCTTCTTCGACAGCGAGTGGTTCGCCGACTTCATGTCGGGGACCATCGAGGAAGCCAACATGCGCTATCTCGGTACCTTCGATGATGGCGGCGGCTTCGTGGCTTTCACCAACAACAAGCGCCCGATCAAGACCGTGGAGGACCTCGAGGGGCTCAATATCCGCACCGAGGAAAACCCGGGACACGTCGCCATCATGAAGTCGCTTGGCGCTTCGGCGACGCCGCTGCCCTGGGGCGAGGTGATCACCGCCCTGGAGACGGGCCTCGCCGATGGGCAGTTCAACGCCCCGGTGCTCAATGTCACCTATAATTTCGACGAGGTGACGGACTACACCACGCTCACCGGTCACGTCTACAACAGTGCGGCCTGGCTGGTCAGCGAGGATTGGTTCCAGAGCCTGACCGAGGCCCAGCAGGAGGCCATTGTCACCTCCGCCCGTGAGGCTGTTGCCATCGGCCATGGCATGTCCGGTGCGCTGGCAACGGCCAGTTGGGAGGAGTCCTGCGAGCGCTTCGAGGAGTGCTACATCATGCCTCCCGAGGAGCGGGCGCGCATGGCGGAGATCGCCACCCCGGCGTGGAAGGATTGGATCGTCAATGACTTCGGTATCGACGAGGAGAAGGTCGATGCCTTCCTCGAAGAGGTGGCCCGTGTCGGTGAGGAGGTGAGCGAATCCGACGTGGCCGTCTATGGCCGCTGATCCGCAACCCTGATCCGCCCCGTCGACCCGCCGGTCCCGCCGGCCGGTCGACGCTGCCTGTGAGGTGACCCGATGGATCGACTTCAGCCCCTGCGCCGCCTGAGTGACGTGGTCAACCAGGTGGCGATCGTGACGTGTGTGGCCTGCGTGCTGATCATGCTGGGCATTTCCTTCACGGCCTTCCTCTACAAGCTGGCCACCGGCAGCACCCTGAGCTGGACCTACTCGCTGGCGCGGCTCTTCCTGCCCTGGATCGGCTTTCTCGCCATGACCATCTCGCTGCGCTATGGCGAGCATGTGGCCATGACGCTGCTGGTGCGCAGCCTGCCGCGCGTGCTGCTCAAGGTTGCGGCCGGGCTCTGTCTCGGCGTCATCGCGCTGTTTGCCCTGATGCTGGTCTGGTACGGCTGGGTCTTCTTCCAGGGGGCCTCCCAGGTCTACATGGTCTCCGACCAGATCCAGATCTCCGGCAAGTTCACCGCCATCGTGGTGCCGATCAGCGGGGTCATCATCCTGCTGCACCTGGTGCAGGGCTTCGACCTGCTCGAACACTTCATCGATGACGAGACCGTGATCGAGGAACTCATTGATGTCACTGATGGGGAGGAGCGCTCATGACCCCCGCGATCATCGTCTTCGTCGTGCTTCTTCTGATCGGGGCCCCGGTGGCCGTGGTGATGGCCATGTCGGGGCTGGCCGGCGGCTTCGCCATGGGCGGCGAGCGCATGCTCGGCATCATCGCCGACCGCATGTTCTCCGGTGTCTCGGGGTTCCTGCTGATCGCCGTGCCCTACTTCATCTTCACCGCCGAGCTGATGAACCAGGGCGGCCTGACCCAGAAGCTGATCGCCTTCAACAACGCCCTGTTCGGGCGGGTGCGCGGGGCGCTGTCCCACGTCAACGTCTCGGTGTCGGTATTCTTCGCCGGCCTGACCGGGGCGGCGATCACCGACACCGTGGCGATCGGCAAGATCATGATCCCGGAGATGAAGCGGCAGGGCTATGACGCCGAGTATGCCGCGGCGATCACCGCCTGCTCGTCGATCATCGGGCCGATCATCCCGCCCAGCGTGGTGATGGTGGTCTATGCGACCCTGCTGCGCGACATCTCGGTGATCGACCTCTTCGCCGGGGGGATCATCCCCGGCCTGCTGATGGCCGTGGCGCTGCTCGCGGTGAGCTTCTTCCTGGCCTGGAGGCGGGGCTACCCCAAGCAGGCGCCCACGCCGCTCAAGGCGGCGGCCGTGGCCTTCCTGGTGGCGCTGCCGGCGATGATCGTGCCGCTGATCATCCTCGGCGGTATCCTCTCGGGGATGACCACCATCACCGAGGCCTCGGGGTTTGCCGCCGTCTATGCCATCGCCATCGGGGTCGTCTTCTACCGCACCCTCACCTGGCGCAAGATCTGGCACGCGCTGGTGGTAACGGTGCGCTTCTCGGGGGTGGTGTTCTTCCTGCTGGCGACCTCGGCGGTGCTCGGCTGGTTCGTCACCCGCTCCGGCATCGCCCGGGAGGCGGCGGGCCTTATTACCACCTTCAGTGACTCGACCTTCCTTCAGCTGCTGCTGGTCTGCGCCCTGCTGATCCTGATCGGCACGGTCATGGACGTGCTGCCGGCGCTGGTGGTGGTGGCCCCGGTGCTGGTGCCGGCGATGATCCAACTGGGGGTGGACCCGCTGCACTTCGCCATCCTGATGATCGTGGTGCTCAACATCTCCAACGTCACTCCGCCGGTGGGGATGACGTTGATGACGGCGGCGAGGATCGCCAATGTGCCCTTCGAACGGGCGATCATCGCCTCGCTGCCATTCTATGTCGCCTTCATCGTGGTGATCCTGCTGCTGGTCATCTTCCCGTCGCTCTCCACCTGGATCCCCTCGCTGCTGGGCTAAGGAACCTCCCTCATGAAGCTCTTCTATCATCCCGACCAGGAACGTCATGCGCCGCCGACCTTCCTGCTGCGTGGCCGGCCGGTGGACTCCCCGGAAGGGCCGGTGCGGGCCGAGCTGCTGACCGCGGGGCTGGCGTCCCTGGGCCTCTCCATGACCGCGCCCACCGAGGTCGACAGTGCGCGGCTGAGAGACCGTCTGGGCAGGATCCATGCCCCGCGCTATCTCGACTTCCTGGAGACCATTCATGCCCGCTGGCGGGCGCTGCCGGATGCCGCGGAGATCGTGGCGCCCAATGTCCACCCCTGCGGGGGTGGGCACCACTATCCCCGGCACCCGGTGGGGCTGGTGGGCTGGCACATGCACGACATGGCCTGTCCGATGACCGCCGATAGCTTCGCCGGCATCCTGGCCAGCGCCGCCAGCGCCGAGGCCGCCGCCGATGCGGTGCTGAGCGGCGAGCCTTCGGCCTATGCCCTGTGCCGACCGCCGGGCCACCATGCCGGCCCCGAGCGGGCCGGCGGATTCTGCTTCCTCAACAACTCGGCGCTGGCTGCCACGGTGCTGCGCGAGCGCCACGAGCGGGTGGCGATCCTCGACGTGGACCTCCACCACGGCAACGGCACCCAGGACATCTTCTATCAGCGCGGCGATGTCTGGACCGGTTCGCTGCATGCCGACCCCGCCGATTTCTATCCCTTCTTCTGGGGCGGGGCCGACGAGCACGGCGAAGGGGATGGCCAGGGCGCCAACGTCAACCTGCCGTTGCCCCTGGGCAGCGACGGCGCGACCTTCCTGGCCACCCTGGACCGCCTGATCGAGTGCCTGGACGCCTTCCGTCCGCAGGCGCTGGTGGTGGCCCTGGGGCTCGATGCCCACAAGGACGACCCGCTGGCCGGCCTGGCCCTGGAGACCGACGACTTCACCGAGATCGGGCGGCGCCTGGCCGCCATCGAGCTGCCCACGGTGCTGGTGCAGGAGGGGGGCTATCCCACCGAGCACCTGGGCGATAACCTGGCCGCCTTGCTGGGCGGCTATACCGCAGCCTGACTGCCATCCCGACGAGAGACCTTGCCATGACCGTCACCCATCACGACAGCAATGCCCGCATGAGCCAGATCACCGTGCACAACGGCACCGCCTACCTGGCCGGCCAGGTGCCGTCCGACCCCTCCGCCGACATGCGCGGCCAGACCGAGCAGGTGCTGGCGCGCATCGATGACCTGCTGGCCAAGGCCGGCACATCCAAGCAGCACCTGGTTGCCGCCCAGATCTGGGTCACCAGCATGGCCGAGTTCGACCAGATGAATGCCGCCTGGGATGGCTGGGTGGTACCGGGTCGCCCGCCGGTGCGCGCCGCCGTCGAGGCCAAGCTCGCCAAGCCCGAGTGGAAGGTGGAGATCATGGTCACCGCGGCACTGCCGGAGGCCTGAGATGCGCATCATCACTGCCGAGGAGGTGTCGGCCTCGCTGGCCTGGCCGGCGCTGGTCGAGCGGCTGGCCACCACCTTCCGCGAGGGCGTGGAGTCGCCGCCTCGACACCACCACGCCATGCATCGCCCCGATGGCGAGGCCACCATGCTGCTGATGCCGGCCTGGGAGCGGGCCGGCTACATCGGCGTGAAGATGGTCAACGTCTTCCCGCAGAACGCCGACCACGGGCTGCCGGCCATCGCCGGCGTCTACCTGCTCAGCGAGGGTGCCCACGGGCGCCCGCTGGCCTGCATCGACGGCAGCGAGCTGACCCGGCGGCGCACCGCGGCGGCCTCGGCCCTGGCGGCCCGGGAACTGGCCCGGGACGATGCCTCGACCCTGCTGGTGGTGGGTACCGGCAAGCTGGCCCCCATGGTGATCGAGGCGCATGCCGCCGTGCGGCCCATCACTCGGGTGCGGGTCTGGGGGCGCAACCCCGCCAAGGCCGAGCAATTGGCGGCCGACTATGCCGACCGCTTCGATAGCGCCGCGGTCTCCGACCTCGAGGCGGCGACCCGCGAGGCGGATATCGTCAGCTGTGTGACGCTCTCTACCGAGCCGCTGATCCGTGGCGACTGGCTCGCCCCCGGCACCCATCTCGACCTGATCGGGGCCTTCCGGCCGACCATGCGCGAGACCGATGCCGAGTGCCTGGCCCGCAGCGAGGTGTTCGTCGACACCTATGCCGGGGCCCGGGGCGAGGCGGGCGACATCCTGCAGGCCATCGACGAGGGAGGCTTCGCCTTCGACGCCATTCGCGGCGAACTCGCCGAGCTGCTGCGCGGCGAGCGCCCGGGGCGTTCCTCGGGTGACGCCATCACGCTGTTCAAGTCGGTGGGGGCCTCGCTGGAGGACCTGGCCGCGGCCATCGAGGTCTGGGAACGGCAGGAGGGCCACCAATGACGCCGGCTGGCAGCTCAGCCTCGGCCGGCGGAACGCCGGCCGTGGGTTTCTTCTGGCACGAGCGCTGCTTCTGGCATGACCCGGGGGCCATCGGGGTCTTCTCGGCCCCCGGCGAGTTCCTGCAGCCGCAACCGGCCTCGGAGAGC
Source organism: Halomonas gemina (assembly GCF_023554995.1). GTDB lineage: Bacteria > Pseudomonadota > Gammaproteobacteria > Pseudomonadales > Halomonadaceae > Halomonas > Halomonas gemina. The sequence continues at coordinate 72,496 of NZ_JAMJPK010000001.1, forward strand.
CCGGAGAGCAAGCGGCGGCTGAAGAACCTGCTGGAGGTCTCCGGGCTGATCGACGCGCTGGCGGTTCGCAAGCCGCCCCCGGCTCGCCGCGAGGATCTCGAGCGCTTCCATACGCCCCGCTACCTGGAGGCGCTGGAAGCCGGCGACCGGGGCCGCGGCGGTGACGGCGGCGATTGCGCCCCCTTTACGCCGGGCAGCCTGGCCGCCGCATGCCAGTCGGCGGGGCTGGCCATCGCCGCGGTTCAGGCCGTGGCCAGCGGCGAGCTGGCGCGTGCCTACGCCCTCTGCCGCCCTCCCGGGCACCACGCCGAGGCCGATCGCGGCCGGGGCTTCTGCCTGCTGGGCAACATCCCGGTGGCCGTGATGCGGGCGCGTGCCTTGGGCCAGGTAGGGCGCGTGGCGATCCTCGACTGGGACGTGCACCACGGCAACGGCCAGCAGGCGGCCTTCTACTCGGACCCCGAGGTGTTCACGGTCTCGATCCACCAGGCGGGCAACTACCCGCTGGACACCGGCACCTTCGAGGAGCAGGGGGAAGGAGCAGGCGAGGGCGCCTGCCTCAACCTGCCGCTGCCGCCTGGCTGCGGCCTCGGGGCCTACGACCACGCCATGACCGAGCTGGTGCTGCCGGCGATCGAGGCCTTCGCGCCCGAGCTGATCGTGGTGGCCTGCGGCTATGACGCCTGCGCCAAGGACCCACTGGGCAAGATGCTGCTCAACAGCGCGGCCTTCGCGCGCATGACCCGCCAGCTCCGCGAGCTGGCCGAGCGACGCTGCCAAGGGCGGCTGGTGATGGTCCACGAGGGCGGCTATTCGGAAGGCTATGTCCCGCTGTGCGGCCACGCGGTCGTCCAGGCCCTTGCCGACAGCGACATCACGGTGCCCGACCCCCAGGACGAGGAGATCGCCGCCTGGCCCTACCAGGCCCTGCAGCCCCACCAGCGCGAGCTGATCGACGGCTGGCGCGCGGCCTGGTCCGCTGCCGGCCGGCTGTGACCCCGTTTCCGATGACCGACCCTCTTCACGACAGGAACGCCTGCCCATGACACCGCTCTTTGACCGCGACGGCTGGATATGGCATGACGGCGAGTGGCTGCCGTGGCGCGATGCCCGCACCCATATGCTGACTCATAGCCTGCACTACGGCATGGGCTGCTTCGAGGGCGTGCGCGCCTATGAGGGCCCGCGGGGCACTCACCTGTTCCGGGTGGCGGAGCATACCCGCCGGCTGCTGGATAGCGCCCATGCCCTCGATATACCGTTATCCTTCGTCGCCGACGAGCTGATCCAGGCCCAGCGCCAGTGCCTGGCACGCAATGACCTGACCAACGCCTATCTCAAACCCACGGTCTACCTCGGTGCCGAGGGCCTGGGACTGCGGGCGAAGGGGCTGACCACCCACCTGATGATTCCCGCCTGGGACCTGGGTGACTACATCTCCCCCGAGGCGGCCGCGATCGGCCTGCGCGCGCTGACCTCCTCCTGGGCGCGCCACCACGTCAACATCAGCCTTTGCCGGGCCAAGACCAACGGCCACTACGTCAACTCGATGCTGGCGCTCAACACCGCCGTCAAGGCGGGCTTCGACGAGACGATCATGCTCGACCCGGAAGGCTATGTCGCCGAGGCCTCGGCGGCCAACGTCTTCCTGCTGCGCGACGGCGTGCTGCATACCCCGGAGGTGACCTCCTGCCTGCAGGGCATCACCCGTGACAGCGTGATCCGCCTGGCCCGGGAGGTGCTGGGGATCGAGGTGCGCGAGCGGCGCATCACCCGCGACGAGCTCTATATCGCCGACGAGGCCTTCGTCACCGGGACCGCGGCCGAGCTGCTGCCGCTGCGCGAGCTCGATGGCCGGCACATCGGCGCCCGGGCCGGGGCGCCGCCGCCGGACAAACCCATCGCCGAGGCGTCGCTGACCGCCCGGCTGCAGCGGCTCTACCACCGGGTCACCCGGGGCGATCTCGGCGATGACCTGCAGGGCTTCGCCGGCTGGCTGACCGAGGCCTGAGCCGCCGGCCACCCAGGTTGACATCCGGCCCTGCCGGTCGTGGTAGCCTCGCGCTATCACGCTCGCAAGGACGACGATGACATGGCCCTGCTGGATGGCATCCTGCGCCTGGCGCTGCTGCTCGCCACCCTCTGGGGGGCGCTGGCCCTTGGCCATCGCCTGGCGTTTCCGCGGCCCGGGCGGTGGCTGGTGGTGGGGCTCTGGCTGCTGGCGGGTGGCGTCTGGCTGTGGCTGGCCGGGCAGGGCGCGCGGCTGGGGCCGCTGGCCGCCATGGTGGTGCAGATGACCGCGCTGCTGGCCTGGTGGCGACGCCTGACGCCGGCGAAGGACCTGGCGTGGGCCGAGGACGTCGCCCACCTGGCGACGGGCGACGTCGAGGGACACCGGCTGACCCTGCACCGGATGCGCCACTTCGACTGGCAGACCCCGAACGATGCCCGCGGAGGCTGGGAGCGGCGGGTCTTTGATCTGCGTCGGCTGGACTCTGTCGACCTGTTCGTCTCGAGCTGGGGCCGGCCGGGGATCGCCCATGTGCTCGTCTCCTTCGGCTTTTCCGGCGAGGTGCCGGGCGAGGACGACTTCGTGGCCTTCTCGGTGGAGGTGCGGCGTGAGCGCCACGAGCGCTTCTCGGAGATCGGCGGCTTCTTCAAGCAGTACGAGCTGGCGATCATCGCCGCCGACGAGCGCGACGCCGTGCGCCTGCGCAGCAACGTGCGTGGCGAGCGGGTCACCCTCTACCATGTCACCCTCCCGCCCGACGCCCGTCGTGACCTGCTGCTGGCCCTGGTGGCGGCTGCCAACGACCTGGAGCGCGAGCCGCGCTTTTACCACACCATCACCGCCAACTGCACCACCCTGGTGTTCGCCATGATGCGCCGGATCATCGAAGGGCTGCCGCTGGACCATCGCCTGCTGCTCAGCGGCCTGCTGCCGGGCTACATCCATGACCATGGCGGCCTGGTTTCCGGCTACTCCCTGCACGAGCTGCGCCGGCGGGGGAATATCACCGAGCGTGCCCGGCAGGCCCATGAGGCCCAAGACTTTTCCCGCCGCATACGCGAGGGCGTTCCCGGCTGGGAGCCTGCGGAGCGTCGCCCATGAAAAACGCCACGACGCGTGCGTCGTGGCGGCATCTCGCTCCTCCCTGGGCATCCTCCCGATGCCGTTCTCCCTGAGCGGCGTCCAGCCCCCTCGCGTCCCTGGCGACATGTCCGGCAGTGTCCCTTGCCCGTCCCCGATGTTATCGCCGATCCCCGTGACAGCGACGTGATGGCCGGATGACGGTGGCATGACATCCGGAGGCGAGCCGTGCCGGCAGGCAGGGCCTGCTTCTGGTAGAATCCCGCGCCGTTTCGTCTCACTCCAACTCCTTTTTCGGGAAGACTGTCATGAATGCAGTAATCATTGCGGTGCTGGTGATGGTGGGCCTGTCGCTGGCACGGGTCTCGGTGGTCTTTGCGCTGGTGGTCGGTGCGCTGGTCGGGGGGCTGGTCGGCGGGCTCTCCATCGAGGCCACCCTGGCGGCCTTCAATGACGGCGTGGGCGGCGGCGCCAAGGTGGCGCTGGCCTATGCGACCCTCGGGGCCTTCGCGGTGGCGATCTCGCGCTCCGGGCTGCCGGACCTGCTGGCGCACCGGCTGATCCGGCTGCTCGGCCAGGAGGCCTCGGCGAGTCGCCAGGCCACCGTGAAGTACCTGCTGCTCGGTGCGGTGCTGTTGGTGTCGATCTCCTCCCAGAACCTGATTCCGGTGCACATCGCCTTCATCCCGATCCTCATCCCGCCGCTGCTCAAGGTGATGAACCAGCTGCGCCTGGATCGCCGGGCCGTGGCCTGTGCCCTGACCTTCGGCCTGACCGCGCCCTACATGCTGCTGCCGGTGGGATTCGGGGCGATATTTCTCAATGACATCCTGCTGGCCAACATCAACCAGGCCGGCGAAGCCCTGGGGCTGGAGATCAGCCGTGGCATGGTGCCCCTGGCCATGGGCGTGCCGGTGGCCGGCATGGCCGTGGGCCTGGTGGTGGCGCTCTTCGCGAGCTATCGCAAGCCGCGCGATTACGAAGCGCTGGACGTGGCCACCAGCAACGTGCCGCACCACCATCCCGAGGTGCATGAGCCGCATGCCCTGGGGCTGGTGATGTCGCTGGTGGCCATCGTCGCCGCGCTGGGCATCCAGCTCTATACCGGCTCCATGGTGCTGGGTGGCCTGGTGGGCTTCGCGCTGCTGTCGCTGGGCGGCATCTTCAAGTGGCGGGAGGCCGACGACCTCTTCACCAGCGGCATGCGCATGATGGCGCTGATCGGCTTCATCATGATCTCCGCCTCAGGCTTCGCCGCGGTGATGACCGCCACGGGGCAGATCGAGACCCTGGTGGCTTCCAGCGTCGAGGTGATCGGCGACAACCGCGGCCTGGCGGCATTGCTGATGCTGCTGGTGGGGCTGTTCATCACGCTGGGCATCGGGTCGTCGTTCTCCACCATCCCGATCATCGCGGCGATCTTCGTGCCCCTGGCGGTGCAGTTCGGGTTCTCGCCGCTGGCCACGGTTGCGCTGGTGGGAACCGCCGCGGCGCTGGGCGACGCCGGCTCGCCGGCCTCGGACTCCACCCTGGGGCCGACCTCGGGGCTCAACGTCGACCGCCAGCATGACCATATCTGGGACAGCGTGGTGCCGACCTTCCTGCACTACAACATCCCACTGATCGCCTTCGGCTGGCTGGCCGCCATGACCCTGTAGGCAGCTGACTAGCAACCACCGACGGCGGCCTCCGGGCCGCCGTGTTGCTATTTCTCTTCGGGCAGATGGCTCTCCAGGGAGGCCAGCAGGCCGCGCAGCAGCGAGAGTTCGCGGCGTGAGGGCTGGGCCCGGGCGAACAGGGCCTCGAGTTGGTCCTCGGTGCGGGCGTGGGGCTGGGTGATGAAGCCGCTGCGCTGCATCACCCGGCTCAGGTGGTCGTGGAAGTGGCCGAGTTGCTCGCGCGTCGGCTGGCGCTCCTGCGACGGCCGAGGTGGGCGGTAGCCGCTGCCAGGGCGGCGCCGCCAGGCGGTGAAGAGCTCGTGGGCCAGGACCTGCACCGCCTGGGAGAGGTTGAGGATGCCGTAGTCGGGATTGGCGGGAATGCTCACCTGGTGGCTGCAGCAGCGGATCTCGTCGTTGGTCAGGCCGAAGCGCTCGCGGCCGAAGACCAGCGCCACCGGGTCGTGGGCGGCATGTTCCACCAGGTCCCGGGCCATCTCGTCGGGCTCGTCGAAGTGGGGCAGCGGAAGGCTGCGCAGCCGCGCGCTGGCCCCGACCACCTGCACGCAGTCGCTTACCGCCTCCGCTAGCGAGCCGACCACCCGCGCTGTATCCACCAGGTCCTCGGCGCCTGCTGCCAGTCGCGAGGCCTCGGGGTCGGGGAACTGCCGGGGCGTAACCAGCACCAGGTCGGTCAGGCCCATGGTCTTCATGGCCCGGGCCGAAGCGCCGATGTTGCCGGGGTGGTAGGTCTGGACGAGGACGATGCGGATGTTCGATAGCATGGGGCTAGGACAGGCCTGGTGGTGAGGTGGACAAGGAGGACATTTTACATTGCCAAGCCGCCAAGCCGCCAAGCCGCCAAGCCGCCAAGCCTTACTCTGGGTTCCTTGGCGCCTGTGGCTCGGTGCTTGGCGCTGACAACAAAAAACCCCGCCGGCTTTCACCGGCGGGGTCTGTCTCAGGCCTTGCTTGGAAGGGCAGGGCCTGGGGCAGGGGGCTGGCTTACATCATGCCGCCCATGCCACCCATGCCGCCCATGCCACCCATGTCAGGCGCGGCTTCCTTCTCGTCCGGGTCGTCGGCGATCATGGCCTCGGTAGTGATCATGAGGCCGGCAACGGAACCAGCGGACTGCAGGGCAGAGCGGGTCACCTTGGCCGGGTCCAGCACGCCCATCTCGAACAGGTCGCCGAACTCGCCGGTCTGGGCGTTGTAGCCGTAGTTGCCTTCGCCTTCCTTCACCTTGTTCAGGATAACGGAGGCTTCCTGACCGGCGTTGGTGACGATCTGGCGCAGCGGCGCTTCCATGGCGCGCAGCGCCAGGGCGATGCCGTGGTTCTGGTCCTCGTTCTCACCCTTGAGGCCGGAGAGCTTGGTCAGCACGCGAACCAGGGCAGTACCACCCCCGGGCACCACGCCTTCCTCGACGGCGGCGCGGGTGGAGTGCAGGGCATCCTCGACGCGGGCCTTCTTCTCCTTCATCTCCATCTCGGTGGCTGCACCGACACGGATGACGGCCACACCGCCGGCGAGCTTGGCAACGCGCTCCTGGAGCTTCTCGCGATCGTAGTCGGAAGAAGTCTCCTCGATCTGGGCGCGGATCTGGCCGACGCGCGCCTCGATGTCACCGTCCTGGCCGGCGCCGTCGATGATGGTGGTGTTCTCCTTGGACATGGTCAGGCGCTTGGCCGTACCCAGGTGGTCCAGGGTCGCCTGCTCGAGGGTCAGGCCTACCTCTTCGGAGATCACGGTGCCGCCGGTGAGGATGGCGATGTCCTGCAGCATGGCCTTGCGACGGTCACCGAAGCCCGGCGCCTTGGCAGCCGCGACCTTGACGATGCCGCGCATGGTGTTGACCACCAGGGTAGCCAGTGCCTCGCCCTCGATGTCCTCGGCGATGATCACCAGCGGCTTGCCGGCCTTGGCGACGGCTTCCAGCGTCGGCAGCAGCTCGCGGATGTTGGAGATCTTCTTGTCGACCAGCAGGATGTAGGGATCTTCCAGCTCGACCGCCATGGTGTCCTGGTTGGTGACGAAGTAGGGCGACAGGTAGCCACGGTCGAACTGCATGCCTTCCACGACATCCAGCTCGTCCTCGAAGCCGCGACCCTCGTCGACGGTGATCACGCCTTCCTTGCCGACCTTCTCCATGGCCTCGGCGATGATCTCACCAATGCGCTTGTCGCCGTTGGCGGAGATGGTGCCGACCTGGGCGATGGCCTTGGAGTCGGTGCAGGGCACGGACAGCTCCTGAACGCCCTCGACGGCGGCTGCCACGGCCTGGTCGATGCCGCGCTTGAGGTCCATCGGGTTCATGCCCGCGGTCACGGCCTTCATGCCCTCGGTAACGATGGTCTGGGCCAGCACGGTCGCGGTGGTGGTGCCGTCGCCGGCAACATCGGAGGTCTTGGAAGCGACTTCCTTGACCATCTGGGCGCCCATGTTCTCGAACTTGTCCTTGAGTTCGATCTCCTTGGCCACGGAGACGCCGTCCTTGGTCACGGTCGGTGCACCGAAGGACTTCTCGATCACCACGTTGCGGCCCTTCGGCCCCAGGGTAACCTTGACGGAGTTGGCCAGGAGGTCGACGCCGCGCGCCATGCGCTTGCGGGCATCATCGGAGAACTTGACTTGTTTTGCTGCCATTTTCGTATGCTTCCTGTGAGTTCGTGAACGTCAGTATCGAGCAGTTGCGGGTCGTGTCCGGGGTCAGCCTTCGACCACGGCCAGGATGTCGGACTCGCTCATGATCAGCACTTCCTCGCCGTCGATCTTCTGCTTCTCGACGCCGAAGCCATCCTTGAAGATCACGGTGTCACCGACCTTGACGTCGAGCGGGCGGACGTCGCCGTTATCGAGGATCCGGCCGTTACCGACGGCCAGGATCTCGCCACGCGTCGGCTTTTCCTGGGCATTTCCCGGAAGCACGATGCCGCCAGCGGTCTTCTGTTCTTCTTCAACGCGACGGATCACGACGCGATCGTGCAAGGGACGGATGTTCATTGCTCACGTTCTCCTGATGGTTTGCTGTGCCCGGGCATTGCCGGGCGGTTTTCATCATCTACCCGCAGTCATGCTGCGGGGTGGAGGCGGGGTTCGCCTTCCTTGTCGATGGCTCGGGCGTCAACCCGTGCCGAATCCTGATGCTGTCGGATAAGTGGGGCTCGGCATTGGGCTTTCAAGGCCCCGCCCGAAAATTTTTTGTGCCCCGTTCAGCGCCTGTCGTCACGCGAGATGAACTCGCCTTCGATAGGCGCGTCCTGTCGGTCGCCCTGCGGCTCCTTGTCCTGCCCGTTCGCGCCCCGCTCGTCGCGTGATTCCCCGCGCGGGCCGGCCTGCTGCCAGTCGGCATCGGTGCCCCGGCGCGGGCGATAGCTCCCGGCATGCAGGTGCAGGCCCTTCATGCGCACGCCCACCCAGCCCAGCAGCCTGGCCAGCAAGCGCCGCGCATTGGGGATCAGGCACATGAAGCCCAGGGCGTCGGACAGGAAGCCAGGGGCCATCAGCAGGGCACCGCCGAAGATCAGGGCCGCCCCGGTCAACAGTTCGCCCGAGGGGATCTCTCCCTGGGCCATGCGCTCCTGGGCACGGGCGAAGGTGGCCACGCCTTCCCGGCGGATCAGGTGCAGGCCGATGAACCCGGTGGCCAGGACCAGCAGCAGGGTGCTCAGCAGGCCGATCTGGCTGCCGACCGAGAAGAGGATGACGAAGTCCAGCAGGGCGAAGAGGGTGAAGAGGACGAGAAAGGGCATGATGACTCCGCGTGTGACAGTTGCGCAGGTGATGGGGGCAAGGCAGGAGAATTCAAGCCGTCGCCGCGCCGTGCGGGAGTGATGGAATCTCCTTCCATGATTCGCTATGGTGATGGTGCAGTGCACCATAATAAGGTTATATCGACAGCCGGTCCCTCGGCCGGCAACCGCGCCGAGAGCGCGATTTCCCATCCCCGGAGAAGCGACCATGAAACTCGACAATACCGTTATCGCCATCACCGGCGGCGCCCGTGGCCTCGGCCTGGCCATGGCACGGCGGCTCGGTGGTCAGGGGGCGAGGCTCGCCCTGATGGACATGGATGGCGATACCCTGGACAGTGCCGTCTCCGCCCTTCATGCGGAGGGGCTCGAGGCGCGCGGCTTCGTGGTCAACGTGGCCGACGAGGCGTCGGTGACGCAGGCGTTCCGCGACATCGCGTCATCGCTGGGTCCGATCCACGGCCTGGTCAACAACGCGGGCATCGTGCGGGATGGCCTGCTCGTCAAGGCCAGGGAGGGCAAGGTGGAGAAGACCCTGCCGCTGGCGCAGTGGCAACAGGTGATCGACGTCAACCTGACCGGGGTCTTCCTGTGCGGGCGCGAGGCGTCGGTCCAGATGATCGAGGCCGGTCACCATGGCGTCATCGTCAATATCTCGAGCATCTCGCGGGCCGGCAACATGGGCCAGAGCAACTATGCCGCGGCCAAGGCCGGCGTGGTGGCGCTGACCACGACCTGGGCAACGGAACTGGCACGCTACGGTATTCGCGTGGGGGCGGTGGCGCCGGGATTCATCGAGACGGACATGACCGCCGCGATGCGCCAGGACATGCTCGACAAGCTGACGGCGGGGGTGCCCCTCAAGCGGCTGGGCCAGCCCGAGGACATCGCCGAGAGCGTGGCCTTCATCATGTCCAACGACTACTTCACCGGTCGCGTGGTCGAGTGCGACGGTGGCCTGCGCCTCTGACCCGCCGCCGCGGGGAGAGGGGAATGACGCCGGCCGCGCGGCCGGCGTCGTCGGCCGACCCGGTCAGAAGGTCACCTGGTCGGCGAGTCCCTCCATGGTGGACTCGCCGATGCCGCTGACCCGCGTCAGCTCCTCGGCGCTCTCGTAGGGACCATTCGCCTCCCGGTCCTCGACGATGGCGGCTGCACGTGTTTCCCCGATCCCGGGCAACTCGGTCAGCAGCTCGGCGTCGGCGCTGTTGACGTTGATCGGCTCCATCTCCTGGGCCAGCACCTGGCCGGCGGTGAAGGGGGCGAGGCCGAGCAGCATGACCAGCAGCAGGCCGGGCAGGCGTCGCTTGATGGCGGTCTTCATGATCATTCTCCTTGTTCCTGGGTGGTCGCGGCCGACACCGCGCAGCGTCGGCCTGCCCCTTTCAAGCTAGTGGGCCCCCGGCAGAGCCAGTGTCATCGAATGCGGTCGTATCATGTCAGCGATTGCAGGAAGGGGGGCGGCGACTTCGTGGACATGCGCCGTAGGCCATGGCTGATATACTTGGCCGGCCCACCCATCCCGCCAGGAGCCTGCCCGTGCCCACCGACTCCCCCCTGATCATCGCCCTCGACTATGCCTCCCTGGACGCCGCCCTGTGCATGGCCGATCGCCTCGATCCCGCGCGCTGCCGGCTCAAGGTGGGCAAGGAGCTCTTCACCCGCAGCGGGCCCGAGGTGCTCGATGCCCTGCACGGCCGCGGCTTCGAGGTGTTCCTGGATCTCAAGTTCCACGACATCCCCAATACCGTGGCCGGGGCGATCCAGGCCGCCGCCGAGCAGGGCGTGTGGATGGTCAATGTGCATGCCAGCGGTGGCCGCCGGATGATGGAGGCGGCCCGCGAGCGTCTGGATCGCCAGCGGCTGGCGACCCGGCTGATCGCCGTGACGGTGCTGACCAGCATGGAGGCCGCCGACCTGGCGGAGGTGGGCATCGAGGCGTCGCCTGCCGACCAGGTCGAGCGCCTGGCCGTGCTGGCCCGTGACAGCGGCATGGACGGGGTGGTCTGCTCGGCGCAGGAGGCGTCGCGCCTGCGCGAACTGTGCGGCAGCGACTTCCTCAAGGTGACCCCGGGTATCCGGCCGAGCTTCGCCGTGGCGGGCGACCAGCGTCGCCTCATGGCCCCGGCCGATGCCCTGGCCGCCGGCAGTAGCCACCTGGTGGTGGGGCGCCCGGTGACCCAGGCGGAGGAGCCGATGGCCGCCCTGGCCGCCATCGAGAGCGAGCTTTCCGGCGGCTGAGCCCGGCTACTCGCCCTCGATGCCGGTGATGGGCTTGGTGGTGCCCCAGTTGCGGCAGCGGGGGCACTGCCAGTGGAGCCGTTCGCCGGAGAAGCCGCAGCGCCGGCAGCGGTGGCGGGGCAGGGCCTGTACCAGGGTGTGGGTGTGGCGCTGCAGCAGCGCGAGGCGCTCGTCCTCCTCGCCGCTTGCGTTGTGTCGATAAAGGGTCAGCAGGTAGTGCATCGCGCCCAGGCTCGGGGCACGGTCGAGCTGCTCGGTGACCAGCGCCAGGGCCTCCCGGTCATCGCCGTGATGGTGGCGCAGCGTCTCGGCCAGTCGGGTGATCACGCTGGTACAGGGTGCCTGCTCGAGAAGCTCCTGCAGGCAGCGGATCAGGCCCTCCTCGTCATCCAGCAGCCGATAGGCGCGGGCCAGGGGCTCGAGGATGGTGGGGGTGAAGGCCGGGTCCTGGTCGGGAATCCGCCTGAGCAGCCGGATGGATGGCTTGTACTGTCCGGTATCGTGCTCCATGGCGGCCAGCAGCAGGTTGGCGCGCACGCAGTGCGGGTCGGTGGCCAGGGCCTGGCGCAGATGGCGCCTGGCCAGTACGGGGCTGGCCGAATGGCGCTCCTGTTCGGCCAGCTCGCAGAGCCAGTGGGCCGCCGCGCGGCGGATGTCGTCGTGCTGGCGGACCAGCCTGGGCAGGGCGACATCCAGCGCGGCCTGCCATTCGCCTTCCCGCTCCAGCAGGTCGGCCAGCAGCCGCCGTGCCGTGTCGCGCAGCTCGTCATCCTGGCTGTCGCGTACCAGGCTCTGCAGCAGGCGCTCGGCGCGGTCGAGCAGCCCCAGGGCGAGGAAATCGCGGGAGAGCTCGAGCTGGACCCTGTCGCTCTGCCCGGCGGTCAGCGTCGGGCGGGCGAGCAGGTTCTGGTGGATCTTCAGGGCCCGGTCGGCCTCGCCCCGGGTGCGGAAGAGGTTACCCAGCGCCAGGTGTGTCTCGATGGTGTCGCTGTTGACCTCCAGCGCGCCGATGAAGGTCTCGATGGCGCGATCCTGCTGGTCATTGAGCAGGTAGTTGAGGCCGACGAAGTAGTCCCGCGACAGCGCCGGTGGCTGCGATCTCCTGCCGGCACCCTGGCGCTCCCGGCGGCCCAGCCACCAGCCGATGGCGACGGCCACCACCAGCAGGGCCAGCAGGAAAACATCGGGCATTCTAGGGGAGTTCCTTCATCTCCTGGACGCGCAGGCGGTCGAGCTCCTTGCGCTGCTGCTGGTTGTGCCGCTGGGCACGGGTCAGCAGGGTGCGCAGGCGCAGGTAGACGCCGCTCATGGCGAGCATGCCCAGCAGCACGCCCACGGCCAGCGAGGCCAGCAGCCAGACGGAGAGCGAGGCTGCAGGCAGCTCGATCCAGATCAGGTTGAGGGGCAGGGCCTGCTGGTTGTTGACGGCAAAGAGGATGCCGATCAGCAGCACCGCCAGCAGGATGATGGCCAGGATCAGGCCTTTAAGCCAACGCATGTGCTTGTTCCCATGTCGGTTGAAGGAGAGGCGGCGGTCGTGGAGCGCCGCTCAGTAGCCGAGCGCGCGGCTGGCATCCACCTGTTCGCGCAGCTCCTTGCCGGGCTTGAAGTGTGGCACGAACTTGCCGTCGAGTGCGACAGGTTCCCCCGTCTTGGGATTGCGACCCACCCGGGGCTCCCGATAGTGCAGCGAGAAGCTGCCGAAGCCGCGGATCTCCACGCGTCCCCCCTCGGCCAGGGTGTCGGTGATATCGTCGAGGATCAAACGTACCGCCGCCTCGACCTCCTTGACCGACAGCTCCGGCTGTCGCATGGCGATCTGTTCGATCAGTTCGGACTTGGTCATCGGCTCTACTCCATGCGGTCCTGCCTGGGTCGACGCGATCCCGGCGTTGTTGTTTTCCCAAAGCATACTGTGCAAGTCTCGAGAAAACAACGCACTACGACCTTTTCTCGAGACGGCGGGGAGCGCGGAGGCGACGGGCTGCCGGCGGGACGGGGCTCGGGTATACTGACACCACACTCATCCGACCCAGCGAGGCCCACCTTGAACGACGATTCGTCTCCGGAAGCCACCCTGCGCAAGCGCCTCTACTGGCATTCGCGTCGCGGCATGTGGGAGCTTGACCTGCTGCTGATTCCCTTCCTCGAGCAGTGCTATGGCGACCTGGCCGAGGCGGACCAGGCGGCCTTCCAGTCACTGATCGAGGAGGAGGACCAGGACCTGTTCGCCTGGCTGATGCGCCGCGAGTGGCCCGAGGACCCGTCGCGGCGGCGCATTGTCAAGATGATCGTCGAGCATGCCGAGACCACCGACAACGATCGCTATCGCAACCTCTAGGCTGTCGCTGGCTGCCCATGGGCTCAGCGCCGCGGCGGTTACCGGCCTGGTGGCGGGGGTGGCCCCGCCCTGGGCCGGCGTGCTTGCGGCAGGGGTGCTGGGCGCGGCGCTGGTGACGCTGGCCCGGCAGCGCTCGAGTGGTGATCTGCGGGGCACGCCGAAGGCGGCGGGCGGCATGGAGTGGTCCTGGCGTGACAGCGCCGCCCAGGCCTGGCACCCGGTGAGCCTGCGCTGCGACTACCTGGGGCCCTGGCTGATCGGGCTACGGGTAGAGGGGCGGCGCCTGTGGCTGTGGCCCGACAGCAGCGACGCCGAGTCGCTGCGTCGCCTGCGCCGTGAGCTGCTGCCGCTGCCCTGAAGGCCTCGTTACCCCAGGGTCCGCGGGATCAGGTCGCTTGGAGGTCCTGCAGGCGGATCCGCGAGGGTTGCGGGCTTGCCTCGCCGTGGACCGGGCAGTCCGGGTTGAAGTGCAGGCCGCGGGACTCGCGCCGTGCGCGGGCGCAGGCCACGGTGAGGCGCGCCAGGCGCAGCGCGTGCCAGAGGTTCGCCAGGGCGGTCGAGGGCGCGGCGTCCTCCATGCGGGGGGCAAGCCGCCGGTGCAGCTGCGCCAGGTCCCGCGCGGCTTCGTCCAGCCCCCGGTCGGTGCGCACGATGGCCACGCGGGCACTCATCAGCTGGCGCATCGCCTCGCGGATCTCCTCGATGTCGTCCAGGTCGACCGGCTGCCGGCCCCAGTGCGCCGGGGTCGGCTCGGCAGACGACGGGGATTCGGCGGCGCGCAGCCGCCGGGCACAGCTGCGGGCGAAGACCAGGCACTCCAGCAGGGAGTTGCTGGCCATGCGGTTGGCCCCGTGCAGGCCGGTGCAGGCCACCTCGCCGATGGCGTGCAGCCGCGGCACCGTGCTGGCGCCCCCGAGGTCGGTGGTGATCCCGCCGCAGCTGTAGTGGGCGGCCGGCACCACCGGTATCGGGTGGTGCACGATATCGAGTCCACGGCTGGCACAGTGGGCATGGATGGTCGGGAAGTGGTGGCGGATGGCGGCCTCGCCGAGGTGGCGGATGTCCAGGTAGACATGGTCGCTGCCGGTGCGCTGCATCTGCGCGTCGATGGCCCGGGCGACGATGTCGCGGGGTGCCAGCTCGGCGCGGGGGTCCACCGCCGGCATGAAGCGCTCGCCCGCGGCGTTGATCAGCAGTCCACCCTCGCCGCGTACCGCCTCGCTGACCAGGAAGGCAGGGCCCTCGGGGTCGTAGAGGCAGGTGGGATGGAACTGCTGGAACTCCAGGTTCATCAGTTCGGCGCCGAGTTCGGCAGCCATTATCATGCCCTCGCCGCTGGCCGGCAGGGGGCTGGTGGTATGGCGATAGAGGCCGCTGGCCCCGCCGGTGGCGAGCACGGTGTCCTCGGCCAGCAGCTCGTGCAGCCGGCCATCGGCATCCAGGCAGCGTGCCCCGCGGCAGTGGCCCTCACCGTCGCCGATCAGGCCGATGGCGGTCAGCTCGCCGCACAGCCCGATGTTCGGGTGCGCCTCCACGTGCTGCCTGAGGGTCTCGACGACGGCACGGCCGGTGGCATCGTCGGCGTGGATGATCCGCCGCGCACCATGGCCGCCCTCGCGGGTGAGGTGGTAGGGGTAGCCGGCATCGGCGCTCGCGTCCGGCGTGAAGGGGACGCCCAGCGACACCAGCCACTCGATGGCCGATGGTCCCTGCTCCACGGTGAAGCGCACCGCCCGCTCGTCGCACAGGCCGTCGCCCGCCACCAGGGTGTCGGCCACATGGGCCTCGATGTCGTCCTGGGGGGAGAGCACGGCGGCGATGCCGCCCTGGGCCCAGCGGCTGGCACCCTGGTCGTCGCTGGCTGGGCGCAGCAGCGTGACCCGGCGATGGTCGGCCACCTCCAGTGCCAGCGCCAGCCCGGCGACCCCGCCGCCGATGACCAGCACCTCATGCTTGCCGTCTGTCATCTGCCTTTCCTTCTTGCGTGGTGGCTCGCGCGACCGCCGAGGCGTCCTCGGTGAGCCCGTGGTGGGGGGCCCGGCGACGCAGCCGCCGGCTGGGCAGGCGTTCGAGGCCGCCCAGGCATTGGGTGAGGTCGGCGGTCAGGCGCGCCAGCTCCCGATTGAGCCACAGGTAGCCGCTGGGGCTGAAGAGCATTCTGCCATCGGCGGACCGGGCATTGCCGGCCAGTTCGGCGTGGCGCTGCAGCTCGAAGGGGGTGATGGTCACGTCGACCGGTCGGCCGGTGCGTACCTGGAAGGCCAGGGTGCCGATGCCGCGGGCCAGGGTATGCTGCTCCTCGCGGAGTCCGGCCATGGCGTCGATGCGCTCGTGCCCGTCGCGGCTGCTCCAGTGGGTCTGGAGCAGCAGCTCGATGGTGGAGAGCATGCGCCGCTGCAGCGAGATCAGGTCGTCCAGCTCGTGGCGGCTCAGCCGTCGCTCGCGATGGATGGCATCCACCAGGCCGCGCTGCTTGACCAGCAGGCTGCTGGTGGCCTTGAGCATCTCGCGGGTATCGATGCCGGGGGCCGCCGTGGCCGCGGTGTGCGCATGGTAGAGGCGGCCCATGCGGTCCAGGTTGTCGGCCAGCATGAAGCGCATCATGTCGGTGGCCTTCTGGGGCAGCACCAGCACCGTGACGGCGATGCCCACCAGGGTGCCGAGGAGTACGTCGAAGGCGCGCCACAGGGCGATATCGAGTTCCCGGGTGCCGTCGCCGACCACCAGCAGCAGGCTGATGGCGAACATCAGGCCGCTGTAGCCGTGCCGGTTGCTGAAGGTCAGCCAGGTGGCGACGGCGATGCCGGCAAGGGTGGCCAGGGGCACGAGCGGCGGCCAGGGCAGCGGCAGCAGGATCAGCAGCAGGCCCCAGCCGGCGCCGAGCAGGGTGCCCAGCAGGCGCTGGCGTCCCTTGTCCAGCACGCCACCGATATGCGGCAGGTTGCCCATCACCATGATGGTGCTGACAAGTGCCCAGCCGCTGTGCTGGATGGCGAAGAGCTCGATGATGGCGAAGGTGAGGCACAGGGCCAGCACGATGCGCAGCACGTGCAGCTTGCGCCGATGCTGATAATTGAAGTAGGGGTCGCGCAGGCGCGGCAGGATCATGTCACGGCGTCCCGTTGGAGGGTCGCGCCCGACGCGTGCCGGAAGGGTGCAGGAAAGCTGGTGCCCGGAGCCGGGCTCGAACCGGCACGGTGTTACCACCGAGGGATTTTAAGTCCCTTGCGTCTACCAATTTCGCCATCCGGGCGGCACGGTTGCGAGCGGGCAGCTAGGGGAATGATGGAGGCTGGAGTCGGAATCGAACCGGCGTACACGGAGTTGCAGTCCGCTGCATAACCACTCTGCCATCCAGCCTCATGAGTCGTGCCATTCGTGGGGAATGGAGCGGGAAACGAGATTCGAACTCGCGACCCTCGCCTTGGCAAGGCGATGCTCTACCACTGAGCTATTCCCGCCTGACTCGAGAGCGAATTATACGGATAAGTCGGTGACTGTCAAACACTTTTCGCCACCCTTCAGCGCATTGAACTGCTCAGGTGCGGCCAGGCCGCCTTGAGGTAGAGAAACATCGACCAGAGGGTCAGCAGGGCCGCCACGTAGAGGGTGGCCACGCCCAGCAGGGCCACGGGGGTGCCGGGGGCGAAGGCCAGCAGCACCAGCAGGGCGACCATCTGCAGGGTGGTCTTGACCTTGCCGATCCACGAGACCGCCACCTGGCCACGCTTGCCCATCTCGGCCATCCACTCGCGCAGGGCCGAGATGACGATCTCGCGGCCGATGATCACCAGCGCCGGCAGGGTCAGCCAGATGGCCTCGTAGCGCTCGATCAGCAGGGCCAGGGCCACGGCCACCATCAGCTTGTCGGCTACCGGATCGAGGAAGGCGCCGAAGGGCGTGGACTGATCCCAGCGCCGGGCCAGGTAGCCGTCGAGCCAGTCGGTCACCGCGGCGAGCGCGAACAGGGCCGCGGCCAGCGGCATGCTCCAGGCGAAGGGCAGGTAGAACAGCACCACCAGCAGCGGGATGAAGAGGATTCTGGCCAGGGTGAGCAGGTTGGGTATGTTCATCGGGAGGTGCGGTCCTTGCCTTGGGAGATACCGGAAACCCCCTCATTCTATCCGTCGGGGCCTGACTCATCCATGCAGGGCGCGATGAATCGTCTCGGCCAGGGTGGCACTGATGCCGGGGACCCGGGCCAACTCCTCGCGACTGGCCTGCCTGACTCCCTGCAGGCCACCGAAGAAGCGCAGCAGCTCGCGGCGGCGACGCGGCCCCACCCCCGGAATGTCCTGCAGGGTGGAGGTGCGCCGTGTCTTGTCGCGCCGTGCCCGGTGGCCGGCGATGGCGAAGCGGTGGGACTCGTCGCGGATGTACTGGATCAGGTGCAGGGCCGGGGAGGCGCCGTCGAGGTCCAGGCTGCGGTCGACGGTCTCGACGAACAGCGTCTCGAGCCCCGCCTTGCGGGTGGTGCCCTTGGCCACGCCGAGCAGGGTGACGCCGCTGACGCCCAGCTCGGCGAACACCTCCCGGGCCATGTTGAGCTGCCCCTTGCCGCCGTCGACGACCAGGATGTCCGGGCGTTCGCCTTCACCTTCGGCCAGGCGCTTGAAGCGACGGGTCAGGGCCTGATGCATGGCGGCATAGTCGTCGCCGGCGGCCACGCCCTCGATGTTGAAGCGGCGGTAGTCGGACTTGCGCGGCCCGTTCTCGTCGAACACCACGCAGGAGGCCACGGTGGCCTCGCCATGGCTGTGGCTGATGTCGAAGCACTCCAGGCGGCGGGGGATGTCCTCGAGCGCCAGGGCCTCGCGCAGGGCCGCGAAACGCTTCGAGAGCTGGGTCTGACTGGCCAGCTGACTGGCCAGCTGCTGTTCGGCGTTGGTGCGGGCCAGCTCTCGCCACTGGGCGCGATGGCCGCGGACCTGGTCGGTCAGGCGAATGCGCTTGCCGGCACGTTCCCCCAGCGCCCGGGCGATCAGGTCGGCGTCCGGTACCGGGTGGCTGGTGATCACCTCCGCCGGGATCTCCCTGGCCTGGCCCAGGTAGAACTGACTGATGAAGTCGCCGAGCAGCGCCTCGGGGCCCAGGTCGAGCCCGTTGGCCGGGGCATGGTGCCGGGCCCCCAGCAGGCGGCCCTGGCGCACCGTGAGCACCGAGATGCACAGCGCCCCGGGGCGGCTGGCCAGCGCGAAGACATCGGCATCGCCGCCACTGGTGTCGACGAACTGGCGCTGCTGCATCTGGCGAAGGTGCTGGACCTGGTCGCGCAGCCGGGCGGCCTCCTCGAAGTCGAGGCGGGCACTGGCCGCCTCCATGGCCTCGGTCAGCTCGCTGGTCACCGCCTCGCTTCTGCCCTCGAGGCACATCACCGCATGCTCGAGGTCACGCCGATAGTCCGCCTCGCTGATATGGCCCACGCAGGGGGCGCTGCAGCGCTGGATCTGGTACTGCAGGCAGGGGCGAGTACGGTGGGCGAAGACGCTGTCCTCGCAGTTGCGGATGCGGAAGATCTTCTGCATCAGCGACAGGCTCTCGCGCACGGCGCCGCTGCTGGGGTAGGGGCCCAGGTAGCGGCCATCGTTATGGCGCACCCGGGCGCGCTTGTACTCCAGGGCGGGGAAGGGGTGGCGGTCGCTGACGAAGACGAAGGGGTAGGACTTGTCGTCGCGCAGCAGGATGTTGTAGGGCGGGCGCAGCTCCTTGATCAGCGTCTGCTCGAGCAGCAGGGCCTCGGTCTCGCTGTTGGTCACCGTCACCTGGATGTCGGCGATGCGGCCGACCAGGGCCTGGGTCTTGGTGTTGAGCGCACCGCGGAAGTAGCTTGCCAGGCGCGCCTTGAGGCGACGCGCCTTGCCCACATAGAGGGTCTCGCCGTGCTCGTCGAGCATGCGGTAGACCCCCGGGGATTCGCTGACGCTGCCGAGGAAGTCGCGGGAATCGAAGCTCATGGAAACGGCGTGCCGGGATCGGGAAGCGGAGCCCCATTCTACCAGATCGTGACCCTCGGCAAGGCGCTCAGTCGGCGTCGGAGAAGCCGTCGACCAGGCCGTGGCGCAGGCCGAGGTGGGTCAGCTCCACATCGGAGGTCACGCCGAGCTTCTCGAAGATGCGGTAGCGGTAGGTGTTGACGGTCTTGGGGCTTAGGAACATGCGGTCGGCGATGTCGGCGACGCGCTGGCAGTTGACGACCATCATCGCCACCTGGAGCTCGCGCTGGGAGAGCTGGTCGAAGGGATTGTCCGGCGCATCGATGCGCGACAGCACCAGTCGCTGGGCGATCTCGGGGCTGACATAGCGCTTGCCGCCGAACACGCAGTGGATCGCCTCGACCATCTCGTCGTGCTGGCAGCCCTTGCTGATGAAGCCATGGGCCCCGGCCTCGAGCAGGCGCTGGGCGAAGGTCTCCTCGATGAAGGCGGTCAGCACCAGGATGCGGATGTCGCTGGCGAAGCGGTTGATCTTGCGGGTGGCCTCCAGGCCGCCGATCCCGGGCATGCGGATATCCATCAGCACGATGTCCGGTTCGAGCTTGCGCGCCTTGGTGATGGCCTCCTCGCCATCGGCGGCCTCACCGACCACGCGGATCCCGCGCTCGGCATTCAGCAGGTGGGCGATGCTGGTCCGTACCAGGTGATGGTCATCGGCGACGAGAACCCTGATCAACGCTGACGCTCCTGAAGACGTGGTGGGGTGAGTGTCGTCCCGAGACGGGGCCTGGCTATAGAAGATGCCAACATGTCGACCGGCTCGGTATCAGTCTCTGTAGGGTGGCACATCACGTCCCTAAGGGGAATTGGCACAAGGCAGAAGAGTGAAATTGCCCTCATGGGGTTGACGCCTATGGGGAGGCTGCGTACTATTTGCCTCGTTCTCGCAAGACGGGAACGATGTGGGGCCTTAGCTCAGCTGGGAGAGCGCAACACTGGCAGTGTTGAGGTCAGCGGTTCGATCCCGCTAGGCTCCACCAACAAGACACATCGAATCAGCCGCTTAGCGCACCCCGCTAGGCGGCTTTTTCGTGCGCCCGTAAAAAACCCGAAAAACTCCCGAAAAATTCGCCATGCCCAAACCTCTAGGAAACCCCTGAACAAATCTCAGTGGAACTGCCCGAGTGCGTCTGGCGGGGTAAAATGGCAGCCTCTCCCCGTCTTTTTCCCAAGCTCATCAGGCAAGCGAGGTACAGCTGTTCAGCCTGTTTGTTAGTCTTGGCCATTGAGACTGCCGACGAATTGACGGGGGAGTGTGTCTTGAATTTTCCCTGGCAGCCGAGTTATTCGTCTGCCAGGGCCAGCAGGCCACATGGGGTGGTCATGTATAACAGTCGAGGCTCCAGCTCGCTTGTCAGCCGGATCCTTATGTAGATATTTGTACTGGGACCTCGATTTTTGGTTCTATAGGCAGGAGTGTTGTTATATATTTTTCCTGAACTTTTTCGTAAAGATCGGGTGTGTTTTTATTGTAAACGCTAACTACTAAGGCAAAGTGTATTTTTTCAGCCTCTTGGGGGGCAGCATTATTTCCGGGCTCCCTAGCTATATAGTGTATATCAAACACAGGTCGGTCTAGCGAGGACCCTCTCTTCCTTATAGAGTTCTTCCGAACAGTATCCCACTTGTGACCATCAGTCCGTAGGTCTGCCTCAGAAGCGAACTCCTGTTTTGTAAAAAAAGACTCAGTATCTGGGAATTGCGGGTCGATCCTTCCTTTTCCTTCTTTCTTAATTCTTGCCTCTGTCTTTTTAAATTTTCCTTTGTGAGGTCTAAATCTTATATCGAGGCCAGCGCGGGTATATTCTCCCGGTGTGTGCGGATCAGTGTTGCATGTGTAGCAGAAAGTTGCGCAGATTTCTACGTTTCCTCTGAGTTGTTCGTCTGGTAAGGGGATAGGAGCACGCATAACCTTTCCTGGCTCCAGCCTTCCTTTGTAGAGAACTTTAATTTCTCCATCTTTGCAAGTGATTGTTTCAACCACATCACTTACCATTCCCCAGCCAACTTCATCAATTGAGTGGCTGCTTGATGAAGCCGAGTGCACCATCAAGGCGCGAATGGCAGTAGGTGTCAAATCAGATCCTAGGTAAGATTTTAGCCCCGCTGCTATACGCATGGCGTAAGGTGTGGAGAAGCTTGTTCCTCTGCTTTCAACAATGCTAAGTTGTGGGGAGATGAAATGGAATGCATTACCTTCTACTCCTCCAAAAGCTACGACATCCGGCTTAATTAAGCCTGGGTTTCTGCCTGGGCCAATTGAGCTGTATGGAGCTCTCATCCAGCCTTCAGTCATACTGTCAGTAGCACCTACTGATAAAGCATTAACGCAGTCGCTAGGTACTTGTATTCTGGATTTCGGCCACGGCTCTTCTCCATCGTTACCAACAGCAATCCCACCGAGACATTGACCACTACCAAGATGGTCATCTAGCATGGCTGTCCAAGCTGTAACGTCGTCTCCAGCAACTTCATGTGGGCCAATGCTGAATGATATGATTGGATAATTCGATTGAGAAAGAACCTCGTCAATATAAATCAAAACGTCATATAAGCTAGAGTCGGTCAAGCCATCACCAAGCACTCTATAGTGATCAACGGAAGCATATGGTCTTTCTAAGTTCCCTGGTTCAACATGCCCAAATAAAAATGCCGAGGTTACCAAGGCTCCATGATTGACGAAGTTGTTAATTGGCCCGCCTATGTTTGCTCCGTCTGAAGGCTCTATATAGTTTACCCATCGGCCATATGGATGTTCCGGCGGCAAACCGCCGTCAAAAATAGCTACACGGTAACTTTCATCCAAAGGGGGGGTAGTCGGAAAAGAAGCCGCAGAGTCAAAATGTTGAGCTTTTATCAGCGTCGGCTCGTCGATAGTGCGAAGCTTTGGCATAGGCCTAATCATTCGGATAAATGAAAAGTCTGCCAGTTCCTCTACGTCTGAGCGTCCACCTCGAGCAGGTATAAAAAGCAGTCCTCTGCTTTGATATGACCTAGACATTCCAAGATCGATATTGTGCTTGCCTGCAAAGTCTACGAAGGAAGGCTCCCAAGAGACATCCTTGGCACTATCAAAATGCAAAACGACTTCAACGGATTCGTTTTCATTGCTAAAATTCCCTGCCATTTTTTCGTTACGATTAGGCAGCGTGGCAGCTTCTAATTTTAAAAAGTCTTCAGCTAAAGCTGTTCCATTTTCAATGCTAGAGAGTTTCTCTCCAAGGGATTGAATAACTTCTTTCTTTCCAGACAAGAAAAGAAATGTCGAAAGAGCTCCGTTCTCATCATCACTCCCCTTTCCTTTAATTGGCTTTATTTTTGTTGATCTGCTGCCAAGTAACCTTAAATTAAGCTGATTTATCAGTCCTTCGGGGAATGCTGAGCGCGATATATATTTTGGGTGTAGCGTAATTCCGATTACAGCATTCCCACCTGCCAGCTTATCATCTGGAATTTCTTCCAGCTGAGAAGAAATAGTTTCAAAATAGCTTTTGAATCTATCTTTTTGAAAGCCTAGGTCATAGAGAGGGTCAGATTCATTGTACCCGCCTCTGTAGCGTACTGTGTCAGTGAGCTTTTCCCCGCGCCCAAAAAGGAATCTTTGTTTGTTTGCCATTCAGACTGCCTCCAATGCGTTCTTCAGAGTTCCTCTTGCTATAGATGTTATACGGCTTGCTGCTCGTTGAGACAGCTTGCTCTCACGGACGAGCTTAACAGCCATTAGCTTCCTTTTATCCTTGTCAAACTTGTCTGAATTTCTCTCGAGGAGCGATCTCATATAATCTTGAGCTCCATCCTCGCCATATAAAAAGCAGCTCTTTCTTAGATTGTTTACTTCTCTCTGAAAGTCGCTATATGATGTCCCTTCCATTATTAGAGTGAGAAAAATAATCCATTCTTTCGGCATGTCGTCTCTGCCCTTTATAAGAGCCATTCCGACTTTTCTAAGATCATCACTGCTCGGTCTGCGAAAATCAATGATCTGGTCAAATCTCCTGTGTATTGCCGGATCGAGTAGGTGGGAGTGATTAGTTGCAGCTATTAAAATATTTTCGTTCCCCCATTGGTCCAACTCTTGCAGTAGTACTGTGACAAGCCTTTTGGTCTCACCAACGTCTGAGCTGTCATCTCTCATTTTAGCCACAGCATCAATCTCGTCAATCAGTAAAACGCAAGGTCTTTCCCTCGAAAAATTGATCGCAGATTTTATGTTGTTACCAGTTTTTCCTAGCAAGCTACTTACAACTGTTGCTAGGTCAAGTGTCAGAAGTGGTCTTTTTAACTGCTGGGCTATGTATTTTGCACACACTGTCTTTCCGACACCAGGAGGGCCAGTAAACAATAGCTTGCTAGTAGGGGTGATTCCAGCAGCTAGCATTTCTTTTAATTTTTTTCGCTCACTCAATACGAGGTTTATTGGCCCTTTTACTTCACTAGATCCTATAAAGCCAGCGGGCAACGTAACTGGATCCTCTACGTTGAGAAGCTCGCTACCTGACTCCTTATCGATAGGGGGGGGAGCATTCACCCCTACCCCAGAATCTTTAACCTTTCTAATGTAAGGTTTTTCTGCTTCTCCCGCCTCGCTGAACATCGCGCTTTTCAGCCGATCCGCGAGAGGATGCCTTTTTGCTTGAAGCGTGCGGATGAGCCTGAGAGCCTGAATTTTGACCTTCTCGCTATCCCCCTTCGCTCCAAGGGCAGCCAGTTGGATCATTTTCTCTGAAATGTAGTCATAATCGTCCATTTGGCTCGTAACCTACTGAATCCTAATATTTTGATGATGGCACAGTTTTATTATGGCATTGCCTCGACAAGCCCACAAGTGGCAGTCTGTAACGATGGATCATGCCCTCAGTCCACCTCTGGGATGGTCCGCCACCCAGGTCACAGCTGGGGCATCCTTTGAATCGAGCCTCTGGATCAGCAGGCTCCATATTAGGACCATGTGTTTTGGTCAGCCTCTTCAGGCGTTTCAGAATCAGACGGGAGTATGCCTAGCTGTAGAAGAAAAACATCGCGGGCTCAGCCCACATTCCCCTAGCAGGGCGGGCATCCCTTGGTTTGGGCCCTTGGCTTCCTGCCAGCGGATACCGTGGCCGTCTAGGTAGATCTCTGTGGTGTCGGACTCGGCGTGCCCCATTAGGATTTGAATGTCCTCAAGGCTGGCGCCCTGGTCTTCGAGCAGCTTGGAGCCGAGCGAGCGGATCTCGTGAAAGGTGGGCCGTTGCCGCGGTTCCAGCCTGGCGATCTCCGGCACATTGTCGCGCAACCGAGCGAACGTCTTGGAAAGCATGTCGTCAGTGACGCGGCTCCAGTGGTCGCGGGCCCGGGTCTCGGCGGTGATGCGCTGATGGACCCGATGGACGATGTAGGGCGACACCGGCGGCACCAGCCGCGAGCGCTGGATGATGTCCTCGATGGCCGGCGTCAACTCGATCGCCACGTAGGCGGTATGGCTGCGCGTGCGGGTCTTCTTCCTTATATAGCGAAGCCGGCCGTCGACGATGTGGTCATACCGGGCGGCGGCGACCTCGGCCCGGCCGAATAGGCAGACCAGGGCGAGCTCCATGGCCACCTGAAACCAGGGCTCGGCCTGATCATAGATGGCCTGGAACTGCCCGGGCGTGAGTCGGCGACGCTGCTTGGTGTATCCGGTATCGCTCTTGCTGGTGGGCTCGATGGGGTTGTCGTCCATCCAGCCCTTGGTGCGGGCGAACTGGAACACTTGGGCGAGCAGGGCCCGGTGGTAGCGGTAGGGCTCTCCTTTATAGTGCTCGTCCAGGTACTCGGCGCACCACCGGGTGGTGATCTGCTCGAGGGGCATGTCGCCGCGATCCTTGGCCAAGCGCGCGAGGGCGTAGCGCTTGTTGGCCCGGGTGCCCGGGGCGAGCTTGCTGGCGCTGTCGACGCGATCCTTTTTGAAGGCTTCGATGGCTGTGCCCAGGGTGATGCCGCTGGTGCCCTCTACCCGGGCCACCAGGTCGGCGCCCTTGGCCAGGCGCGCATTGAGCACGCGTGCAGCGGCTTGGGCCTTGGCCTTGTCGCTGCCCATCCCATGGCGCTTCCCGGTTCTCGGGTTGCGGTAGATGTAGGTGCCGCCCGACTCATAAAGGTTGGGCTCCAGCCCTCGGTGCTTGCGCGTGCGCGGCCTGGCTGCCATCAGCTGTTCTCCATCTCCTTGAGCACGCTGTCGGCGAGCTCGTTGCCGGTCATCACCTTCTCTGCGTCCAGGTCGATGAACCAGGCGCCGCCGATCTTCTTAGCCGGCAGCACTCCCTCCCGGCACCACTTGCGAATAGTCGACATGGCCGGCGGCGTGCCTGCGAAGCGCGCCTTGCGCCACTGATCCGGATCCATCAGCTTTCCCATCATTCTAGTCTCCCGTCATCCTGCCGCCGCCGGGGCCCTTTCCGGGGCCTTCCCGCCAGCGCTGTTCCCGAGCCACCCAGTCGTCATCCTGCTGACGCTGGCGCTTTGCCTTGTGCGCCTCGATCGCCGCCCTCACTCCGGGCACCGCCATTGCCTGCCGGCGTTGCTCGAGCTCCTGCTTCTGGCGCTGGATGATGCCGAGCGCCACCTCGGCCAGCTCCCACTCGCCCACAGGCTTCTCGCCGGCCTGCTTCACCTTCCCCAGCCCGTAGCAGCCGCCGCACGGCTTGTGCTTGGCGCCCTTGATGTGGTCGTGGCCGGTGCCCATGCAGACGGTGCAGGTGTCCGGTGTGATCGGCTGCCAGTTCTGCTCCCAGTCCTTCGCCGTGGTGGCGGTCTCGATCTCGCGGTCGATGTCGCGATAGACGACGATCATCTGTGCGCCGAGCGTGGTATCGCCGTTGTAGTGGGCAACCATGGCGAACCGTCCGCCGTTCTCCTTGTGGGTATGGGTGGGCTGGGTCACGACATCCCTCCGATCATCCAAGCACCCATCCTCACCAGGGCGTAGAACATCGCCGCGATGCCGAGACCAGCGATGAAGCCGATGGCCGCACCGAGCGGTCGGTCACGGCCGTGGCTGAAAGCCCTGTCGGTGGCGAGCCACATCGTGAACAGCACGACGATGGCGGCACAGATGGAGGGTAGCCATGTCGTCATGATCTTCTCCCGGCCAGCGTGGCCCCGTAGTGCTCGGCGATGATCTCGTTGATCGCCGCGATGATGGTGTCGTCCTGCATCCAGATGTGCAGGCTGCCGTTCTTGAACCAGCGGAACTCGACCGGGCCGGCCTGGTAGCCGGTGGCTCCGCCACGCCGCTGGCGCTCGATCGTGTCCGACCAGCGAGCCTCGGGCGGGTCGCGCTCCTGGATCAGGTGGATGATCCGTTGCAGGTCGTCGACCTGGTCGTCGGCGTGCCTGAAGAAGTTCCAGCCCCCGTGGGCCGTGGCGAAGGCATTGGGCACGATCATCCGCAGACCGACCTTGAAGGCGTCGTGGCTCTTGTAGCTGCCACGCAGGCTGGCGAAGAGCTCGACCACGCCCCGGCGCCAGGTCGCTTGCCGGTTGCCGAAGAGATCCACAAAGGTGGTGGTGACGTTCTCCCGGGTGAGCGGCGGCGGGTTCTTCTGCAGCTCCTTGTAATAGGCCTCCTTGTCTTGCTTGCTCATCAGCTCCGAGAGGTGCGAACGGCGCAGCAGATAGAGCCAGCCGCAGCGGTCGAACTCGTCCAGGCACTTGCGCAGCAGGCGCTCCCGGCTCTCCGGCTTGTCGATGCCGTACCAGTCCTGGCTGCGCAGCTCGGATGCCAGCCCGATTCGTGACAGGCCGCCATTGCGGTCAGGCGTCAGGCCGTTGGCCTCGGCGATCATGTCGATGGCCTGGGTCATCAGCGCCTCGGCGCGCTCGCGGCGCTCGAGCAGGCTGTCGAGTTCGCTGGTGGGCGGCGAGACGCCGCGGGTGGCGGTGGAGAGGTCGGTCATGAATCCAGCTCCTCTTCCTCGTCGACCTGGCCGCGCAGGATCCTGAACAGCGCGCCCAGGAGTTGCTCGCGGTCGTCGTAGTCTGTGGGGCTGAGCCGGCCGATCGCGGCGAGCTTGGCCTGAAGTTCCTCGGCATGGTCAGTACCAGTTGCACCGCCGGCGATCCGACTCATCTCCCGCCAGAATTCGTCGTCGGTGTAGAGGCTCAGGTCGCGTATCAGCACCTGAAGCTTCTGGCGGGCGTAGTCGTGGTCCATGTTCATGCCACGGCCCTCGCGGTTGCTGGCGCCGGCATGAACCGGCGCTCGTGGGTGAAGTTGGCCTCGACGATGGCGCGGGCCATCGTCGGACAGACGCTGTTGCCTATCAGGCGCACCTGCTGGTACTTGGGCACCGGCCGCCCCTGCACCCGGGCGAACTGGTAGTCCTCGGGGAAGCCCTGGGCCATGGCGAGCTCGTGGGGCTGGAGCATGCGCATGCCGATGTCGGTGATCACGTACTCTTCGCCTTCGATGGTCACGGTCACCAGCCCGAAGCGGTCCCGTGTGGGCATGGTGTGCAGTGGCTCGCCGCACTCCTGCCCGATGCCGCGGCCGTAATACTTCACCAAGAAGGCGGCGACCGATTCGGCATGGCCATGCCCGGGGCCGCTGGCCTGCTGCAGGGTGACGGCCACCGGTGCGCTGTGATCGGTGGCGGTGATGGTGGGCAGGGGCTTGCGCAGGACGGCACCCACCACGCCACCGTAGTGCTTGGCCAGGAAGGCCGAGACGAGGGCGAAGCTGCCACCCTTCGGCCAGGCGGTGATGGTGCGCAGCGGCTCGCCGATGGCGTTGACCAGCTCCGAGCCGTTGCCGTAGTTGGCGATCGGCACGATGAAGGGCTCGCCGCTCTCAACCACGTAGCGCATCACGCCCTTGGCGATGCGGCGGAGGGTGGCCTCGGCCAGGGGGCGCCGGCGCTCGAAGATGCTGGGGCAGGGCAGCGACCAGTCGATGCAGATGGCGGCGGTGCGCCAGGCAGGGCGCTTTCCCCGGCGGACGTCCGGCGAGGCCGGGTCAACGTGGGTCGGCTTGGGCCAGGCGATCGGCAGGCCGTCGCGACGGGCGATCAGGAACAGCCGCCGGCGGATGGTCGGGGCCCCGAAGTCACACGCGCGCAGGATCCGCCAGTCCACCTGGTAGCCGTGGCGCTTGAGGGTGCGCACGAAGCCGCGGAAGGTCTGCCCCTTGCGCGCAGGGTCCGGCACGATGCGGCCCTGGCTGTCCTTGATCAGCGGGCCCCAGTCGAGGAACTCCTCCACGTTCTCGAGCACGATCACCCGCGGCTTCACCTTGGCCGCCCAGCGTGCCGCCACCCAGGCGAGGCCGCGCACGCTCTTCGACACCGGCCGCCCGCCCTTGGCCTTGCTGTGGTGTCGGCAGTCTGGCGAGAACCAGGCCAGCCCCACCGGCATGCCGTGGGTCGCCTGCTCGGGGTCGATGTCCCAGACGTCGGCCACGCTGTGCTCGCTGCTCGGGTGGTTGGCGGTGTGCACGGCGATGGCGGTCTCGTCGTGGTTGATGGCGAGATCCACCGGCCGGCCCAGTGCCTGCTCGATGCCCTCGCTGGCGCCACCGGCCCCGGCGAAGTTATCGACCACCAGCTCGTGGCCGAAGAGGTTGAGGCTGGTCATGCCGACTTCCCGTAATTCCGGAACAGGGTGGAGGCCAGGCGTCCGTCAGGAGTGGAAAGCACCTCCTGGGCAATCTGCTGGCGCGAGGGCACCGGCTGACGGATGCCGCCTGTCTTGCTGTTGCGGCCGCCGACCTGGTAACGCGGGTCGGGCTTCTTCACCAGGGCCGTGCCTGTCTTCCCCTCACGGTTGCGGCGCTGCACCGTGGGGTAGGGAATGCGGTGCCGGCTGGCCAGCTCCTTGAGGGTGACCCACTCGCCGGTGGCGGGATCTTCAACTCGGTAGATGCTTGCGTCGTGATTCATGAGGCCTCCCGTACCTGGCCGGCCTCACCGCCCAGCCACTGGAGCAGCGTATCGACGCTGGTGCCGAGCACCTGGGCCATCAGCACGAAGTCGGTTTCCAGCCTCACCAGGGCGTCGTCGCCGTCGTCGGCCTGGGCGGCTTCATCGAGGGCCGCATCGGAGAAGCGGATGCCCTTGATGGTCAGGTCGTCGTGGAGGACGAAGCTCATCACGCCTTCAATCTGCAGGGCGAGCTTGCTGGCCTGCCGGCCGCTCTCGAGCAGCTGCTGCATGTCGTCGCTGTCGAGATCCACCTGGCGGCCACGCACCACGCCGTCATCGCCCTTCGCCTTGAGCTCCACCTGGTCACCGATGATTAGGTCGGCCGGCCGCGCGCCAGTGTCGGCGAGCCATTGGGTCATGGCGCGCATGGGCAGCGTCTGACTGGCCAGTGGGGTGACCTTGAGGCTGCCCAGTGTCTCGCGCAGCAAGTCGAGCACCTCCTCGGCCCGCTTGCGGCTGGCGCAGTTGACGCCGATCAGCTTGCGCGAGGCGTCCCACCACAGATCGATGCGCTGGCTGCTCACGAAGGCCCGGGGCAGTAGTTCCTCGAAAACCTGCTCCTTGAGGGTGAGCCTCTCCTGACGACGCAGCTTTCGGCCCTCGCTGGTCTCGATGGCCTCGGCACGCTCCTCGACTTCCTCGCGGACCACGCTGGTGGGCAAGATCCGTTCCTGGCGCACGGCGGTGAGCAGGCGGTGGCCCTGTAGCTCGTGCAGTAGCTGGGTGTCGGTGCGGCCGGCGGGGGCGGACCATCCCAAGCGGCGTGCCTCGCTGCCACCCAGGGGGCGGAAGGCCTGCTCGCCTAGCACTTGCTCGAGGGCGGCGGCATCCAGCTGAGGCGCGTCGTGCAGGCGGTACAGGTGGAGGTTGCGGAACCACATAGGTCTCTCCTCAGATGATCCGGCCCAAGGCCGCATAGATGAGTCGGTCGACAAGCTCCAGGGCGCGGGCGTCATCGCCTCGCCGACGTGCTTCGAAACAGGCTTCTGCCAGGCCGACGGTTCCTTTCCCTTCAACGGGGTCATACCCGTCGGGCAGTTCTTCACTCTGCTGCCCTCGGCTTCTCAGCTCTCGCTCGAGGTCCTCGGTATCGAAATCACTGAGCACGACGTCGACATCAACGGTGACTGTTGTGAAAGGCATGCCGTCTCCCTCAATTCCGCGCCAGCTGGCGCTCGTAGGTGATGGCTGCGCCGGCCAGCCGCATCCCGGGGCAGTCCTCGGCGGCCCTGTCGTGGTAGTCCGGGTGCCCGGTGCGGCGATTGAGTGGCACGCCCCGGGCGGCCTCGGCGCTCCACACGGCAACGCCGGTGCAGTAGGCCTCGAGGCTGGCGCGCTCGACCTGCCGATCGGTGGCCTCAAGCCAGCCCGAGAGCTGGGCGAGGGCGACCAGGACAGCGGCCACGGCGAGAACCTGGAGAGCGCGGATCAGGGCGTGGCGGATCATGCGGCGGCCCTCCCGCGCAGGGTGATGCTGCCTTCGGTGGCCATGGCGGTGAGCAGGCTGCTCAAGCACTGGCGGGCCTCATCAAAGGAGGCGTGCGGCGCGGCGGTATGCACCACGACCAGGGTGCGGGTGGCCGGCACTCGGATGGCGGGGCGCCAGGCCACCCGGTTGTTGGTGGTCAGCACCGGTACCGCGAGCAGCTCGGTGGCCGGGTCGACGCCGGTAGCGGTCATGGCGTAGGAATTCCAGGCGGTGGCGAGGTCGTGCACCGGCACGCTGTGCAGGGCTTGGCTGTCGGCAACTTGGCGGTTCATTGGGCGTCCTCCTCGAGCAGTTGCATCAGTTCGGCGGCGGCATTGCCGAGCTGTACCTGAACCTCGCCCAGCACGGTGGCGTCGCCCCCGGCGGGGATCTCGATCAGGTGGCGGGGTGTGCGCTCAATACCTGGGCGCCAGTGGCTGTCTCGCCGGCAGCCCGCGATGGTCAGCTGTTGAACGCCATTGCGCTGGCCGAACAGGTCGAAGTGGATCAGGTGCTGGCCCTGCAGGTTGATGGCCAGTGCGAGCTCCTGGAGGTGCTGAAGCTGGACAAGCATGGCGCTGGTGATGCCGTTAGCGGCGAAGGTGCCGATCATGCGCTGGGCGGTGGTGGTTTGCGGGATCATGCGTAGACACTCCCTGTATCTCGGCGGGTGACAGTGCGGCTGGCGCTGACCTGAGCCCGCGTGCGGGTAGGTTGGCGGATGCGGAGGCCTTCGCCGGAGTGGTCGGCCAGCATCAGTGCCAGTGCCAACGGAGCAATCCAGCCGCGGCGCATGGCGCGAGCCACGGCATCAGTGGCGCGATTGGCCCGCAGCCGGTAATAGGCGGCTTCGGCGGTGCTCTTGATCGTGGCGGGGGAGACGCCGCGCAGCTTGGCGATCTCCTTCTGGGTCATCCCGGCGGCCAGGCCGGCGAGGAGCTCGGCCTCGCGTCGGGTGGGCAGGCCCATGTCGCGGGTGCCGATCCGGCAGCGCCAGCCGGCGAACTCGATGGTGGTGGGTGCGTTGTCCATTTGTTTTCCCCTGTGCGTTACCTCTGAGGTAACTATTACCCATGGGTAAATGTTGGTCAATACCTACAGGTAAATTATTTCGAGGCAGGCACAAAAAAACCCGCCTCGGTGGGCGGGGACGCACATGTGCTGTGGTCGATGGATTACAGGCGGAGAGGGCGGGCAGCTACATCAGAGCGCTATGGGCTGCGCCATGCTGACGGCGTGACGCATGCCGCACGCGGCACTGCCGCCCATGGAGGAAACGTCGCGTCACACCTGCCCCCGCGCCCTGGCCATGGATGGCCGGGGCGTTTTCGTCTGTGAGGGGCAGGGCAGAAACGAAAAACCCGCCACAGTGGGCGGGTTGGAAAGATAGTATCGGGTGCCTACTGAGATTCAGGCGAGGGGAGGCGATCAAGAATGGTCTGCTGCGTGGACTGGATGTCACGCATCACGTCGCGGATTTCGCCACGCTCGTCGGCAGCCTGCTGGATTTCTACTTGGGTCTCACCGTATGACTTGGCGTAGCTGCCTTGCTCGGCAATCCAGCCGACGGCGATCGCGATCACGATCGCGAACCCTGCAAGCACGCCCCCGACGGTGGCCCAGGCGGTTGTCGTGGAGTGCCGGCGCGCTGAATCGAACTGAGAGTCGAACTTCTGAGACAGCAAGGAAACCTCAGCGCTATGGCGCTCGGATGACCGCTCGAAACGCTCCTCTGCCTTGTTGAAGCCATTTTCCATCCTGGCCACCAGGTCCCGCATGCCGTCGATCTTGGCATCGAGCTCTTTTTCGATGCCATAGAGACGTGCTTCTACGTAAGGATCCTGAGTGCTCATGGCTGGTTCACTCTTAGTGGAGCTGTTGGACGATTGAGCCTCGGCGGCTGGATCTGGCCTATGCGGTGACGTGTCTGCTGACTGCTCAGGCCTCCGGAGGGTGCCATTCTCTAGATCAATGATGCATCCGTCTACCCGGTGCAGATGCTTGGGGTCATGGACGAAAAGCATGCCAATGGCGCCGTGCTCGTCATCCAGCGGGACACCCTCGTGAATCTCAGTGTAGCTGAAGGGGTCCTGCGTGTACGAGGCGGTCTTATCCTTTGTTGTCATGCGACTTTTTCCACTTCACTACAGGATTGACCATGAAATAGTTGAGATGTCCGCATTTTTGACAGCTCGTCACGAAGCATGGCGTCTTATAGGTTGCGCCTGTCTCTGGATATTCATGGAGCGGCATCCCGACGATGGCAGGCTGCTCCAGGAATTCTTTTTGACCGGTCTCTTCATCATACTTAATTGCAGCCATGATACTGATATCATGCTTGCAGACTGGGCAGCACGCTTCTGGATCCAACTGCTCGAAGAACTCAAGCAATTCCCCACCAGTAACATCAAGCACCTCTTGCGGGAAAGCCTGACCCACCTTCTTCTGCGGGCTGTCTTTCGACTGCTTTGATGCGTCAGTCATAAAATACCTATATATCAGTATGTTGTGAAGAACATGCTGGCGCGATCAATCAAACACCTCCCACCAGAACACGCGGCCGATGATCCGAGGGGCGTCCTCGCCCATCAGGCTGCAGATCTCCTCGGGGTACTCGTCGGCGTTGTCGCTGACCAGGCGGACCTTGCCCAGGGGCAGCTTGTAGAGCCGCTTCACACGCAGCATGCCGCCATGGTCCAGGGCGTAGATCTTGCCGTCGATGACATGCCGGCAGCCCTTGTCGATGGCGATCGGTGAGCCGTCGGCGATGGTGGGCTCCATCGAGGAGCCAGACGCCGTGGCGCAGGCGCCGTTCTGGGGCTGCACGCCGGCCCGTGCCAGCCGGGGCAGGCTGAAGCGAACAGAGTTGCCGTGGTTCTCTATCACCTGGGTGCGGCCGTCGCCGGCGGAGAACTCCACCTCCCGGAAGCAGGGCAACTCTACCTCGTCGGGGCGCAGCGGGCCGTCATCCTCCACGATCTCGGTGTCGTGGAGAACCATGTCGTCTCGTCGGGGAGTGGCAGCCCCAGCGGCGCCGCCAATGGGGGCAGTCACAACCTTCTGTGAGTCAGCGCCGACAGCGGGCTCGGGAGGTGCCTTGTCCATCCAGCCTTCCGGAAGGCCTAAGGACCGCTCAATGTGCCTGGCGAAATCCTCCCCGATGTTCTTGCGGTGCGCCTTGTCGCTGAGGCAGCGCGAGATGTAGCTGGGCTCACGTTCTATGGCATGGGCCAGCGATGCCCTCTTCCCCTGGAAGCGTTCCTCCAAGAGCTGGCGCAGGTTTTCGCGGCGACGGTCCGAGATTTTCATGAGCTTATCATCAGCCACCGTTACTAATAGGTAAATTACCCAGAGGTATTGACTGATATTTACCCATGGGTAATGCTTGTGTGCAGAGCACACAGGAGCCCCCCATGAAAACTCGACATGAAGGCTTGCTGCGTTGGCTGCGTGACGCGACTGACGAGCAGGTTTCATCCACTGGCACCACGCGTGCCTACCTCAAGCAGATTGGCTATGGCCACAAGCCGGCATCACCGGAGATTGCCGTGCGCGTTGAAGCAGCTACTGAAGGCGCTGCGACCCGTAGATCCCTCCGTCCTGATGATTGGCATGTTCTGTGGCCAGAGCTCCTCACCTCTGACACCCCAAAGGTTACACCCGGCCGGGCCACGGCAACGACGCCCTGACCGGGGTGGTAATGCATACAGGTATTCAGGAGCAGGGGGATTTCATGGAAGTAGCACAGCACATGGCGACCGACGACCCGAGCTGGCACGACCTGATCACCGCGGCGAGCCGTGCGGCCTTCCAGATCGAAGCCGCCGAGCTCCGTGGCGATGCCCGGGAGGAGGTCCGCCAGCGGGTGATCTACCACACCGCCCAGGCCGAACTGCTGGCGAGGACCCTGGCCTATGACCGGGCCGCGCAGGCGCAGATCGCCAAGAACCAGCAGGACCACCGGTGCAAGGCCGAGGCCTACCAGCGCGAGCTCGACAGGCTGACGGAGACGAAGGGAGGGGAGCGCGATGTTTGACTTCTTGAGGCGAATCCGCGCCATGCAGCGCCTAGCTCGCGATGACCGTGGTGAGGAGCTGGATCGAGTCCTGAAGGCGATGGAGGAGGGGGGCACCTTCACCGGAGCCAAAGGGATCATGCTGCTCTCTCTGGCGAGTGACCGACGCTGGATCGAGATGAACATGCGCATGAATCACCACCACTACCTCTCCGACCATCTCTTGGGCGAGGCATGGGCACGCCGCCTCGATAAACACATCCAGGCGACGCGGACAGAGGATCTCACCGAGATCCTGGAGAAGCGCTAATGATCCTGGAATGCGCTGAACTTGCGAATGATGGGTTGCAGGCTTTGCCAGATCTCCTCTCCGAAGTCGCTATCAGCAATGTACTCCATGGCGGCGAGGGCCTCTCCACGGGACTCGTTTGCCCAGCTTTGGTCGACACCTATGTGTCGCTCAATCGAGTCGAGGCGCCCCAGGATCTCGGTCTGCATCATCAGAACGCTTTTCAAGAGCTTATCGGTTTCGGCCATGTCGTTGCTCCAGTGGGGTGTGTGAGAGCTCCCAGCGTAGCGGGTGACGCCATGGCCTTCTATCAACGCGGAGGTGGGGCATGACCTGCATCACCGCTGCCATGTTGCCGAGCCTGCTGGGCCGCCCTGTGGCCTACCAGCCGGTGTTCACCCGCCTGCCCGGGGTGACGGTGCAGGGCGCCATCTTCCTGAGCCAGGCGCTGTTCCTGTGCGGCACGCCGACTGCCCGCAAGCGGGATGGCTGGTTCTGGAAGGAGCAGCAGGGCGACCACGACAGCTGGGAAGCCGAGACCGGGATGAGCGCCAAGCAGCAGGTCACTGCTCGCCGCCAGCTGGTGTCGATCGGGGTGCTCGAGGAGGTCCGCAGGGGCGTGCCGGCGAAGACCTGGTACCGGGTGAATACCGAGGTGCTGGCGCTGCGTCTGGCCGAGGTGCTGGCCGAGGAAGAGGTGCCGGAACAGCCCACAGCCCCCGCCACTGGCCACAATCTCCCATCAGGAGAATCTGAAAACGCCCAACCGGAGAATCAAGAATCGCCGGAAGGGAGTGCACAGAACCGCCCGAATGGAGATTTCTTACAGAGACTACAACAGAGAGGTACCCCCTCTCTCTCTGGCGCGGATGCGAGCGATGCGCCGAGCGTGTTCGACCGTGCCGATGGCCTGAGCGACGACGGCCACCCACTGGACGACACTGCCAGCCAGCTGCCGCCCCTGGCCGGCCACCGCGACCGCCAGCAGCCGATGACCCTGGACTGGGAGCCGGACCTGCCGACCTGGCAGTGCGCCTGCTTCGACCGCGGCTTGCCGGTGGACGTCGATGTCTCGATCGCCCTGATCGATTTCCGCGAGCACTACGCCGCCCAGCCAGGGCGCACCCATACCCCTGCCGACTGGACCCGCCGCTTCGCCAAGTGGGTCCACCAGAACCTGCAGCGCCAGGCTGCCCAGCCCGCCGCCACCGGAGGTGACCATGCAAACCGCCGCCAACGTACTCCAGCACGTCGTCTCACCGCAGCAGAGGCGCGTCAACGTGACCGACTCGCCCGCGAGCAACCTGCAGCGCGAGTCTTCGACGGCCAGTGCGCCGGCTCTCGCTGAGCAGGACATGGACCTGGTTTTCGATGCCATGGGCCAGCTGTTCGGTGCCAAGTTCTCTAGCCAGTGGGGCAGCTACGACGCCGACGGTGCCTGGCTGGCTGAGCTTTCCCACTTGAGCCGCCGCCACCTGGAGCTGGGGATCTCACGGCTGCGTCAGCAGGTGCGTGAGGCGGCCCGCTCCGGGGACGAGGCCTGGCCGCCCCAGCCGGTGGCTTTCGCCGCGCTGTGCGAGCCGCGTCCGGAGGATCTCGGCATGCCGGACGTGGCCGTGGCCTGGCGCGAGGCAGCAGGCCATGCCCACGACCCCGCTGGTCATCGCTGGCGCCATGAGGCTGTGCGCCTCGCCGGTGCCGCGGTGGGCTGGTGGGAGATCACTCACGTGGTGCCCAGCCGGGTCGAGCGACTGGAGCGCCGCTTCGCTCGGGAGTATCAGGCGCTGATCAACCGGGTGATGGCCGGCGAGGATCTCACACCGCGTCAGCTGCTCGAGCACGACGGCAACCGCAGCGCCGCCGAGCTGGCCGAACGCGCCGGGCGCGAGGCCGCACAGCAACAGGTAGAGGCCGCGGGCCTGCCGCATGCCATGAACGCCGACCAGGGGCTTCGCTCCCTGCGCGCAGCCCTGGGGAGGGACTGATTATGACCGCACTGGCACAACCCACCAGCAACGAGGTCAAGCGCGAGGGCCTGGACCACGCCCGCCGTGCCGGCCGGACTGCCCTGCAGCAGGGCCGCATCCTGCGCCATCTCTACTGGCTGGCCGAGGGGCAGGGCAGCACCCGGCAGGACATGGCCGAGGCTCTGGGGCTGGCGCTCTCGAGTGTATGCGGGCGCTGCGCCGAGCTGGCCGACCTCGAGCTGATCGCGCCGATCGGCACCGTGGGCAAGCCGGCCCGCCAGGTGCTGGGGATCACCGAGAAGGGCATCGACCACCTGCTGGCGGTGATGGAAGACGACCAAGGGAGCAGCGCATGAAACCCATCGACCTGGAGAACGCCATCCTGATCGCCCTGCGCCGCTGCGACGGCCGGGCCGGGAGTGAAGGCGCCACCGTAGGCCGGCTGCACAAGCTGCTGGCCGAAGGCTATGCCAAAGCTCCGATCTGGCGCGAGGTGGCCAACGCCGTGTGCCGGCTGGAGCGCATGGGCCTGGTGCGGCTCGTGGGTGACGAGACCATCGGCGAGGACTGCCACCCCACCTACGTCTTGAGCCCTGCCGGGAACCGGGCGGCCCACACCGCCCGCATCCAGCAGCATAACGCCGGCGTGCTGAACAATGAGGTGGACCATGGCTGCGCATGAACGTATCCGGGTGCCCGACTCGGTGCACCACTGCCGCCACTGCGACATCAAGTTCCGCCGGGCGGATGCTGCGCCGATCCCCGATGACCGCTGCCAGGCCTGCCACGAGGAGATCGAAGCGCGGAGACTCGATGCGCCTACCGACGCTTTCATGACCGCACCGTTGACACGCCCCAGCACTCGCCGCTGCGTGCAATGCGGCCAGCAGCGCCCGCACGGCCACTTCGCCGAGCAGGTCTCTCTCGACCACGATCCGCAGCGCTGGCGACGAATTGAGCACGACGCCTGCCGAGCTTGTCGGGTAATGAAACGCACCGCACCGGGGAGGGCCTTTCGATGACGCCATTGATCAGCTCCGGGCTGTTGCTCGCCACCGCCGGCCTCTCTATCGCCCTGGGACTGACCCTGCGCCAGCTCTACCGCGAGCTGGCCGGCCCCGAGGACGAGGGAGGTCGCCCATGACTGCCGATCCCGGCCACCAGGTGCTGCGCGCGCTGGCGCTGCAGGCCAACCGCGAGGGCAGCACCCCGCTCGACACCATCATGAACCATGTCTCGGGCATCACCTGGAGCGACGCCGAGGAGGCCCTGCAGCGCCTGCAGATGCTCGGCCAGGTTCGCTCTCTCTCCATGGGGCACTGGTTCATCACCCGCGAGGGGCTGGCTGAGCTGCGCCGACAGACCGAGGCCCTGGCCCGGGAGGCGCGTGATGGATGACAACCCCAAGGGAGGCACGCTGGCGCGCCAGGCCGCCATGCTCTGCGAGCTGCCGGTGTTCGGACTCTACCTGGACCAGCGCCGCCGCTGGCGCCAGGGCCTGAGCCCCGCCCAGCTGCCGGACGGCACCCACACCGCCCAGGACGCCGCTGATGCACTGCGTCAGGCCTGCGGCATCGAGAGCCGCGCCGAGCTGGATCACAACGACCAGGCCGCGGCGATGTACAAGCGCATCGCCGCGGACTTCAACCGCTGGAAGAGGAGGGCGGGACTGTGACCGAAGCCAATCACCCGATGGAAGACCAGGCCCGGGCCCTGGTCGATGACTTGAGGTTCTGTGAGTTCCTTGATGTCTGCCATGCTCTGCGAAGGGGCTGGCCGCATAGCCGCTACAGCGCCCGGCGCTGGCTCGAGGAGCAGTGCGGCATCGAAAGCCTGGGGCACTTGGCCATCGATCCGGAGGCGGCTGCCGCCTTCGCCGAGATCTCCCGGCGCTTCGCCGCCTGGGACCGCAATGGGGAGCTGGAAGTATGAGCCTGATTACGAAACATGAGGCGAACACGACTGGCCGCGACTTCTTCGTCGGCGACATCCATGGCCAATACGACCTACTGATGGAGGCCATGGCCCGGGTCGAGTTCGACAAGGCACGCGACCGGCTTTTCTCGGTGGGCGATCTGGTCGACCGAGGGGCTGAATCTTTCGAGTGCCTGTCGCTTGCCTTCGAGCCCTGGTTCTACGGGGTGCGCGGTAACCACGAGATGCTGGCCTATGACGCCCTGAATGAGGGAGCCGGCCAGGCCTGGGATCTCTGGCAGATCAATGGCGGCAGCTGGGTATACCTCCAAGGCGTTCATGAGGTGCGCACCATCCTCAATGCGGCCATGGAGCACCTGCCCTATGCCCGGGAGGTCGAGGTGGAGGGCAAGCATATTGGCATGGTGCATGCGGAACCGCCAGGCGACTGGGGCCTGCTCCAGCTGGAGGACCACTCGGCTGGCCTCGAGTCCCTGGTATGGGGCCGCAAGCGAATCAGGCAGATGGATGTGACACCGGTGGCCAACATCGACGCGGTGGTGGTTGGGCATACCATCCTCGAGCACCCGGAAACGCTGGGTAATGTCCACTACATCGACACCGGGGCCTTTACCACCGGCCGACTGACACTGATCGATGCCCGGGAGGTGCTGGCTTGACCTACCGCAAACGCAAAATGCCCACCCTGGCGCAGATCAAACGCAACCCGCCGCCCGGGGCGAAGGGGTATAGGCGACCGGACGAAAAGGGGAAGCGCAAACCCGCCGGGCAGGGGAGGCGCTGATGGAGCGCATGGAAGTGATGATGCCCTGGCCGCCCAGCACCAACAGCATCTGGCGCAATGTCGGCAAGCGCACCCTGCTAAGCAAGGAGGCCCGGGTCTACCGCAACCGGGCGAGGGGAGAGCTGCTGGCGCAGGGAGCCGCCAATACCAAGCTGGCGGGCCGGGTGGCGGTGGAGGTGATGCTCTATCCGCACAACGCCCGGGCATTCGACATCGACAACAAGCTGAAGGCTCTGCTGGATGCGCTGACCTACAGCCGGGTATGGCTGGATGATGGGCAGGTGGACGAGATCCTGGTGCGCCGCGCTGAAGAGCATCGAGACGGCGGCCAGGCGCTGGTGATCATCAAGACGATGGAGGTGGGTGAGCATGGGGATGGCAGCACTGGCGACGACACGGAGTGTGATGATGACGCGTGACGACTGGC
The DNA here is from genome assembly GCF_023554995.1 of Halomonas gemina. Lineage (GTDB taxonomy): Bacteria > Pseudomonadota > Gammaproteobacteria > Pseudomonadales > Halomonadaceae > Halomonas > Halomonas gemina. The sequence goes on from NZ_JAMJPK010000001.1 coordinate 112,395, forward strand.
AGCGGGTGGCCAGCCCCTGGCGGGTGGTGGAGGCGGCAGCCACCGACGAGGTGGCCCGGGATGCGGCGGTGATCCGCATCATCGACACCTGCCTCGAGCTGCAGCTGGTGCTCCGGCATGACTCGTTGGGCTATCAGCCGTTCTCGGTGACGGGTAACGTGCCGATGCCGGGGTCCGGCCGGAACATCGACCAGGCCATGCTTGCCGCCGAGCGCTATCGTCCCGAGAGCGAGTGGCACAGCGCCTGCGCCTGGCTGCTCGACAAGTTGCCCCGCCGCCAGGCCGCGGCGATGATGATGCAGGCGGCTCGGGTGCGTCCTGACAAGCTGGGCAGTAGCCAGTGGTCGGTGACTGCATCGCAGATGGTGGGGCGACAGGCTCTGCTGCTGCGCGACCTGGGCATGGCGGAGCATGTGCGGACCCCGTTCGCCAGCGTGGAGGATCTTCAGAAGGCCGCCCAGCGGGCCCGTAAACGGCTGCGCGAATGGCTGGCCGATGAGGCGTACCAACAACATCTTGACGAAGTGTCCGGTTAGCACTACCTTATGTAGTAGGCTGCTGGCGCTTTGCGCTGAAAGCCACCCCCTTTCGACGCCCTGCCGGTTCCCGGCGGGGCGTTCTCGTTTGCAGCAGGCGAGACAGACGGCAAGTCGCCGGGCTCATAACCCGGAGATACTTGGTTCGACTCCAGGGCTTGCTACCAGATACGCCCCTCCCAGCGTGCCCCTGGCCATGGATGGCCACCCCTTTCGTGATGGCGCCGCTGGCGCCTTGCCCGGCCAGTTCCTCCGGGCCCTTTCTGATGAGGTGTGCCATGTCTGCCCATGCTCCCGTCCACTGGTTGGGCGAGGTCGAGCTCGTGCCGTTCGACCCGCCGGCAGATCCAGCTGCAGACGACAAGGGCAACGTGGCCGCCTTCTTCGACATGCTGGCGCATGCCGAAGGCACTACACGCTTCGGCGATGAAGATGGGTATGACGTGCTGGTCGGAGGAGAGCTGTTCGACAGCTACCACGATCACCCGCGCCGCCTGGTTTACCTGCCGGCCTATGAGATCAGCAGCACGGCGGCCGGGCGCTACCAGTTTCTGGTTGGCACCTGGGACGACCTGGCCGCTCGCTTCGGGCTGCGCGACTTCACCCCGGTCAGCCAGGACGCGGGTGCCATCCAGTTGATCCGCCAGTGTAAGGCCCTTTGCCTGGTGCACGATGGCCGGATCCGCGAGGCCATCCATGCCTGCCGCCGCATCTGGGCAAGCCTGCCCGGTGCAGGCTACGGCCAGCGCGAGGTGGCTACCGAGGAACTGGTCGAGGTGTATCGACAGGCAGGCGGCCGCGTGGCCGAAGAGCAAACCGGCAGAGAACGAACGTGACTATGGCCGAGGTACCGAAGCAGGGATCGCAACTCGACCGCATCGAAGGTCTGCTGGCACAGGTTTTGGACCGGCTGACGCGAATGGAAGAGCGCCAGAACGCTCAGTCCGCGCAGATCGACAGCCACGCCATGCAGCTGACCGAGTACAGCCAGCGGATCCGCGAGCTGGAGGTACAACTGGCGGTGGCGGCGGCTTCCGGAAAGGAGCAGAGCAGGGCGCTTAATGGGCGCTGGACGGCAGTGGGTGCCGCCTCGCTCGTGGTGCTGGGCTCCATCGGTGCGTTCGTCGGAAACGCCGTCATCCAGCTGATAAAAGGTGTGTCATGAACTGGCGAGATGCCGTATCCGAGGTTGCCAAGTATGCGCCCGCCGTTGCTGCTGCGTTGGGCGGTCCTGCTGCTGGTGGTATCACTGCTGGCGCGTCCCGCATGGTCACTGGCCTACTCGGCGTTGAGGACTCTCCCGCGGGCCTGGTGGCGGCGACGCAGGACCCGAAGAAGCGGGCCGAGCTGATCCGCATCAACAACGAGCACCGCGAGAAGCTAGAGGGCATGCGCCTGAATGCCGAGGCTGCCCAGGCGGCGGAGGAGACGGCCCGGCTGGCTGAGACTCAGAAGACTTTGCGTGCCGAGCTCGAGCACGATGGCTGGTTCAAGAGTGGTTGGCGTCCTGCACTAGGCTGGGTATTTGCTGCGTCTCTCGGCGCGCTGGCCGGCGTGATGGCCTTCACGATCGCCCGCACGCCGACTGTGGTCAGCGATCCTGAGTTCACCGGCATGCTGGTGTGGCTGTTCGTGACCATGGGCGGCGCTCTCGGCATCAACGTGCGTGAGCGGAGCAAGGACAAGATCCGCCGCTTGGGCCAGTCGCCGCGGACGTTCATGGATGCGCTGCTGGTGAGAAAGCCGGAAGGTTAGAGGCTGGCTTAACCTCGGGGTGGGAATGGATCATTTCCGTGGCTATCCCGGTCTCGGATGGCTCCGTCTTTTCCTTGGATGATGAACTCGACGCCTTCTCGGCGGGCCATGTCCCGCCCGTAATTGATGGCCTCTTTTTGTGTTTCAAAAGTCCGGGCTACTCGATCTGTGTTCTCGTGGCGGACGGCCCAGCCTTTTGGATGTACAACAACCCATACATTGGGCTTCATAAGTACCTCCTTAGTTGGTGGTGCTACTCAGACTGGCATCTGCCGGTAGAGCCAGCAAGAAACTGAGTGTCGACATGCCTCAACGTCCACCACGCCCCTGCCGCGCTCCAGCGTGCGGGGGCAAGACCACTGAGCAGCACGGCTACTGCCAGGAACACGAGCACCTAGCGACTGGGTGGCAACGGACCCAGCAGGGCAAGAGCTCCTCGGTTCGTGGGTACGGCGCTCGCTGGCAGAAGTTACGTCGAGTAGTTATCCAGCGGGATGGTGGGTTGTGTCAGCCCTGCCGACAGGTCGGTCGGATCACGTCGTTTGATGCTGTCGACCACATCGTCCCAAAGGCCGAAGGCGGCACGGACAGCCACGACAACCTGCAGTGCATCTGCGACCCGTGCCATCGGGAGAAGACCCAGCAGGAAGCAGCCAGGGCCCGCCAGCGCGACGCCTGAGGGGGAGGGGGGGATGCAATCCCTACAGCCTTTGCCGGGGTCGACCGCAAGCCTTCGGCAGTTTCTTACACCCGCGAAATATGAAATTCCAGGGCTTGAGCAGGAGGTAGCACCATGGCAGGCACCAGCAAGAGTGGGCGGAAGCCCAAGCCCAGCCATCTGAAGGCGGTGCAGGGCAACGCCGGCAAGCGCAAGGTCAATGAGGACGAGCCCCAGGGAGAGGGGCTCGTCGAGGCGCCGGAGCCGCCGGAGTGGATGGACCCGATCGGCCAGGCTGCTTGGCGCGAGCTGGCGCCCTGGCTGGTCAGGGTCAAGATCCTGACCGGTTCAGATCTCCATGTGCTCGAAACTTATTGCGAGGCCTACGCCACCTGGCGAGCCTCGGTGGAGGAGGTTGCCCGCACTGGGCTGACCGTCGAGACCGCGATGGGCGGCATCGCCAAGAACCCCGCTCTGACGGCGAAGAACGAGGCACATCGCCAGATGACAGTAAGCGGGTCGGCCCTCGGTCTGACGCCTGCCGATCGCGCGCGGCTGGCCGTGCCCGGCGCCAAGGACGCCTCCAACCCCTTCAAAGACCTGGTAGGCAAAAAGCGATGACTCTCAATGGCCAGCTACCCCAACGTCAACGCCGCGAACAGGTACGCACGGGACGTGGTGGCTGGCCGGATTCCGGCGTGCAAGGAGGTCCGGCAGGCCTGCCGGCGCCATCTGGAGGACGCCAAGGCAGCGAAGTCCCGGTCCTATCCGTACCGCTTCGATCGCGAGGCCGCTGAACGCGCCGCCATTTTCATCCAGCTGCTACCCCACACCAAGGGGCGCTGGGCACGTGAGAAGCGACTGATTGCGCTGGAGCCCTGGCAGCTGTTCATCGTCTGCGCGATCTTCGGCTGGCTGAAGAAGCGCACCGGTATGCGCCGCTTTACCGAGGCCTACATCGAGGTCGAGCGCAAGAACGGCAAGTCAGTGCTGGCCGCGGCCATCGCCAACTATATGCTCGCCGCCGATGGCGAGTACGGTGCCGAGGTCTACTGCGGCGCCACCACCGAGAAACAGGCCTGGGAGGTGTTTCGGCCGTCCCGCTTGATGTTGATGAAGTCACCGGCGCTGGTGAGTGCCGCGGGCATCGAGATCATGGCCAAGAACGTCTCGATCCCGGAGGACGGATCGCGCCTCGAGCCCTTGATCGGCGACCCGGGTGATGGCTCGTCGCCCAGCTGTGCCCTGGTCGACGAGTTCCACGAGCACCAGTCGCCAAGTCTCTACGACACCATGGCGACCGGCATGGGCTCCCGCGACCAGCCGCTGATGTTCATCATCACCACGGCCGGCTTCAACCTGGCGGGGCCGTGTTACGACAAGCGCCGCCAGGTGCAGCAGATGCTCGATGGCGCGCTGCCCAACGATGAGCTGTTCGGCATCATCTACACCATCGACCAGGGCGACAGCTGGCAGGATCCGGCGGTACTGCGCAAGGCCAACCCCAACTTCGGCATCTCGGTCTCCGAGGAATTCCTGCTCAAGGCCCAGCGTGACGCGATCCGCTACCCCAGTCGGCAGAACTCGTTCCTGACCAAGCACCTCAACGTCTGGGTCAGTGCCCGCAGCGCCTGGCTGAACATGGCCGAATGGCATGCCGTCGGCGACGCCTCGCTTGCGATCGAGGACTTCATCGGCAAGCCGTGCTGGCTGGGTGTTGACCTGGCCAGCAAGACCGACATCGCCGCCATCGCGCTGCTGTTCCGCGACGAGATCGAGGACAAAAAGGGCCGGCTCAAGACGCGCTGGACCGTCTTCGTGCGCAGCTACCTGCCTGAGGGTGCCGTCGAGCGAGCCAGCAATAACAAGGCGGCCTATGAGACCTGGGTCAACAGTGGCTACCTGCTCACCACCGATGGCGAGGAGCTCGACTTCGAGGTCATCCGCGAAGACATCAAGGACCTCGCCAGCCTGTTCGAGATCCAGGAAATCGCCTACGACCCCTGGCGCGCCACCCAACTGGCTCACCAGCTGATGAACGACGGCGCCGAGATCATCGAATACCGCAACACCGTGCAGAACATGTCGCCGGCGATGCGCGAAATGGAGGCCGCCATCACCGGCGGGCGCTGGCGACACTCCTGCGATCCGGTGCTGACCTGGATGGCCAGCAACGTCGTGGCTAAGGCCGACGCCAAGGACAACATCTATCCGCGCAAGGAAAAGCCCGAGAACAAGATCGACGGCATCATCGCCATCCTCATGGCCCTGGGCCGTGCCATCACCGCCGAAGGCCAAGCGCCGGACGAATCCATCTACGACACCACGGACGTGACATGCTGATTTCCCTCGTCACCTTTCTCGTCGGCCTGGTGGGCGCTGCCCTGGTTGCCTTCGGCGCCTGGCTGCTGGCGCCCGCTGCCGGCTACATCGTCGCCGGCGTGCTGTGCCTGGCCTGGTCGTGGCTGGCCGCTCGGGCTGGCGCACGGCAGGCCCCGCCCACCGAAGAGGGTGACCACTGATGTTCTGGCCCAACATGTTCACCAGTGCCGCCAGCGGCCAGCAGCGCAAGGGTGTCGACTGGACCGGCGGGTGGGTCAGCTCGGTGGTCGGTCGCCAGAGCTCAGCCGGCACCATGGTCAACACCGAGACCGCGATGGCCGTCAGTGCTCTGCGTGCCTGCGTGACCCTGCTGGCCGAGTCGGTGGCTCAGCTGCCCTGCGAGCTCTACCGCCGTGACGACCAGGGCGGCCGCGTCCGTGCCGTGGATCACCCGCTCTACGACCTGATCCACAGCCAGCCCAACCGCAAGGACACCAGCTTCGAGTACTACGAGCAGGGCATGGGCGCTCTGACGCTGGAGGGCAATGAGTTCTCGCTGATCGACCGCGACGGCGCCGGTTATCCGCGCGAGCTGATCCCCGTTCACCCCAAGAAGGTGCGGGTGCTCAAGGGGCCGGACGGGCTGCCCTACTATCAGCTGCTCGAGCACGCCGACGAGATCGTGCCGATGCGCATGATGCACCACGTCAAGGCATTCTCCATCGACGGCTTCGTCGGCCTCTCACCGATCGCCACCAATGCCGATGCCATCGGGCTGGCGTTGGCCACCGAGCAGCATGCCGCCGCCGTCTTCCAGCGCGGCACCACCATGTCCGGGGTGATCCAGCGCCCGCGGGAGGCCGCCCCGATCCAGGATCAGGCCAAGGTCGACCGCCTGCTCGAGAAGTTCGCCGAGCGTCATTCTGGCCTGCGCAACATGTTCAGCGTGGCCCTGCTGCAGGAGGGCATGGAGTACAAGCAGCTGGCCATGGACAACGAGAAGGCCCAGCTGCTGGAGTCGCGCAACTTTGGCGTCATCGAGGTGTGTCGGCTTTATAAGGTGCCGCCGCACATGATCCAGCAGCTCGACAAGGCGACCTTCAACAACATCGAGCACCAGGGCCTGCAGTTCGTCATCTACACCCTGCTGCCGTGGATCAAGCGCAAGGAGGCCGCGATGATGCGCGACCTCCTGCTGCCCGAGGAGCGCAAGAACCTCTACATCGAGTTCAACGTCGGCGGCTTGCTGCGTGGGGACCAGAAGAGTCGCTACGAGGCCTACGCCCTGGGCCGCCAGTGGGGCTGGCTGTCGGTCAACGACATCCGCCGCTTGGAGAACATGCCGCCCATCGCTGGCGGCGGCAAGTACCTCACGCCGATGAACATGACCGATTCCCAGCGCCCCGGCGAGAGCCTGAACGCCACCCCCGAGCAGCTCCAGGCCATCCAGGAGATCCTTCAATGAGCCACGCCATGATCAACTACCCACACATCGCGTCGATGGTGTTCAACACCCCGCTCTATGCGACGCCGACCCTGGTGCAGGCCGTGCGCTCGGTGCTCGAGCCCCGCCTGCTGGGCCGCACCCACGACCTGCCGCAGAGCCTCGGTCTGGGCGGCGACGAAGAGCGCGAAATGCAGCGCCTGCAGGTGGTGGGGCGGCTCGCCATCATCCCCGTGCACGGCGTGCTGGTTGCCCGCCGCGGGCAGATCAACGGCGCCTGCGAGGAGATCCTCTCCTACGAGCGCCTGCGCGGGCAGATCACCGCCGCCCTCAACCATGAGTTGGTCGAGGAGATCGTCCTCGACTTCCACACCGGCGGCGGCCAGGCCATGGGCTGCAAGGAGCTGGGCGACTTCATCCGGGCCAGCACCGCCATCAAGCCGATCACCGCCCTCGTCAACTTCGCCGCTTACTCGGCCGGCTACTTCCTGGCTTCAGCCTGCACCCGGATCATCGCCAGCCCCACCGCCGGCGTCGGCTCCATCGGCGTGATCATCGAGACCTACGAGATCAGCCGGATGGAAGAGGAGATGGGCATCACCTTCAACACCTTCTTCCGCGGTGATCACAAGAACAACCTCTCCCCCCACGAGCCGATAACCGACCAGGCCATCCAGGAGATCAACACCAAGCTCGACGATGCCTATGCCACCTTCACCGAATCCGTGGCCAGCTACCGTGGGATCTCGGTCAGTGACGTGATGGCCAGCGAAGCGCGGCTTTACACCGCCAAGGACGCCCTCGCCGTCAAACTGATCGACGAGATCGCCCCCGCGCAGGACGCCCTCGATGCCATCGCTCAGGCCTACACCAGCCAGAGCCCACCCTTGACCACCCGAAACAGTCGACGCATTCAGGCCCAGGCCCGAGCGCTCGATACCAGTTGTCAGCTCTAGCCACGCGGCGGAGCGACACCCCAGGCGGCCACGGCCGCCTTTTTCGTGCCTAACCGAAAGAGGACGCACCATGCTTACCATCGAAGAACTCCGCCGCCAGCGCGCCGAGGTGAATGCCCAGGTGCAGGCCCTGGCCAAGCTGGAACAGGAGAACGGCGAGCTCGACGCCGAGCAGCTCGAGCAGTTCGAGCAGCTTGCCGGCCAGTTCGACAAGCTCAGCGAGCAGCTGACGCGTGCCGAAGCCGTGGAGCGCATGAACGCCACCGCTTCCCAGCCGGTGGAGAGCTACGGCAACCGCGCCCCGGCGGTACATACCAAGCCCGAGCTCAAGCAGTACACCGGTGCCAAGGTGGCACGCATGGCCATGGCGGTGGCCGCCGGCAAGGGCGACCTGCAGCTGGCCGCCAAGTTCGCCTCAGGCGAGATTGGTGATGCCGATGTGGCCATGGCCATCGAGACCAGCGCCGGCTCCGGTGGATCGCTGATCCCGCAGAACCTCCATGACGAAGTGATCGAACTGCTGCGCCCGCGTACCGTGGTGCGTGGCCTCGGCGCCCAGACCATGCCGCTGCCCAACGGTAACATGAGCATCCCGCGCATGGCCTCTGGGGCGACTTCCAGCTACGTCGGCGAGAGCTCCGACGTGCTGGCCTCCGAAGGCAGCACCGACGACGTCGCGCTGCAGGCCAAGACCATGATCACCCTGGTGCCGTTCTCCAACCAGCTGATCGGCCGCGCCGGCTTCAACGTCGAGCAGCTGTTCCTCAACGACATGATCGCCAGCATGGCGGTGCGCGAGGACAAGGCTTTCCTGCGTGACGACGGCTCCAGCGACACCCCCACTGGCTTCGCCAAGATCTGTGCCGATGAGGGTCGCACCGTTCCCTGGAACGGTACCGCCGACATGGCCGGCATCGACGCCTACCTCGACAGCCTGATCCTGACCCTGATGGAGAGCGACAGCCTGCTGCTCCAGCCGGGCTGGGCGTTGTCACCGCGCACCTACATGAAGCTGTTCGGTCTGCGCGATGGCAACGGCAACAAGGTCTATCCGGAAATGGCTCAGGGCGAGCTCAAGGGCTGGCCGATCAAGCACACCACCACCATTCCCACCAACCTCGACACCTCAGGGGATCTCAACAACAACGAGACCGAGATCTTCTTCGCCGACTGGAACGATGTGGTCATCGGCGAGAGCGACATGATGACCATCGACTTCTCTCGCGAGGCCACCTACAAGGACGCCAGCGACAACCTGGTCAGCGCCTTCTCGCGCAACCAGTCGCTGCTCCGTGTAGTGAAGGAGCACGACGTGGCCTTCCGCCATCCCGAAGGTCTGGTGCTGGGTACCGAGGTGCCCTGGTAACACCGAGCGCCGCCACCCTGTCGCCGGCCGCCTGAGTGCGGCCGGCGTCGTATCCGGATCCCATCCCCGAAAGGAGCCACACCATGGCCACCACCAAGAAAACCGATCGCCAACTGGTCTCGATGACCTTCCGAAAGCCCTGGGGCCGCTACACCAAGGGCGACCGCGCCGGCTTCGAGCCCGAGCGTGCCAAGCAGCTTGAGGAGCGCAAGCTCGCCGTGCGCAGTGCCCAGGCCAAGGATGCCGAAATGGCGGCGGACACCAAATCGAGCAGCGCCAAGGGCACTGAAGGCGCCGACAAGACCTGAGCCCGTTGCCGCCCATTCGGGCGGCAACCCGAACACTGACCGAGCGCACTCATGATCACACTCGCCGAGGCCAAGCTGCACCTGCGCCTGATCGATGACATCGCCGATGCCGACAGCTACACCGTCGAGGACACTCACATCCAGGCGCTGATCGGCGCGGCCTATCGTCATGCCGAGCAGGTCACCCGGGTGATGTTCGAGAAACGTAACGAGACCCTGGTGCTCGACGGCTTTCCTTCGGGCAGTGAGAGCATCGAGCTGCCGTGGACACCGGTCGCATCGATCGAATCACTCGACTACATCGACGCTGATGGCATCAGCCAATCCCTGGACGCCGAGACCCTGCGTCTCGATACCCGTCCGATCACTCCTCGGCTGGCGCCGCAGTGGGGCAGCCTGTGGCCCAAGACCATCGACGAACCTGAAAGCGTCACCCTCATAGCCGGCGTTGGGATGGACGTCACGCCCCCGGACGTTCGGGCTGCACTGCTGCTGTTGATCGGTCACCTCTACGAGAATCGCGAGGCGGTGGTGATCGGCACCATCAGCAGCGAGGTTCCCCTAGGCGTCCAGATGCTGCTGGCGCCCTACACACTCCATTCCGTGGGGTAGGACATGCGTATCGGACGACTCCGCCACCGCGTCACCCTGCGCGGCGCCCGCCATGGCCACCAGCCGAGCTGGCCCGAGGCCGGCCAGGCATGGGCCGAGTTCGTCGAGCCAAAGAGTGCGGGGCGTACCGAACAGCAGGGCATCCGCGCCCCCGGGGCGACCCTGGTGCGCATGCGCCCGCGGCCCGGCCTGCAGGTGGGCCAGCTGATCGAGCGTCGCGACGGGGCGCTGTTCATCATCGAGGCCATCGACCCGGCGCGCACGGTGGTGGAGATCGCCGCGCGGCGCCTGCAGGGCGTGCCGGCCAGCTACGTGCCGTTCGCCACCGGCATCGGCTACGCCATCGAGGCCTTCCTGCTGCGCGAGAACGTCTTCGTCGGCCAGGCCAACGAGCCGCGCCACCTGGTGGAAGTCATCCAACTGCAGCTGACCTGGCCATGGGCCGAGGGCGGCGACCTGATCCAGATCGCCGGGCTGTCGCTGGAGATCGTCGGCCAGGTGGAAGGCACCGACGACGGCATCACCGTCCAACTGTTTACCATTCCGGGCTGAGCCTTCGCCGGCTTCGGGGCGATGTAAGGAGCCGTCATGGCACGTAAGCGCGGCAAGTACAGCAAGCTGCCCAAGGGCATCCAGGTCGGCGGGCTGAGTGAGAGCAAGAAGGCCTTCCAGGCGCTGCCCGCCGCCACCCGCCGGGCCATCGCCGGGGCGGTAAACGAGCAGGCCGCCGAGACCCGCACCACCCTGGTCGGCCGCATCAGCCAGGATGGCGGCGTGAAGAAGGGCGAGGTCGCCCGACGCATCAGCATCAACAAGGCCAAGGCCGGCGAGGGCCGGGCCTTCGCCGAGCTCAAGCTCAGCCGACGGCCGGTGCGCTTCAAGAATTGGCAGTACGAGACCCGCCAGACCGACAGCACCGGTACCCGGGCCAGCATCTGGATCCGCAAGGGCGGCGCCCGCATGCGCGTGTGGGGCTTCGTGAACCCCAAGGGCCGTGGGGTGCCGCTCACTCGGTACCGCAAGGGCAACAAGGACCGCATCCGCCGCGCCGCCGGCTGGGGCCTCAAGAACCACTGGAACCACCAGGTCAACGATGCGCTGCGTAGCGAGATCGCCACCGGCGTCGACGGCAAGTTCCTCAACCGCTTCAACAAGGAGTGGGCAAAACGATGAGTCAGCCCAAGAGCACCCAGGTGGTCAACAAGCTCATCCAGCGCCTGGCGGCGATCAGCACCGCCAACGGCTACCACACCGATGTCGCCGACCTGGAGACCAGCGCCCAACAGGTGCAGATCGACCACCACACCACGCTGCCGGTGCTCCACCTCCACAACGTCGAGAACGCGATCACCCGCGTGGTGGCCGGAGGCGCCCGCAGCGAGAAGCGCACCCTGCAGATCGACGCCTACCTCAAGGGCGGGCAGGGCACCCGCGAGCGGCAGGATGACATGCTCGATGACCTCTACCGGGCGCTTTACACCGGCGAGAAGATCAAGCTCGACCGCCTCGCGGTGGAGATCGAAACGGGCGTTGCCGCCCTCGACGATGCCGACCTGGGCAGTCGCATCGTGCCCATCTACCTGCCCGTCACCATCACCTATACCAGCGAGAGGTAATTCGCCATGCCTGGCTATCAAGATACCGGCCTGATCGTCGCCGGCGACGTGTTCATGGGCGAGGTCGACTCGGACGGCAACGTCGGTGCCCTGCGCGGCCCGATCAACGTGCCGTCCCTGGCCATCACCCCTAACACCGTCGAGACCATCGAACGGCAGAGCTACAAGAAGGCTACCTACGGGCAGACGCTCGACGCCGTCAACCTGCCCAACGAGGCCGCCAACCTGACCATCCAGTTCGACTCGCTGCCGGCGATCCAGCTGGCCGAGGCCTTGGCCGGCAAGACGGTGGCCATCGACGATGCCGCCGACACCGTCACCGGCGAGGCCCACACCCTGGAGGAAGGGCTGTGGATCAAGCTGGCCAAGTCGAACCTGTCCAACGGCTCGGTCACCATCACCGAGACCAGCGGTAGCACCGACATCACCGCCGACTGCGAGATCGACCATGCCGCCGGCCTGGTGCGTGCCAACACCAGCGCCGCCGCCACCGACGTGACCATCGACTACGACACCGATGCCGCCACCGGCACCCGAGTGCTGGGCGCGAGCGAGATCTCCAAGCCGCGCTTCGTGATGGTCGAGGGCATCAACCTCGCCACCAACAAGCGGGTGCGCGTCGAGATCGACCGCGTGGTGCTCAGCTCCGACCAGGCCACCGAGTTGATGGGCCGCGAGTTCATCAGCGGTCAGCTCACCGGCTCGCTGGTCACCCTGGAAGGCAAGGACAGCCCGTACACCATGGACATGTACGACTGAGCCGATGAAGGAAGGGCGCCCGGGCTGACCCGGGCGTAAGCCATTTGCAACACGTAACGTAAGACATCACCGATGGAGTCACCGTCATGAGCGATACCAAGGCCCAGCCCGCCGACCTGGTGCAGGTCACCCTCAAGAAGTCACACACCCACAGCGGCCAGCCCCACAAGGTTGGCGACAAGCTAAAGGTCCGCCCTGACCAACTCGAGCGCCTCAAGAAGCACGGCAAGATCTAGGCATCTCCCGGGCCAGCCGATTGGCGGGGCCGGGTTACAAGATGTAACCTGCCTTCAGGGAACTGAAGGAGGTGGAAGATGGAAACGGAACCGAATGCGTTTTACGCCATCGGCCAGATGGCCGGGTGGTGGCTAATTTTCCTGGTAGTGGTGCCGTGGCTGGCAGTGCTGCTGGCCGTATACAGTCGTGGCAATTCGATGATCGTGGCAGGTTTTATCGGCTTCTTCGGCACTCCGCTGATCGGGATGCTTTATGTGATCGCTCAGCCGGTGAACCAGTCGGTATTGGACGAGCGGGCCATTCGTTCGGGAAAAAGCCGACGCTGTTCCAAATGCATGACGCTCAAGCATCCCACGGCGCGCATCTGCCCACAGTGCAAAACCATCGCTGGAAAGAGTGACGCACCGGAACCAAGCCGGCTCGAGCCATCGCTATCAGGCATGAGCGCTGTGCACGATCCAGGTGAAAACGTCGAGCGAGCTGAACCAGATGAAAACGGTGTCGCCGAGTTCCAGCGACGGATGCAGCAGCGCGATCCATAGCGATACCCACACGATCCCCGAGCCCCGCCACCGAGCGGGGCTTTTCTTTGCCTGCACGGTGACCCATGGCCCAGAACCAGAACGACATCCAGCTGCGCATCAGTGCCGCGGTCGACGGCCTGCAGGACATCGGCGCGCTGCTCGCCGAGATCGACGAGCTGGGCGGTGATACCACCTCGGCCTCCTCCGATGTCGAGAAGCTCAACGAGGCGATGTCATCGCTCGGCCAGCAGCGCAAGCTGATCGACTCGCTGGAGCAGACCCGCGGCAAGGTCGCCGAGGCCGAGCAGGCCATGAACGAGGCGGTGGGCGAGGCCGAGCGCCTGCGCAGCGCCTACGAGGACAGCGCCCAGGGTGTGGAGGCCCAGCGGCGTGCTGCCCAGCAGGCCGCCGAGCAGGCGGAGACCGCCAGCAATGCCTACCAGCAGCAGCGCCGCGAGTTGCAGGCGCTGCAGACCCAGTACAAGGGCGTGCAGGAGAGCACCACCGGCGCCCGCCAGGCGTGGCGTGATGCCGCCCAGCGGGTGCAGGATCTCGAGGCCGCCATCGAAGCCAGCGGCGGGGCCACCGAGCAGCAGGCCCGCCAGCTCAACGAGGCTCGCGGCGCCGCCGACCAGGCTCGCCAGAGCTACGAACAGCAGGCCGGCACGCTCAGCAACTTGCGCGACGAGCTGACCCAGCAGCGCACCGCCGTGGATGGCGCCAAGCAGAGCTGGGAGGACTACCGCGACGAGAGCCGCGACCTCAATCGCGACCTGAAGGAGAGCGAGCGCGCCTTCGCCCGGCAGGGCAAGGAGCTGGATCGCGCCGAGACCGCGGCTGACAAGGCCACTGGCAGCTTCCAGCGCCAGGCCAATAGCCTCGACGAGCTCAGCTATGACGCCCGCCAGGCGGGGGTGGACGTCGACAATCTCGCCGACGAACAGCAGCGCCTCGACGTGGAGTCCCAGCAGCTCGAGGGCTCGGTCGATCAGCTCAAGGGCAGCCTGCGCGAGTACCGCCAGGAAGTCGACCAGACCGACGGCAAGCTCAAGCAGTTCGGCAAGCGCCTGGCCGGTGGTGCCGTCAGCTTCGCCAAGTGGGCCGCCGCCGGTGCCGCGCTCTCGGTGGGGCTGATCACCCGCTACACCGCCCGCCAGGCCGAACTGGCCCAGCAGCTCGACAACACCTCCGAGGCGATCGGCGTCAACGTCCAGCGCCTTCAGGAACTGCAGTACGGTTTCTCGCGGGTGGGCATCGATGCCGACAAGACCGGCGACCTGCTCAAGGACGTGGCCGACAAGATCGGCGACGCCTACACCAATGGTGGTGGCGAGGCGAAGGACGCCATCGACGCCCTGGGCCTCAGCCTCGACGAGCTGATCAACCTCTCACCGGATGAGCAGCTGCTGGCCATCGCCGGGGCCTTGGATAGCCTGCCCCAGGCCAGCCAGGTCAACGTGCTGGAGAGCCTGGCCAACGACGCTAGCCTGCTGCTGCCGCTGCTGCGCGATAACGCCGCCGGCCTGCGCGAGCTCACCGACGAGGCCAACCAGGTCGGGGCCATCATGGACCCCGAGCAGATCGCCAATCTGCAGGCCACCAACGATGCCATCGAGCGCCTCCAGGGCAGGCTGCAGGGGCTGCGCAACCGGCTGATTGGCGAGGTCAGCCCGGCGGTCAACGACCTGGCCGGCTCGTTCGATGAGCTGCTCGAGGACAACCCCGGCCTGGTCGACGATCTCAGCCAGGTGTTCCGCGGCCTCATCCAGCAGACGCAGCGCTGGATGGAATACGTCATCACCAACCGCGAGCGGGTGGGCTCGGCCCTGCAGGGGCTGATCGACACCGCCCAGTTCCTGGGCAACTCGTTCGTGGCGGCGTTCCGCGGCATCCAGACGGCGGCCAGTGGCGTGCTCACTGTGGTCGCCGGGGTGATCGCCGGCATCATGTCGCGGATCGAGCTGGTGGCCAATGGCCTGAACCGGCTCGGCCTGGTCAGTGACGAGACCATGCGTGGCCTCGAGGCCCGCGCCGCCAGTGCGCGCCAGGCGGTTGTGGATCTCGCCAATCAGACGGTGGAGTACGGCAAGCAGACCCTCCAGGCCGGCGCCGATGCTGTCGGTGCCTTCGACAACACCGGTAAGGCAGCCTCCCGGGGGGCAGATGCCGCCGAGGCCGCCGCCGAGCGTCAACAGGTCATCAGCGCCGCGGCGCTGCAATCCGCCCAGGCCATCGCCCAGGCCACCGCGGATAACGCCAACCAGCAGGCCCGCTTGGCCGAGGCGCTGGACGGTGCTCGCGTCGAGCACGAGGCCCTGCGCGAGGAGCTCAGAAAGAACCCCTCGAGCGAGCTGGCTCAGAAGACCGGCGAGGCTGCCAATGAGGTGGCGCGGCTCGAGCGCGAGCTGCGTAATGCCGAACGTGCTGGTCGCGACAACGCCAAGGCCATGCAGGCCGCCGCCGATGCCATCGGCCTGACCCTTGAAGAGCTGCGCACCGGGGTCAGCGACAGCGCCCGCGAGGCCATCGAGGGCTTCGAGACCCTGGCCCGCTCCGGCGAGCTTACCGGTGAGCAGCTGCAGGACGCCTTCCAGGCCACCTGGGAGAACCTCGACAGCCCCGAGGCCCGCGAGGCCTTCCTCGAGAACCTCCGTGAGATGGTCGCCGACGGGGTGGATGGCGCCGGTCAGTGGCTGGCGGCCTGGCAGGAGGCTTTCCAGGGCCTGGAGGACGGCAGCGACGGCGCCGTCGATGCGCTGAAGAAGGTCAACGAGGCGGCCAAGGAAGCCGCTGAGGGCCAGAACGAAAATGCCGAGGCCGGCAAAAGCATGCAGCTCAGCCTGCAGCAGATCCAGGGCGCGGCCGCCAATGCAGCCGGCGGGGTTCGTGCTGCCTGGAAAGCGGTGGCTCAGGGGGCCCGTGAGGCGGCGTCCTCCACCGATGATGCGGCCGACAGTAGCCGCGACCACGCCGATGCCGTGGACGAGCAGACCCGCGCCATGGAAGAGGCCGAGCGAGCCAGCCAGCGCCTCAACGACTCGCTGGAATCCAGCATAGCCAGCATGCGCGAGCAGCTCGCCCAGCTCGAGGGCGACCAGGAGCGCGTGCAGGAATTGCAGTACGACCGCCAGAAGCTCGAGCTGCAGCAGCAGCTCAACGAGGCCCGCGAGGCCGGCGACGCCGAGGCACAGCGTGCCGCCCGCGAAGCGCTGCGGCTGGCCGATGAGATCCACCAGCGGCGCCTCACCAATATCCGCGAGGAAGCCCGCGAGCGTGAACGCCAGGCCACCGCCGATGCCGGGGCCTCAACGTCACGGCAGGGCAGTGTGGCTCAGCCCGCCAGCGCCGCCCAGCCGGCCGCCGTCGCTCAGCCCACCCGGCGCTATGAGGTGCTGGTGCGCGCCGAGACCGGCAACGCCACCGCCTACGTCGCCACCGAGCGCGACGCCGAGAACCTGATCACTGCCCTGGGCCGCGATGCCCGCCGCGTACAGTAGGAACGCCCATGATCACCCTTACCCATGCCGGCGGCGTCATCACGCTGCCGGAGGATCTCGCCTGGCCGGATGAGTTCGACTGGTCGCCGGTGGTCGGCGCCGAGCAGCGCTCGCTCAGCGGGGCGCTGATCGTCCACCACAGCACCGCGCAGGGCGGCCGGCCGATCACCCTCGAGAGCGCCGGTGCCAGCTGGTACCCGCGTGCCGACGTGCTGGCCCTGCAGGCGCTGCTCGAGGACGCCGCCAACACGGTGGCCACCGGCGACACCCCGCCGGCGATGACCCTGGACGTGCACGGCCGCACCTTCGCGGTGGCCTGGCGGCTGGCCGGCAACGCCCGGCCGCTGGAGGCCACGCCGGTCTATCGCCTGGCCGACCCCGATGGCACCCACCCCTACCTGATCACCCTCCGCCTGATGGAGATTTAACGCATGCCGATTCTGCAGGGCGACATCAAGCTGCTGAAAAGCGAGCGCATGACCGACAACGAAGACGGCGGCGGGCGCATCACCGGCAACGAGATCGAGGACGGTCTCTCCAACGAGATCTTCAACGACGTCTCGGACCTCGACCGCGTCTACGGGCGCACCAGCCTGCGCAAGGTCTACGGCGCCGCCGAGAGCGACGACACCGCCATCTACTTCGGCAGCCACGTGATCATCGATCAGGCCCCGGATGACGACAACGTGGCCGTGCTGGCGTTCTCGACCGGCTCGCCCACCGACGAGCGCGACGAGGCCCGCGAGCGGGTAGAGGGCTACGTGGTGCCCGGGCCGCTGACCCGCATGCGGCTGTATGGCGACCAGCTGGTCGGCCAGCGCTCGCTGCTGGCCTACACGCGCACCGGTGAGACCCCGCCGGACATCGGCGACGTGCTGGTGCTCTCGACCGAGAGCGGTGCGGATGCCGGCGACGAACAGTACGTGCGCATCACCGGCGTGGAGAGCCAGAACCAGGTGTTCACCGATTCGCAGGGCGATTTCACCCGCCAGGTGCTCACCCTGGAGATCTCCACCGAGATCACCACCCGCTTCCATGGCCACGAGCCGGTGCGCGGTTCCAGCCCGCAGCCCGATACCCTGCTGCGCCAGAGCCAGGTGGCGGACGCCTCGCGCTACTACGGCATCAGCCCGCTGGCCGAGGCGGCCAGCCTGGGTGCCAAGCAGTTCCGGGTGGCCAGCGTCTACCAGCCCATAGTGCCCAGCACCCAGAGCGAGAGCCCGGTGGTCGATGTGCAGGTGGGCGGCCAAGTGGCGCTTTCGGTGGATAGCGGCGGCATCACCCACGAGATTCCGCAGGTCGCCGAGACGCTGCAGATCGGGGTGGCCGTCAATAACCGCGGCTATTCCTACACGCGCAACCTCCAGCCGCTACCCGCCCCCGGCACCGTGGTGGTGGAGTTCCTGGCGCTGGGCAAGTGGTACACCCTGCGTGATGAAAACGGCAACGGCGAGCTGACCGGCAGCGGTACCGGCCAGGTCAATTTCGCCACCGGCTCGCTCTCGATCACCCTGCAGGAACTGCCGGACGTCGACTCGGCGATCCTCATCTACTGGGGCACGCCGGTGCACTACGTCGACCGCGCCGGCTACCAGGTGCCGTTCGCCACGCCCTCGCTGCGCTTCATGCTCGAGCACGGCGGCGTGGTGCCCGGCAGCGTCACCGCCACCTGGCTCTCCAACGACACCGAGGTCACCGCCACCGACGACGGCCAGGGCAACCTGACCGGCGCCGCCAGCGGGCGCATGGTCTACGGCTTCCAGGATGGCACCAACGGCGACCGCCTGGGCGAGCTATGGATCGAGTTCAACGACGGCGCCTGGCCGGATGCCGGCGGCAACGTGGTCATCGACTACGAACACGGCGCCTCCGACACCGCAACGTTCAATCCCAGCAAGGACGGCAGCGGCTTCGTCCAGCTGCAGCTGCCCAACGCCCCGATCAAACCGGGCTCGGTCAGCCTGCAGTGGGTCGTCGAGCACAGCGACACGGAGGCCAGCGGCGGCACCATCGATGAGTCGACCTGGTCGGCGTGGCGTTCCGGCCGCGCCTCCTGGGCGGATTACAGCGCCGACAGTGGCGGCGATACCATCAGCCACTTCGAGTCGCGCTATGAAGAGAGCTCGAAGTTGACCTACCGCGCCTATGACGACGGGGCGGGCAACCTGCCGGGCTTCGAGGGCGTGGTCGATTACGAGACCGGCCTGGTGACGATGCGCGTCGAGCTCGAGGGCAAGCTGCAGCGCTGGGATCGCAACGACGCCGACGGCGATGCGAGCTGGAAGGAGGTCGGCGTCACGGAGGAGTTTGCCGATGGCTCGGCCGTCATCGCCCGCTGGCAGCCGCAGACCATCGGCAGCACCGCCGGCAGCGTCTCGCAGAGCCCCAGCCCGTTGCGCGTCGACCTGCTGCCCCTGCTGCAGGACATGATCGTGCCGACCACGCTGCGCTTCACCTTCCGCGGCGCCACCTACGAGGACCGCGACGGCAGCCTCTACCGCGATGTCGACCCGCAGACCGGCGCCGGACTCTACAGCGGCACCATCGACTACGCCCGGGCCAGCGTGGTCCTCGAGGACTGGGGCGGCGGCGGCAGCAACCAGATCGGCATCGACAGCCTGATCACCGTCTACGGCGAGTGGAACGTCAACGAGGTGTTCTTCCGCACGCCCGGCAGCCCGATCCAGGTCGGCGAACTCTCGCTGCTGGCCACCGCCGCCGATGGCGAGCTGCTCGATGGCCAGAGCCAGTTCAACGGCGAGATCCAGGGCGGCGACCTCGAGGGCCAGATCGACTACAGCACTGGCGTGGCCAGCGTGCGCTTCGGGGAGCTGGTGGCCGATTCGTCACTGACCACCGAGGAGAAGAACCAACCCTGGTACGACCCGGCCAACGTCGACGGCGACGGCAACATCTGGCGCCCGCGCCCGGTGCTGCCCAGCACCTGCCGCTTCAACACCGTGGTGCTCACCTCGCTGCCGCTGGACGCCGAGCTGCTGGGGCTGGACCCGGTGCGCCTGCCGCCGGACGGCCGCGTGCCGATCTATCGGCCGGCACAGGTGGCGGTGGTGCACCATACGGCGAAGACCGCCTGGCCGTTGGACACCCAGCCGGGCGACAGCCTGGACGTGGGCCGTACCCGCCTGGCGCTCGGCCACGTCGAGGATGCCAACGGCGAGCGCCTGCCCCAGGCCGATGTCAGCGTGGACCTCGATGCCGGCCTGTTCACCCTCGACAGTGGCGCGGATCTCAGTGGATATGCCGAGCCGCTCTACGCCGTGCATCGCGTCGAGGACCTGGTGCTGATCTCTGATGTGCAGATCGGCGGGCAGATCACCATCATCGGCCAGCTCAGCCACGACTACCCGGCCGACGACACCTACGTCAGCTCGGCGCTGATCAGCGGCGACCTGCAGGCCCGCTGGGCCAACCTGTTCGACCAGGCCACCTGGACCAACGAATGGTCGGACAGCCTGATCGGCGACGAGACCAGTGCCGAGTACAACGCCACCCAGTACCCGCTCACCGTCACCAACCGCGGTGCCATCACCGAGCGTTGGGCGTTGATCTTCACCAGCTCAACAACCTTTCGGGTCGTCGGGGAGAGCGTGGGCGAGATCGGCACCGGGGACATCAACACCGAGCTGGCCATCCACAACCCCAATACCAACGTGCCCTATTTCACCGTGCCAGTGCTGGGCTGGGGGCAGGGGTGGAGCACCGGCAACGTGCTGCGCTTCAACACCATAGGGGCCAACGCCCCCATCTGGCTGGCCCGCACCGTGATGCAGGGCGAGGCTCAAGGCAACGACTTCGAGTTTCGTATCCAAGTTCGCGGCAACGTGAACGCCGACCCGCAATAAGAGAGGCAACGACATGTCTGATCCGATCCGCATGTATGACAGTGGCATGGTGGGTGCCCCTGTGTTGATGACCCGCAGCCTTGGCTCTTTGAAGGAGGTGCTTAGGCAGGTCTTGGTAACCGGCTTCAACGTATCCCCAGCCGACGACCTAACCTATGATCCTGCGGAAGGGGAGGGAGTTATTCTTTTTTCTGGTGGGCACTCCTTTGTGGTCCACCAAGTAGTGGAAGTCGCCGGGGCCAATGAGGAAGAATGGAATGGCTTGTGGAAAGTTACCGGGGTGGGTAATACCACCGTGCGGTTTGCTATGGACACTGTGCCATCTGGAAACGCGACAGGCGCCTTGTCGGTCAAAACCGCCTCGGCAGGGTGGACGATGCCTCATGAATCAACCGATGGTCACCGGGCCATCTTTCAACCCTCTGAACCATCCAGCCCCTGTTACTATATTGATAACAGCGATTGGATGGCTGCTTCTTGGGCTTATGCTGACGAGGATATAGTACAGGTGCTCCTGCGTGGGCACCTTTCAGTCACTGACATCGACACGCGACACGGTGAGTTCGGTGATGGGGGTATCTCTCAGGGTACCTACAATGATTCCTCATACTACGATTTTCCGAGGAGTTGGAAGATTGTAGCTAACGGTAGGTTCGTGTGGATGCACGTCTCCGACCCTAACCCCGAACAGACAAGCATCACAGCCCAGAGCACCATTATTGCCTTCGGCGACCTAGCCAAAGGCAGATCCGGTTATCAGGATGCCTTCATTGGTCTGATGGAGTTCGGCACAAGTGACTCTAGCCCAGAGGGCTATATGGGTGACCTTACCTCATCGACTTACAAGAGGGTGTCTCGGGGTATCGGGGGGAGGGGGGTCAACCTAGAAGTGAAAACCCTGTCGTATTCCCCTTACTTGGGAAAACCGTTTGTCCTTCCAGACGCAGGCGATAACAAGGCTCGTGTGGAGACCGAGCTTACAGCACTGGCAGAAGTTCCGGGGGGCGGTTACGTGCCAGTGGGTGTTCTGCCGGGTCTTGCCAACTGCCTGTCGGGGGCAATGTACGGCGACGATTCTACTGTCGAGCTAGGGGGCCGTGTCTATTGGGTCTGGTATTTTGCCGGACTGAGCAGCACTGATTACAACGACAACAATCAGAACATGGCCTTGATCGACATTTCCGGTCCTTGGCACTGATTAGGAGGTGCGGACATGCCTATAACATATCCTCCCTCTTCGGGATACGGGCTAACGAAAGCACCCCCCGGTGCTATTGACCCGTCCAAAGTAGGGTACGACGCTCTGATCATCACCCCGTTCCCTGTGAAGAGGAGCGGCGACAGATTCGAAACTTTCACGCTGGAGTTTTATGTTTTCTGTAGGGATGTTTCTGGAACTATCCTCACATCACAGAAAGGCTACAGCTCCAGCCCCACGAGTCGTGGCCTCTACATTCGGAGAACAACTGACGGGATTAGGGTTTATCTTGATGGTACTTCGCTTTCTATTGATTCCCTAGCCAAGGACCAGTGGCATCACATTGCCATTGTTCATGAGTACCAGACCGCCTTTAAGGTGTACCTCAATGGCTCGCTTGCCTCCAGCACGGCGGTTGGTTCGCTCTATATGGGCTCTAACCCCAGTTACCTATCGTCTGACCCTATGGGGTACTACGATCAGGCCGATGTTGACTTGGCGAACATTCGACTATGGAGCACCGCAAGAACTGATGCTCAGGTCGCGGTGGACAAAGACACAGACTATGGCCCGGGAGAACCCGGTCTTCTATGGGCCCTGTCTCTGGACAGCGACGACCCCACCATGAATGCCGAGGTTAGCGGGGGTTACACATACGCTATTTTGGGTAATAACGTGGTGGTCGAAGGCTCGGTTCCATCGGACTTAGCCGCGCCAGTAGAAATCGACTTTCTGGTACCTACAGATTCGATCCTTACTGAGCCTGAGCCTGTGGTTTACCCCGGCCAGATCAGTGGCACCGTGACCGTGAAGGGCGACCCCGCCGCCCAGCGGGTGCTGGCCTTCGTGCGCTCGACCGGCAAGAAGGTCGCCGAGACCACCAGCGCCATTGACGGGACCTACACCCTCGAGGGCCTGAACCCCGAGGTGGCCCACTACATCGTCGCGCTGGATAAAAACCTCGAGTACAACGGGGTAATCGCCGACAACATCGTGCCGGAGGTGCCGGCATGATGGACCTCGCCCTGCCGGTCAAGAACGACCGGCTGCAAGCCATCGCCAGCCGCGTGGACAACGCCGGCAACGGTGCCACCTTCACCCTCTACACCGAGGAGCGCCCGGCCAACGCCCAGCAGGCGCCGAGCGGGGAGGAATTGGTGGCCCTGCCGGTGCCGGTGCCGTTCGCCGACAGCATCGAGAACGGGGTGCTGACCGGCAAGCCGATGCCCGAGACCATGGCCACCGGAGGCGGCGAGGCCGGCTGGGGCCGACTGCGGGACGCCACCGGCGCCACCGTGATGGACCTCGAGGTGGGGGAGGACGGCAGCGGGGCCCCCGCCACCATGCCAGCCACGCAAGTCTATGCCGGGATGCTGGTCGAAGGGGTTTCCCTGGTCCTGGTCGAACCCTGATAAGGAGGCCCCATGGCCAAGGACCTACCGCTGTGGCGGCCCCTGCTAGAGTATGAACCCGGGGCGGTCGACCTCGACTTCTCGGCCACGGGAGTCGAGCCCTACGTGGCGCCTTATGAGGCGCCCAGCGCCGGGTCCGTGGACCTCGATTTCTGGGGCGACTACAGCCCCGGCGAGCCGTTGGACCTGCGCCTCGACTTCGCGCCCACCACCTACCGCTACCAGCCCCCCGGGGCCGGTGCGGTAGACCTCGATTTCAGCGGAGACTACACCGCCCCCGAGGCCGGGGCCGCCGATCTGGCCTTTGGTGGGGAAGCCGGGGGAACCCCCGAGGCGGCCACGCCGCTGACGATCAACGCCACCCTGCCCAGCCTGGCAGCCTATGTACGGCTGGAGGCGAGCAACACCCTGCGCGTGCAGGCGACGTTGCCCAAGACTGTCGCCGTGGTGGCGCTGTCCACTGACATCAACGTGCACCGAGATCCCAGTCACCTTGCGGCTAGCGGTTACCAGCGCGCCGCCACATTGGCCGCAGTCACGGGTGACGGGTACCGGCAGAGCAAGCAGCGTCGCCAGCAGACGGCTACTCGCTACCAGCACGCAGACCCGGCCCGCCTCGCCACCAGTGCTCCGGCCCGGCAGCTGTCTCGGCTCGATGCCCTGCGCCGCGGCGTGCAGCAGCAGGCCGCGCCACTCAGCCATACCGCCGCCTGGCGGTACCAGCTCTTGCCTCCTCTCGACAGGTTCCGCCGCGTGCGCGAGCAGCAGGGTGTCTCGGCGTGGGCTGTCCAGGGAGTGTTGGGCCGCTTCCTGCCACATCTGCGAACCGGCTGGGGGCTGGCGTACCAGGAGACCGAGCGGATACTCGCTCGACACTGGGGCAGCGACTGGCAGTTCGGTGAATTCCGCCCTCTGGACGTTCATGGGCCTTACGAGCAGGCCATCGACCCGCCACCCGGGGTTTCGGTGCCGCCCCGGCCGCCTGAACCTCCGGAAGAGCCTGGCTGGCCGGAGTTGCCGGCCTTCTTCCGCGGCTCATCGGACCTCAATTTTTGCCAACGCCTGCCGGTAGGCACTGCACTCGATGTCGGTGTCGATCCCTGCGATCCCGACGCGCCCATCGTCGCCCCCATCCAGAGGACCTACCTCGTGAGCAACAGCGCATCCCTGACCCTGGTGGCCACCGGCCAGGCCCTCGAGGCCAGCGCCATCAGCGTGGCCATCGACGCCGACTCCTGGGCCTGGGAGCTGCGCGCCACCCTGCTCGGCGAGGCCAGCCTCAAAGCCGTGCGCGATGCCGTCCAGCCCGTCGAGGTCGAGGCCGAGATCAACGGCCACACCTGGCGCGGCGTGCTCGACGGCTGGAGCCGCGATCGCCAGTGGGGCAGCCTGCCCACCGCCACCCTCAGTGCGCGCAGCCTGGCTGCCTACCTCGGCGCGCCCCACGCCCAGCCACGCAGCTACGCCGAGACCCAGACCCGCACCGCCCAGCAGCTCGCCGAGCAGGAGCTGCCCCTAGGCTGGACGCTCGACTGGCAGATCGACGACTGGCTCATCGAACCCGAGGCCTGGCACTACACCAACCGCACGCCGATCGAGGCCATCACCGCCATCGCCACCGCCGCCGGCGCCGTGGTGCAGGCCCACCCCAGCGAGCCGCGGCTGATCATCGCCCCGCGCTACGCCGCCCCGCACTGGGCCTGGGCCGGCGAGACCCCGGATGTCACCCTGCCGCTCGACCTGCTCACCCGCCTGGGCAGCGAGTATCGCCCCAGCGAGCCACTCAACGGCGTCTACGTCTCCGGCGAGACCACCGGCGTGCTGGCACTCGTCAAGCGCACCGGCACCGCCGCCGACCGGCAGGGCGAGATGATCGTCGACCCGCTGATCACCCGCCAGGCCCCGGCCCGGGGCAGAGGCATCGCCGTGCTCTCCGCCAGCGGCGAACAGACTCGCGAAAGCCTGGCGCTGCCCGTGGCCACCGACATCGCCGGCCTGCTCGCCACCGGCCAGCTCGTGCGCATCGACCCCGACGGCAACGACTGGCGCGGGCTAGTGCGCGCCGTCAGCGTCAGCGCCCGGCTCAACAACGACGCCCTGGTCGTCGAGCAGACCGCCGAACTCGAACGCCACCTCGAGGAGACCGCCTGATGGCCCGCAACCTCTATCGCCAGTTCCTTCAGCTGATCCCCCGCGACCCCCTGCTGGTCGGCGAAGTCACCAGCCACAACAGCGACGGCACCAGCACCCTCGAGCTCCCCGGCGGCGGCACGCTCCGGGCGAGAGGGCAGGGCGTGGCCGTTGGGCTCAAGGCGTTTGTGCAGGGTGGCGCAGTGGTGGGGGAGGCGCCGACGCTGACGGATGTGACGGTGGAGGTTGGAGGGTAGAAGCCCCTGCAAGTCAGTCTTTATTTCTTAATGCAATAAAGCATCAAGTTGTGTATGTATTGATCTAGGCTTAATGGCACGCCTTCGCCATGTTCTTTTTCAAATGCTTGGCTGGCCTCATTGATTCTTTTTGCTGCCATTTTTATTTCCTGTTCGTCAATGTTTTCCTCGGGCATGTTATTGAATGCATTGATCTTTAAGTGAAGAAGGTATATGGCTTCTATTAGTTCTCTAGCCTCAAAGGTGCCAGTTTTTCCAATGGCTTCAAGATGTTGGCTGATGAAATCAAGGTGCCTTATGCACTTGCTGTATGCTATGTTTTTGCCACCAGATGTTATTAATGGGAGCGATTTGCAAATTGCCCAGTAAGAATTGGTTGATGTTTTTTCAACCCACCTGATGTTGTTTATCGTGCTGGCTATATCTGTTTTTATATGGCGATAGTTTCTTTCTAAAGCTTCGCAAAGATAATAAGCTTCTTTTCTTCTCCACTCTCCAATCTGTTCCCGTGTTAGGTTTAGCGCAAAGAGGGCGGTTAGCAAGATTCCAAAAGTGGATAGCCCGCCGAGAGAAACTCCAGGAACAAATGAGGCTATGAGAATAATGGAAGATAGTGCTATAATGGTTAACGATGTGGGTGTTTTCATGCATTGTACAAACTGTTCGTATGTCATCCAAGGTTCCTGATGTGCGGTCGATTCGCTCTCTTCACCGACCCTCCAGCCGTGACCATGCGTCTGGGCCTACCTGATGCTGAAACCGGTTGGGCGCCTCGCTACAACGTCTCGCCCGGTACCTGGATCACCGGCGTTCGCCGGCGAGAGCCTAAAGACGAGCCTACCATCGATGACTTGTGGTGGGGGTACCGCCCGAGTTGGGCTGGCGGCGATGCGCCGCAGCCCATCAATGCGCGTGTCGAGACCCTGGCAACCAGCCGCTACTTCAAGGGAGCCTTCCGCCATCACCGTTGCCTGATCCCCGCAGACGGTTGGTATGAGTGGGTGCCGACTGCCAGCGGTAAACAGCCTCACTTCATCTGCCGTGAGGATCGCGAGCTGCTGTTCCTCGCCGGGATCTGGGCTGACTATGCTGATGGCTCAGCATGCTGCGCGATTGTCACCGAACCGGCCCGCGGGCCGGCCAAAGAGATCCACGTCAGGATGCCCTTGGCATTGGCCGAGGATAGCCTCGAAGCCTGGCTCGATCCCCTGCTCCATGAGCGCGATGCGATCCGTGCCGCGGTTCAGCACCTCGACGTCGACCTGGTCACCCACTGGCCGGTCAGCAAACGAGTCAACCGGCCAGGGAATGACGACGCTACGCTTCTGGAGCCGCTGAAGGCATAGCCGGGCTCGGCAATCTCTTCTGAGGAAGATTCTTTGGGTGACTATGCTCAAGACATAACGCCTTAACAGCATGCATGATCGCATGCCGAATGACCGGGGTTCCCAGCAGATCAGCGTTAAGCCCGACAGGCTCCTAGTGTTGGTCACTGCCCGCAATAGGATGGCCTTCAGGGTAGGGTGCGTCCTGGGCCAAGGGGGTTCCGGTTCGCTCTCGCGGTCGATTACCGCAGAGCGCCGCCTCGCGCAGCAGGAGGTGCTCACCCTCATCAGTTTCCACACTCCCCCCCCAAGTGGCAACGGTCCCCTGGAAGTTGGGTGGCGGCTGTTCCCAACAGTTCCAGATGTAATACGCCTCGCCGGTGTCGGTCCCCTCGGGCAGCAGCGTGTCGGCATTGCCAATTACACCGTCGAGCTGAACCTGCGTAAGCCCTTGAGCGCCACGAAGATCGGCGGTATGCAGGACGGCCCACCTGAGGTCCGCCCCCTCCAGCCGTGCCCCCTGCAGCCGCGCCCACCTCAAGTCCGCCCCCTCCAGCCTCGCCCCAAAAAGGTCTGCTCCTTCCAGCCGCGAGCCTAAGAGTTGCGCCCCCTCCAACTGCGCATGATCTAGGTGCGCCCCCTCCAGTTGTGCCCCAAAGAGTTTCGCCCCATCCAGCCTCGCCCGCGTGAGATATGCTCCCACCAGCCGTACTTCTCTGAGTTTCGCCCCGTGCAATCGAGCCTCAGAAAGGTCCACATGCTCCAACCGTGCCCATTCGAGATTCGCTCCCTCCAGCCGCGCACTCCCCAGCCGTGCCCCTTTCAGCTGAGCCCAGCTGAGGTCCGCTCCCTCCAGCCTTGCATGAGAGAGGTCCGCCCCCTCCAGCCTCGCCCCAATGAGGTTTGCCCCCTCCAGCCTCGCCCCAACGAGGGTTGCCCCCTGCAGCCGCGTCCGCCAGAGGTCTGCGTTTACCAGGGTGGCCCCGTATGCATTGACTCGCCGTAGGTCACGTTTGGCCAGTTCAAGCTTGGGCAGGTTGGCCAGCTTGGCTTTGCGTTCCTCATCCCAGTCATTTGCGAAGCGTTGATCAAGGGTATCAAACCAGGCCAGGCAGTCGTTCGCCGGAATGTCAGGAAATTCAGTGCACCACTTGGCTCGCGTCGCCGCCAGCGTGAGCAGCGGTGGGCGGTCGACCGAGATGAGATGGCCACAATCCTCCATACTTAGCCCCTCGCGCCGGCACCAACGCTCGCGAAAGTCGGCGCGAGCGGTCTCGGCGGTGCGCCAGGACTCGGGCAGCTCTACCAGCTCGACACCGGTGAGATCGGTCCGGGCGAGAGGGGTCCAGGCCATCCTGACATCATAGAGCCAGCGGTATGCTAACCAGTGGTCATCATCCAGAGAGAAGGTAGCTAGATTGGGGATCCAGATACGCGAAGCTACCCATTCCTCCTGCACGACCTGGGCGGATTTCGGATCGCCATTGGGATAGGTTCCGTTGTCGAATAAGGGTATGCCGATGAGCACCTCAGCGAAGTCAATGACACGATTGACGTAGTGGTCGACGCCTCCTTCGGTGCGTAACCAGCTGATGGCCATGATGGCAAGCGCGGCGGCGAGGCCGGCACGGCGGTGCCACCGGCCGCGCCACGGATTTGGCCAGGGGCGTCGGAAGGTGCGGCAGAAGGCGCTGCGGGCGCTCCACCAGCTGGAAAGGCCGGTGTAGATGGCGATAAGCAGGTTGAGGGCGAGAAAGAGCGTCAGCCACTCCTCATGGGCGGGCATCGAGCGCCACCAGAAGCCAGCCAGTACCAGTGGCGCGGCCACCCAGACCAACAAACGGCTGGCAAGATTCGAGAGGCCGCGCAGCGGTCGACTGCTGGCAGCCCCGTCGGCACGCATCGTCAGGAAAAGGTCGTTGGCGAGCCAGGGGTGGATGCGGTCGGCGAGCGCTTCTCCGTCGATGCGGGCTGGGGCTGCGGCGAGCGCATCGCAGAGCTTGAGCAGGTGAATATGCAGGTAGATGTAGAGGGCGGCACCCAGCGGCGGGGCAAAGACGAAGAACGAGAACGTGGGGATAGCAATGCCCACCAGCGGCAACTCGGTCTGGCGGGAGGGAACGAAGAAATCGGCATCCTGGACGGCGAGCAGGGTGATGCCGATGTAGCCAAGGTAAGCGAGCAGCGCCAGCCAGGAGGTGCGAGCCAGCGCCGAGAGCTCATTGATGCGGGCGACCTGTTGTTGCTCTCGCTCGGTCATCAGGGGAGTCCTCCCCGGTCAGTGCTGCATAGTATAGTTCACCGAGTCATATCGGGATGGATAGCACCACCTGACCAGGGACGGCCGCTACAGAGCACAGAGTGAGTGGCCAACGGTGTGAACGCAACGTAGTGGATAGAGTCCATGTAGGCGCATTTCCTCTCTATCATGGAGCTATCTCATGGACGTGATCCGCATCATCCTCGCCATTCTGCTGCCCCCGGTGGGCGTCTTCCTCCAGGTCGGCCTCGGCCTGCATTTCTGGGTCAACATCCTGCTGACCCTAATGGGGTACATTCCCGGCATCGTGCATGCGGTGTGGATCATCGCGCGTAGGTGACAAGGCGCCAGGGCGGCACCTGACTTCACGCCTGCTCGACGGGGCTCTCTTGGATGCCGCATCTCGGGCAGTTTCCGACACGGATCCGCGCATCGCGCTTGACGAGCATTGGGTCGTCCAGCAATTCGGAGACGCTAATCCCAAACGCAGACGCCAGGGTCAGTAGGCGTTCATGCCCGATCTGCTTGATGTTGCCGGTCTCCCAGTAGCCGATGGTGACATCGCTGACGCCGATGCAGCGTGCAAGATCAGCCTTGGTAAGGCCAGCCGCTTCCCGTAGCTGGAGGATGCGAGTTGCCAACGAGTCCCGCGATGCTTCGTGTCCCATGCCATCCTCTGATTCTGAAGTTGCATTCGAGCTCATTGATGATACTTGCTTTGGAGAGTCAGGGTAGGGCGCTTGCACCAGGTGCTGAGGCGTTAGCGGGTGGCCTCGTCCATAGGGCGACGATGCCGGGCCAATACCGGTCAGGCAAGCAGCGGCAGGAGAGTGCTGGTAAAACCTCCTCGGCGCGCCCCGCCACACCGTTGCTTCATGTGCTGTATATATCGACACCCAAATGAAGCGAATCTTCAACGATGGCATGGGGTTAGGGGAGGGCAGAGGTAACACTGGCAGTGTTGAGGTCAGCGGTTCGATCCCGCTAGGCTCCACCAACAGCCTTCATGAAAACGCCGCCTGAAGCCCTGCTTCAGGCGGCGTTTTCGTTGATGTGCCCGTGAACGTGCCTGACGGGGCCGGCCGGTGTAATGGAGCCAACGCTGCCCACATCCTTCGTTACGAACGACCAACAGTGCAGTACCCTGTACCGGGACCGGTCATCAGGGAGAGGCCATCGTGGGGTTTCGCTTCCAGCGTCGCATTCATCTCGCACCCGGTGCGCGACTCGTTACCTGCAGGCTGCGTCCCGGGCTCTCGGTCGGGCCGCCCGGCATCCAGATGCAACTGGCAGCCGGTGAGGGAGGCGAGGGCCTGCCGGTGTACCTCGATATCGCCGCCAGCGGGGAGATCCGCTATCGGCATCCCGACGGGCACCGCCTTCCCGATGCCGAGGCCCGGGCGCTGCGCCGCCATGGCGAGGCGGCGATACGCGCGGCGCTCGAGTCCCACTGCGAGCAGCTCAATGCCGACCTCGACCGGCTCGAGCGCCTGCACGAGCAGATGCCGCCCCCGGGGGCCACCGGCTATCAGCCACGCAGCTACCCGGTGCCTCCTCCCTCGCCGGTGACCCTGCAACAGCCCGACTGGCGGCATGCCCTCTGGCCGGCGGCCCGGGCAGGGCTCGAGCGGGAGAATGCGCGCCGCGAGGCGTCGCACGCCGAGGCCTATCGTGCCTGGGAGTGGGAGAAGGCCGCGTTCGATGCCCGCGAGTTCGAGCGTCAGCAGCGCGAGGAGGTGGCGGCCTGGAACGACCCCGAGGCCATACAGCAGACGCTGGCCGAGCGATTGGATGAGCTCGGCTGGCCGCGCGAGACGCTGGTCGACTTCGAGCTGAGTGATGACTGTCGCACCATCGCCCTGGACATCGACCTGCCGGGCGAGGAGGAGATGCCCGACCGCTACTGGGCGATGCCCGCCAAGCGCCTCAAGCTCTCGCCGCGCAAGCTCGGCGCCACGCGACAGCGCGAGCTCTATCGGCGCCACGTGCATGGCGTGGCCTTCCGCGTGCTGGGCACGGTCTTCGCCCGGCTGCCGGGCATC
The DNA here is from genome assembly GCF_023554995.1 of Halomonas gemina. Lineage (GTDB taxonomy): Bacteria > Pseudomonadota > Gammaproteobacteria > Pseudomonadales > Halomonadaceae > Halomonas > Halomonas gemina. Next base: position 143,472 of record NZ_JAMJPK010000001.1, read on the forward strand.
GAGCGCGTGCTGGTCTCCGGCCATTGCCGCGTCAAGGCCGCGGCCAGCGGCGAACGCCAGGCCCGGTATCTCTTCAGCGTCAAGGTCACCCGCGAAGCGTGGGAAGGCGTCGACTTCGGCAGCCTGGCGGACCTCGACCCGGTCGAGGCCCTGGCGGCCTTCCCCCTGCGGCGCGAGATGGCCCGGGCCGACACCTTCCACGACATCACGCCCTTCGAACTGGACTGGCGTCGCCGCTGACGCGCGGGTGGCCCGGCGAGCCCGTCGCCCGCCGGGCAGCGTTCAGTCGGCGGCGGCCTGGCCGGCACTGAGGATATGGTGCAGGCCGGCGCACGCCACCAGGGGGTCGTCGCAGTTGACCACGATGTCGGAGCGGGCCAGCACGTAGCTCTTGCCGGTGATGGTGTTCTCCACGACCGTGTGGCTCCCTTCCTGTCGCGTGCCGGTGAACTCGCCAATGAAGCCAGTCTCGCGTAGCGACACGGTCTCCAGTTTGTCGCCCGGCTGGATGGTGCCCTCGTGGCGCATCAGCGCCAGCCGGGCCGAGGTGCCGGTGCCGGTGGTGCTGCGACAGATCACGCCCGGATGCACGTAGGTGGCCGAGCGCGAGCGGTAGAAGTCGTCGGCCACCTGCTCGACGGGGCCCATGAAGTGCAGGAAGGGCAGCGGACCCACGTCGCCCAGGGTGTAGTGGGAGAAGCCGCGCTCGGCCTGGATCGCCTCGACGATGCGATGGGCGCAGTCGGCGAGTTCCCGCTCCTCGTCGCGGTTGAGGTGGAAGCCCAACTCGCTGGCGTCCACCAGGGCGTAGAAGCCGCCGCTGTAGGCCACCGAGTAGGTCACGTCGCCAAGGCCGGGCACATGGATCGAGGCACGGTAGGTATCGATGTAGCTGGGCAGGCCCCCGCAGGTGATCGCCTCCACGACGCCGTTCTCGATAAGCGCCTCGATCTGCACCAGCCCCGCCGGCGACTCCAGCTTGAAGCGCTGGCGCCCCTCCTGCTTGGGCACCAGGCCGCTCTCCAGCACCGCCGTGGCGGTGCAGATGGTGTTGGAGCCGGAGTAGATGGGATAGCCCATCACTTCCATGATGATGTAGCCCACCTCGGCGGCCGGGTCGGTGGCGGGCACGAGCAGGTCCACCGACATCTCAGGAATGCCGTAGGGCTCCTCCAGCAGCAGCCTACGCAGGCCATCGGCATCGTCGCGCAGGTAGTGCATCTGGTCACGCACCGTGGCGCCGGGCAGGGGCTCGATGCCGCCGACCACGATGCGGCTGACATCCCCGCCGGCATGGGTGTCGATCAGTTGCAGGGTCAGTTCCTGGCTCATGAGTGTCCCTCGAGGGCGAAGGGCGCGCCATGCTCGTCCCACTGGCTGTCGGGGACGATCACGATCTTGCCCAGGAAGTTGCTGCCGCGGCTGACGAAGTAGCGCTCGGCCTCGTGCAGGTCGGAGAGCTTGAAGGCGGCGTGCAGCACCGGCTTGAGCCGGCCGCAACGGATCCAGTCGATCAGCTGTTCGGCCTCCTCGCGGGTGCCGTGGGAGACGCCGAAGATCTGCACCTGGTAGAGGTAGATGCGCGTCCACAGGATCTCCGAGATGTTGCCGCCGCTGGCCCCGGCGATGGAGAGCCGCGGGTAGGTGCTGCGTGCCTTCATGTCCTGGATCATGGTGTCGATGAAGCAGTCGGTCATCTCGCCGCCGACCAGGTCCATCACCGCATCGATGGGCGCGCCGCCTGTCGCCTCGAGCATCCGCTCGGCGAAGCCCGCCAGGTCGCCACGGTCGATCACCGCCTCGGCGCCCAGCGCCTTCAGCGCCGGGGCCTTCTCCTGCTGGCTCACCGCATAGGGCACGGCGCCGACGATACGGCACAGCTGGATCAGCGCCGTCCCCACGCCGCCGCTGGCGCCGCTGACAAGAATCCGTTCCCCCGCACTTACCCGGGCCGACGTCATCATATGGTAGGCGGTCTGGTAGGAGCACATGCCCAGGGCGGCGAGCTCGGCGTCGCGCAGTTCCGGGTTGGGCACGTGGTGGAACTGGTCCGAGGGCACGGCGACATACTCGGCGAAGCCGCCGTCGGCGCCGTGGCCGTAGTAGTCCGGGGTCAGGTTGATGTCGCGCCGGGCGTCCGGATAGAGGTTGAAGTCGAGCAGGCCGCGCTCATCGATCCGCGACTCATCGACTCCCTTGCCCACCGCCACCACGCGCCCGGCGATGTCGGCGCCCTGGATGCGCGGGAAGGTCAGGGTCGGCTCGCCGCCCATGGCAAACGAGGTCACCTCGCCCTTCTTGACCGGATAGAGCCCTTCGCGGGCCTTGCGGTCGGTGTTGTTCTTGGCGGTAGCCGTGACCTTGACCAGCACCTCGCCGGGTCCCGGCTGCGGGATCGGCACGTCGTCGTGATAGACCAGCTTGTCGACGTCACCATGCCCGGTCAGCAGCATGGCGGCCATGGTAGCGGGAAGGGTCTCGCTGCTCACTGGGTGCCTCCTTTCGTCTGCGGGGTCGACTCGAGCAGACGATAGCAGACTTCCCCGTCCCGACGTCATCCCCCTGGCGGCCCGCTGTGTCGCGAGGCGGCGCCGAGGCTACCCACCCTCGCGGTGCCAGAAGGGCTGACCGACCGTCGGCGTGCTGGGACTGGCGGTCTGGCGCTGCTGCATCAGCCCGGCCAGGTAGGCCTTGCGCCCTGCGCGGATGGCCTCGGCAAAGGCCTCGGCCATCAGCGGCGGGCGATGGGCGCGGGCCACGGCGGTGTTGAGCAGCACGCCGTCGAAGCCCATCTCCATGGCCTCGGCGGCCTGGGACGGGGCGCCCAGGCCGGCATCGATGATCAGCGGCACGTCGAGTCGCTGGCGCAGGGTCTGGAGGGCGTAGCGGTTCATCAGGCCGCGGCCGGTGCCGATGGGCGAGCCCCAGGGCATCAGCGCCTGGCAGCCGGCGTCGCGCAGCCGTTGGCAGAGCACCAGGTCGTCGGTGCAGTAGGGCAGCACCTTGAAGCCCTGGTCGACCAGCTCCCGGGCCGCCTCCAGCAGGCCGAAGGGGTCCGGCTGCAGGTTGTAGTCGTCGCCGATCACCTCGAGCTTGATCCAGGGCGTGTCGAAGAGCTCGCGGGACATCTGGGCCAGGGTGATCGCCTCCCGGGCCGAGCGGCAGCCGGCGGTGTTGGGCAGCAGCCGGCAGCCGCTGTCGCGCAGGATCTGCCAGAAGGCGTCGCCGTCGCCCGCCGCGGGGTTCTGCCGGCGCAGGCCCAGGGTAACCATCTCGCAGCCGGCGGCCCGGATGGCCTCCTGCATTACCGTGGGTGAGGGATAGAGGGCGGTACCGAGCAGGAAGCGGCTGGCAAAGGCCTCGTCGTAGAGCGTCAGGGTGTCGTCGCGCAGCGCGTCCATCAGCCACCTCCCACCGCGGCCACGATGTCGATGCGGTCGTCGTCCTGCAGGACCCGGTCGGCGTAGGCGGAGCGCGGCACGAACTCGCCGTTGACCGCCACGGCGACTCGGCGGTCGGTGTAATGCCACGCCTGCAGGGCGTCCGCAAGCGGTGTGCCGGCGGGAAGGCGGGCGGGCTCGTCGTTGAGGCGCAGGGTGATCTCGTTCATGCAGCGGTCTCCTGTGGCGGGCATGCCGCCAGGGTGTCGGCGAAGGGCCGCTCGCCATGGCCGCGGATCCTGGCCAGCAGGTGGCAGACCACGGCCGGTGCAAGCAGGTAGCCGTGCCGGAACAGGCCGTTGGCGGTGACCAGCCCCTCCTGGTGGGTGACATGGGGCAGGTTGTCGAGAAAGGCGGGGCGCAGGTTGACGCCCTGCTCCAGGATGCGCGCCTCGGCAAAGGCCGGCGACAGGGTGTAGAGGGCACTGCCCAGCTCCAGCGAAGACTGCAGCGACACCGGCGAACGGTCCTCGCTCTCGATCTGGGTGGCGCCGATGACGAAGCGATGGCCCGGCTTGGGGACCACATAGAGCTGGTAGCGGGGGTGCATCAGCCGCACCGGACGCGAGAGCCGGATCTCGGCGGTCTGCACGTGCAGGGTCTCGCCGCGCACGCCGCGCAGGCTCGGGTGGCGCTGCCGGGCACCGGTGCCGCGACAGTCGATGACCAGGTCGAAGCCTCGACGGCCGTCGGCGCTGACGATCTCGCCGGGGAAGGTCTCCACCGGGCAGTGGGCATGGCACTCCCCGCCCAGGGTGCGAATCTCGTCGAGCAGGCGGGTGAGCAGGGCGCGATTGTCCAGGTGGGCCTCGTCCGGCAAGTACAGGCCCTGCTGGAAGCCGGGTGCCAAATCGGGCTCCAGCCGGTGGACCTCCCGGGCGTCTAGGGGTTGGCAGGGCGAGCCGCCGCCCAGCGCATGGTCGAGGTCGCGACGGAACTGGGTGAGCTCGCCCAGGTCCTGGGGGTGCGCCACCATCAGGCTGCCGTGCTGCTGCCATAGCGATCGGGCGTCGAGGGCCTCGAGCCACCGCGGCCACTGGCTCAGGGCGAAGCGGCCCATGTCGTATACGCAGCGCTCGGAGATGGCCGTCTCGCAGAGCGGGGCGACCATGCCGGCGGCGGTCCAGGCGGCAGCGGGCGGGGCGTCCAGGTCCCCGGCGTCATAGAGGGTGACGGCGTGGCCGTCGTCGAGCAGCTGCCAGGCGACCAGGCGCCCCAGCAGGCCGGCGCCGGCGACGGCGATGTGTTCGGTGGTGGGTGTCACGATGGCGGCCATCCAGCAGGAGATGTGGCTGACCAGGCGTGATGGCGGCAGGGGCAGGCAGGCGTGACATGCGCTTGTTCCCTCCGCAGGCATCAACCTGATCAGGTTCAACGGGTTCGGCCGTACCGATCTCAGCCCCCGTGCACGGCGCCATGCGCGTACCGGGGCTCCCCGACAAGTCCTGTCAACTTAACCAAAGATGCCCGGGCACGCAATCGCGTTGCGTGCCCGGGCATCAGGGGCGATGGCGTCCTGTCCGGCTCAGGCGCAGTCGGCGGCCCCTTCGCCGAACATGTCGAACAGCAGCTCGCGGCCGAGGCCGGTCAGCACGAAGCGCTGCTGGTCGTTCCAGGTGGCCGCTCGGCTGGTCTCGAGGATGTGCTGGCAGGGTGCCCAGTCACGGTCCGCATCGCCCAGCGCCTTGAGGGCGTTGCGGTCGAGGCCGCGGTGGGCAACGGTGACCGTCTCGAGGACGTGCCCCTGGCGATAGAGCAGGGCGGCCATGTTGGAGAGGCACTGGCGCAGGCTGCGCTGCATGCCGGTGGTGCTTGGGGTGTCATGTCTCATGCTGCCGCATCTCCTGTAGGGATTCTGCTGCAGCGCATTATACATGCGACGAAGGTCGATGTCATACCAAGGTCTAAGATGCCCCGCCCGGAGATCCTGCGCGCGGGATGGGGCGTCTCCCTCAGCCCTCCACACGTCCCAGTAGCAGGAACTCGATCAGCGCCTTCTGGGCATGCAGGCGGTTGCCGGCCTCCTGCCAGACCACCGCACGCGGATCATCGAGTAGGGTCGTGCTGATCTCCTCGCCGCGGTGGGCGGGCAGGCAGTGCAGGAAGAGCACGTCATCCTTCGCCTGGTCGAGCATCGCCTCGCTCACCTGGAGGCCGGCGAAATCCGCCTCGCGCCTGGCCTGCTCCTCCTCCTGGCCCATGGAGGCCCAGACGTCGGTGGTCACCAGATCGGCGTTTGCCACGGCCTGCAGGGGATCGCGGTGAATGCTCACCCGGTCGCCGGCGGCCGCCAGGATGTCCTGGCGCGGCTCGTAGCCTTCCGGACAGCAGATGCGCAGCTGGAAGTCGAACTGGCGGGCGGCGTTGATCCAGGAGTGGCACATGTTGTTGCCGTCGCCGATCCACACCGCGGTGCGCCCCTTGACGCTGCCGCGCAGCTCGGTCCAGGTCATCACGTCGGCGAGCAGCTGGCAGGGGTGGTAGTCGTCGGTGAGGGCGTTGATCACCGGCACCGTACTGGCGGCGGCATACGCCTCCAGGCCCTGGTGGGAAAAGGTGCGGATCATCACCGCATCGACCATCTCCGCGAGCACCCGCGCGGTATCGCCGATGGGTTCGCCGCGGCCGAGCTGGGTGTCACGGGGCGAGAGAAACAGCGCATGGCCGCCGAACTGCGCCATGGCGGTCTCGAAGGAGACCCGGGTGCGGGTCGAGGACTTCTCGAAGATCATCGCCAGGGTGCGGTTGGCGAAGGGCGTGTAGGTCGGCCCGTGGGTCTTCAGGCCGTTCTTGATCGAGATGGCGCGCTGGATCAGGTAGCGCAGCTCGTCCGGACTGAGGTCAAGCAGGGTGAGGAAATGGCGGGTGGCCATGGTGTCGCTCCACGGGAAAAAACGACCATCCTAGCCAGCCCGCGGGGGATGCGCAACGCGCCCGTCATCAGTAGAATGGCCCTCATCCACAAGGCCGACCAGCATGCTCGGGTATTGTCCGGGCGGCTGCCGGCCACCGTCTATCGAGGCCCGGTCCGCCGAGGCCCGGCCACACGAGAAAGGGAGATGTCATGAGCACCACCGTCGAGAACATACAGCGCCAGATCGGCGAGAACCCCATCCTGATCTACATGAAGGGCACCCCCCAGCTGCCGCAGTGCGGCTTCTCCGCCCAGACCGTCCAGGCGCTGATGGCCTGCGGCGAGCGCTTCGCCTTCGTCAACGTCCTGGACAACCCGGACATCCGCGCCGAGCTTCCCAAGGTGGCCAACTGGCCGACCTTCCCGCAGCTCTGGGTCGATGGCGAGCTGGTCGGCGGCTGTGACATCGTGGTCGAGATGCACCAGAGCGGCGAGTTGGAGAAGCTGGTCAAGGAGACCGCCGCCAAGCACAAGGACGACGCCGAGCAGTAAGCGCCGAGCTAAAAGTGCCGAGCTACAAGCGCCGAGCCGCCAAGCTGTTCGGTGACGGGCGGCAGGTAGCGAGGCGAGAACGCGAAACCCCACCGGATTAACGTCTGGCGGGGTTTCTTGCTATTTGTTGCTGATTGAACCTAGCCTCCGCTTGGTGGCCGCTTGGCCGCTTGGCCGCTTGGCCGCTTGGCCGCTTGGCCTCTTGGCGCTAGTCCTCCAGCCCCTGCTCCTTCTGGGCCAGGGCCCAGCCGCCCAGGTCCTTGTAGCGGTTGACCATGGCACAGAACAGCTCGGCGGTGCGCTCGGTGTCGTAGCGTGCCGAGTGGGCGGCGCTGTTGTCGAACTCGATGCCCGCAGCGCGGCAGGCCCGGGCCAGCACGGTCTGGCCATAGACGAGGCCACCGAGCGAGGCCGTGTCGAAGCTCGAGAAGGGGTGGAAGGGATTGCGCTTGATGCCGCAGCGGTTGACTGCGGCGTTGAGGAAGCCGTGGTCGAAGGCGGCATTGTGGCCGACCAGCACGGCCCGGGTGCAGCCATGGGCCTTGATGGACTTGCGCACCGGGCGGAAGATCTCGCCGAGCGCCTCGGCCTCGCTGACGGCGACCTGTCGGCGCAGCGGGTCATCGAGGCGAATGCCGGTGAAGTCCAGCGCCGACTGCTCCACGTTGGCCCCCTCGAAGGGGGTAACATGGTAGGCGTAGGTGGCGTCGGGGATCAGGTTGCCCTCCGGGTCCATGGTCAGGGTGACGGCGGCGATCTCGAGGATCGCATCGCCCTCGGGATTGAATCCGCCGGTCTCCAGGTCCACCACCACGGGCAGGAAGCTGCGGAATCGCTGCGCCATGAGTTCGCGGACGATCGCCTCGCTCATGCACCTCTCCTTGTCTGGGCCATCGTGTCTCGAAACCGCGAAAGTCTAGCAGCTTGCCCTCGGTGAGTCGCGTCGCCGGTATTCGCTGCAGGCTCGGCGCGCTATAATCGCCCCTTTCGAGAACGTTACTAGAGGAGCCTCAGCATGTCCGATGTCAAGAAGGTCGTGCTCGCCTATTCCGGCGGCCTGGACACGTCCGTCATCGTCAAGTGGTTGCAGGAAACCTATGACTGCGAGGTCGTGACCTTCACCGCGGACATCGGCCAGGGCGAGGAGGTCGAGCCGGCCCGAGCCAAGGCCCAGGCGCTGGGGGTCAAGGAGATCCATATCGAGGATCTTCGCGAGGAGTTCGTGCGCGACTACGTCTACCCGATGTTCCGCGCCAATACCCTCTACGAAGGCGAGTACCTGCTCGGCACCTCCATCGCCCGCCCGCTGATTGCCCGCCGCCTGATCGAGATCGCCGACCAGACCGGCGCCGACGCCATCTCCCATGGCGCCACCGGCAAGGGCAACGACCAGGTGCGCTTCGAACTGGGCGCCTATGCCCTGAAGCCGGGCGTCAAGGTGATCGCGCCCTGGCGCGAGTGGGACCTCAACTCCCGCGAGAAGCTGATGGCCTACTGCCATCAGCACGACATCCCGGTGGACTTCTCCTCCAAGAAGAAGTCGCCCTACTCGATGGATGCCAACCTGCTGCACATCTCCTACGAGGGCGGCATCCTCGAGGATCCCTGGGCCGAGGCCGAGGAGGACATGTGGCGCTGGAGCGTGTCGCCCGAGGCCGCGCCGGATACGCCTACCTATATCGAGCTGACCTATGAGCGTGGCGATATCGTGGCCATCGACGGCGTGCCGATGAAGCCCCACGAGGTGCTCGAGAAGCTCAATACGCTGGGTGGCGACAACGGCATCGGTCGCCTCGACATCGTCGAGAACCGCTATGTGGGCATGAAGTCTCGCGGCTGCTATGAGACGCCGGGGGGCACCATCATGCTGCGTGCCCATCGCGCCATCGAGTCGCTGACCCTCGACCGCGAGGAGGCGCACCTCAAGGACGAGCTGATGCCCAAGTATGCCGAGGTGATCTACAACGGCTACTGGTGGAGCCCGGAGCGTCGCATGCTGCAGGCCGCCATCGACGAGACCCAGAAGAATGTCTCCGGCGTGGTGCGCATGAAGCTCTACAAGGGCAGCGCCACCGTGGCGGGCCGCCGTTCCGACCAGTCGCTGTTCGACGAGTCCATCGCCACTTTCGAGGACGATGCCGGCGCCTACGACCAGAAGGATGCCGAGGGCTTCATCAAGCTCAACGCCCTGCGCCTGCGCATCGCCGCCGGCAAGGGCCGCCGGCAGGACTGAGCCTGACGCTCATGCCTGACATTCATGTCTTCCTCGACGCCGGCTCGCCGCCGGCGTCGTCGTGTCGAGGCCTATCCCCTGTGAGGAGTGCACCATGTTCAAGAAACTGTTATCCGGGCTGTTCGGCGGTGGCGATAGTTCGTCCGGCAACGCTGCGGCCGCCGAGCCGGTGGAGTACAAGGGCTACCTGATCATCTCCGAACCCGCCGACCAGGGCGGCCAGTACCGCGTCAGCGGCTGGATCCGCAAGCCGCTGCCCGCCGCCGACGGGGAGGACGGCGAGATGCTCGAGCACCGGTTCGAGCGCTCCGACATGCTGCCCGGCCGCGAGGCCTGTGATGCCCTCATGGTCAGCAAGGCGCAGCGCTTCATCGACGAGGTCGGCGACGAGATGTTCTCGCCGCGCTGAGACTCGCCTTATACTTCAGGACATGACGATTCATGGCGTGATCCGGAGCCACCATGCGCCTGCTGCACCGACCCTCGCCCTGGCGAGCGCTCTTCGCCACCGATGCGTTGCCCGACCCCGGCGAGTGGCCGGCGCTGCTGGCCCCGCTGGGCCAGTCCCTGGCGCGCCTGGGGCCTGCCCCCGACCTGGCCGAGGCCCACGCCTGGCAGGGTCAGCTGGTGGAGGCCCTTGACCGGCTCGACCTGCCCGCCTGGCGAATCAGCCAGCTGATCAGCGACCACAACGACTGGCTCTATCGGCGGGCCATCACCCTCTCCCTGGAGGAGATGCGCGGCCTGGGCTGGGGGACTCCACCGGCGGCCTTCTGCGTGCTGACCCTCGGGTCGGGAGCGCGCCACGAGAGCCTGCTGGCGCCGGACCAGGACAACGCCATGATCATCGCCGACTACCCCGACGATCGGCATACCGAGATCGATGGCTACTTCCAGTCGCTGGGTGAGCGCTTCACCGCGCGCCTCGACGCGGCCGGGATCCCGCTCTGCCAGGGCCATGTCATGGCCCGCTGGCCGATGTGGCGCAAGCGGCTCTCGGAGTGGCGCGCACAGCTCGATATCTGGACCGCGGAGCGCCGCGTCAAGCGTGTCCAGCAGGCTAACATCCTGCTCGACTTCCACCCGGTCCATGGCGAGGTCGCACTCGCCGAAGCCCTGGCCGAGCGCGTCGCCTGGCTGCTGCCGGGAGCCCACCTCTTCCTCGACGAGATGGCGAGCCTGCTCGATGAGCTGCCGCTGGCCCTGGACCGGTTCGGCAGGCTTGGCGGCGACGGCGAGGGTGCCCCCCATGAACGGGCCATCAACCTCAAGCGCCAGGGAATGCTGCCGCTGGTGAGTGCCGTGCGCCTGCTGGCCGTGCGCCACGGGGTGCGCCCGCCGGATACCCGCTCGCGGCTGGTGGCGCTGGTGATGCAGGAGGCGCTCGACGCCGAGCATGCCCGGGCCCTGACCGCGGCACACGAGCGCTTGCAGGCGCTGATGCTCGGCGAGCAGCGCCGGGCCCTGGCCGAGGGGCGCGTCCCGGATGGCTGGGTGGACATCGCCCGGCTGGGCGAGGACCAACGACTGCTGCTGCGCCACGACCTGCTGCAGATCCGTGCACTTCAGAGAAAAGCGCGGAAGCCATAAGCTGGAAGAACGGCGCTTCGCGCCTTGAAGCTTGAAGGGAGCTCCCCTTGATTCCGCGCTTTGCCCGGCCATGCTGGTTTTCAGCTTTCAGCTTTCAGCTTTCAGCTTTTCGGCCGGCGCCTCGGGCAGTTCCATCACCAGGCAGGCACCGCCCAGTCGCGGCGCCTGTTCGACCCACAGCCGCCCGCCCAGGTGGGCGACGATGCCACGGCTGATGGGTAACCCCAGGCCGCTGCCGCGGGGACGGCCGCGCGCCTCGCCCCCCTCCTGGCGCTGGATCTGGTGGAACTTCTCGAAGACCCGTTCGCGCTCGTCCTCGGCGATGCCGGGGCCGTTGTCCTCCACGGCGAGGCGGTAGTGGTCCTTGTAGCGCTCGAGGCGTAGCAGCACCCTCGGGTCGTCGTCGGCGGCGAACTTGCCGGCGTTGTCGAGCAGGTTGATGATCACCTGTTCCAGACGGTCCGGGTCGCCGATGACCATCGCGGTCTCCGGCGTGATCTCGACCTCCAGGGTCACCCCGCGGTTCTCCTGCGGCCGGTGCACCGCATCCACGCTGTGGCGGGCCAGGGCCACCAGGTCCAGGCGCTGTGGCTCCAGGGTCAGGCGGCCGCTCTCGAGCCTCGCCAGGTCGAGGATCTCCTCGATCAGCCTGGAGAGCCGCTGGCTCTCGCGCACCACCACGTCGAGGAAGTGGCGGCGCTTCTCGTCGGGGAGGTCGTCGCTGTCGCGCAGGATCTCGGCGAAGGCGCGGATCGAGGTGAGGGGCGTGCGCAGCTCGTGGCTGACCATGGCCACGAACTCGTCCTTGAGGCGGTCGAGCTCGCGCAGGCGTTCGTTGGCCGCGCGCAGCTCCTCGCTGGCGTGTGCCAGTTCACTGGACTTCTGCTCCAGGCGACGGTTGACCTCCAGGGTCTCGGAGGTGGTGTCGAGGATGCTGAGGATCGATTCGAGGTTCAGGGCCTCGCCGCGCACCACCGAGTCGATCAGTACTCGCGCCGAGGCGCTGCCCAGCGACCCGGCCAGGGCCTGTTCGGCGCGGGCGGTCAGCCCCGGCGGCGCGGGCTGGCTGTCGTCGGCGGCCTCGTCGGGATGGGTGGCGAAGACGCGGGCGGTGGCGGCGCCCCCCAAGTAGCGGTCGAGCAGGGCGCGTAGTTCGCCACGCGTGGTCTGGCCCTGCCACAGCGTGGTCTGCACCAGGCCGGGGTGCATGGCCTCGGTGAACAGTGCCGCCTGGGTTTGTTCCAGCGGTGACTGGCGGGTGAACAGCGAGATGCCCACCAGCAGGCCGAGATTGGCGGTCAGGCTCCACAGCAGCGAGTGGGTATAGATGTCCCAGCCCTCCAGGCCGAAGAGCGCATAGGGCCTCAGCCAGGCGAGCCCCCAGGGGCCCTGGTCGAGGAAGCCGGCCTCCAGCCAGCCCGACTGGGCAAAGCCCGGGATCAGCAGGGTCCAGGCCCAGATCAGGAAGCCCGCGCTCATGCCCACTCCGGCCCCCAGGCGGTTGGCGCCCCGCCAGTACATGCCGACCAGCAGCGCCGGGGCGAACTGGCAGGCGGCGGCGAAGGAGACCAGGCCGATGGTCACCAGGCTGTAGGCGTCGCCGATCAGCGCATGGTAGAGGTAGCCGAGCAGCAGGATCAGCAGGATGGCCACGCGGCGGATGCGCAGCAGCCAGCCGGCGAGCTCGCCCCGGGTGCTCAGGTGGAGGTGGCGCGAGCGCAGCAGCAGCGGCATCACCAGCTGGTTGCTGACCATGGTCGACAGGGCGATGGTCTCGACGATCATCATGCCGGTGGCGGCCGAGAGGCCGCCGATGAAGACCAGCAGCGGCAGACCTTCCAGGCCGGCCGAGAGCGGCAGGGTGAGCACGAAGCTGTCCGGGTCGCCGCTGACGTCACCCAGCAGTAGCCCGGCCAGGGCGATGGGGATCACGAAGAGGTTGATCACCAGCAGGTAGAGCGGAAAGAGCCAGCTGGCGCGCTTGAGGTGTCGCTCGTCGACGTTCTCGACCACCAGCACCTGGAACTGGCGTGGCAGGGTGAGGAAGGCCAGGAACGCCAGCACCAGCATCCCCACCCAGCCCAGGGCGCCACCGGGCACCGCCTCCAGGCTCATCAATCGGGTCAGCTCGGGCGCGGCGACGACCCGAGCGAAGAGTTCCGCCGGGCCGTTGAAGAGCACGAAGACGGTGAAGACTCCGACCGAGAGGAAGGCCACCAGCTTGACCAGCGACTCGAAGGCGATGGCCGCCACCATGCCCTCGTGGCGCTCGCTGGCATCCAGGTGGCGCGTGCCGAAGAGGATGATGAACACCGCCAGTACCAGGGCGACCCAGAAGGACTTGTCGGCCCAGAAGCTCTCGTCGGCCAGGCGCAGCTCGGCGGCCTGGGGGTAGTTGACCAGCACCGCGTGGCTGACGGTGATGGCCTTGAGCTGCAGGGCGATATAGGGGGTGATGCCGATCAGCGCGATCAGCGCCACCAGCGCCCCCAGGCTCGAGCTCTTGCCGTAGCGGGCGCTGATGAAGTCGGCGATGGAGGTGATGCGCTGGGCGCTGGCGATGCGCACCATCTTGCGGATCACGAAGGGGGCCATCAGCATCGCCAGGGTCGGCCCCAGGTAGATCAGCAGGAAGCTGGGGCCATACTGGGCCGCGCGGCCGACGCTGCCGTAGAAGGTCCAGGCGGTGCAGTAGACGGCAATGGAGAGCGCATAGACGGTGGGCGAGCCGATCAGCGAGCGACCCTGTTCGGCGCGCCGGTCCCCCCAGGCGGCGATGACGAAGAGCAGCGCCAGGTAGCCGAAGGCCACCGTCAGGACCACGACGCTGCTTCTCATGGCGTGTCGGCCTGCATGCGGGTCTCACTCCTCGTGACGATGTTCCATCAGCCAGGCCATCAGCGCGATCACCGTGCCCCAGGCCAGGAACAGGTAGGCCACCAGCCAGCCCGGGGCCGCCGCGGAGCGGTCGGCGATCAGCAGCAGGGGCGGGGAGAACAGCAGGGCCGCCAGCACGATCAGCGCGACCAGGCGCTCCTTCAGGCGAGGCGTGCTCACGAGGCGAAGGCGTCCTCCTTGTCGAAGGCACTGGCCTGCAGCGCCAGCGCCTGCTCCAGCGTCTCGATGCCCCGCGCCTCCAGCCGGGGCAGCAGCGAGAGCCACAGCTCGGCGGTGACCCGGGCGTCGCCGAGGGCGGTGTGACGGGTGCCGGGCGGAAAGCTCAGATCATAGCGGTCGGCCAGGCTGTCCAGGTCGTGGCCGTCGAGGCTGTCGTCTAGTGCCCGGGAGAGCAGCAGGGTGTCGAGCACCGGCATGTCGAATTCGGTGCCGCCGCCGGGTGGCTGGATGGCCAGCAGGTCGAAGGCGGCATTGTGGGCGAGGATCACCGCCTCGCCGATGTAGTCGCGAAAGCGCGGCAGGGCCACGTTGAGCGGCGGTGCCCCGGCCACGTCGTCATCGGTGATGCCGTGGATGGCGGTGCTGGCCGGCGGGATGGGCCGCTCCGGGTCGACCCGCAGGTCGAAGACGTCGCTGGCCAGCAGTCGCGCATTGACGATGCGGCAGGCCCCGATGCTGACCACGGTGTCGCCGCGGCGCAGCTCCAGCCCGGTGGTCTCGGTGTCGAAGGCCACGACCTCCAGAGTCCTCAGGGGCCGGGCCGCCAGTTCGCTATCCGGCGGGGGCATGTCGGCGATGCCGAAGTCGTGGAATTCCGGGCGCGGCGGAGTGCGCGGGCGCGGTGCACCGACCCGTTCGGTGGCGGGCAGCGGCAGGCGCAGCCGGGCATGCTCGCCGTCCTCGTCGGCGATGCTCCAGGCATCGCTGGTGTGCTGGCGCAGCACATCCCCGACCCGTGGGGCCAGGGGCAGGGCGTCCAGGCGCTCGGCGCGCCACTCGTCCAGCACTTTCTCGCCCAGCGGGCGCCCGCGCCAGATCAGGTCCAGGTAGACCCGCCGGTTGCCCAGGCAGACCTCGCCTTCCAGCTCGGCCTGGCCGGAATGCGCCGCCAGGCGTTTGAGCAGCGAGTCGAGCAGTACCAGCAGGGCCGGGGCGTCGCCCCTCAGCCAGGCGGGCATGCCGATGGGGATGATGCGCAGGGACGCGCTCTCCTGGCGCTCCTCGAGGGCCGCCCAGAGGTCATTGGACCACAGCGGAACCAGGCGCTCGCCCTCGCGATGCATGTCCTCCATCAGACGGCCCATGCGCTCGAGCTGGGCGGCCAGGGCGCGGCTCTCCTCGTCGATCACCGCCTCCAGCCGCTGGCCCAGCTCGCCGGCCGTGGCGTCGTCGCGCACGCCGACCAGGGCGTCGGCGGCACTGGTCAGGCTGGCGCTGTGGCGGCGCAGTACCGGCAGCATCTCGGCGATGTCGGCGCGGGCCCCCATCTCGCTGGTCCAGGCCGCCGTGGTGTCGGTCAGGGTCAGCAGGGTCTCGTGGTTGCTGTCGGGCACGCGGCGCAGCACCACGTGCAGCCAGCGCTCGTCGCAGGGCACCAGGATCTCCCGCGGCGCGCCGTCGTCGGGCAGCTGGCCCAGCGCATCCTCCAGGCTTGCGATCGGCAGCAGGGCGTCGAGACGCTTGCCGAGCCCCAGGCCGGGATGGCCCTCGAACAGCGTCTCGGCGGCCTGGTTGAAGAGCAGCACCCGTCGGTGGTGGTCGCAGAGCAGCAGGGGCGTGTCGAGCACCTGAAGCAGGGTCTCGAGCTCCTGACGGATGCGGGCCGCACTGCGCGCGCCCTCGGCATGGGCGGTGGCCAGGCGCTCGCGGTCGGCCCGCCAGGCCTCGCGAACGCGCATGAGGTCGGGGCCGAGCCCTCGCAGCCAGCCCTCGGGCGGATAGTCCTGGCGGGCATCGGGGTTGGCCACCAGGCGGGCCAGCTGTACCTGCAGGTGCCGCAGGGGGGTGAACAGCTGGCGTTCGAGCAGCAGGCCGACCAGGAAGATGGTGCCGCCCCCCGAGAAACAGCCCAGCCACAGCAACAGCCGCGCCGTGCCCTCGAGGCCGGCGAGGCTGTCCAGCCACAGGGCGAACACGGCGCCGCCGAAGATACTGATGCCGCTGAGCAGCAGCCACAGGCCGATCAGCCGCTGGCGGCGGGGCAGGCGGGAGCCACGCTTGGTCATCAGGACACCTCGGCGAGCAGCGTCTTGACCTTCTCGACCAGCGCCTGGGTCGAGAAGGGCTTGGTGATATAGTCATCGGCGCCCAGGGCCAGGCCCTTCTCGCGCTCCACCTCGCGCCCGTGGGCCGTAAGCATGATGATCGGCAGCCGCGCATGGGCAGGGTCGCCGCGCAGGCGCTCGAGGACATCGAAGCCGCTGATGCCGGGCAGGCTGATGTCCAGCAGGACCAGATCCGGGGGCGACTCGGCGATGCGTGACAGGGCACTCTCGCCATCCTCGGCGGTGTCGACCTGGAAGCCGGCCTGCTGCATCAGGAATTCCAGGGACAGGACGATGTTGG
This sequence comes from Halomonas gemina, assembly GCF_023554995.1. GTDB lineage: Bacteria > Pseudomonadota > Gammaproteobacteria > Pseudomonadales > Halomonadaceae > Halomonas > Halomonas gemina. The sequence continues at coordinate 159,604 of NZ_JAMJPK010000001.1, forward strand.
CTTCGTCGTCCACCACCAGCACCTTGGCCATGGTGCCCTCCTATGAGTGTGTTGTCGTTTTATGCATGGTTGCTGATCAGTCTAGTGGCCGGCCGGGCGGTGGCAAAGACGACCTTGGCAGGAGGCGGTGCGGGTGGCGTGCTAGGGTGCGGGATCTGCCCCCGATGCCCGGGGGCCCAACGAGGAGGACGGCATGATCAAGGTCCATCACCTGGAGAACTCCCGCTCCCAGCGTGTCCTGTGGCTGCTGGAGGAGCTCGAGGTCGACTACGAGGTCATCACCTATCGGCGCGATCCCCGCACCATGCTGGCGCCCGCGTCGTTGCGCGAGGTCCATCCACTGGGCAAGTCACCGGTGATCAGCGACGAGGCCCGGGACGGTCGGGTGGTGGCGGAATCGGGGGCAATCCTCGAGTACCTGGTCGAACGCTTCGATACAGAGGGTCGTCTGGTGCCGGTGGCGGGCAGTGACGCGCACCAGCGCTACCGCTTCTGGCTACACCACGCCGAGGGCTCTGCCATGCCGCCGCTGGTGATGCGGCTGGTGTTCACCGCGCTGGGCAAGCCTCCGGTACCGGCGCTGGCCCGGCCCCTCGGTCGGCTCTTCGCCCGCGGGGTGGAGCAGCAGTTGCTGGGGCCGCAGATCCGCCAGCTGAGCGACTACTGGGAAGCCGAGCTCGGGCGTGACGCCTGGTTTGCCGGTGAGACATTCAGCGCCGCCGACATCCAGATGAGCTTTCCGCTCCTCGCCCTGGAAAGCGGGGGCGGCCTGTCCGGCTACCCCAGGCTGCAGGCCTTCCTGGCGGCCTGTCGCGAGCGTCCGGCCTATCGCCGTGCGGTGGAGAGCGGCGGCGAGTTCTCCCTGTCGTGAGGCGGCCCTGGCTACTTGCGCTGCCGGCCGAGCGCGCGCCGCGGTCCTAGCGGTCCCAGCCACAGCCAGACCTGCAGGACCACCAGTACCGGCAGCCACCAGGCCGGCGCGCCGGTGACCCAGTTGAGGGCCAGGTGGATGAAGAAGGCGGTGATGCCGGCGGCGAGGCCCACCAGGGGGAAGAGCAGGGGGCGGTCGTGGCCGGGCCAGCGCGTCAGCCGGCAGAGCGTGCCGATGAGGGCGCCGAAGGCGGTGGTCATCACCAGGGGAAGGAGTAGCGCTTGCATGGTGTCGGCTCGCTCTGGCTCGTGAAAGGCAAGCCTAGAGCCTGTCGGTTGGCGATGGCTCTACCACTTTTGTGGAAGGGGCACTTGCCGGACACGAGCTCCCACCCGGAGATGGCCCGTCGTTCATACCCTGGGAGCGCCATAACATTTCAAGGAATCCTGATGCGAGTATTGTTGTTGTCAGCCTATACGGCGGTTAGCCATCGGCATTGGGCACATGGCCTGACAGAGCGGATCCGTGATGTCGAATGGACGCTGCTCGAACTCCCGCCGCGTCATTTTCGCTGGCGGATTCGTGGCAACCCCTTGACCTGGAGTCTCAAGGAGCATGAGACGCTGTCGCGCCGCTATGACGTGGTGCTTGCCACCTCGATGGTGGATCTGGCGACACTGGTCGGTCTCTATCCCCATCTGGGGGCCGCTCGGCGTGTCGTCTACTTCCACGAGAATCAGTTTGCCTACCCGGAGTCCGAGGGGCAGCGGCCCCAGGGTGAGGCGCGCATGGTCAATCTCTACAGCGCGCTGGCGGCGGATCGCGTGGTGTTCAATAGCGCCTACAACCGCGACAGCTTCATCGATGGGGCGCGCGACTTCCTCAAGCGCATGCCCGAGAACCTGCCGGCGGCGGCGCCGCTAGAGCGTCTGCGCGAGTGCGCTCGTGTCCTGCCGGTGCCGATCGATCCCGTGGCGGGGCGTGGTCGAACGTCATCCCGGGGACGCCTTATCGTCTGGAACCATCGCTGGGAGTATGACAAGAACCCGGACGACTTCTTCGCGGTGCTCATTGCCCTGGCCGAGCGAGGCGTGGCGTTCGAGCTCGCCGTCATGGGGCAGCGTTTTCGCCGCTACCCGGCGATCTTCGATACGGCTCGACAGCGCCTTGCCGACCGATTGGTGGCCTGGGGGCCGCAACCCCGTGACGAGTATCTGGCGCTGCTCGACCGGGCGGCGATAGTCGTTTCCACCACCTGGCATGAGTTCCAGGGGCTGGCGCTGATGGAGGCAGCCCAGCGTGGGGCGCTGCCACTGGTGCCGGAGCGGCTCTGTTTCCCCGAGCTTTATCCCGAGGCGTGTCGATACGACGGCACCCGAGAGGGCCTCGAGCGGCGCCTGGAAGCCTGGCTGCTCGACCCCTCGAGCCGGCCGCCAGTGCCATCTGCCCGCGCCTGGGAGTGGGCGAGCCTGGAGGAGGGCTATCGGGAAATGCTGGGTCTCTAGGGCCAGGTGCTACAGCTCGGTTTTCTCCGGGTATTCGCAGAGGTCCTCGATGATGCAGCTGCCGCAGCGGGGCTTGCGCGCCAGGCAGGTGTAGCGCCCGTGGAGGATCAGCCAGTGGTGGGCATCCTGGCGAAACTCCTTCGGCACATGGCGCAGCAGCTTCCTCTCGACCTCGACCACGTCCTTGCCCCTGGCGATCCCGGTGCGGTTGGCCACCCGGAAGATATGGGTATCCACGGCGATGGTGGGCTCGCCGAAGGCGGTGTTGAGGATGACATTGGCGGTCTTGCGGCCGACGCCGGGCAGAGCCTCGAGGGCCTTGCGGGTGTGTGGCACCTCGCCGCCGTGCTGCTCGACCAGGATTCGGCAGGTCTTCATCAGGTTCTCGGCCTTGGTGTTGTAGAGGCCGATGGTGCGGATGTGCTCCTTGAGGCCGTCGATGCCCAACTCGAGGATCGCCTGGGGCGTGTTGGCGACCGGGAACAGCCGAGCGGTGGCCTTGTTCACTCCCACGTCGGTGGCCTGGGCCGAGAGCAGCACCGCGGTGAGCAGCTCGAAGGGGGTGGTCCAGTGCAGCTCGGTGGTCGGCTCGGGATTGTGGTCGCGTAGCCGCGCGAAGATATCGAAGCGTTTCTGGGCGTTCATGGCGCTCCGTGGCAGTGGCATTACCCGGGGCTTTCCGGCGACAGGTCTACGAGGAGGCGCTGTGAACCCTTCCCTGGGCGCTACCGATGCCGTCCCTGGCATAGGACCTACTCTCCGACCTGTCCCCGGCGCCCCTCGTACCGTGAATGGTTGATCAGCAATCGTTGTTGTGCATCACTCGGCCGCGCTTGCCTGTTCCAGCGCCTTCCGGGCGTCGTCGAGGAGCCGGCTGGCCGTATCGACCTGCCCTTGGGCAGCCTCGATTGTGCTGGCGTCGCCCTGGCGCTCGGCGTGCGCCAGCTGTTGCCTTGCCCGGCGCAGGGCCTGCTCCGCGGCCTTGACGGCCATCTGACGCTGGCGCTCCAAGCTGGGGCCGGCGGCACTGCCCGAGCCCGACCGCTGGCGCTGGCGAATCAATCGTTTCTGGCGCTCCATGCGTCTCTCCCGGGCCTCCCGGGCCAGGCGCTGCTGGCGGGCGCGGTGGCGACGTCGACCCAGCTCGGCGCGGCGTGCCAGGTAGGCATCGCGCTCATCATCGGTGTCGGCGGCCTCCCAGGCGGGGTGAGGCAGCAGCTCGATGCAGTCCACGGGGCAGGGCGCTACACACAGCTCGCAGCCGGTGCATTCATCCACGATCACCGTGTGCATGCGCTTGGCCGCCCCGAGGATGGCGTCCACCGGGCAGGCCTGGATGCACTTGGTGCAGCCAATGCATTCGGCCTCGCGGATCCAGGCCACCAGCGGAGACTGGGCGGGCTCGGCCAGCGGCAGCGGCTCACGGCCGGTCAGTGTCGCCAGCCGGGCCACGGTCGCGTCGCCGCCGGGCGGGCAGCGATTGATGGCCTCGCCATCGACGATGGCCTCGGCATAGGGGCGACAGCCGGGCTGACCGCACTTGCCACACTGGGTCTGGGGCAGCTCGGCATCGATGGCCTCGATCAGCGCGGCCCGGGAGCGGGCATCGGTCTGCGTCACGGCGGCGCCTCAGCGCACCCGCTGTCCCGGTTCCGCGCCGGAATCGGGGCCGAGCAGGTAGATGCCGTCGTCGTTACCGGCGGCGAGCACCATGCCCTCGGACACGCCGAAGCGCATCTTGCGCGGTGCCAGGTTGGCGACCATCACCGTCAGCCGCCCCTCCAGGGCCTCCGGCGCATAGGCGGCCCGAATGCCGGCGAAGACGGTGCGGGTCTCGCCGCCCAGGTCGAGGGTCAGCTTGAGCAGCTTGTCGGCCTTCTCGACATACTCGGCCCGGGCGATGCGGGCGATGCGCAGGTCAACCTTGGCGAAGTCGTCGAAGGCGATCTCGTCGGCGATGGGCTCCTCGGCCAACGGGCCCTTCTTGGACTCCTTGAGCTTCTGTTCTTCCACCAGGTCCTCCTTCGATGCGGCCATCATGGCATCGATCTTGTCCCGCTCCACGCGGGTCATCAGCGGCTTGAACTTGGCGATCTCGTGGTCCACCAGCAGCGTGTGGCGGCTGTGCCAGTCGAGGCTGTCGAGCCCCAGGAACGCGCGGGCCTGCTCGGCCATGGCCGGCACCACCGGCGCCAGGTAGACCATCAGCTGGCGGAACAGGTTGATGCCCACCGAGCAGATCTCCAGCACCTCCTGCTCGCGGCCGGGCTGCTTGGCCAGTACCCAGGGCTCGGCCTCGGCGATGAAGGTGTTGGCCTCGTCGGCCAGCTCCATCACGCGGCGCATGGCGCGGCCGAACTCGCGGGCCTCGAACTCCTCGGCGATGGCGTCACCGGCGGAGATGAAGCGTGCCACCATCTCGGGCTCGCTGCAGTGGCCGGCGAGGTGACCGCCGCCGAGCTTCTTGACGAAGCCGGCGCAGCGGCTGGCGATGTTGACCACCTTGCCCACCAGGTCGCTGTTCACCCGTGCCGCGAAGTCCTCGAGGTTGAGGTCCAGGTCGTCGACCCGCGAGGTCAGCTTGGCGGCGAAGTAGTAGCGCAGGTACTCGGGGTTGAGGTGGTCGGCGTAGGTCGCGGCCTTGATGAAGGTGCCGCGGGACTTCGACATCTTGGCGCCGTTGACCGTCACGAAGCCGTGGCAGTTGACCGCCGTGGGGGTGCGGAAGTCGGCGCCGTGCAGCATGGCCGGCCAGAACAGGGCGTGGAAGTAGACGATGTCCTTGCCGATGAAGTGATAGACCTCGGCCTCGGCGTCGGGTGCCCAGTAGGCATCGAAGTCAAGCCCCTTGCGGTCACAGAGGTTCTGGAAGCTGGCCAGGTAGCCGATCGGGGCATCGAGCCAGACGTAGAAGTACTTGCCCGGCGCGTCGGGGATCTCGAAGCCGAAGTAAGGGGCGTCGCGGGAGATGTCCCACTCGTTGAAGCCCGACTCGAACCACTCCATCAGCTTGTTACGGATCTGCGGCTGGACATGGTCATCGTCGATCCACGCCTTCAGGAAATCGGCGAAGTCCGGCAGCTTGAAGAAGTAGTGGGTGGAGCTTCTCACCTCGGGGGCGGCACCGGAGATCGCCGAGACCGGATCGATCAGCTCCGCCGGCGTGTAGGTGGCGCCGCAGGCCTCGCAGTTGTCGCCGTACTGGTCCTCGGCATGGCACTTCGGGCAAGTGCCCTTGATGAAGCGGTCGGCCAGGAACATTCCCTTCACCGGGTCGAACATCTGCTCGATGTCGCGGGTGGCGATATGCCCCTTGTCGCGCAGCCGGGTGTAGATCAGCTCGCTGAAGTGGCGGTTCTCCGGGGAGTGGGTCGAGTGATAGTTGTCGAAGGCCACCCCGAAGCGGGAGAAGTCGGTCTGGTGGTCGCGGGAGACCCGTTCGATCAGCGCCTCGGAGGTGATGCCCTCCTGCTCCGCGCGCAGCATGATGGCCGTGCCGTGGGCGTCGTCGGCGCACACGTAGTGGCACTCATGCCCGCGGCTCTTCTGGAAGCGCACCCAGATGTCGGTCTGGATGTACTCCAGCAGGTGGCCCAGGTGGATGGCACCGTTGGCGTAGGGCAGGGCGCTGGTGACCAGGATCTTGCGCGAGGCGCGGGCGGTGTTCGACATGGCGGCTCAGGGTATCCCGTTGAAAATCAGGCCACGATTGTAGCCATCTTCGCGGATGGCTGCATCCGCGCTGAGCGCCCGATTGGCGCGGGATCCATCGTTCGGGTATCCTTCCGCCATCCGGCGGGGCGTCAAACGGAGTGACGGCCCGCCGGAGGCTCTGCAACCGAAGTCACGCTGGAGAACCCTGTCCCCCTCACGGAGGAATTCCCCATGCGTCTACGTCATGCCCTGCCCCTGGCAGTGCTCACCGCCCTTACCGCCGGCTGCGCCAGCAGTGCCATCTCCCCGACCTATACCAGTGCCAACCCGGATATCATGCGGATCAGCGACGAACGTCCTGCCGATCCGGATAAGCGCGTCGAGGACCTGGGCTCCTACTGCGTCGAGGTCAGCGAGACCTGGAACGCCCACGGCACCACCCCGGACGGCAAGAGCCTCTGGGCCAAGGACACCGCACGCCGCGTGGTGCCCTGCGACTGAGCTGCTTCCGACGTCGGCTATATGGCGTCCTGCCAGTGCATGTCAGGACGCACCAGGATGGCCAACCCGTGTGGAGCAGTCTGGTCATCCTGGGCCCGGGAAGCTGATCTAGGACAAGGCAAGATAACCTCGTATCGAAATTATCTGACCGACATGGTTAGCCTCCACTAGACTGCAGGATGCATTACCACCCCTTGCTTTGCTTGAGAGGCACTAACCATGTCAACTGCTAAAAAAGTGTCCATCGTTCAAGCGATTCCCGATACAGTTGCCGCCTTCCCGGAGGATGTTGTCGAGGTGGCCGAGAGTGTCGCGACCGCTTCGCAGCCGATCGTCGACTGGTGGATGCATCATTGGCTGGACGCCTCACATCCGCTGGCCAGAATGCAGCGTGCCTGGATGGAATCCGTGCTCGAGGCCATAGAGGTCGAGGCCGAGTTCCTGAATGTCTGCGCAATCTCGAATGCCAAGGTATGGAGCTGTCTGGCCGATGGCAAGTATCTTACAGATTCCGCTTCGCTGCACAGCTGTTACCACGAAGTCGCCAAGGACATGACCGACGCTCACATGGCGCGCCTCGGCAAGGTGGCAGAACTTCCCGAGGACTTCCAGCAACGGCTCTGGGAAGAGATGTGCTAGGCGCCTGTCAGGCTTGATCGATCGCATGAATTTAGCCGAAAGGCGTGAATTTTCAGGAGATCAGCGTTAGTCGACGGGTTACGAGATTGGCAGCATCATCGACGGGCAAGAAGGGTCGCTCCCTTCTTGCCCGTTTTGCTGTCTGGCCTGCTACGGATTGCCATCATCCGGTCGCGCTCGGACGGTGGTTGGCACTGGCCCTCCCCGGCGAGAAGGTAAGGGCGCAGGATCTCCTCCATCCCCTTGAGCACCTGGACCGGCAGGGCCGAGGTGAAGCGGAAGTCGTCGGAATGGCTGCCGGCCACGTAGGCGGTGAGCGTGCCGAAGTGGTGCTCGCCCAGGTGGAAGACGAAGGTCGCGGTCCGGTTGCGGGCACGGGAGTCGATCACCTGGCCGCTGCGGGTCACCGTCTCGATGCGGTTGTTGCCGGTGCCGGTCTTGCCGCCCATCACCAGCGGGGCGTCACCCTCGAGGGTGAAGCTGCCCTGCAGGCGTCGGGCCGTTCCGTCCTCCACGACCCGGGCGAGGGCATCGCGCAGCACGGCGGCGACGTCCGCGGCCATGACGCGCTGGGCGCGAGCGTCGGCCGGGATGAAGCGTGTCTCGTAGGGGGTGCCCGCCGCGAAGTGCAACGCGTCGATGCGCAGCACCGGCAGGCGGACACCGTCGTTGAGGATGATCCCCATCAGCTCGGCCAGTGCGGCAGGACGGTCTCCGGAGCTGCCCACGGCGGTGGCAAGCGATGGCACCAGCTGGCCGAAGGGGTAGCCCAGGCGCTGCCAGCGGCGGTGGATCTCCGCGAAGGCCTCCACCTCGAGCATGGTGCGGATGCGCACGTCGCGGGCGCTGCGGTGACGTGTCCTGAACAGCCAGCCGTAGGCCTCTTGTCGCTGCTGTTGGCTGGCTGCGATGGCCTCGGAGAAACTCGCCTCGGGATGGTCCATCAGGAAGCCGAGTAGCCATAGCTCCAGCGGATGCACCCCGGCGATATACCCCTGGTCGGTGAGGCTATACTCGCCCGGCGCGTAGTCGCGGTAGAGGGCCTCGAGGCGTCGTTCACCGATCGGCTCGCCTGGTAGCCTGGCCTCGAGAAAGGCGGCGAAGGCATCGCGGTCGGCCCCGGGGAACAGGTAGCGATGCACGGCGGACAGCCGGGACGCCGCGGGGCGCAGGCCATCGAGGAAGCTGGCCAGGCGTTCATCGCTTGATCTGCCCTGGTACTTGCGCCAGAAGCGCTCGAGAAAGACCTGGCCCTCGCGGTCGGCAAAGTCTGCCAGGTAGGCCTGCCGCCGCGGGTCGTCATCGTCCTCGAGCAGCCGGCGGCGCTCTTCGCCCTGATGGGTGACGTAGTGCACCAGGTCGCGCAGCAGGCGCACGAAGGGCAGGTTGAGGGATTCGCGCAGGGCGTCGTCGAGGCCGGGGTGGCGGCCGTCGTCCTGGCGACGGAAGTTGCCGAAGGTATGACGACCGCCGCCGGTGAAGAAGGCTTCATGGGGGCTCGCCGAGTAGCGCCGTTGCATGGCGGCCTCGAGCAGGGGGCGAAGTCCTAGGTCGGGCTCGGCAATGAGCCGGTCGATCACCCAGCGGCTGAGGACGTCCCGCCGTTCCACCTCGACCCGGCGAAGGGCGTCCACCGGCATGCCGGCATGGCGTTCGTGCAGTTCGGCGACCACCTCCAGGTAGGTGGCCAATACCCGGAGCTTGGCGGTGGAGCCGAGTTCCAGCTTGCTGCCCTCGTTGATGTCGAAGGGCTGACCGGTGGTGTCGGTCTGCACACGCACCCGAAAGCCCGTCGCGTCGCGCTCGAGGAGGGTAAAGCTGTAGCGCACGTCGGCGGCCCGTTCGGGCGATAGCAGCCGCTCGCCCAGCAGCCCGACCTCACTCGCGAATGCCGGGTCGGCCAGCCGCTGCAGGTACGCGGTGACCCGGCGCTGCAGGTCGCCATGCAGGGTGGTGCGTGCCGACAGGTCGAGCCGGTCGAGGTCATAGAAGGACAGGCCGACCAGGCTGCCGAGCCGTTGGCGGGCCACTTGCAGGCCCTTGTCATGCCCGACCTGCAGGCGTGCCGGGTCCCTGGTGAAGTCACGGAAGGTCAGGCGACCGGCGAGGGCGGCGTCGCGCAGGGGCGGGGCCACCAGGCCCTCGTTGGCCAGCAGGCGCAGGTGGCTGTCGGTCAGGGTTTCCAGGGCCTGGCGCCCGTTGTTCAGGTACCAGGAGGGTCGACGCTGGGCGATCATCAGGGCCACCACCTGGCGCAGTGCCAGGCCCTGGGAGGCGAGACGGGTCGGGCCATTGAAGGTCGGTACCAGCAGGCGATTGACCTCGTCGAAGTCGGCGCCGAACCATACCCACAGGCCATCTCCCAGCCCGTGCACCTCGCCATAGCCGGGGGCGGCGGAGAGCGGTACCGAGTTGAGGTAGTCCAGCGCCACGTCCTGGCGTGCGGCCAGGGTCTGGGGGCCGTGTCGGTAGCCGCGCACGCTCGCCGAGACCATCTGCCGCAGCTTCTCCATGGGCGAAGCGGTCAGGCCGTTGGGGGAGTGGCGATATTTCTCGACCTGGGTCGCCAGGGTGCTGCCGCCGGCGGCCTGGCCGGTCAGGTCCAGGGCGCGTCCCGCCTGGGAGAATGCGGCCTTGATGAAGCGTGGCCAGTCCACCGCGGGGTTGGCCCTGGGGGTATCGCCGTCCAGCAGCTGGCGGTTCTCGATGTAGAGCAGCACCTGGAGGACCAGCGGCGGTACCGCGTCGAAGTGGGGGTAGTGGCGTTGCGGATGTCGGAAGCCGTAGAGGGTATCGCCGCGGCACTCCTCGAGCGTCAGCCCGCTGCGGCTCTTCTCGGTGTAGGGCGGAAAGAAGCCGCGGCGCGTGTACTCCAGCAGGGGCGGCGAGAAGCGCACCTGGCTCTCGATGGCATAGCCGCCGGCGAGCAGACGCTGCTGGATCTCGGGAAGTCGGGTATACCCCAGGCGCTGGTCGAAGGGACCGTGCTGCGGGAACTGGATGCGCGGGCTGGCACCCGGCGCCAGGGTGTAGCTCAGGGTGGCGGCATAGCGCGATAGCTCCAGGGACTGGAGGTGGGAGGTTCTGGCCTCGGCGACCAGCAGGGTGGCGAGCGGGATGGCGAGCAGCGCCAGCAGGATCAGCCCCCGGTGGCGCAGGTGGCGGCGGGGGCGGTCCCGAGGGGGGTGACCCGGCCGCTTGTCGTGACAGAGGGCGCCCTCTCCCTGCCCGTCGGGGCATCCCCGTGACGCCGAGTCGTGTCCGCCCATCTGCTACCCCCGGTAAGTTCCGTTTGCAGATTGTATCTTTATGTAGCGTAGCCGGGTGCCGGGGAAAATGGATCAGTCAGGCAGGAAAATCTCCGTGGGCGCCGCTCGTGCAGGGGCTCAGGAGGCTTGGCGCAGGACGCCGAAGTGGTCCATGCCGCGATCCTTTAGGTGCAGCGCCTGCATGCGGCTCATCACCCCCTGGTCGCAGTAGAGCAGGTAGTCGCGGTCGCCGGGCAGCGTCTGTGCCTGGTCCTGCAACTCGTAGAAGGGAATCGCCAGGCAGGGTACCTCGGAAAGCTCGAGCGGTGCCGCCTCGCGCTCGTGCGGGGGGCGGATGTCGATCACGCTGACCGCGGGCATCCGGGCCAGGGTGGCCGGCGAGTCGACGATGGTCACCTCGCCGGGCTGTCGCTGATCCTCCAGCAGGCGGCTGGCGCGGGTCACGGTGGCGGCCCCGATGGCGGCATCGAGTACCGTGAAGTCGAAGTCGGCCTCGGCGGCGAGCACCTTGTCGCTGGGCGCTCGGGTGTGGGGGCGGCGCGAGATGACCCCGCAGTATTCGGGCATCTGTTCGGCGAAGCGCGCGGTATCGATCCGGCGGGCCGTGTCGATGATCTCCTGCTTGTCCTCGGTGACCAGCGGCCGCAGGATCGGCAGGTCGCTTGCCGCGTCGATCAGCGCCAGGTTGGTGAGGGTCTGGCTGGAGACCTGGGCGATGGCGTCCCCGGTGACCAGCGCCGGGATACCCGAGCGAGCGGCCACGCGGCTGGCCGCCCGTACCATCATGCGCTTGAGGATCACGCCCATCAGGCCATCGGGAATGCTGCGCAGGATCTCCGCGACCACGCCCTCGAAGGGCACCGAGGTGAAATCGACGTTGTGGGAGACGCTGTAGCGCTGCCAGAGGTGATGGGTGACCTTCCGCACGCCGGTCTCGTGGGCCGGTCCCCCCAGGTTGAAGAACAGGTAGTGGGTCTTGATGCCGCGGCGCAGCATCCGCCAGGCCGCCACTGGCGAGTCGAAGCCTCCCGAGACCAGCGCCAGGGCCTGGCCCTGTACCCCCAGCGGGTAGCCCCCCAGGCCGGGACGGCGCGAGTGGATCAGCTGCAGCCGGCGATGGGTCAGCTCCACCGAGACCACGACCTCGGGGTGCTTGAGGTCAACCCGTGCCGTGGGCTCGGCCGTGAGCAGGGCGCTGCCCAGGTGCCGCTCGAGATCCATGGAGGAGAAGGCGTGATCGCCCCGGCGCTTGGCCCGGACCCGGAAGCGACGCCCGGCGATGGCCGCCTTCCAGTGCGGCACGATCCAGGCGGCGGCCTCGTCGAGCGAGCCGCAGGGAACCGCCTGGGTGGCGATCACCTCGTGGATGCCGGGGATCCGGGTCAGGGTGTCCTCCAGCTCCTCTACCCGCGCGGCGGAAAGGGCCTCGGGCAGGCTGACGTCAAGGGCGTCCCAGCCGCCCTTGACGCGCACGCCCTCCTCCAGCTGGCGCAGGGTATTGCGCACATTGCTGGCCAGGCAGCGGGTCATGTGCTGGCGCACGGAGCGGGACTTGATGGTGATCTCGGGGTGGAGCTTGAGCAGATAGGTCATTCGACAGGAACAGCAGCAACAATGTGCGCGCCATTCTACCAAGGGCGGGCGATCAAGGGCAGGCCCGACCCCAGGGCACAGGGATGGGCTGGCCGCAGAACGAGCTCGCCCGGCACGAGGCCGGGCGAGGGGAGCGAGCAACGGTGCAGGCAGAGCGTCAGTAGAGCGCCTGCTCCTCCTTGACCACCTCCTTGAGCAGTTCCAGGAAGAGCCGGTCGGCTTCGGAGTGTTCCTGGGGGTCCTCGGGGATGTGCACGCTGGTGGTGTCGGAGATCTCGTTGGCGATGCGCGCCATGACGTCACCTTCGCCCGGCTCGCCGAGCTGGCGTCGGGTGATCTCCAGTGACTGCTCGAGGATCTTCGGGTCCTGCAGGAGTTTCTTGATGAAGCCCCGCAGCTCGTTGATCACGCGGGTCTTCTGGATTTCCGATGAGGCCATGACGTTCTCCTTGGGTGACCATGCCGTTTCGAGGATTGGCCAGACGATACCATGGTTTGCCAATGAAGCGGTGAGTACAGCTATTCCTCGGGATACTTGAGCTGACGAATCCCCGGGCCGGTGGCTCCATCCAGGCCCAGCTCGAAGAGCGTGCGGGCCTCCCCGCGGGTCTCGACCCCCTCGCCGATGGCCAGTATCCCCAATGAATGGCAGAGCGTGGCCATGCCGCGCAGGATGGTCTGCTGCTCGGCGACCCTGTCGACCCCCTGGACCAGCGTCCTGTCGAACTTGAGGTAGCCAAGCCCCAGGTCCTGCAGGTCAGCGATCCGGGTGAATTCGGCGCCGACATGCTCCAGGCCGATCCGGCAGCCGAGCGGCTGAAGCGCATGGCACAGACTGCGAAAGCTGGCCAGGTCATGGATGGCCAGGGACTCGGGGAGCTCTAGCCAGAGCCGAGCGGCGACGTCAGGCCGGGCCTTGAGCCGTGTCTGGAGCTCCGTGACGAAGCGGGCATCCTGGATCGAAGCGGCCGAAAGGTTGATGCCCAACGGCTTGCCGCGTTGTGTAATGTCACGCACGGCTGCATCGATTACCGCCAGGTCGAGCCGGCTGTCGAGCTCGAGCCGCGAGATCCAGGGCATGAAGATCCCGGCGGGCTGCCACTCGCTGTTCAGTCTTAGCCGCGAGGGGCTCTCGAAGTGCAGCAGTTCCCCTTCGCTATCCAGTACCGGATAGTGGGCCAGGTAGATGCCCTTGGCCATGGCCTCCTGGAGGGCGTGGCGCCATTCGCCATGGTTGGTGAACAGGCTGCGGCGCTGGGGACCCTCGGCGATGACCAGGCTCTGGTCGCCACGGGCCTCGGCGGCCGACAGGGCGCCGTCGAGGCTTGCCAGCAGCACGCTGCGCTGGTCGCCCTGGGCGTAGTCGACCAGTGCCGCGGGCAGGCCGAGGGAAACCCGGCTCTGTTCCTTCAGGGCGGCCAGGCGCTTGCCAAGCTCATGCTGCAGCGATTCCAGGTCATGGGCGCCGGGCAGCAGCAGGGCGAAGTCGCTGCCGTTGAGGCGGCCCACGACCCCGCCACCGCGGACCTTGCCGAACTGGTCCAGGCCGCTGGCCAGCGCATGCAGCAGGGCATCAGTCTCGTTATGACCGAGACGCTCGTTGACCTCGGCCAGGCGGGCGAGGCGCACCAGGGCGAGCGTGCCGCTGGCTCGGGCATCCTGGCTCTCCAGGTGGATCTGCAGCTGGGCCAGGAAGGCCTCACGTTTCAGTACGCCGGTCACCCCGTCGTGCTGAAGTCGCCGGCGCAGCAGGTCGAGCTTCTCGCTCTCCTCGCCGAGCATGTCGCGTACGGTGCTGGAGAGCTGGTTCATGGCCTCCACCACTTCGCGCAGCTCTCGCGTGCGCGGTGCGGGAATGGTGGTGAAGCGCCGCTCGCCGATGTGCAGGGCATGGTCGACGACGTTGCGCAGCGGGCGGCGGATGGTCCGCACGATCCACCAGGCGAGCAGCAGGCTGAGGGCGGCGGCCAGGGCGAACCATCCGACCAGCTCCAGGCTGCTGCGCCACAATGAGCGATAGGCAAAGCTGTGTTGGCTCTCGAGGGTGAGGATGCCGAACTGTCGCCAGCCGTCCTGGACCACGGCCTGACCGGGGGGGATCTCGAAGCGCACCAGGTCGACGAACCAGGCCGGTACGTCCTCGATGGCCTCGCCGGCACGGCGCTGCTCGATGATCTCGCCCTGCGGGTCGCGCAGCTCCACCTGACGGTAGTGGCCGGTATCGAATTGGGCGGCTACCAGCAGTTCCAGGGTCACCGGGTCCTTGGGCATCTGGCTCATGGTCAGCGCCAGGGCGTTGGCGTTGTCGGCATTCTTGATGCGCACTTCCTGCTCGATATAGGCCCGGCTGGAACTGACGCCGATGAACAGGCTACTGCCGAAGACGAGCAGCAGCAGTACCACGATGGTCAGCCAGATCTGCTTGATGAGCGACATCTTGTTATCCCCCTTGTATGAATCCCTGCTCCTGCATGCGGCCGACCGCGCGTCGCCAGCGCGATAGGCGTGCCAGCGGGTCGGCGCGGGACCGGGTGGAACTGCCGGCCCAGAGGCCACTGCTGTTGAAGCTGAACAGCGGGTCCAGGTCGTTGCGCTGTGAGCCGCGGGTGATTGAGGGCATCAGGTTGTCGAGCACCAGCGGGTCCGCCGCGGGGGTCTCGTAGTAGCCCAGCACCATGTGCGCCTGGGTGATGCCGCTGCGGCCTATGCGAGCGCGTACATAGATCATGCGCAACTCGTCGCCCGGTACCCCCAGTTCCTTGAGGGTGATGTACTTGGCGATGGAGAAATCCTCGCAGTCCCCTTGGCCACGGCCCAGGGTCTCCAGCGGCGTGGCCCAGTAGTCCTCCTGGCCCCAGATGTCGATATCATCGAGCCAGCGGACCCGCCGGTTGAAGAAGGCGTTGACCTCGCGCAGGCGGGTCTGGAGGTCGGCAGGACGCAGCCGTTCGAGCAGCGCGAACCATGCCTCCAGGTTTTCAAGCCCCTGCGCGCCATGGTTGCTCTGCATGCTACGGCGCAGGCGCTCAGGCGAGAGGTTGGCCTCGCCCGAGGAGGGACGCAGACCCAGGCCGATGACCAGCGAAAGGCCGCCGAGCCCCGCCAGGAAACGGCGACGCCCGGGCGAATCGAGTGTCCGGGGGAGGGGCGGCGGCATGCGGCGGGCCTGAATGAGCGTTTGCTCAAGTCTAGGGGTCGTAGACCCCTAATGCGAGCGGCTCAAAAGGGCTGATTGTCGGGCAGCGCATTGTTGCTGACGGGCTCCTCACTGGCAGCGCCCCGCCTTGTGGAGCACCGGGTTGGCGTACTGGGCCAGCCACCAGTGGCGAAGCTCGTCGGGCACCTCCTGCAGGCGGGCCTGGAAGCGGGCGCGATCGGCGTCGCTGACCTCGCTCAGGTCGAGCAGATCCGGGGCCTCGCCCAGGGCCTCCAGGGCCAGGAAGTGGCTGGGGAAGAGGTGGTAGCCGGCCAGTACCTGGCGGTCGATCTCGGCGGCCACGGCTTCGGGATCGTCGAAGTTCGCCGTGAGTGGGGTGCCGAAGGTGAGCTGCACGCGCCCCTTGTGGCCGGTGATGCCAGCGACGATGGAGCGGATGTCCTCGAACTCGCTCTTCTCGTAGTTGCCGCTGGTCTGCATGGCGTGCAGTTCCCTGGCCTTCTGCAGGTCGCAGGGGTCGTACTCGTAGCTGATCGAGACCGGTACCAGGCGTAGCTCGGCGATCGCCTCGCCGATGCTCGCCTGACGCTCTCTGCCGCGACGGGCCATGGTCAGCATCTTGAGAATCGCCGGGTCGGTGCGGTCGATGCCGTCCTTGGCGCGCCCCTCGCGCTGGGCCATCCAGATGGAGTGGTTGTCCTCGAGGATGGAGTGGCGAATGTAGGCGGAGAGGTTCTGGTAGGCGGCCAGCATGGCCCGCTTGCCGCGGGCGCTGCGTGGCACGATGAAGCTCTTGTTGAGGCGCATCAGGTCGTTGACGTAGGGCTTCTTGAGCAGGTTGTCGCCGATGGCGATGCGCACGGTGTCACGCCCGGCCAGGTAGAGGGCGTAGTTGACGAAGGCCGGGTCCAGCGAGATGTCGCGATGGTTACCGATGAAGAGATAGGCGGTGTCCGGATCCAGCGTCTCCAGCCCCGCCACCTCGAAGGTGTCGGTGGAGGTCCGGATCATGCGCTGCATGTAGCTGGCGATACGCATCTGGAAGTCATGCACGCCGGCCACGCCGCGCACCTCGCGGCGGATGGCGACGCTGGCCAACAGGCGCGATAGGCGTGGCATGAAGCGACTTAGCCGCGGCAGTCGATAGCGGGTGAGGGCATCGAGCAGCTCGGGATCATGGGCCAGGCGCTCGAGGACTTCGGCCACCTCGTCGTCCTGGTAGGGACGGATCTCGGCCCAGGGGTCGTGTGCGGGGGTGTCGTGAGTCTCGGTCATGGGTTCCAGGCTGTGGTCGGAAGCGATCAGGCGCTGCGGGCGTCACCGGCGGTACCGGCCTCGCCACCCAGCCACTCGATCAGGCGCTCGATGTTCTCGGCCAGCGCCTGGGTCATCAGGATGAAGTCGGTCTCCAGGCGTACCAGGGCGTCATCGCCATCGTCGGCCTGGGACGCCTCGTCGATCAGCGCGTCGTCGAAGCGCAGCGACTTGATCGCCAGGTCGTCATGCAGCACGAAACTTAGCCGGCCCTCGATCGACAGTGCCAGCTTGCTGGCCTGGCGGCCGCTCTCCAGCAGCTGCTGGATCTCGTCGCTGTCGAGGTCGACCTGGCGGGCTCGCAGCACGCCGTCGTCGCCCTTGGCCTTGAGCTCCACCTGGTCGCCGAGCACCAGGTCGGCCGGTCGCGAACCGGGATCGCCGAGCCAGGTGGTCATGGCGCGCATGGGCAGCGTCTGGCTGGCCAGCGGGGTCACCTTGAGGCTGCCCAGGGTCTCGCGCAGCAGGTCGAGGAGTTCCTCGGCACGCTTACGGGAGCTGGCATTGACGGCGATCAGCGCGCGGCGGCTGTCCCACCACAGGTCGACCTCCTGGCTGCGCACGAAGGCGCGGGGCAGGAGTTCCTCATAGACCTGCTCCTTGATCGCCAGCTTCTCCTGGCGGCGCAGCTTGCGCCCCTCGCTGGTCTCGATGGCCTCGCTGCGCTCCTCGACCTCCTCGCGGACCACCGAGGCGGGCAGGATGCGTTCCTGGCGCAGGGCCGTCATCAGGCGCTGGCCCTGCAACTCGTGCAGCAGCTGCGTCCCGGCCCGGCCGGCCGGCGCGGACCAGCCCAGGCGACGTGCCTCGCTGCCCCCCAAGGGGCGGAAGGCCTGCTCGCCCAGGGCGTTTTCCAGGCTGGCGGCGTCCAGCTCAGGGGCGTCGTGCAGACGGTAGAGGTGCAAGTGCTTGAACCACATGGAGCATTTCCCGAGAGAAAAGGGGCACATTATGGCCAAAGGGAGGCGCCGGTGCCAGCGCCTGCGCGGGTGGTGTGAAACGCCGATGTTAAAACGATAGTTTGAATATCGGCTGCTGCCCTGACTAGAATCGAGGCTTTGCCTGCAAGGAGTCCCTCAGCATGGATCCCCGCATCTCCCGCACCGCGTTGCGTGTCAGAGGCTATCACCTGGATGGCTATGGCCATGTAAACAATGCCCGCTACCTGGAATTCCTGGAGGAGGGTCGCTGGTCGTACTTCGACGACCGCCCCGGGCTGGCCGCCTTCCTGCAGAAGGGCGACGTGGCCTTCGTCGCGGTCAACCTCAACATCGACTACCGGCGTGCCGCCGTTGCCGGCGACGACCTGGAGGTGCTGACCCGGCTCGCCGAGCTCGGCTCGCGGCGTGCCCGCATTCATCAGGAGATTCGCCAGGTACGGGACGGCAAGCCGGTGGCCAGCGCCGACATCACCTTCGTGCTGCTCGACGTGGCGGCCAATCGCGCCATGGAGATCAGTGGCGAGATCCGTGAGGCCATGGCGCCGCTGGTCCTGCCCTAGTGCCTCCAGCACTATCACAATTGCATGGCTTAGGAGCACTGGGGACAAGCCGGAGAGGAGTTCCTAGGCCAGGGATGGCGTCGGTAGCGCCCATGGAGGGGTTCACAGCGCCTCCTCGAAGGCTTGTTGCCAGCTCAGCTCTGAGTCCAACCAGCTGACTGTGATGGCCCTCTAGTGCCCCTTGGATAGCTCCCTTTGCCCCGTCCGGGATGGTATGATGCCAGGCTGATATTGCGCGCCATGTCACGGCCACGTGACGCGCCAACCTGTTGCAGTGCAAAGGATTCGACGACCCATGGGTGACATCGCCAGAGAGATTCTGCCAGTCAACATCGAGGACGAGCTCAAGCAGTCGTACCTCGATTACGCGATGAGCGTGATCATCGGCCGTGCGCTGCCCGACGTGCGCGATGGCCTCAAGCCGGTGCATCGGCGCGTGCTGTTCGCCATGCACGAGCTCGGCAACGACTGGAACAAGCCGTACAAGAAGTCCGCTCGCGTGGTGGGCGATGTCATCGGTAAGTATCACCCCCATGGGGACAGCGCCGTCTATGACACCATCGTGCGCATGGCCCAGGACTTCTCCATGCGCCATGTGCTGGTCGACGGCCAGGGCAACTTCGGCTCCATCGACGGCGACAACGCCGCCGCCATGCGTTACACCGAGGTGCGCATGGCCCGGCTCGCCCACGAGCTGCTCGCCGACCTGGAGAAGGACACCGTCGACTGGGTCGACAACTACGACGGTACTGAGCGCATCCCCGAGGTGCTGCCCACCAAGGTTCCCAATCTGCTGATCAATGGCTCCTCTGGCATCGCCGTGGGCATGGCGACCAACATCCCGCCCCATAACATGGGCGAGATTATCAACGCCTGTCTGGCGCTGATCGATGACTACACCCTCACCGTCGACGACCTGATGGAGCATGTCCCCGGGCCTGACTTCCCCACCGGCGGCATCATCAATGGCCGTGCCGGCATCCTCGAGGCCTACCGCACCGGCCGCGGCCGCATCTATGTGCGGGCCTGCCACACTATCGAGCATGACGACAGGACCGGCCGCGACCACATCATCGTCAACGAGCTGCCCTATCAGGTGAACAAGGCGCGGCTGATCGAGAAGATCGCCGAGCTGGTCAAGGAGAAGAAGATCGAGGGCATCGCCGAGCTGCGCGACGAGT
The DNA here is from genome assembly GCF_023554995.1 of Halomonas gemina. GTDB lineage: Bacteria > Pseudomonadota > Gammaproteobacteria > Pseudomonadales > Halomonadaceae > Halomonas > Halomonas gemina. The sequence goes on from NZ_JAMJPK010000001.1 coordinate 178,789, forward strand.
CCGACAAGGACGGCCTGCGGGTGGTGATCGAGGTCAAGCGCGGGGAGTCCGGGGAGGTGGTGGTCAACAACCTCTTCGCCCAGACCCAGCTGCAGACGGTGTTCGGCATCAACATGGTCGCCATCGACAATGGACAGCCGAAGATCCTCAACCTCAAGGAGATCCTCGAGGCCTTCATCCGCCACCGCCGCGAGGTGGTCACCCGCCGCACCCTCTTCGAGCTGAAGAAGGCCCGCGAGCGCGGCCACATCCTCGAGGGCCTGGCCGTCGCCATCTCCAACATCGACGAGGTGATCGAGCTGATCAAGGCCTCGCCCAACGCCTCCGAGGCCAAGGAGAAGCTGCTGGCGAAATCCTGGCAGCCGGGGCAGGTCACCGGCATGCTCGAGCGTGCCGGCGCCACCTCCTGCAAGCCCGAGGAGCTGGAGGAGGGCTTCGGCCTCGACCAGGCCGGCCGCGAGTACCGCCTGTCGCCTGTCCAGGCCCAGGCGATCCTCGAGCTGCGCCTGCATCGCCTGACCGGGCTCGAGACCGAGAAGCTCCTCGACGAGTACCTCTCGATCCTCGAGAAGATCGCCGAACTCACCGCCATCCTGGCCTCGGCGGAGCGGCTGCTCGAGGTGATCCGCGAGGAGCTGATCGCCGTGCGCGACCAGTTCGGCAATCCGCGCAAGACCGAGATCCAGGCCAGCCACCTGGACCTGCGCCTCGAGGACCTCATCGCCGAGGAGGACATGGTGGTCACCGTGTCCCGCACCGGCTACGCCAAGACCCAGCCGCTTTCCGACTACCAGGCCCAGCGCCGCGGCGGGCGAGGCAAGTCGGCCACGGCCATGAAGGACGAGGATGTCATCGAGCATCTGCTGGTGGCCTCGACCCACGACACCGTGCTGCTGTTCTCCAATCGCGGCAAGGTCTACTGGCTCAAGGTCTACGAGATGCCCGTCGCCAGCCGCGGTTCGCGGGGCAAGCCGCTGGTCAACCTGTTGCCGCTGGACGAGGGCGAGGCGATCAACGCCATCCTCCCGGTGCGCGACTACGATTCGCAGAGCTACATCTTCTTCGCCACCGAGCGCGGCACGGTCAAGCGCACCAGTCTCGAGCAGTTCTCGCGGCCGCGCAGCGTCGGCCTGATCGCCATCGACCTGGAGGAGGGCGATCGCCTGGTGGGCGCCGCCATCACGTCGGGCAGTGATCACGTGATGCTGCTGTCGTCCAACGGCAAGGCGATCCGCTTCGAGGAGTCCAACGTCCGCGCCATGGGCCGCACCGCCCGTGGTGTGCGCGGCATGCGTCTGCTCGGGGAGGCCGAGGTGATCAGCCTGATCATCCCGCAGAGCCAGCAGATCGATGCCGAGGCCGACGTGGAAGCCGAGGCCGAGGAGGGCGCGACCGTCGAGACCGGCAACGGCGGCCAGATCTATATCCTCACCGCCAGCGAGAACGGCTACGGCAAGCGCACCCGCCTCGAGGAGTTCCCGCTGCGCGGGCGCGGCGGCCAGGGCGTGATCGCCATGCAGACCAGCGAGCGCAACGGTGCCCTGGTGGCCGCCATGCAGGTCTACTCCACCGACGAGATGATGCTGATCACCGACCGCGGCACCCTGGTGCGGACCCGGGTCGACGAGGTCTCGATCACTTCGCGCAACACCCAGGGCGTGATGCTGATCCGCCTGGGCAACGACGAGAAGCTGGTCAAGACCGTGCGGGTCGACGAGCCCGAGGACACCGTGGAGGCAGCCGATGAGGCGCCGGCCGAGACGGGGGGCGCCTCATCTGGCGATGCGGCGACGGATGACGGTGGCGAGCAGGATCAGGACCAGGAATAAGGACACGCAACGCTGATGACACGTCACTACAATTTCTGTGCCGGCCCGGCCGCGCTGCCCACGGCCGTGCTGGAGCGAGCCAGGGACGAACTGCTGGACTACCGCGGCCGTGGCCTCTCGGTGATGGAAATGAGCCATCGCGGCGAGGACTTCGTCGCCATCGCCGAGCAGGCCGAGGCCGACCTGCGCGAGCTGCTGGCCATTCCCGACAACTACCGGGTGCTGTTCACCCAGGGCGGGGCCAGCCTGCAGTTCGCCGCGCTGCCCTACAACCTGCTGGGGGCCGGCGGCCGGCCCAACTTCCTGCACACCGGCATCTGGGGCAAGAAGGCGATCAGCGAGGCGCGCCACCTGTTCGGCGACGTCCACGTGGCGGCCAGCAGCGAGGAGAACGGCCACAGTGCCGTGCCGCGCCAGGAGGAGATCGTCCTCTCCGACGATGCCGCCTACCTGCACTACACCGCCAACGAGACCATCGGCGGGCTCGCCTTCGACTACATTCCCGAGGCCCGCCGGCCGGATGGCAGCGAGGTGCCGCTGGTCTGCGACATGTCCTCGTCCATCCTCTCCGGCCCGCTGGATGTCTCGAAGTTCGGGGTGATCTACGCCGGTGCCCAGAAGAACATCGGGCCCGCCGGCCTGGTGGTGGTGATCGTGCGCGACGACCTGCTGGACCAGGCCCGCAGCGACATGCCGACGCTGTTCGGCTACCGGGCACTCAGCGAGGCGGGTTCGATGGTCAACACTCCGGCGACCTACAGCTGGTACCTGGCGGGGCTGGTGTTCGACTGGCTGAAGGGCGATATCGGCGGTCTGGCGGCCATGGACGCCATCAACTGTCGCAAGGCGGCCAGGCTCTATGCGGCCATCGACGGCAGCGACCTGTACGCCAACCCGATCACGCTGCGCAACCGCTCGCGGATGAACGTGCCCTTCGTGCTCGCCGACCCGAGTCTCGACAAGGCGTTCCTGGCCGAGGCCGAGGCGGCGGGGCTGCTCAATCTCAAGGGGCATCGCAGCGTGGGGGGCATGCGGGCCAGTCTCTACAATGCCGTGCCCGAAGCCGCCGTCGAGGCATTGACCACCTTCATGGCCGATTTCGAGAAACGCAGAGGATAATCCATGACCGAGCCTACCGTCAGCCTCGAGGCGCTCCGCCAGCGCATCGATGCCCTGGACAACGATATCCTGCGCCTGATCAGCGAGCGGGCGGCCTGCGCCCAGCAGGTCGCCGAGATCAAGGCCGAGCATGAGCCCGGGGGGGTCTTCTATCGACCCGAGCGTGAGGCACAGGTGCTGCGCCGTGTCATGGAGCTCAACAAGGGCCCCCTGGACAGCGAGGAGATGGCGCGGCTGTTCCGCGAGATCATGTCGGCCTGCCTGGCCCTGGAGCAGCCGGTCAAGGTCGCCTACCTGGGGCCGGAGGGCACCTTCACCCAGCAGGCCGCGCTGAAGCACTTCGGCGAGAGCGCGATCAGCCTGCCGATGGCGGCGATCGACGAGGTGTTCCGCGAGGTGGAGGCCGGCGCCGTCAACTATGGCGTGGTGCCGGTCGAGAACTCCACCGAGGGGGTGATCAACCATACCCTCGACTCCTTCATGGACTCCGGGCTTCGCATCTGTGGCGAGGTGGTGCTGCGCATCCACCATCACCTGCTGGTGGCTGAGACGACCCGCCGCGACAAGGTCTCGCGGATCTACTCCCACCCGCAGTCCTTCGCCCAGTGCCGCAAGTGGCTCGACGCCCACTTTCCCCAGGCCGAGCGGGTGCCGGTCTCCTCCAATGCCGAGGCCGCCCGCCTGGTCAAGACCGAGTGGCACAGCGCGGCCATCGCCGGCGACATGGCCGCCAAGCTCTATGGCCTTTCCAAGCTGGCCGAGAAGATCGAGGACCGCCCGGACAACTCCACCCGCTTCCTGATCATCGGCAATCAGGACGTGCCCATCTCCGGCGCGGACAAGACCTCGCTGGTGGTCGCGATGCGCAACCAGCCGGGGGCCCTGCATGACCTGCTCGAGCCCTTCCATCGCCACCAGATCGACATGACGCGTCTCGAGACCCGCCCGTCGCGCACCGGCGTGTGGAACTACGTCTTCTTCATCGACTTCAAGGGGCACTGCGAGGAGCCGCGTGTCGCGGCCATGCTGGAGGAGGTCCAGCTGCGCGCCGCCGAGGTGAAGGTGCTGGGCTCCTATCCCGTCGGCGTCCTCTGAGGGATGGTGGACATCGTGAAGCAGCCGCCTGGTGAGCGGCGCATCCTGATTGTCGGCCTGGGACTGATCGGCGGCTCCCTCGCTGCTGCACTCAGGGCCAGTGGCTACGGCCGTCGCGGTAGCGACGCTGCCGGCGGCTTCGGGCCGGCGAAGGAGATAGTCGCCTGCGACCCCGATGCCGACGAGATCGCCCGCGGCATCGAGATGGGGCTGATCGACCGCGGCGACACCCGTCTCGAGGCGCTGGTCGAGGATGCCTCGCTGGTGGTGCTGGCGGTGCCCGTGCTGGCCATGAGCGGCGTGATGAAGGCACTGGCCGCCTGCCTCGATCGCGCCGCGCCCGATGTCGTCGTCACCGATGTGGGCAGCACCAAGGCGGCGATCCGCGAGGCGGCCGTGACCGCCTTCGGTCACATGCCGACCAACCTGGTGCTCGGCCATCCCATCGCCGGCTCGGAGAAGAGCGGTGTGGCGGCCGCCAACCCGCGCCTCTACGCCAACCACAAGGTGATCCTTACCCCCGAGGCCGATACCGACCCGGTCGCGACGGCTCGAGTGCGAGCCCTCTGGGCGGCCACCGGCGCCGAGGTGCTGGAGATGGACGTGGCCCGCCACGACCAGGTACTGGCGCGCACCAGCCACCTGCCGCATCTGCTGGCCTTCTCGCTGGTGGACACCCTGGCCCGCCAGGACGAGCGCCTGGAGATCTTTCGCTACGCCGCCGGCGGCTTTCGCGACTTCACCCGTATCGCCGGCAGCGACCCGGTGATGTGGCGCGACATCTTCGTCGCCAACCGCGATGCGGTGCTCGCCGCCCTGGACGACTTCGAGGCCGGCGTGGCCCGGCTGCGCCGCGCGGTGGAGCGCGGCGACGGCGATGCCATGCTGGCCACCTTCGACCGCGCGAGTCACGCCCGGCACTATTTCGAATCCCTGCTCAACCAGACCAGTTATCAGGCGGAGTACCAGATGCAACAACACGGCAAGCTGCGCTATCGGGTCAGCCCTGGCGGTGGCGTCACCGGGCGGATCCGTGTGCCCGGAGACAAGTCGATCTCCCACCGCGCCATCATGCTCGGGGCGCTGGCCGAGGGCATCACCGAGGTGAAGGGCTTCCTCGAGGGCGAGGACAGTCTGGCCACCCTGCAGGCCTTCCGCGAGATGGGCGTGGCCATCGAGGGCCCCCACCAGGGCCGGGTGACCGTTCACGGTGTCGGCCTGCATGGCCTCAAGGCGCCTGCCGGTCCGCTCTACGTGGGCAATGCCGGCACCGCCATGCGCCTGTTCGCTGGGCTGCTCGCCGGCCAGGCCTTCGACACCGAGCTGACCGGTGATGCCTCGCTCACCAGGCGCCCCATGGGACGGGTGGCCGACCCCTTGCGAGCGATGGGCGCCGAGATCGACACCGCCGAGGGCGGGCGTCCGCCGCTGCATATCCATGGCGGCAGGGCGCTCAGGGGCATCAGCTACGACATGCCCATGGCCAGCGCCCAGGTGAAGTCCTGCCTGCTGCTCGCCGGCCTCTATGCCGAGGGCGAGACCCGCGTGCGCGAACCGGCGCCGACCCGCGACCATACCGAGCGCATGCTGGCCGGGTTCGGCTATGAGGTCCACCGCCAGGGCGACACCTGCTGGCTCTCGGGCGGCGGCAGGCTCACCGCGGCTCCCATCGACGTGCCCAGCGACATCTCGTCGGCGACCTTCTTCCTGGTGGCGGCGGCGATCACCCCCGGCGCCGACCTGGTGCTGGAGCATGTCGGCATCAACCCGACCCGCATCGGCGTGATCAATATCCTGCAGCTGATGGGCGCCGACCTGCGCCTGGAGAATGCGCACGAAGTGGGCGGCGAGCCGGTGGCCGACCTGCATATCCGCCATGCGCCGCTCAAGGGCATCGACATCCCGGTGGCGCAGGTGCCGCTGGCCATCGACGAGTTCCCGGCGCTGTTCATCGCCGCGGCCAATGCCGAGGGCACCACCCGCCTGCGTGGCGCGGAGGAGCTGCGCGTCAAGGAGTCCGACCGGCTGCAGGCGATGGCGAACGGCCTGGCCACCCTCGGCGTCGAGCATGTCCTGCTCGAGGATGGCATCGATATCGTCGGCCGTCTTGAAGGAGAGGGCAGCGAGGGGGCCAGCTATGGCGGCGGCCACATCGACAGCCTGGGCGATCACCGCATCGCCATGGCCTTCGCCATCGCCGCGCTGCGCGCCGGTGAGGAGATCGTCATCGACGACTGTGCCAACGTGGCCACTTCCTTCCCCGGCTTCATCGACCTGGCGCGCCGGGTCGGGTTGACCCTCGAGGAACAGCAGGAGGCGTCATGAGTGACTCGGTACCGGTACTGACCATCGATGGCCCGGGCGGGGCAGGCAAGGGCACCATCAGCCGCCTGGTCGCCGCACGCCTGGGCTGGCACCTGCTCGACAGCGGGGCGCTCTATCGCCTTACCGCGCTGGCCGCCGTGAAGCACGAGGTGCCTCTGGATGACGAGCCGGCGCTGGCCGGCATTGCCGCCTCGCTGGACGTGGTCTTCCTCGCCGAGAATGACGCCACCACGGTGCTGCTGGAAGGCGAGGACGCCACCACCGCGATCCGCACCGAGCAGGTGGGCGATGCGGCTTCCCGGGTCGCCGCCTTGCCCGCGGTGCGCCAGGCGCTGCTGCAGCGCCAGCGCAACTTCCGCAAGGCCCCCGGTCTGGTGGCCGACGGACGCGACATGGGCACCGTGGTGTTCACGGACGCGCCCCTCAAGATATTTCTCACCGCCTCGGCCTCCGAGCGGGCGAGACGGCGCCACCTCCAGTTGCGGGAGGCCGGGGTGGATGCTAGTCTATCGAGTCTTCTAAAGGAGATTCAGGCGCGCGATGCCCGCGACATGCAGCGCAGCGTGGCCCCGCTCAAGCCGGCCATTGATGCCATCACGCTTGACACCACGCGCCTGACGATACCGGAAGTGGTAGATCGGCTGACGGAGCTGCTGACCGAACGCGGTCTGGCATCCGCCACCTGACACTCCCTTGCGGCGCCTCCGGCAGGATGTGATGACGTGGTCCGGCACTTCTTGGTTTGATAAAGCAGCGCCGTGAGCCGGGCCAGGTCGAACCAGCGCCAACATCCCCGGGGGCTTGGTAAATAAGGCCCGCACTCGCTGGTGGTGCGGAGAAGGCGGCAACGCCGTACTCAACGTTGATCACGTAGGAACATCATGAGCGAAAGCTTTGCTGAACTGTTTGAACAGTCTCTCCAGGACATCAACATGGAGCCGGGCGCCATCGTCGCGGCTACCATCGTCGACATCGACGGCGACTGGGTCACCGTCAATGCCGGCCTGAAGTCAGAAGGTCAGATCCCCGCGGCCCAGTTCCGCGATGATAACGGTGAACTCACCATCGCCGTCGGCGACGAGGTGCATGTCGCCCTCGAAGCCGTCGAGGACGGGTTCGGCGAGACACGCCTGTCCCGCGAGAAGGCCAAGCGCGCCGAAGCGTGGAAGGTGCTGGAAGCCGCCTTCGAGAAGGAAGAGATCGTCAAGGGCGTGATCAACGGCAAGGTCAAGGGCGGCTTCACCGTCGACGTCGACTCCATCCGTGCCTTCCTGCCGGGTTCCCTGGTGGACGTCCGCCCCGTGCGCGACACCACCCACCTGGAGAACAAGGAACTCGACTTCAAGGTCATCAAGCTCGATGCCAAGCGCAACAACGTCGTCGTGTCCCGTCGCGCCGTGCTCGAGGCCGAGAACAGCGCCGAGCGTGAAGCCCTCCTGGCGACCCTGCAGGAAGGCCAGCAGATCGTCGGTATCGTCAAGAACCTCACCGACTACGGCGCCTTTGTCGACCTCGGTGGCGTCGACGGCCTGCTGCACATCACCGACATGGCCTGGAAGCGCATCAAGCACCCGAGCGAGATCGTGGCCGTGGGTGACGAGATCACCGTCAAGGTCCTCAAGTTCGACCGTGAGCGCAACCGCGTCTCCCTGGGCCTGAAGCAGCTGGGCGAGGATCCGTGGGTCAACATCAAGGATCGCTACCCGGAAGGCACCAAGGTCCACGCCACGGTCACCAACCTCACCGACTACGGCTGCTTCGCCGAGCTGGAAGAGGGCGTCGAGGGCCTGGTCCACGTCTCCGAGATGGACTGGACCAACAAGAACATCCATCCGTCCAAGGTCGTCCAGGTCGGCGACGATGTGGACGTCATGGTGCTGGACATCGACGAGGAGCGTCGCCGCATCTCCCTGGGCATCAAGCAGTGCACCACCAATCCCTGGGAAGACTTCAACGCGCGCTACAACAAGGGTGACCGCGTTACCGGCACCATCAAGTCGATCACCGACTTCGGTATCTTCATCGGCCTGGAAGGCGGCATCGACGGCCTGGTGCACCTGTCCGACATCTCCTGGACCGACACCGGCGAGGAAGCCGTTCGCCAGTTCAAGAAGGGCGACGAGGCGGAAGCCGTCATCCTCTCCATTGACCCGGAGCGCGAGCGCATCTCGCTGGGCATCAAGCAACTCGATACCGATCCGGTGTCCGAGTTCCTGGCCGTCAACGACAAGGGCTCCATCGTCACCGGCCGCGTGGTCGAAGTCGATGCCAAGGAAGCCCAGGTCGAGCTGGCCACCGATGTTGTCGCCGTGCTGAAGGCCTCCGAGATCAGCGCCGACCGCGTCGAAGATGCCCGCAACGTGCTGAACGAAGGTGACAGCGTCGAGGCCCGCATCATCGGTGTCGACCGCAAGAACCGCCAGATCGCCCTGTCCGTCAAGGCCAAGGATCAGGACGACACTCGCCAGAACCTCAAGAAGCTGCGTGAGGAGTCTCCCGAGAGCGGTGGTCCGACCACCATCGGTGACCTCATCAAGCAGCAGATGGGTCAGGACTGATAGCGAGAGGGACCCTTTCCCTCATCGTCTGGCAAGGCGCCGCCCCTCGGGGCGGCGCTTTTGTTAGTGTGTCGGCGTTTTTGATGGCTCGGGAAGGGTCTCGCCGCATGGATGGGGTGTCTTTAGTACTCCACGAGTTCTCGCACCGAGTTATTTGCAGAGTGTTCCATTAAACGACACGCCTGTTGTTTGCCGAACTTCGATTTGATGTTCATACTGTTGCCAAGGAAGTTTCAAACGGCAATAATGCCGCTGCATCCTGTAATCCCCGAGAAGGAACTAGTACATGTCATCACTGCTCAGCAACTACATGCAGATGGAGCAGCAGCTCAAGCAGCTCCAGTCGGAACTGGACAAGCTGCAGAACGACGATCGTCTCAAGGCCGAACTCGAGTTCAAGGAAAAGCTCGAGTCGCTGATGCGCGAGTTCGACAAGAGCGCCGCCGACGTCATTGCCCTGCTCGATCCCAAGCCGGCCGCGGCCTCGCGTAGCAGTGCCGCCGCCCCGGCGACCGGCGGTGCCCGCCGCAAGCGCAAGTTGAAGATCTACAAGAACCCCAACACCGGCGAAGTCGTGGAAACTCGCGGTGGCAACCAGAAGACCCTCAAGGCCTGGAAGGACGAGCACGGTTCCGACACCGTCGAGTCCTGGCTGGTGCGCGTCGAGGAGTGAGTCTCGACGCCTGAAGGCATGACGCCGCCGCCCTTCGGGGCGGCGGCGTCATTTGTGTTGAACTATTGCCGTGTTGGACATGCCGTACCGGGCGAAAACGCTGACGGGAAGATGAATCGCCGGTGCGTTGCCCGTATAATCAGCGTCATTCCCGAGTATTGGCGATGGCTCGTTCATTCCTCTTTCTGCCACGGCCTTCGCCTCGACACCATTGGAATCGAATGAAACCACATAATTCCCGACAGCCCATGGACGAACGAGAGAAGTTGCGCAAGTTCCGCGAACTCGATGATGCCTTCGCCGATGCACTGCGTGAACTCGAGAGTCCCGACAGCGAACTTGATATTCCCACCGGCCCGCCGGTCCGTTCACTGGAGCGCCTGGAGCAGGAGGCCCGGGACGAGCCGCAGGACGAGCAGGCGCTCCAGCGTGCCTTCGAGCAGCGTCTCAAGGCCCTGATGGCCGAGTATGCCCAGCCCGCCGAGAGCGTCAGCCGCCTGCTGCAGACCCTCAGGGCCCTCGGGCGAATCGCCTGACCCGCGACGCCTGTTGTTCCTGCCCAGGTTCCTGCGCCGTCGGTGCCCGTTACCGGTAGCGGTAGACGCGCAGGCTCGGCAGGAAGGCGTTGTCCTCCAGTCGCTCGTCGCGGCGCCGGGCCCGGGTGCGGGTGGCAGGCGGATGAGCGGGGGGCAGGTTGTGGTCGGGTAGCCGGCCGTCGGGGCTGGGGACGAACAACGGCAGGGCGATGTTCATGGCGCGCCGGCTGCGGCCATCCTCAAGCGGTTCGCGGTAGAAGAGGTTGGCGCGCATCAGCGGGGCCTGGCTCTGCACCTGGGCCAGCGTTTCGCCATCGGGGATGCCGGCCAGCTGCCGCAACTGGATGCGCACGTGGGGGGCCTCGCTGTCCAGGGCCAGCAGTTTCTGCTCGGCCTCGCGCACCGTCAGCCGCTTGATCGAGCGCCCGCTGGCATACCAGGCCATGCGCACGCGGGCCACCGGGGCCTCGGCCAGGGGGATCGTCCGCCAGCACTGCTTGAGGTGCAGCCTGGCGAGCCCCGTGCCGCGCAGATGTTCGTGCAGGGCCGGGTGACGGAAGGGCAGGACCGCCTTGATTTCCGGGATCAGCGACGGTACCTCGCGGCGGATCTCCGCCAGCAGCGCAGCGAAGGCCTTCTTGGTGGCATTCACCCGGGCGACCGCTTCCATGACCGACTCGTCGGCCGCCACCAGGCCCACATGGCTGCGGGTGGCGCGGCCGTCCTGGCCGTCCTGGTACCAGACGTCGAGCAGCACATGGCGCAGCCAGGCGGCATCGGCCGTGTCGTGCTCGAAGGACCAGGCCGAGGCGTTTGAGGCCTGCCAGGTCGCCACCAGGGCGTCGGTCTCATCGATCAGGCGATCGAAGCGGGCCTCCAGTTCGGCCAGCAGGCGGTATTCCGGGCGCTGCCCGTCGCCGCTCACGACGGCTCGCCGTCCCGGTCCGCTCGCGCCAGCAGGGCGTCGAGGTCGGTCTCGTCCATGGCGGGCTCCCCGGCGATGCGATGGGACTCGTCGGCCCATGCGCCCAGGTCGAGCAGCCGGCAGCGCTTGCTGCAGAAGGGGCGGTAGGGGTTGGCCTCGCTCCACAGTACCTTCTTGCGGCACTGCGGGCAGGCGACTTCCAGGGGGCGCGTGGCGTCTTGCGTGTTCATCGGTGTCGTCTTCGGCAGGGTATCGGGGAAGGATGACGAATCAGGGCCCGGGAGGCAAACCGACGGCGGCCCGGTACCGGCGGTCGAGTTCTGCCACCTGCTCGGCCAGGCCCGCCTCGTCGGCGGAGTTGTCGATCACGTCGTCGGCGCGCGCCAGGCGCTGTGCCCGTGACATCTGGGCCGCGATGATGGCGCGAGCCTGGGCCTCGTCCACGCCGTCGCGTGCCGCCGTGCGGGCAATCTGGGTCGCCTCGGGAACATCGATGACCAGGCAGCGATCGACCATCGCGTCCTGGCCGGATTCAAACAGCAGTGGGGAGACCAGCAGCACATAGGGGGGCCCCTGGGCCCTGAGCCGCGCGAGGTGGGCGTCCAGTCGCTGGCGGATCCGCGGGTGGGTGATCCTCTCCAGCCGCCGTCGTGCCTCGGCATCGGCGAAGACGATCTCGCGCAGCGCCCGCCTGTCCAGGCCGCCGTCTGGCGCGAGGACCTCGCGGCCGAAGTGCTCGGCGATCTCGGCGAGTGCCGGCTCCCCCGGGGCCACGACCTCCCGGGCCACCTCGTCGGCATCCACCCAGGGGATGCCCCGCGCGGCGAATGCCCGCGCCACCGTCGACTTGCCCGAGGCGATGCCGCCCGTCACGCCGATGATCATCCTCGTCTCCCCGGTTGGTTCATGGTTCGCGTCATGGTGACCTCAATACAGCAGGCCGGTATAGAGGGCCATCAGCGGTTTGCCGGCCAGCAGGGCGATCCAGCCGGCCATCACCAGCCAGGGCCCGAAGGGCAGCGGTGCACCGCGCAGGCGGGGGATGGCCAGCTGGATGAGGATGCCCACCACCGCTCCCGCCCCGGCGGAGAGGATCAGCACCAGCGGCAGGTATTGCCAGCCCAGCCAGGCGCCCAGGGCGGCCAGCAGCTTGAAGTCGCCGTAGCCCATGCCCTCCTTGCCGGTGACCAGCTTGAACAGCCAGTAGAAGCTCCACAGCACGAGGTAGCCGGCCATGGCACCGATCACGGCCGATGGCAGCAGCAACGGCTGGAACAGCAGCTGGTAGAGCAGCCCTGCCCACAGCAGGGGCAGGGTGAGCAGGTCCGGCAGCAGCTGGGTGCGCAGGTCGATCACCGCCATGGCCAGCAGGGCCAGGCAGGCCCCGAGGATGAACAGGGCCTCAAGGGTCGGCCCGAAGAGCGCCAGCACCGCCACGGCCAGCACGCCCCCGGCGAGCTCCACCAGGGGATACTGGGGGCTGATGCGTGTCTGGCAGCTGGCACAGCGCCCGCGGCGCTTGATCCAGCCCAGCAGTGGGATGTTGTCGTGCCAGGCGATGGGGGCCTCGCAGCGTGGGCACAGCGAGCGGGGGGTCAGCAGGTTGAAGGGAGGCGCCTCTTCCGGCGACAGTTCCAGCGCCTCACGGGCCTCGGCGCGCCAGCCGCGCACCAGCATCACCGGCAGCCGGGTGATCACCACGTTGAGGAAGCTGCCCAGGCACAGGCCCAGGACGATCGCCAGGGGCCAGAGCAGCAAGGGGGGGAGGTCGGCGAGCAAGGGGTGACTCCTGTCCAGTCGGATCCGGTTGCCCATTGTATCGGGGGATGGCGTCGATTGCCCGGTCACTCCCGTGCCCCTGGTGGGCTGTCCTGCGCTGCGGCTTTGGTCTAGAATCGGCTCCCTTTCATCTTCCAGGGGCACGATCATGACCCAGATGCTCGGACCGGTGATGCTGGATCTGGAGGGCCAGAGCCTGACGCCCGAGGAGCAGGAGTTGCTGGTGCGTCCCGAGGTCGGGGGCGTGATACTGTTCGCGCGCAATATCGCCTCGGCCGGCCAGGTCCGCACCCTGTGCGACGAGGTCCGGCGGGTGCGTCCCGACCTGCTGCTGGCAGTCGACCAGGAAGGGGGGCGGGTCCAGCGACTTCGCGAGGGCGTCACCCGCCTGCCGGCCATGGGGCGCCTGGGTAGCGACTTCGCCCTCCAGCCCGAGGTGACGGTACGTCTCTGCCAGGATGCCGGCTGGCTGCTGGGCATGGAGATGGCGGCCTGCGGGCTGGACCTCTCCTTCGCACCGGTGCTGGACGTGGACGGTGGCAGCTCCAGCGTGATCGGCGAACGCAGCTTCTCTGCGGACCCCCGGGCGGTGGCCCGTCTCGGGCGAGCCTTCCTCGATGGTCTTCACGAGGCGGGCATGGTGGCCGTGGGCAAGCACTTTCCGGGTCACGGTGGCGTGGCAGCCGATTCCCACCATGAGCTGCCGGTAGATGAGCGTCCCCTGGAGGCCCTGCGCCGCCATGACCTGCTACCGTTCGCCGAGCTGGCGCCCCGGCTCGATGCGGTGATGCCCGCGCATGTCGTCTATTCCGGCTTCGACCCGCGTCCGGCGGGTTTCTCCCCGGCCTGGCTGGGCATGCTGCGCGAGAGCCTGGGTTTCAAGGGCGTGATCTTCTCCGACGACCTGAGCATGGCCGGTGCGGCCGCCGCCGGCACGCCCGCGGAGCGGGCCCGGCTGGCGCTGGCCGCGGGGTGCGACATGCTGCTGGTCTGCAACGACCGCAGCGCGGCCCGCGAAGTGCTGGACGCCTGCCAGGGTCGCCAGGCGCGTCGCGCCTCGCGGTTGCGCTACGCCAGGGCACGTCCCGACCTCAAGGCGCTGGGGGCCCTGTCGCGCTGGCGCCGCGTCCATGCGCGTCTCGAGGCGATGGCCGCCGACTGAACCGCCTTTCTTTCTCCGATCCCCATCAAGAGCCGACCGACGATGTCCCGACTCGATGCCGATTCCCTGCCGTCCGTGACCGACATGCGCGATGTCATGGACAATGCCGACTGCCTGATCTCGCAGCCCGAGGTCGAGCGCGCACTGGACCGCATGGCCGACGAGATCACCCGCGACCTGGGGGACCGCCTGCCGGTCTTCTACTGCGTGATGAACGGCGGCCTGATCACCACCGGCCACCTGCTGACCCGGCTGGGCTTCCCCCTGGAGGTCGACTACCTGCACGCCACCCGCTACCGGGGTGGCCTGCGGGGTGGCGAGCTGTTCTGGCGGGTCTCCCCGGAGGTGCCCATGGCCGGTCGTCACGTGGTGATCGTCGATGACATCCTCGATGAGGGTGCCACCCTGGCCGCCATCCTCGACTACTGCCGGCAGGCTGGGGCGGCGAGCATCTCCACCGCGGTGCTGGTCGACAAGCAGCACGACCGCAAGGCGGTCCCCGGTCTCAGGGCCGACTACTGCAGCCTGGAAGTCGCCGACCGCTATGTCTTCGGCTTCGGCATGGACTTCAAGGGCTACTGGCGCAATGCCCCAGGCATCTACGCGCCCAAGGGACTGTAAGCCAAAAGCGGCCAAGCAGCCAAGCAGCCAAGCAGCCAAGCAGCCAAGCAGCCAAGCAGCCAAGCAGCCAAGCAGCCAAGAAAAACCTCCAGCAGGGTCGCCTGCTGGAGGTTTTCCGTTGTCGCCCTGGCGGTGCGCGAGCAGCATCCTGCTTGGCGCCTACGCCAACCCCAACTCGTGGGTGGCTTCCTCGCGCATCTTGAACTTCTGGATCTTGCCGGTGACGGTCATCGGGAAGTCGTCGACGAACTTCACGTAGCGCGGCACCTTGTAGTGGGCGATCTGGCCCTTGCAGAAGGCCTTGAGCTCTTCCTCGCTGAGCGCCTCGCCCTCGGTGAGCTTGACCCAGGCCATCACCTCCTCGCCGTACTTCTCGTCGGGCACGCCGATCACCTGCACGTCGGAGATGGCCGGGTGGGTGTAGAGGAAGTCCTCGATCTCGCGGGGATAGATGTTCTCGCCGCCGCGGATGATCATGTCCTTGATGCGCCCGACGATCGCCACATAGCCCTCGTCGTCCATGGTGGCGAGGTCCCCGGTGTGCATCCAGCCGGCCTTGTCGATGGCCTTGTCGGTGGCCTCCGGGTTGTTCCAGTAGCCGAGCATCACGCTGTACCCGCGGGTGCAGAGCTCGCCGGTCTCGCCGCGAGCCACCACCGCGCCGGTCTCGGGGCTGACCAGCTTGACCTCCAGGTGGGGGTGGATGGTGCCCACGGTGGTGACGCGCTTCTCCAGCGGGGCGTCGGTCTGGGTCTGGGTGCTCACCGGGCTAGTCTCGGTCATGCCGTAGCAGATGGTGACATCCTGCATGTTCATGCGGTCGATGACCTTGCGCATCACCTCGATGGGGCAGATGGAGCCGGCCATGATGCCGGTACGCAGGCTGGAGAGGTCGAAGGACTCGAACTCCGGATGCTCCAGCTCGGCGATGAACATGGTGGGCACGCCGTAGAGGGTGGTGGCCTTCTCCTCGGAGACGGCGCGCAGCGTCTGCTCGGGGTCGAAGCCGTCGCCGGGGTAGATCATGGTGGCGCCGTGGGTCACGCAGCCCAGGTTACCCATCACCATGCCGAAGCAGTGATAGAGCGGGACCGGGATCACCATGCGGTCGGCTTCGCTGAGGTTCATGGTGCGGGCCACGAAGAAGCCGTTGTTGAGGATGTTGTGGTGGGAGAGGGTGGCCCCCTTCGGCGCACCGGTGGTGCCCGAGGTGTACTGGATGTTGATCGGGTCGTCGAACTGCAGGCTGGCCTGAACATCGGCCAAGTGGTCGGCGGAGACCTCGTCGGCATGGGCTAGCATCTGCGGCCAGGTGAGCATGCCGGTCAGCGCGCGGTCGGCGTCGAGGCAGACCACCCGCTTGAGCTCGGGCAGACGTGGGCAGGAGAAGGTGCCCGGGGCGCCGTCACGCAGCTCGGGGGCCAGTTCGGCCAGGGTGGCGACGTAGTCGGAGGCCTTGAAGGCGCCCTGCAGGACCAGCGTCGAGGCGCCCGACTGCTTGAGGGCGTACTCGAGCTCGTGGCTGCGGTAGCTGGGATTGATGTTGACCAGGATGGCGCCGATCTTCGCCGTGGCGAACTGGGTGATGGTCCATTCGGCACAGTTGGGCGACCAGATGCCGACCCTATCCCCCTTGTCCACGCCCAGGGCGAGCAGGGCGCGGGCCGCCTCGTCCACGGCCTGCTGCAGCGCCTTCCAGCTGTAGCGAAGCCCCTGGTGGCGGCTGATCAGGGCGTCGCGCTCGGCGAAGCGCGCCACGGTATCGTCGAAGCAATCACCGATGGTCTGGCCCTTGAGGGGCGTATCGCTGATGCCGCTGACGTAGCTGATCGATCGATGTTGACGTGTCATGGTGTTTCTCGTCTTGTTGTTGCCTGTGGCGGTGTGCGTGAAATGGGGAATGACGTCGTGGTTCGCCTCGGCGACGCCGGGGCGCCTGCCCATCGCTCAGGCCTCGTGGCCGAGGCTGCGCAGTACCTCCCGGGCACGGTGGTCCACGTCGTCGAGCTCCATGCGCATCAGGCGGATGTCCTCCAGCTGACGCTCGAGGTTGTCGCGCTTGTCGGCCAGTATCTCCAGCAGGCGCCAGAGCTGGCGCGCGTTGCCGTCGGGCATGGCGTCGTACATCGTCACCACCTCGCGGATCTCGGCCAGCGAGAACCCCAGCCGCTTGCCGCGCAGGGTCAGCTTCAGGCGCACCCGGTCCTTCTCGCGGTAGATGCGCTTCTGTCCCTCGCGGCGGGGCGCCAGCAGGCCCTCCTGCTCGTAGAAGCGGATGGTACGTGGCGTGACCTCGAACATCCTCGCCAGCTCACCGATGGTGTAGTGCCGGTGCTGGCGGGGCAGGGCCTCCTGGCTGGCCGCTTTGGCCGGGGCGCTTGGCTGTGTCATGACGTCGATCCTGTGACCGGGTGGTGAACCGGCGGTTTTCCACCTCGTCTGGCAACACTAGACGAGGTTTACGTTAACGTAAAGTGCTTGTTCGACCATGGGGTGATATGGGATAAACCTAGCAAGTGCTAGGTTGGTGTCCAGCCGGCCGGGCGAGGCAATGATGTCGCCGGAGTGCCCCCGAGACCTGCCCGGGGCCCGCAGCGGCCCGGACAACAACCACAAAGATGTCATACACCCATTGCTGAACAAGAGGGATTCCCCATGGACTTCTCCCTGACCGATGACCAGAAGGCGCTGGCCGCCGCGGCCGCCGACTTCGCGAGGGCCGAGCTGGTCGAGCATGCCGCCGACTGGGACGCGCGTTCCCACTTTCCGGTGGAAGTGATCCGCCGGGCCGGCGAGGCGGGGTTCCTCGGCATCTATACCCCGGAAGAGCACGGCGGCTTGGGGCTCTCGCGCCTCGAGGCCTCGCTGATCTTCGAGCAGCTCGCCCAGGGCTGCATCTCTACCACGGCCTACCTGACCATCCACAATATGGTGACCTGGATGATCGCCAGCTGGGGCGACGATGCCCTGCGCGAGGCCTGGGTGCCTGCCATGGTAGCCGGTGAGGCGCTCGGCTCCTACTGCCTCACCGAGCCGGGTGCCGGCTCCGATGCCGCCAGCCTGCGCACCAGGGCCGTCCGCGAGGGGGACGAGTATGTCCTCTCCGGCAGCAAGATGTTCATCTCCGGCGCGGGGGCCACCGAGGTGCTGGTGGTGATGGCCCGCACCGGCGCGCCCGACAGTGGCGCCGGTGGTGTCTCGGCGATCGTGGTGCCGGCCGATGCCGCGGGGATCGAATACGGCAAGAACGAGGAGAAAATGGGCTGGAAGAGCCAGCCGACGCGCCTGGTCAGCTTCGATGGCGTACGGGTGCCGGTCACCAACCGCCTGGGCGCGGAGGGGGAGGGCTTCAAGTTTGCCATGAAGGGGCTCGACGGCGGGCGCCTGAACATCGCCAGCTGCTCGCTCGGTGCTGCCCAGCAGGCGCTGACCCTGTCTCGGGACTACCTCGCCGAGCGCAAGCAGTTCGGGCGTGAGCTCTCGCAGTTCCAGGCCCTGCAGTTCAAGCTCGCCGACATGGCCAGCGAGCTGACCGCCGCGCGGCTGATGGTCCGCCACGCCGCCTGGCGCCTCGACCAGGGCGACCCCGAGGCCACGGCCCACTGCGCCATGGCCAAGCGCTTCGCCACCGATATGGGCTTCAGCGTCTGCAACGAGGCCCTGCAACTGCATGGCGGCTATGGTTACATCCGTGAGTACCCCCTGGAGCGTCTGGTCCGTGATACCCGGGTACACCAGATCCTCGAGGGCACCAACGAGATCATGCGCCTGATCGTCGCCCGTCGCCTGCTGGCCGACGGCGTCATCGAATCCTTGCAATAGGAGACCCTAGATGTCGGACCTTGCAGTGCTCTTCGACGAGCTGCCCACCCGCGATGGCGGCCGCATCGGCGTGGCCACCCTCAACGCCCCGAAGTCGCTCAACGCCCTGTCGCTGGAGATGATTCGCCAGCTCGAGGCCAAGCTCGAGGCCTGGGCGATGGACCGCAGCGTGGTGGCGGTGTGGCTCGAGGGCAGCGGCGACAAGGCCTTCTGTGCCGGCGGTGACGTGGTGGCCCTCTACCGCTCGCTGACCGAGGAGGGCGAGAACCGCGGTGCCGGCCGCGATGGCATCTTCGCCGAGACCTACTTCACCGCGGAGTACCGCCTCGACTACCGCATCCACACCTACCCCAAGCCGCTGATGGTCTGGGGCGACGGCATCGTCATGGGCGGCGGCCTGGGCCTGATGGCCGGCGGCTTCCAGCGTCTGGTCACCGAGACCACGCGTATCGCCATGCCGGAGATCACCATCGGCCTCTATCCCGACATCGGGGCGAGCTGGTTCCTGGGCCGCATGCCCACCGGGGTGGGGGCCTACCTGGGCCTGACCGGGGCCCAACTCAATGCCCGCGACGCCCTTGACCTGGGGATGGCCGACCGCCTCATCCCGCGGGAGCGCCGTGAGGCGCTGCTCGGCGCCCTGGAAGAGGCCAACTACGGCGATCGCAGCCTGCCGGCCCTGCGTGCCGGCGTGCAGGCGGTGCTCGATGACCACGAGGATCGCCGCGCCGCGCCGCCCGGCCAGGTGTGGCCGCACCTCGACCATATCCAGGCGCTGGTCGGCCGGGTGGATGCCGCCACGGCCATCAAGCGCATCCTGCGCGACACCATCGACGACGGCTGGCTTGCCGCCAACCGCGCGCGTCTCGAGGACGGCTGCCCGATGAGCGCCCAGTTGGTGTGGCGCATGCTCGAGCGCCACGCCCATTCCAGCCTCGCCGATGCCTTCCGTGACGAACTCGGCCTGTCGGTGCAGTGCTGCCGCCAGGGAGACTTCGTCGAGGGGGTGCGCGCGCTGCTGGTCGACAAGGACAAGGCGCCACGCTGGAAGCACGACAGCGTCGCCGGGGTTCCTGCGGCCGATATCCAGGCTCTGATGACCCCGCTCTGGCCCAGCGAGTCACACCCCCTGCGCGACCTCGGCGTCGGCCACCGGGTCGGCTGAGGGCGACGCGCCGCCCTGAACAACTCACAACGCAACAGGAGCATGCCAATGAACATCGCCTTTATCGGCCTCGGCAACATGGGCGCGCCCATGGCCAGCAACCTGGTCAAGGCCGGCCATGACGTCACCGTCTTCGACCTGGTCGAGAGCGCCATCCAGGCCCTGGAAGCCGGGGGCGCACGGCGCGCCGCCAGCGCCGAGGCAGCCGCCGCCGGTGCGGACGTGGTCGTCTCCATGCTGCCGGCCGGGGCCCACGTCAAGGGGCTCTATCTGGGCCGCGACGGCGCGCCGGGTCTGCTCGATGCTCTCGACGGCAAGCCGCTGCTCGTCGACTCCTCGACCATCGCCCCCGACGATGCCCGCCTGGTGGGGGCCGCCGCCGCCGAACGCGGCTTCACCTACCTGGATGCCCCGGTCTCCGGCGGAGTGGGCGGTGCCAAGGCCGGCACCCTGACCTTTATCGTCGGCGGCGAGGCGGCCGGTTTCGAACAGGCCAAGCCGCTGCTCGAGGCCATGGGCAAGAACATCTTCCATGCCGGGGAGGTGGGCGCCGGCCAGGTGGCCAAGATCTGCAACAACATGCTGCTCGGCATCCTGATGTCGGGCACCGCCGAGGCCCTGGCACTGGGCGTGAAGAACGGCATGGACCCGGCCGTGCTCTCCGAGATCATGAAGCAGAGCAGCGGCGGCAACTGGGCACTCAACGTCTACAACCCCTGGCCCGGGGTGATGGAGGGCTCTGCTGCCTCTCGGGACTACCAGGGCGGCTTCCTGACCGACTTGATGGCCAAGGACCTGGGGCTGGCCTGGGAGCTGGCGCTGGGGTCGAAATCCACCGTGCCAATGGGCTCCCAGGCCCGCAATCTTTTCGCCCTGCACAGTGCCCAGGGCAGCGGGCAGCTCGACTTCTCCAGCATCCAGCGCCTCTACCGCCAGGGCGAGGAGAAGTAAGCGCCAAGCAGCCAAGCAGCCAAGCAGCCAAGCAGCCAAGCAGCCAAGCAGCCAAGCAGCCAAGCAGCCAAGCAGCCAAGCAGCCAAGCAGCCAAGCAGCCAAGCAGCCAAGGAAAATCTCCAGCAGGCGAGTCTGCTGGAGATTTTCCTGTGTTGCCGCAGTGGGCGCGATCACCATCCTGCTCGGCGCTCGGCGCTCGGCGCTCGGCGCTCGGCGCTCGGCGCTCGGCGCTCGGCGCTCGGCGCTCGGCGCGCGGTGAACTTTGCCCTCTATCCGGGGAAGCGGCACAATCCAGTGCCCGTTTTCCGTCGAGACCCTGCATGAGCGCACCCGCTTCCCCGTCCTCTTCCCCCGCGTCACGCCCCCGTCCCGCGCGTCGCGAGCTGCTCGAGGGCCCCATCGGCCTGACCCTGCTGCGCAAGAGCCTGCCGGTGGTCGGCGGCATGATCGCCATGATGAGCTTCAACCTGGTGGATACCTGGTTCATCTCGCGCCTCGGCACCGAGGAGCTGGCGGCGGTCTCCTTCACCTTCCCGGTGGTCTTCACGGTGATCAGCCTGGCCATCGGCCTGGGCATCGGGACCTCGGCAGTGGTGGCCCGCCGGCTGGGGCAGGGCGACCTGGACAGGGTACGGCGACGCGCCACCGATGCGGCCCTGCTGGCGGTGGGGGTGGGGCTGTGCATGACGCTGCTGGGCCTTGCCACCCTGGAACCGCTGTTCCGCCTGATGGGCGCCGATGACCTGCTGATGCCGCATATCCGCGCCTACATGGGCATCTGGTACCTCGGGGCGACGGCGGTGATCGTGCCACGGGTGCTCAACAGCATCCTGCGCGCCCACGGCAATACCGCCACCCAGGGACTGATGATGGTGCTGGCTGCCGGGACCAACGTGCTGCTGGACTGGTGGCTGATCTTCGGTATCGGGCCCTTTCCGGCCCTGGGCGTCTCCGGCGCGGCGCTCGCCACGGTGTTGAGCTGGGGCCTGATGGCCGGGGTGCTGGTCTTCCAGCGCGAACTGCGCGAGCTCTTCGACCTGGCTGGCCTGAGCTGGCAGGGCCTTGCCAGCTCCTGGCGGGAGCTGGGCCGCATCGCGGGGCCGGCGGCCCTCACCAGTGTCTTCACGCCCATCGCCCTGGGCCTGGTGACCCGCATCGTGTCCGGCCACGGCCACGATGCGGTGGCCGGCTACGGCGTGGGCACGCGCATCGAGGCCATCTCCCAGATCGCCGTGCTGGCGCTCTCCATGACCCTCTCGCCGATGGTCAGCCAGAATGCGGGTGCCGGCCAGCACGACCGGGTGCGCCGGGCGATCCTGGGCTGCTTCGTCTTCGTGTTGGCCTGGCAACTGCTGGTCTGGGGTGTGCTGCAACTGCTGGCGCCCTGGCTGGTGGCGGGCTACGCCCAGCGCGAGACGGTCGGGGAGGTGCTGCGCAGTTTCCTGTGGCTGGTGCCCCTGGGCCTCGGTGCCCAGGGCGTGGTGATCCTGGCGGTCTCCTCCTTCAACGCCCTGCACCGTCCCGCCCGGGCCATGCGACTGTCGGTGGTCAGGCTCTTCGCGCTGACCGTGCCGCTGGCCTGGCTGGGCGGGCGGCTGGCGAGTAGTACGGGCGTCTTCGCCGGCCTGCTCGTCGCCAACCTGCTGGTCGCGCTGCTCGCCTGGTGGCAGATCCGCACCCGGCTGGCGCGCCAGGGGGCGCGCTGAAAGATCCCTCGGACAGGCGACGTCGGACTTGGCAGATGACTCCTCTTGGTCTACATTTGATTAAAATGTAGAAATTGTCAGCACGCCACCCGAGGACACCCCATGAGCCAGATTACCCCCGTCACCTGGGACGACCCCTTCCGCCTCGTCGACCAGCTCTCCGAAGACGAGCGCATGGTGCTTCAGACCGCCCATGACTACTGCCAGGAGAAGCTGCTGCCACGGGTGCTGGAGGCCAACCGACACGAGCGCTTCGACCGCGAGATCATGAACGAGATGGGCGAGCTGGGCCTGCTCGGTGCGACCATCGACGGCTACAGCTGCGCCGGGCTCAACTACGTCAGCTACGGCCTGATCGCCCGTGAGGTGGAGCGCGTCGACTCCGGCTACCGTAGCGCCATGAGCGTGCAGTCGAGCCTGGTGATGTACCCGATCCATGCCTTCGGCAGCGAGGCGCAACGTGAGAAGTACCTGCCGAAGCTGGCCAGCGGCGAGTGGGTAGGGGCCTTCGGCCTCACCGAGCCGGACCATGGCTCCGACCCTGGCGGCATGAGCACCCGGGCCACTCGCACCGATGGCGGCTGGCGCCTGAACGGCACCAAGACCTGGATCACCAATTCGCCCATCGCCGACGTCTTCGTGATCTGGGCTCGGGATGACGAGGGGGTGGTCAACGGCTTCATCCTCGAGAAGGGTATGAAGGGGCTCTCGGCTCCCAAGATCGAGGGCAAGTTCAGCCTGCGTGCCTCCATCACCGGCCAGATCGCCATGCAGGACGTGGAGGTCTCGGACGAACAGCGTCTGCCCCACGTCAAGGGGCTCAAGGGGCCGTTCTCCTGCCTCAACCGTGCCCGCTACGGCATCGCCTGGGGCACCATGGGGGCTGCCGAGGCCTGCTGGCATGCCGCCCGCGACTATACCCTGGAGCGCAAGCAGTTCGGCCGCCCCCTGGCCGCCAACCAGCTGATCCAGAAGAAGCTCGCCGATATGCAGACCGAGATCGCCCTGGGTCTGCAGGCCGCGCTGCGCGTCGGTCGCATGATCGACGACGGCCAGCTGGTCCCCGAGGCCATCTCGCTGATCAAGCGCAACAACTGCGGCAAGGCGCTGGACATCGCCCGGGTGGCCCGTGACATGCACGGCGGCAACGGCATCAGCGACGAGTACCACGTGATCCGCCACGTGATGAACCTCGAAGCGGTGAATACCTATGAGGGCACCCACGACGTCCATGCCCTGATCCTCGGGCGTGCCCAGACCGGCCTGCAAGCGTTTACCGGTTGATCCGCCAGACTGAAACCGGCTAAAGATAACGAGGGGCGCCGGGGGAAAGCTGAAGGGGAGGTCCTACGCCATGGACGGCGTCGGTAGCGTACAGGGAAGTATTCACAGCGCCTCCCCGTAAGCTTCTCCCCGGATCAGCCCCGAGTGAGCTGAGAGTGAGCAAGGAGCTCCAGATGAGCGGACCGCTTGAGGGCATTACGGTGCTCGACATGTCGCGGGTGCTGGCCGGCCCCTGGGCCGGCCAGCTGCTCGCCGACCTGGGCGCGCGGGTGATCAAGGTCGAGCATCCCTCGCGCGGCGATGACACCCGCGGCTGGGGGCCGCCCTGGCTGGCAGAAGACCTTGAGAATAAGCAGGACGATGCCGAGCGGGTGGCGGCCTACTTCCTGTGCGCCAATCGCGGCAAGCAGTCGCTGGCCGTGGATATCGCCACCGAAGGCGGCCAGGAGCTGGTCAGGGCATTGGCGAAGGGCGCCGATATCCTGCTCGAGAACTTCAAGGTCGGCGGCCTGGCCAAGTACGGGCTCGACTACCCCAGCCTGAAGGCCATCAACCCGCGCCTGATCGGCTGCTCGGTCACCGGTTTCGGCCAGGACGGTCCCTATGCCCATCGGGCCGGCTACGACTTCATGATCCAGGCCATGGGCGGGCTGATGAGCCTCTCCGGCGAGCCCGATGGCATGCCCATGAAGACCGGCGTGGCCATCACCGACGTGATGACCGGGCTCTATGCCACGGTGGGCGTGCTGGCCGCCCTGCAGGAGCGCGCGCGCACCGGCAGGGGGCAGCATATCGACCTGGCGCTGCTCGATGTGCAGGTGGCCACCCTGGCCAACCAGGCACTCAATGCCCTGGTCGAAGGCCGTTCACCCGAGCGGCATGGCAACGCCCACCCCAATATCGTGCCCTACCAGGCCTTCGCCTGCGCCGACGGTCACCTGGTCGTCACCGTCGGCAACGATGCCCAGTTCACGCGCTTTGCCGACCTGCTGGGCCATCCCGAGTGGGCCGAGGATCCTGCCTATGCCACCAATGCCGCTCGGGTCGGCAACCGGGAGGTGCTGGTCTCGCTCATCCAGCGGATCCTGCTCGAGCGGGGCCGCGATGACTGGCTGGCCGAGATGGAGGCGCGCGGTATCCCCGCCGGCCCCATCAATACCCTGACCGAAGTCTTCGACGACCCCCAGGTGCGCCATCGCGGCCTGCACCGGACCCTGCAGCGTGGCGATCTCGAGGTGCCCCAGGTCGCCAACCCCTTGCGCTTCGACGGCGAGCCCGCCACCAGCGAGGTGGCGCCGCCTCGCCTCGGCCAGGACAGCGATGCGATCCTCGCCGAGATGGGGCTGACGCCCGAGGATATTGCCCGGCTCAGACGGGCAGGGGTGGTGAGATAGCGCCAGGCGGTCAAGCAGCCAAGCGGCCAAGCGGGTTAAGCGGCCAGGCGGTCTTGACACCATGACGGGCGGTGCCAACATCCTGCTCGGCGCTCGGCGCTCGGCGCTCGGCGCTCGGCGCTCGGCGCTCGGCGCTCGGCGCTCGGCGCTCGGCGCTCGGCGCTCGGCGCTCGGCGCTCGGCGCTCGGCGCTCGGCGCTCGGCGCTTATCGCGGCGAAAAGCGCCGTGTCAGCCCTGTCTCGGCGATCATCCGGGTGGAGATCTCCTCCACGGAGAAGCGGGTGGTGTCGATATAGGGGATATGCATCTGGCGATAGAGCCCCTCGGCCTGCTCGACCTCCTGGACGCACTGGTCGATGGAGCTGTAGCGGCTGTTGGGCCGGCGCTCGTGGCGGATCGCCGCCAGCCGTCGCGGGTCGATGGTCAGCCCGAACAGCTTGTGGCGATGCGGGACCAGGGCCTTGGGCAGCTTCAAGGTGCCGTTCTCGTCCTGGTCGTCCTCCGTGAGCGGGTAGTTGGCCGCGCGGATGCCGAACTGCAGGGCCAGGTAGAGCGAGGTGGGGGTCTTGCCGCAGCGCGAGACCCCGATGAGGATGATGTCTGCCTTGTCGTACTGGTGGGTGCGAGCCCCGTCGTCGTTGTCCAGGGCGAAGTGCACCGAGTGGATGCGGTCCATGTAGACGTCGTCGCGGCCGATGGCATGGGTGCGACCGACGCTGTAGGAGGAGTGGGCTTCCAACTCCTCCTCCAGCGGCTTGAGGAAGGTCGAGAAGATGTCGACCTTGAAGCCCGGGGCCTGGCGGATCACCTCGCGGATCTGCTCGTCGACGATGGTATCGATGATGATTGGCTTCTCGCCGTCGCGCACCGCCGTGGCCTCGATGATCGCCACCAGGGTTCGGGCCTTCTCGAGGGAGTCGATATAGGGCTTGGTGAGCATGCGGATCTCGACGCTCTCGAACTGGGCGAGCAGGCTGCGTCCCAGGCTCTCGGCGGTGATGCCGGTGCCGTCGGAGATGAAGAAGGCGGTGCGCGTCATGGCGGGTCGCTGTGGTCCGAGGTGAAGGTGAGCCCATTGTCGGTGCTGGTCGGGGCCGGGACAAGAGGCGGGTTTGCTGTCCGCCAGGCCCTGACTACTTCAGATTCCTGGCGAATCGGCGGGCTGTTGTAAAAATCCTCCAGTGACTTCGATGTTAGACTAATGGCGAATATGGAAGGCCGCTGTTAGAGTCGCCACCATCCCTTCATGCCCGAGTCCCGCGCGGCGCGCCGGCATGATGCATTTGTCGTCGATATCCTGGGAGGTCTCATGGACGATTATATTCAGTGGTTCGATCAATTGGGCATGGACGATGTCGAGCGGGTCGGGGGCAAGAACGCCTCCCTCGGCGAGATGATCTCCAACCTGTCCGGCGCGGGTGTCACCGTCCCCGGCGGGTTCGCCACCACGGCCCACGCCTACCGCGAATTCCTCTCCCACGAAGGGCTCAACGAGCGCATCAATCGCCGGCTCGCCACCCTGGACGTCGATGACGTCGCCGAACTGGCAAGGGCCGGTGCCGAGATCCGCCAGTGGGTCATCGACACGCCGCTGCCGCCGACCTTCGAGCGCTACCTGCGCGAAAGCTACGAGACGCTCTCGGCGATGCACCCCAACCTCAAGGTCGCCGTGCGCAGCTCGGCCACCGCCGAGGACCTGCCGGATGCCTCCTTCGCCGGGCAGCAGGAGACCTTCCTCAACATCGAGGGCTTCGACAACATCAAGCGCGCCGTGCATGAGGTCTTCGCCTCGCTGTTCAACGACCGTGCCATCTCCTATCGCGTCCATCGCGGCTATGCCCACGAGAACGTGGCGCTCTCCGCCGGCATCCAGAAGATGGTGCGCTCCGAGACCGGCGCCTCGGGCGTGATGTTCACCCTCGACACCGAATCCGGCTATCGCGACGCCGTCTTCGTCACCGCCTCCTGGGGGCTGGGCGAGACCGTGGTGCAGGGGGCGGTGAACCCCGACGAGTTCTATGTCCACAAGCCGACCCTGGCGGCGGGCCGCCCGGCGGTGCTGCGCCGCAACCTCGGCTCCAAGCTGATCAAGATGGTCTACACCGACGACACCAGCGCCGGCAAGTCGGTGGCCACCGTGGACGTGCCGCTGGCCGACCGGGCGCGCTTCTGCCTCGATGACGAGCAGATCATGGCACTGGCCCGCCAGGCGGTGACCATCGAGGAACACTACGGCCGCCCCATGGACATCGAGTGGGCACTGGACGGCGACGATGGCGAGCTCTACATCGTCCAGGCCCGGCCCGAGACCGTGGTCTCCCAGCAGGAGGGCGGCAAGCTCGAGCGCTTCCAGCTCAAGGAGAAGGGGCGCACCCTGGTGGCCGGCCGGGCCATCGGCCAGCGTATCGGCCGCGGCGCGGTCAAGGTGGTGTTCTCCCCGGACGACATGGGGAAGGTCAACCCCGGCGACGTCCTGGTCACCGACATGACCGACCCGGACTGGGAGCCGATCATGAAGCGCGCCTCGGCCATCGTCACCAACCGGGGCGGCCGCACCTGCCACGCGGCGATCATCGCCCGCGAGCTGGGCATTCCCGCCGTGGTCGGCTGCGGCGATGCCACCGAGACGCTTGATGACGGGCGCGACGTCACCGTCTCCTGTGCCGAAGGAGACACCGGGCATGTCTATGAGGGGCTGCTGGAGTTCGACCGCAACGTCACCAGCGTCGATGCCATGCCCGAGATCCCCTTCAAGATCATGATGAACGTCGGCAACCCGGATCGCGCCTTCAGCTTCGCCAGCCTGCCCAACGCCGGGGTGGGCCTGGCGCGGCTCGAATTCATCATCAACCGCATGATCGGGGTGCACCCCAAGGCCCTGCTCGAGTACGACACCCTGCCCGCCGACCTGCAGCAGACCATCGACCTGCGCACCGCCGGCTACCCCGACCCGGTGGAGTTCTACGTCGACAAGCTGGTCGAGGGCATCTCCACCCTGGCGGCCTCCTTCTACCCGAAGCGGGTCATCGTGCGCCTGTCGGACTTCAAGTCCAACGAGTACGAGAACCTGATCGGCGGCAAGCTCTACGAGCCGGGGGAAGAGAACCCCATGCTTGGCTTCCGCGGCGCCTCGCGCTATATCTCGGACTCGTTCCGCCCCTGCTTCGAGCTGGAGTGTCGGGCCCTCAAGCGGGTTCGCGAGGTGATGGGGCTCGACAACGTCGAGATCATGGTGCCCTTCGTGCGCACCACCGAGGAGGCCCGCGAGGTGGTCGACCTGCTCGCCGCCAACGGCCTGGCACGGGGCGAGAAGGGCCTCAAGGTGATCATGATGTGCGAGCTGCCGGCCAATGCCCTGCTGGCCGAGGAGTTCCTCGAGTACTTCGATGGCTTCTCCATCGGCTCCAACGACCTGACCCAGCTGACCCTGGGCCTGGACCGCGATTCCGGCATCGTCGCCCACCTCTTCGACGAGCGGAACCCGGCCGTGAAGAAGCTGCTGGCCATGGCCATCCAGGCCTGTCACGCCCAGGGCAAGTACATCGGCATCTGTGGCCAGGGCCCCTCTGACCATCCGGACCTGGCCAAGTGGCTGATGGAGCAGGGCATCGACTCCGTGTCGCTCAACCCCGATGCGGTCCTCGAGACCTGGTTCATGCTGGCCGGCGAGACCCTGGGCTGACCTTGCCTTGCCGCCAGTGATCGACGACACCCGGGCTTGCCCGGGTGTCTTGCTTTTGTGGCCGGCCCCTTGATCCCTGTCAGGCACAACTCTCCTGCTTGTCGCATACTGCCCGTGACAGCAAAGGAGAACTGCCATGGTGGAACCCCTTGGGGTGGCACGGGTGTACCGGACCTGCCCGACCGATGCCTTCGAGTTCGAGGTCACCAGTGAGCTCGAGTCGCTGGACCTGCTCGTCGGCCACGAACGCGCACGGGATGCGTTGAGTTTCGGCACCGCGATCCGCAGCGACGGCTTCAACCTCTTCGTGCTGGGTCAGCCCGGGCACGATCGGCACAACCTGGTGGGCAGCTTCCTCGCCGACAAGGCCCGCGACGCCTCGCCTCCCCGGGACTGGTGCTACCGCTACAACTTCGACGACCCGGCCGCGCCGCTGGCCCTCTCGCTGCCGCCCGGCCTGGGGCGCCAGCTGCGCACGGACCTGGAGGCGCTGGTCGAGGAACTGCGCAGCGCCATCCCCGCCGTGTTCGAGAGCGAGGAGTACCAGAACCGCCTCCACGAGCTCAAGCAGGCCATGGGCGAGCGCCAGCGCGACGCCGTGGAGGCCGTGCGACGCGAGGCTCGCGAGCACGATATCCTGCTGCTCTCCACCCCCAACGGCTTTACCTTCGCACCGGCTGACGGCGACAAGATGATGGCACCGGAGGCCTTCGAGAAGCTGCCGAAGGACGAGCGAGAGCGCATCGAGGCCACGGTCGAGATCCTGCAGCGCAAGCTGACCCAGGCGATCCGCCAGATGCCGCGCCTGGCCAAGGAGCTGCGCGACCAGGCCAACGCCCTCAACGCAGAGATGCTCGAGTCGGCCATCGGCGCCCCCCTGGACGAGCTCAAGGAGCGCTATGCCGAGCACGAGGGCATCCTGGCCCACATCGACGCCATCCGCGAGGCGATCCTGTTCAATGTCGACTCCTTCATCGCCGACGAGCCCGATATCCCGGCGGAGGCGGTATTCAGCCGCTTTCAGGTCAACCTGATCGTGGACAACGCTGAGGCACGAGGGGCGCCGGTGATCTACCAGGACCTGCCCACCCACCAGCACCTGGTGGGCCGCATCGAGCACCATGTGCACAACGGCACCCTGCTGACCGACTTCTCGCTGATCCGCGCCGGCGCCCTGCATCGCGCCAACGGCGGTTACCTGGTGCTGGACGTGCGCGGCGTGCTCACCCAGCCGGGGGCCTGGGAGACCCTCAAGCGGGTGCTCAAGGCCGGCGAGATCCGTACCGAGTCGCTGGAGCAGGCCTATGGGCTGATCAGCACCGTGACCCTCGAGCCGGAGCCGATCCCGCTGGATGTCAAGATCGTGCTGCTGGGCGAGCGCCTGCTCTATTACCTGCTCTGCGAGCACGACCCCGAGTTCCTCGAGCTGTTCAAGGTCCAGGCCGACCTCGAGGACGAGCTCGACCGTGACCCCCGGCACGAGGCCTTCTATGCCCGCATGGTGGCGACCCTGGCCCGCGAGGCGGCCCTGCGCCCGTTGGATCGCAGCGGGGTGGCCGCCGTGATCGAGCGTGCCAGCCGCCTGGCCGATGACCAGCGCAAGCTGACCGCGCGTCACCGCGACCTCCATGACCTGGTGCTGGAGGCCGACCACTGGGCCCGCGAGGAGGCGGCCACGGTGATCGCCCGTCGCCATGTCGAGAAGGCGGTCAGCCAGCAGCTCTGGCGCGCGGGGCGCATCCGCGAGCGCAGCCACGAGATGATCACGCGCGGCACCATGATGGTGGCCACCGAGGGGCGCGTGGTCGGCCAGGTCAACGGCCTCTCCGTGCTGCAGCTGGGCGAGTACGCCTTCGGCCAGCCATCGCGCATCACCGCCACGGCGCGTCCGGGCAACGGACAGGTGGTGGACATCGAGCGCGAGGCGCGCATGGGCGGGCGCATCCACTCCAAGGCGGTGATGATCCTGTCGCGCTACCTGGCCAGTCGCTACGCGGGGGAGGAGCCGCTCTCGCTCTCCGCGAGCCTGGCCTTCGAACAGTCCTACGGCGGGATCGAGGGCGACAGTGCCTCGGTGGCCGAGGTGTGTGCCCTGGTCTCGGCCATCGCCCGGGTGGAGCTCGACCAGGCCTTCGCCGTCACCGGCTCCATCGACCAGCATGGACGGGTCCAGGCGGTGGGCGGCGTGAACGAGAAGATCGAAGGGTTCTTCGATGTCTGTGCCGCCCGGGGCGACCTCCAGGGCCAGGCGGTGATCCTGCCGGCGACCAATGTCGAGCACCTGATGCTCAAGGCCGAGGTCCGCGAGGCGATCGAGCAGGGGCGCTTCCGGGTCTTCGCCGTGTCACGGGTGGACGAGGCGCTGGAGCTGCTCACCGGCCTGCCCACCGGTTCGCCCGACGCCCGGGGGCACTTCCCCGAGGGCAGCCTCGATGCCCGCGTGGCCGAGCGGCTGGCCCATTTCCGCGAGGTGGTGAAGCACGCGCGCCAGGAGGAGCGGGGCGGCGATGGCGACGAGCACGAGGAGCAGGACGATGAACGTTGACGCGTCCCGGCCAGGCCCGGAAGGGCAGGCGGGAGATGACGAGATCCCGGTGATGCGGGTGCTGGCGCTGCTCGATGCGTCCCGCCACAGCCTGGCGGCACTGGCCGCTGCGGTGGACCTAGCGGTAACGCGCCACGCCGAGCTGGTGGCCCTTTACGTCGAGGACCAGGACCTGCTGGGCAGCGCCGGCTTTCCCTTCGCCCGGGAGATCGGCGCCGCCTCGGGGCGGGTGCGCCGATTGTCGAGGTCCGATCTCGAGGCCGGCATGGCCCGCCAGGCCCGCCGCGTGACCGAGGCCCTGGATGCCGCGGTGGCGGGCCGGGAGCTGCGACACCAGCTGCGGGTCAGTCGCGGCCGGGTGGTCAGCGAGGCGTTGTCGCTGGCCGGTCCCGGGGATCTGCTGCTGCTCGGCAAGGCCGGGCTCTCGGGCCACTGGGGCGTGCGGCTGGGCTCCACCAGCCGTGCCCTGATCCTCGAGGCGCCCTGCACGGTGATCATCTGGGACGAGCGGCTGTCGCTGGCCCGCGGTCCGCTGCGCAGCCTGGACGGTCCCGGGGAGGGCGACGAGGTCCCGCCGGTGCCCGAGGCGCTGACCCGGCTGTTCGACGGCACGGAGACCCTGCAGGCGAGCAATGCCCGGCAACTGGAGCAGCAGCTGGCCCGTGTGGACAATGGCGCCCTGCTGCTCCACCGCCCCCAGCTCGCCCGCCTGGCCGACCAGGATGCCGACCTGCTGGCTCGCCTGCCAATCCCGGTCATCGTGGTGCCCTGAGACGCCGAGCGATTCTGGCCCACGGGGCGGCGAGAATTTGGCAAGATAGCGCCTCCAACGAGCCGAAGGGGGATCTGCCGGGATGGCATACTTGCTGGTGATGGGGGGCCTGGCGCTGTCCGTCTTCTTCACCCTGGGCTGGGGCCTGGTCCGTGCCACGCGCTGGCTGGCGGGGCGCCTGCCGGGTGCGGGCCGAAAACCGCCGCGGCGTGCACCGCGGCGTGCGCCCAACAGGCCCAGGGCCGCCCCCAAACCCCGGGCCCGGAAACCTGAGGCACGCAAGGCGCCGTCGGAGCCTTGGCGGCTGACCCGCTGGCTGGCCCGGCGGCGCTCTCCGCTGCCGCTGGGCCTGCTGGCCCTGCTGCTCTACGCGGGCAGCCGCCTGGCCGAATACGGCATGGCCTTCCGCCCGCAGGCCGCCCCCGGGGAGTTCCATGGCCTGGTCAGCTCGCTTGGCTGGGTCGCCGCCGCCCTGCTGGCCCTCGCCGGCGTGAACCTGCTGGCCCTGTGGCGCTGTCGCCGCTAGCGTGGCGACGACCGGACCGGACTCACCTATGCTGTCATGACCCCGAATCGAGACAAGGAGTCATGATCATGGTCATCCCCACCGCTTGGCGTCGTTCGGCGTCCCTGCTGCTGCTCTCCCCGCTGCTGCTTTCCCCGGCGGCACTGGCGGAGGTCGATTTCCAGTACCAGCGCCCGGAGATCGCCCCTGAGACGGCGTCCGGAAGCGAGGAGAAGCCGGGCTGGGCCACCGAGAGGTTCGCCGTGGCCGCGGCCAACCCCCTGGCCACCGATGCCGGCTACCAGATCCTCCAGGCGGGGGGGTCGGCCATCGATGCTGCCATCGCGGTGCAGATGGTGCTCACCCTGGTCGAGCCCCAGTCCAGCGGCATCGGCGGGGGCTCCTTCCTGATGTACCACGACGGCGAGGAGGTCAAGGCCTACGACGGCCGCGAGACCGCGCCCTCCTCGGTGGAGGAGGAGCTCTTCCTGGACGGGGACGGCGAGCCCCTGGCATTCATGGAGGCCGTGGAGAGCGGTCGCTCGGTCGGTGTGCCCGGCAACCTGCGCATGCTGGAGAGCGCCCACAAGGCGCATGGTCGCCTGCCCTGGGCCGAGCTCTTCGAGCCGGCGATCACCCTGGCCGACGAGGGATTCCCCGTCAGCCCGAGGCTGCATCGCAGCCTGGCCGACACCGAGGGCCTGCGTGAGAACCGCCGGGCCTCGGCCTTCTATTTCACCGAGGAGGGGGATCCGCTTCCCGAAGGGCATACGCTCAAGAATCCGGCCCTGGCGGTGATCCTCGAGCGGATCGCCGAGCAGGACAGCTCGGCGCTGCACACCGGGGAGATCGCCGAGGACATCGTGGCGCAGGTACAGAACCACCCCGCCATTCCCGGCAGCCTCAGCCTCGAGGATCTGGCCACCTATACGGCCAAGGAGCGCGAGCCGCTCTGCACCGACTGGCAGGCGTACCGGGTGTGCGGCTTTCCGCCGCCCTCCTCGGGCCACCTGACGGTGATGCAGATCCTCGGCACCCTTGAGGAGCTCCCTCCGCTGGAGGCGGCCCTGGAGGACGACCTGCCCGGCGTCGACTGGCTGCACCGCTTTCTCGAGGCCTCGCGGCTGGCCTTCGCCGACCGCGGGCGCTATATCGCCGACCCGGACTTCGTCGAGGCGCCCGGCGGCGACTGGTCGCTGATGCTCGATCCCGACTACCTGGCCGAACGCGCCGAGCTGATCGAGGCGGGGCAGAGCATGGGCAGCGACGGTGCCAGCCCGGGCAACCCCGGCACCCTGGCCACGGCCTGGGCCGTGCAGCCGACGCAGCCGGAATACGGCACCAGCCACATCAGCATCGTCGACGAGCACGGCCATGCCCTGGCCATGACCAGCTCCATCGAGCAGGCCTTCGGTGCGCGCATCCTCTCCGACGGGGGGACCGGCATGCCGGGGGGCTTTATGCTCAACAACGAGCTGACCGACTTCTCCTTCACCCCCGCGGATGACGAGGGTACGCCCATCGCCAACCGGGTGGAGCCAGGCAAGCGACCACGCTCCAGCATGAGCCCGACGCTGGTCTTCGACCGGGAGAGCGACGACCTGGTGGCGAGCCTTGGTTCGGCGGGGGGGGCGGCCATCATCCACTACACCGCCCACTCGCTGGTGGCGATGCTCGACTGGGGGCTGGACGCCCAGCGTTCGCTGGACCTGCCCCATGCCATCACCCTGGGCGGACCGGTCTACCTGGAGGCGGGACGCTTCCCGCCGGCCACCCTGGAGGCGCTGCGCGAGCGGGGCCACGAGGTGGAGGAGCGCGAGCTCACCAGTGGCCTGCAGGCGATCCAGCGCACCGAGGAGGGCTTCTTCGGTGGTGCCGACCCGCGCCGTGAAGGGGTAGTGATGGGGGACTAGTTCCTCAGCCAGTTGCGCAGCTTGACCAGCAGCAGGGCACCGTCGCCCAGGCGGCGGCGCTCACTGATGAGTTTGGCGAGCATCTCCGGCCGGTCGGTGATGATGCCGTCCACCCCCAGATCGATCAGCTGGGACATCCGGGTGCGATCGTTGATGGTCCAGGCATGCAGCTCGTAACCGTAGTACCCCGCAAGGCGCACCTCCTCCTCGTCGATGCGGTTGTGGCGAAGGGCGAGGGCATCGAAGCCTCGGCGCTCCAGGGAGCCCGACATCACCAGCTGGGCGAGCAGGGTGGTGCGCAGGCGCGGCGCGCGCAGCCTGACCTCGCGCAGCAGCCAGGGCGACATGGCGGCCACCCGCATCTCGCCCATGATGTCGGGATCGCCACAGGCCAGGGCGGTGATCCGGTCCTCGGCGCGGTGCCGGCAGGCGCGGCGCTCTTCCCGCTCCCTCTCCAGGGTGTCGATCACCGCCTCGACCAGCTCGAGTACGCGGCCGGGATCGGGCTTGAGCTCGATCATCAGGGTGGCGCGTCCGCGTACCGCCGTCAGGACCTCGTCCAGCCCCGGGATCCGCTCGCCGATGAAGGGATCCCCGAACCAGCTGCCCACGTCCACCTCGCCGAGCTCCGATCGTGGCAGCTCCCCGACCCGGCGCCCGTCGCCGGCCAGCCGCCTGAGGCTCTCGTCATGGTAGAGCACCACCTCGCCGTCGCCGGTGAGGCGCACGTCGATCTCGACGCCATCGGCCCGGTCCCGGATCGCCTGCTCCACCGCGGCCAGGGTGTTCTCCGGCGCCTTCAGCGAGCTGCCGCGGTGGGCGATGATGGCGACCTCGTCGCGGATCTCGAAGCGATTGACGATCAGCCACGCCTGGCCGATGGCGAACAGCACGACGGCGAGCTCGACCGCCCAGGCGAGGCGACCGGGGTGGGTGCCGGGCGGCGGTGGCTTGGGCTTCGGCTCGCGATGGGCCAGGCGCAGGTAGAGGCAGGTGGCCTGCAGGGCGTTGGCGGCGATGCCGCCGAAGGTAATGGCCAGGGCGATCAGCAGGTAGGCGGTGAGGTAGGCGAGCATGGCCGGGACCAGCACCGCATTACGCTCGGGCAGCCACCACAGCAGCGGCGTGACGACCCGGTCGAACAGCGCCGTGGCCAGCAGCGGCAGCGCGATGATCCCCAGCAGCAGCAGGACCACCGCCGCCGCGATATGGCGCCCGCGGCCTCGGGTCAGCTGCCCGCTGCGCGCCAGGGCCGCCGGCGGCGAGAGCCCCTCCAGGGTCAGCACCGGCAGGGCCAGGTGCCAGCGGACATAGAGGCTGCCGGCGAGCAGCAGCCACGCCAGCAGCGGCACCAGGCCGCTGCCGAGGAAGGCCCAGAAGGCGGGCGGGCGCACGCTCTGCACGAAGTAGGGGTCCAGCCCTCCCAGGAAGAGCTCATGGAGCCAGGCGAGGCTCAGCGCCAGCGGGACCAGCAGCAGCAACTGGGACCCCACCTGCAGCACCACCAGGCCGCTGAGGGCCGGCAGCCGGCGCAGCACGGCCCAGAGGGCCTCGAAGGCCAGGCGGACATGGTGGTCCCGAGGACGGACCGCCACCAGGATCATGCCGGCCTGCTGGAGGTAGAGCACCAGGAAGGTCAGGCCGACGGCGGCCAGCAGCCACAGCAGGCCGCCGGGGCTCATCAGCAGGGCGATCAGCTCGTTGTTGGTGATCACCGGGCGGCCGAACTGGGCGAGCAGCCCCGAGAGGGTCCAGCCCACGGCCGGCAGCAGCAGGCTAGAGGCCAGCAGCGTGAAGAAGAGGTGATAGGCGATCAGCGGGCGCAGGTGCTCGCGCAGGGTGCGCAGCACGTCGCCGCTCAATCGTGACAGGTGCAGCATGGACAGGCGCGTGACGGGAATCTCGTGTCAGGGTGACACCGCTTGCCTGCCACGGGCAAGTGCCTGTTCCCGGGGGGCTCGTCGCGCCTCAGCGCTCCAGGTCCAGCTGCTCGTCGGCGACCAGGATGCCGTTGTTGTCGGCATAGAGCCACTGGCCCGGCGTCAGGGTGGCGCCGGCGAAGCTGACGGGGATGTCGCGCTGTCCCTCGCCGCGCTTCTCGCTCTTGCGCGGATGGGCCCCCAGGGCCTGGATGCCGAGTTCGGTCTCGGCCAGTATGTCGACGTCGCGCACGCAGCCGTACATCACCACGCCGGCCCAGCCGTGGCCGGCAGCCTGTTCGGCCAGCATGTCGCCCAGCATGGCGCAGCGGGTGGAACCGCCGGCGTCGACGACCAGCACGGCGCCGTCGCCGGGTTCGGCGACCGCCTGCTTGACCAGGGAGTTGTCCTCGAAGCACTTGACGGTGCGGATCGGGCCGGCGAAGGCCTCGTGGCCGCCGAAGTTGACGAAGATCGGATCGAGTGCCTGGACCTCGGGGTAGGCGTCGCAGATGTCCGGCGTGACGATATGGCTCACGGTGAGACTCCTCGTGACATGGGTAATTTCTCGATGATGCCATGGCCCGGGCAGAACGGAAGTCCCCTTTGGTGGGACAGGCCGTTGGCAGGGGCGGGCGCAAAAAAAGCGCCCCGGACGGGGCGCTTCGTTCATCGGCTCCGGCCGCCGCGGACGGCGGCCTTCGATGTTGCGAGCATCGGAGTCGAACTTGAGGGTATCAGAATACCGCTGATCAGGCTTCCTGCGCGACCGGAATCACGTTGGAGGCGGCGTTCTGATACTCCTCGATCTCGTGGAAGTTCATGTAGCGGTAGATCTCGCCAGCCATGGCGTCGAACTCGCCCATGTAGCGGCGATACTCGTCGACGGTCGGCAGGCGGCCCTCAACGGCGGCCACGGCCGCCAGTTCCGCGGAGGCGAGGTAGACGTTGGCGCCGTCGCCCAGGCGGTTGGGGAAGTTGCGGGTGGAGGTGGAGACCACGGTGGACTTGGCGGCGACGCGGGCCTGGTTGCCCATGCACAGCGAGCAACCGGGCATCTCCATGCGTGCCCCGGCGCGGCCGTAGATGCCGTAGTAGCCCTCCTCGGTCAACTGGTGCTGGTCCATCTTGGTCGGCGGGGCCAGCCACAGGCGGGTCTTCAGGCTGCCGGCCGGCTGCTTCTCGAGCAGCTTGCCCGCGGCACGGAAGTGGCCGATGTTGGTCATGCACGAGCCGATAAAGACCTCGTCGATCTTCTCGCCGGCCACCTCGGAGAGCAGGCGGGCGTCGTCCGGGTCGTTCGGGGCGCAAAGTACCGGCTCCTTGAGCTCCTCGAGGTCGATCTCGATGACCTCGGCGTACTCGGCGTCCTTGTCGGCGCGCATCAGGCTCGGGTCGGCCAGCCACTCCTCCATGCCCTGGATGCGGCGCTCGATGGTACGGCGGTCGCCGTAGCCGTTGGCGATCATCCACTTGAGCAGGGTGATGTTGGACTTCAGGTACTCGCTCACGCTGTCCTCGGACAGGGTGATGGTGCAACCCGCGGCGGAGCGCTCGGCGGAGGCGTCGGAGAGCTCGAAGGCCTGCTCGACGGTGAGGTCCTCGAGGCCCTCGATCTCCAGCACGCGGCCGGAGAAGGCGTTCTTCTTGCCTGACTTCTCGACGGTCAGCAGGCCGTTCTTGATGCCGTAGTAGGGGATGGCGTGGACCAGGTCACGCAGCGTGACGCCGGGCTGACGCTTGCCCTTGAAGCGCACCAGCACGGACTCCGGCATGTCCAGCGGCATCACGCCGGTGGCGGCGGCGAAGGCCACCAGGCCCGAACCGGCCGGGAAGGAGATGCCCAGCGGGAAGCGGGTATGGGAGTCGCCGCCGGTGCCCACGGTGTCGGGCAGCAGCATGCGGTTCAGCCAGCTGTGGATGATGCCGTCGCCTGGACGCAGCGAGACGCCGCCGCGGTTCATGATGAAGTCGGGCAGGGTGTGGTGGGTGTCCACGTCGACCGGCTTCGGGTAGGCGGCGGTGTGGCAGAAGGACTGCATCACCAGGTCGGCCTGGAAGCCGAGGCAGGCGAGGTCCTTGAGCTCGTCGCGGGTCATCGGGCCGGTGGTGTCCTGGGAGCCCACGGTGCTCATCTTCGGCTCGCAGTACATGCCCGGGCGCACGCCCTCAAGGCCGCAGGCCTTGCCGACCATCTTCTGGGCCAGGGTAAAGCCCTTGCCGGTGTCCTTGGGCTGCTCGGGCAGGCGGAAGACGTCGGAGGGTGCCAGGCCCAGCGATTCGCGTGCCTTGGTGGTCAGGCCGCGGCCGATGATCAGCGGGATACGGCCGCCAGCGCGCACTTCGTCGAGGATCAGCTGGGTCTTGAGCTCGAAGGTGGTCAGCACCTCGTCGGTGCCGTGCTTGCACACCTTGCCTTCATAGGGGTAGACATCGATGACGTCGCCCATCTCGAGGGCGGAGACGTCCATCTCCACCGGCAGGGCGCCGGAATCTTCCATGGTATTGAAGAAGATCGGGGCGATCTTGCCGCCGAAGCAGAAGCCGCCGGCGCGCTTGTTGGGCACGTAGGGGATGTCGTCACCGAAGAACCACAGCACCGAGTTGGTGGCGGACTTGCGCGAGGAGCCGGTGCCGACCACGTCGCCGACGTAGGCGACCGGGAAGCCCTTGGCCTTCACCTCCTCGATCTGCTTCAGCGGGCCGGTGGTGCCGGGCACCTCGGGCTCGATGCCGTCACGCTCGTTCTTGAGCATGGCGTTGGCGTGCACCGGGATATCGGGGCGCGACCAGGCGTCCGGGGCGGGGGAGAGGTCGTCGGTGTTGGTCTCGCCCGGCACCTTGAACACGGTCAGGGTGATCTTCTCGTCGAGTGCCGGCTTGGAGAGGAACCACTCGGCATCGGCCCAGGACTGGATGACCTCCTTGGCCACGGCGTTGCCCGCCTTGGCGCGCTCTTCCACGTCGTGGAAGGCGTCGAACATCAGCAGGGTGTGCTTGAGCTGCTCGCCCACTTCCTTGGCCAGGTCGGCGTCGTCGAGCAGCTCGACCAGCGAGACGATGTTGTAGCCGCCCTGCATGGTGCCCAGCAGCTTCACCGCGTGAATCCTGTCGATCAGCGGCGACTCGGCCTCGCCCTTGGCGATGGCGGTGAGGAAGCCGGCCTTGACGTAGGCGGCCTCGTCGACGCCGGGCGGAACGCGATTGGTGAGCAGGTCGAGGATGGCCTCCTCCTCGCCGGCCGGCGGGTTCTTCAGCAGCTCGACCAGGGCAGCGACCTGCTCGGCGTTCAGCGGCTTAGGCGGCACGCCGTCGGCGGCGCGCTCCTCGACATGTTGGCGATAGGCTTCAAGCACGTTGGGGCCCTCATCGGTGGTGGTGGCCGAAGCCGGCAGACCTTGTCGAGCATCGACGAAAGGCACGCTTCGGCGGGGGAAAACGTCTGGTAGACCCTTCCTGTTGCCAGGGTGTCAGCGGTGCCGAGATCATAGAGGAAACTGTCGACAATGTTAAGTTGGGCCCGCGGTGGCGGCCTTGAACTTTGGTCGGCGGCAACTTCGGGCTGCCAGCCCGGCGTCTCCCGCGTTACCATGACGTTCTGTCAACGCACGTTAACGTCAACGGGAGGGGACATGGGAGAGCGCATCACCTCGCCGTGCGTGGGTCTCTGCTCGACCACCCTGGGCGACCGGGTGTGCCGTGGCTGCCAGCGCGTCGACAGCGAGATCCGCGACTGGCCGGCCCTGTCCGGCGAGCAGCGCCGCTGCCGCATGGCCGAGCTGGATCGGCTGCGGGCCGAGGTCGCCGGGCGCTTCCTGGTGGTCGTTGACCCCGCGAGCCTGGAGGCACAGCTGCGCCGTCACCGGATCCGCTTCCGGGACGAGCAGCCGCCGCTCTCCCGCGCCGTGGAGCTGCTGCGGGTGGGCCGTGGCCGCATCCGGGACCTGTCGCGCTACGGGCTGGCCGGCCGCGACGGCGAGGATGCCGCCTCGCTCCATGAACGCATCACCACCGACCTGCTGGCTGCCGCCGAGCGGCGACAGACGCGCCTCCCCGATCTCCTTGACCCGCCGACACAGGACCCATGATGCCCCCGATGCCGACCCTCGAGATGACCGATTGCCGGGACCTGCTGCCTGCCGAGCTGCTGGCGTTCCTGCCCTGTGCCACCCCGGAGGCATGGGTCGACTGGGCCCTGGCCAACCCCGAGCTGCTGCTGATCGACCACGCCCAGTGCGAGAAGAAGGCGGCCTCCACGGCCATGAGCCTGCTCTACCGCTATGTGGACCAGCCGCTGCTGCTGACCAAGATGTCGCAGCTGGCCCGGGAGGAGCTGTTGCACTTCGAGCAGGTCGTCAGGCTGATGGAGGCGCGGGGCATCGTCTATCGCCACATCAGTGCCTCGCGCTATGCCGAGGGGCTGCGTCGCCACGTCCGGAAACAGGAACCGGAGCGCCTGGTGGATATCCTGATCATCGGGGCGCTGATCGAGGCACGCAGCTGCGAGCGCTTTGCCCGCCTGATTCCGCATCTGGATGATGAACTTGCCAAGTTCTATCGCAGTCTGGTTAAGTCTGAAGGTCGTCATTTCGAGGATTACCTGATGCTGGCCCGCCGCCTGGCCACGGCGCCCATCGATGCGCGTATCGCCTTCTTCTCCGATCGCGAGGCCGAGCTGGTCACCATGCCGGACACGGCCTTTCGTTTTCACAGCGGCGTGCCGGCCTGAGGCCATCACTTCCGCCACGCAGGAATGATCACCATGCGGGATGCTGCCGACGACGTACACGACAATGACCGGGACCACCTGGCACTCTTCGGCCACTTTTCACTGAGTCTGGGCGATGATGTCCTGACCCAGTTCAGTTACGACAAGGTCAAGGCGCTGCTCGTCTACCTGCTGCTCCACGACAAGCCGGTCAGCCGCGCCACCCTGGCCGAACTGCTGTGGCCCGATCAGGGTCTGTCATCGGGGCGCACCAACCTGCGCCATGCCCTGCATTGCCTGCGTCAGTCCCTGGGCGACGAGGCCGAGCGGGTGCTGTCGGTATCCCGCCAGACCATTGCCTTCCGGCTGCCGGAGCGCTGGCACTTCGACATGCACCGGCTGCAGGCGCTGCTCGAGGGGCCCGCCGACGTGGCCACGCTCGAGGCGGTGCTGGCCTGCTACCGAGGCGATCTCGCCGAGGAGCTGCACCTCTCCAGCTGTGCCGAGTACCAGCGCTGGCTGGTCCAGGTGCGCAACGAGTGGCGCCAGCGGGTGATCCGCTTCGCCGAAAGCGTCCTGGAGCGCCAGGAGCCGCTGCCGGATGGCGTGCTGGAGTCACTGGCCAGCCGCTTTTCCGGCTATGGGCCCTTCCATGAACGCCTGGTGCGCCAGCTGGCCGAGCAGGGCCAGCTGGCCGCCGCCCACGAGCAGTACAACGCCTACCTGCAGCTGCTGGCGCTCTCCGGCCAGCAGCCGGAGCCCTCTTTCCTGCAACTGGCCCGCTACTGGTCCGATGCCCAGGCCGAGGGCGCGCACCTCGGCCCCAGCGGTGCCTTCTCGCGCACCCTGGCCATGGACAGCGCCCCCCTGCGCGAGGACGAGATCGAGCAGCGCCAGCTCTCGGTGATGGCCATTCGCCTGCGGCTCAAGGCCGACCTCTCGGCCCGCGCCGATGCCCGTGCCTGCTTGGCGCTGCAGGTCGAGCTGATGCGCTGGCTCGAGCAGCAGTGCCACCACCTCGGCGGCTTCTGGCTCCCCGGGGCGACCGGGGGCCTGGGCCTGGCGTGCTTCGGCACCCATGGTCCGGCGCACCAGCTGGCCGAGCTGGTGGCGCTCTACGAGCACTGTCGCCGGGTGCTGCCCGACGAGTCCCAGCGCCACTGGAGCGGCGAGGGCGAGCCGCCGCGCATCGAGCTGGCCGCCGGCCTTGACAGCGGCCGGGTGGTCTATCTCCCCGAGCGCCACCTGGTCGACCCGCTCGGCCAGGTGACCCAGGGCTCCCTCGACCTGATGAGCGCCGCCGAGGGCAGCGAGCTGGTCATCTCCCAGGATGCCAGCCAGCATATGCCGCCGGCGCTGGACCTCCAGCCACGGCTCTCCACGCGACTGGTGGCCAGCGACGGCCGGGTGCGCCTGCGCGCGCTCGTGCTCGGCACCAACGAGGGCGGGCGCGAGGCGCCGCCGCCCAGCCTGGTGGGTCGCGAGGGCTCCCTGCGCACCCTGCGCGATGCGCTGGCCCGGGCCGGCATCGGCCTGCGCCAGAGCGTGCTGGTGCGGGGCCCCTCGGGGCTCGGCAAGTCGGCGCTGCTGGTGGGTTTCCGCCAGCTCGAGCAGAGCCGCGAGGCGGCGATCTGCTGGCAGCCCACCACGCGACTCTCTGTCCAGGAGCCCTATGGGGTGGCGCGCCAACTGCTGCGCTGGCACCTGGGAGGGCGCATCGAGGCCGAGGCGCTGTCGCGCCTGCTGACCGCCGACGATGCCGTGGCGCCCGAGGCCGACCACCGCCTGCTGCTGGAGGAGGCCCTTGGCGTGCGCGAGCCCCGCGAGATGGCGGTGCTCGCCCAGAGCGGGGAGGCCGTCGAGCTGGTCGTGGGATTGATCCATCGCCTGATCCGCGAGTTGTCCAGCGAGCGCACCCTGGTGCTGATGATCGATGACCTGCAGTGGCTCGACGAGCCCTCCTTCAAGGTACTGGCGGGCCTCCAGGCGCGGCTGCCGATCAACACTCCCTTCCTGCTGGTGGCCAGCCACCACGGTCGCGAGGCGCTGCCGGCCAAGCTGCACTGGGACCAGCAGATCTCCCTGGGCCGGCTGGATGCGATGCAGTCCTCCCGGCTGCTCTCCCAGCTGGCGCGCCGCTACCGCATCCACCTGAGCCCGCGGCTGCGTGGCCAGATCATCGAGCGTTGCGATGGCGTCCCGCTCTACCTTCAGGAGATCTGCCGCCGGGTCGACATGGATCGCCGCGAAGGGCGCAGCGTGCAGCTCGACGAACTGCCCCGCGGCCTGCTGGGGCTGCTGGCCAGCCGCATCGACCAGCTCGACGCCGACCGCGAGGTGGCCCATGTGGCGGCGGTGCTCGGGCGCCGCTTCCGCCTCGACTTCCTGGCCGAGTGCAGTGGCTGGGAGATGAGCCGCCTGGGACCGGCGCTGGAGCAGATGCGCCGGCTGGAGATCATCGAGCCGGCCGAGGGCGAGGAGGGCGAGCGCGAATACCAGTTTACCCACCAGCTGCTGCAGGAAGCCGCCTACCTCTCCTGCCCCCGTGACGTGCGGGTGAGCATCCATCGTCAGGTGGTCAGCCTGATCGAGGAGCACTTCCCGATGTGGATCAGCCGCCACCCCGGCGACTTCGCCACCCACCTGCGGCGCAGCGGCCACTATGCCCGTGGCGCCCGCTACTTCGAGCTGGCCGCGCGGGAGGCTCTCAAGGTCAGCGCCAACCGCACGGCGCTGAAGATGGCCGACTTCGGCCTGGCCAGCCTGCGCCACGTCGAGGGGCAGGCCGAGCGCGAGATCAGCCTGCTCACCGTGCGTGGCCAAGCCGCCTTCGCCCTGGAGGGGCACGGCTCGCCCACCGCCCACGAGAGCTTCGTGCGGGCCCGGGAGCTTCTGGCCGAGGAGGAGGCCGGCCCGGATGACGCCGGGGACCTGGAGCAGGCCTTCCTGGTCCAGTGGGGGCTGTGGGTGGGCTGCAGCCAGCGCCATGCCCATGCCGACGCCTTCTCGCTGGCCTCGCGCCTGGCGGGCCTCGCCGACCGCCTCGAGGATCCGCGCTACCGGCGCCTGGCCGACTTCGCCCGGGCCAGCTGCGAGTACTGGGCCGGGCGCATCTCCCAGGCCTATGACCATCTGGAGGAGATCGACCCGCTCAACGCCCCGATGATGATCGAGTGGCT
The DNA here is from genome assembly GCF_023554995.1 of Halomonas gemina. GTDB lineage: Bacteria > Pseudomonadota > Gammaproteobacteria > Pseudomonadales > Halomonadaceae > Halomonas > Halomonas gemina. The sequence continues at coordinate 222,957 of NZ_JAMJPK010000001.1, forward strand.
ACCGTTCTCCGACCACCCCCAGGTCGCGGCCGCCTGCTTCCAGGGCTGGACGCTCTGCCTGCGCGGCGACTACCAGCGTGCCGAGCGGCAGGTAGAGTCGGCCATCCGGCTCGCCGAGCGGATCGGTCACCCCGGGAGCCTGGCCATGGCGCTGATGTATGCCGCGGCCCTCTATCGCCAGCTGGGACACGTGCACCTGGCCACCATGCGCGCCGAGCGCGCCTTCGAGCTGACCGGCACCCCCGACCTGCACCTCTGGCAGGTGGCCTCGCGCAGCGTGCTGGGCTGGCAGCGGGCCCTGGCCGGCGACCGCGATGGCCTGGGCCAGATCGAGTCGGCCCAGGAGGAGCTGGCCGAGGTGACCGGGCGCGACCCCTACCAGCGCCCGGCCCTGTGGTACGTGGATGCCTGCCTGGCCCTGGGGGAGCTCTCCCGGGCCGAGGACTACCTCGACCAGTGCCTGATGATCGCCCGCGAGCGCACCACCCTGTTCGTCCCCGAACTGGCCGTGCACCTGGCGCGCGTCCGACATCGCCTCGGGCACTCCCGCGAGGAGGTCAAGAGCCTCGCCGAGCAGGCCCTGCGCCAGGCCCAGGAGGACGGCAACCTCCACCAGCAGCTCGCCGCCCTGGAGCTCTGGCTGACCCTGATCGATCCCCGTGACGAGGTCTCCCGCGACGAATTCCGCACCCTGCTGGGCGAGGTGAGCCACAGCGATGCGCCGGTGCTGACGCGCTGGCGCACCCTGCTCGACCGGCGCCTGCCCCATGCGGCGGACCTCTCCTCCTGAGTCCCCGGTAGCCGACCCGCAGTGAACTGCGGTGCGCCCAGGGGGCGCCGTTGCCGTCGGGAAGGCAGGGCTCAGGTGGCCAGTTCCAGGGCCTCGATGCGCCTGAGCGCCTCGTCGCGTCGCGTGCCGCACAGCTCAGGGTCGTAGTCGAAACGCGCGCACACCATGGGGCGGCGCGGATCCCCGAACAGCCGGCAGAGGTTGGCGTCATCGAGCTGCACGCAGCGCACGCCCGCCGGCTTGCCGTCGGGCATGCCGGGAATCGGCGAGCTGATCGAGGGCGCGATGCAGCAGGCGCCGCACCCCGGACGGCAGCCGCCGTCCGGGGGCGCGGGGGTATCCGTCATGGCCGGGCCTCGGCGATGGCACCCTTGTCGATGCCCTCATAGGCCTGGACCCGCGTGGCCTGGCCGCTCTCCCGGGCGATGGTCCCGGCCAGCCAGGCGGCGATGTGTTCCACCGTGGTTGGCGTCGGCAGCACCGCGCAGCGGCTGCGCGGAAGCCGGAGGAAGAAGTGGCCCTGCTCGGCGCGGTAGCGGCAGGCCAGCAGGTCGCGGAAGCCCGGCGTGTCGTCGGCGACGACGTCTGCCTCGTCCACCAGGTAGCGGTCGGCCAGCCAATCGGCCCAGTGCTGCTCGAGGGCCGGAACGCGCTGCCCCTGCTGCCAGACCTCCAGGCGCGAACGATGACCATGGGCGATGCGCTGACAGTTGCCGGCATGCTGCTTCAGGCCATGGCTGTAGGTGTAGGCGGCCCCCTCGATGGCCTCCTCGCGCAGCCTCAGGCGGATGTCGCTGACCCGCGGCGGCGGTCGGCGCATCAGCTCGGCGGCCAGGTGGTCGGCCAGTCGCTCCGGGGTGATCTCGCGCCAGGGCAGCAGGCTTAGTGCCTGGCGCGGGGCACGCACCTCCAGCGGATAGGGCCGCTCGCTGCGCACGCAGAGCCCTTCCCGGCAGTCGTGGAGCTCCACCCCCGGTGCCTGGATGGGCACCAGCAGGGTGTGGTCGAGGCCGCCATCGAGCCGCGACTTGATCCAGGGCTTCACCTCGCCGAAGTCGAACAGCATGCCGTCCTCGCCGAGCTCGCCGTCGAGCTCTACATCGACCTGCCAGCTGGCACCGACCAGGCCCCGCTGCGGGCACCAGAGCGAGACGTCGAGGTGGGTGAGGCGGTTGACGAAGAGCGTCATCAGTCGATCCCCGCGATCTTGTGGGTCTGCAGCGACAGCCGCCACCGGGGATGGGCCAGGCAGTAGGCCACGGTCTCGGCCAGGGTGTCGGCAATGGCGTCGGCCGAGCCTCCGGCTGGCCCGGTAGCCATCGGCTGCAGGTAGAAATGGTCGAAGTCGAGCCGGGTGAAGCGCTCGGGCGGCGCGTCGGCTTGCGGATGGACCAGCTTCAGCTCGTCGCCTCCGGTAATGGCCAGGCGATTCTCGCCCTTGGGGCTGACGCAGAGCCAGTCAATGCCGGCGGGGGCGGGCAGGGTGCCGTTGGTCTCCACGGCGACCTCGAAGCCGCGGGCGTGCATCTCGCGGATCACTCCTTCGTCGAGCTGCAGCAGTGGCTCGCCCCCGGTGAAGACCACATAGGGGGTGGCGGCTCTCCCATTCAGGCCGTCCTGGTCGGGCCAGAGCGCGGTCAGATGCTCGGCCAGCGCCTCGGCCCTGTCGAAGCGCCCGCCGTTCTGGCCATCGGTGCCGATGAAGTCGGTGTCGCAGAAGCGACAGGCCGCCGCAGCGCGGTCCTGCTCGCGGCCGGACCAGAGGTTGCAGCCCGAGAAGCGGCAGAAGACGCTGGCGCGCCCCGCCTGGCCACCCTCGCCCTGCAGGGTGTAGAAGGCCTCCTTGACGTGATACATCAGAGGCCCCCTTCGTCATAGGCAAGGGGGTCGACGGCGCCGTTGGCAGCGAAGGCGGCCAGGCGCTCGCGGCAGCTGCCGCACCCCCCGCAGGCGAGTTCTTCACCCCGATAACAGGTCCAGGTGTCGGCGTAGTCGAGCCCCATGGCCAGCCCCTCGGCGAGGATCCGCGCCTTGCTGGCGCGCAGGTAGGGCGCATGGATCTCGACGGCCTGGAAGTTGGCGATGCCGGACACGGCGTTCATCGCCTCGACGAACTCGGGGCGGCAGTCGGGGTAGAGCACGTGGTCGCCGCCGTGGGCGCCATAGTCGACCCGTCCGGCGCCGATGTTCACCGCCTTGGCGATGGAAAGCGCAAGCAGGATCATGTTGCGATTCGGCACCACGGTGGCCGTGAGGTTGTCTTCCGCGTAGTCGCCCTCTGGCATCTCGCGGCTGGCGTCGGTCAGCGCGGAATTGTCGATCAGCCCGCGAATGGCGCGGATGTCCACCACCTGGTGGGGGACGCCGAGCGTGCGGCAGACGCGCGTGGCTACCTCGAGCTCGCGAGCGTGGCGCTGGCCGTAGTCGAAGGAGAGGGCGTGGACCTCGTTCCCCTCGCGCAGGGCGCGGTGCAGCAGGGTGTAGGAATCCATGCCGCCGGAGTAGATCACCACGGCGCCGGGGTTGGTCGCCGTGGGGGAATAAGAAAGGGTCATGAGTCGGCTCTGGTCGGAGAATTTGTCGGGCCGCTTGCGCGGCGTTCCGGGGTCCGGTCCGGAAGGGGGCATAGTCTACGTGAGCGGTGGGAGTGGAGAAAGCCTTCCCGTGGCGCAGCCGGAGCGGTCCTCGGCCCCTGGCCCTTGTCCTGCTATAATCTCGCCCCCTTCACACCATGCGCCATCGCGCGCCATCGTCCTGACAACGGTGACTCCATGAAAGCCCCCGAACTGCTCTCCCCCGCGGGAACGTTCAAGAACATGCGCTACGCCTTCGCCTACGGCGCGGACGCGGTCTATGCCGGCCAGCCGCGCTACTCGCTGCGCGTGCGCAACAACGACTTCAAGATCGACAACCTTCACCGCGGCATCGCCTACGCCCACGAGCGCGGCAAGCAGTTCTACGTGGCCTCGAACATCGCGCCGCACAACAGCAAGCTGAAGACCTACCTGCGCGACATGGAGCCGGTGATCGAGGCCGGCCCGGATGCGCTGATCATGTCCGACCCGGGCCTGATCATGATGATTCGCGAGCGCTGGCCGGAGCAGGTGATCCACCTGTCGGTGCAGTCCAACGTGGTCAATTGGGCGGCGGCCCGGTTCTGGCAGCAGCAGGGCATCAGCCGCATCATCCTGTCGCGCGAGCTGTCGCTCGCCGAGATCGCCGAAATCCGCGCCCAGTGCCCGGCGCTGGAGATCGAGACCTTCGTGCACGGCGCGCTGTGCATCGCCTACTCCGGGCGCTGTCTGCTCTCCGGCTACTTCAACCACCGCGACCCCAACCAGGGCACCTGTACCAACGCCTGTCGCTGGAAGTACAACACCGTGGCCGCCGCCCACGACGAGACCGGCGACCTGGTGCCGGCCAACTCGGCGGCCGCCCATGCCGGCAGCGGCATCTGGACGCCGGGCCAGGGCGGCGCGCAGGGTGGCCTGATCGCCTCCGGTGGCGGCAGCGCCTCGGTGGTCGAGCCGATGGAGAGCACCGCCATCGCCGGCGGGGTGGAGGGCCAGGATGAACTCTCGGCGCTGATCGAGGACCGCACCCGCCCGGGCGAGATGATGCCGGTGTTCGAGGACGAGCACGGCACCTACATCATGAACTCCAAGGACTTGCGCGCCGTGCAGCATGTGCCGCGCCTCACCGAGATGGGCGTCACCTCGCTGAAGATCGAGGGGCGCACCAAGTCCCACTACTATGTGGCACGCACCGCCCAGGTCTATCGTCGGGCCATCGACGACGCCGTGGCCGGGCGCCCCTTCGACATGCGCCTGATGGATGAGCTCGATAACCTGGCCAACCGTGGCTATACGGAGGGCTTCTACCGCCGCCACGTCCACGACGAGTACCAGAACTACGAGCAGGGCAACTCGGTGGGTGTGCACCAGCAGTTCGTCGGCGAGGTGATCGGCTACGACCCGGACCGCGGCGTGCTCGAGGTCGACGTCAAGAACCGCTTCGAGGTGAAGGACTCCATGGAGCTGATGCTGCCCGGCGGCAACCGCCGCTTCGTGCTCGAGCATATCGAGAACCGCCGCGGGGAATCCGTGGGTGCCGCCCCGGGCTCGGGCCATGTGGTGCGTATTCCGGTGCCCGGGGAGGCGATCGCCCCGGAGCGGATCGAGTTCGCGCTGCTGATGCGCGATCTCTGAGCCGGGCGGCGGCTGGACATCCACGGCCACCGGCGACATGGTAGGCATCGATTGTTCGTCGAACAGGGAGCGGCATGGCCACCATCGAACACAGCGCGATTCTCAAGGCATCCCCCGAGCGGGTCTTTGCCCTGCTCGAGCGGGTCGAGGACTTTGCCGACTACTCCGACCTGATCCAGGCCATCGAGCCGCTGGGGGAGGACCGCTATCGCTGGCATGTCCATGCGGTGGGCATGGACTGGACCTTCGACGTGGCGATCACCGAGGCGCGAGCTCCGGAGGTGCTGGCCTGGGAATCGCTGGACGGGGTGCACAATCGGGGCTGCTATCGCCTCACGCCCGTGGCGGGGGGCACCGAGGTGGCCCTGACCCTGACCTACGCCATTCGCAATCGCCTGCTGGAGAAGGCCGTCAACCGCGCGGCGCGGCCGCTGGTCGGCAAGGTCAGCCGGCAGATCCTGGAGCGGGTCGAGGCGCGGCTATGAATCCAGCGGCAGTGATCGATAAAATCAATTAGCGGCCTATCTTACTGCCGCCCGGCGGCAGCGCTATGCTGGGGTAAACAGGCCGTGGGCCTGTGCGAGGATCTCCCCATGATCAATGGACTGCTCTGGTGTCTTGCCGTCCTGGCGGGACAGCTCTGGCTGCTGCACCTGGTGGATCGACGCGTGGCGTCCATGTCACGCCTGCCGCCGGAAGATCTCACTCCCCCCGATGATCCCCTGGGCGGGGCCTCCCCGCCTGCCTGACGGTCACCGCCGACTCAGCCCTTGCGCAGCGAGGTGTTGAGATGGTCGACCACCTCGGCCCAGTCGGCGTCTTCCTCCAGGGCCTCGCGCAGGAACTCCGCCTGGCCTTCGTTCCAGCAGGGTGCATCGGGCAGGGCGACGTCTTCGGGAATGGGGGCATGGCGATCGATGAAGCGCTTGATGGCCGCCGGATCAGAGGCGAGGCCGAGCTGCTCGAAGAGTTCGGTGAAGGGGTGGTCGGGGTGTTCCATGGCGTGACTCCTGCTGTCCTGTCGGGATACCCCCACCTTAGCGACTTCCGGGGTGTCGTGCTTGACGCCCGTCAACGCTGCCGTCGACGCCTCATCGCTCGCCGACGAGGGGGGTGAGAAATCGCCGTCGCCGTTCGCTTTCCGGGAGCGGCAGGGCCAGCAGGTGGACCAGCTTGGTGAAGGTGGCCTCCGGGGTCATGTCATCCGCCGAGAGCACCCCCGCATCGGCCAGGCCCTGTCCCGCGGCGTAGCCGCCGAAGGCCACCGGGCCATGGGGACACTGGCTGAGGGCCGCCAGCAGCTTGCCCTCGCCGCTCGCCCGGGCAAGCGCACCGGCCAGCGCCGGGTCGTCGGGCAGGTTGCCGCCGCCCCATACCTCCAGCATGGCGCCCTTGACCCGGTCGTCGCACAACCAGGCCTCCAGTTGCCAGGCCTGGATGCCCGGCCAGAGGGCCAGGCGAACGACACCCCCTTCAGTGATCGCCGAATAGTCGGCCAGCTCGAAGCGCGGGGCGCCACGCTGGTGATCCGCCAGGCCGCGCCCCGGGTAGAGCACGACCTCGTCGTCGACTCGCTCGCCGAGCAGCGGCTGGTTGGGGCTGGTGAAGGCGTCGGCCTCCCGTGTGCACCACTTGCGGGTACGGCAGCCTCTCAGCAGGCGCCCGGCGAAGCAGATCGCCACCTCCTGCAGGCGCGGGGTGACCGCGAAGCGCAGGGCGTCCTCGACGTTGGCCGCGGCATCGCTGTCCTCGGCCTCCAGGGGGTGCATGGCCCCGGTGAGGATCACCGGGCGATCCAGCCCCGCCAGCTGGAAGGCCAGGCTCGAGGCCGTCCAGGCCAGGGTGTCGGTGCCGTGGAGGATGACGATGCCGGCATGCTGCCGGCAGTGCCGCGCCACCAGGGCGGCGAGCCGCTGCCAGTCCTCGGCGGTGGCACCGCTGGAATCGATGGGGCGGTCGGTCTCGAGCACCTCGAAGGCCGGCAGGCTCGCCTGGCGGCCCGGGGGCAGGGTGGCCAGGGCGCGCCGCAGGCGCTCCTCGATGTGGCCGCCCGGGGCCAGGCCGCGGTCGGTCTCGACCATGCCCAGGGTGCCGCCGGTGTAGATCACCAGCACGGGGGAGTCTGCGGAAACCGGGTCGGGCATGGGGGCTCCTGTCGAAGGGGAGGGGCATCTAGATATGAGCGCAGACCGAGACAAGAGGTGCGTCCGGCCTAGCCGTCGGGCGTCCCTCAACCTGCTTGCTGCGAGTCTAGCGGGTGACCAGGCTTCCCGCGTCGTCGACCTCCAGGCGGCGGTTGCGGCCGGCGAGCAGGGCGAAACCCATGCTGACGGCGATGATGCCCAGCAGGACCCGGGTCAGGGTCGCCAGCCCCACCTCGAACTGCAGCATCACGCCGACCGCCAGCGGTCCCATGGCGGCCAGGGTGTAGCCGCCCCCCTGGACCAGCCCCGAGAGCTTGCCGGCCAGGCGTGAGGTGGCGGTTCGCAGCACGATCAGGGTGAGGGCGAGGCTGAAGCCGCCGCCCTGGCCGAGCCCCAGCAGCACCACGCCGGGCCAGCGCCAGATCGCCGGGGCCTGCAGCAGCAGCCAGAAGCCGGCGGCGACCATGCCCAGCACGATCAGCAGGGCAGGCCGCTGGTCGCTGCCCAGTCGTGCCAGCCAGGGTGCCGAGAGGGCCGAGACCAGCTGCACCATCACCGAGGCGCCCATCATCCAGCCGGCCTCGACCTCGCTGTAGCCGCGGGCCACCAGCAGGGTGGGCAGCCAGCCGAAGACGATGTAGGCCAGCGACGACTGGCTGCCCATGAACAGCATCACCTGCCAGGCCAGCGGCTGGCTCAGCAGCTCCCGGGTTGAGCCGCCGCCCCCGGGCAGGGCCGTGGCGGCGTCATGGCGCGGCATCAGTACCTGCCAGGCCACCAGGGCCACCAGTGCCAGCAGGGCCCAGCTGGCCAGCCCTGCCGGCCAGCCCCCCAGGGCATCGGCCAGGGGAATGCTCAGCCCCGCGCCCAGGGCGCCGCCGAGGCAGAGGGCCATGGTGTAGACACCGGTCATCAGGTCGGCCCCGGCAGGCAGCTCGCGCTTGACCAGGGCCGGCAGCAGGGTGCCGCCCACGCCGATTGCGGCGCCGACCATCAGGGTGCCGGCGAACAGCGCGACGACGGCCGGCACGCCGCGCAGCAGCAGGCCGCCGGCCAGCAACAGCAGGGCGGCGGACAGAGTGTTCTCGGGGCCGAAGCGCTTGGCCAGCCAGGGGGCCAGCGGAGCGAAGATCCCCAGGCAGAGCACCGGCAGGGTGGTCAGGGCACCGATGGCCAGTGCCGAGAGCCCGGTCTCCTGCTGGATGCGGGTGAGCACCGGGGCCAGGGTGGAGAGGGCGGGGCGCAGGTTGAGCCCCACCAGCACCATCAGGCCGATGAACAGCGCCAGTGGGCCGGCGCGGGTCGGCTGAGCCTCAGTGCCGTTCGTCATGTTGCGCTGCGCTCACTACATGTGGCGACGCAGGTCGCCTCGCACCGCGTCGAGCAGGGTGATGAATCGGGTGTCGTGGTCGCCGTCGATGCGATCGACCCGCACCACGCTGCTCATGCCGCGGTCGATGTTCAGCTGGTCGAAGATCTCCAGGGTGACCTTCTCGGCCGGCTGGGTGCCGGGCTCGATGCGGCCCTCCTCGAGGGTGAAGGTGGTCAGTAGGGTGGCACGCACGCGCGTCGAGCCGCCCTCCGCCAGCACCCGGCGCACGAACAGCCAGCCCTCGCAGGCCAGTGCGGTGTCGCCGTGGTCACGCAGGAAGAGGGTGCGATAACTGGCACCCTCGCTGGCGCCCTTGGCGGCCATGCTGCGGTAGGCCTCGGTCATGCGGGTTGCCGAGACCTTCGACTCCTCGAGTCGCTGGCGAGCGCCGTGGTGTTCACGGTCCAGCCGGGCCTGCTGCTGAAAGGTCAGCCAGCGCCGGTAGCAGGTGACGAGATTCTTTTCATCCATGGAAGCGTTGTGCCTTGGACGGTGGAACAGGCAAGGGGGTGGCGGGCTACATTCGCACATTCCGATGCAGCCCGCCAGTCATGCGTCTCAGGCCTGGCGTGAGCCGGAGCCGCCGCCGCGACGACGGCGCGGGGCACGGGCCTCGTCGCCACTGCGGCGCTGGCCCGCGGCCTGGCCCTGGCGTCGCTGGCCCTGGCCGCCGTTGCGGCCACCGCCGCCGGCACGCTTGCCGCGGCCGTTCTCGATGGGCTCCGGCTTGGCGTTGGGGTCCGGCTCGAAGCCCGGCTCGATGCGCTTCTCCAGGTCGCGCTTGATCAGCCGCTCGATGCCCTTGAGCAGGCCGTGCTCGTCGACGCAGACCAGCGAGACCGCCTTGCCTTCGCTGCCGGCGCGGCCGGTGCGGCCGATGCGGTGGACATAGTCCTCCGCCACGTTGGGCAGCTCGAAGTTGACCACGTGGGGCAGCTCCTCGATGTCGAGGCCGCGGGCCGCGATGTCGGTGGCCACCAGCACCTGCAGGTCACCGGTCTTGAAGGCGGCCAGTGCCTTGGTGCGCGCCGACTGGCTCTTGTTGCCATGGATCGCCATGGCCGGGATGTCCTGCTTTGAGAGCTGCTCGGCGAGGCGGTTGGCGCCGTGCTTGGTGCGGGTGAAGACCAGCACCTGCTGCCAGTCGTGCCGGGTGATCAGGTGGGCCAGCAGCTCGCGCTTCTTCTCGCGGTCGACGCGGTAGATCGCCTGGTCGACGAGCTCGGCGGTGGTGTTGCGGCGGGCGACCTCGATCATGGCCGGATCGTCGAGCAGCTTGTTCGCCAGCGCCTGGATCTCGTTGGAGAAGGTCGCCGAGAACAGCAGGTTCTGGCGCTTCTCGGGTAGCACCCGCAGGATCTTCTTGATGTCGTGGATGAAGCCCATGTCGAGCATGCGGTCGGCCTCGTCGAGCACCAGGATTTCGACCCTCGACAGGTCCACGTGCTTCTGCTGCTGAAGGTCCAGCAGGCGGCCGGGGGTAGCGACCAGCACGTCGAGGCCGCCACGGATGGCGTCCACCTGGGGCTGCTGGCCGACGCCGCCGAAGATCACGTGGCTCTTCAGGGTCAGGTGGCGGCCGTAGTCGGCGACGCTCTCGCCGACCTGGGCGGCGAGCTCGCGGGTCGGGGTCAGCACCAGGGCACGCACTTGGCGCTTGGCCGGGCGCGGGCCGTCGGCCAGGCGCTGCAGCATCGGCAGGGTGAAGCCGGCGGTCTTGCCGGTGCCGGTCTGGGCACTGGCCAGCAGGTCACCGCCCTTGAGGACGGCGGGAATCGCCTTGAGCTGGATCGGGGTCGGGGTGGTGTAGCCCTGTGCCTCGACGGCACGCAGCAGTTCGGCACGCAGGCCGAGGTCGGAAAAGGTCATGCGGTCTCCGCAGAGACGCCTCAGTCGCGCCGCGTCGATATGTGACGTGGTCAGTCCCGGGCCGAGGCGTGTAAAAGGAATCTGGCGCGGCAGGAGGGACCAGCGATCGCCGCGTGCGGGCAGTATGCCATAGTGCGTGGCTCAGCGCAGCCGTTTGATTTCCGCGGCGATCTGGTCGGCCACCCGATCCCAGCCCCGGCCCAGGGCGCGCACCAGGGCGGGGTAGCCGTCCTGCGCCAGCTCGACCTCCACCGCGAAGGGGGCCATGGCCAGCAGTTCGCCGCCGTCGTCGCGCAGTTGCCACTGGCCCCCGGCCACGGCCTGGCCGTCGAAGCGCCCATGGAAGCGGTCCACCTCCAGGCGCAGGACGTTGGCGGCGCTGCGACGGCTGTCGGCATCGTCCTGCATGACGCGGGTGTCGGGCAGGCGAGCGGCCAGGCGAGCGCGCAGGCCGCGCTCGAGCTGCAGGCCGAGCGGCTCCGCCCACTGGTGGTGGTTGGCCTCGTTGAGGGTGATGTCGTCGAGCTGCAGCACCAGGCCGTCGACGTCGAGGAAGCGGGCCAGTCGGGGCTGGCCGACGACCAGCCGATGCGTGGCATCTGCCCCGGCGATGCGTGGCGGGTCACCGCTGGCGTCCCCGGGCAGGGTGTACTGGCTCGGCGCCGGCCCGCTGGCGGCACAGCCGGCCAGCCACAGTGACAGGCCGGCGGCGATCAGGGCCTTGATGGGCGTCATGGTGAGCTCCCTTGGGGTTGGCGTTGCGGTGCCCTGGGCAGCGGGTCTTCGCCGTCCAGGCTGTCGAAGAGCAGGGCGCGGGGGTTGTCACGCAGGGTGCGCGCGGTGGGCTGCAGGTCGCGCAGCAGACGCTCGAGCTGCTGCAGGGTCCCGGTGAAGTCGCCGTAGGCGGCGGAATCCGGCGAGACGCCCTCGAGGGTGGCGCGCAGCTCCTCAAGGGTCTGGTTGAGGTTGCCGGGGAGCGCACGGGTGCCGGGGGCGTCGACCAGGGTGCGCACGCTGGCGGTGAGCTCGCGGACCTCGACGAGCATCGCCTCGGAGGTCGCCAGGTTGCTGTCGAGTCCCTCCAGCAGCGGTTCGAGCTCCAGGCCGTTGAGCTTGTCGAGCAGTGCGGTCACCTGGGCCTCGATCTGGGCGAAGCCGCTCGAGGTGGTGGGGAAGACGCTGCGCTCGGCGAAGGTCTCCGCGACATAGTCGCCGGCCTGGTCGCGCTGGAAGTTGAGGTCGACGAACAGCGCGCCGGTGAGCAGGCTGCCGCTCTTCAGCGAGGCCTTGAGCCCCAGCCCGAAGAGGCGCTCGAAGCGCGTGCGCCACTCCTCGAGGTCGAGTTCCTGGGAGTCGATGCCCAGGCGCTGGGGCTCGATGCGGATCAGCACCGGGATGGCGAAGTTCGAGCGGGAGTCCGGCTGGGGGGCGGTGAAGTTCCAGGGCACCGCCGCTACCGTGCCGATGCGCACGCCGCGGAACTCCACCGGGGCGCCCCGCGAGAGGCCGCGCACCGTGTCCTCCACCAGCAGCACGTATTCCAGGTAGCGATTGAAGGTCCCCTGGCGGGCGCTCTCCTCGTCGGGGTAGAGGCTGAAGGTAGCGTCGGCCTCCACCGCCATGCCGCGGGGCAGGTCCTCCGGCACGCCGAAGGTCACGCCGCCGCCGAGCAGCGTCTCCAGGGAGTCGATGTTGACCCGGAAGCCCTCGGAGTCCAGGCGCAGGTCGAAACCGCTGGCCGACCAGAAGCGGGTGCTGTCGGTCACCAGGTCGTGGTAGGGGCTCTCGATGAAGATGCGGTGGTGCATGCGTTGGGTCGCGGCATCGAAGCGGGCCTCCTCGACCCGGCCGACGATGAGGCCCTGGTAGGTGACCGGGTCGCCCACGTTCAGCGAGTTGCCCAGCTGGCTGACCAGGTTGATGCGCAGCCCCTCCGCCCCGGCCGGCGAGACCGGCGGCTGGTCGCTGACCTCGAACTCCCGCGTGTCGATCTCGCTCTGGCCCGGCTCGAGCTGGATGTAGGCGCCGGAAAGCACGGTGCCCAGGCCGCTGATGCCCTCGCGGCCGATGCGTGGCTTGACCACCCAGAAACGGCTGTCCTCGACCAGCATGGCGTCGGTGTCGGGGCTCATGCGCGCGGTGATCACCGCCCGGGAGAGGTCATCCGAGAGATGGACCCGCTCGACCCGTCCGACCTCGACGTTGCGGGTCTTGATCAGGGTGCTGCCCGCCTCGATGCCCTCGGCGCTGTCCATGACCAGGGTGATCTGCGGGCCGCGACTGCGGTAGTTGTCGTAGACCAGCCAGGCGCCGATCAGGAGCGCCACCAGGGGCACGATCCAGATCGGCGAGAGCCGGGCCTGGGGCGTGGCACGGGCGCGGTGGCTGTCCCGGTCGGGCGCATCGGGGGTCTCGGTCATCGCGGGCTTCCTTGTGCGGGGCGGGACTCACGCGGCAGGGGCGTGTCCCAGAGCAGTCTCGGGTCGAAGGTCATGGCGGCGAGCATGGTACTGACCACCACGGCCCCGAAGGCCAGGGCGGCGGGGCCCGGGGTGATCGACATCAGCGCACCGGCGCGGATCAGCGCCACCAGGATCGCCACCACGAAGACATCGACCATCGACCAGCGGCCGATGAACTCGGTGAGACGGTAGAGGCGGGTGCGGGTCGCGGCATTGAGCTCATCGCTGCGCTTGACCACCAGGCACAGCCAGGCCAAGGCCACCAGCTTGCCCACCGGCACGATCACGCTGGCCACGAAGATCACCACGGCCACCGGCCAGGAACCCATCTGGATCAGCTCCACGACCCCGCCGATGATGGTGGAGGGGCTGGCATGCCCCAGGCTGGTGGTGGTCATGATCGGGTAGAGGTTGGCCGGCAGGTACATCACCGTGGCGGCGGCCAGCAGCGCCCAGGTGCGCTGCAGGCTGTGGGGCAGGCGCGCATGCAGGCCCTCGCCGCAGCGTCGGCAGCGCCCGTGACCGTCGCTCTCCAGGCGGTTGACCAGCCCGCAGGTGGCGCAGCCGGCCAGGCCCTGGGGGGCGGCGGGTTCGCCGGTGCGTGCACCCGTCGGGGCGAGGGGCTCACCGGCCAGCGAGAACCACAGCCAGTCGGCGTCCAGCGACTGGGTGGTGGCCAGCAGCAGCAGGGCGAAGGCACAGAAGGCCCAGAAGGAGGTGCCCAGCTCGATTTCGGCCATGCCGGCGATCTTGATCAGGCTCACCAGGGCGCCGACGATGAAGACGTCGGCCATCATCCAGGGGTGCAGGTGGGACAGCGAACGGGCGATGCTGCGGCTGGCCGCCAGCGGGACCTGGCGCAGCAGGCCGAGCTGCAGCCAGACCACCCCGGCGAGGTAGACGGCGGGCAGCACGGCGATGGTCAGCAGCACGGCGATGGCCACCAGCGGCTGGTCGAAGCCGATCAGGGTGGTGGCGGTCTGGGAGAGCTCGATGCGGTTGCCGATGCCGCCGACGCTGAAGCTGACGAAGGGAAAGGAGACCGCCAGTGCCAGCGCTACCAGGGCGGCCAGGGCCAGCGCCATGCTGCGCTGGGCCGGGCGGTGATGGCGGCTGGCCAGGGTATGGCCGCAGCGCGGACAGTCGGCCTTCTCACCGGGGTGCAGCGGCGGCAGCGCCACCAGCCAGTCGCACTCGTGACAGGCCCGCAAGCGCCGCCGCGAGGTGCGCGTCTCCGGTGGCGAGCGATCCACCAGCGGTTCTCCCCGGGGCAGGGCGGGGGCGCGAAAGGCGAGCCTGGGCACCGCGATGGGGTCTCCTCATGACGGCAATATCAGAAAAGCCAGTGTGGCACGTTGACGCAAGCGACACCATATACAAACATGCGGGCCTGAATGTTCCCGAGGAGACGACATGTTACTTCCCGCCGTGGCAGTGTTGGCAGGCCTGGTCCTGCTGGTGTGGAGCGCCGAGCGCTTCGTCGACGGGGCGGCGGCGACCTCCGCCCGGTTGGGGCTGTCGCCGCTGCTGATCGGCATGCTGGTGATCGGCTTCGGCACCTCGGCCCCTGAGCTGGTGGTCTCCGCCCTGGCGGCCGGGCAGGGCAACCCCGGTCTGGCGCTGGGCAACGCCTATGGCTCCAACATCGCCAACATCGGCCTGATCCTGGGCCTGGTGGCGCTGATCTCGCCACTGGCGGTGCACTCCGGGGTGGTGCGTCGCGAGCTGCCGGTGCTGGGTGGCGTGACCCTGCTCTCCGCCCTGCTGCTGTGGGGCGGCGTGATCAGTCGCCTCGAGGCCATCCTTCTGCTGGTGCTGCTGGCCGCCTTCATCGGCGTCTCCATCTATCTGGGGCTGCGCGATGGCAGCGATCCCCTCTCCGGCGATACCGAGGAGAGCCTGGCGGTGCACCCCATGTCGCTGAAGACCGGCCTGGCGTGGACGGGTATCGGCCTCGTACTGTTGGTGGTCAGCTCGCGCATCCTGGTGTGGGGCGCGGTGGCCATCGCCGAGGGCTTCGGCGTCAGCGACCTGGTGATCGGGCTGACCGTGGTGGCGGTGGGCACCTCGCTGCCAGAGCTGGCCTCCTCGATCAGTGCCCTGCGTCGCCGCGAGCATGACCTGGTGCTGGGCAACGTGGTCGGCTCCAACCTCTTCAACACCCTGGGCGTGGTGGGCCTGGCCGGGGTGATCGCGCCCATCGAGGCCGGTCGCGAGGTGCTGCTGCGCGACTGGAGCCTGATGATGGCGATGACGGTGATCATGGCGGTCTTCGCCATGGGCTGGCGGGGCCGCGAGGGCCGCATCAACCGGGCCGAGGGCGCCGCCCTGCTGGCCATGTTCCTCGGCTATACCGCCTACATGGTCAGCATGGTCATCCGGGGCGGCATGGCGGGGTGAGCCCGGCGCGAAAGTGTGCCCCCTCTGCGACACTGCGACACAGGATGTCGGTCCAACTTTCCTGCCGTTACCGGGTCATTAAGAGTAGGATTATGAAAAGTACAGAATAAGTTTAAGCCTAAAAGTTCTTGCCGGCGCATTTCCTATGCGCGAATCGATGATCTGGCGGGCAAGCTTATACTGTCACTGG
Organism: Halomonas gemina; assembly: GCF_023554995.1. Classification (GTDB taxonomy): domain Bacteria; phylum Pseudomonadota; class Gammaproteobacteria; order Pseudomonadales; family Halomonadaceae; genus Halomonas; species Halomonas gemina. The sequence goes on from NZ_JAMJPK010000001.1 coordinate 238,392, forward strand.
TGTCCAGGTGGAATGCGTCACGGCAGGCCCGAGAGGGGCCGGCCGAAGGCACAACACGCACCGGAGCGTGCACCCGCATCCCTTGCGACGTATCTGAGTCCATCGCTGTCATGAGGCTTGCGTCATGGAACTGGATCCTCTCCTGCTGTCACGACTGCAGTTCGCCTTCGTGGTCGCCTTCCACGCCATCTTCCCGGTGTTCACCATCGGTCTGGCGTCCTATATCGCCCTGCTCAATGGGCTGTTCTTCAAGACCGACAATCCGGCATGGGACCGCCTGGCGCTGTTCTGGACCAAGGTCTTTGCCGTGGTATTCGGCATGGGCGTGGTCTCCGGAATCGTGATGTCGTTCCAGTTCGGTACCAACTGGAGCAACTTCTCCCAGGCGGCATCGAACTTCCTCGGTCCTGTGCTCAGCTACGAGGTGGTCACCGCCTTCTTCCTCGAGGCCGCCTTCCTCGGGGTGCTGCTCTTCGGGCGCGGCAAGGTGCCCCAGGGCGTCCATCTCTTCGCCGCCATCATGGTGGCCACCGGGACCTTCATCTCCTCGTTCTGGATCCTCTCGGCCAACAGCTGGATGCAGACCCCGGCCGGCGTCGAGCTGATCGACGGCCGCTTCCACGTCACCTCCTGGAGCGAGGCGATCTTCAATCCCTCCTTCTGGTATCGCTTCTGGCACATGGTGCTGGCCTCGTTCCTGACCGGCGGCTTCGTGGTGGCCGGGGTCAGCGCCTGGTACCTGCTCATCCGGCGCGACGTCGAGGCCAATCGCAAGGCGCTCTCCATGTGCCTGTGGCTGTTGCTGGTACTGACGCCGGCCCAGGCGGTGCTGGGGGACTTCCACGGCCTCAATACCCTGGAGCACCAGCCGACCAAGGTCGCCGCCATGGAGGGCAACTGGGAGCGCAGCACCAACGTGCCGCTGCTGCTCTTCGCCTGGCCCGACCAGGAGGCACAGCAGAACCGCTTCGAGGTCGGTATCCCGAGCCTCGCCAGCCTGATCCTCACCCACCATGCCGACGGCGAGGTGCCGGGCATCAGCGAGGTGCCGCCCGAGGAGCAGCCGCCAGTATGGCTGGTGTTCTGGTCCTTCCGGGTGATGGTCGGCATCGGGCTCGCCATGATCGTCGTCTCCCTGGCGGGGCTCTGGTTGCGCCGCGGCGGACGGGTCTTCGCGCATCGCGGCTTCCTGCAGCTGATGAGGGTGATGACGGTGACGCCCTTCATCGCGGTGCTCGCGGGCTGGGTCGTCACCGAGGCCGGCCGGGCGCCCTGGGTGGTCTACGGCATGATGACCCATGCCGAGGGGCTGACGCCGTCGCTCACCGGCGGCATGGCGCTGTTCACCCTGGTCGGCTATATCGCCGTCTATGCGGTGGTGTTCTGGGCCGGGGTCTACTACCTGACCCGTGTGGTACGCCAGGGCATGCTGCCCGAAGCGCCGCATGACCACGAGGTGGAGCGGCCCAAGCGTCCGCTGTCGGCCGCCCATGTGCCCTTCGACGACGCCTCTCGCCAACCGGGAAGGAGCTGAACCATGGAAGCATTCGACCTGACCCTGATCTGGGCCCTGATCATCGGCTTCGGGGTGATCATGTACGTGCTGATGGACGGCTTCGACCTGGGCGTGGGGATCCTCTTCCCCTTCGCCCCGGACGAGGAGGCCCGGGATGTCATGATGAACTCGGTAGCGCCGGTGTGGGACGGCAACGAGACCTGGCTGGTGCTCGGTGGCGCGGGCCTGCTGGGGGCCTTCCCGCTGGTCTACTCGGTGTTCCTGCCGGCGCTCTACATCGGGGTCTTCCTGATGTTGGCCGGCCTGATCTTCCGCGGCATCGCCTTCGAGTTCCGCTTCAAGTCCCACCGCAACCGCCGCTGGTGGAACCGCGCCTTCTGCTGGGGCTCAGCCGTGGCGTCCTTCGCCCAGGGGGTGGTGGTGGGCGCCTACATTCAGGGCTTCGCCGTGGAGGACTTCGTCTACGTGGGGGGACCGCTGGACTGGCTGACGCCCTTCAGCGTGCTCACCGGCCTGGGGCTGATGGCCGGCTACGCCCTGCTCGGGGCCACCTGGCTGATCATGAAGACCGAGGGGGCGGTCCAGGCCTGGTCCTACCGGCTCGCGCCGCGCCTGCTGCTGGCGGTGCTGGGGGTGTTCGCGATCATCAGCGTCTGGACCCCGTTCGTCGATGCCGGTGTCCGCGAGCGCTGGTTCGGCCACCTGCATCTGATCTGGGTCTTCCCGGTACTGGCGCTGGCCTGTGCGGCGCTGCTGTGGCGTGCCGTCAGCCAGCGCCGGGAGGGGCAGCCCTTCATCGCCACCCTGGGCCTGTTCCTCTTCACCTACCTGGGGCTGTTGGTGAGCAAGTGGCCGGTGATCGTGCCGCCCGACTACACGATCTGGGATGCCGCCTCGGATCCGGGCTCGCAGCTCTTCCTCCTGATCGGGGTGCTGTTCGTGATCCCCATCGTGCTGGCCTATACCGCCTGGACCTACTGGGTGTTCCGCGGCAAGGTGCGACCCGGCGAGGGGTACCACTAAGCCGATGGGTGCGCCCGACGCGGCCACAGGCGAGCTGACCGCGCGCCGCTACCTCAAGCAACTGGCCGCCGGCGAACGCCGGCGGCTACGTCTTGCGGTAATGGCCGGTACCCTGGCGGGCGGGCTGACCCTGGTTCAGCTGGCGCTGTTGGCGACCTTCATCAGCGGCCTGCTGGTCGAGTCACAGGGGTTGGCGGGCCTGCTGCCGCTGCTGGGCGGCATCCTCCTCACGGCGATCTTCCGATCCCTGATGCTCTATGTACAGGAGACGCTGGGCCAGGCGGCGAGCCTGGAGATCCGCCACCGCGTCCGTCTTGCGCTGCTCGATCACCTGGCGCGGCTGGGGCCGGTACGCCTGGCGTCCCGACACTCGGCATCCGTGGCCAGTGAGCTGGTGGAGCAGGTGGAGGCACTGGATGGCTATTTTGCGCGCTTCCAGCCCCAGCTCTGGCTCTCCGTGACGGTGCCACTGATGATCCTGGTGGCCACGTTCTGGCTTGACTGGCTGGCCGCGCTCTTCCTGCTGATCTCGGCACCGTTGATTCCTGCCTTCATGGCGCTGGTCGGCATGGGCGCCGAACGGCTCAATCGCGAGCAGTTCGCCGCCGTGGCGCGTCTCTCCGGGCACTTCATCGATCGGGTCCGGGGCATCACGACCCTGCAGCTGTTCGGTCGTACCCGGTCCGCGACGGGGGAGGTACATGCCGCCGCGGACGATTACCGCCGCCGCAGCATGCGTACCCTGCGTCTGGCCTTTCTCTCCTCGGCGGTGCTGGAGTTCTTCGCCTCGGTGGCCATTGCCGTGGTGGCGATCTATGTCGGCTTCGGTCTGCTGGGCTACATCGACTATGGCCCGTCGGATCAGCTGACCCTGTTCAGCGGTCTGCTGGTGCTGCTGTTGGCACCGGAATTCTTCCAGCCGTTGCGCACCCTCTCACAGCACTATCATGATCGGGCGGCGGCCCTGGGGGCTGCCGAGGCCCTGGTGACGCTGCTCGAGGAGGTGCCCGACATCGGCCGTCGTATCGACGACGGTGGGCGTGGAGACCAGGTATCGGCCGACAGCGACGCCTTGATCGTGCTCAAGCAGGCCAGCGTCGCCCATCAGGGGCGTGGCTGCGTGCTGCAGCCGATCAGCCTGACGGTGACGCGGGGGGAGGTCATTGCCGTGACCGGCCCTTCCGGGGTGGGCAAATCGTCATTGCTGCAGCTGCTGGCCGGCTTCGTGGCGCCCGATTCAGGCGAACGTCATCCCGGTCGGGACATGAGCCTGGCGTGGATGGACCAGCGGCCGCTGCTGATCCAGGGGAGCCTGGCGGACAATCTGCGCCTGGCGGCCCCGGACGCCAGCGACGAGGCCATGCGCGAGGCCTTGCTGCGTGCCGGCCTCGAGCCGCTGCTGATCTCGCTGCCTCGGGGACTGGCGACCCCGCTGGGTGAGCGTGGCGTCGGCCTGTCCGGTGGTCAGGCTCAGCGCCTGGCGTTGGCTCGGGTGTTCCTGTCCGAGGCCCCGCTGGTTCTGCTGGATGAACCCACGGCCAGCCTGGATGCCGAGACCGAGGCCGGCGTGATCCGGGCGCTGCAGGCGCTGGCCGACGAGGGGCGTGCCCTGGTCATTGCCACTCACCACCCGGCGCTGATGGCCATGGCCAGCCGACAGCTGATGCTTTCCGGGGCAGGGCTCAACGAGGAGGGCCAGCATGTCGCTGACAACGCATGACGGCTCGTGGTGGCGGGTCCTGAGGCCCTGGCTGCGATTGCTGGACCAGCGCCGAGGCCGCCTGGTGCGCGGCGCGGTTCTGATGGCACTGACCCTGATCTCGGCCATCGGGTTGCTGGCCTTGTCGGGCTGGTTCATTACCGCCACGGCGCTGGCCGGGCTGTCGTTGGCGGCGGGCCTGGCCATCACCCTGGATGTCTATGTGCCCGGTGGGGGCATTCGCTTCTTCGCGGTGAGCCGGACAGCGTCTCGCTATGTGGAGCGCCTCTACAATCACGATACCGTGCTGCGCCTGCTCGCCGACCTTCGCGCTCGACTCTTTGGCGTGCTGTCCGGCCTCGACGGACAGGCGCTGAGCCGGCGGCGGGCAAGCGACTGGCTTAATCGTCTGACCGCGGATATCGACACCCTGGACAGCCTCTACCTGCGCCTCCTGGCGCCGGCGCTGGTGGCGCTGGTGGCGATCCTGCTGCTGGCTGGCTTTCTGGCGGTCTTCTCCTTGCCGGTCGCGGCCAGCGTGCTGGTGGTGCTGCTGACAGGGTGGCTATGGCTGACCCTGGGACAGGCGCGACGGGGGATGGTGTCCAGCCGTCGTCAGGTCGAGGATCTGGAGCAGCTGCGAGGAAGGTTGATCGAGCAGCTCCAGGGGCTCGCGGAACTGGAAGCCTACGGTAGCCTGGCGACCCATCGCGCCCGGCTGTTCGACATCGAGGCGCGTCTCTATCGCGATCAGCGATTACTCGGACGCCTTGTCGCGCTGGGCAATGCCCTGGTGGTGCTGCTGGTGAGTCTGGGGGCCCTGGTGGCGCTGTGGATGGCCGCTCGAGCCTGGACAGCCGGGCTGATCGATGGGCCGCTGATGGTCATGATGCCCCTGGCGGTGCTGGCCATTAACGAGGCATTGGCCGCCCTGCCCGCGGCCTTTACCTGGTTCGGGGCGACCTTCGGGGCGGCCGAGCGACTCAATGGCCTGGAAGCGCAGTCCGGTTCGGACGAAATGCCGGCGCCGTCCTGCGGTCAGGAAATGGTCGGCGCGCTGGCGGTCGAGCTGCGGGATGCGACACTGCACTATCCGGGAGCGCCTCGTCCGGCCCTGCAGCATCTGACCCTGTCGGTATCGCCCGGGGAGCGGCTGGCACTGTGCGGTGCTTCCGGTTCTGGCAAATCCAGCGTGGCCGGACTGCTGACGCGACAGCTCAAGCCCGGGTCGGGTGAGTGCGACCTGGGAGGCGTGTCGGTGGCGCGTTGGGACGAGGATACCCTGCATCGACGTGTAGCCCTGCTGACTCAGCAGACAGATCTGTTCGACGATACGCTTGCCACCAATCTGCGTCTGGCGGACCCCGAGGCGGATGAGGCGCAGCTGTGGCAGGTGCTGGCGATGGTCGATCTGGCGGACTGGGCCAGGAGCTTGCCTCAGGCGCTTGCGACCCGTGTCGGGGAAGGGGGCCGTCAGGTTTCCGGCGGTCAGGCCCGCCGCATCAGCCTAGCCCGTGTATTGCTGCGCGACCCGGATCTGGTGATCCTTGACGAGCCCTTTGCCGGGCTCGACGCCGATACCGCGGCACGCCTTGCCGGGCGGCTCGACCCGTGGCTCGCCGGGCGCACCGTCATCTACCTGGTGCACCAGCTTGGCGAGGTCGTCGACCCGCCGGGCATCGACCGCTGCCTGACCCTGCGCGACGGACGACTTTGCACGAATGGTCAGGATGTTTCAGGATGAGACCCACGATTCTCCCGGACGAGGTGTGCCATGCGTGATTTCCTCAGACGCCTGCCCAAGGCCGAACTCCACCTGCATATCGAGGGCTCGCTGGAGCCCGAGCTGATGTTCTCCCTGGCCGAGCGCAACAACGTCCGCCTGCCCTATGCCTCCGTGGAGGAGGTGCGGGCGGCCTATGACTTCTCCGACCTGCAGTCGTTTCTCGACCTCTACTACCGGGGCATGAGCGTGCTGCACACCGCCGAGGACTTCCATGACCTAGCCATGGACTACTTCCGCCGGGCCAGCACCGAGGGAGTGGTGCACGTCGAGATGCACTTCGACCCCCAGGCCCACCTAGTGCGCGGCATCGAGCTGCCGGTAGTGATGGAGGGGCTCTCCCTGGCGCGACGCCTTGCGCAGCGCGAGCTGGGCATGTCCACGGCGCTGATCATGGCGTTCCTGCGCGACCGTCCGGCCGAGGAGGCGATGGCGGTGATGGAGAGCGCATCCCCCTACTGGGAGATGCTCGATGCCGTGGGGCTGGACAGTGCCGAGCAGGGCAATCCGCCGTCGAAGTTCGTCGAGGTGTTCGAGCGGGCGCGACAGCTCGGCATCCCCCGGGTGGCCCACGCCGGCGAGGAGGGGCCGCCCGCTTATATTCGCGAGGCACTGGACCTGCTGGATGTCTGTCGGATCGACCATGGCGTGCGCTGCCTGGAGGACCCGGAGCTGGTGGCCCGGCTGCGCGACGAGGGCGTGGTGCTCACCGTCTGCCCGCTCTCCAACGTGCGCCTGCGGGTCGTGCCGCGGATGGCCGACCACCCCCTGCCGCAGCTGCTCGATACCGGCCTGCGCCTGACCCTCAACTCCGACGACCCGGCCTACTTCGGTGGCGGCATGCTGGCCAATTTCGAGGCCTGCCATGAGGCCTTCGGCTGGTCGGAGGAGGTCTTCATCCAGCTGGCCGGTACTGCCATCGAGGCCGCCTTCATCGGCGAATCGCGCCGCCTCGACCTGCATCGCCAGCTGGCGGCGTGCCTATAGCGTCCCGCCAGCGGGTGGCCCAGGGCCGGGCTGGGCGGCGTCAATGACCCATGGGCGTGCGGGCACCGCAGCGTTGAGGGGCCGGTGTGCAACGGCTTGTAAGATCGTGTAAAAGAGAGGCTCTCATCCTGTCACCGGGGCCGTTCGGGGAGAGCCGTGCTTGAGCCTTAAGACCCGTTTCCTGCTGCTTGCTGCCTGCCTCGTGCTCGTGGCGTCGGCGGCCGCCTGGACCGTCTTCCATCGCATCACCGAGGGCATCATCGAGCAGTGGGGCGAGCGTGTCGCGGCCATCCAGGTGCAGTACGACGGCGGGCGCCTGCTGCAGCCCCTGGAGCGGGAAATTGCCCTGGCGCGCCAGATGGCCGACTCCATCGTGCTGCAGCGCTGGGCGCGAGACCACGACGACCCGGCGCTCAAGGCCCAGGCCTTCGCCGAGATGGAAAGCTTCCGTCGCAACTTCAGCGACAACAGCTACTTCGTCGTTCTGAGAAACAGCGGGGGCTACTACCACAACAATGCCGCCAACGACTATGTCGAGGCGCGCCTTCGCTACCGGCTGAGGGCGGACCGGCCGGCCGATGCCTGGTTCTTTCGGCTGATCGAGGAGGGCCGGGACTTCCATCTCAACGTCAATCCGGACGTGGAGCTCGGCGTCACCAAACTGTGGATCGATGTCCTGATGCGGGACGCTGATGGCGAGATCCTGGGGGTGGTGGGTACCGGCATGGAACTCGAGGGCTTCCTGCAGGAGGTCGTGGATATCCATCAGCCCGGCATCACCACCCTGTTCGTCGACTACAACGGCGCCATCCAGCTCTACCGCGACCGTCGCCTCATCGACTACGCCAGTTTCGTCAAGCCGGAGGGTCAGAAGCGTACCCTGGACCTGCTGGTGGACCTGCCCCGTGACGCCGAGGCGCTGTTCGGCATGATGCGCGAGCTTCGCGAGGCCCCGGACTCGCCGACGAACGTGCGCACCGAGTTCGTGACCGTGGAGGGCAAGCGCCACCTGGCCGGCGTGGCCTTCCTACCGGCTCTCGGCTGGTTCGAGGTGACGCTGCTCGACCTGGAGAAGTTGATGCCACTGGACGGTTTCACGCCGGTGGCGGTGGTGTTCGTGCTCACCCTGCTGGTCACGCTGCTGGTCTTCCACCTGGCGTTGCGCCGCCAGCTGCTGGCCCCCATCGCGGCATTGGAAGCCGCCATGCAGCGTGTCCAGCAAGGGAACATTTCGCCCGCCGAGCTGCCTCGGGGGCGGGGTGAGATGGGCCGGCTGATGCACCATTTCCATTCCATGGCCGAGGCCATTCAGCGCCACACCCGCGACCTTGAGGAGCGGGTCCGCGAGCGCACCGAGGAGCTTGAGGCGGTGGCCATCCGCGATGTGCTGACCGGCCTCATGAACCGTCGCGGCATGCAGCAGTGGCTGGAGGAGCAGATCCTGCGCGCGTCCCGGGAGGGGAGTCACTTCGGCCTGATCTGGCTGGATCTCGATCGCTTCAAGGAGCTCAATGATGGCTTCGGCCATGCGGCAGGGGATAAGGCACTGGTCCGCGTCGCCGAGGCGCTGCGAGATGGGCTGCGTCCCTACGACCGGGCCTCGCGCTGGGGGGGCGACGAGTTCCTGGTGCTGCTCTCGCCCTGCGACGAGCCGACCCTGACCCGGGTGGCCGAGCGCCTGCGCCAGGCGGTTGCCTCGATCGAGGTAGACGGCACCGCGGTCACCATCAGCGTGGGGGCCTGCCTGGCCGTTCCCGGCGAGGATCTCGACAGTCTCTTGAAGCGTGCCGACGAGGCGCTCTACGAGGCCAAGGCCGAGGGGCGCAACCGCGCCAGGGTGGCCGTCTAGCCTCTTTCCGGGTCATGCCCTGCTGTGCACCCGGCGCCCGCCGGCCCAGGTCTCGGCCACGCAGCGATCGTCCCCCAGCATCATCAGCGCGAAGAGCGTCTCGGAGAGCGACCGGCTGCGGGCCGTGCGCCGTGCCAGCAGTGGGGTGGCGGCCGGGTCGAGCACCACGACGTCGGCCTCCATTCCCGGGGCCAGCCGGCCGACCTGACCATGGAGCGACAGCGCCTGTGCATTGCCCAGCGTCAACCCGTAGAAGCCCTGCCAGGCGGTGAGCGGCTGGCCACGCAGCTGACCCACCTGGTAGGCGGCCTTCAGCGTCGCCAGGCCGGAGAGGTCGGTGCCGCCGCCCACATCGCTGGCGTAGCTGATGTTGAGGCCCGCCTCGCGGGCCGCCAGGCGGTCGAAGAGGCCGCTGCCGAGAAAGAGGTTGGAGCTGGGGCAGAAGGCGAGGTTCGCCCCCCGTTCGGCCAGCCGGCCGCGCATTTCCTGGTCGAGGTGGATGCCGTGGGCGAAGGTGCTGCGCGGGCCGACCAGCCCCGACTGCTCGTAGACCGCCAGGTAGTCGCGGCTGCCGGGAAAGAGCTCGGCCACCCAGTCGAGCTCGCCGGTGTTCTCGGCCAGGTGGGTCTGCAGCCACAGGCTCGGGTCGTTGCGCACCAGCCCCCCGGTGGCGTCCAGCTGGGCCCGGCTGGAGGTGGGGGCGAAGCGCGGCGTCAGGCTGTAACCCAGCCGCCCCTTGCCGTGCCAGTCGCCGATCAGCCTCTCGGTGTCGCGGATGCCGCCCAGGGTGTCGTCGCAGAGCGCGTCGGGGGCATGGCGGTCCATCAGTACCTTGCCGGCCAGCATGCGCAGGTCACGCCGGTGGCAGGCGGAGAAGAAGGCATCGACGGAGACGGGGTGGCTGGAGCAGAACACCTGGGCGGTGGTGGTGCCGACTCGCAGCATCTCACCCAGGAAGGCCGCCGACAGCAGCTCCGCATGCTCCCGCGCCGCGAACCGGCACTCCTCGGGAAAGGTGTAGTCATTCAGCCAGTCGAGCAGCTGTCGGCCGTAGGAGGCCATGATCTCCAGCTGTACGTAGTGCACATGGCTGTCGATAAAGCCGGGCATGATCAACTTTTCCCGATGATCGACCACCTCGATGCCCGCGGGCAGCTCGGGGGCCAGGCGGGAAAAGTCGTCCACGGCGCGGATGCGACCGTTCTCGATCCATAGTGCGCCATCTGCGATATGGCGCACGCTGCCCGCGGCGGGGGTGTCCGCTTCGCCGGGGTCGGCATCGAAGCTCAGCAGTTCGGCGCGCAGCACGCGCGAGTCGTTGTTGGTCATCTCTCGTCGGGGCTCATCGAATTATCGTGGGAGCGCACGGTCCGGCGTTCCGGCTTGCAGCGCGAAGGCGGTGGGTACTGCACCGAATGGCAACCGCCGGGCGACTGCGTCGCCCATCGCGCAATGAATTGCGCTCCCACCGGTGGCTGATGCAACTAGTGTCAGCGGTATCATGAAAACACGCGTCTCAGCTCGGCCGGGTCGAGGCCGCGCTGGTCGCCTCGTTCGGGCGTCTCGACCAGCGGCAGCAGCTCGGCGATGGCGGATATGGCGATGGCATAGGGGGTCTTGTCGCCTCCCGAGTGGCCGATGGGACAGCGTACCGTCGCCAGGGCCTCGTTCGTATGGCCGGTATCCGTCAGGCGCGTGCGGAAACTGGCCCACTTGCTCCGCGAGCCGATCAGGCCCAGCGAGGCCGTGTCACCGCGGGTGAGCAGGGCATCCACCAGGGCGCGATCCTCGGCGTGGTCGTGGGTCAGCACCAGGGCGTGTACGCCAGGCGGCAGGGCGGCCACGGCGGCGGCCGGGTCGGGCGCGTGATGGCATTCGAGTCGCGGCTGGCGACTCGCCCAGTCGGGGAAGGCGTCTGTCCGGCTGTCGTGCCACAGCACTCGCCAGGGCAGCGGTGCGGCCAGACGCACGATCTCGCGGCCGACGTGGCCGGCGCCGAAGATTGTCAGCGTGGTGGTGCTGCCGGGGAAGACCTCGAGCAGCACATTGACGAAGCCGCCACAGCACTGGCCGCTGCGTCCGCCCAGCGAGAAGGCCTCCAGGCTCATCCTCGCCGTGCCCTCGCTCAGGCGCCGGCGGGCCGCCGCGATGGTCTGCCATTCGAAGGTGCCGCCGCCCAGGGTGTCATAGACCGCATCGGCGGTGATCACCATCCGCGCCCCGGGCTCCCGGGGCGTGGACCCGGCGCTGGTCACCTGGGTGGCCAGGGCATGGGGCACGCCCTCGCGCTGCAGGCGGTGCAGGGCGGCGTGCCAGCTCTCGGCACGCCAGTCCCGGGGGGCCGCGGGCGTCATCCTGGCTCACCCCTGCCGGTTGGCCGGTCATCGTGACGCGAGCGCAGCGCCTCGGCGGCCAGCAGTACCCGCTCCGGCGTGGCCGGGGTGTCGAGCCGCGGCGCCTCGCGGTAGTCGGCCAGGCTCGAGAGGGCATCGCGCAGCGCCGCCCACACCGAGATGCCGAGCATGAAGGGCGGCTCGCCCACCGCCTTGGAGCGGTAGATGCTGGCCATGGAGTTGGGGTGCCCCTGGAGCAGCTCGACGTTGAAGTGAGCGGGCAGGTCGCCGTAGGTGGTAATCTTGTAGGTGGCCGGGCCGTCGGAGATCAGTTGGCCACTGTCGTTCCACCTGAGCTCCTCGCTGGTCAGCCAGCCCATGCCCTGGATGAAGCCGCCCTCCACCTGGCCGATGTCGATGGCCGGGTTCAGGGAGTCACCCACGTCATGCAGGATGTCGACCCGGTCCACCTGGTACTCGCCGGTCAGGGTGTCGACGCTGACCTCGGCGACGGCCGCGCCATGGGCAAAGTAGTAGAAGGGGCGTCCCTGGCCGGTCGTGCGGTCGTAGTGGATGAGCGGGGTGGCGTAGAAGCCCTTCTCGGAGAGCGACACCCGACCGAGGTAGGCGGACTGCACCAGCTCGCCCCAGGGGATGCGTCGCTCGCTCTCGCCAACGCCTGCCACCAGTGCCCCGGCTTCCAGGCGCATACCCTCGCGGTCCAGGGCGTAGTGCTCGCTGGCGAAGTCGAACAGCCGCGCCTTGAGGCTCAGGCAGGCGTCGCGGGCGGCCATGCCGTTGAGGTCGGTGCCGCTGGAGGCGGCGGTGGGCGAGGTGTTGGGCACCTTGTCGGTGCGGGTGGCGGTAATGCGCACCCCGTCGAGGTCTAGGGCCAGCTCGCGGGCCACCACCTGGCAGATCTTGGTGTGCAGGCCCTGGCCCATCTCGGTGCCGCCGTGGTTGATCTGTACGCTGCCGTCGGTATAGACGTGCAGCAGGGCGCCGGCCTGGTTGAGGTGCTTGGCGGTGAAGGAGATGCCGAACTTCACCGGGGTCAGGGCCAGCCCCTTGCGAATCACGGGGCTCGTGGCATTGAAGGCGCTGATCTCCCGGCGGCGTGCCCAGTAGTCGCTGTCGGCCTCGAGCCGCTCGACGACATGGTGGAGCAGGGCGACCTGCTCCACGGTCTGGCCGTAGTGGGTGGTCTCGCGTCCGGGACGATAGAGGTTGCGCTTGCGGATCGTCAGCGGGTCCTCGCCGAGGCATCTGGCGATGTCATCCATCGCCGCCTCGATCACCATCATGCCCTGGGGGCCACCGAAGCCGCGGAAGGCGGTGTTGGAGGCGGTGTGGGTACGCGCCCGGTGACCAGTGACCCGCGCCTCGCCCAGGGAGTAGGCGTTGTCGGCGTGGAACATCGCGCGGTCGACGATGGCGTCGGACAGATCCGGGGAGTAGCCGCAGTCGCCGATCAGGGTCAGCTCACCGCCCTGGATCACGCCTGCCTGGTCCACGCCCAGCCGGTAGCGGTTATGGAAGGGGTGTCGCTTGCCGGTGACGCGCATGTCCTCGGCACGGGGCAGGCGTAGGCGCGCGCTGCGCCCGGTGCGCCGGGCCACCAGCGCGGCGATGCAGGCCCAGGGCGAGGCCTGGGTCTCCTTGCCGCCGAAGCCGCCGCCCATCCGGCGCACCTCCACGGTCACCGCATGGAAGGGGATGCCCAGCACCTCGGCGACTAGCTTCTGAGTCTCGCTGGGGTGCTGGTTGGAGGTATGGACGACTACCCCCTCGTCCTCGGTGGGCTGGACCAGACAGGCCTGCCCCTCCAGGTAGAAGTGCTCCTGGCCGCCGACGAACTGCTCGCCCTCGATGACATGGGCCGCGCTCGCCAGCGAGCGCTGCCAGTCGCCGCTCTGCTGGACATGGGTGGGGCGCACGAACTCGTCGCGCTCGGCGGCGGTCACCGGGTCGAGGCTCGCCGGCCGCTCGTCAATCTCGGCCAGCCCTTCCGCCCAGGCGGCCCTGACCGCTTCGCGGGCGGCGCGATGGCTCTCGGCGGCCACCGCGAACAGCACCTGGCCGGCGTAGCTGATCTCGTCCTCGACGAAGAGCGGGTCGCCGGGAAAGACCGGGCCGATATCGGTATGGCCGGGCACATCGGAAAAGGCGACCACGTCCACCACGCCGGGCAGGGCGCGGATCGCCGTAAGGTCGAGGCGGGTCAGGCGACCGTGGGCCACCGGCGAGAGTCCCAGGGCCAGGTGCAGGGTATCGGCGGGGGCGGCGATATCGTCGATATAGGCGGCGCGGCCGGTGACATGCTTGACCGCACTCTCATGGGCGCTGGCACTGCCGGCAGCACCGCGGGTCGCGGCGGCCTTATGGGGCTCCGTTCCCCGTGCCAGGGGGCCGTCGCCCTTGATGCGCCCTTCCAGCTCCTGGCGGGCGATGGCGGAGTCAGAGTCGACGTCGGTGTTGAGTATGTTGTCGGAAGACCGGGCCGCCGTAGCGTCGGGCGCGGCAGTCCGCGTGGTATCGGACGCGCTAGAAAGCCTAGTGAGCGTACGCATGGAGCATCACCTCCCGGTCAGTGTGGTCGCCCGGCTGCGCCTGATTTTCACCAAGAAGGACCAGACGCAACCGCTCGAGCAGGTTGGCGGCGGAGAGCCGGCGGTAGTGGGCGCTGCCTCGCACATCGCTCATCGGCTGGAAGTCCTCTGCCAGCGCCAGCCTCGCGGCCTGGAAGGCGGCGGGGGACGGTGCCTTTCCCTCGAGGGCGGCCTCGGCCGCGGCGGCCCGCTTGGGGATCGCCGCCATGCCCCCGAACGCCAGTCGCACCTCGCGCAGCACGCCATCCTCCAGGCGCCAGCCGAAGGCGCCGAGCACGGCGGAGATGTCGTCCTCACGGCGCTTGGACAGTTTCCAGACCCTGAGGTGTCGACCCGCCTCGGGCCGGGGCAGGAAGACGGCGCGGATCACCTCGCCCTCGCGCAGCGCGGTCTGCTTGTAGTCGAGGAAAAAGTCGTCGAGCGGCAATTGCCGCTCGCCCTCCGGGCCGGCCAGCCACAGCCGGGCGCCCAGGGCCAGCAGTACCGGCGGGGTGTCGCCGATGGGCGAGGCGTTGGCGATGTTGCCGCCCAGGGTGCCGCGGTTGCGCACCTGGGCCGAGCCCAGGCGGTGCAGCAGGTGGGCGAAGGCCTCATGGTGTTCCTCGAGCAGTGGTTTCAGGCGCGAGTAGGTCACGGCGCCGCCGATCCACCAGCCATTGCGGTCGTCCTCCAGGGTGGTCGCCTCGATGGCCTGGAGCTCGGCGACGCGCGTGACGTCGACCACCCGCTGGTAGCGGGCCAGGCGCTGGGTGACCTCGAGCCAGAGGTCGGTGCCTCCGGCGACGATCGGCGCCTCGGGATGGCGGCTGCGTTCGTCGACCAGCTCGGCGAGGGTCCGTGGCTGGGCGAAGGCGCTGTCGTCATGGCGCTCGACGGGAGATGACGGCGACGGTCCCGCGGCGTCGGTGCACTTCTCCAGCCATGCCGGACGTTCATGGGGATAGTCGCCCATGGAGAGCGCGGCGTCGCGAATCGGCCGATAGCCGGTGCAGCGGCAGAGGTTGCCGCCCAGTGCCGCCTCCAGGCGCTCTGGCGTCAGCGGCGCCGGGGGCGCTGCTCCGTCCTCCTGCTGATCTTCATAGAGCGTGAACAACGACATCACGATGCCCGGGGTGCAGAAGCCGCACTGGCTGCCGTGGTACGCGACCATGGCTGCCTGGGCGGGGTGCAGCGCCTCGCCCTGGGCCAGGCCCTCCACGGTGACCAGTGCCCGCCCCTGAAGCTGGTGAGCCGGGGTGATGCAGGCGTTGGCGCTGTGGTAGTGAACGCTGCCGTCGGGGCCGGCCTCGCCGATGGCCACCGTGCAGGCACCGCAGTCACCGGAGGCGCAGCCCTCCTTGGTGCCGGTCTGGCCGAGCGAGTCGCGCAGCAGCTCGAGCACGCTGGTGTCGGGCGAGGCCTCGCAGTGGCGGGGCTGCCCGTTGAGCAGGAAGTCGATCATCGCCTTGTCTCTGTTGTTGGCGTGGAAGCCTTGGCGCGTGAGCGCCCGGGGTCAGGTGATTCGATATTGACCATTCGGTCAGGATGTTTCCAGCTTGGTCCAGATTCGACCGCTTTGCAAGCCCGTTTGCACCTTGCAAAGGGGTGGGGCACTATCCTTGGCTTTGATCCGCCATGGGGCAGTGAGGTGGCCGATGACACAGGGGAGCGCGCCCGCCGAGCGAGGGGCGAGAGAGCAGGGCGAGGCCAACGGAGTGACCCGCCAGCGTAACGAGCGCGAGATCCTGGCTGCGGCCGAACGGGTCTTCGCCCGGCACGGCTATCGCGGGGCGAGCCTCCAGGCCATCGCCGAACAGGCCGGCCTGCCCAAGTCCAACGTGCTCTATTACATGGGCAGCAAGCGCGGCCTCTACGTGCGCCTGCTGGAGCGGATGATGGAGCGCTGGAACGCGCTGCTCGATGACATCTCGGTGGAGGATGATCCCGCCGAGGTGCTGGAGGCCTTCATCCGCAGCAAGATGCAGCTGTCGCGGCGTCACCCGGAGGGCTCGCGCCTGTTCGCCGCCGAGATCCTCGGCGGTGCCCCCTTCCTGCAGGAGTACCTGCGCGGCGAACTGCGCGACTGGGTCGAGGCCCGGGCGCGGATCCTCGAGCAGTGGGCCGAGCGCGGGTTGATGGATCCCGTCGAGCCGGTATGGCTGATCTTCCTGATCTGGTCGGCCACCCAGCACTACGCCGACTTCGAGGCCCAGGTGCTGGGCATCACCGGCCGGGACGCGCTCAGCGATGCCGACGTCGAAGAGATCACGACCTTCCTCACCCGGGTGATCCTCAAGGGGTGCGGCGTCCGCTCTCGGGCCGACACGCCGGCCGGCTGATTCTTCCATGACGCTGCCCATCGATTCGCGATTGGACGCCATTCGCGATGCCCTCGAGAGGCATCCGCGCGCCCTGCTGGTCGCCGAGCCCGGAGCGGGCAAGACCACCCGGGTCCCCTTGGCACTGCTCGAGACACCCTGGGCGCGGGAGGGCAGGCTGCTGCTGCTGGAGCCGCGGCGTGTGGCGGCGCGCCTGGCCGCCGGCTTCATGGCCGAGAGCCTGGGCGAGACGGTGGGCGAGACCGTCGGCTACCGGATGCGCGGCGAGAGCCGTGTCGGGCCTTCGACCCGACTCGAGGTGGTCACTCAGGGGGTGCTGACCCGCATGCTCCAGGATGACCCCATGCTCGAGGGCGTGGCCGGGGTGATCTTCGACGAGTTCCACGAGCGCAGCCTGGAGGCGGACCTGGGCCTGGCGCTGGCGCTTGATGCCCAGCAGGGGCTGCGCGAGGAGCTGCGCCTGTTGGTGATGTCGGCGACCCTGGACGTGGACGCCCTGCTGGGCGTGCTGGGTGCGGCCACGCCGGTGATCGACTGTCCGGGGCGGAGCTTTCCCGTCGAGACCCGCTACCGGGCCCTCAACAGCCGGGAGGAGGTTCCGCGCCAGCAGGCCACGGCATTGCTGGAAGCTCTCGAGGCGCAGGCCGGCGATGCCCTGGTGATCCTGCCCGGGGTGGCGGAGATCCGTCGGCTGGCCCGGGAGCTCGCCGGGCGGGCGCCGGCCCTGGTCGTCATGGAACTGCATGGGCGCCTGCCCCTCGACGCCCAGCGGCGCGCCCTGCGCCCCGATGTCGAGGGGCGACGCCGGGTGGTGCTGGCCACCGCCATCGCCGAGTCCAGCGTGACAGTGGACGGCGTGCGGCTGGTGGTGGATGCCGGCCAGGAGCGGGTGCCGGTCTTCCAGCCGCGCAGCGGGCTGACCCGGCTGGAGACGCGCCGGGTCAACCGCGCCAGCGCCGACCAGCGTCGCGGCCGCGCCGGTCGCCAGGGGCCTGGCCTGTGCGTGCGGCTCTGGGCCGAGGAGCAGCCACTCATTCCCCACGGCGAGCCGGAGATCATGCAGGCAGACCTGTCACCGCTGGCCTTCGAGCTGGCGCGCTGGGGCATCCGTGAGCCTGACCGGCTGGCCTGGGTGACGCCGCCCCCCGCCGCGGCTCTGGCCGCCGGTCGTGAGCTGCTGGTCCGTCTCGGCGTGCTGGACGAGGCTTTCCTCCTCACCGAGCGGGGGCGTGCCAGTGTGCGCTGGCCGACCCATCCGCGCCTGGCGGCGATGCTCGAGGGTGCCGCCGAGCTCGAGGCGCGCCCCCTGGCCTGCGCCCTGGTGGCGCTGCTGGAGGGGCGAGCCCTGGACGAGGAGCGCGACCTCGAGCAGGCACTCAAGGTGCGGCTCGAGGCTCCCCGGGCGCATCGCCAGTGGCAGCGTGACGCCGAGCGCCTGGCACGACTCGCCGGCGTGGCACTCAGGGTGGCCAGCCTGGCTCCGCTGGGTGAGCTGCTGGCCCTGGCCTATCCGGAGCGCATTGCGCAGCAGCTGGCGCCGGGGCGCTTCCGCCTGGCCAGCGGAGGCCTGGCGATCCTTCCCGAGAGCCACCCCCTGGCCCATGTCGAACTGCTGGTGGCCGCCGAGCTCGACGGCCAGGCCAGCGGTGCGCGCATCTTCCGCGCCGTGGCGCTTTCTCGAGCGCGGATCGAGGCGCTCTATCCCGGATGCCGCGAGTGGCGGGCGAGCCTGGAATGGTCGGACGAGCAGGGCCGCCTGGTGGGCGAGCAGGTGCGTGGCCTGGGGGCGGTGGTGCTGGCGCGCAGGCCGCTGGCCCGGCTGCCCCCCGAGGCGGTGCGTGCTGCCTTGGTCGAGGCGCTACGCCGTCGAGGCCTGCCGCCGGATGACGACCTGCTGCAGCTGCGCGGTCGGGTGGCGCTGCTGCGCCGCACCTTGGGAGACGAGTGGCCCGACTGGTCCGAGGCGTCGCTGCTCGAGATCCTGGAGGACTGGCTGGGCCCGCATCTCGACGGCATCACCCGGCTGGAGGTGGTGGAGCGCCTGCCGCTGGCGCGCCTGTTGCTCGACAGCCTGGCTTGGCCGCTGCGCTCGCGCCTCGATGCGCTGGTACCGGTGCGCCTGGCGGTGCCCAGCGGGGCCAGCCACCGCCTGGACTACTCGCCCTGCCTGGAGGACGACAAGCCGCCGGTGCTGGCCGTCAAGCTGCAGGAGTGCTTCGGCTGGCAGGCCTCGCCGTGCGTGGCCGACGGGCGGGTGGCGGTGCTGCTGCACCTGCTCTCACCGGCGCGTCGCCCGCTGCAGGTCACCGCCGACCTGGCCAGCTTCTGGGCCAATGGCTACCCGGCGGTGCGCCGCGAGATGCGCGGCCGCTATCCGAAGCACCCCTGGCCCGAGGACCCCATGACCGCCGAGGCCACCGCCCGCACCAAGCGGCGGCCGTGAGCGGCTAGCCAGGGATCAGCGCGCCTCGGCCTCGTCGCGGCCGGTGGCATGGTCGCGCGGCCTGCCGCTACCGCTCTTGCCACGTCCCCGCAGTATCTTCTTCTCCGCTTCCACGACCAGGTAGATGGCCAGGCTGCCGGCCAGGATCACGCCCCAGTGGCCCGCTGAGAGCCCCTCGCTGCCGAAGATCAGCTGCATGAAGGGCAGGTAGGTCCAGCCGAGCTGCAGCACGACGATCAGGCCGATCGAGATCCATACCGGGCGGCTGCCGAAGATGCCCGAGAGCGACAGGGTGCTGCCGACCAGGAAGCGGCTGTTGATCAGGTAGGCGGCGCTGCCCATCACCAGCATGTTGACCGCGCCGGTGCGGGCCAGCATCTCGCTGCCGCCGTGCTGGAGGATCCAGCTGAACATGCCGAACACGCCGGCCAGCAGCAGCAGCGAGACGAACACCACCCGCCACAGCAGGAAGAGGTCGAGCAGCGAGGCGTCGGGGTCGCGGGGCTGGCGGGCCATGATGTCCTTCTCGGCCCCCTCGAAGGCCAGCGCCAGGCCCAAGGTCACCGCCACCACCATGTTGACCCACAGCGCCTGCAGCGGCGTTACCGGCAGGGTGGTGCCGGCCAGCACGGCGAGCATGATGGCCAGCCCCTGGCCGCCGTTGGTGGGCAGCAGGAAGGTGATGGTCTTGCGGATGTTGTCATAGACCTTGCGGCCCTCGCGGATGGCTCCGACGATGGTGGCGAAGTTGTCATCGGCCAGCACCATCTCGGCGGCCTCCTTGGCGGCCTCGGTGCCCTGGATGCCCATCGCCACGCCGACGTCGGCGCGCTTGAGTGCCGGGCCGTCGTTGACCCCGTCACCGGTCATGGCGCAGATCCCGCCCCGGGCCTGCATGGCCTGCACCAGCCGTAGCTTGTGCTCCGGGGCGGCGCGGGCGAAGACATCCACCTCGAGGATGATGGCCTCGAGGTCCGCATCGCTCATTGCCTCGATCTCGCGCCCGCTGAGGGCGCGGTCGGTATGGGCGAATCCCAGCTGCCTGGCGATCGCCTGGGCGGTGACGGCGTGATCGCCGGTGATCATCACCGGGCGGATGCCGGCAGCCAGGCAATCCTTCACCGCCGCGATGGCCTCTTCCCGGGGTGGGTCGAGCAGCCCGACCAGCCCCAGCAGCACGAGCTCCTCCTCGGCGTGCTCGTCGGTCAGCTCATGGACGTCCCGGACCGGCTTCTCGGCCAGGGCCAGCACCCGCAGACCGCGCGAGGAGAGGGCATGGATGCGCTCTTCCCAGGTCTCGACATCCAGCTCCTGGTCCCCTTCCTCGGTGCGCACGCGGTGGCACATCTCCAGCAGGCGGTCCGGGGCGCCCTTGACCAGCAGGTACTGTTCACCCTCCAGCTGGTGGAGGGTCGCCATGTACTTGCGCTCGGACTCGAAGGGGATGGCGTCATGGCGGTCGTGGTCGTCGCGCAGCCTCGCGGCGGACAGGCCGGCCTTGGCCGCGGCCACCACCAGGGCGCCCTCGGTGGGGTCGCCGTGGATCTTCCAGCGGCCATCCTCTTCCGCCAGCTCGGCGTCGTTGCACAGCACGCCGACCTTGAGGAAGTGGCGCAGTGCATGGTGGTCATCCATGTCCAGTGCCGCCGGGTCGGCCTCGCCGTCGCGCACGGCATGGAAGTCGCCCTCGGGGGAGAAGCCGGTGCCGTCGATGCGGATCTCGCCGTCGGGCAGCCAGATTGCCTGGGCGGTCATCTCGTTGCGGGTCAGGGTGCCGGTCTTGTCGGAGAAGATGGTGGAGATGGAGCCCAGGGTCTCCACGGCGGGCAGCCGGCGGATGATGGCGTTGCGCCTGGCCATGGTCTGGACGCCTAGGGCCAGGCCGATGGTGACGATGGCCGGCAGGCCCTCGGGGATGGCGGCCACGGCGAGGCCCACCGCAGCCATGAACATCTCGCTCAGGGGCTGGCCATGGACCAGTACGCCGAAGGCCGCGGTGAGCGCCGCGGCCCCCAGGATGAAGATCGCCAGCACCCGGCCGGCGCGGTCGATCTGGCGCAGCAGCGGGGTCTTGAGCTGCTCGACCCCGCGCAGCATCTCCGAGATGCGACCGATCTCGGTGCGGGCACCGGTCTCGACCACCAGGCCCCGGGCGTTGCCCTGGACGACGATGGTGCTGGCGTAGGCCATCCCGGTACGATCGCCCAGGTCCGCCTCGGCCTCCACGGCGGCCGTTTGCTTGTCCACGGGGGTGGACTCCCCGGTCAGCGAGGCCTCCTCGGTGCGAAAGCGCCGCGCCTCCAGCAGGCGCAGGTCGGCCGGGACCCGGTCGCCGCTCTCCACCAGCACGATGTCGCCCGGCACCAGCTGCTCGGCGGGCAGGGTCTCGCGCCTGCCGTCGCGCAGCACCTTGGCCTGGGGCGAGAGCATCTGGCGAATGCTCTCCAGGGCCTGCTCCGCCTTGCCCTCTTGAATGAAGCCAATCAGCGCGATGATCAGCACCACGCCGAAGATGGCCGCCGCGTCCAGGGTGTGGCCGAGGCCCAGGCTGGCGATGGCGGCCACGATCAGCACCATCATCAGGATGTTGTTGAACTGCTCCAGCAGGCGTTTCCACCAGGGGCGGGACTCGGCCTGCTGCAGCTGGTTGGGCCCATGGTCGGCCAGGCGGTGCTCGGCCTCCACGCGTTGCAGTCCGTCGGGGCGGCTCTCGAGGCGCTCCAGGGCCTGCTCGGGCGAGAGGGCGTGCCAGTCGACGGGCCCGTTCTGGGGACGATCGGTCATCCTGTTCCTCCGGTGGGGAGCGAGAAAACTAGGTCTAGCACACAGCATGTTGCAGTGCAGTGATCCAGCGCAAGGGTTTCCCACCAAGCCCCTGCCGCCAGGAGCTGGAGGCCGAAAAATGGCGTGCCGTGGCGCCCCTCGCCCCGGGGTATGTCAGGATGGGGCCGACGCACCTGGAGAGATGCCATGTCCCCATCCCGGACCTGTCCCTGCGGAAGCGGGCGCAAGTTCAAGGGGTGCTGCGGGGCTGGAGTGTCGCCATGATGCCGGCTGGCCGCCGAGCGGACCACCCCTTACACTGCCCGGCAACGTGCCCACTCGGCCCCTTCATTCCTCGTCCCGGATGCGTCCCATGGCCCAGACCCTCTCGAAACGGATCAACAAGTACATCAGCGAGAGCGGGATCTGCTCGAGGCGGGAGGCGGACCGTTACATCGAGCAGGGCAACGTGCGGATCGACGGCCGGCGCGCCACCCCCGGTGACCAGGTCTTCCCCGGCAGCGTGGTGAAGGTCAACGGCCGGGTCGTCGAGCCGCTGGCACTGGACGAAGAGGACCTGGTGTTCGTCGCCCTCAACAAGCCGGTGGGCATCGTCAGCACCACGGAGCCGGGCGAGAAGGCCAACATCGTCGACTTCATCAAGCACGGCGCGCGGATCTTTCCCATCGGCCGGCTGGACAAGGATTCCCAGGGGCTGATCTTCCTGACCAACAATGGCGACCTGGTCAACCGCATCCTGCGGGCGAGCAACCAGCACGAGAAGGAGTATCGGGTCACCGTCAACAAGCCGATCACCGATGACTTCATCGCCGGCATGGGCGCGGGCGTGCCGATCCTCGGCGAGGTCACCCGCAAGTGCCGGGTGGTCAGGGAGTCACGGTTCGTCTTCAACATTACCCTGGTGCAGGGGCTCAACCGCCAGATCCGCCGCATGTGCGAGGTGTTCGGCTACGAGGTGGTGAAACTCGAGCGTATCCGCATCATGAACGTGACGCTCAAGGGGCTGGCCCCGGGAGACTGGCGGGACCTGACGGCAAAGGAGGTGGCGACGATCCTCGCCCTGACCGAGCACTCCGCCTCCGAGGCTCGGGCGGACTCTCGCAAGTCGGCCCGGCGCCAGGGGGGCAAGGGTGCCAGGGCCGGCACCGGCAAGTCCGGTGCGCCGCCCCGTCGGGCTGGTAGCGGCAAGCCCGCCAGCGGGAAGAGAGCCGGGCACAAGGCGGGCGGCAAGGCCACGCCTGGCAAGTCCCACGGCGCCAAGCCGGCGTCGGCCGGCAAGACATCCGGGTCCCGTAAGCCGGGGGGCAAGCCGGCGAAGGGGGGCCGCGCCAAGGCGGTTCCGTCCGGCAAGCCCAGGGGCAGGAAGTAGCCGCCTTCGACGCGCCGACCATGAGGAGCACCATGAACGACCCACGGCTGCAGAGCCCCGCCGCTGCGCGCAATCGACAGCCGATCTTCGAGGTCCTTCGCGAGGTGCTGCCCGAGAGCGCGCACGTGCTGGAGGTGGCCAGCGGTAGCGGCGAGCATGCCATCTACCTTGCCGGCACCGCGCCTGGCTGGACCTGGCAGCCCAGCGATCCCAGTCATCGCGCACTGGCCTCTGTCGCCGCCTGGCGCGAGGCCGCTGGCCTGCCCAACCTGCGCGAGCCCCTGCAACTGGACGTGACCGGTGGCTGGCCGGTGGCGCCCTTCGATGCCGTGGTGGCCATCAACCTGCTGCATATCTCGCCCTGGGCGGTCACCGAGGCACTGCTGGCAGGCGCCGGCGCGGCCCTGGTGCCCGGTGGGGTGCTCTACCTCTATGGCCCGTTCAGGCGGGAGGGACGCCATACGGCGCCCAGCAATGCGGCCTTCGATGCGGACCTCCGTGCCCGCGACCCGCGCTGGGGGATCCGCGACCTGGAGGCGGTGACGGCCGAGGCCGGGCGTCATGGATTGAGGCTCGACAAGGTGGTGGAGATGCCGGCCAACAACCTCAGCGTGGTGTTTCGCCAGTAGCCAGCGGGCCCGGGCTTTGAAGGGGGAGGGCTCCAGGTCTCTTCCGCGCGTGGCTCAGCGCAGCCGGTCGAGTTCACGGTTGAGCGTTGCCCGGGAGAGCTCGCCGAAGTGGGTATCGAGCAGCTGTCCGTCGGCATCGTAGAAGAGAGTGGTGGGCATGGCCCTGGCACCGACGCTTTCGCCGAAGGCCAGTTGGGCATCGAGCAGCAGGTTGTCGAGCGCGAGGGACTCGTGGTCCAGGAAGCGTTTGATCTGGGCCCGGTCCTCTCCCTGGTTGAGGAATACGAAGGTGATGTCGGTCTCTTCCCGCTGGGCCTCGGCGAGTACCGGCATCTCACGACGGCAGGGCGGGCACCAGGTCGCCCACAGGTTCACCACCATGGGCTGGCCCTCGGCGGCCTGCAGCTCGGTCAGGCGGATTGCCTCGCCGGCCAGGGTGGCGACTTCGGTCTCGGGCACCGGGCGGCTCTGCCCGGCCATCAGGCCGAGGGTGCCGGCAGTCACGCCCCAGGTGAGGATCCCGGCGGCCAGCGCACCGCCCAGGGCCTTGCGTTGAGCGGGCTGCCGCCACAGGCGCCAGCCCGCATAGGCGACCCCGGCGGCGAGGCCGCCGAGGAGATCGAAGCCACCGTCGCGGATGTCGAGCATCGCCAGTGGCCCCGCGTAGTCCTGGTGGTAGCGCGCCACGAAGACCAGCCGAGCGCCGACCAGTGCGACCAGGACGAGGGTCGAGAGGGTGTCGCCGATGCCCAGGCGCTGGCGTCTGCCCAGCATCAGGCCGGTGATGAGGGCGACTCCCAGGGCGAAGACGATCAGCAGCTGCCCCAGGCTCAGGCCCAGCGGGCCGATGGCGATACTCTGGTCGAGGAGGTTCATGGTCTGTCACGTCCACGGGGAATGCGGGGCCAGCATGCCTGGTCGCGGTTAGCGCCGTATTAAGTGGCCCCTCATTCCGGAACCTCGCCTGGCTTGCGGTACTCGACGCCGTCGGCCTGGCGCTCCTCGCGGGTCCTGGTCTCGTCCTCGGCGGGCACGCCCCACACGGTCTCCCGGCGGCCATCCTCCCAGGTGTAGGTGGTGCAGCCGGCCAGCAGGGCCAGGGTCAGCCCGCCGGCGATAAGTGGCATCGATCGAAGCATCGGAAACGTCTCCTGTTTGTTTGGTGATCCAGCGGGTGGTCTCGCCACTGGTAGGTGACCTAGCCGGAGAGGCCGAGCAGGATCGGCACATAGACCACCAGCAGCAGCACGGCGACCAGCCCCAGCAGGTAGGGGATGATGGCGCGGGTGATGCGTTCCAGCGGCAGCTGGGTGACCGAGGAGGCCACGTAGAGATTGATCGCCACCGGCGGGGTGATCATGCCGATGGCCAGCCCGACCACGATGATCAGCCCGAAGTGGATGGGGTCGATACCCAACTGGGTCACCAGCGGCAGCAGTACCGGGGTGAGGATGATCAGGGCGCTGGCCGTCTCGATGAACACCCCGGTGAGCAGGATCACCGCCACCACCAGCAGCATGATCACCAGGGGGTCGGTCGAGAGTGACAGCACCGCCTGGGCGATGGCGCCTGGTACCTGCCAGCTGGAGAGCGTCCAGCTCAGCACCGCCGAGGTGGCGATCACCAGCATGATCACCGAGGTGGTGATCGCCGAGCGGATCAGGATGCGGTAGACGTCGGCGAGGGTCAGGTCGCGGTAGACGAACAGCGACACCAGCAGCGCGTAGTTGACCGCCACCACGGCCGCCTCGCTGGGGGTGAACACGCCGGAGAAGATGCCGCCGAGGATGATTATCGGTGTCATGAGACCCCAGCTGGCGCTCCTGAAGGTGCGCCAGATGGTGGCCGGCGAGAGGGCCGTGCCGCGGGGATAGTTGCGCCGGTAGGCCTGGACGATGGCGATGGTGCCCAGTCCCACGCCCATGGCGATGCCGGGCAGGATGCCGCTGAGAAACAGCCTGGAGACCGACTGCTGGGCGATCACCGCATAGATGATCATCGGCACCGAGGGCGGGATCACCACCCCGATGGTGCCGCTGGCGGCGATCAGGCTGGCCGCCGAGGCGGGCTCGTAGCCCTTCTTGCGCAGTTCGGGCACCAGGCTCGAGCCCACCGCGGCGGTGGTGGCCGCCCCCGAGCCGGAGATGGCGGCGAAGAACATGCCGGCACCCACCGAGACCAGGGAGAGCCCGCCCTTGAGGAAGCCGAACAGCGAGTCGGCGAAGGCCACCAGCTTCTCGCTCACCTTGCCCTGGGCCATCAGGTCGCCGGCGAGGATGAACATCGGCACCGCCACCAGGGCGAAGGAGTTGATGCCCTGGAACATCTGCTGGGTCACCACCATCAGCGGTACGCCCTGGGCATGGAGCGCTACCAGGGTGCTGGCACCAATGGCCAGGGCGATGGGCACGCCCAGCAGCATGAAGACGAAGAACAGCACGAAGAGCAGGGCGGTCATTTACCGGCTCCCTCGACGTCCGCACGGGGCTCGCCCAGCGCCAGGGCAACGATATCCACCAGCGCATACCAGGCCATGATCGCCGCGGCCAGGGGGATCACGGCGTAGACCCAGGTCATGGAGAGACGCAGCGAGGCGGACTTCTGGAAGCTCTGCACCTGCATGTACTCCATGCCGATGGTGACCAGGGCAGCCAGGAAGCCCAGCGCCACCAGCAGGGCGACGATGCGCGCCAGCCGTCGGGGCAGGCCGGGCAGGGCGTCGACCACGAAGGTCACGGCGATATGGCGACCCCGCCGGAAGGCCAGGGTGGCGGCGAGGAAGGTGATCCACACCAGCAGGAAACGGGCCACCTCCTCGGTCCAGCCCACGGCGGTGAAGAAGACCCGCGAGACGACCTGCAGGGTGATCACACCGATCAACGCCGCCATCGCCGTGAAGACCACGGGGGCGATGACGGCGTCGAGGGTGCGCTCACTCCACCGCAGCGTTCGCAGCAGGGAATGGGCGAGCGGGGACACTTACTCGAGCGCCTCCTGGATGCGCGGCAGGTAGTCGCCGAACTGCTCACCGTACTTCTCGTAGACCGGAGCCACGGCCTCCTGGAAGGCGGCGATGTCGGGCTCCTCGACGATCTGCATGCCCGCCTCGCGCAGCTCGGCCAGCTGCTCGGCCTGCATCTCGGCGTTCATCCGGCGCTCGTGCTCGGCGGCCTCCTGAGCCGCCTGCTCGAGCACCGACTGGGCGGCCTCTGGCAGCTGGTTCCAGGCGGGCATGCCCATCACGAAGATCGCCGGGGCATAGGTATGGCGCGACAGCGTCATGTGGTCCTGGGTCTCGAAGAGCTTGAAGGAGTGGATGACGTTGACCGGATTCTCCTGGCCGTCGATCGTGCCCTGTTGCATGGCGGTCAGTGCCTCGGTCCAGGCCATCGGCACCGCGTTGGCGCCCAGCTCACGGAAGGTGTCGACGTAGACCGGGTTCTCCATCACGCGGATGCGCAGGCCGTCGATGTCTGCCGGGCTCTCCACCGCGCGCTCGCTGTTGGTGAGGTTGCGGAAACCGCGCTCGGCGTAGGCCAGGCCCTTGAGGTTGACCTCCGCCAGCCTGTCGAGAAGCTCCTGGCCGATCGGGCCATCGAGCACCTCGTAGGCCGCCTCCGGGGAGGGGAAGAGGAAGGGCAGCTCGAAGACCGCCATCTCCTCGACGAAGTTGGCCACCGGCCCGTTGGTGATCACGCCCATGTCGACGGTGCCGATCTGCATGCCCTCGAGCAGGGTGCGCTCGTCGCCGAGGCTGGCGTTGGGGTAGAGCTCGATGTCCACCTTGCCCTCGGTACGTTCTTCCACGAGTTCCTCGAACTTCTCGGCGGCGATATGGAAGCCGTCCTGCTCGTTGACCACATGGGCCAGGCGCAGGGTGACGGGGTCCATGTCGGCGAACTCGGAAGCCTGGGCGCCGGCGGCCATGGCCAGCGAGACGGCGAGTGTCAGCGTGCTGCGTGCATAACCTTTCATTATCATTTTCCTTCGGTGAGTCAGTCACTTGGTGAGCATGCCCGAAGCCAGTGCCGGCGGTCAAACGGGGCGTCGGCGCGCCTCACAACAGCCGGTACATCACATGGGCGTCGGTCAGGCCCAGTGCGGGGTGACGAAAGGCCCGGGGCAGGGTGCCGATGATCATGAAGCCGTGCTTCTGCCACAGCCGGATGGCTACCGCATTGCTCGCGACCACCAGGTTGTACTGCATGGCGACGAAACCGAGCTCCCGGGCCAGGGCCAGGGAGTGCTCGCACATCTCGCCGGCGATGCCCTTGCCGCGGGCGCTGTCGGCGACCAGGTAGCCGCAGTTGCAGACATGGTCGCCGGGGCCGGGCTGGTTGGCCTTGAGGGTGTAGCTGCCGGTGACTCGGCCCGCGTCATCGACGGCCACGCGCACGGCCCGGGGCAACTCGACCCAGGTGCGATGGGCGTCCTGCTCGCTGATGTCGCGGGGCACCGCATAGGTCTCGCCGGCACGGAAGACCGGCTCGAGAATGGCCCACAGGGCTGGCCAGTCGTCTGGCTGGTAGGGTCGGATGCGGATCATTCGGTGGCTCCTTGCCGAAAGGGGTCAGGCGGCTTGCTGTGCACGCAGCCAGGCGATCTCCTCGGTCCAGATTGTCGGGTCGATGGTCTCGAGAATCATGGGGATGTCATCGAGGCGCGGGTCGTGCATCAGCGTGGTGAAGGCGTCGAGCCCGATGTTGCCCTGGCCCAGGCTGTGGTGGCGATCCACCCGGCTGCCGAGTTCGCTCTTGGCGTCGTTGAGGTGCATCCCGCGCAGGAAGGCAAGGCCGACCACCCGGTCGAACTCGTCGAGGGTGGCGGTGGTGGCCTCGGGCGTGCGCAGGTCGTAGCCGGCCGCGAAGGCGTGGCAGGTGTCGAGGCA
This sequence comes from Halomonas gemina, assembly GCF_023554995.1. Lineage (GTDB taxonomy): Bacteria > Pseudomonadota > Gammaproteobacteria > Pseudomonadales > Halomonadaceae > Halomonas > Halomonas gemina. The sequence goes on from NZ_JAMJPK010000001.1 coordinate 266,622, forward strand.
CACGCCGACGCGGGACTTGTCCTCCACCTGCGCGATGATCTCGGCCAGTTGCTCGAAGCGCCAGCCCAGGTTGCTGCCCTGGCCCGCGGTGTTCTCGATCACGGCGGTGACGCCGCGAGTCTCGGCGAGCACCCCGTTGATCGACTCGGCGATGCGCGCCAGGCAGTCGCTCTCGTCGATCTTCCTGAGGTGGCTCCCCGGATGGAAGTTGAGGCGGTCGATGCCCAGCTGCTCGCAGCGCTGGAACTCGTCGAGGAAGGCGGCTCGGGACTTGGTGAGCCCCTCCGCCTCGGGATGACCCAGGTTGATCAGGTAGCTGTCGTGGGGAAGAACCTGTCCCGGGCCGAAGCCGTGCTGGTGACAGGCGGATCGGAAGGCTTCGATGACCGTGTCGGTGAGTGGCCTGGCCTGCCATTGACGCTGGTTCTTGGTGAACAGCGCGAAGGCGTCGGCCCCGATCTCCACGGCACGCAGCACGGCCTGGTCGACACCGCCTGCCGCGCTGACATGGGCACCGAGGTATTTCATGGGCTTCCCCCGCCGGATAGATCAGTGATGCATGGTGCAGGGAAGTCTACACCAGCGCGGCGGGAGGGTGTGACGACCATGGCGATGACCCCGTTTAGGGGGGCCGAGCGGGATCCGCTAGGCTTTGTCCGAAAACTGGCTACGCTCGGCCATACGGCGTTAAAAATCGACTCAAAGTACTCATTTACACCCCGTAAACTCCGTCTTTTCGGCGATTTTTGCCTTGTCTGACCTTCGCTCGCCGACTTTTCAGACGAAGCCTAGTCCTGATCGTCGGAGGTTCCGTCCTTGCGGTGGATCACCAGGACGGTCTTCTGGTTGAAGCTGACCTGCCGGCCGTAGGCCTCGGCCGCCTTCTTGGTGGCAAAATGCCGGCTGGCTCGTCGGGAGCCGCCCTTCTGCACGCTCCAGCCACCCTTGGCGTTCGGCACTACGTGATGCGTCGACCGGTTCATCGTTGTCGTCCCTCCTGTGCGGTGGGCGTTGCCGGGATGGCGCATCCTGAAGTATAGCGATCACGCCGAAAGGCGAAGGCGGTATCACTGCCGGCCATGATCCCGGTCATGCAACGGCGACGCCCCCGAGAGGCCTGGCCACCGCCGGTCATGACCCGGGCCATCGCCGGGGTCAACGGGTGCTCCCTATACGAACTCGGGATCCTCGGTCCTGACGGTGATCGCCTCCTCCTCGCCGGGCACCATCACGGCGAACTCGCCCCCACCGAGGTGAGTGACCGAGTGGCCCTCACGGGTCCGGAAGGCGGGAAGGCCACTGCGGGTGGCGCCGGCGTGCTGCAGGTCACTGAGATCCCGGACGCTGACGAACATGTCGATGAAGTACTCGTTGCCGGCCGGGTCGAAGGCCAGGATGGTTCTCTCGTTGCGGGACACGGTACACCTCGGATCGGGATGGATAAGCCTGAGTCCATTCTAGCCGCGGCCGGCGCCCGTCTTCCATCGTCTTCGGCCAGCATTCTGGATGACGCCGGGCGGCGACCACGCGGGCCTCGCCGGCGCCGAGGGTGGTGCTCCTCCCGGTGACAGCGGGTATCCTCACGGCGATGAATCAGGAGGCGGCCGTCGCCCGCCGGCCTGGGGCGAGCTGACCGCCCAGGGACTGACTGGATGATAGAGCGAAGGAGATGCGCCTTGCGCCTGGACTATCAGGGGTTGTTGCCCGAAGTCGTCGGGTTCCTGCTGCTGCCGCGCTTCTCGATGATGGCGTTCTTCTCGGCGGTGGAGCCGCTGAGGATCGCCAACCGGATCACGGGGCGGATACTGTTCGACTGGACGCTGATCAGCGAGGACGGCGGGCCGGTCACGGCCTCCAACGGCATGACGCTGCTGGCCGACCGCGCCATCGGGGAGGTGCATCAGCTGCCCTCCCTCGCGGTATGCAGCGGCTTCGGTCCCGAGGACAGCCTGAGCCGGCCGCTGATGGCCTGGCTGCATCGCCTGGATCAGGCCGGCTGCGTGCTTGGCGGGCTCGACACCGGCGGCTTCCTGTTGGCGGAGGCGGGCCTGCTGGCGGGCGAGCGCGTCACCCTGCATTGGGAAAGCCTGCCGGCCTTCCAGGAGCGCTTCCCGGGTATCGAGACCTCCGACGAGCTCTTCGAACTGGGGCGGCGGCGCTTCTCCTGTGCCGGTGGCACCGCGGCCATGGACATGGCCCTGGAGGTGATCGCCCGTCGCCACGGGTCGCGACTGGCGGTCGATGTCTCGGAGCAGCTGATCCACGAGCGGATCCGCACCCGCAGCGACCAGCAGCGCATGTCGCTGGCCAGGCGCCTGGGGATTCATAACCGCCGCCTGGTGGAGGCAGTTTCCCTGATGGAGCGGCACCAGCAGGCGCCTCTCTCGCTGGAGGCAGTGGCCAGCCGCAGCGGGGTCTCCCTCCGCCAGCTGCAACGCCTCTTCGAACAGCATCTCGGCACGTCCCCCCGGGCGTGGTACCTGAACCTGCGGCTGGAGCGTGCCCGGCACCTGCTCGCCGAAACGGACAGTGATGTCCTCTCGGTGGGGCTGTCCTGCGGCTTCTCGTCAGGCTCCACCTTCGCGCGGGCCTTCAAGGCCCGCTATGGCCTGTCGCCGCGGGAGGCGCGGCGGGAGTGAGCTTATACCTCCGCCCACATGCGCAGCAGGTTGGCCAGGCTCTTCGACAGCATGTCAAAGGTGCGGGTCTTGCCGTTGGCCCCGAATTCCTGGCGACGCGTGGTATCCAGGTCGAAGAGGATCTCCCGCTGCTGTGGTTCGCGCACCTGGCTCTGGGCCCAACCCACGGCGGCCAGCCTTTCGCCTTGAGTGACGGGCTCGACACGATGCAGGGTCGAGGAGGGATAGAGGACCAGGGCGCCGGCGGGCAACTTGTAGGTCTGCTCCCCGGCGGTCGAGTCGATCAGCAGCTCCCCGCCCTCGTAGCTGGCCGGGTCATTCAGGAAGAGAGTGAAGGACAGGTCGGTGCGCATGGCGCCCTGGGGCGTGGACATGATCGCATCGTCGACATGATTGCCGTAGCTCATGCCCTCCTTATAGCGGCTGAACATCAGCGGTTTCATGTGTCGGGGGCGAGCGGCCATCTGGAACAGTGGGTGGCGCTGTAGCGCCGATGCCAGTTCCTCACGCAGGGCGATCACCTCGGGTTGGCGGCCATCGGCCTGCTCGTTCTGCTTGACGGTGCGGGCGTGCCAGCCGGCCGTTTCCCGCCCGTCCCGGTAAGCGGCGTCGGCCAGGGCCGACTGAACCCGTGACAGCAGCTCCGTCGGGATGACCTGATCGATGCAGAGAATCACAATAGGCGCTCCAGTTGAGAAGGAGATTGCCAATTATAAGCATCTGTGAACCATTTGCATTAACCTTCTGCCCACGTCAATAATGGGGCGTCGATCCTCAGGCCTGCACGGCCGAGGCTTCTGTCAATCGTGATTCATAAGGAAGTTTGCATGTCTAACAGCACCCGCACCAAGCTTTGGGTCGGCGTCGGCGCCTCTGTTCTGCTTGGCTCCGGCGCGACCAGTTGGGCCGATACCCCGGTCGCGGACGACCTCACCCAAGGGCCCGATAGCCTGATGCTCGCCCATGCCGACCAGGGTGGCGAGGGCGGTGAAGCCGGCCACCAGGAAGGCGGCGAGGGCGGTGAAGCCGGCCACCAGGCAGGTGGCGAGGGCAGTGAAGGCAGCGCCGCGGCGGATCCCTTCTCGGTATTTGCCTACCTGAATGCCTCCGCTGGCGGTGAAGGCGGTGAAGGTGGTGAAGGCGGTGAAGGCGGTGAAGGTGGTGAAGCGGGGCAGGGCATCGACGCCAACAACCCCGGTATCTACTACACCAATCTGGCCATGATGAAGGGTCACCTGGCCATCGCCCGAGAGCTCTATCAGGAAGGGGCACAGACCTCCTCCCAGCCGCATTTCGGCCATCCCCTCCAGGAGCACTACGAGCCGCTGGAGTCGGCCTTCGAGACCCGTGGCGTTACGCCGTTTGAGGACACGCTCCAGGCTCTGGTCGATCAGGCGAGAGAGGGCGGGGAATGGCGTGAGCATGCCGACGCCTATCAGGTTGCCCTCCAGGCCATCGATGTCGCCATGCAGGATGTCGACGCCGAGCTGCGTGACGATGTCGCGTTCCAGAGTCGTGTCCAACTGGCCCTGCTGCGCCAGGCGAAGCACGAGTACGAGGAAGCCGTAGAAAACGGCCAGTTCGTCAACGTCCCGGAGTACCAGGATGGACGCGGCTTCATGCTGACTGCCAGGTCGCTGCTCGAACAGCAGGCTGAACTCTTCAGGGCCAGCGACGAGGCGACCCTTGAGGAGCTGATGGCGGCCTATGATGAAGCGATGGAGGCCTGGCCCTCAGCCGAGGCGCCCCAGACTCCGGTGATGAGCCACGGCGAGCTCTCCTCCAGCACTTTCAGGCTGGAATCGCTGCTCGGTCGTTACTGAGCCATCGGCGCCGCTGGAAGACGCCAGCAGGGGCCTCCCTCATAATAGGCCCGCCGCGGAGGCTTTCCGTGCGGGCCTCTCTGTACCTATCTCGGTGACCGGCAGGTTAGCTCCTGGCGTCGATTGCCGGGTGACATCCGATGAGCGCCGGGCAGACTGCCTCATGACAGTGGCGGGGCTTCTTGTAGCGGGTCGAGCGCTATGACGGCCCGGTGGAGCTTCGCCTTGCGCGCCTCGAGGGAGTCGAGCCAGTCGAGGCACTCCTTCTCCACGCCTCCGGGAGGGCCGGTATCGGGCATCGAGGCGCTAAAGGCCCGGATCCAGGTCTGCCGGGTGCAGAGATCCTGAAACTCACCGAGCAGCGACTGGCGCTGTTTCAGCCCGGCGAGGAAGGTGCGGTGTCGCTCGGGATCCAGTTCCGCCAGATAGCGAATGCGCTTGACGGTCTTGCGCAGTTCATGGAGTGACGCATCGGGCGAATCGTCGGTGAGGGCCGCCAGGTCAGCGTCATGCCGCAGGACCCGCTCGGTCAGTACCGCCTCGACCTCTTCCGGCGTCACTTCCCTGAGCGCCCGGCGCAACCCCTTGTTCGAGAGGAAGCGTTGCCACTTCGCCATGTCGCGGGCATAGCACGGCTGTGCCATGGCGTGGCAGAGGGCCGCGTGCCGCTCGCGACCCTGATGCTCCAGCCAGTCGTGCACCGTCTTGAGGGTCTGCTCCGATAGCGAAGGTGGCTCCTGGCCCAGGGTCTCGAGAAACACGTCGAGGTCCCGCAGATCGCTGGTGGCCCGTGCGCGATGTTTCAGGCGCTTGAGGACCTTGCCGAGGCCGGGTACCCGGATGATGGCCCCCACGGACTCGACGATGGCGCGGCTGCGCCGCAGGTTGACGCGGTACTGATGCAGGAATTCGGGGTCGAAGCCGGCAACCACCCCGGGCTCCAGGGCCCTCACCATACGGTATTGATGGATCAGCAGTCCGAGGACCCGCTTGTCCGTGCGTGCCCGGTCGAGGTCGGGTGCGCGGGGGGCCTGTTTCCTGAACAGCGCGTGGCTCGTCTCGCTCGGCGTCAGGCGAGCGACTCGATCGGCCCGGTGCTTGCGGAGATCCTGCCAGCCCTCCACGGGCAGGGAGAGGCTAAGCAGCCCCCCGGTGGGCAGGTCGGCGGGCGCCTGCCGGCAGAGCCAGCGGGCGAGCCCGGTCAGTGCCGGGTTGTGGCCGATCAGGATGACGCTGTCGCAATCGGACGGGAGGGCCATCAGCCATTTGCGAAGCTGCTTCCAGTCGAAGGTCTGGAGCGCCTGGGTGTATCGGGTCCGGCCGGCGAGGGACGACGCAGGCAACTGCTCGTCGAGGCCCAGCAGGGTCTGACGGGTGCGGGTCGACGTGCTGACGTGGATTTCGCCGTCCAGGGCACCCAGGCGTTGCAGCGCCTGGGCCATGGCCGCTACCTGGCGTCGTCCGCGTCGGCTCAAGGGCCGGTGGCAATCCTCCATGCCACCGCTGGCTCGCGATGCCTTGGCGTGACGCAGCAGGTAGAGCTCTTTCATTGGCGCCTCCCCGACGATGGCCCTACGGCCCAGCCTAGGCCAGGCTGCCGCCGCTGGCGCTATTCGTCCTTCGGATGACGCGGTCGCGGACGGCGAGCTTCCCTGTCGCGACGCCGTTGGCGGGCCAGGGCGTTGCCGTTGGCCAGGTGCACCAGGAACTCGATTTCATCGTGACTGAGCGGTCGACGCCTTTGCGCGGACATGACATACCCTCCCCGACAGGATGCCGCTAATCGAGGCTAGCGTCGGGAGATGTCAGTCAGATGACGTCCAGGGGGCAGCTTGATGACACGCAACGAAAAACCGCCACCCGGCGTGACCCGTAACGGGCTTTTTCTCATGATGTTTCTGGTTGGCGCGACAGGATTCGAACCTGCGACCTTTGCAACTAAGTGTCAGATCAGATCGCGGCGCAGCGTGGTGGTTTCGCTGAGTTCGGTCGCTGGTGGTGCACTGGCCATCAGGCTCAACGCGGATGGATACGTGATAAACTTTCATGCATTAAGAGCAGTCCTCTTGAATCGTATTCTGGCAAGAACATCTTGATGCTATGAGAAAAACTGCTCGCCATCTCCTTTTCTACCTCAGCCCGGTGAATGAGGCGGGGTAACTCCACTGTTTACTTAGCGGGACATTACACTAGGCCAGTGTCTTGTTGTGAATTGCGGCGGCGTCTAAACCACCTACACTACTGGAACGGTTCGTCACGGGCAGCGGAACCGCCCTCTGCGCAACGTGTTGTCTGTCGCTAAAGGTGGGCCAATGTCCGATTTCACCTCTGTCGAGGTTTTCCTTTTCGCTGCGCTGCATATCAGGATCGACGGGTGACGGAACGGTGACGCGCCGGGAGGCCCGGCAGAGCGCGGCGTAACCTGCGCGCGAGTCGTGGCGCATCCGCCATGATCCCCGGCTGAGCGAGTGCGCCCATACTGGGCGCGGTATCGGTACGGCCTATTCGCGAGCGCGTGGGGTCCCGGCCAGCTTCAGCCGAGGAGAAATCGGCATGTCCAACTACATGCATCCGGGCGTCTATATCGAACATGTGCCATCAGGCCTTCTGTCCATCGAGGCCGCCTCGACCTCCGTCGCGGCCTTCATCGGTCGGGTGAATCGCGGGGCCCTGGTGACCGACGACAAGGAGGACGGCAAGCCGGTCTTCATCACCAGCCAGGCGCAATTCGCCAGCCTCTTCGGTGAGTTGGGCGGTGCGGCGGGGGGCTTGCGCAACATGGGCAGCGCCCCGGACAGTTTCGGTTTCGCGGTGCAGTCCTTCTTCGCCAATGGCGGGACCAAGGCCTATATCGTGCCGGTTGGCGACGGCAATGGCGAGGCCTCCAGCGCCGCCTTCACCGACCCGGTCAATGCGGGGATGGGGTTCTACTTCACCGCCCGTTCCGAAGGTGTCTGGGCCGACGGCATGGTGCTGAGAATCAGGCGCGCGGTGGAGGATACCAACCCCCTTCTGGCGACCTACGATGTCGAGATTGGCGTGCCGGACGGGCGGGGCAGACTCGACCCGGTGCTGGAAACGCATACCGACATGACGCTGGACCCGGCCAGCGGGCAGTTCCTCGCCGCGACCATCGACCAGGCCAGCATGCTGGTCTCCGCCCGGCATGAAACCGTGGCCTCTGGGGGTGGTGGCGCCATCGCGGGGTTCGAGAGCGGCGATCTGTCGGGGCTCGACCCCACGACGATCTCCAGCGGCGACACGATCGAGCTGAGCTTTACCGGCGATACGGTGAGCGGCCAGCCGGTCGTCGTGGCCTTCCCGGGCGGCGCGGCGACGCTGGCCGATCTCGCTGCCGTCATCCAGACGCAGGTACGCGGCGCCGCGACTGTGAGTGCGCGTGCCAATTTCGTCGCCGCCGTGACGCGCGACAACACGATTCTGCTTCTGCCCGGGCAGAGCGCGACCGCCGGGACCGTGAATACCGTCACGGTTTCGGGCGGCTCGGCGGAGACGGCGCTGGCCTTCGCTACCGGATCGGCGGTGCCGTACCCGTCGCCCTGGCCCGACCACCCTACAACGCCACTGGACATCAGTTTCGCGGGCGGCGTCGTTCATGGCGAGCCGGCCAATGCCGATTACACCAAGGCGCTGATCCATCTGCGCGACTACCGCGACATCTCCATCGTCATGCTGCCCGGCAAGGTGTGGACCTCCGGCGGCGACAACGGCGCTCTCGAGGCTGCCATCACCCATGCGGAGTTCATGCAGAACCGCATGGTGCTGATCGATCCCCCCGACCCGGTGGGGGCCGCGCGCCTGCAGAGCCCCACCGACGTCAAGGATCTGGGCGCGCCGACGTCGCCCTATACGGCGCTCTACTACCCGTGGATGGAGGTGGCGAACCCCTATTACGACCCCGATACCGCGGCCAACCTGCCCAAGACATTCCGCATTCCGCCGGGGCCCTTCGCCGCCGGTGTCTGGGCGCGGATCGATGCCCGCCGGGGCGTGTGGAAGGCCCCAGCGGGGCTCGAGGCGACGGTACGCAGCACCGTGGGCCCGACCATCGATATCGGCGCGGACCTTCAGGACAACCTCAACGAGTTCGGGGTCAACTGCTTCCGGGCGATCATCGGGCCGACGGTGGTCTGGGGCGCACGCACGCGAGCGACCAAAACCAAGCCTGAATACCGCTACGTCCCCGTCCGCCGCACGCAGAACATGATCGGCGAGAGCCTCTATGGCGCGCTGCAGGCAGTGGTTTTCGAACCCAACGACCACAAGCTCTGGTCGAGCCTGAGAGCCAATGTCGGCGCGTTCATGGATACGCTGCATCGTGCGGGCGCCTTCCAGGGCGAGAAAGCCTCTGACGCCTACTACGTGAGGTGTGGACTGGGATCGACGATGACGCAGGCCGATATCGACGCGGGCGTCGTGCGGGTGGTTGTGGGCTTCGCACCTCTGAAGCCCGCCGAGTTCGTGGTCGTCCAGATCAAGCAGATCGTCGGTCAGACCCGCTGAGGCCTGACCCGCCGCAACCAGATAGCAGGAGGGCCCAATGCCTGCCCCAACCTTTCCCGCGAACGCGCATCGCTACGATCCGTATCGCACCTTCAAGTTTCAGATCGTCATCAACGGCCAGACCGTCGCCGGTCTGACCAAGATGGGCGCGCTGAAACGTACCACCGAGGCCGTGAAGTGGCGCTCCGCAGGAGATCCCTCCTACCAGAGAGTGATGCCGGGAGGGTCGAGCTTCGAGGCAGTCGCGTTGGAACAGGGCCTGACCCACGACCCCATCTTCGAGGAATGGGCCAATGCCGTGAACAACGTTCGCGACGGGGACGCGGGGATGAGCCTCGTGAACTACCGCCGCGACGTCGTGATCAACGTGCTGAACCTGCAGGGCGTACCGGCGATCAGCTACCAGCTGCGCCGGGCCTGGGTGTCTGAGTTCCAGGCGCTGCCCGAGTTCGATGCCAACAACATGAACACCGTGGGTATCCAGACCATCACGTTGCAGCATGAAGGTTTCGTCCGGGACGAGGCCGTGGCCGAGCCGTCAGAGACCTGATCTGTCATGGACCGGGCCCCCGAAACCCTGGCCAGGGCATATCCGCCAGCGCGCTATCGCGCGCTGGACGGGCATGCCGAACTCGCCGTGGCCGAGGCGGCGAGCAGCGCAGCTTCGCGACCGGCGCGGGTTACGACGATCCTGGCGGCGCTCTGTGCCGGGTTCGGGGAGGTCTCCGCGGATCGGGGAACGGCGCGACGGGTCTCAGCGGCGGGGCGGGAATGGCTGCTCCAGCGCGCGGCCCTGATGTTCCGTGGCCAGTGGGAATGGTATGAAGCACCGTGCGATGTCTGCGGCGCGCGTTTCGACCTGCGTCTTTCCCTGACCGACATCCCGCGCGCCGATGCGGGGCCGGGCTTCCCCGTCGCGGAGGTTTCCACGAGTCTCGGGCAGCGCCGTTTCGAGGCCCCGAATGGCGGCCACGAGGAGGCGCAGGCGGGCATGTGCGACGTCGAGGATCCGCGCCGGGTCTTTGCTGCGCTCTGTGGGCTGTCGGAGGCGGCAGAGGCCGAGGCGATCCGGTTCGACCTTCACGACCTTGCACGGATCGACGCAGCACTGGAGGCGGTCTCGCCCGATGTCGCGGATAGCGTCGACGCGGTTTGTCCCTATTGCGGGTCGGCCAGTCACGCCCGGATCGATCCGTTGACCTTCGCGTTTCCGGGTGTCGAGACGCCCCTGCGCGAGGTTCACTTGATCGCGTCCGCCTATCGCTGGACTGAACCCGAGATCCTTGATCTTCCGGTTGCCCGCCGCCGTGCCTATGCCGAGCTGATCCGCGCCGAACGGGGCACGCCGCCGTCACGAGGGAGGCGAGTCTCATGAGCTTCCTGGCCCGTCTCGCCGCCCGGTCCGCCCCGGCCCGCACCGGCATTGCGCCCAAGGGCATCGTTCGCCGTGCGGCGGCCGCGGAGGAAGAGGACGAGATGCAGACCCTGCGCCGGCAGCCGGAGGAAGAGAACGAGATGCAGACCCTGCGCCGGCAGCCGGAGGAAGAGGAGGAGATGCAGGCCCTGCGCCGGCAGCCGGAGGAAGAGGAGGAGATGCAGGCCCTGCGCCGTCAGCCGAAGGAAGAGGAGGAGATGCAGGCCCTGCGCCGTCAGCCGGAGGAAGAGGAGGAGATGCAGGCCCTGCGCCGTCAGCCGGAGGAAGAGGAGGAGATGCAGGCCCTGCGCCGACAGCCGGAGGAAGAGGAGGAGATGCAGGCCCTGCGCCGGCAGCCGGAGGAAGAGGAGGAGATGCAGGCCCTGCGCCGGCAGTCGGAGGAAGAGGAGGAGATGCAGGCCCTGCGCCGGCAGCCGGAGAAAGAAGAGCCCGTTCAGATGCTCCGCCGTGCCGGATCGCGGCTTGGGCTCGACCCGGAGACTGCGCCCTTCCCCGAGGAGATGCGCGACGAGGAGGAGCCTTCCACCCTTACCGCGCTGCGCCGAGAGGATGCGGTGGCGGACGGGACGCCGCCGGCGCTGCCACCGGCCTTCGATCCCGTCGCGATGCCGGGAACGCCGCCGACCGAACCACCACACGGTGACCGCTTCAAGCGCCCCGATGTCCATATCGATCAGCTCGACGTGCTGATCCACGAACCCGCCGCCGCGCCCGGCGCGGGGCGTAACGCCGACCGCAGCCGCGCCATCCGCGCGCGTTACCTCAGGAGGCTCTGACCCGATGCCGGTTCCAGTCTCGTCCCTCTCGGTCGCGGTGCAGGGCATCGCCGATTTTCTCGACAGTCATTTCGGGGAGGAGGTGACGATCACGGTGGCGCATCCGCTGCGCGCCTCGGAGATCGCGCGCGGGGCAGGGGTGACGGCCCATGTCCTGAACATCTTCGCCTATCGGGTGGCGCCCTCGGGCTTCCACGCCGATCTCGGTGCCGACCAGACTCAGTTCATCCGCATCAACACGCTGCTGACCCCATTCCCGGCGGATATCGACAACGCCGCCGACGATGCCGACATGCGGATCCTCGGCCATGCCATCCGGGCCCTGCAAAGCCATCCCGTCCTGCCGATCGCCACCGAGGAGCCGCTGCCCGGCGCGGCGATCACCGCGCCGCACGACCGCAAGGCGTATCGGCTCGAGGCGATCATGCTGGCCCCGCCGATGGAGGAGATCAACCATATCTGGACGACGCAAGGGGGCGAGCTGGCCTATCGGTTGTCGGCTGTCTACGAGTTCGCCCTGATCCCGATCGAGCCGCTGGAGCCCAGGGTCGAGGCCGCGCCGCCCGAGACGCTGATCATCGACACTCTGCCGAACTTAGCGGGGGCGCGGGCGGGTTTCCAGGATCTGGGGCCCGATAGCCACGTCGCCCCAGTGGGGGATGGCGTGACGCCGCCGCCGGTGAACTGGGCGCCGGTGCAGATGTTCGTCCTGGGGGGCACGCTGATCAATGCGATCTCGGTGCCCGGCACGGCGACCGAGGCGACCGTGGCCGTGGCAGGACCGGCTGGGGGCGAGGCGGCGCTGCAGGTGATCTGGCGGCTGGGTGACGACAGCGAGAGCCCGCAGGCAGTGCAGATCATTCCCGTCGGCGCTCCCCTTCTCGACAACCCGGAGGCACAGGCGGTGCTGACGCTGGCGGTCCCGGCCAGCGCGGTCACCGGGACGGTGCGGGCACAGCCGGCGGCCAGCGGGGCGCCCGTGCCAGATAGTCCCTTCGGTAACGCCTTGACCCTGACCGTGACGTGAGGTGGCGATGACCTGTCAACAGGAAAGCACGGAATTCGACCTTCGCGGCCTCGACATGGAATGGGCCCGGATCGGCATGATGCTGACGCTGGCGGAGGCGATGCGCAGCGGGGCCGAGATCGGCGAGGCGTTCTCGAAGGGGTTTGCCGAGGCCGGCGCGGCCGTGGCGGAGAACCGAGGGCGCGGCGTCTGGGCCGGTCTCGCCTCGCTGGTCGACCCCGGCCTGCTGCGTGGCTTCCTGCAGTTCGACCTCGATCTCCTGGCGCTGGCGCTGGCCCCGGTGGCGCGCCCGGCTTACGGCCCCCGCCTGCAATCGCTGCAGCCGCAGGTGAACGCGCCCTGGCCGAGTCTCGCCCTGGCGCAGGAAGTGCTGATGCTCGATGACGGGGCCGAGATTGGCGTGCTCTATAGCCGGCTGGACGCGACCGCGCCGCTCGTTGCCGCGGGGCTCGTGCGGGTCACCGGCGAGGGCCCCTATCAGATGATCCAGCCGACGCCCGTCGCGCAGCGTGCCGTGCTGACGCGCTCGGGCGAGGTCACAGCGCCGCCGGGGGCCAATCTGGAAACCCGCAGGGGGCGATGGCCAGATCTTGTCCTTCCCGAGAAAACCATGCGGTCCCTGCGCGACTTCACCGCCTGGCTGAAGCGACGCGACCAGATCGCCGGCTGGGGAGGCCGTGCGGTGGGTGGGCCGCTGGCGCTGTTTTCCGGCGCGTCGGGGACGGGCAAGAGCTTCGCCGCCTTGGTTATCGCCGGGGAACTTGCCGAGGCGACGGGCAGCCCCTGGGCGCTCTACACGCTCGACCTGGGCCGGATCATGTCGAAATATGTGGGCGAGACGGAAGAGAACCTGAACCGCCTGCTCGACGCGCTGGACGGCAAGTGCGCGATCCTGCAGATCGACGAGGCCGACGGGTTGCTGGGCAAGCGCGGCGAGGTCACCGATGCCCGCGACCGCTACGCCAACCTGGAGGTCAGCCACCTGCTGTCGCGCTTCGAGCGGCATGCGGGACCGGTAATCCTGACGACCAACCTGCGCGCCAATATCGATCCGGCCTTCCTGCGTCGCTTCCAGATGGTGATCGATTTCCCGTCGCCGGACGCGGACGCGCGTGCGGCGCTGTGGTCCACGCTGCTGCCGCCGGGGGCGCCGCGCTGCGCGACGCTGGACGTGGAGATGCTGGCGGGGGCCACACGGCTGTCGGGCGGCGCGATCCAGAACGCGGCGCACTATGCGGCCGTCCTGGCCGCCGAGCAGGACGCGCCCATCGCCCCCTGTCACCTCGCCCGCGCCGTCTGGGCGGAATTGGGCAAGGAGAACCGCCAGATCCGCCGCAGCGAGATCGGCGCGCTGGCCGCACACCTGGAGGAGGACGCATGACCCGCATCCGCCGCATGACCGTCACCCTGCCGCCGCGCCTGCGCCACTTGGCGGAGCACGAGGCAAGGCGCATCGCACGCGAGGCGGCTGCGCAACTGGGTGACGACGCGCCGCGCCGCCTGTCGGTCACGGTCGAGGGGCGCGGCACCTCGGGCTATGGGCTCGCCACCGCCGTCGGGCGGAGCGTTGCCACCAGCACCAAGGGGAGAGGCTGATGGCTGTGGCGACCAAGGGCGTGCTGTTCGAATACGGGCTGTCGATCCCTCCGCTGGCGCTGGTCTTCGACTTCAACCCGCAGTCGATCTCGCGTTCGCGCACGGTGACGATCAAGACCGGCGACGCGCCCGGCAACCGCACCGGCTACGACTTCCTTTCGCCGCTGGAGACCACACGCGTTGCGCAGGGCGTCGAACTGGCCGCCGAGGGGTTTTCCGTCGATATCCTGCTCGACGCCACCGACAGGATGGACGCGGGCGACGACGTGGCCGCGATGTTCGGGGTGCAGCCGCAGATCGACACGCTACGCTCGATGGTGGAGCCGAAATCGCAGGGACCTGGGGGCCTGCAGACCCTGTCCAGCCTCGGGATCGGCGGCGCGCGCGCTTTCGAGCGGCAGGAAACGGCTTCGGTCCTGATCTTCGCCTGGGGCTTGCAACTGCTGCCCGTCTTCCTGACTGGCGTTACCCAGAAGGAGGCGCTGCATCTGCCGAACCTGATGCCCTACCGCGCGGAGATGGGCCTGACGATGCAGGTCATCGAGAGTAACAATCCCTTCACCATGGCCGACAAGGTGCGTCAGACCGCGATGACTGCCCTGAACGCCGCGACCGGGTTCTGATGGAGGCGGGGCATGGCTTTCTTCAAGGGATCGGACTACGAGTTCACCCCGCTATTCGAGCGGTCGGAAACAGGTGCGGAGATCTTCCGCGGCCTGCGCGCCCGACGCATACGACATCCCGATCCGGTCCTCGAGCATACCGTGTCGCTGAAGGAGCGGCTCGATAGCGTGGCGCATGAGTATTACTCGGAAAGCCGGGACTGGCGCTGGCTGGTGGAGGCGAATCCCGACATCCTGTTTCCCGAGGACCTCTTGTGGGACACGCGCCCGCGGGCCTATGACGAGGACGGCGACATGACCGATCGGGGTACGACGGATGAGAACGGCCGCGAACGTATCGGCCAGGTCATCATCGTGCCCAGGCGCGGGGAGGCGGGCTGATGGTTTCGCTCTCTGCCATCGGCGGGCTTCTTGATCCAGGCTTCCGCAACCCGGCCTCCTGCCTGATCGAGGCGGGGGCGGGCTATCAGAACATCGGCGCCATCGCGCCCCTCGTGGCGACGGTCGATCTGCAGATGAGCCGCGAAGAGGCCGGGACAGGCACCATCGTCATCGAGGACCGCCGTGGCAGCGACGGCAAATGGGTGGCGTCCGATAGCGGGCTATTTACCCGTTGGGCGCCGATCCGAATCAGCGCCGATTTCGGCACGCGCCAGGACGTGATCCTGACCGGCTACATCCTGCGGCTGAGCCCCGAATATCCCGGCAACGCCGCGGAGGCCAAGCTGACATTGGAGGTGCAGGACGAAAGCGCGATCCTGTCACGCGAACAGATGCGCCGGGTCTGGGGCGAGGACACGCCCATGCCTGACCTCGAGATCCTGCGCGAGCTGGCCTCGGGCGTCGATCTGGCTGTCGATCCGATGTCGGGGCAGGGGCAGTCCAGCCGCGCGCTGTCGCAGGAGGGAACCCCGATCCAGTTTCTGCGCGAACGCGCGCGGGCCAACGGGTATGAACTGATCTTCCGCGAGGGCCAGGTCTATTTCGGCCCCAAGCGGCTGGATGGCACGCCTCAGGCACCGATCATGGTCTATGCCGGCCGGGACACGAATTGCCGGACCTTCAACCTGGGTGATGCCGGGGACAGTCCCGACCAGGTCCGCGCCGACCAGGCCCCGCGCGAGGAGGGTGCGACGCCCGAGGTCATCACGCTGATTCCGAACGAGCCTGTTCTGGGGACGACGCCCGCCGGGGCGGAGGGCGCCGGTCTGGGCGCGCCGTCGGTCTGGCGGGTGGGGGCGGAAGGCGACGAGACGGTCGAGGAACGCACCGCCCGCGCCCAGGCGCTGGTCAACGAGCATGCCTTCAAGCTGCGCGGCTCGGGCGAGTTGGACGGCTCGCTCTATGGCCATGTCCTTCTTCCCGGCGCGCTGGTGACCATTGACGGGCCGGGAACGCGATACGGCGGCCTCTATTACGTCGACACGGTTTCCCATGCCTTCAACACCGAGGGCTATACCCAGACTTTCGAAGTGATGCGCAACGCCACCGGCGAAAGCGCCGCGCCAACCAGCCCGCTGAGCGGCGCGGTCTCGGCCCTGAGTGGCCTGTTCTGAGGAGAGTGCGATGGATGAATTTCAGCTTCTCGAAGATGTCGCTCGCAGGCAGGCCACGAAATACTGGGGCAAGTACCGTGGCTTCGTGACGAATACCCAGGATCCGGAAAACCGGGGCCGGGTGAAGGTGACGGTGCCGTCCGTGCTGGGCGAGAGCGAATCGCAATGGGCGGAACCGGCCTTCCCCTATGGCGGGGGCGCGGCCTTCGGCTTCGTCGCGGTGCCGCCGGTCGACAGCGCGGTCCTGGTCGAATTTCTCGAAGGCGACGCCTCGGCGCCGATCTGGACGGGGGCGCTGTGGCGCACGGCCGCCGAGGTTCCCGAAGAACATGCCGGTCAGGAAACCAAGGTCTGGAAGACGGAAAGCGGCCATCGGCTGGTCTTTGATGATACGGACGGAGCGGAGAAGGTCACGCTCCATTCCGCCGCCGATGCAGTGGTTGAGTTGAACCACGAGGGATCCTTGGCCCTTACCGACGCCTCAGGCGCCCATGTCACCATCGACGCGGCGGCGGGCGAGATCGTCATCGAGGACGCCAACGGCAACTCGATCACGCTGTCATCGTCGGGCATCGCCTGCGCCGACGCGGCCGGGAACGAGATCGTCACGACGGCGGGCGGCATCGAGGTCAAGGGCACCACCGTCAAGATCGAGGGACAGTCGGTCAGCCTGGGCGGGGCGGGCGGCGAGCCGCTGATCAAGGGGCAGACCTTCATGGCGATGTTCAACTCGCACACGCATCCCTGCACGGCGCCCGGTTCACCCTCGGGCCCGCCGCTGGTGCCGCTGACGCCTGCCGCGCTGACCATCAAGACGGTGGCGTCATGACGATGCAGCACGAAACCCGGCTGCCGCGCGTGGCCTACATGAAGTTTCCGTTCCGGCTGGAGCGCGAGGGTCCGGCCATATCGACGCGGATGGACCATATCCGTGAGCAGGTGATGCAGGTGTTGTTCACCAGTCCCGGCGAGCGTGTCTTCCGCCCCGAGTTCGGCTTTGGCGCGCGCAGGCATGTGTTCGAACCCAACGCTGCGCCCTTGTGGGAACTGGCGCGCAACCGGCTGTTCGGATCGCTGGCCGAGGCGCTGGCGGGCGAAGTCGATCCCAAGACGTTGAAGGTGGAGGTGGGGCCGGGTCCCAACGAGCCCGAGGTCCTTCTGGTCACCATCACCTACACCATCGCCGCGTTGCAGAAGGAGGAAAGCCTCAGCTTCACCTTGTGAAGCGGGCATCAAGATCATGGCAGAGCTTCCCCCCCCCAAGCTCGAATTCGATCGCGGTTGCCCCGATTGTGGCGAGCGTCGCGCTGTGCTTCCGCCGCTGCTGCCCGGCGTTCCGGACGATTTCGACTGGAAGGCCCGCGACTACGACAGCCTGCGGCTTTTCCTGATGCAGGAACTGGCGCATCGCTTCCCGGCCCGCCGCCGCTGGACGCCGGCCGACATGGAAGTGGTCATCGTCGAGCTTCTGGCCGCCGCCTTCGACCGCGCCTCGCACGCGCTGGATGCGGTGCAGGGCGAAAGGTACTTGGCCACGGCGCGGCGACCGCAATCGGTCCGCAGGCTTCTGAAGCTGATCGGCTACGACGCCGCCGAACGGGTGCGCGACGAGGTGCTGGACCGCCTGCCGCCCCCGCCCGAGGGGGTGACCGAGACACGCGAGGAACAGCTGGAACGTCTGTGGCGGCTGGAGCCGGGGGTGATGGAGGCCGCGCGCGCCGAAGGTCCGCGCCTGATCGCCGAACAGCGCCGGATGGTGACGCTCGACGACCATGAGGCAGCGATTTCCGCACATCCGCTCGTCTCCCGCGCCCAGGCGCGGCTTGTCTGGACGGGGGCGTGGAACACCATCCTCGTCTCCGCCCTGCTGGAGGCCGACCGTCGCCTGGACGAGCCGCTGCCGCTTCCGGAGGAGGGCGGGGAGGCCGACCTCCTCTGGCGGCGGATCGAGGATTTTCACCATGACCAAAACATCCCCCTGCCGCCTGCCGGCGGGCCCGTCTCGCCCCGGCATCTCCTGCGGTCGCTGATCGAATTGCGCAGGATGATCGGGGCGGAGGTGTTCCTGGAAGATGCAAAACCGGCCGCCATCACCCTCACCCTCTCTATCCGCGCCAAGCCCGGCTACTTCCGCTCGGAGATGAAGCAGGCGCTGGCCGATGTCTTTTCCGCGGATGAAGGCGGCTTCTTCGAGCCCGGGCGGCTCGATTTCGGCGATGACCTGTTTGCCTCCGACATCATCGAGGCGGCCATGGCCGTCGATGGCGTTGCGGTGGCCTGTCTCAACCGGTTCAAGCGTGTGGGTTCCGGCTGGCCCGACCGCAGCGCGCAGGGCTTCATACCGGTCGAGGCCGATGAATATGTCCGCTGCCTGAACATCCGCGGTGAGCCGGAGAAGGGCTATTTCCGCCTGATCGTAAATGGGGGAGAGACCGGATGAACGGCAACCCAGACCGCCTGAACAAGCTTGCGGATCTCACGCGCTGGAACAGGGCGGGGCTACCGCGGTTCGAGTATGTCGATGGGGACGCGGCGGTCTGGCTCGAAGAGCTCCGGATCGCCATGATGGGTCTGGTCGCCCGTGGCGCGGAGATGGAGGAGCGCCTCCCCGACACCTGGCGCGGCCGCTTCTCCCTGGACATGGACCAATGGCCCGATTCGGCAGAACGAGAGGCCTTCGTAGAGGCGCTCGTCTGGAAGACCCTGGCCCGTGCGTTCCCCGACCGGCCCGAGACCGCGCGGCGGCGCAATGCCAGGCTACTCGACCAATATGCGTTGAACAGCGGTGAGTACGGCTGGGAGATCATGCGCGCGGCGGCACGGGCGTCCCATGTGCTGCTCGGTCATCTGAATGCTTACGCGAACGAGGGGTATCTGCCGACCGCTACCCAGTGGGAGAACCTCGTGAGGCTGGCCTCGATGGTCAATTACCAGCCGGCGCCGCCGACCTCGGCCGTGACCACGGTGGGATTGATCGTCGATCCGACGGATGGCGGAAAACCCGTGGAAATCGGCCGCGGGCTGGCGATGAAATATACGCCGCCCGAGGGTGGGGCACCCGTCCTCTTCGAGACGCTGGAGCCGATCAAGGTACACCCCGATCTGAACGCTGCCCGGGCGGTCGGCTGGAACAGCGACCCCGAGACGCTGAGCAATCCCGACCAGTGGATCGACGATCCCGAGGCGGAGATTGCGCCCGGCGCAGTCGCAGTCCTTCGGGGGTCGACCGGGGCGAAGGAAGCGACGATCCGCGAGGCGGCGCGCGACGAGGAAACGGGCATCGCGGTGATCCGCCTGACCGTGGACGGCACCCTGCCCACACGCGGCAGCGCCGTCCTGCACCTGGGCGCCAAGGCCGTGAAACGCGGTGCGCCCCGAACCACCGAGGGCGTGCTTGTCCTGAAGATCGCGACCGCCTCGAACTATCCGATCAACTCCGTGATCCGGCTCCATCACGACGGCACGAGCGCGGAATACCGGATCATAGGGAACGCCGACGGGCATCTGAAGCTGGACATGGGCACGGCGCTGGCGCTTGCCCACGGTCAGGAGGTCACCGTCGAGACACTGGTGCCCGTATCGAATACCGGCGGCGGCAATCTCGCGCCCGCATCGGTCGGGCTGACGGCCTTCTACATCAACACGCATGGCGTGCTGGATTTCGGGGACGGGACATTCAAGTATGCCGAGGATGAGGACGGCAACGAGCTGGACGATTATCTCGGTGTCGATTTCAGCGTGATCGCCGACGCTGTAGGCAGTTTCTATGTCCCAACCGAAGGGGCCAAGCGCGAAAGCGCGACCGTCGTGATGCTGCCAGATCCCGTCGTCCCGGTAAGCGATGCCCAACAGCGGATGGTCAGCTTCCACGGCAAGCCGCCCAAGTCGCTTGCCGTGGGCTCGGTCTACTACCGGCGGGCCCGGAAGAGGACGGGCGATCCGGAAGATCACGGAGTATCCGGGTTTGACGCGCCGCTGACGGTTGCCGGTGTCGCAGAGACGGCCGACGGCTACACGGTCCAGTTCTCGGAGTTGGTGGCGGACGATCTCGATCTTTTCCGGCCGGATGCGCATGACTTTCACGGCCCGATGATGCGCAGCCTTCGCCCGGTGGACCACGATCGTAACCCAAACCCGGCCTTCGAAGGGGCCGAGATCATGCTCCTGCCCGTGGCCGCCACCGCACGGGAACTGATCCGGCTGGGCAAACCCTGCCTGGTGGAGGACGAGCGCCACCTGATTCCGCCGGTTCGCGCCGTCCTGGTCGAAGCGGTGGAGGTCTCGGGGGCGTTGCAACTGTTGTTCGAGCCTGCCGACGGCCTGTCAGGTTTTCTCAAGGGCTGGACCACCCTGAACCTCAATGCGGTCGAGTGCAGCCACGGTGAAACGAAGAGTCCCAAGGTTCTTGGATCGGGTGACGCCGAGAAGGCCGCGCAGCGTTTCGTCCTCGGTGCGCGCGAGGTCAGTTTCATACCCTCGACGGTGGCGGAAACCGGCGTGGCGCCGGACATGGACATCTCCGTTGACGGAGTGCGTTGGTCCTATCGCGACCTGATCGACCCGACGGCGGACGGCACCGAAAGTTACGCGGTGTCGATGACGGAGGAAGGGCGGCTCGTGGTCCATTTCCGCCGCCGCCTGCCCACGGGCACGGACAATGTCGTCGTCAGCCGCTATCGCACCGGGGTCGGCCCCAAGGGGGCAGTTCCGGCGCGGGCCTTCGCCAAACCGATGAAGAAGCATCGCTACGTGCGCGCCCTGACGCAGCCCTTCGCGGCGACGGGCGGCGCGGATCGCGAACCGGTCGGCGATCTGCGTGTCAATGCGCCGGCGCGACTGGCCGCGAATGGCCGGGCAGTGTCGCTGAAGGATTTCGAGCGGCTCTGCCGACGCCGTTCGGACGTCTGGCAGGCCTGGGCGCGGCCGGTGGTTCAGCCGGGCGCCGGACGCCGCGTGGCCATCGTCATCGTGCCGGCGAATGGCGGGGCCATCGGCCCCACCTTGCGAGAGGTCCTGACGGAGTTCGCCGAGGCGCGCGCCTTGCCCGGTATTCGGGTCGATCTGGAGGCTTACGGCGCAATCCGCCTGGTCGTCACCGCCAGGATCCGTGTCGATATCGAGAAGTTCGACAAGACGGAGATACAGGCGGCGGCTCAGAGCGCGCTGATCGCCGAGTTCGCGCTTGAGCGCCGGGCTCTCGGCCAGCCCGCCTATATCTCCGAGGTGGCCGCGGCGCTGGAGCGGGTCGCGGGGGTGGAGACGGCAACCGTTCCCGGCTTCGCCGTCCAGCCCGCAACCGCCATCCGCCGCACGGCGATGACCGGCGGTGCGCCCTCGGCCTTCTTCCCCTTCGAGAACCAGGTCATCTTCGCCGCGCCGGAAACCGCCGGCGCCGACATGACCGTGCAGGTGGAGCCGATATGATGGAACCGTCGGATCTCAAATCCCGCGCGGGCCAGCTTCTCTACCGCGAATTGCCCGAGGAGTATCGCTACCGGGACCCGGCCCCCGAACCCGGCGAGTTGGGTGATCTGGAAGCCTATCTCCACGGTTTCGGTCACCTGCTTGACCTGATCCGCGCTACGACCGAACAGGCCTATGCCGATGCCTTCGCCGAACCCGCGGATAACGGCCGCGAGATCCAGGCCTGGCTGGTCCCATACCTCGCCGAACTGGTGGGCGCGGAGCTCCGCGCGCCCGACCCGTCGGCGCGGCGGCGGGAATTGAACGAGACGGTCGGCTGGTACAAGTCCAAGGGAACGCTGACCTCCATCGACGAGATTTCGGACGTGATCAGTGGGGCCGAGGCCGTGGTGGTCGAGGGCTGGCGCCGCACCCTGACCACGCCGCGCATGACCCTGCCGCCCTTCACCGTACCGGCCGCCTCGATGGGCGACGGCAGCCCGATGGCCGCCCCCGGCCTGCCGCAGGGGACACCGGATATCCGCTACGCGAACCGTGCGGTGATCGACGCGGATGGCGCCAATCCGCTCTACGCGTTCCGGGTGCCGCAGCGCGACGATTTCGGCCGCGAGATCGAGCCCCTCATCCTTCATTGGCGGCCCCGGAATCGGCGCGGAGTGCCCTGCTTCCCAGGCGCCTACGACGATACCTCGCTGCGCTCGCCCGACCTGCGCGCACCCACGGTCCGCGACGTCGGACCCCATCCGAACCGCACCATCGTCCATGTCCGCCCGCCCGAGGGGGTTTTCGCCAGCGGGCTGAACGGCAGCGACGTCGCGCCCACGGTGAACGATATCCAGATCGACCCGAACGAGACCGCGCAGCAACCCTTCGGACCGCAACAGGTCTTCGAGGCGCTCGGGTTGCTGGACGACGAAACGGCTGGGGCCCTGATGATCGACGGCGAGATCGTCTTGCCCGACAGGCTGGTGGTAGAGGGCAACCTGACGATTCCGGCGGGCAGCGACATCCTGTTCCATGACCTGATCTTCACCGGCGCGCTGACGCTGGATGGTCCGGAAACCCGCCTGACCATGCATCGCTGCGCCGCAGAGCGGGTGGTGCTGAATCACCCGACGGATGCCCCGGCGCTCTCCGCAACCGACTGCCTGTTCAACACGCTTCGGGGCGGAGTGGGATTTGCCCAGCTCATCTACTGCACGGTGATGGAGAGCACGGAGTTGGAGCGGCTCTGGGCGTCGGACTGCATCTTCAACGGGCCGATGGTGGATCTGGATTGTTCGGGCGACGACACCTGCATCCGCTACTCGCGCGTGCCGAGCCTGACCGAACTCGGTGATTGCGGCGCCGACAAGTCGCCCACGAACACCGATGACGATCCGAACTTCATCCGGCTGTGGTTCGAGGCGGGCGACGACTGCGTCTTGCGACCCGCGCTTTACGGCGAGCCGGGGGCCGGGGTGCTGGACCTGACCTCCTCGGACCGGCTGCGTGCCGAGGACGAGGGCGAGATGGGCGCCCATCATCACATGTTCCACGTCGCATCCGTCCACGCACTCGAACTGAAGCTGACCGATTACCTGCCGCTGGGGCAGGAGATCTCGGTCCGATATGACCCGTATCTTTCGCGCCCGCCGGTCCGGGCCGAATAGCCAGGAGGCCGACCGATGAAAGGCAATATCTCGCGTGACAGCCACCGTCCGGGGAAACGCTATTCCGGGGTCTTCCAGGTTCAGGGCGGCATGGTCACCGATGCCGATCTGGGCGAGCAGGCGAGGATCGCCCGCGGGCGCACCGACGGGCTGGGCCATGACGTCGCCGGCAGCGGCGTTCCGGTGGATGGCGGCGCGGTGGAGCTGGAGGGCCCGCGGCTGGTTCCCGGTGTCGTCTATGCGCAGGGGCGGTGCGGCGAGGTGCAGGCAGCCGGGGAGGTGTCTGGCCCATTGGAACTGTATGGCGTGCAGGTCGATTTCCCGCATGCCCCGCCGATGCCCGAGGACGGCGAACAGATCGTCTATGCCGATATCTGGGACCGGATGGTCAGCCGGTTGGAGGAGCCGCTGCTGTCCGATCCCGGCCTCCATGGGGCAGAGACGGCCTTCCGTGCACGCACGATGGCCCAGATCAAGTTTGCCCCGCTGGATCAGGCCGACGCGCTCGGTCAGCCGGACGGCCCGATCCCCGAAATTGGCACGGGCGAGATGACCGTCACCCCGGCTGACCCCGACACCATCGCCGACGAGTGCGACCCTTGCGCCGACACCGTGGCGGCCGAGCAGAGCGTGGCCAATGCGCTGTTCCGGATCGAGGTCGTGCATGTCTTCGGCGATCCTCAGAACCCGGACAGCATGCGCATCGCCTGGTCGGCGGAAAACGCTGCCGCCATCGCGCCGGCCACCGTCAACAGCGAGGATTTCGGGCGGGCAGGCGCGGTCTACGAGTTCTATTCCACCGTCACCGAATGTCATCTGGGTGTCCATGAGCAGAACGGAGATATGGCACGGTCGAGCTTCGCCACCAGTCTGACCGAAGGACCCGAAGACCCGGCCCCGCCGGAGGGTGGCGACTGGCCCTTCGTCCGTCGCTGGGACGGAATGGCGGTGATCGATTTTGCCAACGGCAATGTCGAGGACGAGGGCAACGGAACCGTCAGCCTGTCGGGCGGCACGGTCAGGCTGACCAATGACATCTTCACCGCGGAGATCGACTTTGACGGACGTGCGATCGTCACGGGCGACTACTGGCTGATCGAGTTGCGCCGCTTCGCCGATGAACCCGTGCGCGCCGTGCAGGCTCTGCCCGTCGGAATCCGCCACAGCTACTGCCCGCTGTTCCGGGTCACGGACGCTGCGATCGAACCACTGACGGACACTGAAACCCGCCGCTTGTCCTTCCCGGCGCTGGCGGACCTGCCGGCTACACATGTCGGATTCGTCAACAACTGTCCGACGCTATACGACGCCGCCGAGAACGTGCAGGAGGCGCTGAATAACCTGTGCTCGATCGAGGCGGCCGATATCGCCTTCGATCCCGCGGACTGCCCGCGCCTCTATGACGAGGTGGACAATGTTCAGGACGCGCTGATCAACCTCTGCCGCGTCGATTTCGGCAACGAACGACTTCTGCGACTCCTGCATGATTGGGGCGTGGTCTGCGGGGTGATCCCCCGACGGGTCGCGCAAGGCCCGGCGATGGTTGCCATCTCGGGAGGCGCGATCCTCGACCGGGATGGCGTGCTGGGCGATGTAGGGGCGCAGACGGTGGAGCTCAACGACATCCTGCGCAGCGACAGCTTCCATTTCGACGGGATCGAGGCCTTCCAGCGCGCGCTCCGTCAGCGCGACGTGTGCCTTGCCTTGTCCATCGGCGAGGGCGGCGTGATCCGCATCCATCTGGCGCCGCGCTCCCGTGCCTTCGGGCCGAGCGATCCGACCTTCATGTCTGTCCTCGCCCAGTGCCGCCAGACCCGGCCGCCCTTCGACATCAAGGATGACCTGACCAGTCGTAGCGAGGCCGAGCGCGCGACCCTCGACAAAGTGTTCTACGGTGCGGCCTATTCCAGGATGGCTGCCACGCAGCGGCTGAATTCCCGCGAACAGCAGATCGCGCGCGCCTATAACAACGCTCTCGTGGAACGCTACAGGTCTCACCTGAACGACGAGGCGGAGGCGGCGCAGCTCGACCGGAAAATCGCCGCGATCGACGAGGAGGTCCGCCCCGAGGAGGCCGATGGCGAGGTGCGCGAGACGCGTTTCATGATGCGCGAGGCGCTGGTCTACCGTGCCGTGCAGGAAACCGAGGCCGAACGCTTGCGCCGCTGCCTGTGTGACGCGCTGATCCCGCGCTGCCCGGAACCCGGCGAGCGCCCGTATCTAGTGCCCATCGCCTGCGTTGAGGGCTCGATGGAAGGCAATACGTTCTTCCTGAGCGATATCTGTGTCTGGTGCTGTCGGAAACAGGCAATGTCCTGGCGCATGGTTCAGTACTTCATCTCGGAGACGCGCGACCGGTTCGCCGGGAAACTGCGCGAGCTGTGCTGTCCGGAGAAAGATGATGGCGGCGTGGATTTCGAACGGCCGAACGATTTCGTGGCGGTGGCCGAACTTGACCGGCGACTGACGCCCGAGCGCGCCTGGATGGATGTGGAACGCGGGGCGCGGATCCTGACCGGTCGCAATCCGCCAAGCGACTACGCCGTCCAGCCCGATATCGGCAATCTCGGGCTCGACCGGGCACGGGGGGAGCTGGCCGGCAACGGCATCGAGGTGGCCGAGACCATCGATGCCGGCGATGCCGAAGCCATCGCCAAGATCAGGGGCGCGACCGTGGGGCTCGACGCCCGCGACCTGGTGGCCGACCGCGGCGAGTTGATGCCCGGGGACAAGGTCGCACTGATCATGCAAGAGGGCGTCGCCATCGACTACGTCAAGGTCGAGACGGGCGGCGGAAAGTTCATCTTCGAGCGTCCGGCGGCGCGCGGCGCGGATTTCAATCTTTCGGAGGAGGTCCTGGCCCAGGCCGCCGCCCTGGACGAACGCCTGTCGGGACGCATATCCGAGGCTGAAACCGCCGCCTCGGACCTGGAATCCGAGTGGATCGCCGCCTCGGCCAGCCGAAACGAGGAACTGGCCGCGCTGACGGCCGAAGCCGAGCGCGGCCTTGACACCGTGCGCACGGAGCATGCGGAGCTGTCCGGCCAGGTCGAGGCGTTGCGCGGGGAGCTTCAGCTGCTCGAAAGCGACCGCCTGACCGCGCAGGCGCAGATCGAGGCGGCGCGTGCGGATCTCCGGCAGATCGAGGCCGACCGGCAGACCGCACTTACACAGATTGGAACCGCGCGCGCTGATCTGGCCGCTTTCGAGCGGGAACAGCGGGTGCTGCTGGATCAGACGTCGCAGGAGCGCGATACGATCCTGACCGCGCTGCGCCGGGAGATGCCCGTCTCGGCGGTCGTGGGTGAAGAGACGAACTTCATCGCCGCCCTGACGCGCAGCGGTGTAACGAATGTCGCCGGGTTTGCCGAAATGTCCGATACGCAGCTTCGCGAGGTCGCCGGCAGTGCCGGGCTGAACCTGAACACCGCTCGACGGTTGCAGCGCGAAGCGGCGGTGATACTGGAGGGCAGGCCGAGATAGGAGGCGGATCATGAAGACCAGACTGCGCAGACGCATCGCTCGGCGTTCCGGTGCCGGAAAGCCCCGCCGTCATGCCGCGCCCGGAACCGCGGCCGCGCGAACGGAGGCCAAGAAGGGCGCGCAGGTTGAGGGCGACATACGGATCGGCGGTATCCAGGATCCGGCGGAGAAGGTCGCCGACCGGATGGCCGCGCAGGCCTTGGAAGGGGGGCCGGTTCTCTCCTCTCCTGCGTCCGCGCCATCAGTGCGTCGGAAATGTGCCGAATGCGAGGCCGAGGACAAGGAGAAGGCAAAGCGCAGTGCCGCCCCCGGCGCCGCCATCGCGTCCGGC
The DNA here is from genome assembly GCF_023554995.1 of Halomonas gemina. Taxonomy (GTDB): domain Bacteria; phylum Pseudomonadota; class Gammaproteobacteria; order Pseudomonadales; family Halomonadaceae; genus Halomonas; species Halomonas gemina. Next base: position 293,511 of record NZ_JAMJPK010000001.1, read on the forward strand.
CGCGCGACCGCGCCAGCCGGGCCGGCGGCCAGCCACGCGATTCGATCCCTGGGGGCGGGAGATCCCTTGTCGCCCGTGTCGCGCGCGTTCTTCGAACCGCGCTTTGGCAGGGATCTCTCGGGTATCCGCGTCCACGATGGCGCCGCCGCCGACAGGGCCGCGACCGCCATCGGCGCGAGGGCCTTCTCCTATGGCAGGGACATCGCCTTTGCCAAGGGCGAGCGAGAGAAGGGCGGCGCACCGCTCATGGCGCACGAACTTGCCCATGTCGCGCAGGCCGAACGCCAGGCACGCCGCGCTGTCCGGCGCGCGACACTTGCGGCATCTGACGGCACCGGCGACTACAAGGCGGTTCCCGCCGTGCATCACGCCCGGGTCAACGCCGCCCTGGACCTGATCGACAACGCTTTGAATGCAAGACGTTGCAGAGATTTCTTCGAGGACAATTGCACGGGTGGCGTCGCCACTTCGGCGCGTGACACCTTCAATGCCGCCACGGTCTACTACCTCGACGATCACAGCGAGCGTTTCGGTCTCAGCGATATCCGCAGCGTCGCCGCAGATCCCCATGTCGTGGCCTATAACGACTACGCCTACGATATCAGCCACTGGGAAATCGCCTCGACGCTGCTGCACGAGCTGTTCCACACTTGCGACATGGTCGAGGACAACCTCGACGAGGTGCTGGCCGAAACCTCGACCGAGACTTGCGGTTTCTACAGCCCATGGATCTTGGAAGCCAGCCCGACGCAACTCGACGTGGGTGACACGATGAACCTGCGCGGCTTCCAGTTCGGCCTGAAGCAAGACTCAAACCACCATATCGAGATGGGTGGGGTCGACATTGCGTCCTACGACCGGTGGGAATTCGACCGGAGTGCCTCTTGGGTCAATGTCGAGTTCGAGGTTCCCGAGGCCGTGAACACCAACCTCTTCTGGTCCAAGGATGTGGATCTGGTTGCGGTGAACCATGGGACGCGCAGCAACACCAAGACGATCAATGTAGACCCGTGAGGCGCGGCAATGGGCGACGTAAGCGCAACCATCCGCACGAAGAAGCCCGCAGGCCCCGCCAGGACCTCCAGGGTTCCGGTGCGTCGTCCGTCGCCGGCGGTTGTTCACCGGCAGGAGGCAGCCCGGGTCCAGCCCGCGCTGAAGGTCGGTGCCGCGAACGATCCCATGGAACACGAGGCCGAGGCCACGGCCGAACGCATCGTCACGATGTCCGCGCCCAGCCACGATACCGCGCCCCCGCCTGCTCAGGACGGCCTGCCCGCCGAGGCGCGGCGTTTCCCCAAGGTGGATCAGGAGAGCCAGCCTGACACCGACGCCTTCGAAAGCGAGCCCGCGATCCCCGCCGATCACCAGGATCCGGATGTCCCGTCGGGCGAGGATGTCGATACCGCTGGGCTTGCGAACGACGAGTTCGCCGAGATCGAGTCAGGCGAGCCGGACGATCCCGAAGGCGCGGCCCGGATGGCCCCGGGCGAGGCCGCGGCGGTAGGACCGCAGGGTGGCGACGCGCCTGCCAGTGTGACGCGCGCGGTTGCCCAGCCGGGGGCGGGTGGCCCGCTGCCCGCCTCTGTCCGCAGCTTCATGGAGCCGCGTTTCGGTGTCGATTTCTCCGATGTCCGTATCCATGATGCGCCCTCCGATCGCCGCGCGGCGGACCGGATCGGGGCCCGCGCCTTCACCCACCGCCATCATATCTGGATGGGCCAGGGCGAGAGCGTCGATAACCGCCGCCTGATGGCACATGAACTGACTCATGTCGTGCAGCAGACGCGTCGTGAGCCGGTCCGTGCCCCTGAGCGGCCAGAGATCGAGGGCGAGGACACCCATCCGAGCCTTCAGCGTGGCTGGGTCGCAGACAAGGCCGAGAAGATTGCCCGCAATGTGCCGGGTTACACGCTGCTCACGGTAATCCTCGGCAAGAGCCCCATCACCGGCAACCGAGTGGAACGCAATGCCGAGAACCTGATCGGCGGGTTCCTGGGACTTCTTCCGGGCGGCAACCTGATCTTCGAGCGGCTGAAGGAAACCCGCGCGCTGGAAAGGGCCTTCGAGTGGGTGTCGACGCGGTTGTCGGAACTCGACATCACCTGGAGCCGGATAAAGGGGCTGGTCTCGGACTTCATCGACGAGATGCCCGCCTGGTCGCCGCTGAAGATCGCCAGGCGCATCTTCAAGCCGCTCGTGGACGACATCATCACCTTCATCTCCGAGATAAAGGACAAGATCCTCGAATTCATCATCCGTGGCGCGCTGAAGCTGGCCGGACCTTACGGCGAAAAGGTCTGGGCCGTGATCGAGAAGGTCCGCGACGTGATCTCGCTGATCCTCAGCGATCCGCTGGGCTTCGCCAAGAATCTTGTCCGCGCGGTGGTGAACGGCTTCAAGCAGTTCGGCAACAATATCTGGCAACATCTGAAGAAGGGCCTGATGGGCTGGCTCTTCGGAACGCTTCAGGGGATGGAGATCGAACTGCCCGCGAAGCTCGACTTCAAGGGCATCATCAACATCTCACTGCAGATCCTTGGCCTGACCTATGCCAATTTCCGCAAGACGCTGGTCAATCGCCTCGGCCGCGGCGGTGAGAAGAAAGTGGCCTTCCTCGAAAAGTCCGTGGAGGTGGTGAAGATCCTCGTGAAGGAGGGCTTCCTGGGCATCTGGCAGCGGGTGATGGAGATGATCGAGGGATTCAAGACCACGGTCATTGACGGAATCCGCGACTTCGTCATCAACACGATCGTCATGGGCGCGGTCTCCTGGATTGCCGGGTTGTCGAATCCGGTGGGTGCCATCGTCAAGGTCGCTCTGTCGATCTACAACATGATCAAGACCTTCCTCGAACGTCTCGATCAGATCATGGCGATCGCGAATTCGATCTTTTCCTCCATCGGCGCTATCGCCAAGGGAATGGTCAAGGACGCCGCCGGCTTTATCGAGAAGACGATAGCGGGGGCCATTCCCGTCTTCCTTGCCTTCGTCGCGGCGCTGATCCCTGTAACGGGGATCACAAAGACGATCCGCACCATCATCAAGAAGCTGCAGGCGCCGGTGAAGAAGGCGATGAACAAGATGGTGAGCTTCTTGGTCAAGAAGGCAAAAAAACTGTTCTCCAAGATCCTTGGAAAGATCAACCGCAAGCGCAAGCTTCCTGAGGCGGGATTTGTCGTGGGCAAGGAGCCGCACAAGCTGAAGCCCGAGAAGAAGGGCAACACGTTCACGCTCAAGATCGCCTCGGACAACCCGCGCCCTGCCGACCAGGTTCAGGCGGAGATGAACAACGAAGGCAGGAAGGCCGCCGATTTCGGCGACGATTCCAAATGCGTGAACGCGTTCGTGAAGGCTTTCAAGACCGAGATCGACGAGGCGGAGACCGCGCTGGCGAAGGTCAAGCCCGAGCAGCAGAAGAGCTCGACCAAGAGGACCGGGGACAAGGCCGATGCCGAGGTGAAGGATGCGGGCGCAAAACTGGCAAAGCTCGGACCCTGCATCGCCGACAACCCGTTCCTGGAGGACGAGCCACAGGACGGCGCGATCATCCGCGCGCGCGAGCCTCGCCTGCCGGAGATCGAGGGCGATACCGGTTTGTATGCGGATCGGGGCAAGATCACCTCGCAATCCATTGATGCGGTGTCCGAAAAGGCGGGGCTGGGACCCAAGGGAAAGCAGCGCCTGTCGAACTATTACGAGAATGATCACATTCCCGAAAAGAGTCTCGGCTTCGAGGTGCAGACTTACGTTCAGGGCAGGATGAACGAGGAGATCGCCGAGGGCCAGCGCGACGGCAAGGCGATTCCCGATCCTCTGCTGGGCGAGATCGACACCCGTGTTACCGGCAAGGCGGGTCAGCAACTGCCCGCGATCACGATCTATCGCCCCGCGCACCGGCAGAAGACGGCGAAGGACGCGGGCCGGCGCAATCACGGCAAGATCATCTCGGATGCCAGCGCCGAGACTACGGCGGCCGACAAGATTGCCAAGCTCCGCGCCGGGATCAATGCCGAGATGCAGGCGGAGCTGGAAAACATCGCCGGGCTCTACAGCAGCGATCCGGCAGCGACGAAGGCGATCCGGGGCAAGATCCGCAAGGGAATACGCGCGCTCGGCGATCTCAACAAGTCGCTATACGGTTTCGAGCCCGGCAAGGCGCCCACCGTCAAGCGCGGCACGGACGGTGCGGAAGGCTCCGACTTGCCCATGGAGGGCGATCCCGCCAGCGGTCTGCCTGATTTCGCCAAGCTCGAGGGGGCGTACGCGAACTACAAGGCCAAGCCCAAGGGCGTTGGCAACTACCTGGAATACGACCATGTCGTCGAGGCCACGCTTGCCGAGAAGGCGCGCGATCTGACCCTCTCCGCCCCTGCATTCTCCGGCGGGCTGGAGGACGCGATAGCGGCGGGCGCCAAGGCTCGCGCCGATACCGCCGAGGCGGATGCCGGAGCGCCGCCGGAGCCCGGGACGGAATCTGCCAGTAGGGCACGGCCTAAGACCACGGAGCAGATCACAAAGGACGCGATGGCCCGCCTATCCGGTTTGTCTGGTCCGGCCTTTCCGGGAAAGGGAGTCGCTGGCTACGACCGCGAAACGGCGGGCACCGTCGCGCTCTACCGCCCGGTTCACCGCGAGGTCACGGCCCAGCAATCGGGGGTTCGGGGCAGCATCCTCGAAGGTGTCGACCTGACCCAGGCGCGCGAAAAGCTGGTGACCTGGGTGCTGTCGGATCCGGAGGATCGAGCCCAGAGAGAAGGCGCGATCTCAGATCTTCAAGCCGGTATCCGCAAGCGCTTCACCGGCGAGATCGAGGCTCATGCCGGGCATATCCGGGATGCCTATCAGATCGAGCTGAAGGAGTTCATGGCGATCAACCGCTCAAAACAGGCCGCCGCGAAGATGGGCGCGGTGAACGAGCGGGTCGGGGCAAGTTTGCGGACACTGCGGCAGGAATCGCTGTCGCTGATCCAATGAACGAGGTGACGGCGACCCCGGGAGCGGCAGGTGGAGGCGTGCCTTGTCTGAACTAGAAGCGAGCACAACGAAAAACCGCCACTCGGCATGATCCGTAAGTGGCAATTTCTCTTGATGTTTCTGGTCGGAGCGACAGGATTGGAACCTTCGACCTTTGCAAACCAATGCAAAAGCCTGCCATGACTGACGACGACATGGCCGAGAAAGCAGCCAAGCGTCGCTATCTGGACGCCGAGGAGGTCGAGGCGCTGTTTGCTGGCCTGGAAGCGTATCAGGAGAAGCGTCGACAGCAGCGGCGTAGTAGTCTCGTTAATGGAAAGGCCGAAAGGGGAGGGCAGAGGGGCGCCGGCTTGGGCGCGAGAAGCAGATCGATGATCGGGCTGTTGCTCTTTGGCGCTGGGAGCACAGTGAGACGATCAACAAGACAGCCGAGCACTTCGGCATCTCGACGCCCTCAGTCAAGCGAGCGTGGTGACGAGCAAGACAGGAGGGATGGTTAGAGTCGGGAGAGCGCTTGGTGAGCTGATTCGCTTGATGTTGAAGGGTCAGCTCGCCAGCGTTGGTGAGCATGACCCAAGATATGGTATCTGGAAGGGGCTACCGACGGCGGCCAAGGATGAGAAGCGGACGATACAGCCGTCGAGTCGCTTCACTCTTTGCAAAGGGGATACGGGCATGACCATCGCCGCTTTCGTGGTTGGGCTAGTGCTATTGATTGTTGGAGCCGAGGGGCTGGTCCGGGGGGCTTCCCGACTTGCCGCCCGCCTGGGCATCTCTTCACTGATCATCGGCCTGACGGTCGTTGCTTTCGGCACTAGCTCACCGGAGCTAGCGGTCAGCCTCAAGGCTGCCATCGACGACAAGGCCGGTCTCGCCATGGGCAACGTGGTGGGCAGTAACGTGTTCAACGTTTTGTTCATCCTCGGCCTCTCGGCGCTGATCGTGCCGCTGGCGGTCGCTCAGCAACTGGTGCGCTTCGACATCCCCCTTATGATCGTCCTCTCGGGGCTGGTGCTGTTGATGGCGCTAGACGAGGCCATCGGGCGCTTCGACGGTCTGGTGCTGGTATCCTGTCTTGTCGCCTACACGACCTTCCTGCTGCGTCACGGCAAGCGTGCCGCCAGTCCTGAATCCCCCGCCGGGACCTCACCGCCCTGGGGTATTGACCTGCTGCTGGTGGCGGGTGGCCTGGGCCTGTTGGTGCTCGGTTCGCGCTGGTTTGTCGAGGGCGCAGTGGTCTTCGCCGCCTACCTGGGCGTCAGTGATCAGGTGATCGGCCTGACCATCATCGCCGCGGGCACATCGCTGCCGGAGTTGGTGACCTCGATCATCGCGGCCCTGCGAGGTGAACGCGACATCGCCGTGGGCAACGTGGTAGGCAGCAATGTGTTCAACTTACTAGGCGTGCTTGGTCTCACCGGTCTCCTGGCCCCCACGGGCATCGCCCTCTCGCCGGCCATGATCGGTTTCGATCTGCCGGTGATGATAGCGGTGGCCCTTGCGTGCCTGCCGATCTGTTTTACCGGCGGCCAGATCAGTCGCTGGGAAGGCGGGGTGTTTTTCGGCTACTACGTGGCCTATACCCTCTACCTGATCCTGGCGGCGGCACGCCACGACGCCCTGCCCGGATTCGGCATGGCGATGCTTTACTTCGTATTACCGATCACAGCGCTGACGCTGGCTCTGCTAGCGTTCCGTGACCTGCGGTGGCCCCGAACACGCTGAAGGCGCTGCCGGTTCCGCCGATCGACGCCGCAGCGTCGCTATGCCAAGGTCATGTCTGACCATTGATCTGCAAGGAGGAGAGCCAAACCGCCATGCCTGAGGATTCCTACTGGATGGAACTGCTGAGCAACCGTGGGGTGAGTTCGGTAGCGCTGGTGGCTGTTCTTGTCACGTTGCGCATCCTCGCGGTGCGCGTCATACGCGGCCGGAAAGAGATTCTGTCCGATTCCCGCCGCGCGTGGCTGGCCCGCATTCGTAACGCCACCGTGGTCTTCGCCCTGGCCGGCCTGGTGCTGATCTGGCTGCCTTCCCTACACGCCTTCGCGTTGTCCATCACCGCCTTCGCCGTAGCATTGGTGATCGCCACCAAGGAGCTGATCCTTTGTCTGTCGGGTACCGTTCTCCGCGTCGTCAACCAGCCTTTCGAGATCGGAGACTGGATCGAGATTGGCAACCTGCGCGGCCAGGTGGTCGATGAGACCATGCTGGCAACGACCCTGCAGGAAATCGGCGGTCCCGTGGGACGCTTCGAATACTCAGGCAAGACCATCGTGGTTCCCAACAGCGTTTTCCTGACCACCCCGATCCAGAACCAGAACTTCTTCAAGAAGTGGGTGTATCTCGAAGTTTGCGTCGTCCTGGACCCCGACGTGGACATGCGATCGGTGCTGCCGGAACTGGAGCAGGAAGTAGCAACATTGCATGTCCCTCATACCGAGTTGGCCCAACGCTACAGTTCCCTGATTAGGAAGCGCACCGGCATCGATATCGCCGAGCCCCACCCTCGCGTGACCCTTGCCACCACGGACATCGGCAAACAGCGTGTCGGGGTCACGTTGTTCTGCCCCACACCCAGCGCCTTCGAGCTGGAGCAGGCCATCAACGATGCCGTGCTGCGCCGTTACTGGCGCCTGCGCAATATGGCGAGCGCCTCAGCAGGGGCATGACTAGAAACCTTCAGGCTTCTGTTGACGCAGGGTATATCTTCAGGATCTGCACACAATCCCTCGAGATGTGCACCTACCGTCACAGAAACTGAGCCTCTGCGGTAGATGGGCTCAACGGCCCGTTAGACCACAATGCTGCGTGGTTCTATAAGGTTCGGTGCATCGGGACGTGCCCCGACAGCACGTCAAAACGGACTCCAGGATAACGGGGTTCAAGGCTCACCCTTTCCGGTGGCGCGAACGCTCAGACTTACCTTTCCCTTGCCGGCAAGGTGCGCCATAAGATGGATTGCGCTTGCCTCGCTGATGTTGAGCTTGGTCGACAGGGCAGCTGCATCTGTTTCAACTTGTTCGTCCAGTGCCGCGAGCGCCTGACGTTCCAGGCTTTCCATCCACTCGCCGAACAGGGTGTGAAGTTCGGGCGTAGAAAAGACGGCCATCGAATTGGTCCTGTGGATGGCCGTCAGCATTTCTGAGCACATGCCCATGCACATTCCCATCATCTGCTGCATGGGGTTACTAGCCTCGCCGCTGGGCTGACTTCCCATCTGCCCCATCATCTTCTGCATCATGGCCATGGGATCTTCGCCGCCCGAGCCCATCTGATCCATCATCTTCTTCATCATGCCCATCATCATCGGGTTGGAAGCGCTGTGTTCGGACTGCGAGTCGTTGCTTGCATTGGTGTCTTGATCTTTGGGTTCCATGTTGAATCTCCTGGAGAATGATTTGTGGGGATTGGTCGGCGATGGCTCACTTTTGAATCAGTGGGTAAGGATGAAAACTGCCCCGTAATGGTAGGGCGGCAGTTCGACCAGCATTTCCAGCTTGAAGCCCGCCGGCTCGACCACCGTTCGGGTTTGTTCCGGCGACATACGCATTTCTGTCTTGGGGCCTCGTGGCTGGCCGAAAACGGTCGTTTCTTCACGGGGTAGGGGATACCAATTGACGATGGAGAGGCGGCCGCTTGGCTTTAAAGCCGCAGCGACCTCTCGAGCCAGCGCCGTCTTGTTCGGCGCACCGTGGAAGGTGTTGGCGATCAGTACATAGTCTGCCGGCGCATTCAGCAGACGGCTCAGCGCCATGGCGTCTCCGAGCAGCCAGTCGCAATTCGGCATCCCCTCACACGCCGCTTGCGCTTGCTCCAGCATCACCGGATCGAGGTCGAAACCGATGACGCGCCCTGAAGACAGCCGTCGAGCGATGGCGGCGGTGAAATAACCATCTCCACAGCCCAGATCGACGACCGTCAACCCTTGCCCGATGCGCAAGGCCCTGACGACGCCATCAGGATCGGGCCACAGGGCGTGCCACCAGTCCCTGTCCGGCATGACAGTAGAGGGGAATAAGCGGTCTTGGGGCGTCATTCGAGGTCCTTCTTCATTCGTTGGTACTCCTCCCGGCCGATCTCGCCGCGGGCGTAACGCCGGTCGAGAATTTCTTTTGCGCTTTCCTCTCTGTCGCGCATCCCGCGCCTGCCGCACATCGGTCGGCCCGGTCCGCGAAAGAGGAAGAGCAGCATCACGACAAGGAAGAGCAGCGGAAATATCCACATCAGCGGAAACCATTCCAACGGTCCATGCGGCCACATGATTACAGCACCTCTCGGATTCTTGCCCCCGCCGAATGGCACTTGGTCGATTGGCTGGGCGGATTGGGCTCTCCTAGCTGTCGGGCGTCCTGCTATTGCTAGAGGTCGTGCAGGATGCGAGGCAACTCGGTGTCGGCAAGGCAGGATTAGATGAACGGCCTGCGACGTTCAGCGAGGACGAATCCCGCTTAGCGTAGCACGCCCAAGTGGCACGAGACGTTGATTTGTCTCAAGCTCTTCGTGTTGATGACGTCCGTCACCGGGCAGCATTCAAGTCCCAGTTCACATAGGATGCGCAGGCGGTTTTCTTCCCCGACCACCTTGAGTGCCGAACAAATGCACGCATATAAATTCACACTCATATCTTAGGCCGAATTAGATCGATGTGAAACGTATCCTGTTGAGGCATAGTTCTACGCCACTATATAAAAAACGAAGACTTCCTTTCGATGTGATGGAGCAGGCAGGCACGAAAGCAGCCGTAACCAACGTCGTGGTGTGTCAACGATAACCGTCGTTTCTGATCAGATCCCGAACTCCGAATGCGTAGGCCCCGTAGCGATGTTGCCAACGGGGCACTCAATTGCCTCATCAGCTTCTGGGCAGCTGTCGACTCACCCTAAGGAGAAGCTAGCGATGTCGCAGGCCGTCAGTTAGGAGATTTTAGCTTCACCAGCCTGAGGCGCAGGGCATTGGCGATTACGCTGACCGAGGAGAGCGACATCGCCGCGGCGGCGATGATCGGTGACAGCAGCATGCCGGTGAAGGGATAGAGGATGCCGGCGGCGATCGGCACCCCCGCGGCGTTGTAGACGAAGGCGAAGAAGAGATTCTGGCGGATGTTGCGCATGGTGGCCCGCGATAGCCGGTGCGCCTCGACGATGCCCGTCAGGTCACCGCGCAACAGGGTCACGCCGGCGCTCTCGATGGCCACGTCGGTGCCCGTGCCCATGGCGATGCCCACGTCGGCGGTCGCCAGGGCGGGGGCGTCGTTGACGCCGTCGCCGGCCATCACCACCACACGCCCCTCGTCACGCAGGCGCTGCACCACGCGCCCCTTGTCTTCGGGCAGCACCTCGGCCTCCACCTCGTCGATCCCCAGCCGGCGCGCCACGGCCTGGGCCGAGGTGCGATTGTCGCCGGTGAGCATGACCACCCGGATACCGTCCGCCTGCAGGGCGCGAATGGCCGCCTCGGTAGTCTCCTTGACCGGGTCGGCGATCGCCAGCAGGCCCGCCAGGCGGCCGTCCACGGCGGCGAAGATTACCGTGGCGCCGTCGCCGCGCAGCCGCTCGGCCTCGTCTTCCTGCTCGGCCAGGTCCACGCTCTCGCTTTCCATCAGCAGGCGGTTGCCCAGGGCGATGCGCCGGCCGTCGACTCGGCCCACCACGCCCTTGCCGTTGGGGGCGTCGAAATCAGCGGCCTCCGTCAGCTCGATGCCATCTTCCTTGGCCTTGTCGACGATCGCCTGGGCCAGGGGATGCTCGCTGCCGCGCTCCACTCCCGCGGCCAGGCGCAGCATTTCCTGCTCATCGAAGCCCTGCGCGGCGACCAGCTCGGTCACCCGCGGCTTGCCTTCGGTCAGGGTGCCGGTCTTGTCGACGACCACGGTGTCGACCTTCTCCAGGCGCTCCAGCGCCTCGGCGTCGCGGATCAGCACCCCGGCCTGGGCGCCGCGGCCCACCCCCACCATGATCGACATCGGCGTCGCCAGCCCCAGCGCACAGGGACAGGCGATGATCAGCACGCTGACCGCGGCGATCAGGCCGAAGGCCATGGGCGGCGCCGGCCCCCACAGCGACCAGGCGATGAAGGCCAAGACCGCGACCAGGATCACCGCCGGCACGAAGACGCCGGCGACCCTGTCGGCTAGCCCCTGGATGGGCGCGCGGCTGCGCTGGGCGCTGGCCACCATCTGCACGATCTGCGACAGCATGGTGTCGCGACCCACCTTGTCGGCACGCATGATGAACGAGCCCTGGCCGTTGATGCTGCCGCCGATGACTCCGTCGCCGGCCTCCTTGCGCACCGCCAGCGGTTCGCCGGTGACCATCGACTCGTCGATGTTGGAGCGCCCCTCCAGCACCTCGCCATCCAGCGGCACCTTGTCGCCGGGGCGCACGCGTAGGCGATCGCCCACCTGGACCCGGTCGAGGGAGACCTCCTCCTCCTGCCCCTGGTCGTCAATGCGCCGAGCGGTGGCCGGGGCCAGGTCGAGCAGCGCGCGGATCGCCCCGGAGGTCTTCTCCCGGGCACGCAGTTCCAGGACCTGCCCGAGCAGCACAAGCACCACGATCACCGCCGCCGCCTCGAAGTAGACGGCCACCGAGCCATCGGCCTGGCGAAAGGCCTCGGGGAAGATGCCCGGTACGATCGTCGCCAGCAGGCTATAGACCAGCGCCGCGCCGGTGCCAATGGCGATCAGGGTGAACATGTTGAGGCTGCGCCGCACGATGGAGCGCCAGCCACGCACGAAGAAGGGCCAGCCGGCCCAGGCCACCACCGGGGTGGCGAGCAGCAGCTGGATCCAGTTCGAGACCTGGGGGGCGATCAGGTGATCGAGGCCAAACACATGGCCGCCCATCTCCAGTACCAGCACCGGCAGCGCCAGGACCAGCCCGATCCAGAAGCGCCGTGTCATGTCCTTCAGCTCCTCGGAAGGCCCAGTGTCGGCGGAGATCGTCTCGGGCTCCAGTGCCATGCCGCAGATCGGGCAGTCGCCTGGGCCTTCCTGGCGGACCTCGGGGTGCATCGGGCAGGTGTAGATCGTGCCGGGCGGCGCCGGCTCGGTGGGAGAGTCGTAGCCCTGCAGGTACGCGTTAGGGTCCCCTTCGAACTTCTGCCGGCACCTGGCCGAGCAGAAGTACCAGGTCTTTCCCGAGTGGGAGGCACGGTGTTCGGTTTTGTGAGGATCGACCTTCATCCCGCAGACGGGATCCGTCACCTCATGGACGTGTTCCTGGGTCATTCTTCTTCCTCCTTGCTGCTGCTTCCCTTCGCATCATGCAAATGGGCATGGTGGTCGGCGTCTTGCGCGGGGCGCCTGGAAAGGAACGCGTACTCCGCAAGCAGGATGACGACCATCGCCGCGGCGGCAACGTACAGCACCAGCGGGTCTGTGGTGGCCTTGACCCAGAGGAAGCCCGCCAGCACCACCAGGTCGAGAGCGATCGCGGTCAGCAGGATTGCCGGGCGTGCCGCCACGGCATCCCGAAGATGGCGCAACACGCCCCAGTGGATGGCGATATCCATCACCAGGTAGAAGATGATGCCCAGGGCGGCGATGCGACTCAGGTCGAAGAACGCCGTCAACAGCAGGCCGAGGACGATGGTATAGACCAGGGTATGCTTCTGGATGCTGCCCGGCATGTGGAAATGGCGATGGGGGACCAGCTTCATCTCGGTCAGCATCGCCAGCATGCGTGAGACCGCGAATACGCTGGCGATGATGCCGCCTGCCGTGGCCAGCATGGCGAGGAGCACGGTGAACCAGACAGCGGCTTCCCCCAGGGCGGGGCGAGCGGCCGCGGCCAGGGAGTAATCCTGCGTTGTGATGATCTCCGTCAGCGACAGGTTGCTGGCGACGGCGAGGCCCACCAGCGCGTAGATCACCACGCACAGGGCGATCGAGACGATGATGGCCCGGCCGACGTTACGGTGCGGATCATGGATCTCGGCGCCGCTGTTGGTGATAGTGGTGAATCCCTTGAAGGCCAGGATGCCGAGCGCGGTAGCCCCCAGGAACCCGGGGACGCTGGGCGCCGGTGCCTCGGCCGTTGCCCGGATACCGATGGTGTCGGCGGCCAGCACGCCCACCACGCCGAACAGGATGATGCCTCCGATCTTGATGACCCCTAACACCGACGCTACCCCCTGGATCAGCCTGTTGGCGGAGAGGTTGATCAGGAAGGCAGCGGTCAGCAGGCCGACACCCAGCGACGGCACCACGAGCGACCGGTTACCGCCATCGAACAACTCCAGGGTGTAGGAGCCGAAGGTTCTCGCCAGGAAGCTCTGGGCGATCACCATGGAGAAATACATCAGCAGCGCATGGAAGGCAGTGGGCAGCGTGGGCCCGTAGGCCTTCTGCAGGTACATGCCGATGCCGCCGGCCGACGGGTAGGCGTTGGACATCTTGACGTAGGAGTAGGCGCTGAAGCCGACGATCACGGCCGCCGAGAGGAAGGCCAGGGGAAACAGCTCGCCGGTCATCTCGGCCATCTGACCAGTCAGCGCGAATATGCCGGCGCCGATCATAACCCCGGTCCCCAGGGCGATGGCCCCGACAAGGGACAGGCTGTTCTTCTGGTACTGCGGCGATCTGTCCATGCATCTCCTTGCGTTTCGACGGTGGGGGATGGGGGCAGTGATATGCCGGGTCCGGTTTGCCAAGGGCAATCGGTTTCTCTTCATCCTAGAACCCTTGTGTTACCCAAGGGTCAATCGACGCCTTTCATGAGGGCGGCGGTGCCGATGAAGTGGCGAGAGGCGATCCACAGAATCAGCGGGGGGAGCACCAGCCACTGCAGCAGGGGCATGGGGCCGGTCCCCAGCCAGGGCAGGGTGGGCATCATCGGAGCGTAGCCCCAGCGCTGGGCAATGACGGTGGCGTGCCACTCCAGTCCCACCGTGATCATCAACCCTGTCAGCACGACGGCGACGCACTCCTTGTGCCCATAGCGCCGAAGTCAGTCACGGTGCCGCCGCCATAGCACTACTCCCCAATAGGCAGCCAAACCGATCACCGCATCGCCGGCCGCCGCTTGCATGCAGGCATTTACCGCGGCTCAGTGCGGCATCGAGGGCATGCCCAGGTACAGTGGCACCTGCAGGAATTCCCAGGGCACGTTCAGCAGAAACGTGAACAAGACCACATGCCACTCCGGCCACAAGAGCCATCGCCTCGGCCAGCGAACACGCGTCATGTCGCGTTCCTGCTCAACGACTCGCCTTCGTGGATATCAGTGACAGCTCCAGGGTTTCTGCCTGGCATTGTCCTTCACGTTCTGGTCGATGAAGCGGTAGTAGTCCTCCTTGATCCGGTTCCAGTGTCCCGGACTGATGTCGACGCCATGCCGGGCCAATATCGCCTCGATATCATCGATGCCCAACTTCTTGGCATCGTAGGCCAGGTGGAGCTTGCGGTGGCCAGGGTCGTAGGACACGCCGTCGAGGCCTGACAGCGTGTCGATCTCGCTCACCGCCGCCGAGATCTGCACTGCGGCGCCGGGCATTACCTTCAGCTTGCGAGTGACCAGGGACGCTTCCGAAACGCCGGGGCGATGATCGTGATGAGACATGGTCAACCTCCATTCTCGGCTAGTAGTTATTCAGTCATCGTCGCTGCGATCCTGCCTGCCACCGTGGTGGCGATGCAGGAAGAGGTGCAAGTGTGGCGGCGCTATCTGAATCCTGGCTGAACGGCGTAGCCGAGGCGGTTGACCCGGATCAATCCATGCGCCGATCGCCAGAGACGACGACGCCACCGGGTGGTGGCGTCGTGGGCGAGACGAGTCAGCGGGTCAGAACATCAGCCTGGCGCCGGCGACGACGCCGGTATCCTCGGTGGGGTCGCCATGATGGCGGGCGATGTCAGCGGTATCGCCATATTGCTTCTCCCAGTAAGTCCCGACGTAGGGGGCGAAGCGGCGGGTCACCTCGTAACCCAAACGCATGCCGACGCGCACCGAGTTGAGCCCCTCACCCACGCCAAACTCTTCAACCTCGCTGGCGGCCACGGCAATCTCGGTGCGCGGCTGCAAATAAAGGCGTTGCGTCAGGCGCAGGTCGTACTCGCCCTCGAAACTGGCCGAGACGTCGCCTTCGTCGCTGACCTGTAGCGCCACGTCGGTCTCGATGCCGTAGGGCATGACGCCCTGCAGGCCGATCACCCCGTAGCCGCGTTCGGCGTGGTCGTCGGAGAAGACGCCGCCCTGGTAGCCGACGCCGCCCTGAAGCTCCCAGAAGTCGGCGATGAGGCGGCTGTAGAGCAGCTCCAGCGATTCGAACTCGGCATCCTCGCCATCTCCCTGGACGTTCTCGCCCTCGGACTTCAGGTAGACTCGGTTGACGTCCCCGCCGAACCAGGCCTGGAAGTCCCAGACCAGCTCCTCGTGGCCCTTGTCGGGCGCGGCGTATTCGAGTCGGTCGAACAGCGCCATGGCCATGTTGTGCTCGGCCATGGGGGCGGGCCAGCCCTCCGGGGCATCATAGCCGTCCTGGGCCTGGGCGACGGAGAGCGTGGCCGTGGCCAGCAGGACACCGGCGGCGGTCAATGGGATTCTGTTATTCATGCCTTCTCCTTACGAAACCTTGACGACCCGGAACATGCCGGCATCCATGTGGTAGAGCAGGTGGCAGTGGAAGGCCCAGCTGCCCTCGGCGTCGGCGGTAATCAGCGCGGAGACACGCTCGCCGGGCTTGACGTTGAGGGTGTGCTTGCGGGGAATCAGCTCGCCCTGGCCGTTTTCCAGCTCCATCCACATGCCGTGGAGGTGAACAGGGTGCTCCATCATGGTGTCGTTGATCAGGATCAGGCGCAGGCGCTCGTCCTTCTCGAAGTGGATGGGGCCCGTTACCTCGCTGAACTTCTTGCCGTCGAACGACCACATGTAGCGTTCCATGTTGCCGGTGAGGTGAAGCTCCAGTTCACGCTGCGGCTCACGGCGGTCCGGCCAGGGGGTGAAGGCCTTGAGGTCGCGATAGACCAGCACCCGGCGCGCGTCAGAATCGATGCCGATACCGGCCTGGTTGTAGCGAGAGCCTGGCTGCGCCGCCCCTGCCGCCAGCATGCCATTGGCGTTCATCCTGTTCTGTTCACCTGACATGCCCCGCATGTTGGCGTGGTCCATTCCCTCCATGTCCGAGCCGTTCATGTCGGAATGATCCATGCCCTGCATGTTGCTGTGGTCCATGCCCTGCATGTCTGAGCCGCCCATCCCGGAGTGGTCCATGCCGCCCATGCCGTGGGCCCCCATGGCTTCCATGCCACGGTCGGCGATCTGGCGACGTTCAGGAATCTCCGCGGCCATGCCCTCGCGGGGAGCCAGGGTGGCCCGGGCGTAGCCGCTGCGATCCATGGCCTCGGCGAAGATGGTGTAGGCGGTGTCGTCCTCGGGGGTCACCAGGACGTCATAGGTCTCGGCCACGCCGATGCGAAACTCGTCGACAGGCACCGGCTGCACCGGCTGGCCATCTGCGGCTACCACGGTCATCTTGAGCCCCGGGATGCGCACGTCGAAGTAGGACATGGCCGAGCCGTTGATCACCCTCAGGCGAACCCGCTCCCCGGCCTTGAACAGTGCCGTCCAGTTCTCCTCGGGCGACTGGCCGTTGAGCAGGTAGGTGTAGGTACTTCCTGTGACGTCGGCGATATCGCGCGAGCTCATGCGCATCTTCGCCCACATGCCGCGCATCTCGGCGGTGGCGGCAAAGCCCTTCTCACGCACGTCGGCGAAGTAGTCGGCGATGGTGCGCTCCTGAAAGTTGTAGTAGCCCTCGGCGGTCTTGAGGTTGCGAAACACCGACATCGGATCCTCATAGGTCCAGTCGGTGAGCAGCAGCACATTTTCGCGGTCGTAGCGAAAGGGCTCACGCTCGGCGGCATCGATGATCAGCGGGCCGGCATGGCCAAGCTGCTCCTGGAGGCCGGAGTGGCTGTGATACCAATAGGTACCGTTCTGGTGCACCGGAAACCGGTAGGTGAAGGTCTCGCCCGGGGCGATGCCGGGGAAGCTCACCCCTGGCACGCCGTCCATCTCGGGCGGCAGGATCAGGCCATGCCAGTGGATGGACGTGGGCTCATCGAGCAGGTTGGTGACCTTAAGCACCGCATTCTGGCCTTCCTTGAGGCGGATCATCGGCCCAGGACTGGTACCGTTGATACTGATTGGCCGCGCTTCCTTACCGTCGATCAGGATCGACTCCCGGCGGATGGCCAGCGACACCTCGGGGCCCTCTTCGACTCCCTTGGAATAGACATTGGTCTGGCCCCAAGGGTTGGCCCAGGCAGGGCGCAGGCCAAGGGCGGCTGCCGAGCCGATGCCCAATGCGGCCCCACCCTTGAGCAACTGTCGTCGCGACAGTGGATGCGTAGTGACGCTGGAACGTGCCATGTGTGACTCCCGTCGATGTCTGAATGCGGCAGCATGACGGGGCAAGCTGAATCACGCCTGAAAATGCCAGGTTACGGCGCTTCCTTTGCGAAGGGCACGTGAATCTCCACGCTCAGGCCGCCCAAGGGGCTGCGCCCGAACTGGACCTTCCCGGCATAGCGTTTCAAGAGCTGGGTCAGGATCGAAAGGCCCAATCCATAGCCGGAACGTGACTCGTCCAGGCGCCACCCTCGCTCACCAAGACGGGCGAGATCATCATCTGCCACTCCGGGGCCGTCATCCTCGACCCGCAGGCTAAGGCCATCCTCCAGGGCTATCTCGCAGTGAACCTCCTCGGTCGCCCATTTGCCGGCGTTGTCCAGCACGATACCGATCATCTCCGAGAGGTCCTGCGACTCGATGGGGATGCAGTGGCCAGTGCCCTCAGACATCTCCAAGATGAAACGCTTGTTCGGGTAAAGGGTGCAGAACATCTCGATCAGTCGGTGGGCTTCCCGACAGGGATCGGCAAGGCGTCCGGCATTGGGACCCGCGATGCGCGAGCGGCGAAGCTCGACATCGAGCTGAGCGTGAATGTCCTCCAGGCGCTCCACCAGACGTTGGCGACGCGAGGCATCGATAGGGCGAGAGCCGCGCAGCACCTGAATGACCGCCGCCAGGGGCGTTTTCAAGGCGTGAGAGAGGTTGGCGACCGAATCCCGGGAGCGTTGCAGGCGGCCATCGATCTCGTCCATGAAGCGGTTGAGTTGGCCGACCAGACTGTCGAGCTCCGAGGGGATGTCCAGAGAGAGACGATCGCGCTCACCGGCTCGCAGCTCACTGAGCTGGTCGCGCAGCCGTGATAGCGGCACCATGCCGCGGCTGACAGCCAGCAGGTTGAGCACCACCAGCAATAGCAGCAGGCTGGCGGCGATGCCACCGACCCACCAGTGCAGACGATGGAGGCCGGCCTCCACCTGGGAGAAATCCTCCCCGATCAGCAGTACCCCCTGTTCGTTGTCGAGGGTGAAGGGCTGGCGAAAGACCAGCAGATGCTGACCTGCCTCGCGCACCTCGACCAGCGATTCGTCACTGTCCAGCAGTGACAGCAGCGCCTCCTGCCAGCGTGGATGAGAGGCCGAGACCTCATCGCCCAGACGCAGCACATAGAGGTGATGGAAAATCTCGAAACCGCGGCTGGCAGAATCCAGGACTCGGGCGGTGGCCAGGTGGTCGCGGCGCAGTTGCTCGATGGCGTGATTGGCCTCGCGCTCAAGCCGTTCCCCCAGGAAGTCCCGAGCCAGGTCGTTGAGCAAGATGCCGTGAAGTAGCCAGGTCAACCCGGTGACTAGCAGGGCGATTCCCGACAGCCACGCCAGCAATCGGATGCGCAGGCTGCGACGATCAATCCGCAACGAAGACATAGCCCTGGCCGCGACGGGTCTGGATGCTCGACTTGCCCAAGTAGCGGCGGAGCCGCGCGATGTAGACCTCGATGAGGTTGGGCGCCGCGGCATCCTGCGCCAGGGCGTAGAGCTGGTTGAGGAGGTGCTCCTTGGAGAGCACCCGCCCCGGATGATGCATGAAGTAGCGCAGCAGCACGAACTCGGTTCCCGTCAGGGGGTGCCAGGAGCCATCGGCCACCCGGACGCATTGGTTGGCCTCGTCCAAGGAAACGCCCCCCAGCGTGAGCTCACCGGAGAGTCGCCCCGACTTGCGGCGCAGCAGCGCCTTGACCCGGGCGATGAGCTCGGCTTCATGGAAGGGTTTGGTCAAGTAGTCATCCGCGCCGCCTTCAAGCCCGACGACCTTGTCTTCCCAGGTATCCCGAGCCGTCAGGATCAGCACTGGCAGGTCCCGGCCTGATTGGCGCCACCGCTTGAGCAGGTCGAGACCTGAGCCATCGGGAAGGCCCAAGTCCATGATCGCCAGCGCGTAGGTCTCGGTGCCCGTGAACGCCTCGGCTGCTCTCAGGGACGTGGCCAGGTCGACCCGGTAACCGTTGTCCTTGAGGGATTCGGCGAGACTCTCGGCCAGCAAGTCGTCATCTTCGAGCAGCAAGAGTTTCATGCGTCAGGCTCACCCGCCCAGGTTGATCTCCCCGAACATCCCGGATTCGTAATGGCCCGGGATGTTGCAGGCATAGACGAGCGTATCCACGTCAGCGGGAGCGGTCCAGATCAGCTCCGTGGTTTCGCCAGGCGCCAGGGTAATGGACGGCATCTGGCTGCCATGCGCGCCTTCCGCCATGTCATGCCCGCCGTGACCATCGTGCCCATCGCCATGACTATTTCCCATCGCCTGCATCATCTCTCGATGCTCTTCCTGCGCCTCGGCATCGCCGATCACGAACTCGTGTTGCAGGTTGCCGGTATTGGCGACCTCGAAGCGTACGGTCTCTCCGGCGGTGATGCTGAGTTCCTCGCGGTCGAACCACATGTCGCCGGCTTCGATCTGAATGGTGCGGTCGACCTCGGCCTCAGGCGTGGCCGAGTGCGAGCCGCCATGCTCACCGGCGGCAAGGGCGGAAGCGGTAGCCAGGCTAAGCGCCATGGCCAACAGTGACTTGTGCATCATGGAACCTCTTGGATCGTATCAGGTGAACCCTGGTTATACCGCAGGAACCTGAAATGAGACTGAACTCGAAACCCCTTGACCCTTGGGTTACGCGTAGATTTAGGGTCCCGGGTAATTAATCATCCCGGACTCGTCAGCTTTCGGTGTTCCTTTTCTATTCCATTTCGGCGGGGTTTTTACACCAATCCCTTGCAGTGCGGCCTGCCGAGTCAGAGATCTAGTGGGATGTGCCTCAGGATGTCGCCCATCACCTCGGCGAGCAGGATCTCGCTGTCGACCAGGGTGCCATCGGAATCGAAGAGCAGGCAAAGCGGTGGGGTCATGCAGGCCTCCGGGCGGTCTCGTTGACCAGGTTGATGGGGTGCTCGCCCCTGAGTGCCAGAAGGAGGTTGTCCACGGCGCGCTGGGCCATGGCGGTACGTGTCTCATGGGTCGCCGAGCCGATGTGCGGCAGGGCCACCACGTTGGTCATGTGCGGTAGCGGCGACTCCGGCGACAGCGGCTCCTGCTCGAAGACGTCCAGGCCGGCGGCGCGGATGCGGCCCATCTCCAGCGCCTCGATGAGCGCCGCCTCGTTGACGACCTTGCCGCGGGCGATGTTGACGAAGATCGCCGACGGCTTCATCAGGGCAAACTCTCGCTCGCCGATCAGGTGCTCGGTCTCGGCGGTGAGGGGCACGGTGACGCACACGAAGTCAGACTCTTCGAGCAGCTCGTCGAGTTCGCGGCGCTCGGCGCCCAGCTCGGCTTCCAGGAGCGGCTTGGGTGAGGCCATGGCATAGCGCACCTTCATGCCGAAGCCCAGGGCCCCGCGCCGGGCCACGGCGGCGCCTATACGCCCGAAGCCGATTAGCCCCAAGGTCTTGCCGTGCACGTCGCTGCCGAAGTGCTCGGGACCGATCCCGGCTTGCCAGTCACCGCGCTTGACCATTTCGGCAAGCTCCACGGCGCGCCGGGCGGCGGCCATGATCAGCAGGAAGCCGGTGTCGGCGGTGGTCTCGGTGAGCACGTCCGGGGTGTTGCACAGCAGGATGCCGCGACGGGTGAGCGCCTCGACGGGGTAGTTGTCGTAGCCCACCGAGATGGTGGCGATGGCTTCGAGCTTGGGCGCGGCGTCGAGCAGCTCGGGCGTGATGGCCAGGCTGGCGCCGATCAGCCCGTGGGCGTCGGATAGCGCGGCCCGGAAGGCAGGGTCGTCGGCGGAAGCCAGGCCGGGAAAGGCCTGGACCTCGAAGTCCTGGCCAAGCTGGGCCAGCTGGTCGTCGTTCAGGCGGCCATAGGCCAGGATGCGCTTCTTCATGGTTCAGGCTCCTTTGAGGCGAAGGGCGGGGTGTCTATTGGGCCGGCAGCTCGGCTTCAAGCGCCGTGAGACGGGCGCGACCGGGTAGCCCCTCCATGTCGCCCACCACCTGCACCGCCAGCGAACCGATCAGGTTACCGCGGCGGACCGCTTCTCGGGGCGAGCGGCCATCGAGCAGGGCGCTGACCACGCCCACCGCGAAGCCGTCGCCGGCCCCTACCGTATCCACCACCTCGGCCACTGCAAAGCCCGGCAGGGTAAAGCTTTCCTGCCGGCCCCCCAGGATGCCGCGATAGAAGCTGCCCTCGGGTCCCAGCTTGATGATGACGGCGTGGGCACCGCGCTCCAGGTAGAAGTCGGCGATGGCCTCGGGGCTGTCCCGGCCGGTGAGCCGGCGTCCCTCGGCCAGGCCGGGCAGCACCCAGTCGCTATGGGTGGCCAGTTCGTTCAGGGTGTCGCGCATCTCGGTCTCGCTCGGCCACAGGCTGGGGCGCAGATTGGGGTCGAAGGAAACACTGGCGCCGGCTTCGCGGGCTTGGGTGAGCATATATCGCGACAGCGCCCGGGCACTGGGCGAGAGCGCGGGCGGGATGCCGGTGGCGTGCAGGTGGCGCAAGGCCGGGAAGTCGACGGCCTCCGCATCGGCGGGGGCCAGGTGGCTGGCGGCGCTGCCGCGACGGAAGTAGGTGACCCTGGGATCGACCCCCGCCAGCGCGCGCTCCTTGAACAGCAGGCCGGTGGGGTGGTCGGGGTCACTGCTCAGATGCCGGCAGTCCAGTCCCTCGGCCTCCAGGGTGCGACGAATGAAGGTGCCGAAGCCGTCGTCGCCGACCCGGCTCAACCAGCCGACGTGAAAGCCCAGGCGGGCCAGGCCGATGGCGACGTTGGTGTCGGCACCGGCGATGCGACGCTGAAAGTGTTCGACCTCGGCCAACTCGCCCGGGCTCTCGGCAACGAACATGGCCATGGCCTCGCCGAAGGTGAGGAGCTCGGGGGCGTGAGAAACATGGGCGGGCATGGAGTACCTCGCAGTCAGTTGACTAGTGGCTGGCGTGTCATTGCCGGGAGCTGAGACTAGCTCATGGCGGCGGACGTCGGGTCGAACCGCGGATAGGAGGGTTTGATCTGGATGAGTGGGGAGGGCCAGTAGTCGCCGCCTCCGTATTCGCTGTCCAGGAAGGCGTTGATGTCATCCGCCTTGGGCTGGATGAAAGAGCGAGTGAAGTCGCGGTAATCCCCGGCCAGCTTGTCCCTGAACTCGAAAACGTCCATGTGCCCCCCCCCCCCCCACGGATCTGCGTGTTGCTGCGACAGACTGCCAGCTTCTTGTGGCTGGCTATTGCCTGGCCTTGGAGCTTAGCACCCTAAGTCTACCAAGGAGGAGACGAGTACAGTGGAGACGTTTCGGTTTTGTCAGTAGGTTGGGTGAAGTGGTCGGGGGCAGACACAGAGCTGGCGACGGGGAGATGATACTGGGGGCGAGCGACTGGATGGGTAGGTGAGGGTGCTCAGCGTTGCTGGCTGTTTCCGACGCGTGTCACCTATATGTCACCAAACGGCGGGCGCAACGAAAAACGGCCACCTGCTCTGTGAGCTAAGTGGCCGTTTTTACTGTATTTTTTTGGTCGGAGCGACAGGATTCGAACCTGCGACCTTTGCAACCCCATTGCAACGCGCTACCAAGCTGCGCCACGCTCCGATGATGTTTTCGGGTTAGTAGGCCGTCGGCCCTTGTCCCGAGAACGAGGCGTATACTAGCGCGTCGCGGGGCAAATGAAAAGTCCCTTTTGCGCTTCCGTATCAATTGCTTGGCCGGTTGTCGCGGCGAGGTCCCGAATTCCGCCGCTTCTGTCACACTGTCTGCAACCAGAAGCTGCTCCCCGGGGAGCAGCGAGAGGAGGGCGGAGATGCCGTTGATCATGGGAATGAGCATGCTGCTGGCCTGCCAGTTTGCCGGCGAGCTGGTGGCGCGGGGACTCACGCTGCCGATCCCGGGGCCGGTGATCGGCATGGTGATCCTGCTGGGAGCGTTGATGATCCGCGGCAAGGTACCGTCGAGCCTGCGCCTGACCGGGGAGGGACTGCTGCGCTACCTGACGCTGCTGTTCGTGCCTGCCGGGGTGGGTCTGATGGTGCACTTCGAGTTGATTGGTGCCGACCTCTGGCCGATCGCGGTGACTCTGGTGGCATCCACGGCGGTGACCCTGGCCGTGACGGCCTGGGTGCTGGAGCGTCTGCAACAAGGCCATGCCCGGCGCAATGATCGACCGAGGGGCAGGGCATGAACGTTGCCACCCTCGACCAGCTGTGGGTCTATCTCTCGGGCAATCCGCTGCTCTCGCTGCTGGCGACCCTGCTGGCCTTTGCCCTGGCGGTGCGGATCAACCGCGCCGTGGGCGGTACCCCGCTGTTGCACCCGGTCACGCTCTCCATCTTCATGCTGATCACCCTGCTGCTGGTGGTGGACATGGACTACCGCACCTACTTCGAGGGGGCCCAGTTCATCCACTTCCTTCTGGGGCCGGCCACGGTGGCCCTGGCCATCCCTCTTTATGACCATCGTGAGCGGGTGCGTCGCCTGCTTTGGCCGCTGCTGCTGGCCTGCGGGGCGGGAATCGTCACGGCGGTGGCGTCCACCCTGGGGTTGGCCATGCTGCTCGGGGCGCGCACCGAGACGCTGCTGTCACTGGCACCGCGCTCGGTCACCTCGCCGATCGCCATGGGCATCGCCGAGCAGATCGGCGGCATTCCCTCGCTGGCTGCCGGCCTGGTGCTGTTGACCGGCTCGATCGGCTGCGCCCTGGGGCCCTGGATCTTTCGCCTACTGCGGATCAAGGACCCGGTGGTACAGGGCTTCACGCTGGGGCTGGCAGCCCATGGCTTCGGTACCGCCCACGCCTTCGCTCGGCTGGGCGCCGTGGCCGGTGCCTTCTCCGGCCTGGCAATGGGGCTGACGGGCCTGCTGACCGCCTTCCTGCTGCCGCTGATGACCCGGCTCTTCGGATTCGGCTGAGGCAGGTGTCAAGGGGGTTGCAGCAGGGCTACAGGATAATCACCTGCCAAGATCGTCTGACCGATCCATGACTTAGCGAAAGAGGTGGTCGATGCCCAGGGTGCGCGGATCCACAGGGCGACTCGGCTGCTCAAGGAGTTCCGTCAGCGCCTCGGGGAAGAGATCTGCTGACGTCTCATCTCATTTCATCACGTGGCGTCGGCCGCGCCACCAATGGTGTGGCACGACAGGGAGCTTCCTGCCGTGCCGTCCACCTCCCTGAACGCTTCGTAGCGTCCCAGCGCATCGCGCCCGGTTGGCATCGGGAATCGCTCAGATCTCTTCCCAGAGACGCTTTCGGAAGTCATGGGTGAGCTCTGCCGCCTTCTGCATCCTTTCCATCTGGGCTTCGGTGACCTCCTTGATAAGCTGCTGGTAACGCTCCTGCATCTCGGCAGGCGTCTGTGGGGTCTCGCCATCGAAGGACTGGGCAATCTTCTGGCCGCTCTCGGCGAGAGCCTGGAGAAACTGGGCCTCGAACTGCATGGTCTCGGCCATGCTCTGCATCCAGGCCAGCTGCATGCGCGCCATCGGCGTAGTGCCCTGAGTGAACTGTTGCTGCCACCACTCCATCATCGGCTGGGCCGCGGCCAGGGCGGGGTTGGCCGTGGTGTCTTTGGACTTGGTCATTGTCGATCTCCTTCGAGTCCCTGGCGGGATGTTGGGTCAGGTTTGGCTCTCGTCTTGAGTATAGAAGATGAATGCGGTCTTGTGCGTTGCAGCGAAAATGGGCCGTCGCCTGGGTTGCCCGGCGTGGAATGCGTCCACGGGTCGATCCCGGAAGCTTGGTCTAGGGTGGATGGAAGCCCGACGCCAATGCACGGAGGAGAGACGGGATGTGGCAAGCGATCAAGTCAGTGCTGGCGGCCTTCCTGGGGGTGCAGAAGGATGCACGGCGGCGTGAGGATTTCGCCTCCAATCGCCCGGGTACCTTCATCGCAGCGGGCCTGCTCATGGGCGTGGTGTTCGTGGTGCTGGTGGCCCTCGTGGCGGTGCTGGCCGCCCGCTGAGCGCCCCTGCGTTGACGAGGCCGTTTACCTGCCGCTAGACGGCAGGCGTGACGTACTGTCGCACTCTTCTATACTGCTGCAAGCGCTCGCTAATACAACAATGACCCTGAGGAGGCGCCGATGCGCACGTCGCTCGTGTGGATGGCGGGGGGGCTGACCTCCGCAGCCTTGACCCCGACCGCGCTGGCCAGTGGCTGGAACATGCCGGTCGGCGTCACGGCACTCAGCCGTGACATCTACTCCCTGCACATGATCATCTTCTGGATCTGCGTGATCATCGGGGTCATCGTGTTCGGTGCGATGTTCTACTCGCTGTTTCGCTATCGCCATTCCCGTGGTGCCAAGGCGGCCACCTTCCATGAGCACACCAGCGTTGAAGTGATCTGGACGGCGATCCCGTTGCTGATCCTGGTAGGCATGGCGGTGCCCGCCACCGCTACCCTCAAGAACATGTACGACACCTCCGAGGCCGATCTCGACATCATGGTGACCGGGCAGCAGTGGCGCTGGCGCTACGAGTACCTGGGCGAGGAGGTCGCCTTCACCTCCAACCTGGGCACACCCCGCGAGCAGATCAGTGGTACCGACGAGAAAGGGGAGCACTACCTGCTCGAGGTGGACGAGCCGCTGGTGCTGCCGGTGGGACAGAAGGTCCGCCTGCTGCTGACCTCCGACGACGTCATCCACTCCTGGTGGGTGCCCGACCTGGCGGTCAAGCAGGACGCCATTCCCGGCTTCGTCAACGAGAACTGGGTGCGTATCGAGGAGCCCGGCATCTATCGCGGCCAGTGCGCGGAACTGTGCGGCAAGGACCACGCCTTCATGCCGGTGGTGGTCGAGGCCGTCGAGCAGGAGCGCTTCGAGGAGTGGCTGGCCGAGCGCAAGGAGGCCGCCGCCCAGGAGGCCCAGGGCGTCGATCGCGAGTGGGGCATGGACGAGCTGATGGAGCGAGGCGAACAGGTCTACGGCTCGGTGTGTGCCTCCTGCCACCAGCCGGACGGTCAGGGCAACCCGCCGGCCTTCCCGGCGCTGGCCGGCAACCAGCAGATGCTCGATGACCGCGACTGGCACGTCGATACCGTGGTCAACGGCGTGTCGGGTGCGGCGATGCCGGCCTTCCGTAGCACGCTGAACCCGGTGGAGATTGCCGCCGTGGTCACCTTTGAGCGCAATGCCTGGGGCAACGAGTCCGGCGACAGCGTGCAACCGTCGGAAATCGCCGAGCTGCTCGAAAAAGACGAGTAGCCGACGGCTTTCCGTTTCTCTACCGCGACGTCACAGGGAGATTTCCGATGGCTTCGACACTGCCCCCCAAGCCGACCCCCGAGCACAGCACGGCCACCGCCGGTGGCATGGCCGAGGTCGGCCATGCCCGGCCCCGCGGGCTGATGCGCTGGCTGCTGACCACCAACCACAAGGAGATCGGCAGCCTCTACCTGATCTTCTCGCTGAGCATGTTCTTCATCGGCGGGATCTTCGCCCTGGTGGTGCGGGCCGAGCTGTTCCAGCCCGGCCTGCAGCTGGTGCAGCCCGAGTTCTTCAACCAGATGACCACCATGCACGGACTGATCATGGTGTTCGGTGCGATCATGCCGGCCTTCGTGGGCCTGGCGAACTGGATGGTGCCGTTGCAGATCGGCGCCCCGGACATGGCGCTGCCGCGCCTGAACAACTTCAGCTTCTGGCTGCTGCCGGTGGCCTTCGCCCTGCTGCTCAGCACCCTACTTATGCCGGGCGGCGGGCCCAACTTCGGCTGGACCTTCTACGCGCCGCTCTCTACCACCTACGCGCCGCCGTCCACCACCTTCTTCATCCTCTCGCTGCATATCGCCGGTATCAGTTCGATCCTCGGTGCCATCAACATCATCGCCACCATCCTCAACCTGCGCGCCCCGGGGATGCGCATGATGGACATGCCGCTGTTTGTCTGGACCTGGCTGATCACCGCCTTCCTGCTGATCGCGGTGATGCCGGTGCTGGCCGGGGTGATCACCATGATGCTGATGGACATCAACTTCGGCACCAGCTTCTTCAACGCGGCCGGCGGCGGTGACCCGGTGCTGTTCCAGCACCTGTTCTGGTTCTTCGGGCATCCCGAGGTCTACATCATGATCCTGCCGGCCTTCGGCATCGTCTCGGCGATCATCCCGACCTTCTCCCGCAAGCGGTTGTTTGGCTATGCCTCCATGGTCTATGCCACGGCGGCCATCGCCATCCTCTCCTTCCTGGTCTGGGCCCACCACATGTTCGTGGTGGGGCTGCCGCTGGTGGCCGAGCTGTTCTTCATGTACACCACCATGCTGATCGCGGTGCCCACCGGGGTGAAGGTCTTCAACTGGGTGGCGACGATGTTCCGCGGCTCCATCAGCTTCGAGCCTCCGATGCTGTTCGCCCTGGCCTTCGTGGTGCAGTTCACGGTTGGCGGCTTTTCGGGGCTGATGCTGGCCATCTCGCCGGCCGACTTCCAGTATCACGACACCTACTTCGTGGTGGCGCACTTCCACTATGTGCTGGTGCCCGGTGCGCTCTTCGCGATCCTGGCCGGCGCCTACTACTGGCTGCCCAAGTGGACCGGTCACTACCCACACCTGCGGCTGTCCCAGTGGCACTTCTGGCTGTCGGTGATCGGCGTCAACCTGACCTTCTTCCCGATGCACTTCTCGGGGCTCGCCGGCATGCCGCGACGCATCCCCGACTATGCCCTTCAGTTCGCCGACTTCAATGTGGCCTCGAGCCTGGGCGCCTTCCTGTTCGGTGCCTCCCAGCTGCTCTTCGTGCTGGTGATCATCAAGTGCGTGCGCGGCGGCGAGAAGGCTCCGGCCAAGGCCTGGGAGGGCGCCGAGGACCTGGAGTGGAGCGTTCCTAGCCCGGCTCCGCTGCACACCTTCGAGACGCCCCCGGACTTCCATCCCCATCGGCACTGAGTGGCGTCGGCAGCGACGCGGGAGGCAGGCATGTCCAGACAAGAACAGCAGGCAAGGGGCCGGGAAGGGGTGCGACGGACGGTGAGTCGCACGCTGGTGGTGCTGGCCGGCATGTTCGCCTTCGCCTTCGCCCTGGTACCGCTCTACGACGTCTTCTGCGAGGTCACCGGCCTCAACGGCAAGACCAGCAACAGTGCCCAGATGCTGGTGCACGAGGAGGTGGACACCTCGCGGATGGTGACCGTGCAGTTCATCACCCGGGCGAGCGCCGGCTTGCCCTGGGAGCTCGACGTTCAGACGCGTCAGGTCCGGGTTCATCCGGGGCAGAGCAACGAGGTGTTCTTCACCTTCCGCAACCGGGGGGGAGATGCCAGCCAGGCCAGGGCGGTACCCAGCGTCTCGCCTTCGGAGGCCTCGGTGCACCTGCGCAAGCTCAGCTGCTTCTGCTTCCAGGAGCAGCGCCTGGAGGGCGGTGAGCGCCTGGAGGCGCCGCTGGTCTTCCAGCTGACCCGGGACCTGCCGGCCGACATCAAGACGGTGACCCTGGTCTACACCCTCTATCCCGTGCAGCCGGCGCAGGCAGCGGTGTCGCCCCGCAGGCCGAGAAAAGAAGGAGACAGCGCATGAGTGGTGGCAGCTACTATGTTCCCGAGTCCAGCAAGTGGCCCATCCTGGCGTCGCTGGCGCTGGGGGCGATGATGATCGGTACCGGCACGGTGCTGGTGCATGGTACGGCTGGCATGCCGGTCATGGCGCTCGGCCTGGTCGGCGTGCTGGCGGTAATGGCGCTGTGGTTCCGTGATGTCGTCCTCGAGTCGCGGGGCGGGCTCTACGACGACCAGATGGACCGCTCCTTCCGCTGGGGGATGGGCTGGTTCATCTTCTCGGAGGTGATGTTCTTCGCCGCCTTCTTCGGCGCGCTCTTCTACGTGCGGACCTTTGCGTTGCCATGGCTCGACGGCGAGGGCGCCAAGGGGGTGGCGGCGCTGCTGTGGCCGGATTTCACCGCCAGCTGGCCGCTGCTCAATCCGCCTGACGCTTCCATCGAGGGGCCGACGGAGACCTTCAGCCCCTGGCACCTGCCGCTGGTCAATACCCTGATCCTGGTCTCCTCCAGCATTACCCTGACCATCGCCCACGAGGGCATCAAGGAAGGCTTCCGCGACAGCGCCCGCTTCTGGCTCTCGGTGACCGTGCTGCTGGGGCTGTGCTTCATCATCATCCAGGGGGTGGAGTACTACGAGGCCTATGCCCATTACGGCATCACCCTGCAGGCGGGCATCTATGGCGCCACCTTCTTCCTGCTCACCGGCTTCCACGGGCTGCACGTGATCATCGGCACCATCATCCTGGCGGTGATGCTGTGGCGAGTGTTCCGCGGGCACTTCACGGCCGACGACCACTTCGGCTTCGAGGCGGCGGCCTGGTACTGGCACTTCGTCGACGTGGTATGGATCGGGCTGTTCATCTTCGTCTATGTGTTTTGAAACCCGGTGTGTTCTTAAACACCGGGGCGGCCGGATCGTGATCAGCCGCCGAGGTCGCCGAGATAGAAACCGTAGCCGAGCAGGGCGAGCAGGGTGGCGGCCAGGGCCACGCGGACCTTCAGGGAGACCAGCACGCGCCGTGAGTGGCTGCCGTCCCGGATCAGGAAACCGGCACCCACGGCCAGGCTCGTGACCATGGCCAGAAAGACAAGGGCAATCAATATCTTGAGTAACATTCACGGCTCCAGGAAAGGGTCAACGTCCGGCGCGCATGGCGGGCCTTCGGCGATGCGTCGGGTGGGCTGGTGGGGGTTCTGGTCCTGCCTGGTGGTGCTGGGCCTCGCACTGGGACTATGGCAGTGGGAGCGTGCCGCCGACAAGCGCGACTACCTGGCTCGCCTGGCGGACGCACCGCGAATCGAGGCGCCGGCAGAGGCGCCGCCGACCGGTTCGCAGCTGGTGCTGCAGGGCGAATACCTCGCCGAGCAGACCCTGTTCCTCGACAACCGCACCCATGAGGGGCGCCTGGGGGTGGCCCCCCTGACGCCATTTCGCGACGTCAACGGACGGATCTGGCTGGTCCAGCGTGGCTTCCTGGCGACCGGCCCCAGTCGAGCGGCTCCCTCGGTGGAGACGCCCGGCGGCGTGGTCACCCTGGAAGGCCGCTGGCAGCCGGAGGGCGAGTCAGCACCGCTGTTCGGCCCCAATCGGGAGGGGGCTCGCCTGCAGCGCATCGACCTCTCGGCCTGGGAGCTGGAGCCGGCATTCGCGCACCCCGGCTGGCTGCACCTCGAGCAGGGGCCGGGCCATCTCGAGTCCTGGTGGCAGCCCAGCGTGGTGCCGCCGGAGCGTCACCTGGGCTACGCCCTGCAGTGGTGGGGGCTGGCCCTGGCCGCCCTGGTGATCATGCTGGTGGGGGCGCGACGCCAGGCACGCCACCCCGAACTGAAGTCCCTACCGCCCAAGGAGATGCCTCGATGACTCACGCCGGACGTCAGCGCCTCAAGCTGTTGGCCTTCTTCGCGATCTTCGCCCTGCCGGTGGCCGTGGCCTGGGGCATGGTGGAGTGGCGGATCGGGATTCCCGAGAGCCGCACCGCCCATGGCGAGCTGCAACCCTCGCTCCCTGTCCTTTCACAGTGGCCGTTGACGGCGGTGGAGAAGGACGGAGAGAGCGACTGGCTGCTGGCCTTCGATTGCCCCGAGGCATGTGACGCCAATGCCGATCGCTGGTGGCGCCTGCATCGCGCCCTGGGCCGCGACGCCGCCCGGGTCAGTCGCCTGCGCATCGGCGGGGGCGGCGAACCCCTTCCCGGTGCGGCCCTGGCGCAGTGGACGACCGAGGTCGACTGGCGCACCCCCCATCGCCTCTGGATCCTCGATCCCGAGGGGCGGCCCGTGCTCGGCTATGCCCCGGAGGTCGACACCGCCGACGTGTTGGATGACCTGCGCCGCCTGCTGCGCATGAATCCCGAGCCACCCATGGCGCGTTACGACCATGCCTCGAGCGTGGTGGGGGGTGATGGCGATGACGAGTAGCGCCTTGGCCTGCGGCGAGGAGAGTCGCCGCCGTTGGCTGGTGGGGCTGAGCCTGGCAGGGGTCGTCTTCACCGCCGTGGTGGTGCTGGTGGGGGCCTGGACGCGGCTGGTGGATGCCGGCCTGGGGTGTCCCGACTGGCCGGGCTGCTACGGGGCCCTGGTGGTGCCGGACGCAGATCGCGCCCTGGCGCACTCTCCGGAGGTGCCGCTGGAGTCCGCCAAGGCCTGGGTGGAGATGGTGCACCGCTACCTGGCCTCGACCCTGGGGCTGGTGGTCATCGCCCTGGTGGTGCTCGGCGCGCGCTGGCGTCGTGAGGCCGGGTATCCCTGGGCTATCAGCCTGGCGCTGCTGGCAGTGATCCTGCTGCAGGGCGCCTTCGGGGCCTTTACGGTGACCCTCAAGCTATGGCCCCAGGTGGTGACGCTGCACCTGCTGGGAGGCCTGACGGTGATGGTGCTGTTCCTGTGGCTGCATCTGCGGCTGCGTCGGTTCACGAGCGGCGTGGGCAGGGTGATGCCGACGCGTCGCCTGACGCCACTGTGGGGGCTGGCCGTGATCTTGCTGGTGGGGCAGCTGGCGCTGGGCGGCTGGACCTCGAGCAACTACGCGGGGATCGCCTGCCAGGGCTTCCCCACCTGCAACGGCCAGTGGTGGCCGGCGATGGACTGGAGCGAGGGCTTCCACCTGACCCAGACGGTGGGCCCCAACTACCTGCATGGCCTGCTGCATGCCGAGGCGCGCAGTGCCATCCAGGTCGGGCATCGCCTCGGCGCCCTGGCCCTGGGCCTGAGCCTGCTGCTGCTCGGCATGCGCCACTTGCGGTCAGCGGGGATGCGTCCCTGGCTGGCGTTGCTGGGCGGGACCTATGGCATTCAGGTGGTGATCGGCATCGCCAACGTGCTGGCCTGGCTGCCGCTGTGGCTGGCCCTGCTGCACACCGCCGGCGCGGTGCTGCTGGTGGTGGCCATGACGTTGGCGCTGTGGCATTGGCGCTGGTCGACGCTGCCGGTGGCTTTAAGGCCACCGGGCCCCCGGGATACTGCAACGAAGGAGGAGTTGGCTCATGTCTGAAGTCATGATGGAGCGTGGGACGGTCGGCCATCTCGCCGGCTGGGGCTGGCGAGACCTCTACACGCTGTGCAAGCCCCGGGTCGTGGCGGTGATGCTGGTCTGCACCCTGGTCGGAATGCTGCTGGCGGCGCCGCTGCCGGACCCCGGGGCCGTGGTCTTCGGCTTGATCGGCATCGGCCTGGCCGCTGGTGGGGCCGCGGCCTTCAACCACGTTGTCGACCGTCGCCTGGATGCGCTGATGCTGCGCACCGCCCGCCGGCCGCTGGCCACCCAGCGCATGCCGACGCCGCTGGCCCTGGCCTGGGCGACCCTGCTCTCGACCTGCGGCATCGGGCTGCTGGCCTGGCAGGTCAACCTGCTGACGGCCTGGCTGACCCTGGGGTCGCTGATCGGCTATGCCCTTATCTACACCGCCTTCCTCAAGCATGCCACACCGCAGAACATCGTCATCGGCGGGGTGGCGGGGGCCGCACCGCCGCTGCTGGGCTGGACGGCGGTCACCGGGCAGCTGGGCCCCGAGCCGCTGCTGTTGATGCTGATCATCTTCGCCTGGACGCCGCCGCACTTCTGGGCGCTGGCGATCCACAAGCGCGACGAATACGCCCGTGCCGGGGTGCCGATGCTGCCGGTCACCCATGGCGAGGCCTTCACCCGGCTGCAGGTGTGGCTGTATGGCTGGCTGACCGTGGCGGTGACCCTGCTTCCCTTCACCATCGGCATGAGCGGGGGGCTCTACCTGGTGGGGGTGATGGCGCTCAACCTGCGCTTCATGGTGTGGAACTGGCGGGTCTGGCGCGGCCATGACCCCCAGGCCCCCCTGGCGGCCTTCTGGTTCTCCATCCGCTACATCCTGGGCGTCTTCGGCGTGCTGCTGCTGGACCACTACGGCGCCGCCTGGATGATGGCCGCCTGAGGCCTGGCCGGGCGGCTGATCGTCAGCCCTCCATGCAACGAGCCCGGCCATCTGGCCGGGCTCGTTGCTTCATGGTCATCGTCGGATCACCAGAGCGTGATGATCAGGAAGTAGGCCATCAGGGTCACCAGCACCGTGCTGATCAGGTTGAGCACGAAGCCGGCACGGATCATCGACTGGATCTTCATGTGGCCGGTGGCGAAGACGATCGCGTTGGGAGGCGTGGCCACCGGCATCATGAAGGCGCAGCTGGCGGCAATGGCGGCCGGCACCGTGATCAGCAGCGGCGAGATGTCCAGCGACAGGGCCAGGGCCCCGAGCAGCGGCAGGAAGGCGGCGGCGGTAGCGGTATTGGAGGTCACCTCGGTGAGGAAGATGATCACCAGCACCACCACACCGACCATCGCCAGCAGCGGGAAGGTGCCGAACACGCCGAGTTGCTGGGCGATCCACTCCGCCAGGCCCGAGCGACTGATGGAGCCGGCCAGGGCCAGGCCACCACCGAACAGCAGCAGGATGCCCCAGGGCAGCTCGCGCGCCGATTCCCAGTCCATCAGGCGCACGCCGGGCTCGCGGCCGGCCGGTACCAGGAAGAGTGCGATGCCGGCGATGATGGCGATGCCCGTGTCGGAGAGCCAGTCGAGACCCGCGTCATTGAGCAGCGGACGCAGTATCCAGGCCACCGCGGCGAGCACGAAGACGATGCCCACGCGTCGCTCGGCGGGGCTGGTCCGCCCGAGCTTGGCCAGCTCATCGCGGACCATGCCGGCACTGTCCTCGCCGGCGTCCAGGGCGAAGCCGCTTCGGGTCAGCCACCACCAGGCGCTGACCATCATGGCGACACTGATCGGCAGGCCGATCATCATCCACTGGGCGAAACCGATGTCGATGCCGCGGTCCTCGGCCAGGTAGCCGGCCAGCAGAGCATTGGGCGGCGTGCCGATCAGGGTGGCCACACCGCCGATGCTGGCGGAATAGGCGATGGCCAGCAGCAGCGCCGTGGCGTAGCGGCGCAGTTCTTCCGGGTCGCTGTCGTCCAGCAGGCTGACCACCGACATGCCGATGGGCAGCATCATGATGGCCGTGGCCGTGTTGGACACCCACATGCTGAGAAAGCCCGTGGCCAGCATGAAGCCGCCGATCTGCTGGCGAGGCTTGTGGCCGACCACTCGCAGCACGTGAAGGGCGATGCGCTTGTGCAGATTCCAGCGCTGCATGGCGATGCCGAGCAGGAAGCCGCCGAGGAACAGGTAGATGATCGGGTTGGCGTAGCTGGCGGCCGTCTCGCTCATGCCGCCGATTCCCAGCGCCGGCACCAGGGCCAGCGGCAGCAGCGAGGTGGCGGGGATCGGGATCGCTTCGGTGGACCACCAGGTGGCCATCAGCAGGGCGAGGCCCACGCAGGCCCAGGCCGGCTCGGCCATGCCGGCTGGAGCGGGGAGTAACAGGGTCATCAGCACCCAGAGCGGGCCCAGCCACAGGCCGATGCGTGCGGACAGGGGAGGTGCCGAGGGCTTGCCATGAGAGTCGTCGGTGGGGGACATCATCGCTCCTTGCCGGGGTGGGAGGGGACGAGATAAAACGTAAGATGCACGCGTCTTGCAGGGCAATGTGTCCGGCCGAGTTTCTTCAGTTCGGTCACAACCAGCACTGCTGTTAAGATGGAAAGTTACATTTATCGTGTATAATCTTTGTACATGTCATGAACCGACTGGGATACGCCCATGACCAATACCCTGGCACTGATGCTTCTCGGCCTGGCCCTGGCCACCATCGCCGGCCTAGGGGCCTACGCCTATACCCTCTGGAAGGAGGTGCAGCGGCGCAAGGCCTTCCGCGAGGAGGAACTCCAGCGCGCCCATCGCAACTGCCTGGAGAATCTCGAGATGGTGGCCTCGGCGCTGGTGCAGGAGCAGGTCGATATCACCGAGGGTAGCTGGCGCTGCAAGGTGCTGCTGGAGATCCTCGACCAGAAGCTGACCGAGCGCCCCGACTTCCAGGCCTTCGACGAGGTGCATCGCCGCACCCGCCACCTGCATACCCACTCCGCCCGCCAGGCGCTCAGTCCCCGCGACCGATTCCGTGAGGATCGCGAGCGCCTGGCCGTGGAAGAGGAGTTCAGGGAGCCCGTGCTCAAGGCGGCAGCGGCGGTGGTGGAATTTCGCCGCGGCTGGCCGGGTAGCCTGCACTGATCGCCTCGCCACAGCCTGCGCAGGACCGAGTCGCTCCAGTTGCGTGTGGTAACGCACCATCCTTTCATTGCAACCATCCAGGGTCTGCTGCAAGCTTGGCAAGTCTCGTAGATGGCTGATATGTGGCTGGAGGCCACGGCCATCGGAGGACCGCACTGGCCGAGACAGCATTTACGTGCTTTCTTTGTAAGTGCGGAAAGCGGGTCGGGGACCGCTTTCCTCGGGTCATTCCTCGGAACCCCGGGCGATCAAGGCATTGGCCTGTCGTGCCGGGATGATGTCAAGAAGAAGGAGTCTTACATGAAAAAATCCACGACTGGCTTGTTGCTCGGTTCCGCGCTGGTGGTCGGCCTGTCCGGCTGTGCCAGCTCTGCTTCCCAATCCAGCACGGCGTCTGGCGCCTCTGCTGATTCCTGGTACCAGCATCCCTTCGTCTGCGGCCTGGCCGGCGGCCTGATCGGCGGCGGCATTGGCTATGCTTCCAGCGGCGAGTCCGACGAGGACCAGGGGGCTGCCATCGGCACCACTGCCGGTGCCACCATCGGTGCCATGCTGTGTGCGGACACTTCACCGGCACCTGCCCAGCCGGCGCCCCGCGATACCGACGGTGACGGCGTGATCGATGCCGATGACCAGTGCCCGGGAACCCCGGCCGGCGTGGCCGTGGATGCCGTGGGTTGCCCGCTGGACTCCGACAACGACGGCGTGCCGGACTACCAGGATCAGTGCCCGGGAACCCCGGCCGGTGCCGAGGTCAATGCCCTGGGCTGCGAAGAGGACCTGGTGCTGCGTGACGTCAACTTCGAGTTCGACTCCGCGACCCTGACCATGGGTGCCGAGCAGATCCTTGCCGACGTCGCAGAGAAGCTGCGCGCCAACGAGAACGTCCGCGTGCGCATCGAGGGTCACACTGACTCCGTGGGCAGCGCTGCCTACAATCAGCAGCTGTCCCAGGAGCGCGCCGACTCCGTGGCCGACTACCTGGCCAGCCAGGGCGTCGCGCGTGACCGCATGCAGACCACCGGTTACGGTGAGTCCCAGCCGGTGGCCACCAACGATACCGATGCGGGTCGTGCCGAGAACCGTCGTGTGGAACTGGGCGAGTGGGAGTGATCCTGCCCTGACCCCTTCCATCGTCCCGGGCGTGTCCCGGGGCCGACGGCAGAACGAGAGAAGGCGCCTTAGGGCGCCTTCTCTCGTGTCAGGCGGCATGCACCGCCATGGCGCCGCAGGGTGCGCTTCTGCTAGGCTAGGCGTCGTTTTTTCCACGACCATTCTGCTGGCGACACGTGATCCCTGGTATGGATCACCACTGCGCACAAGGAACCCTTCATGCCCATCGTGACCCTGCCCGACGGCAGTCAGAGATCCTTCGACGCCCCCCTCACCGTGATGCAACTGGCCGAAAGCATCGGCCCCGGCCTCGCCAAGGCCTGCGTGGCCGGCAAGATCGATGGTGTCCAGGTGGACGCTGCCGATGTCATCGACCGCGACGCCGAGGTGGCGATCCTCACCGCCCGCGACCCGGAAGGCCTGGAGGTCATTCGCCACTCCTGCGCCCACCTCATCGGCCACGCCGTCAAGCAGCTCTATCCCGAGGCCAAGATGGCCATCGGCCCGGTGATCGAGGACGGCTTTTACTATGACGTCGACTTCGGGCGTTCGGTGACGCCCGATGACCTCGAGACGATCGAGGCGCGAATGAAGGCGCTGATCGACCATGAGTACGACGTGGTGCGCGAGTACGTCGACCGGGACAAGGCGATGCTGACCTTCCTGCATCGCGAGGAACCCTACAAGCAGGAGATCGTGCGCGAGATTCCCGAGGGGGAGACCATCCGTCTCTACCACCACGAGGAGTACGTGGACATGTGCCGGGGCCCGCACGTCCCCAATACCCGGCATCTGAAGGCCTTCAAGCTGACCAAGCTGGCCGGTGCCTACTGGCGCGGCAACGCCGAGAACCCGATGCTGACGCGCATCTACGGCACGGCCTGGCCCGACAAGAAGCAGCTCAAGGCCTACCTCACGCGGCTCGAGGAGGCCGAGAAGCGCGACCATCGCAAGCTGGCCAAGCGGATGGACCTCTTCCACCTCCAGGAGGAGGCACCTGGCATGGTCTTCTGGCATCCCAATGGCTGGACCATCTACCAGGCCCTGGAACAGTACATGCGCCGGGTACAGGTCGAGAACGGCTACCAGGAGATCAAGACGCCGCAGATCGTCGACCTCTCGCTGTGGAAGGCTTCCGGTCACTGGGGACACTACAGTGACATGATGTTCACCACCGAGTCGGAGAAGCGCGACTACGCGGTCAAACCGATGAACTGTCCGTGCCACGTGCAGGTGTTCAACCAGGGGCTGAAGAGCTACCGTGACCTGCCACTGCGTCTGGCCGAGTTCGGCAGTTGCCACCGCAACGAGCCCTCTGGCGCGCTGCACGGCCTGATGCGGGTGCGCGGCTTCACCCAGGACGATGCGCATATCTTCTGCACCGAGGGCCAGATCCAGGCCGAGGCCGAGGCCTTCATCGCCCTGACCATGAAGGTCTACCGTGAGCTGGGCTTCGATGACGTGGAGCTCAAGCTCTCCACGCGACCCGAAGACGACTTCCTGGGGGAACCGGAGCTCTGGGACCGCGCCGAGGCCGGTCTCGAGGCCGCGCTCGACGCCACCGGGCTCGAATGGGAGCTGCAGCCGGGGGAGGGGGCCTTCTACGGGCCCAAGATCGAGTTCTCGCTGCGTGACTGCCTCAACCGGGTCTGGCAGTGCGGCACCCTGCAGCTCGACTTCAACCTGCCGGGGCGGCTGGGGGCCCAGTTCGTCGACGAAGACGGCGTGCGCAAGACGCCGGTGATGCTGCACCGGGCGATCCTGGGCTCCTTCGAGCGCTTCCTGGGGATTCTCATCGAGCACTATGCCGGGGCCATGCCACTCTGGCTGGCACCGCAGCAGGTGGTGGTCATGACCATCACCGATGCGCAGCGCGACCATGCCGTGTCGCTGGTGGAGCGTTTGCAGAAAGTCGGCCTGCGCGTCAAGTCGGACTTGAGGAACGAGAAGATCGGCTTTAAAATCCGCGAGCATACGTTGCAGAAGGTCCCCTATCTCCTAGTGGTGGGAGATAAGGAAGTCGAGTCCGACTCGGTGGCCGTGCGTACGCGCAGTGGCGAGAATCTTGGTACGATGGGGGTGGATGCCTTCATCGACCGTGTTCGGGCCGAGCGGCAATAGCGACATCTTCCCAAGCTGAAGTGGAGACGGAACCATCAAGCGAAGCAACCCAAGAGGGCGCGTTCAAGACAAGCGCCCCCCCATGAACGAGCGGATTACCGAGGATCAGGTTCGCCTGATCGACAGCGACGGCGAGCAGCTGGGCGTAGTGCCCACCGGCGAGGCGCTGGAGCGAGCCGAAGCGGCCGGCATGGACCTCGTGCAGATTTCCAACGCCGATCCGATCGTCTGCAAGATCATGGATTACGGCAAGTTCGTCTTCGAGCAGAAGAAGCAGAAGTCTGCCCAGAAGAAGAAGACGAAGCAGATTCAGGTCAAGGAAGTGAAATTCCGGCCTGGCACCGACGAGGGTGACTATCAGGTCAAGATGAAGAACCTGATCCGTTTCCTCGAAGGTGGCGACAAGGGCAAGGTCACGCTGCGCTTCCGCGGTCGCGAGATGGCGCACCAGGACATCGGTCGCAAGCTGATGGAGCGGATCGCCGCCGATCTCGAGGAGATTGGTACCGTGGAGTCCTTCCCCAAGATGGAAGGGCGCCAGATGATCATGATCATTGCCCCCAAGAAGAAGCAGTAAGCAGCAGAGAAGAAGTGATCCGATGGCCAGTCCAACGGGTGGAAGGCGACAGGTCCTTCCGTCGGCCACGGGTTTTCTGAAGAAACCTCGAGCGGAGTTAACCTCATGCCGAAAATCAAGAGCAACAGCGGCGCTGCCAAGCGCTTCAAGAAGACGGCCAACGGCTTCAAGCACAAGCAGTCGTTTCGCAGCCACATCCTGACCA
This sequence comes from Halomonas gemina, assembly GCF_023554995.1. Classification (GTDB taxonomy): domain Bacteria; phylum Pseudomonadota; class Gammaproteobacteria; order Pseudomonadales; family Halomonadaceae; genus Halomonas; species Halomonas gemina. The sequence goes on from NZ_JAMJPK010000001.1 coordinate 332,922, forward strand.
AGAAGTCCACCAAGCGGAAGCGTCAGCTGCGTGGGATGAAGCAGATCCACGACGCCGACAAACAGCTCGTGCAGCGCATGCTGCCGAATCTGTAACGCCCCGGGTGAACCCCTCTAACGTCAGGAGAAAGCCATGACTCGTGTCAAGCGTGGTGTCGTCGCTCGTCGTCGTCACAAGAAGATTCTCAAGCAGGCCAAGGGTTACTACGGTGCCCGTTCGCGCGTCTTCCGCGTGGCCAAGCAGGCCGTCATCAAGGCCGGTCAGTACGCGTACCGTGACCGCCGCCAGCGCAAGCGCCAGTTCCGCGCCCTGTGGATCCAGCGCATCAATGCCGGTGCCCGTCAGCACGGCCTCTCCTACAGCCGCTTCGTCGGTGGCCTGAAGAAAGCCGGTATCGAGATCGACCGCAAGGTGCTGGCCGATCTGGCCGTCAACGAGAAGGCTGCCTTTGCCGCCATCGTCGAGAAGGCCAAGGCTGCCCAGTAAGGGACGTCGACCCTTGGCCGGCCGCGGCATGCGCCGTGTCGCCGGACCATGATCGTCGCAGGGGAAGAGCAGCCGCTCTTCCCCTGTTTTTTTGAAAGACCGCTTTCTTGAAAGACTTCGGAGCTCAACGGATGGACCACCTTCCCACTCTGGTTGCCGAGGCCCGCGACGCCATCCACGCCGCCGACAGCCTGGCCGCGCTGGACGAGCTGCGCGTCCGCTATCTCGGCAAGAAGGGCGAGATCACCGCGCTGCTCAAGGGGCTCGGCAAGCTGCCCGGCGAGGAGCGCCCGGCCGCGGGCGAGCGCATTAACCAGGCCAAGCAGGACCTTGGCAAGGAACTGGACGAGCGGCGTCAGGCGCTGGAGAAGGCGGCCCTCGAGGCGCGCCTGGCCGCCGAGCGACTCGACGTGACCCTGCCGGGGCGCGGCCAGCCCAGCGGTGGCCTGCACCCGGTGACCTTGACGCTGGAGCGCATCGAGGGGCTCTTCACCCGCATCGGCTATGACGTGGCGGTCGGTCCCGAGATCGAGGACGACTACCACAACTTCGAGGCGCTCAATATCCCCGCCCATCACCCGGCGCGGGGCATGGCCGATACCTTCTACTTCGATGCCACCCGGCTGCTGAGGACCCATACCTCGCCGGTGCAGGTGCGCACCATGAAGGAGGCCGAGCCCCCGATCCGCATCGTCTGTCCCGGACGTGTCTATCGCAGCGATTCCGACCTGACCCACACCCCCATGTTCCATCAGGTCGAGGGGCTGCTGGTCGACGAGGACGTCAGCTTCGCTGACCTCAAGGGCACCATCCAGGACTTCCTGCACGCCTTCTTCGAGCGTGATGACCTCTCGGTGCGCTTCCGGCCCTCCTACTTCCCCTTCACCGAGCCCTCGGCGGAGGTCGACATCCAGTGCGTGATGTGTGGTGGCGATGGCTGTCGGGTCTGCTCCCACAGCGGCTGGCTGGAAGTGATGGGCTGCGGGATGGTGCATCCCGAGGTGTTCCGCCACTCCGGCATCGACGCCGAGCGCTACACGGGCTTTGCCTTCGGCATGGGCGCCGAACGCTTGGCCATGCTGCGCTACGGCGTCAACGACCTGCGGCTGTTCTTCGACAACGACCTGCGCTTCCTGAGGCAGTTCGCCTGATCGACCATCGGATAAGCAGAACACAGGATACGTCATGAAATTTTCCGAACAGTGGCTGCGTGACTGGGTCTCGCCGGCGCTCTCCACCCAGGCGCTGGCCGACCAGATCACCATGGCCGGGCTTGAGGTCGATGCCGTGGAACCGGTGGCCGCCGCCTTCAACGAGGTCGTGGTGGCCGAGGTGGTCGGCAAGGCGCCGCATCCCGATGCCGACAAGCTCAACGTCTGCCAGGTCGACGACGGCAGCGGCGAGTCCATCCAGGTGGTATGCGGGGCGCCCAATGTGGCCGTGGGGCAGAAGGTGCCCTTCGCCCGGGTGGGTGCGGTGCTGCCCGGTGACTTCACGATCAAGCAGGCTCGTCTGCGCGGGGTCGAATCCCGCGGCATGATCTGCTCGGCCTCCGAGCTGGGCCTCGAGGAGGAGACCTCCGCCGGGATCCTCGTGCTGCCGGCCGGCGCGCCGGTAGGCGAGGGGTTCCGTGACTTCATGGGCCTGGACGACCACACCATCGAGGTGGACCTGACGCCGAACCGCGGGGACTGCCTGAGCCTCAAGGGGCTGGCACGCGAGGTCGGGGTGCTCAATCGGTTGGCCGTCTCGGGCCCCGAGCTGGCCCCCGTGGCCCCCACCGTTGATGAGACCTTCCCGGTGCGCGTCGAGGATATCGAGCGTTGTCCGCGCTACATCGGGCGCCTGATCAAGGGTGTCGACGTCACCGCCGAGACCCCGCTGTGGATGGTCGAACGGCTGCGCCGCAGCGGCATCCGCACCATCGACCCGGTAGTCGATGTCACCAACTACGTGATGCTCGAGCTCGGCCAGCCGCTGCATGCCTTCGACCGCGCCAACCTGCACGGCAGCGTGGTCGTGCGACTGGCACGGGAGGGCGAGCGCCTGGTGCTGCTCGACGGCCAGGAGATCGCCCTGGCGGGCGACACGCTGGTCATCGCCGACGAACGTGGCCCGCTGGCCATCGCCGGCGTCATGGGCGGCGAGCACTCCGGGGTGAGCCCCGAGACGCGAGACATCTTCCTGGAGTCGGCCTTCTTCTCGCCGCTGGCGGTCGCCGGCCAGGCGCGCACCTACGGCCTGCACACCGATGCCTCGCACCGCTTCGAGCGCGGTGTCGACCCGCGCCTGCCCCGCGAGGCCGCCGAACGGGCCACCGCCCTGCTGCTGGCAATCACCGGTGGCGAGCCGGGGCCGCTGGTGGAGGTGGCAAGCGAGGCGCACCTGCCGCACGGCCGCGAGGCGACCCTGAGGGCGTCGCGGCTGGAGCAGGCGCTGGGCAAGTCACTGCCCGGTGACGAGGTCACCGAGATCCTCGAGCGCCTCGGCCTGGAGGTCGAGGCCTCCGGCCAGGGGTGGACCGTGCAGGTGCCGAGCTGGCGCTTCGATATCGCCATCGAGGAGGACCTGATCGAGGAGGTGGCGCGCATCCATGGCTACAACCGCCTGCCGGTACGGCGTCCCCAGGTCCGCCTGGCCCTGCGCCCGGCCCACGAGGCGCACACGCCCCTGGCGCGGCTGCGTCGCCAGATGGTCGCCCGCGGCTACCAGGAGGCGGTGACCTACAGCTTCGTCGCTCCCGAGCTGCAGCAGGCGCTGCATCCCGAGGCGATATCGCCGACGCTGGCCAACCCCATCTCCAGCGACCTCTCGGTGATGCGTGCGAGCCTCTTTCCCGGGCTGGTACGGGCCCTGCAGCATAACCTCAATCGCCAGCAGGACCGGGTACGGCTGTTCGAGACGGGCCTTACCTTCCGCGGCGAGCTCGACCACCTGCACCAGACCCCGATGCTCGGGGCGCTGGTCTGCGGGTCTCGCGAGCCGGAGGGCTGGAGCGGCGGCAGGGAGCCGGTCGACTTCTTCGACCTCAAGGGCGATCTGGAGAGCCTGCTGGTCCTCGGCGAGCCCGAGGCGTGGCGCTTCGAGCCCGGCGAGCATCCGGCCCTGCATCCCGGCCAGTGCGCCCGCATCCTGCATCGCGGCGAGGAGGCCGGCTGGATCGGTACCCTGCACCCGGCCGTTCGCGCCAGGCTCGGCCTGAAGGTCGACGCGCTGCTCTTCGAGGTGCGCCTCGATGCGCTGACCCAGGGCCGGGTGCCGGCCTTCACGCCGCTGTCGCGTCATCCCGAGGTGCGTCGCGACCTGGCCTTCCTGGTGGACGAGCAGCTGCCGGTGCAGTCGCTGCTCGACACCATCCGGGCCCAGGCCGGCGAGTGGCTGGTGGAGTCTCACCTGTTCGATGTCTACCAGGGCAAGGGGGTGCCAGAGGGTCTCAAGAGCGTGGCCCTGGGCTTGACCTGGCAGCATCCATCGCGCACGCTTAATGACGAGGAAATCAATCAGTTGGTTGATGCCATCGTCGCGGAGTCACGTCAGCACCTAGGGGCGGAGTTGCGCGCATGAGGCCCGAGCGTCTCGGCGATCGGCAGGACCAGCGCCACGAGGACGACAACATGGGTGCGTTGACCAAGGCGGAACTGGCCGAACATCTGCACGCCGAGCTTGGCCTCTCCAAGCGTGAGGCCAAGTCCATGGTGGAGGCCTTCTTCGAGGAGATACGCGGCTGCCTGCGCGAGAACGAGCAGGTCAAGCTCTCGGGCTTCGGCAACTTCGACCTGCGTGACAAGCGTGAACGACCCGGTCGCAACCCCAAGACCGGCGAGGAGATCCCGATCTCCGCGCGGCGGGTGGTCACCTTCCGGCCCGGTCAGAAGCTCAAGAGCCAGGTCGAGGGATACCGCGGCGAGGCGCACTGATCGTCCGGCTGCCGGCCATGAAGAACGCCACTCCGAGGAGTGGCGTTTTTCGTGGTCGAGGCTCGGCGTGTCGTCAGACGCCGTTGCCGTTCTCCAGCATCCAGGTGATCACCACCTTGAACACATAGCCCAGCATCCCGGCACCCAGTACCACGAAGAGCATGATGGTGCCGAAGTGGCCGGCCTGGGACTTCTTCGCCAGATCCCAGATGATGAAGCACATGAAGAGGATCAGGCCACCGATCATGATCGGGGTGATCCAGGTCTCGAAGGTCTGCTGCACGATGCCTCCCAGCGTGCTGTGTGGAAACCCGACCATTGTACTCGGGTATCAGCGTCGCCGCAGGCGCCAAGGCGTGGCCCCATGCCGCACCCCATGTTAATATCCGAGTGAAATTCTCAGGTAAATCCATGACATGCCCATGCTCAAGATCTTCGTAGGTACCATGTATGGCGGGGCCCTGGACGTCGCCGAGCAGGTCAAGCCGCTGTTCGAGGAGGCCGGCTACGAGGTGGCCATCTTCGACCAGCCGACCCTCGACGACCTCATCGGCACGCCCACCGACCTGGCGCTGTTCTGCGTCTCGACCACCGGCAGCGGCGACCTGCCCGGCAATATCGTGCCCTTCGCCCGCGACCTAGAGGAGCAGAGTCCCGGCCTCGCCGGTCTTCGCTACGGCCTTATCGCCCTGGGCGACAGCTCCTACGGCGACACCTTCTGTGGTGCCGGTCGCTACCTCGATGCGCTGCTCGAGGGGCAGGGGGCCCAGCGTCTCGGTGAGCGTCTCGAGGTGGATGCCATGGAGACCTTCATGGCGGACGACGAGGCCCTGCCATGGGTCGAGCAGTGGATCGATGCCCAGCAGTTGAAGGTGGCCTGACATGGGCGCGACGCCGACAGCGGAGCGCCTCAGCCTGCTGCTGGGACTCGGGGTGCTGATGCTGGGGACCCTGCCACGCTACCTGGTCGGCGGGCACGAGACGCGTCTGTCGCTGATGCTGATGGCGCTGGCGGTGGTGGCCGTGGTGAGCGTGCTGCAGTGGCGGCTGCTCCCCGGCGAGGCGCGTTCGCGCCTTCCCGCGCTGCTGCGCCGGCTGGGGCTCTGCCTTGTCGCGGGGCTGGTCGTGATGGCGGCGTGGCATGCCCTGACCAGCGACTTCTTCGGCTGGGAGCTGCTGGTCTCCCACGGCGCCACCCTGGGGCTGCTGCTGCATGCCCTGGGGCTGTGGGTGAGAGCGCCCGGTTGAGCTCTTCGGGCAGCGCCAAGCAGCCAAGCATAACCTTCAGCAGCGTCATTTGCTGGAGGTTTTTCTTTGTTGCCATAGGGCTTCACGAGCACCATCCTGCTCGGCGCTCGGCGCTCGGCGCTCGGCGCTCGGCGCTCGGCGCTCGGCGCTCGGCGCTCGGCGCTCGGCGCTCGGCGCTCGGCGCTCGGCGCTACCCCAGCGTATAGCAGGGCACGTAGTCCCCGGCGAGCTTCATGCGGCCCTGGGCGACGAAGGAGGCCAGCAGCGCGTCGAGGCGGGCCATCAGCTCCGGCTCGGCACTCAGCCGGAAGGGGCCATGGGCCTCTATCGCGCGGATGCCCTTCTCCTTGACGTTGCCGGCAACGATGCCCGAGAAGGCGCGGCGCAGGTTGGCGGCCAGCTCGTGGACGGGCTGCTCGCGGTGGAGCGCCAGGCCGGCCATGGCCTCGTGGGTGGGCTCGAAGGTTTCCTGGAAGTCCCGGGCCACGGTTAGGCGCCAGTTGTAGTAGAAGGCGTCCTGGCGGCTGCGGCGATACTCGGTCACCGCATCGATGTTCTTGCGCATGGTGCGGGCGACCTCGACGGCGTCGTCGACGACGATGCGGTAGCGCTGGCGCACCTCCTCGCCCAGGGTGTAGACCAGGAACTCGTCGATGCGCCTGAAGTAGTCGGCAGAGTCGGCGGGACCGGTGAGGATCACCGGCAGCGCCATGTCGGCATTGTCCGGGTGCAGCAGGATCCCCAGCAGGTAGAGGATCTCCTCGGCGGTGCCCACGCCGCCGGGGAAGACGATGATCCCGTGTCCCAGTCGCACGAACGCCTCGAGGCGCTTCTCGATGTCGGGCATCACCACCAGCTCGTTGACGATGGGGTTGGGCGCCTCGGCGGCGATGATCCCGGGCTCCGAGACCCCCAGGTAGCGCCCCTGGGTGCGACGCTGCTTGGCATGGGCGACGTTGGCGCCCTTCATGGGCCCCTTCATGGCGCCAGGCCCGCAGCCGGTGCAGATGTCCAGCTCGCGAAGCCCCAGGTGGTAGCCGACGGACTTGGTGTAGTCGTACTCCTCGCGGGATATCGAGTGGCCGCCCCAGCAGACGACCAGGCTGGGGTCGCGTCCCGGCTTGAGGGTCCCGGCCTTGCGCAGGATATGGAAGACCGCGTTGGTGGTGCCCTCGGCGGTCTGCAGGTCGAAGCGATGGCGGGTCTGGATCTCGTTGTAGACGTAGACGATGTCGCGCAGCACCGCGGAGAGGTGCTCGCGGATGCCGCGGATCATCTTGCCGTCGACGAAGGCCTCCGCGGGGGCATTGGTGATCTTGAGGCGTACCCCGCGGTCCTGCTGCAGCACCTCGATGTCGAAGTCGCGATAGGTCTCGAGCAGGGCCAGGCCGTCATCGGTGGGGTTGCCGCAGTTGAGTACTGCCAGCGAGCAGCTGCGCAGCAGGTCGTGCAGGCCGCTCTTCGAGGTGTCGTGAAGGCGCTCGACCTCCTGCTGCGAGAGGATCTCGAGGCTGCCTTCAGGCGAGATGGTAGTGGAAATGGTGTCGGGCATCCTTGGCGTTCCCTGTCGTCTTGGCGGCATTGCTCGTCCCTCGATGCTACCATGTCGCGCCTCTGCGGGCATCGCTGCGGCCCTGGTGGCGAGCTGGTAGAATCCGGTCTGCCCGGCCACTGCCCGCGACGTGACGCCCCATGTTCAACGCCCGATACTTCCGCACCTTCATCACCCTGGTCGAGACCGGCAGCTTCACGCGCACCGCCCATCGCCTGGAGATGACCCAGCCCGGGGTCAGCCAGCACGTGCGCAAGCTCGAGGAGTACCTCGGCAAGCCGCTGCTGGATCGTCAGGGGCGGCGCCTCGTGCTCACCGAGAGCGGGCGGCGTGCCTACGACTACGCGCTCAAGCTGTTCGCCGAGCATGAGCAGTTCCGCCACTCCCTGGACAACGATAGCCTTGAGAGTGGCGAGTGCCGCCTCGCCTCGCCGGGCAGTGTCGGCCTGATGCTCTATCCCTTCATCCTCGGCCAGCAGCAGATGCAGCCCGGGCTCACGGTGAGCTACAGCTTCGCCTTCAACGCCGAGATCGTCGCTGACGTGCTGGGCGGGCGTCATGACCTGGGGATCATCACCGAGGCCGTGCGCCATCCCGATCTCGACTGCAAGGCCTGGCACCAGGAGCCGCTCTGCCTGGTGGTGCCGGCGGACTTCGCCGGCAACGGCCTGGCCGACCTGATGGGGATCGGCTTCATCAGCTACTCGGGCGGGGAGGACCACGCGGTTGCCTTGCTGAAGGCCAACTTTCCCGACTTCCGCTCCATGAGCCACTTCCCGCGCCAGGGCTTTACCAACGAGGTGAGCATGGTGCTGGATGCCGTGGCGCGCGGGCTCGGCTTCACGGTGGTCTCGCGGGTGGTGCTGGAGACCTCGCCCTGGCAGCGTCAGGTCAAGGAGCTCTCCCTGCCCCAGCCGGTCCACGAGACCCTGCACCTGGTCATGCGGGCCGGCGAGCAGATGCCGCGGCGCTACGTGCGGCTGCTCGAGGGCTATTGCGAGCAGCGCCGTCACGAACGCTTCGGCTTCGGCGAGGGGCCGGAGCGCCACGAGGCCTGAACGCAGCAGGCCCCGACGTGGCGGGGCCTGCTGCCGCGCGTCGGCGCACGCGGGGATGCCGCATGCCCGTCAGTCGCGTCCTCAATCACGATACTCGTCGATGCTCGGGCAGGAGCAGATCAGCTGCCGGTCGCCGAAGACGTTGTCGACGCGGTTCACTGCCGGCCAGTACTTCGCCGCCTTGACCGCCTCCGAGGGGAAGGCGCCGAGCTCGCGGGTATAGGGGCGCTCCCAGGTGTCGTCCATCAGGTCGGCCATGGTGTGCGGGGCATTGACCAGCGGATTGTCGTCCGCCGGCCAGTCGCCGCGCTGCACGGAGGCGATCTCCTCGCGGATACGGATCATGGCGTCACAGAAGCGGTCGATCTCGTAGCGCGACTCCGACTCGGTGGGCTCGATCATCAGCGTGCCGGGCACCGGGAAGGACATGGTCGGCGCATGGAACCCGTAGTCCATCAGGCGCTTGGCGATGTCCTCCTCGCTGATGCCCGACTCGGCCTTGAGCGGCCGGATGTCGATGATGCACTCGTGGGCCACGGTGCCGTTGCGGCCCTTGTAGAGCACCGGGTAGTGGCCCTCGAGCCGCGCCGCCACATAGTTGGCGTTGAGGATCGCCAGCTCGGTGGCCTCGCGCAGCCCGCGGGCTCCCATCATCTTGATGTAGGCCCAGGATATCGGCAGGATCGAGGCCGAGCCGAAGGGCGCCGCCGAGACCGCGCCGCAGCTCGCCTCGACGCCCTCCAGCGGCGTTACCACGTGGTTGGAGACGAAGGGCGCCAGGTGGGCCTTGACCCCGATCGGGCCCATGCCCGGGCCGCCGCCGCCGTGGGGAATGCAGAAGGTCTTGTGCAGGTTGAGGTGGCTGACGTCGCCGCCGAAGTCGCCGGGGCGGGTCAGGCCCACCTGGGCATTCATGTTGGCGCCATCGATGTACACCTGGCCGCCGTGCCCATGCACGATGTCGCACACCTCACGCACGCTCTCCTCGAAGACCCCGTGGGTGGAGGGGTAGGTGATCATGATCGCCGAGAGGGCGTCACGGTGCCGCTCGGCCTTGGCGCGCAGGTCGTCGATGTCGATGTTGCCGTCGCTGTCGCACTCCACCACCACCACCTTCATCCGCGCCATGGCGGCGGAGGCCGGGTTGGTGCCGTGGGCGGAGCTCGGGATCAGGCAGACGTCGCGGTGGCCCTCGCCCTCGGCGGCCTGGTAGCGGCGGATCGCCACCAGACCGGCGTACTCGCCCTGGGCGCCGGAGTTGGGCTGCATGGAGATATGGTCGTAGCCGGTGACCTCCACCAGGAAGGCGGCCAGCTCGTCGATCATCTGCCGGTAGCCGGCCACCTGGTCGCGGGGCGCGAAGGGGTGGATGCGCGCGAACTCCGGCCAGGTGATGGGCATCATCTCGCTGGTGGCATTGAGCTTCATGGTGCAGGAGCCCAGCGGAATCATCGCATGGGCCAGCGACAGGTCCTTGTTCTCCAGGCGCTTGAGGTAGCGCAGCATCTCCGTCTCGCTGTGGTAGCGGCGGAAGGTCGGGTGAGTCAGGAAGTCCGTCTCGCGCCGGCAGGCCGCCGGGATGCCGCTGGTGCCGGCTGTGACCACGCGGTCGTCGAGCTCGCGCACCGAGAGGCCGTGCTCCTCGCCGAGCAGCACGTCGAACAGCACGTCCAGGTCATGGGCGGTGGTGGTCTCGTCGAGGCTCAGGCCCACGTCGCCGCCCGCGAAGTAGCGCAGGTTGAGGTCGTGGGTCATGGCCCGGCCGTGGAGCTTGCCGGCATCCACGCCGGTCAGGCGCAGGGTGTCGAACCAGCTGTCGTGGACCAGGGCGACGCCCTTGGCCTTGAGCCCCTCGGCGAGGATCGTGGTCAGGCGATGGATGCGCGAGGCGATGGTGCGAAGCCCCTCGGCGCCGTGGTAGACGGCGTAGAAGCCGGCGATGTTGGCCAGCAGCGCCTGGGCGGTGCAGATGTTGGAGGTGGCCTTCTCGCGGCGGATGTGCTGCTCGCGGGTCTGCATGGCCATGCGCAGCGCGGTGTTGCCGCGGCTGTCCCGGGAGACGCCGATGATGCGGCCCGGGATCGAGCGCTTGAGCTTGTCCGTGGTGGCGAAGAAGGCGGCATGCGGGCCGCCATAGCCCATGGGCACGCCGAAGCGCTGCGAGGAGCCCACCACCATGTCGGCGCCGAGCGCCCCCGGCTCCTTGAGCAGCACCAGGCCCATGATATCGGCCACCACGCAGGTCATCACGCCGCGCTCGTGGGCCGCCTTGATCAGCGGCGCCAGATCGCGGACTCGGCCACTGTCGCCCGGATACTGCAGCAGGGCACCGAAGACCTCATGCTCGGCGAGCTCCTCGGCCGGCGCCACCACCAGCTCGAAGCCGAACCAGGCGGCGCGGGTGCGCACCACGTCGAGGGTCTGCGGGAAGACGTCCTCGGCGACGAAGAAGGTATCGCTTTTCGCCTTCTTGTTGGCGCGCCGGCAAAGCGCCATGGCCTCGGCGGCGGCCGTCGCCTCGTCGAGCAGCGAGGCGTTGGCCAGCTCCATGCCGGTGAGGTCCATGACCATCTGCTGGAAGTTGAGCAGGCCCTCCAGGCGGCCCTGGGAGATCTCCGGCTGGTAGGGCGTGTAGGCGGTGTACCAGCCCGGGTTCTCCAGCACGTTGCGCTGGATCACCGTCGGCAGGTGGGTGTCGTAGTAGCCCTGCCCGATGTAGCTCTTGACGACCCGGTTCTGGCGGGCCAGGCGCCGCAGGTAGTCCAGGGCCTCGGCCTCGCTCTTCGGCGGGTCGAGGTCCAGCTCACGCCCCAGGCGGATGCCGGCGGGCACGGTGGCCTCGATCAGCGAGGGCAGGCTCTCCATGCCGAGGGGGGTGAGCATGCCGTCCACATCGGCGCCGGCCGGTCCGTTGTGGCGCTGGAGGAAGGCATCGTGAGCGGCCAGATCGGCCAGACGGCGGTTGTCGAAAGCCATGGATCACCCTGTGTGCGTGACGGGGCCTCGCCCCGGGAATCGTCGAAATGGGCCGGCCCCGTCATGAACGAGGCCGGGCGTGGCGCCCCATGGCATCAGTGGCCGACATGAACTTACCGGCCCGACGGGGCGCCGGAGTGAGGATCACTCCTCGGCGGCGGCCACTGCCTGGTAGGCGTCGGCATCGAGCAGGTCATCGAGGACACTGGCGTCCTCGAGGCGAACCTTCATGATCCAGCCATCCTCGTAGGGCGACTCGTTGACGGTCTCGGGGCCATCCTCGAGGGCCTCGTTGACCTCGAGGATCTCGCCGGCCACCGGCGCGTAGAGGTCTGAGGCGGCCTTGACTGACTCGATGACGCCGAACTCGTCGCCCACGGCCAGGGTGCGGCCCACCTCGGGAAGTTCGACGAAGACCACGTCGCCCAGCGCTTCCTGGGCATGGTCGGTGATGCCGATGGTCACGGTGCCGTCGCCATTGTCGAGGACCCATTCATGGCTTTCGGCATAGCGCAGGTTGGCGGGGATAGAGCTCATCGTGATTTCCTATACGAAAAAGGTTTTCGGATCCGCGAATGCTAACGCCATTGTCGGCATTTGGCGAGTCCTCCCGGTGGGTCGGTTCGGCAGCTGGCGCTCCTCGACCCGTTCACAGGGTGGTCCGCCGGGCCCTGTTCGTCCAGTGCCACTCCTGGCGAGAGGCCCGCTGCCAGCGGGGTGACGGGGTGCTGGCGAGCCGCACGGGGCGTCGTGGGCGGGATCCGGGCCGCGGGAGGCGGCCGGATGCTGCCAGGCGCCATCCCCTTGCTCCCTGGCGTTGCCGACAGTAGGCTTGCCGCGTTTCCGATCGGAAACAGGTGGCGTCATCGTGACCGATGCCGCTGAGGTGGCTCTCCCGGCTCATCGGGCTGGTGCATCAGTGGCAGGATCCGCTATCGTGAAGGCGTTCGTCCTACCGATCTTTCGTCGAAGCCTGGCCCGTCCATGCCATTTCGTCTTTCCGTCGGTCAGGCGTCCCGGTGAATGGCGGGTCACAACAACAAGCGTCAATCTAGGGAGACTCTCGTGGAAGCATTAATGACATTCTTGAGCTCGGTGGAGGGCATCGTATGGGGTGTTCCCATGCTGATCCTTCTGTTGGGAGTCGGTATCTACTTGCAGGCCGGTCTGAAGCTGATGCCAATCCGCAAGCTGGGCACCGGCTTCAAGCTGATGTGGCAGGGGCGTGACCGCAAGCCGTTACCGGGCGAGAAAAAGAAGACCAAGGAAGAAGAGGGTGAGATCTCGCCCTTCAATGCACTGATGACGGCGCTTTCCGCCACCATCGGCACCGGCAATATTGCCGGCGTGGCGACCGCCATCTTCCTGGGTGGCCCGGGGGCGGTGTTCTGGATGTGGATCACGGCGCTGGTGGGCATGGCGACGAAATTCGCCGAGGCGGTGCTGGCGGTGCGCTACCGCGAGACCGACAGCACCGGCTACCACGTCGGCGGGCCGATGTTCTACATCAAGAATGGCCTGGGCAGGAAATGGCTTTGGTTGGGCGGCGCCTTCGCCTTCTTCGGCGCGGTGGCGGCCTTCGGCATCGGCAACACCGTGCAGTCCAATTCGGTGGCTGAGGGACTGAGTGAGTCGCTGGGAATGCCTCACTGGCTAACGGGCTTGATCCTGATGGTACTGGCCGGGGCTGTCATCCTCGGCGGTATCAAACGTATCGCTAAGGTCGCGGGCAAGCTGGTGCCGATCATGGGGATCGCCTATGTGCTGGCCGGCCTGATCGTGCTGATTCTTAACGCAGGCCAGATCGGCGAGGCGTTTAGCATGATCTTCTACCATGCCTTCAATCCCATCGCGGCGGCAGGGGGGTTCGCCGGTGCCGGGGTGGCCATGGCAATCCAGTTCGGTGTGGCGCGCGGTATCTTCTCCAACGAGGCCGGCCTTGGCAGCGCGCCCATCGCCCACGCCGCGGCGCAGACCAAGAATCCGGTCCGCCAGGGCCTGATCGCCATGCTGGGCACCTTCATCGATACCATTATCGTCTGCTCCATCACCGCCTTGGTGATTCTCACCAGTGTCGAGTGGAGCGGAGGCGAGACCGGTGCGCGTTTGACCGCGGTTTCCTTCGACCTGGCACTGCCGGGTGTCGGCGAGTATGTGGTGACCTTTGCCTTGGCGGTCTTCGCCTTTACCACGATTCTGGGCTGGTCCTTCTACGGCGAGAAATGCTTCCAGTTCCTGTTCGGTACCCGCTCGATCATGCTCTACCGGGTGCTGTTCATTATCGCGATCCCGCTCGGGGCCATGGCGAACCTGGATCTTGTCTGGGTGCTGGCAAGCGTGTTCAATGCCATGATGGCCATTCCCAACCTGATCGCCCTGGCGCTGCTGTCGCCGGTGGTCTTCAAGCTGGCCCGTGACTACTTCGACGGCAAGGAGATACTGCCGGGCGAGGAGCTGGACCACGATAAATCCTGAGGGTGTGTCACGCCGGAGAGGTGTCCCGAGGGACACCTCTCTTGCGTTGGCCCCCACGCCATGAGTGATGACGACATGAGTGAACTCAAGCATATCCCCTTGCACGCCCTGCACGTGGAGCTGGGGGGCAAGATGGTGCCCTTCGCCGGCTACGACATGCCGGTACAGTACCCGCTGGGGGTCAAGCGCGAGCACGAGCACACCCGCCGTGCCTGCGGGCTCTTCGATGTCTCCCACATGGGGCAGATCCTGCTGCGCGGCCCTGCGCCCGCCGAGGCGCTGGAGACCCTGGTGCCGGCGGACATCGTCGGGCTGGCCGAGGGCATGCAGCGCTATGCGCTGTTCACCGCCGAGGAGGGCGGCATCCTTGACGACCTGATGGTGGTCAACGCCGGCGACCATCTCTACCTGGTGGTCAATGCCGCCTGTCGGGAACAGGATATCGCCCACCTGCGCCGCGGCCTGCCCGACCACGAGGTGGAGGAGGTCGACCGCGGCCTGCTGGCGTTGCAGGGGCCGGCGGCGGCCGAGGTGATGCAGCGCCTGTGCCCCGAGGCCTGCGAGATGGTCTTCATGCAGCATGGCCACTTCACCATCGAGGGCATCGAGGTGTGGGCCAGCCGCAGCGGCTACACCGGCGAGGACGGCTTCGAGATCTCGGTGGCCGCCGAGGACACCGAGGCCCTGGCGCGCCGGCTGCTGGCGGAGGAGGAGGTCGAAGCGATCGGGCTGGGGGCCCGGGACTCGCTGCGTCTCGAGGCGGGCCTGTGCCTCTATGGCCACGATATCGATACCTCGACGACCCCGGTGGAAGCGGGGCTGATCTGGGCCATCGGCAAGCCGCGGCGCCGCGGCGGCGAGCGCGCCGGCGGCTTCCCCGGCGCCGACCTGATCCTGCACCAGGTGGCGGAGAAGGACCATCGCCGCAAGCGGGTGGGCCTGCTTGGCGAGGGCCGCGCCCCGGTCCGCGAGGGGGCCGAGCTCTATGATGCCGAGGACAACCTGCTGGGCCAGGTGACCTCGGGGGGCTTCGGTCCCAGCGTCGGCCGGCCGGTGGCGATGGGCTACGTGGCCATCGAGGCCAGCGAGGTCGGCACCACGGTGTATGCCGAGGTGCGCGGCAAGCGCCTGCCGATGACGGTGAGCAAGATGCCCTTCGTCACGCCCGGCTACCACCGGGGGTAATGCCGGCTCGTCTTCTTATACCGTTATCTACCTCAAGACCCATCAGCGGCCATCCCGATCCGGGGTGGCCGTTCCGTGTGATGGACCGCAATCGGGGGCTGCCGCGTGTCAGGCAGGCGACGACGCCGGGTACACCAGGCGGAACGTCAGGCTGATGCGCAGCCCGGACAGGCGTCGTGGCAACAGGGCATGCTGCAGGCTGTCCTGCACGCCGGAGCCCATGATCAGCAGACTGTCATGAGGTAGCCAGACGTTGAACGCCTCGCGCGAGCGGTCCTTCCAGCGGAAGCGCAACGGTCGCTCGACCCCCAGGCTCAGCGCGGCGATCAGCGGGTCGGGGCCGAGTTCGGATTCGTCGTCGCTATGCCAGCCCATCCGCTCCTCGCCGCCGGCATAGCGGTTGAGCAGCACGCTGTTGAAGCGGGCCGGGGTGCCGGCCTCTGCCAGGGCGCTGATCACTCGGTCCCGCAGCGCCGCCACCGCAGGATGCCAGGGCTCGGGCAGGAAGTCCCGCCCCGAGTAGCGGTAGCGAGCGTCGGGGTCGCCCATCCAGAGCTGGCGGCGCGGGATCGGGTGCTCGCGTCCGTAGAGGCGCAATGTCGGGCGTTGCCACGCCAGCCCCCGATCGAGCTGGGTCAGCAGCCGGCTCGCTTCGGGCTCACCGAGCAGGCCGGTGAGTAGGGTCAGGGAAGGCGAGTCGAGCAGGGGCTCGCCCGGCAGGTCACGAGACGAAGACATTTCGTCAGGATGCCATCGCCACCGGGTGGCGGCCAGCCTCAGCCAGCCAGCTGCAGGCTGGCCAGGGCAAAACCCATCCCCAGCAGGGCGCCGGCGGCCACGTCACTGATGTAGTGCAGCCCCAGGCCCACCCGCGACACGGCGATCAGCAGGGCGACGGGGACCAGCCCCGGCAGCAGCCAGGGGCTATGGGCGGCGGTCAGCACACAGAACAGCACCGCATGCATGGTATGGCCGCTGGGAAAGCTGTAGCGGTCCCGGGCGGGCTCACTGCAGCGAATGATGCCGCGGAAGGTGATGAAGGGGCGCTCGCGACACAGGCGGGTCTTGAGCAGCCGGTAGATGCCGATGGCCACCAGGGCCGTGACGGTGTACTGGGCCATCCGCTGGCCGCTGCCGGGGGCGTGGAGCAGCGGCTGGGCGAGGATCAGTGCGACCCACAGCGGCCAGTCCCCCAGCCTGCTGGAAAGCCGCAGCAGGGCCAGCCAGGGCGGGTGGACGTTGAAGCCGGCCAGGCGCCGGCAGAGCTGCCACTCGATGAGGTCGAGGCGTTCAAACACGGCAGGTGGATGCGGCTTCATCGTGGCTCTCCCGGGGTTGGGCCAGGGCAGCGAGGAAGGTATCGGCAATCGTCGACCAGCGGTATGCCAAGGCGCGCTCCCTGGCGGCCCGACCCAGACGGGCATAGCGGGCCGGCTCTTGGCAGAGGGTCGCGGCGGCCTCCCGGAAGCCGGCCTCGTCGCCCACCGCCAGGCTGACGCCGGTGAGGTCGTCCTCGATCAGCTCGGCGCCGGCTGCATGGCGGAAGGCCACCACGGCCAGGCCACTGGCCATGGCCTCGAGCACCACGTTGCCCCAGGTCTCTGAGACGGAGGGGAAGACGAAGAGATCGGCACTGGCGTAGTGACGCACCAGGCTTTCCCGGTCGACGAAACCGGCGAAGTGGGCCTGGGGCAGGGCACGCTGCAGTGCGGCCCGCCCCGGGCCGTCGCCGACCACCACCAGGGTGATATCCGGGCGGGCGGCGAGCATCGCCGTGAAGGTGTCGCGCAGCAGGTCGAGGTTCTTCTCGGCGGCGAGGCGTCCGACATAGAGCGCTACCGGGCGATGGGCATCGCTGCCCCAGGCGGCGCGCAGGGTCGGGTCACGATGGACCGGCGAGAAGCGTTCGCCGTCGATGCCGCGCGCCATGACCCGCACGCTGGTGAAGCCGCGGCCGGCAAGCGCCTCGGCCTGGGCCCGGGTCGGCACCAGGGTGGCGACCGTGCGGTTGTGGAAGTGGCGCAGGCGTCGCAGCACCAGCGGCGCCAGCCAGGGCAGGCCATAGTCGCGGCAGTAGTGGTCGAAGTTGGTGTGCCAGCCGCTGACCACCGGGATGCTCAGCCGCTCTGCAGCGCGCAGGGCCGACCAGCCCAGTGGCCCCTGGGTGGCGAGGTAGACGGCCGTCGGGCGCTGCTGGCGCCACAGGCGCTGGATGGCCGCCGTGGCCGGCAGGCCGATGCGCACCTGGCGATAGCCGGGCAGGCCCAGCCCGCGCACCCGAAGCTCCGTCTCCATCCCCTCGACACGCGGCGCGGCGCCGTTTGCCGGCCGGGGACGGATCAGCTGAAGAGCCACGCCGCGTCGACGCAGCTCCGTGCTGAGCTGGTCGAGGGTATGGGCGACGCCGTTGATCTCGGGGGACCAGGTTTCACTGACCAGGCAGATGCGCATGGGGCTCCTCGTGCGGTGGCAGGCCCACAGGGGGCTGACACCGCACGAGGATGCCGGGTGGCCATGACAGCGGCGCGTCACGGCGATGAAGAAGACATGACGGCGGAACGGCCATCCGTCGCCAGGCAGCGTGCCTCCGTCAGCGCAGCACCCGGGCAGGATCGATGGGCTTGCCGCCATGGCGCATGTCGAATAGCAGCCGCGGATGGCCATCCTGCTGGCCGACCTCGCACACCGGCACCCCGCGGGTTACCGCGTCGCCGCTGGCCACCAGCGGTCTTGCGCAGAGGGCATAGACGCTCTGCAGGTTGTCGGCATGGTGGACGATCACCACCTGGCCGAGCTGTCGCATGCTGTCCGCGAAGCGCACCTCGCCATCGGCTACCGCGCGGGCCCGGCTTCCTCGCCCGGTGGCCAGCAGCATGGGCTGCAGGGTGCCGCGCCCGTCGGCACCGAAGGCACGCTCGACCCGGTACTCCTCCAGCGGCCAGGGCCAGCCCCGTGCGGAGGGGGGCAGGTTCCCGGGGTCCGGCAGGCGCTTTCCCGCCGGCGGGTTGGATGGGCGATTGCTGGCCGTATCGCGCTTTCCAGTGCCGCCTTCCCGGGTGCCCGTGGAGGCGGCCTGCCGGCCCCCCAGCGGCACCTGCAGCAGCTGGCCGACCTTGAGGCTGGTGGGCGTAATGCCGGGGTTTGCCGCCTGGATCCGGTCAGCGCGACCGCCGAAGCGCCGGGCAATGGCGCTGTAGGTGTCTCCCGGGCGTACCCGGTAGCGGTAGGGGCCGCCGGAGGGGGCCCGCTCGTCACGTCCGGGGACCAGCAGGCGCTGGCCCACCGCCAGGTGCCGGGCATCGACGCCGGGGTTGAAGCGCTCCAGGCGCACCAGGGGCACCTCGGCGCGGCGGGCGATTTCGCCCAGGGTGTCGCCGCGCTGGATGGTGATCCACTCGCCGGCGATCTCCTCGCCCGTTCGGCCCTCGCCACCGCGTCCGGCACAGCCGGCCAGCAGCAGTGCCAGGCTGACCAGCAACAGGCTCAGGGCGATGCGTCGAGACGGCGATCCTTGTCCTGCCACAGGGCGTTGAGCCATGACTGGAAGCGTTCCTTGTAGTCCGTGTCGTCGTGATAGTCGCCCTCGAGCATCCAGGCTGGCACCGCCAGGCGCCGGGCCTCCAGCCGCACCCGTCCCTCGCGGCCGCAGAGGAAGCCCCAGAAGCTGGGGTCGGGATTCTCGTAGTGCAGGGTGACATCCAGGATGCCGCCGAGGCGGTCGCCGAGCAGGCCCACCACCTGGGCGATGCCGCCGGCGCGGGGCCTCAGCAGGTGGCGATAGGGGGCGTCCTGGGCGGCCTGCTTGGCGGGGGTGAAGCGGGTGCCCTCGACGAAGTTGTAGATGGCGATGGGGCGCTCCCGGGCGTGGCGGCACATGCGCTCGGTGGCCTCGCGGTCGCGGCGCGCCAGTTGGGGGTTGCGCTCCCGCTGTTCACGGGTCAGGCGGCGCAGCATGGGGAACTCCATGGCCCAGAAGGCCAGGCCGACGATGGGGATCCAGATCAGTTGACGCTTGACGAAGAAGTGGGGCATCGGAATGCGCCGGTGCAGGGCGAAGAACAGCAGGAAGATATCGGTCCAGCTGCGATGGTTCGAGAGCACCAGCCACCACTGGTCACGGGAGAGCTCCTCGGGCAGCGTCATCTCGAGCCGCGGCCTCAGCCAGCGGCGCATCCACCAGAGGTTGCTGCCCACCCAGTTGAGGGCGACCCCGTTGAGGGCCGTCAGCACCCGCCGACGCAGCCGGCGCCCCGGAGTCACCAGCTTGACCAGGGTAAGCAGGATCAGCGGGACCCCCCAGGCGAGGGTGGTGAGAGTCAGCAGCAGGATGCTGACGAGCCCCCTGAGGGTCGGCATGCCTGTCTCCTTGGCCGGATTCACGAGCGGCCCATGCTAATGGATCGGCCGCGGGCTGCCCAGCGGTCGAGGTCAACGTGTCGCGGCGAGACCGGGGGTGCGTATGGTCTCGGCAAGTACCTTCTTGAGCGCTCGGGCCGCCACCGACAGCTCGTGGGTGTTCCATGTCAGCACGCCGACATCGCGCTCGATCACCGGGTCATCGAGGGGCACGCAGACGGCGCCGAGCTCCTGCATCTGGGCAATGCACAGCGACGGGACCGCGCTGACGCCCAGGCCACTGGCGACCATGCGCCCCACGGTAGCCAGCTGGTGGCACTCGAAGGCGGCGGGCAGGGTCAGGCCGCGACTCTCCAGTGCCTGTTCGAGCAGCCGGCGCACCATGGAGGGGCGCTGCAGGGCGATGAAGTCGCGGGTCATCAGCGTCGGCCAGCCGAGCCGCGCTCGCTCGGCGAGGCGCGAGTCGGCCGGCACCACGGCAACGAAGCGGTCGCGGAACAGGGGGGTGAAGGAGAGGCTGCCGGTGGCCTCCGGTTCGAACACCAGCCCCAGCTCGACCCGACGGGCGCGCACCATCTCGATTACCTGCTCGTTGATCACGTCATGTACCGTGACATTGACCCGCGGATGGCGCTGGCGGAAGACCCGCAGGGCGGGGGGCAGCAGGTTGCTGGCAAAGGAAGGCATGGTGGCCACCGCCAGGCGGCCGAGCTGCAGGGTGAAACGCTGGCGCAGCAGCTCCTCGGTGTTGTCCCACTCGGCGATCAGGCGCTTGGCCAGGGGCACCAGCGATTCGCCCTCCGGGGTGAGCCGTACGCTGCGGGTGCTGCGGATCAGCAGGCGACCGCCCAGGCTCTCCTCGAGTCCCTTGATCGCCAGGCTGAGGGCCGGCTGGGAGATGTGAAGGTGCTCGCAGGCCTGGGTGAAACTCAGGGTCCGGGCCACGGCGAGGAAGGCGCGCAGTTGCTTGACGGTCATGGCATGCTACCAAGGTCAAATTTATCAGCGAAACGGATCAATCGATAAATAAAACAAACTTAACAAATATATTGGCAGCGGCAACACTGGCCTGACATTCTGCCCACTCACTCCATAACTCACTCCATAACTCACTCCACAATTCACTCCACAATTCACTCCACAACAACGCGAGGCGCCACTATGGCTGGATTCGACAAGCGTGTGTACTCCTACGAAGAGGCAATGGACGGCATCGAGAGCGGCATGACCGTGATCGCTGGCGGCTTCGGCCTCTGCGGCATTCCCGAGAACCTGATCGCCGAGATCAAGCGACGCGGGGTCAAGGACCTGACGGTGTGGTCCAACAACTGCGGCGTCGATGGCTTCGGTCTAGGGGTGCTACTGGAGGACAAGCAGATCCGCCGCATCCATGCCTCCTACGTCGGCGAGAACGCGCTCTTCGAGAAGCAGATGCTCAACGACGAGATCGAGGTGGTCCTCACCCCCCAGGGCACCCTGGCGGAGAAGATGCGTGCCGGCGGGGCCGGTATCCCGGCTTTCTACACCGCCACCGGCTATGGCACGCCGATCGGCGAAGGCAAGGAGGTGCGCGAGTTCAATGGTCGCCACTATATCCTCGAGGAGTCGGTGGTGGGGGATTTCGCCATCGTCAAGGGCTGGAAGGCCGATCGCTACGGCAACGTCGTCTATCGCGACACCGCCCAGAACTTCAACCCGATGGCGGCCACCGCGGGCAAGATCACCGTGGTCGAGGTCGAGGAGATCGTCGAACCGGGCGAGCTCAAGCCCGACCAGATCCACACCCCGGGGATCTACGTCGACCGCATCATCCAGGGCACCTTCGAGAAGCGCATCGAGAAGCGCACCGTGCGCGAGGGGTGAACGCGCTTTGGGTCCGTGATGACCGGTAACCACCCGCCGGCGCTTCCTGCAACCGCTTCTCCACCGACCACAAGAGGCAACAAGATGGCACTCACTCGCGAACAGATGGCAATGCGCGTGGCGCGCGAACTCGAAGATGGCTTCTACGTCAACCTGGGCATCGGCATCCCCACGCTGGTGGCCAACTACATCCCCGACGGCATCGATGTGATGCTGCAGTCCGAGAACGGCCTGTTGGGCATGGGGCGCTATCCCTCCGAGGAGGAGGTCGACCCGGACATGATCAACGCCGGCAAGGAGACGGTCACGGCGCGTCCGGGGGCGGCGATCTTCTCCTCGGCCGAGTCCTTCGCCATGATCCGCGGCGGCCACGTGGACCTGACCGTGCTGGGGGCCTTCGAGGTCGACCAGAACGGCAACATCGCCTCCTGGATGATCCCCGGCAAGCTGATCAAGGGCATGGGCGGCGCCATGGACCTGGTGGCCGGCGCCGAGAACATCATCTGTACCATGACCCATGCCTCCAAGCACGGCGAGTCCAAGCTGCTCGAGTCCTGCAACCTGCCGCTGACCGGCGCGGGCTGCATCAACCGGGTGCTGACCGACCTCGCCTACCTGGAGATCAAGGATGGCGCCTTCCACCTCAAGGAGCGCGCCCCGGGCGTCTCCGTGGAGGAGATCAAGTCGCTGACCGCGGGTAAGCTCGTGGTACCCGACCACGTCCCGGAGATGACCTTCGAGGCCTGATCTCCCCGTTGTCGGCAAGGCCTGCGGCCCGGACTCGTGTCCGGGCCGCTCTCGTCTGGGCGGCGGCAAGTGGGCTGTCGAAAAACTGACCATTCCGGGCCAGGCCCCCTGGTCGCCCGCCCGGGATGCCCTTCAATGGGGATGATGCACAGCGTTATCCACAGATTCTGTGGATGAACGGGCTCAGGAGAGCTCGCAGCGCGTGTGGTGGGGCAACAGGAGCTCGGCGGCACGCTCCTGGTTGGCGCTAACCTGCTTCTGGACGAGAGCGAGCCCGCCGAGCCCGATGCGATGCTCGTCGCCTTCGGCGAAGGCCAGGCGCCTCGAGCTGGTGGCATAGAAGCGGTAGTCGAGCAGCGGCGAGACGGGAAAGAGGCCATGGTGGCGGTCGCTGCTGCCGGTGAGGCCGGCCTGACGCAGCTGGTCGTCCAGCACGACGATGTCGTGACCCAGGCGCTGGCAGTCGAAGCCGGCGTGATGCATCCGTGGCCCCATCACCGCGAGCCATCCGGCCAGGGGATGGGCCTGGTGCAGGGCCTGATAGGTGGCCCAGTCAGGCATCGGCCAGGGGCGGCCGTGGCAGAGCAGCGCCTGGCTGCGGGCCTCGCGCGGGTCGGCGTTGCCGACCAGCTGCTGCAGGCGCTCACGGGGCTGGCGCGACAGGGTGCCGAGCTGGAGTTCGGCGAGCACTACCCAGGCCCCGTCGTCCGGAGCGGTGAGCAGGGTGGCCAGCAGGCCGCGATCGGCCATGGCGTAGCGCTGGTGCGGCCGATAGCCGTAGCGTGCCAGGGTCGGCAGCAGGGCCTCCATGGCCCAGGGGCCATGGTTCAGGGTCAGGAGCGCCAGGTACTCCGCCGGCGCCTCCAAGGGCCAGAGCCGCAGTCCTCCCACGTCCGGATGCTGGTGGATATAGTCCAGCCACAGCTGCTGGACGAACTCGTCCCGTTGCATCGTGCCTTGTCCCTCTGTCGAGATGCCCTGTGCGCCTGCACGCCGCAGTATAGGCAGCGGGTCCGCTGCGGCATTCAACGCGGGGAAGACGTTCGTGGTGGCGCGCTCATCCCGAGCCGAGGCAGGCTCGGATGCCGTCGCCGTAGAGCGCGCCGCTGACCAGCCGCAACGCCGGGGCGTTGCCGATGCGCTCCACCACGCCGCGCAGCCGGCACTCCGCCTCCTCGTAGAGCCCGAACTTGAGGGTCGCCGAGCCGGCATTGAGCACCAGGACCCGGCTCATGGGGCGGCCCCTTCACCCTGACGGCGCACCAGCAGCTGGGCCAGGGCGGCGGAGGCCAGCCGCGTGTCCACGTCGTCGGCGCGGCTGGTGAGCATGATCGGCACCCGGGCGCCCGCCACCAGGCCCGCGGCCTGGGCGCCGGCCAGGTGGATCAGCAGCTTGGCGATCATGTTGGCGGCCTCGAGGTCCGGGGCAATCAGGATGTCGGCCTGGCCGGCCACGAGGGAGTCGAGCCCCTTCTGGCGGGCGGCGCTCAGGGAGACGGCGTTGTCGATGGCCAGCGGGCCGTCGAGCACGCCGCCCTGGATCTGGCCACGCTCGGCCATCTTGCACAGCGCTGCGGCCTCGATGGTGGAGGGCAGGGTAGCGCGTACCGTCTCCACCGCCGAGAGCACGGCCACCCGGGGGCGGTCGATGCCGATGGCCCGGGCCAGGTCGATGGCGTTCTGGATGATGTCGGCCTTGGTGGCCAGGTCCGGCGTGATGTGCAGCGCGGCGTCGGAGATCAGCAGCGGCCGCGGGTAGCTGGGGACGTCGAGGGCATAGACATGGCTCATCTGGCGTTCGGTTCGCAGCCCCGCCTGCCGGGCGACCGCCGCACTCATCAGCTCGTCGGTATGCAGGGCCCCCTTCATCAATGCCTCCGCCTCCCCGTCGGCGGCCAGGCGTACGGCCCGCTCCGCCGAGGCATGGCTGTGGGGCGTGTCGATCAGCCGCAACGCCTCGAGGGTCTCGCCGAGCTCCGCGGCGGTGGCCTCGATGCGGGCCCGGGGGCCGACCAGCAGCGGCTCGATCAGCCCCTCGCGCCAGGCGGCCAGGGCACCGGCCAGCGACGGCGCGTCACAGGGGTGGACCACCGCGGTACGCAGCGGTGACAGGTCGCGGGTGGCCTCGATGAGCCGGCGGTGCTGGGCGCCGGTCTGGTGCCAGTGGCGGTCGGGGTCGGATGCGGTGAGGGGATGGTCCATGGTCGGCTCCGGGGCAGGGGGACTGCTCCAAGGGTAGCACCGCGGCAAACGACGACGCCGCCACCCGGGTGGGCGGCGGCGTCGGGGGCGTTGGGCTGGCGGCTCAGCCGGAGACGGTCAGCAGGGCCTGGTCACGCACGTAGCGGTCGAACTCGGTGAAGCCGCCGACATGGGCCTGGTCGACGAAGATCTGCGGCACGGTATGCACCGGCTTGCCGATGGTCTTCTCCAGGTCGGCCTTGGAGATGCCTTCGGCATGGATATCGACGTAGCGGTGACCCTCGATGGCGCCGGCACTCTCGAGCCGGGCGGCGAGGGCCTTGGCACGGTCGCAGAAGGGGCAGGCGGGGCGACCGAAGATGACGACGAACATGCAGTGACTCCTTGCACGGCAGGGTGCGTGAAGAGGGATTCGGGGAAAAAATCGCCGCTAGTGTGACGCAGCAGGCGACGATTCGCCAATAGTCGCCCTCTGATGCGGTGATGGCGCCCCGCTATCGCGGCATTCAGGGCTCGACCTCCCCGGCGTCGGCCCGGCGCAGCAGGTCGCCGAGCGCGGCATGCAGGCCGGGACTGGTCACCAGCAGGTTCTCGCCGTAGAGGTCCTCGGGAATTCCAGCCGGGCCGGGATAGAGGTGCCCGGTGCGGGCGCCCGCTTCCCGGGCGATCAGCCAGCCGGCGGCGCAATCCCAGGGGGAGACGCTCTCGTAGTAGGCATCCAGTCGGCCGCAGGCCACGTCACACAGGTCCAGGGCCGCCGAGCCGTTGCGACGCACGTCCTGACAGTGGGCCAGCACGGCGCTGAGGCGACGCATCAGCGGCGGCCGGCTATCGCGGCGGTAGGGGAAGCCGGTGCCGACCAGGGCGTGGGCGATCTCGGTGGTGCGGCTGGCATGTATCGCCTCGCCGTTGCACCGGGCGCCCTGGCCGTCGAGTGCGGTGAAGGTCTCGCCCAGGAAGGGCGCATGTACCACCCCCAGGCGGGTGCGGCCCTGGCTGGCCCAGCCGATGGACACCGCCACATGGCGCAGGCCATGGGCGAAGTTGACCGTGCCGTCGATGGGATCCACCACCCATAGCGCCCGGGGGCTGGCCAGCGCCGTCCGGTCCGGGGCCAGCTCCTCGCTGAGGCGCGCCTCACCGGCGAAGTGCTCCTCGAGGCGCTCGCCGATGCGCGTATCCACCTCGACATCGGTATCGGTGACCAGCTCGTGGCCATGCTTGTAGCGATGGCCGAAGACCTGGCGCTCACGGGCCTCGACGATCATCCGGCCGGCCTCGTGGGCGATGTCGACGGCGATCTCCAGTCGCTGGGCGGGGGTCATGGTGGCTCCTCGGCAGGGAATCGGCCCTTCATGCTAGCAGCTCGCCATGCCCCTGCCGAATGCCTGGTGCGAAGGTAACAGTGCGGCGGCTATACTGGCGCCCCGTCGCCCTGGAGGACACCATGCAGGCACTGACTGCCGACCAGTATGCCCGGCTGCGCCAGCTGGCCGAGGCCTGGCGCCACTGCCACCTGAAGGCCGCCAAGCGCGAGCCCCGCTTCAACCCGCGGCTGGGCGTGGATGCCCTCTGCTTCCAGCCTCACCCGCTCGAGGACGGTCGCCGCGGGTTGCTCGGGGCCCTGATCACGCCCGTCTCGCTCTCGCTGGCCCTGGTGCTCGACGAAGCGTCCGTGTCGCGGCCCGCAGCGACGCACTTGACGCTGGCACTGCCCTCCGGCCGCTATCCCTTCGTGCTCGAACCCCTGGGCGAGGCCGACTGGTGGTGGCGCTGCGAGCTGCTCGACGACCTCTCCGACGTCGGCTCCCTGCAGGCCGGCAGCCGTCTCGCCCAGCAGCTGATGGAGCGGGTCATGACGCCGGATCCACCGACCTCCTGAGCGGATGACGCGCTGCGTCATCCGCCTTATGCTGGTGGCGGAGATCGACAATCCCACCCCGGGCCCCTGAGGGGCCTGCCCGGCGCCCTCACGGCCCGGTTCACAGGACAGAGGAGTCACGCATGACCGCCAACGCTTCCACCCCCCGCATCGCCCTGGTCACCGGCACCAGCAGCGGCATCGGCGAGGCCGTGGTCCGCCACTTCTGCGAGCAGGGCCACCAGGTGCTGGCCGTGGACTTCAACCCGGCAGGCAAGGAGGTCGCCGAGCAGGCGGGTGCCGCCTTCTTCGAGGCCGACCTGACCGACGGCGAGGCCTGCAAGGCGGCGGTGGCCGAGGTGATCAAGCGCTTCGGACGTGTCGACATCCTGGTCAACAACGCCGGCATCCAGCACGTCTCGCCCATCGAGGAGTTCCCCGAAGCCAAGTGGCGCCAGATCATCGACCTGATGCTCACCGCGCCCTTCCTGCTCACCCAGGCTGCCTGGCCTTCCATGCGCGAGAACGGCTGGGGGCGCATCGTCAACATCGCCTCGGTTCATGCCCAGGTGGCCTCGCCGGGCAAGTCGGCCTACATCAGTGCCAAGCACGGCATGATCGGCCTGACCAAGACCGCGGCGCTGGAGGGCGGCAGCCAGGGCATCACCGCCAATGCCATCTGTCCCGCCTACGTCAAGACGCCGCTGGTGGACAACCAGATCGCCGACCAGGCCAAGATGCACGGCATGGAGGAGCAGGAGGTGATCGAGCAGATCATGCTCAAGAATGCGGCCGTGAAGCGCCTTATCGAACCCCAGGAGGTGGCCGAACTGGTCGGCTACCTGGCCTCCGACCTCGCCGGGGCCGTCACCGGGGCCAGCTGGAATATCGACCTGGGGTGGACGGCCCAATAAGCGCCGAGCTACAAGCGCCAAGCTACAAGCAAACCCCGAGGCCGTGGCCTCGGGGTTTGCTTTTTTGGGAGCAACACACACTGATGGCCGCTTGCAGCGTTAGCGCCGCACCGGTCGCTTCTGCAGCTTGCGCTGCAGGGTGCGGCGGTGCATTCCCAGCGCCCGGGCGGTGGCGGAGATGTTGCCGTCGTGCTCCTGCAGCACCTTCTGGATGTGCTCCCAGGTGATGCGGTTGATTGACGGCGGATTGTCGGCCACCTCGGTCTCCGGGTCGCCCTCCGCCCGCGACAGCGCCATCAGCACCTCGTCGGCATCCGCCGGCTTGCAGAGGTAGTTCACCGCTCCCAGCTTGATCGCCTCCACCGCGGTGGCGATGCTCGAGTAGCCGGTCAGCACCACCACCCGGCACTCCGGCACGATCTCCAGCAGTTCCGGCAGCAGCTTCAGTCCCGATTCGTGTTCCAGCTTGAGGTCCAGGGTGGCCAGCTGGGGCTGGTGGCGTCGCGCCAGGGAGAGGGCCTGGGCGGCGTCATGGGCCACCAGCACCTCGAAGCCCCGGCGGCTCAGCGCACGATTGAGCACGTGGCAGAACATCTCGTCGTCGTCGATGATCAGCAGGCGTTCGGCGGTCTCTTGCATGTTGTCCTCGCAGGGGGTCACGGGGTCCGGCAACCGTCGTGGGTCAGGGCTCGGGCTGGCTGCGTGGCAGGGTCACCTCGGTCAGGGTGCCGCCCTCGGGGTGATTGTACAGGCTCACGCCGCCCCCGAAGCGGTTGATGGTGGCGTGGGTCAGGAAGAGGCCGATGCCCAGCCCCTTGCTCTTGGTGGAGACGAAGGTCTCGCCCAGCTGGTCGGCGATGGACATCGCCACCCCGGGGCCGTGGTCGCGGATGTCGATGATCACCTCGTCGCCGTTCCAGTCGAGTCGGATGGTGACGTCGTCCGGGTTGGCGTCGGCGGCGTTGTTGAGCAGGTTGGTCAGTGCCTGGTCGAGGGTGGCATCCACCGCCAGCCAGGGGTGGCCACGTCGCTCGGCGACCTCCAGGTGGTGGCTGACATCGGGGCGCAGCACCAGCCAGCGCTGGACCACCCCGGCCAGCCAGACCTGGGCATCGTGGACTTCCGGCTCGGCCATGCGTCGGCGGTCGGCACTCTCCACCAGGTGGCGCAGCCGCGACTTGCAGGTATCGACCTGCTGGCGCAGCAGCTCGATGTCGCGGAGCAATGCCGGCTGCTCCCTGGCGTCCTCGCGCATCTCGCTGAGCAGCACCGCCATGGTGGAGAGCGGCGTGCCCAGCTCGTGGGCGGTCCCCGCCGCCTGGGTGGCCACGGCCAGCACCTGCTCGTTGCGCAGGGCGGCCTCGCGGGTGCGCGAGAGCGCCTGGTCGCGACTGCGCAGGGCGCGGGCCATCTTGTAGATGAAGAAGGTGACCAGTCCCGCCGAGAGGGCGAAGTTGAGCCACATGCCCAGCACGTGAAGGCTGAGGCTCGCCCCGCCGTGGCCCTGGGCGAATTGCGGTACCGGCTGATAGGCCACCATCAGGAAGCTGTAGGCCGCCATGGAGGCGGCGGCGATCACCCAGGCATGCCGCCAGGGGAGGGTCGCCGCGGCGATGGTGACCGGCACCAGGTAGTAGTTGATGAAGGGGTTGTGGGAGCCGCCGGTGAAATAGAAGAGTAATGTCAGACCCGTCACGTCGATCAGCAGGTGGACCAGGTACTCGCCGTGGGTCACCGCTCGCGGGCGGCCCATGCGCCACCAGGTGGCGATGTTGATTCCCCCCATGGCGACGATCACCGCGATCACCGCGGGCACCTCCAGCGAGAAGCCCAGCAGCTCGATGCCGAAGATGATCGCGGCCAGGAAGCCGGTCCAGGTGATGCCGCGCACGATGGTCAGCCGCACCAGGTTGCGGTTGGGCGTGGAGAGTGGCAGGGGCAGGGCGGCTGGCATGGTGACTCCGTGGGATGCGTTGGCCCGATGATACCCGATTCGCAGGACGCTGGGCCCGGGCTGTCCCCCCTGAGGCACAGTGTCGCCCGTCGCCCTGGGGCGCGGACAACTCCCTGCCGATGGCGGTATATTGGGGACTATTGATATTACCATTGGAACTTGGTTCGATGCTTAGACGCCTGCTTCCCCTGCTGATCCTGGTCCTCGGCGTGGCGGCCTTCCTGTGGCTGCGGGCCACCCGGCCGGAGAGTGCCAGCGTCACCCCGGAGGAGCGCAGCTGGCGGGTCGAGACCCTGGTCGCCATGCCCGGTCGTCATGCCCCGGTCCTGCCGCTCTATGGCGAGGTGACGGCCCCCGAGATGCTCACCGTCACCGCGCCGCTGGCCGGACGGATCGCCGAGCGGCCGGTGCGCGAGGGGCAGCGGGTCGCCCGTGGCGAGCGGCTGGTGGCCCTGGACGAGGCAGACGTCCGCCCGCCGCTGGCGCAGGCCGAGGCCGAGGTGGCCGATCGCCGGGCCCAGCTGGCGAGCGAGCGGGTGCGCCACGACAGCGACCTCTCCACCCTGGAGCGCGAGCGGGAGCTGCTCGCAACCGCCAATCGCCAGCTCGAGCGCACCCGCTCCCTGGTGGGGCGCAACCTCGCCTCCCAGTCTGACCTGGATGCGGCCCGCAACGAGCTGGCCCGGGCCCGGGTGACGGTGGCGGCCCGGGAGCGCGCCATCGCCGAGCACCCCGCCCGCCTCGAGGGCCTGGAGGCCGGCCTGGCGCGTGCCTCGGCCGCCCTGGCCGCCGCGCGTCGCGATGCCGAACGCAGCCGCGTCGAGGCACCCTTCGACGGCATCGTCACGCGCATCCGGGTGGCCCCGGGCGATCAGGTGGCCGCCCGCAGCGAGCTGCTCAGCGTCTATCCCGAGGAGGGGCTGGAGCTGCGGGCACTCATCCCCCGGCGTCACCAGGCCGAGCTGCTCGATGCCCTGGCCGGTGACGTGCCGCTCGAGGCCAGTGGCGAGTACGGCTCCCGCTTCGTGCTTGTCGGGCTGGCGGGGGAGAGTGACCCCGCCGGCACCGAGGCGATCTTCCGCCTCGCGGCCGGCGGGGCCGAGTTGCGTCCCGGCAGCCTGCTGGCCGTGTCGCTGGGAAGGCCCCCGGTGCCCGATAGCGTACCGGTGCCCGACAGCGCCCTCTATGGCAACGATGCCCTCTACCTGATGGACGACGCGGGCCGGATGCGTCGCCTGACGGTGACCCGTCATGGCGAGGTCCTCCGCGATGACGGGGAGCGCTGGGCGCTGGTCAGCGGCGAGGCCCTCGGTGAGGGCGACCGGGTGATCACCACCCACCTGCCCAATGCCATCCAGGGCCTGAGGGTCGAGGCCGCCGAGACCGGCGACGGGGAGCGGCCATGAGCCGTCGGCGCGGCCTGATCGGCTTCTTCGTCCACCATCGGGTCGCGGCCAACCTGGTCATGCTGGTGATGCTGCTCGGCGGGGTGCTGGGCCTGTCGCGCATGAACATCCAGTTCTTCCCCAGCTTCGCCCTGGACGTGGTGAGCGTGCGCACGGTGTGGAGCGGCGCCTCGGCGGAGGACATCGAGCAGGGCATCACCGTGCCCCTCGAGCAGCGCCTGCGCAGCCTCGATGGTCTCAAGCGGATGACCTCCACCTCGGCCCAGGGGGTCTCCAGCATCACCCTGGAGTTCACCGAGGGCAGCGACCCGGTCCTGGCCCTGGACGACGTCCGCCAGCAGGTCGACGAGTTCACCAGCCTGCCGGCCGATGCCGAGGCGCCGCGGGTCGCCCGGGCCGCCCGCTACGAGCCGGTAGCCCGGCTGCTGCTGCATGGCGACGTGAGCCACGAGGCGTTGCGTCACCTGGCCAACCGCTTCGAGGACGAGCTGCTGCAGCGCGGCATCGACCGGGTGGAGATCAGTGGCCTGCCCGAGCAGCAGATCAGCATCGAGGTACCCGCGGAACGCCTCCAGGGGCTGCAGCTGAGCCTTGCCCAGATCGCCGAGCGGGTCGAGGGCATGTCCCGGGACCTGCCGGCGGGGCTGCTCGGCCAGCAGGACAGCACCCGCGAGCTGCGTGCCGTGGAGCAGCGCCGCGATGAGCAGGCCTTCGCCGACCTGCCGGTGCTCAGTGGTGAGCGAGTACAATTGCGGCTGGGCGACATCGCCACCATTCGCCAGGAGTCCCGCGAGCAGCAGGTGACCCTGAGCCGAGATGGCGCCCCGGCGGTGGAGCTGATGCTGCAGCGAAGCGAGGATGGCCACTCCCTGGAGGCGGCCGAGGTGCTGGAGAGCTGGCTGGCAGAGACCCGTCCCCAGCTGCCGCCCACGGTGGAGCTCGAGGTCCATGACGAGACCTGGCAGCTGATCGCCGACCGTATCGGGCTACTGATCAGCAACGGCCTCGGTGGCCTGCTGCTGGTGCTGCTGCTGCTCTACTTCTTCCTGCCCGCCCGGGTGGCGCTATGGGTGGCCATCGGCATTCCCACCGCCTTCATGGCCGCCATGGCGGTGTTCTGGGGGATTGGCGGGTCGATCAACATGATGTCGCTGTTCGCGCTGATCATGGCCCTGGGGGTGATCGTCGACGACGCCATCGTGGTGGGCGAGGATGCCGACGCCCACTTTCGACTGGGCGAGCCTGCCCGGCACGCCTCCGAAGGGGCGGCCAAGCGCATGTTCTGGCCGGTGCTGGCCTCGTCGCTGACCACGGTGGCCGCCTTCATGCCGCTGCTGCTGGTGGGGGGCGTGATCGGCAACATCCTCGGCGATATCCCGGTGATCATGATCTGCGTGCTCATCGCCTCGCTGCTGGAGTGTTTCGTGGTGCTGCCGGCCCACCTGCGCAATGCCTTCGTGCCGGGCCGGACGCCGCGGCGCCACCCGCCCTCGCGCCCGCGCGAGCGCTTCGAGGCGGCCTTCGAGCACTTCCGCGAGGGGCCCTTCCGGCGCTTCTCGGCGCTGACCCTGCGCCACCGCGCCGCCACCCTGGCCTCGGCCGCGGCGGTGGTGCTCTTCACCCTGGGCCTGCTGGCCGGCGGGCGCCTGGCGTTCAACTTCTTCCCCACGCCCGAGCCCAACGTGCTCTACGCCAATGCCAGCTTCGTGTCAGGCACCGACAGCGCGCGCGTCGATGAGTTGCTTTCGCACATGCAGGCGGCCCTGGAGGAGACCGAGGAGGCCCTGGGGGGCGACCTGGTGCAGCACGTCGTGACCCGCCACGGGGCGACGCTCGCCAGCGGCAGGCAGGCGCGCAGCGGCGACAACCTCGGCTCGATGATGGTGGAGCTCACCCCCTCCGACGACCGCGACGTGCGCAATGCCGAGTTCATCCGCGCCTGGCGCTCGCGGCTGGCCGAGCCGGCGGGGCTGGAGAACCTGACCATCAACGAGCGTGCCGCGGGCCCGCCGGGCAAGGACGTCAATATCCGCCTGACCGGCGAGGAGGCGGGCGCCCTCAAGGCCGCCGCCGAGTCGCTCTCCCGTTCGCTGCGCGAGCTGCCCGGCGTGCTCGACACCGAG
The DNA here is from genome assembly GCF_023554995.1 of Halomonas gemina. Taxonomy (GTDB): domain Bacteria; phylum Pseudomonadota; class Gammaproteobacteria; order Pseudomonadales; family Halomonadaceae; genus Halomonas; species Halomonas gemina. The sequence continues at coordinate 365,245 of NZ_JAMJPK010000001.1, forward strand.
GACGACATGCCCTGGGGACGCGAACAGCTGATCTACCGCGTCAACGCCCAGGGCGAGGCCCTCGGGCTGACCACCGCCGACCTCGGCCGGCAGCTCCGGGATGCCTTCGACGGCCGGCTGGTACAGATCTACCAGGACGGCGCCGACGAGATCGAGGTGAGGGTGCTGCTGCCCCGGGCACAGCGCGAGCGCCTCTCGACCCTGTCGCGGCTCAGCGTGCGCGTCCCCGACGGGCGCTTCGTGCCACTCGACCAGATCATGGCCCTCGACCATCGCCAGGGTTTCGAGGCGCTGCGCCATGCCGACGGTCGCCTGGCGGTGGAGGTCACCGCTGAGCTCGACACCGAGACGACCTCCGCCGAGCGCGTGCTCGATGCCGTCTCCGCCGAGGTGCTGCCGAGCCTGGCCAGCACCCACCGCCTGCGCTACAGCTTCGAGGGGCGCGCCGCCGACCAGCGCGAGACCTTCGCCGACATGCGCACCGGGCTGATGATCGGCCTGGGGTTGATGTACGTGGTGCTGGCCTGGGTCTTCGCCTCCTGGAGCCTGCCGCTGATCGTCATGGCGATCATCCCGCTGGCGCTGGTCGGGGCCCTGCTGGGGCACTGGCTGCTGGGCCTCGACCTGACCATGCTCTCGCTGTTCGGGCTGTTCGGCCTCTCGGGCATCGTGGTCAACAATGCCATCATCCTGGTGGCCTTCTACCGCCACCAGCGTCATCAGGGGCTGGCCATCGAGGCGGCGCTCAACGAGGCGGTGGTGCAGCGCGTCCGCGCCGTTCTGCTCACCTCGCTGACGACCATCGGCGGACTGCTGCCGCTGCTCTTCGAGACCTCGCTGCAGGCGCAGTTCCTCATCCCCATGGCGGTCTCCATCGCCTTCGGCCTGGCCTTCTCGACCCTGCTGGTGCTCGCCGTGATCCCGGTGCTGCTCAGCTACCTGGAGCGGCTGCGCGAGCGACTCGGCCGCAGTGAAGACGTGCCCGATGAGCAGCAGGCATGAGGCTGTCGACCCGCGCCGCCGGGGCTAGACTTCGAGGGTAGGCCCCGATGCGTTCACCTGGAGGTGGCTGTCATGACGACCCCCCTTGCCTGTGTCCGTGAGCTCGCCCAGCGACTGGACGGCCGCGCCAGCGACCATGACGCCCTGCTGGAGCGGGTCGGCGAGCGCCCCTTCGTGCTGCTCGGCGAGGCCTCCCACGGCACGGCCGAGTTCTATCGCCTGCGCGCGGAGATCAGCCGTCGGCTGATCGAGGAGAAGGGCTTCGAGGCGGTGCTGGTGGAGGCCGACTGGCCCGATGCCCTGCGTCTCGACCGCCACGTGCGTGGCGCGGGCGAGGACTCCCTGGACGAGGCCTTCGCGGACTTCCAGCGTTTCCCCCACTGGATGTGGTGCAACCATGAGGTGCGCGACTTCATCGCCTGGCTGCGTCGGCACAACGCCCGCCAGCCGTTGGCGCAGAAGGCCGGCTTTTACGGGATGGACCTCTACAGCCTGCACCGCTCGGCCGAGGCGGTGATCGACTACCTGGCAGGCGTTGACCCCGAGCAGGCCGAGGTGGCCCGCCGCGGCTATGCCTGTCTCGACCATCGCGGCGATCCCTTCCACTACGGGCGCAACGTGGCTTTCGGCCTGAGCCCCTCCTGCGAGCGGGCTTCCGTGGGCCTGCAGGTCCGGCTGATGGAGCGTGCCGCCGCCTACCTGGAGGCGGATGGGCGCCGGGCCGTCGACGAGCAGTTCTTCGCCGAGCAGAACGCCCGGGTGGTGGTCAATGCCGAGGCCTACTACCGGGCCATGTTCGGCGCCCGGGTGGATACCTGGAACCTGCGCGACGACCACATGACCGAGACCCTCGCCGAGCTGCATGACCACCTGCGCCGACAGGGGGGACGTGGCAAGGTGGTGGTGTGGGCCCACAACTCCCACCTGGGCGACGCTCGGGCCACCGAGATGGGCTGGCGCCAAGGGCAGCACAACGTCGGCCAGCTGGCGCGCCGACGGTTCGGGGACGAGCAGGTGATGCTGGTGGGCTTCACCACCCATACCGGCCATGTCACGGCCGCCCGCGACTGGGACGGGCCCGCCGAGCACCGTTGGGTACGCCCCTCGCTAGAGGGCAGCGTCGAGCGGCTCTTCCACCACAGTGGGCTCGACCGCTTCTTCCTGCCCCTTTCGCCGGCGCGGGCCGAGCCCCTCTCGGCCAGCCTTCTGGAGCGGGCGATCGGGGTGATCTATCGCCCGGAGACCGAGCGTGCCAGCCACTATTTCCTCACCTGCCTGGCCGAGCAGTTCGATGCGCTCTACCACCTGGACGAGACCACCGCCGTCGAGCCGCTGGAGCCGGGACCCGGCTGGCAGCGCGAGGCCATCCCTGATACCTACCCCTTCGGCGTCTGAGGCGCTTGGCGCGGGGGGCGTCAAGGGTGTTCTTCGGAGGGAGAGCCGGCGGGCAGCGACGGCTTCATCGCCGGGAACTCGTCGGCGGTCAGCGTCTCCCGCTCGAGCAGCAGGGCGGCGCCAGCCTCGAGGTCCTGGCGACGGGCGGCCAGGGTCTCCCGGGCGAGGGTGTAGGCCTCGTCGACCAGCTGGCGCACGGCGAGGTCGATCTCCCGCGCGGTGGCCTCGGCGTAGTCATGTCGCTGGCTGGTGCCGTAGACGTCACCCAGAAAGGCCTGGCGGTCCTTCTCGTAGACCACCTGGCCGGCCTCGTCCGCCATGCCGAAGCGGGTCGCCATGTCACGGGCGATCTCGGTGACCTTGGCCAGGTCGTCGGCGGCGCCGGTGGAGATCTCGTCGAAGATTAGCCGTTCGGCGGCGCGGCCGCCCATCAGCACGGCCATGCGGTATTTCAGGTCGCTGACGGTCTGCAGGAAGCGGTCCTCGGTGGGCCGCTGGATGGTGTAGCCCAGTGCGCCGACGCCGCGGGGGATGATCGAGACCTTGTGCACAGGGTCCATGCCCGGCAGGGAGGCGGCCACCAGGGCGTGACCCATCTCGTGGTGGGCGACGACGGTGCGTTCGTGGTCGTTGAGCAGGCGGCTCTTCTTCTCGAGGCCCGCGACGATGCGCTCGATGGCGTTGGTGAAGTCCTCCATGGCCACCTCCTCGCTGTCCCGGCGGGTGGCGAGCAGGGCGGCCTCGTTGACCAGATTGGCGAGGTCGGCCCCGGTGAAGCCGGGGGTCAGCGAGGCGATATGGTCAAGGTCCACGTCGGCGGCCAGCGAGCGGATCCGGCCGATGTGCACCTCGAGGATCTGCAGGCGTCCCTTGCGTTCGGGGCGGTCGACCAGCACCTGGCGGTCGAAGCGGCCGGCACGCAGCAGGGCCGGGTCGAGGATCTCCGGCCGGTTGGTGGCGGCCAGCAGCACGATGCCCGTGGAGGGGTCGAAGCCGTCGAGCTCGGCGAGCAGCTGGTTGAGGGTCTGCTCCTTCTCGTCCTGGCCGCTCATCACGCTCGGTCCCCGGGCGCGGCCCAGGGCATCGAGCTCGTCGATGAAGATGATGCACGGCTTGGCCTTGCCGGCCTGCTCGAAGAGGTCGCGGACCCGCGCGGCCCCGACTCCGACGAACATCTCGACGAACTCCGAGCCGGAAATGGAGAAGAAGGGCACCCCGGCTTCCCCCGCCACGGCCCGCGCCAGCAGCGTCTTGCCGGTACCCGGTGGGCCGACCAGCAGGATGCCCTTGGGGATATGGGCACCCAGCCGGCCGTAGCGCTCGGGGTCGCGCAGGAAGGCCACCACCTCCTGGAGCTCGCTCTTGGCCTCGTCGACCCCGGCGACATCCTCGAAGGTCACCTTGGTGGAAGTCTCCACGTAGACCTTGGCCTTGGACTTGCCGATGGACATCATCCCGCCGATCCCGCCGCCACCGGTCATCCGGCGGATCAGCAACGACCAGATCGCGAACAACAGCACCAGCGGCAGGAACCAGGAGAGCAGGACGGTCAGGAAGGGGCTCTTCGGCCTGCCGTTGAAGGTGACGTCATGCTGCGCCAGCTGGTCGGCCAGGTCAGGCGCGACGCGATTGGTGGTGAAGGCGGTGCGGCCGTCGGGCTGAGGGGCGGTGAAGGTGCCGGTGATTCGGTCGTCGCCGACCTGCACCTCGGCGATCCGACCCTCCTCCAGCAGCCGGGTGAATTCCGAGTAGGGGATGGGTTCGGTGGTCTGCCAGTTCTGGTATACGTTCTGGAAGGTCAGGAAGAGCATCACGGCGATGATCGCGTAGATCACGTTGAAGCGGTGATTGGGTTCCATGCCGGCTCCTCGTCCCATGGCCGTGGCGGAGGGCACCGTGATGCCCCGATGATGGCCTTCAGTGTAGGTCACGCCCGGCAGGCGGGGTGGTCCCGGAACATGCCGGCCCTTGAAGTCGGGCATCGACCGCAGCACTTAAGGGGAAGACGCAATGACAACATGGCACGCGAAGGAGATCCCATGAGCACCTCGACACTGCCCAATCCCGGCCTCGGTACCTTCCGCCTCAAGGGCGACACCCTCAAGCGGGTGATCCACGAAGCGCTGGCGCTGGGGTTCCGCCACATCGACACCGCCCAGATGTACGACAACGAGCAGGACGTGGGTGCCGCCCTCGCCGAGAGCGAGGTGCCCCGGGAGGATCTCTTCCTCACCACCAAGGTGTGGCACGACCGCCTCGCGCCCGCGTCCCTCAAGGCCAGCGTCCGGGAGAGCCTGGAGAAGCTCGGCACCGATTACGTCGACCTGCTGCTGATCCACTGGCCCTCGCCGGACGACGCCGTGCCCATGGCCGACTACCTGACGGCCCTGCGCGAGGTGCAGCAGGCCGGCCAGGCCCGCCACATCGGCGTCTCCAACTTCACCAACGCCCAGCTCGACCGAGCCCTGGAGATCCTCGGCCCGGAGGCGCTGCTGACCAACCAGGTCGAGGTCCACCCCTTCCTGCAGAACCGTGCGGTGGTCGAGCACTGCCAGGCGCGCGGCCTGACCGTGACCGGCTACATGCCGCTGGCCGTGGGCAGGGTGCTGGAGGATGCGACCCTGAAGCGTATCGCCGAGACCCATGGCGCGACGCCGGCCCAGGTGGCCCTGGCCTGGACCCGGGCCCGCGGGGTGGTGACCATCCCGTCCTCCACGAAGCGGGATCACTTGGCGGGCAACCTGGCGGCCCTCGACCTCGAGCTCAGTGACGGTGAGCTCGAGGCCATCGCAGGCCTGGAACGCGACGAGCGCATCGCCGACCCGGACTTCGCCCCGGCATGGGACTGAGCCCCGCCCACCGTCCGCTGGTAGCCTGGCAAATGCCGGGGAGATCATCGCCGTAGGCGTTCGCTGGGCGGGGGGGGCCAGCAGGCGGCTAGACTGCAGGAATGTCCCGGCAGGCTTTCTGTCGTTCAGGCCGAAGAGGGTGGGTATGTCGCGTTCATTCACGGCGGTTGCTCTGGCACCGCGCCGGCGACCCGGGCTCGAGCGCTGGATACCTTCCTCGTGGCGATGCCGGCGTGCGAGCCGGCTGCTTTGCGCCATGCTGCTGCTGGCCGTTCCCCTCCCTGCGCCGGCGGCACCCGCTCTCCCCGATGCCAGGCCGCCCCCTTCCCTCGAGCCCCTGGTCAGGGAGTTGAGTGGCTGGCTCGCCGCGCGAACGGCCTACCGCGAACCACCGATACCCGGGATCCTGTTCGAGAGCCAGTCACGGCTTCAGCAGCGATGCTTTCCCGATTTCCCCGAGCCACTGGCCACCCTGCTCAAGGGGGCCTATGATCCTGCCGAGGGCATCCTCTACCTTGATATCGATTTCGATAGTGACGATCTGGTCGACCGGAGCTATCTGCTTCACGAGCTGGTCCACCATTTCCAGGTCCACAATCGGGAAGATACCGGCGTCCGGAGCCGGGGCCTCCTCGAGGGGGAAGCCTACCGGCTGCAACTGCGCTGGCTCGCCGAAGCAGGGGTCCAGGATCCCCTGGTGACGCTGGGTATCGATGAAAAGACCCTGCTCATCATCGAACGTTGCCCCAGATAGGGGGGCGAGTGCTGAGGCCGTGTCCACGGGCTGAACGGGATGCAGAGCCACGGGCTGACGCGGTATCATGTCGACCTTTCGAGATCCCATTCGAGTCCTGACCAGGCACCGCATTGATGTCAAACCCCACCCTGGCCCGTGAAGTCGGGCTTCGACGTACCTTCGCGATCATCTCGCACCCCGACGCCGGCAAGACCACCATCACCGAGAAGATGCTGCTGTTCGGCAATGCCATCCAGATGGCCGGCTCGGTGAAGAGCAAGCGCAACGACCGCCATGCCACCTCCGACTGGATGAAGATGGAGCAGGAACGCGGTATCTCGGTGACCACCTCGGTGATGCAGTTCCCCTATGGCGGGCGCATCGTCAACCTGCTCGACACCCCCGGCCACGAGGACTTCTCTGAGGATACCTACCGCACCCTGACCGCGGTGGACTCGGCGCTGATGGTGATCGACGGCGCCAAGGGTGTCGAGGCGCGGACCATCAAGCTGATGGAGGTGTGTCGCCTGCGCACCACGCCGATCCTCACCTTCATCAACAAGATGGACCGCGACGTCCGCGACCCCGTCGAGGTGATGGACGAGGTCGAGGAGGTGCTCGACATCCAGTGTGCCCCCATGACCTGGCCGATCGGCATGGGCCGTCACTTCAAGGGCGTCTACCATCTCTACAACGACGTGATCCACCTCTATACCCAGGGGCAGGGCAGCCGGATCCCCGATGACCGGCGCATCGAGGGGCTCGACAATCCCGAGGTAGATGCGGTGCTCGGCGAGGAGCAGGCCGAGGAGCTGCGCATGGAGGTTGAACTGGTGCGGGGCGCCTCCCACGAATTCGACCACGACGCCTACCTGCGGGGCGAGCTGTCACCGGTCTACTTCGGGACCGCCATGGGCAACTTCGGGGTGCGCGAGATGCTCGACGGCTTCGTCGAGTATGCGCCCCCGCCCCAGCCGCGCGAGACCGACACCCGCACCGTCGAGCCGGATGACGAGCGCCTCACCGGTTTCGTCTTCAAGATCCAGGCCAACATGGACCCCAACCACCGCGACCGCATCGCCTTCCTGCGGGTCTGCTCGGGCAAGTACGAGAAGAACATGAAGATGCGCCACGTGCGCATCGGCAAGGACGTCAAGATCGCCGATGCCCTGACCTTCATGGCGTCGGATCGCTCCCAGGTGGAGGAGGCCTGGCCCGGCGACATCATCGGCCTGCACAACCACGGCACCATCCAGATCGGCGACACCTTCACCCAGGGTGAGGACATGCGCTTCACCGGCATCCCGCACTTCGCCCCGGAGCTGTTCAAGCGGGTGCGCCTCAAGGACCCGCTGAAGATGAAGGCGCTGCAGAAGGGCCTTCAGCAGCTCTCCGAGGAGGGCGCCACCCAGGTGTTCATGCCGCTGGACAACAACGATCTTATCCTCGGTGCCGTGGGTACCCTGCAGTTCGACGTGGTGGCCCACCGCCTCAAGGAGGAGTACAAGGTGGAGGCAGTCTACGAGGGGGTGAACGTCAACACCGCCCGCTGGATCTACTGCGAGGATGCCAGGAAGCTCGAGGAGTTCAAGCGCAAGGCGAGCACCAACCTGGCGATCGACGGCGGTGGCTACCTGACCTACATAGCGCCGACCCGGGTCAACCTGCAGATGACCCAGGAGCGCTGGCCGGAGATCCGCTTCCAGCCCACCCGCGAGCACTGATCACCAAGCAGAATGGCACCCGGCCGAGCGGCGCCGGGGATAGCCCGAAGCGGAGGTCCTATGCCAGGGATGGCATCGGTAGCGTCCAGGGAGGGATTCACAGCGCCTCCGCGATGGTCCGGCACCCCGGGGGCTGTCGCCGGGAAAGCCGCGACTCGAAGCCTGCCAGCGGAGTAGCTATCGATGCTGATCGATGCCCACTGCCATCTGGACTTCCCCGACTTCGATGCCGACCGCGAGGCGGTGATCGAACGGGCCAGGGTGGCGGGCGTCGTCCGTTTCGTCGTGCCGGGAACGACACGAGAGCGCTGGCCCACTGTGCTGGCGCTGGGCGAGCGCGACGACGTCAGCGTCTGCCTGGGGCTGCATCCCTACTTCATGGAGACGCATCGCGACGCGGACACTGAGGCCCTGGCGCGCGCGCTGGACGCGCATCCTGACGTGGTGGCGGTAGGCGAGTGCGGCATCGATGCACGCTTCGCCGAGACCCTCGGTGCCCAGTGGTCGCTCTTCGATGCCCAGCTCAGGCTGGCCAAGGAGCGCGAACTGCCGGTGGTGATCCACTGCGTGCGCGCCAACGACCAGCTGGCCAAGCGCCTTCGCCAGCTGGCGCTCCCCGCTGGCGGGCTGATCCATGCCTTCGCCGGCTCCCCCGAGCAGGCCCGGAAGTTCCTCGATCTCGGCTTCGTCGTCGGCCTGGGTGGCGCCGCCACCCATGAACGGGCGAAACGCCTGCAGCGGGCGGTGAAGAGCCTGCCCGATGACGGCTATGTGCTGGAGACCGACAGCCCCGACATGCCGCTGGCCGGCCACCGGGGCGAGCGCAACGAGCCGGCTCGGGTCGCCGAGGTCTGCCGGGTGGTGGCAGCGCTGCGAGGTCAGGCGGTGGAGCGGGTGGCCGAGGCAAGCACTACCACGGCCACCCGCCTGTTCGGCGGGTAGGCTATTCCCTGGCCGCAAGGCTCTCCGGGTCCAGTCGCTCGACGGGGTAGGGCAGCTTGAGCGGCTTGAGCTTCTGGCCGGCGCAGCGCAGCGGCAGGGCGGGTTCCCGGGTGCTCATCACCGCCAGTACCTCGGCCTCGCCGTAGGCGTCCAGTTCGGCGCAGAGCACCTCGCCGAGCCGCCGGTCGTCGGCGTCCTCGATGGCGCTACCAGCCTCCGGCAGCAGGCCACCGTCGAGCTGGGCGCGCACTAGGCGCTTCTTGACCTGGCCGCGAAAGTGCGCCCGGGCAACCACTTCCTGACCGGTATAGCACCCCTTCTTGAAGCTGATGCCGCCGAGCGCCTCCCAGTTGAGCATCTGCGGCAGATAGGTGTCGCGCTGCTCGGCCTCGAGCCAGGCCAGGCCCGACTGGATGTCGTGCAACCGCCACACGGCGTTGTCGACCGGCGTGGCATGCGTCTTCAGCCACTGCCACGCCTGCTCGACTTGCTCGACCGGCAGGCAGATCAACAGGCGCGGTCGCGGCCCGGGATGGGCCAGCACCTGATGCTGCGCATCGCCGGCCTGGTGCCAGGGCCGGGGCGGCAGGAGATCGAAGCGTACCTCGGCGAGGGCGGCGGCTTCGTGGCCGATCAGCCCCAGCAGGGCCAGGTCGTCGCGTTCGCGTAGTTCGACCTTGTAGAAGGGGGCGAACTTCTTCAGGTGCTCGGCCAACGGGGCCACCAGGCTGGCGTGCATCAGCAGGCGGTAGTGTGTCGGGGCGACGCGCAGCAGCTGGGCGTTGGCCAGCATCCGCCCCTTGGGCGTGCAGAAGCAGGTCAGGGGGGCGAACTCGCCGTCGGCCAGCGAGACCTGGGCGCTGGTCTGGCCCTGCAGGAAGCTCTCGGCATCGGGACCCTCGACGTCGAGCACCCCGAGATGGGCAAGCGGCGTTATCACGGTGGCATCCAGGGCGAGGCGCGGCGCGTCAGCGGTGTCGAACGTCACCCGGTATGCGGCCTCCTGCCGACCGCCGGTGGCAGCGATCCAATCCATCATCTCCGGGCTCCTCGTGGTTCGGCGTCAGGCATGGTCATATCCTCAAGGTGCGGGCGGGCAGGCGGCATTGCAAGCGCTGCCCGGCGCTCGGGTGGCATGCTAGACTCGGGCCTTCGCTCTCATTCATGCCGCGTCAGGAGCCGCCCATGGCCCACCAGTCACTGAGCTTTCAGGGCGTCGAGAACGCCGATCAGGTCAATCGCATCACCACCGCGCTGATGATGCTGGACGGCGTCGACAGTGTCGAGGTCGGTCGCCACGGGGCCGAGGTGGAGGGGCGCGCCAGGCGTGAGGCGCTGATCGAGGCGGTGCAATCTCTCAATCAGGGTATCGAGGTCAAGTGATGAAGAAGACCATTGAAGTCGTCAGTGAGCGCAACCATATCTATCGCCAGCGGGTCGAGCTGGACGGCTTCGACGACCTCTTCGTCGACGTGCCCGAGGCCTACGGCGGCGAGGGCAGCGCCCCGGACCCCCATGACTACTTCGACCTCTCGCTGGGCGCCTGCAAGGCGATCACCTCCATGATGTACGCCCGGCGCAAGAAGTGGCCGCTGACCGGCATCAGTGTCACGGTCAACCGGGACGACAGCCAGGAGCGTCACGGGACCTATCGGCTGGACGTGGCGATGACCTTCCATGGCATCGAGGACCCCGAGCAGCGGGACCGCCTGGAGGAGATCAGCCACAAGTGCCCGATCCACCGGCTGATGACCACGTCCACGGTGGAGGTGACCACCCGCACCGTCGACAGCACCGCCGAGGCCTGATCCCGGGTCAGAGCGCGTTTCACTCTCCGGGCGCCGTGCAGGCGCCCGCCTCGTCATCGGAGCCGACATGAGCAAGCCCTTCCGCCTGCAGTCCAAGTTCCAGCCCGCCGGCGACCAGCCTACCGCCATCCGGCAGCTGGTCAGCGGGCTGGAGTCGGGACTGGCGCACCAGACGCTGCTGGGGGTGACCGGCTCCGGCAAGACCTTCACCATGGCCAACGTGGTGGAGCGCCTGCAGCGCCCGACCATCGTCATGGCGCCCAACAAGACCCTGGCGGCGCAGCTCTACGGCGAGTTCAAGGCGTTCTTTCCCGACAACGCCGTCGAGTACTTCGTTTCCTACTATGACTACTACCAGCCCGAGGCCTATGTGCCCTCGTCGGACACCTTCATCGAGAAGGATGCCTCGATCAACGACCATATCGAGCAGATGCGGCTCTCGGCGACCAAGGCGCTGCTGGAGCGCCGCGACGCCATCATCGTGGTCTCGGTGTCGGCGATCTACGGCCTCGGCGATCCCGACCAGTACCTCAAGATGCGCCTGCACTTCACCCGCGGCGAGCTGATCGACCAGCGCAACTTCCTGCGCCGCCTGGCGGAGCTGCAGTACACGCGCAACGACATGGACTTCAAGCGCGGCACCTATCGGGTGCGCGGTGACGTCATCGACATCTTCCCGGCCGACGCCGAGGACGAGGCGGTACGCGTCGAGCTGTTCGACGACGAGATCGACACCATCAGCCTCTTCGACCCGCTCACCGGCGAGGTGCGGGGCCGGGTGCCGCGCATGACCATCTACCCCAAGTCCCACTATGTCACGCCCCGGGAGACCATCCTCGGTGCCATCGACGACATCAAGGCCGAGCTGGTCGAGCGGCTGGACTGGCTGCGCAGGCACGACAGGCTGGTCGAGGCGCAGCGCCTGGAGCAGCGCACCCTCTACGACATCGAGATGATGCTCGAGCTCGGCTACTGCAACGGCATCGAGAACTACTCGCGCTACCTTTCCGGGCGCAACCCGGGCGAGCCGCCGCCGACCTTCTTCGACTACCTGCCCAGTGATGCCCTGCTGTTCATCGACGAGAGCCACGTCAGCGTTCCCCAGGTGGGCGGCATGTACAAGGGCGACCGCTCGCGCAAGGAGACCCTCGTGGAGTACGGCTTCCGGCTGCCCTCGGCGCTGGATAACCGGCCGATGACCTTCCAGGAGTGGGAGCGCATCTGTCCGCAGACGATCTTCGTCTCAGCCACCCCGGGGCCCTACGAGGCCGAGCATGCCGGGCAGGTGGTCGAGCAGGTGGTGCGCCCCACCGGCCTGCTGGACCCCGAGATCGAGGTGCGTCCGGCCTCCACCCAGGTGGACGACCTGCTCTCGGAGATTCGCCTGCGCAGCGAGGTGAGTGAGCGGGTGCTGGTGACCACCCTGACCAAGCGCATGGCCGAGGACCTCACCGAGTATCTGGATGAGCACGATGTGCGGGTACGCTACCTGCACTCCGATATCGACACCGTGGAGCGGGTGGAGATTATCCGCGACCTGCGCCTGGGCAAGTTCGATGTCCTGGTGGGGATCAACCTGCTGCGCGAGGGGCTCGACATTCCCGAGGTGTCGCTGGTGGCGATCCTCGATGCCGACAAGGAGGGCTTCCTGCGCAACGAGCGCTCGCTGATTCAGACCATGGGCCGGGCGGCGCGCAACGCCCAGGGCAAGGCGATCCTCTACGGCGACCGGATCACCGACTCCATGCGCCGCGCGATGGACGAGACCCAGCGCCGTCGTGACAAGCAGATCGCCCATAACGCGGCCCACGGCATCACGCCGACCACGGTGACGCGCTCGGTGGCCGATATCATGGAGGCCGCCCAGACGCCCGGAAAGAAGAAGGGGCGCAAGGGCGAGCGCAAGGTGGCCGAGCGCGAGGCCCTCTACGACCCCGCCGAGCTGTCACCGAGCGAGCTGTTGAAGGAGATCTCGCGAACCGAGGACGGGATGCACGAGGCGGCGCAGAACCTCGAGTTCGAGGAAGCCGCCCGACTGCGTGACCGCCTGCACGAGCTCAAGGAGCGCCAGCTGCTCCTGGGCTCCGCCTGACGGGCGCCCGCCATGCCCGAGGGTCCCGAGATCCGTCGCGCCGCCGACCGGGTGCATCGCCAGCTCGCCGGTCGGCGTCTCGACGACGCCTGGTTCGCCTTCCCCGACCTGGCCGGACAGGCCGCCTCGCTGATCGGGCGCGAGGTCATCGCCGTGGACAGCTGGGGCAAGGCGCTGCTGACCCGCTTCGACGACGGCCGCGTGCTCTACTCCCACAACCAGCTCTACGGGGTCTGGAAGCTGCACGCTGCCGACCGCGAGCCGGACACCGGCCGTTCGCTGCGGGTTCGCCTGGTGGCGCAGGGCAGGGCGGCGAGCCTCTACAGCGCTTCGGACGTCTCGCTGTGGGAGGAGGGGAAACTCGGCGAGCACCCCTTCCTGTCGCGGCTCGGCCCCGATCTGCTGACGCACGGCGTGACGGTGGAGCAGGCCAGGGCAAGGCTTATCGCGCCGCACTTTCGGGGTCGCGGCCTGGGCGGGCTGCTGCTCGACCAGTCGCTGTTCGCCGGCATCGGCAACTATCTGCGCTCCGAGATCCTGTTCTTCGCCGGGCTGCATCATGCGGCGAGGCCGGTGGCGCTGGGGGAGACCGCCCTGGGGTGCCTGGCGGCCAGCCTGCTGGCGGTGACGCGTCAGGCCTACGACCAGGCGGGGGTGACCAATCGTGCCGACTGGGCCGCGGCCGACCGTGCCCGAGGGGCCAGTCGACGACGCTGGCGCTTCGCCGTGTTCGAGCGCGAGGGCCTGCCGTGCCACGCCTGCGGCACGCCCATCGTGCGGGGGATGGTGACCTCACGGCGGCTCTACTTCTGCCCCCGCTGCCAGCCGGCAGCCTGAGCAGTTACGACTTTATACCGTTATCTATCTTGCAGGTCGCTTCCATAACATCAGACCTTCGACCACAGCAATGTCGACAGCCGAGGGGGTAGGGTATAATGCCCGCCGTTCACGCCCGCCGCCGCGACCCCGGATCGCCTCGACGCGGGCATGCCGACAACGCCAAGGAGCTGCTTGCCCATGACCGTGATTCGCCAGGACGACCTGATCCAGAGCGTCGCCGATGCCCTGCAGTACATCTCCTACTACCACCCGAAGGACTTCATCGACGCCATGGCGGCGGCCTATGAGCGCGAGGAGAATCCGGCGGCCAAGGACGCCATCGCCCAGATCCTGATCAACTCGCGGATGTGCGCCTTCGGCAAGCGGCCGATCTGCCAGGACACCGGCATCGTCACGGTCTTCGTGCACGTGGGCATGAACGTACGCTTCGAGGCCGACATGAGCCTCGACGACATGATCAACGAGGGCGTGCGGCGCGCCTACCAGCTGCCCGACAACGTGCTGCGCGCATCGGTGCTGGCCGACCCGGACGGCGCCCGCAAGAACACCGGCGACAACACCCCGGCGGTCATCCACCACAAGCTGGTGCCGGGCGACAGCGTCGAGGTGCATGTGGCGGCCAAGGGCGGCGGCAGCGAGGCGAAGTCGAAGTTCGCCATGCTCAACCCCTCCGACAGCGTGGTCGACTGGGTGATGGAGCAGCTGCCCAAGATGGGCGCCGGCTGGTGTCCGCCGGGCATGCTCGGCATCGGCATCGGCGGCACCGCCGAGAAGGCCATGGAGATCGCCAAGGAGGCGCTGCTCGACCCCATCGATATCCAGGAGCTCCAGGCCCGCGGCCCCGCCAATCGTGCCGAGGAGCTGCGCCTGGAGCTGTTCGACAAGGTGAACAAGAGCGGCATAGGCGCCCAGGGCCTCGGCGGTCTGACCACGGTGCTCGACATCAAGGTCAGGGACTATCCGACCCACGCCGCCAACAAGCCGGTGGCGATCATTCCCAACTGTGCCGCCACCCGCCATGCCCACTTCACCCTCGACGGCTCCGGCCCCGCGGCACTGCCGGCGCCGAAGCTCGAGGACTGGCCGGAGATCACCCGGGAGGCCGGCGACAACGTCAAGCGCGTCGACCTCGACAGCGTGACCCCGGAAGAGGTGCGGACCTGGCAGCCCGGCGACACTCTGCTGCTAAACGGCAAGCTGCTCACCGGTCGCGATGCCGCGCACAAGCGCATGGTCGACATGATCGCCAAGGGCGAGCCGTTGCCCGTGGACATGAAGGGGCGCTTCATCTACTACGTGGGCCCGGTGGATCCGGTGCGTGACGAGGTGGTCGGGCCGGCCGGCCCGACCACGGCGACCCGCATGGACAAGTTCACCCGCACCATGCTCGAGGAGACCGGCCTGCTGGGCATGGTCGGCAAGGCCGAGCGGGGCGAGTCGGCCATCGAGGCGATCCGCGACAACCAGGCGGTCTACCTGATGGCCGTGGGCGGCTCCGCCTACCTGGTCGCCCAGGCGATCAAGAAGGCCCGGGTGGTGGGCTTCGAGGACCTGGGCATGGAAGCCATCTACGAGTTCGAGGTGGAGGACATGCCGGTGACCGTGGCCGTGGACAGCCAGGGCACCTCGGTGCACCAGACCGGTCCCGCCAAGTGGAAGGAGATCATCGCCGAGCGCGCCTGAGCGTCCCGTGCCGACGACGGCCCCGCCATCTGGTGGGGCCGTCGTCGTTGGGGGTATGCTGCAGGGGAGTGTTTTCCGGGCGGCGGCGCCGTCCTCCCACGGAACGGGGATCCGACCATGACCTCCTGGCTGATCGGCCTGGCGATCTTCCTGACCTACCTGCTGGGCTTCGTCTCGGCGGTGCTGGCCCTGATGTCCAGCCGCACCTCCCAGGGCGCCATCGCCTGGATCATCTCGCTGATTACCATGCCCTACGTGGCGGTGCCGGCCTACTGGATATTCGGCCGCCCGCGCTTCTACGGCTATGTCTCGGCCCGCGGCGAGCGCGATACCGTGCTGCGCCGCCTGCTGGAGCGCTACCGCGACCGCTTCGACCCCTACCTGCCCGATAGCGATGACGCGGACATCCGCGCCGTGGAACAGCTGGCGATGATGCCGTTGACCCGCGGCAACCGGGCGGCGCTGCTGATCGACGGCGAGGCGACCTTCGACAGCCTCTTCGCCGGGATCGAAGCGGCCGAGGAGTACATCCTCATCCAGTTCTTCATCGTCCGCGACGATGCCCTGGGCATCGAGCTCAAGCATCGGCTGCAGCGGGCCGCCGAACGGGACGTGCGTATCTACTTCCTCTACGACGAGATCGGCAGTCGCGGACTCGGTGACCGTTTCCTGCGTGACCTCGCCGAGACGGGCGTCGAGGTCAGTGCCTTCCGCTCCTCCCGAGGATTCAAGCACCGCTTCCAGCTCAACTTCCGCAACCACCGCAAGGTGCTGGTGGTCGATGGCCGGGAAGGGTGGCTGGGAGGCTTCAATGTCGGCACCGAATACCTCGGCCAGCATCCCCGCCATGGCCACTGGCGCGACACCCACCTCAAGCTCACCGGCCCCAGCGTGCTAGGGCTGCAGGAGGCCTTCTGGGAGGACTGGCACTGGGCCACCGGCGAGATGATCACGCTGACCTGGACGCCCCGTCCGAGCGAGGAGGCCAACCAGAACGTGGTCATCGTGCCCTCCGGGCCGGCGGACCCTCAGGAGACGGCAAGCCTGCTGGTGCAGCATGCGATCCACAGTGCCCACGAACGCTTCTGGGTCACCAGCCCCTATTTCGTGCCCGACCAGGGGGTGCAGGATGCCCTGCGCCTGGCGGCGATGCGCGGCGTGGACGTGCGCATCATGATGCCCGAACGCCCCGACCACCTGCTGGTCTTCCTCTCCGCCTTCTCCTTCCTGCCCGACATGCTGCGGGCCGGCGTCAGGGTCTACCGTTACCAGCCGGGGTTCCTGCACCAGAAAGTGATGCTGATCGACGATGCCGCCGCCAGTGTCGGCACGGTCAACCTGGACAACCGCTCCTTCCGCCTCAACTTCGAGATCACCGCCGTGGTGCCCGACCGGCAGTTCGCCGCCGAGGTGCGACTGATGCTCGAACACGACTTCACCGACTGCCGTCGCGTGGCCCTCGATGAGCTGACCCGTCGCCCCCTGTGGCGCAAGCTGCTCTCCCGGGCGGCCTACCTGCTCTCGCCGATCCAGTGAGGAGACTTGGGTCGCGACCGTCGCTGGGGTACATTAGCGGGCTTCGAAGGCTCCCCGGCGGGAGCCGTGCACGCAGACATCCTGGGGAGTCCTGGTGAACCTCGAGACCAAGTGGCTGGAAGACTTCGTCGCCCTGGCCAGTACGCGCAGCTTCTCCGCCTCGGCCCGTCAGCGGCATGTCACCCAGCCGGCCTTCAGCCGGCGCATTCGCTCCCTGGAGCAGGCGGTCGGCGTGACCCTGGTCGATCGCTCCACCACCCCGGTAGACCTGACGCCCGAAGGGCAGCTGTTCCTGGTCACCGCCCGCAATATCGTCGAGCAGCTCAACGAGAGCCTCGGCCACTTGCGCGGCCTGGCCATGGCCAACGAGGCGCTGGATATCGTCGCCGCCCACTCCCTGGCGCTGAGCTTCTATCCCCCGTGGATCTCCCGGCTACAGCAGGGGCTGGGCGAGCTGCCCACGCGGCTGGTGGCCATGAACGTGGGCGACGCGATCCATGTGCTGCGTGAGGGCAACTGTGACCTGATGCTGGCCTACTACGACCCCTACGCCAGCATGCAGCTCGATGCCGAGGTCTTTCCCTCCTTCTCCATCGGGCAGGTGAAGATGCTGCCGGTCTGCCTGCCCGACGAGCAGGGCCGGCCTCGCTTCCCGCTGGAGGGCCAGGAGTCGATTCCTTATCTGGCCTATACCCAGGGCGCCTTCCTGGGGCGCAGCGTGCGCATGCTGCTCAAGAACGACCCCTTGCGCATGCGGCTGAGAACCGTCTACGAGACGGCCATGGCTGAAGGGCTCAAGGGCATGGTGATGCAGGGCATGGGCATGGCTTGGATCCCCGACTTCTGCATTCGCCAGGAGCTCAAGGAGGGGCGCCTGGTGCGGGCCGGTGGCGAGCAGTGGGACGTGCCGCTAGAGATCCGTCTCTACCGCTGCTCGCTGGTGCACAAGCCGGGGGTCGAGAAGCTGTGGCGACAGATGATGAAGTTGCCGCGCGATTTCCTCCAGGCCTGAACAACCCATGATTTCCTACTTCGCTAGCCAGGCCTGACGTCGCTCGTGACGGAAATCCTTGGCTTGTTTCAATTCCCACCGAAGTCGGCGGGCAGTCCCAGGAAGTCCTGGATGATGAAGAAGTGGTCCTCGAACAGCCCCTCGGGGTCGAGGTCGGCCAGGGGGACCCAGCGCGCATGGTCACCGCCGCGTACCGGCTTGAGCTGGGGCAGCTGCTGCTCGGGACGCAGGGCGAAGTAGAAGGCCTCGGCCAGGGTGCGCCCCCGCCAGCTGCGGTGGGGTTCGTCGAACAGCCGCTGGCCGCGCAGCGAGCCCTTGAGCACTGCCTCGGGGACCTTGAGGCGGACACGCTCGCGAAGCTCCCTCAGGCAGGCGTCCATCAGCCGCTCATGGGGGCTGATGAAGCCGCCGGGCAGGGCATAGAGCCCCTTGCCGGGCGCGGCCGTGCGCCTGACCAGCAGCACGTGTCCGGACTGTACCACCACGGCATTCACGGTGACGAAGATCGGCGGGTAGGGAGCCTGGGCCCAGGCCTGCCGGTACTGGTCCAGCAGGTGCTGTTCCTCGACCAGCTGGTCGTAGGGCGCCTCCGTCAGGAAGTCGCATATCCGCGCCACCACCCCGGGGGGCAGGTCATGGGCGGCGTGGGTGCTCAGGTAGTCCTCCGCCGAAGAGGCGGAACGGAACAGTCGATCGCGGATGCGGCTCGCCGAGATCCCCTCCACCAGGGGCACGCTGACCGATTCCCACTGCGGGAAGAGCGCGAGGTAGTAGCTGGACTGGCCCCGACTGGCGCCGATCAGGCCGATGCGCGGAAGCCGGGCGTTGTCGGGTCTGGCGATGTCGCGCACCTTGCGCTGGACGTCGCGCACCCAGACATCGTTGTTGTAGAGGGCATCGAGCAGCGGCACGACCTCGAGCCGGGCATTCTCCTCCTCCTCGAAGGCGCTTCGCAGCATGTACAGGCGCTCATCGTAGCGCCAGGGGTTGCGCAGCGAACGTGCCTGCCAGGCGGAACCCACCAGCACGATGACCTGGCGCGCGTGGCGCAGGGCCTCGCGGATCACCGCCAGGTGCCCCAGGTGGGGAGGCTGGAAGCGGCCGATGAACACCAGGCAATCGAAGTCGGGCGGGCTGTCGGCGTCCGGTCGTGCGGTCATGGGGCGCTCCTGGCAGGGAGGGGCAGGGATGGGCGGAGCCCATTATGGTCAGGCCCATGGGCCGCTGCAATCGGGGGCGGCCTCGGCGCACCGGTTGCATTCGGGTATCCTGAAGGAAACGACAGGGACGAGGGGGAAGGGAATGATCAAGGCGAGCATGACGACCCTCAGGAACGCGGGGCTGTTTTGGGCGAAGGTGGTGCAGGGGGCCGCGACGTTGTGGCTGGAGCGCAACGCCTTCAGCTATGCCGGCTCGCTGGCCTTCTACACCCTCTTCTCCCTGGCGCCGACGATGATCATCGCCGTCACGGTGATCGGCGTGGTGCTCGGCGAGGAGGCCGCCCAAGGGCAGATCGTCGCCCAGCTGCAGGGCGCCATGGGCCACGACGCTGCCGCCGCCATCGAGCAGGCGGTGGCCCAGTCACGCATCGAAGAGTCCGGCCTGCTGCCGACCCTGCTCGGGGTGGGGGCCCTGCTGGTCGGTGCCACCACCGTCTTCGCCCAGATGCAGTTCTCGCTCAATACCCTCTGGGGCGTGACGGCCAGGCCCAGCAGCAACAGCGCCCTCAAGTTCCTCAAGAATCGCCTGCTGTCGCTGACCGTGGTGCTCGCCATCGGCTTCATCCTGCTGGTATCGCTGGTGCTCGGGGTGGTGATACGGGCCATGCTGCAGGCGGCCGACGACCTGCTGCCCTTCGTCGGGCTGCTGACCACCGGTGCCGAGTTCCTGGTCTCGCTGGCGGTGATCGCCGCGCTCTTCGCCACCATCTTCAAGGTGCTGCCGGACGTGGTGCTGCGCTGGCAGGACGTGCTGGTCGGCGCCGTGGTCACCGCCGTGCTGTTCGCCATCGGCCGCTGGGCGATCGCCATCTACCTGGCCTACACGGCCACGGCCTCCACCTACGGCGCGGCCGGGTCGGTGGTGATGATCCTGCTATGGGTCTACTACAGCTCGCTGATCCTGCTGTTCGGCGCCGCCTTCACCAAGTGCCACTTGCTGGCGTCGGGCAAGACGGTGGTGCCGCGCAACTCCGCGGTGCTGGTGCGCCACGAGCTGCTGGAGGAGTGAGCGAAGCGGCTTGGCGCGCCATGAAACGCAGGCCGGCGATGGCCGGCCTGCGGGGTGGCATCGCGACGCCTGGGGCACCTCAGCCGTCGGGGCGGAAGCGCTCCCGGGCCAGGTCGTCGGCCACGCTGGCGGGACTCAGGCCCTCGCGGTGGGCGCGGGCGAAGATCTCGTCCAGGGTGGCCCCGATCCCCTCGATATGCTCCATCACGGCCTCGCGGCGGTAGTCATCACGCCGCTGCCAGGCGATCTCGATCACCCCGCCGGCGTTGGCCACGTAGTCCGGGGTGTAGAGGATGCCGCGGGCCATCAGGCGCTCGGCGATTGCCGGGGTGGCCAGCTGGTTGTTGGCGGCACCGCAGACCACCCGGGCCTTCAGGCGGTCGACCACCGCTTCCGAGAGGGCGGCCCCCAGGGCGCAGGGCGCGAAGACGTCGACCTCGGCATCGGCGATCGCAGCCGGTGCCACGGCCTCGGCGCCGAGCTCCTCGGCGAGATGGGCCAGGGCCGCAGCGTCGACGTCGGTCAGCACCAGCCGGGCGCCGGCGGCATGGAGGTGGCGTGCCAGGTGGGCACCGACGTTGCCGACCCCCTGAACCGCCACCCGCACGCCGGCGAGGTCGTCGCGCCCCAGGCCATGGCGGACGGCGCTTCTCAGGGCGCAGAACACCCCCCAGGCCGTGAACGGCGAGGGGTCGCCCGAGGCTGCGCCATGGCGGGGCAGGCCGCCGACGTGCTCGGTGGCCTCGGCGATGCGGCGCATGTCGGCCTCGCTGCTGCCCGAGTCCTCGGCGGTGATGTAGGCACCGCCCAGGCCGTCGACGAGGCGGCCCATGGCGCGCAGCAGCTCGGGCGTCTTGTCGCGACGCGGGTCGGCGATGATCACCGCCTTGCCGCCCCCCAGCGGCAGGTCGGCCAGCGCCGACTTGTAGGTCATGCCGCGGGAGAGGCGCAGCACGTCGGTCAGTGCCTCGGCCTCACTGGCGTAGGGAAAGACGCGCAGGCCGCCCAGGGCCGGGCCGCGGGTGGTATCGTGGATGGCGATGATGGCGCGCAGGCCGCTTGCCTCGTCGCTGCCGAAGACGATCTGCTGGTGGTGGTCGAACTCGGGGTGGTCGAAGACCGGCATGGTGAAACTCCCTTTTGAGGATGATCATTGTGGTTGTGTCGGCCCGGGTAGGGCGATCCTCGGCCGCGGAGGGCTTGTGGCCGTTTGGCGTCCGGGGATAGTGACAAGACTAGGGCATCGGCCCCGGGACGGGAAGGCCCGAGGGCTGGCCCCCGGCCTGGCCCGGCTGGTAGAAAGGAGCCCGCCACCGATCGCGATGACAGAGGAGATGGCCATGGAGAAGTGCTGCGCGAAGGCGCTGGTGACGGGCAAGGTGCAGGGGGTCTGGTACCGCCGGGCGACCCAGGAGCAGGCCCTCAGGGCCGGGATCACCGGCCATGCGATCAACCTGCCGGACGGGCGGGTCGAGGTGCTGATGTGCGGCGAACGCGAGGCCGTCAAGCGGCTCGCCGAGTGGCTGTGGAAAGGGCCGGACGGGGCCCGCGTCACGCACGTGGAGTTCGAGGTGATCGAGACCCACGCGCCGGACGAGTTCCACGTCGGCTAGCCGAGGGGCGGAACCGGTGCGGCCCGTCGCTCGCGCCGCACCGGTGCTTGCCGGTCGTCAGGCCAGGGTGTCGGCGATCCAGTCACTGACGGCCTCACCGTCGACGCCCAGGCAGACCTCCACCAGCGGGGTGCGCGACCAGCGCGTCTCGATGAAGCCGCGCCCCTCGGGGGCGAAGATCGTCTGGCCCTCGGCATCACCGGACGTCGCCACGGTCAGGTGGCCGCGGCTCGTGGTGAAGAGCTCCGGGCGCAGCAGCCAGGCCAGGGCACAGCTGTCGTGGGGGCAGCAGCCATCGATGCCCAGGAACTCCCGATAGAAGTCCCGATAGAAGCCGTAGCTGCCTGCCAGCACCTTGCCGAGTGCGCCCTGGCCGGCCTCGATGCGCGCCATGTGCTCGCCGGTAAGCACGCAGCGGTGGGTGATGTCCAGCCCCACCAGGGTCAGCGGCCATCCGGCGGTGAGAACCCGGGCGGCGGCGTCCGGGTCATTGAACATGTTGGCCTCGGCCACCGGGGTGACGTTACCCCCCTCGCGGATCGAGCCACCCATGACCACCACCCGCTTGACCTTCCCGGTGATCGTCGGGTCGAGCTGCAGGGCCGCGGCGAGGTTGCCCACCGGACCCACCGAAACCAGCGTGACCTCGCCGGGACGGGCGTTCAGGGTGTCGACGATGAACTGCGCCGCGCTGCGGGGGTCGGCCTGGCCCCTGACCGGCGGCAGCTCGATATCGCCCAGGCCGTTAGTGCCATGGATATGGGCGGGCGGCGGATGACGCTCCTTGACCAGCGGTGCCGCGGCGCCCTGGGCCACGGGAATCTCTCGCCCGGCGAGCTCGGCGAGCAGCAGGGCATTGTGGGTGGCGATCTCCACGTCCACGTTGCCGTAGGTGGTGGTCAGCCCCAGCAGCTCGAGCTCGGGATGGCGCAGGGCGATGGCGATGGCCTGGGCGTCGTCGACGCCTGGGTCGGTATCGAAGATGATCGGATGGTTCACGGTGTCTCCTCGTCGTGGCGGTGGGGGGTGAGCAGGCCGTCGCGCAGGGCGCGCTCGACCGCCGTCGCCTCGGGGATGCTCTCGGCGGCGCCGGCGACCTGGACGCCCAGGGCAGCAGCGGTAGCGGCCCGTTGTAGGCAGTCGGTCACCGAGCGTCCCTGCTGCA
Source organism: Halomonas gemina (assembly GCF_023554995.1). Lineage (GTDB taxonomy): Bacteria > Pseudomonadota > Gammaproteobacteria > Pseudomonadales > Halomonadaceae > Halomonas > Halomonas gemina. The sequence goes on from NZ_JAMJPK010000001.1 coordinate 387,871, forward strand.
GGGCGGCCAGGTAGTAGCCGATGAAGGTGTCGCCGGCGCCGGTGGTGTCCCGCGGCGTGACCGGCAGGGCCGGCTGGAAGTGGCGCTGGTCGCCACACTGGTACCAGGCGCCGTCACCGCCCAGGGTCAGCACCGTCTCGCCGCCGGGCAGGCGGCGGGCGAGGCCGTCGAGCAGCGCCTCGGGCGCAGCGGCCTCGTCCAGGCCGGCCAGCCAGGCCGCCTCGCCGCGATTGACGAACAGCAGCCGGCAGTGGGCCAGCGGCAGACCCAGCACCGCATCGCTCATCGGCGCCGGGTTGAAGGCGATGTTCAGGCCAGCCTCGACGGCGCGTTCCATCACCCGGGGCAGGGCATTGCACTCGTTCTGGGCCAGCAGCCAGTCCCCGGGCGAGGCCGCGGCGAAGTGCGTGTCGAGGTCCTGTTCCGTTGTGCCGTGGTTGGCGCCGGAAAAGAGGATGATGGCGTTCTCGCCCCGGTCGTCCACCTGGATGATGGCGTGGCCGCTGGGCTCGTCGACCAGGGCGATCGCCTCCACCTCCACTCCGGCACGCGCCAGGAGGTCACGGGCCCAGGCGTCCTGGCGCCCCAGGCGCCCCCAGTGGCGGACCCGTCCGCCGGCGCGTGCCATGGCCAGCGACTGGTTGGCCCCCTTGCCCCCCAGACCGACCCGGTAGTCGCGGCTGGCCAGGGTCTCGCCGGGGCGCACCAGGTGAGGGACGCGGTAGAAGTGGTCGAGGTTGATGGAACCGAAGTTGTGCAGCATGCGAGCCTCCGCGCTCAGCCTTCCTGCCAGCCGCGCAGGTTGTCGGCGGTGAGGGCCACGATCCGTTGGCGGGCCTCGGGGGTGATCCAGGCGTTGTGGGGCGTGACGATCAGGTTCAGCGGCTCGTCCAGGGCATCGAGCAGCGGGTGCCCGTCGCGGGGCGGCTCCTCCGGCAGCACGTCGACGCCAAGCCCGCCTAGGCGACCCTGGCGCAGCGCTTCGAGCGCCGCCTGCTCGTCGATGATCCCGCCCCGGGCGCAATTGATCAGCAGGGCGCCGGGCTTGAGGCTGGCCAGCAGGGGGGCGTCGACCAGGTGGCGGGTGGCCTCGGTGAGGGGACAGTGCAGGCTGATCACATCGGCTTCGGCCGCCAGGTCACGCAGGCCGGGGCGGCTGTCGTGGGCCTCGTTACCGGGGCGTGCGGCGAAGTCGACGTGCATGCCGAAGGCCTGGGCCAGGCGCGCCACCTTCGAGCCGAGCTCGCCCTGGCCGACGATCACCAGCCGCTTGCCTTCCAGCTGCAGGGTCGTGTGATCCATCAGGCAGAAGAAGGGGCTGTCGTTCCAGCGTCCCTCGGCCACGTCGCGCTGGTAGAGGGGCAGCCGGGTGGCCAGGGCCAGCATCAGCATCAGGGTGTGCTGGGCCACACTGGCCGTGCCATAGGCCGTGACATTCTTCACGGTGATGCCCAGGCGGTCGGCCGCGGCCATGTCGATGTTGTTGGTGCCGGTAGCGAGCACGCAGATCAGCCTGAGCGAGGGGAGGGCCTCGAGGGTCCCGGCATCCAGCACGACCTTGTTGACGATGGCCACCTCGGCGTCGGCGAGCCGTTCGGCGGCCTGGTCGCGCGTGCTCTGGTCATGCACCTCCAGGCTGTCGAGGTGCTGGCGGATCGGGGCCAGGTCGATGTCGGGACCCAGGCTGGCGGCGTCGAGGATGACGGCTTTCATGCGCTTTTCCTTGTCGATGCAGGCGTGTCGGACAACGGGCTGCGGCAGGGGTGGGCCTTGCCCGGCGCGACAGGCTATAATAGCCGGCTTTCGAGGCAGGCTTGGAATATCCGCGGGCCGGCCCTATATCGCACCACGGTAGCGCGAGACGGTGGGTGCCCCTGCCGTGCTTGACCCATGGGTAATGTCATTACATCGGGAGTGATCAAACCATGCCCATCTACGAATACGAGTGCAAGGCCTGCGGCCACCGCCTGGAGAAGCTTCAGAGGATCAGTGCCGAGCCGCTGAAAGACTGTCCCGCCTGCGAGGCGGCAGAGCTTCAGCGCCTGGTCTCCGCGGCGGGCTTCCGACTCGCCGGCAGCGGCTGGTACGAGACCGATTTCAAGTCCGGCAGCAAGAAGAATCTGGCCGGCGATACATCCAGCGAGTCATCCGGATCGAGCGAGAAGCCGCCGGCAGGCGACAAGCCGGCTAAGAAGAAGGATGAAACGGCGGCCTGAGGGCCGCCTCCTGACTCGAGCCCGGGCGATCACTTTTTTGACAATGCAACGGAACAGGATACGACATGCGCAGCCATTATTGCGGCCAGCTGAACGAGACCCTGGTGGATCAGACGGTCACCCTGTGCGGCTGGGTTCACCGCCGCCGTGACCATGGGGGCGTGATCTTCCTCGACATGCGCGATCGCGACGGCATCGCCCAGGTCGTGGTCGACCCCGATACCGCCGAGGCCTTCGCCAATGCCGACCGCGCCCGCAGCGAGTATGTGCTGCGCATCGTCGGTCGCGTCAGGCTGCGCCCCGAGGGCACCCAGAACCCCAACATGCCCACCGGCATGATCGAGGTGCTGGCCAAGCAGGTGGAGGTCCTCAACACCGCCGCCACGCCGCCCTTCCAGCTCGACGAGCATGGCAAGGTGGGCGAGGAGGTGCGCCTCAAGCACCGCTACATCGACCTGCGCCGCCCGGAGATGATCGAGAAGCTGCGCCTGCGCTCGCGCATTTCCCACAGCGTGCGCGCCTTCCTCGAGGGCCAGGGCTTCCTGGACATCGAGACCCCGATCCTGACCCGCGCCACCCCCGAGGGGGCCCGCGACTACCTGGTGCCGAGCCGCACGCATCCGGGCAGCTTCTTCGCGCTGCCGCAGTCACCGCAGCTGTTCAAGCAGCTGCTGATGGTGTCGGGCTTCGACCGCTACTACCAGATCGCCAAGTGCTTCCGCGACGAGGACCTGCGCGCCGACCGCCAGCCCGAGTTTACCCAGATCGACCTCGAGGCCTCTTTCGTCGAGGAGGAGGACATCATGGCGATCACCGAGGCGATGGTCCGCCAGCTCTTCCAGGAGGTGCTCGACGTCGAGCTGCCCGCCTTCCCGCGCATGCCCTATGCCGAGGCCATGAGCCGCTTCGGCTCCGACAAGCCGGACTTGCGCATCCCGCTGGAGCTCACCGACGTCGACGACCTGATGAAGGAGGTCGACTTCAAGGTCTTCTCCGGCCCCGCCAACGCCGATGACGGTCGCGTCGCCGCCCTCAAGGTCAAGGGTGGCGCCAGCCTCTCCCGCAAGGAGATCGACGACTACACCAAGTTCGTCGGCATCTACGGCGCCCGCGGCCTGGCCTGGATCAAGGTCAACGAGCGCGCCAAGGGGCTGGAAGGGCTCCAGTCGCCCATCGTCAAGTTCATGGAGGGCGTGGTCGAGCAGCTGCTGGACCGCGTCGGTGCCGAGGACGGCGACATCATCTTCTTCGGTGCCGACAAGACGCGCATCGTCGATGAGGCCCTGGGGGCGCTGCGCGTGCGCCTCGGCGAGGACCTCGATCTCTATACCGCCGACTGGGCCCCGCTGTGGGTGGTCGACTTCCCGATGTTCGAGGAGGACGGCAGCGCCCGCCTGCAGGCCCTGCACCATCCGTTCACCGCTCCCTCCTGCGACGCCGAGACCCTCAAGGCTCAGCCAGCCTCCGCGCTCTCGCGGGCCTATGACATGGTGCTCAACGGCACCGAGCTGGGCGGCGGCTCGATCCGTATCCACGACCAGGCGATGCAGCAGACCGTGCTCGAGGTGCTGGGCATCGGCGAGGAGGAGGCCCGCGAGAAGTTCGGCTTCCTGCTCGACGCCCTGCAATACGGCGCGCCCCCCCATGGCGGCCTGGCCTTCGGCCTCGACCGCCTGGTGATGCTGATGAGCGGGGCGAAGACCATCCGCGAGGTGATCGCCTTCCCGAAGACCCAGAGCGCGGCCTGCCTGCTGACCGAGGCGCCGGGCGAGGTGAGCACCGAGCAGCTCAAGGAGCTCAACATCCGCCTGCGCCAGAAGGCCAAGGCGGAAACCGCCAGCGAGTGACGGCGACCCCGACTCGATGTCATCTCACCGGCGCCTTCAGGGCGCCGGTGTCATGTCCAAGGCAAGGAGAGGTGAATGGCAGGCCATAGCAAGTGGGCCAATATCAAGCATCGCAAGGCGGCCCAGGACGCCAGGCGAGGCAAGATCTTCAACAAGCTGATCCGTGAGCTGAGCGTCGCCGCCCGCCAGGGCGGCGAGGAGCCGGCCGACAATCCACGGCTGCGCGCCGCCATCGACAAGGCGCTGGCCAACAACATGACCAAGGAGACCATCCAGCGGGCGGTGGACCGGGGCGCCGGCAACGCCGATGGCGACGCCATGGAGGAGTGCGTCTACGAGGGCTATGGTCCCGAGGGGGTGGCGGTGATGGTCGAGTGCCTGACCGATAACCGAAATCGGACTGTCTCCGAGGTGCGACATGCCTTCGGCAAGCAGGGTGGCAACCTCGGCACCACCGGCTCGGTGGCCTTCATGTTCCACCGTCAGGGTCGCCTGCTGCTGCCCGAAGGGGTCACCGAGGAAGCGGCCATCGAGGCCACCCTGGAGGCGGAGCCCGAGGAGATCGAGGTGCGTGACGATGGCCGCCTCGAGGTGGTCACCACGCCCGACTCCTTCGGCCGGGTGAAGGATGCGCTGGTCGCGGCGGGGATCGAGCCCGAGCACAGCGACGTGGGGCTCTATCCGGACACCACCACACCCATCGCCGAGGCGAATCTCGCCGGCCGGGTGCTCAAGCTGCTCGACATGCTCGAGGACCTGGACGATGTCCAGAACGTCACCACCAATGCGGAGTTCGCCGACGATGTCCTCGATGAGCTCGATTGAGCCTTGCCGATGCTGATCCTCGGCATCGACCCCGGCTCGCGGATCACCGGCTACGGGGTGCTGGACGTCACCACGCCCACGCCGCGCTACGTGGCCAGCGGCTGCATCCGCATCCAGGCCGGCGACCTGGCCCAGCGCCTGGCCCAGGTCTATGCCGGGGTCAGCGAGCTGATCGCGGTGCATGGCCCCGGGGAGTTCGCCATCGAGCAGGTGTTCATGTCGAAGAATGCCGACTCCGCCCTCAAGCTTGGCCAGGCCCGCGGCACGGCCATCGTCTGCGCCGCCAACCATGGCCTGCCGGTCAGCGAGTACGGCCCTCGCCAGATCAAGCAGGCGGTGGCCGGCAGCGGCAGCGCCGACAAGGCCCAGGTGCAGCACATGGTGACCGCGATCCTCGGCCTCTCGGCCACGCCCCAGGCGGATGCCGCCGACGCCCTGGCCATCGCGCTCACCCATGCCCATGCCCGCCTGGGGCTGCTGCGCAAGGGGAGCTATGGCGGGCACCGCAGCCGCCGCAAGGGGAGCGCCTGGCGCGACTTCCGCCCCTGACACTGTCGCCGCGAGGCGACGGTGGCAGATTGTCGAACGCTGTTCCCGCGGGCTGGCATGCGGCTCGGGCGAACAGTATAGTGGCCCGATGACGGCCCCGCGGGCCGCGATGGACTCCAACCCAAGGGACAGCGAACTTCCATGATAGGACGCCTGCGAGGCACCCTGCTCGAGAAACAGCCCCCCTGGATGGTGGTGGACGTGGCCGGAGTCGGCTACGAGCTGGAAGCCTCCATGACCACCCTGGTGGCCATGCCCGGCACCGGCGAGCCGGTATCGCTCTATACCCACCTGGCCATCCGCGACGATGCCCACCTGCTCTACGGTTTCGCCCGGGAGCAGGAGCGTGCCTTGTTCCGCGCCCTGATCAAGGTCAACGGCATCGGCCCCAGGCTGGCCCTGGGCATCCTCTCCGGCATGGACGAGGAGGCCTTCGTGCGCTGCGTGATGGACGACGACGTCAAGGCGCTGACCCGGCTGCCCGGAGTGGGCAAGAAGACCGCCGAGCGGCTGATCATCGAGATGCGCGACCGCTTTCCCCACTGGGAGCAACCGGGCGAACTGGCCGTCGGCACCCAGATACCGACCAGCAACGTGTCGTCCGGTCCCCCGGACCCCGTCGCCGATGCCGAGGCGGCCCTGGTCAGCCTGGGCTATAAGCCCGCCGAGGCGGCCCGCATGCTGGTCGGCCTCGAGGAGGCCGTTTCCACCGAGGCCATGATCAAGGCGGCGCTGACCCGCCGCCTCGCGGGGTGAACCGATGATGCCTCGCCACTTTTCCCCGATGCCGGATGGCCGCCATGCTCGAGACTGATCGCCTGATCGCCGCCGACCCCCGCGACGGGGAGGGCGGCGCCGAACATGCCATCCGTCCGAAGCGGCTCGCCGACTACATCGGCCAGCCACGGGTGCGCGAGCAGCTCGACATCTTCATCAGCGCTGCTCGTGGTCGCGAGGAGAGCCTCGACCACACCCTGGTGTTCGGCCCGCCGGGACTCGGCAAGACGACGCTGGCCAACATCGTCGCCGCCGAGATGGGGGTGGGGCTCAAGTCCACCTCGGGGCCGGTGCTCGAGCGGGCCGGCGACCTCGCCGCCATGCTCACCAACCTGCAGCCCGGCGACGTGCTCTTCATCGACGAGATCCACCGCCTGTCGCCGGTGGTGGAGGAGATCCTCTATCCCGCCATGGAGGACTTCCAGCTCGACATCGTCATCGGCGAGGGGCCGGCGGCGCGCTCGATCAAGCTCGACCTGCCCCCCTTCACGCTGGTCGGCGCCACCACCCGGGCGGGCCTGCTGACTTCGCCGCTGCGCGACCGCTTCGGTATCGTCCAGCGCCTGGAGTTCTACAGCATCGACGAGCTCACCGAGATCGTCGTGCGCTCCGCGCGGCTGCTGGGGGTCGAGAGCGACCGGGAAGGCGCCCGGGAAGTCGCGCGCCGTTCCCGGGGCACCCCGCGCATCGCCAACCGGCTGCTGCGCCGGGTGCGCGACTTCGCCGAGGTGCGCGCCCAGGGCCGGGTGGATGCCGAGATCGCCGACCTGGCCCTGAACATGCTGCACGTCGACCATCACGGCCTCGACCACATGGACCGGCGCCTGCTGCTGGCGATGATCGAGAAGTTCGACGGTGGCCCGGTGGGCATCGACTCGCTGGCCGCGGCGATCGGCGAGGAGCGCGACACCATCGAGGACGTCATCGAACCCTATCTGATCCAGCAGGGCCTGATGATGCGCACCGCCCGTGGCCGGGTGGTGACCCGTCAGGCCTGGGAACACTTCGACCTGGCGCCCCACGAGCGGGCGCCGGACTAGCGGCCCCCATTCCCGTGACGACTGACCAAGACCGACGAGGATCCCCGTGAACGACTCCATGTCCATACCCCACCTGATCATGAACGCCAGCGGCGTGGTGCAGATGGTGATGCTGATCCTGGTGATTGGCTCCATCCTCTCCTGGGTGGTGATCTTCCAGCGCACCTTCGTGATGCGCCGGGCGCGCAAGGCACACCGGGCCTTCGAGGACCGCTTCTGGTCCGGCGTCGACCTCAACGAGCTCTACCGCGAGACGCCCGCCGAGCAGGAGACCCAGGGCGCCGAGCACGTCTTCCGTGCCGGCTTTCGCGAGTTCAACCGCCTGCTGGCCAAGACCCGCAGCCCCCAGGCGATCCTCGAGGGTGTCCAGCGCAGCATGCGCGTGGCCTGGTCCCGCGAGGAGGACCGCCTCAACCTGCACCTGGTGTTCCTGGCCACCGTCGCCTCGGCCAGCCCCTACATCGGGCTGTTCGGCACCGTCTGGGGCATCATGGGCTCCTTCCAGTCCCTCTCCATGGCCCAGCAGGCGACCCTGGCCACGGTGGCCCCCTGGATCGCCGAGGCACTGATCGCCACCGCCATGGGGCTGTTCGCGGCGATTCCCGCGGTGATCTTCTACAACCGGCTCTCCGCCGAGTCGGGGCGCCTGCTGGGCAAGTACGAGGACTTCGCCGAGGAGTTCCACTCCATCCTGCACCGCAACTTGCAGGGCCGGACCGACCCCGGCGCCGACTGAGGGAGAGGCCGTCATGCTAGGACCCTTCAATCGTGGCGGGCGCCGCAAGCCCATGGGCGAGATCAACGTCGTGCCCTTCATCGACGTCATGCTGGTGCTGCTGGTGATCTTCATGATCACCGCGCCGATGCTCACCCAGGGCGTGCAGGTCGACCTGCCCCAGGTCAGCTCCGAACCCATCGAGGAGACCGAGGATCGCGATCCCATCAACGTCGCGGTTGAAAGCGACGGTCGGTATTCAATTTGGGTGGGCGACGACGAACCACGAGAGGTTGGCATTGACGAAATCGCCGAACGCGTGATCATCCTGCTGGAACGCCAGCCGGGGACCCCAGTGATGGTGCACGGCGATCGCAATGTCCCCTATGGCAAGGTGGTGACGCTGATGAGCACCCTGCAGACCGCGGGGGTGAGCAATGTCGGGCTGATCTCGGAACCGCCCCCCGGGGACAGTTGAGGAGCCCACATGGCCAGACATGACCGACGCGTGGGCTATGGCCTGCCGCTGGTGCTCGCCATCGCCCTGCACCTGGCGATCCTGGTGGCCAGCGTGATCCGCTTTCCCGAGCGGGAGACCGAGCCACCGAGCACCACTATCGTCCAGGCGACCCTGGTCAGCACCGAGACCACCACCGACCAGGCCCAGCGCGCCGAGGAGGCCCGGGCCCGGGCGGCGGCCCGCCAGGCCGAGGAGGAGGCTGCGGCCCGCGCCGAGGAGGAGGCGGCTCGCCAGGCAGAGGCCGAGGCCGTCGAGGCCGCGGAGGAAACCGCCCGCCAGGCCGAGGAAGCCGAGCGCCAGCGCCAGGCCGAAGCCGAGGCCCGCGAGGAGGCTCGCCGGGCCGCCGAGGAGGAGGCCGCCCGGCGCGCCGAGCAGGCCGAGGCAGAAGCCGAACGCCGGCGCCAGGCTGAAGCGGAAGCCGAAGCCGAAGCCGAACGCGTACGCCAGGCCGAAGCGGAAGCCGAACGTGTACGCCAGGCCGAGGCGGAAGCCGAACGCCAGCGCCAGGCCGAAGCAGAAGCCGAACGTGTACGCCAGGCCGAGGCGGAAGCCGAACGCGTACGCCAGGCCGAAGCGGAAGCCGAACGTGTACGCCAGGCCGAGGCGGAAGCCGAACGCCAGCGCCAGGCCGAAGCAGAAGCCGAACGCCAGCGCCAGGCCGAAGCGGAAGCCGAACGTCAGCGCCAGGCCGAAGCAGAAGCCGAACGTCAGCGACAGGCCGAGGAGCAGGCCCGTCGTGCCGTCGAAGCGGCCAACCAGGGCCTGGAGCGTGCCATCGAGGGCGAAGCAGACAACGTGGCCAATGCCCGCCAGGCCAGCGAGGCGGCCAACAGCTTCATCAACTTGGTGCGCCGGGCGGTGGAGCAGGCCTGGGTGATTCCGCCCAACGTGCCCGACGGGGCCAGCGCCGAGGTGTCGGTGCGACTGGGCCCCTCCGGGGAGCTGTTCGCGGCTACCATTGGTCAGAGCAGTGGCAACAGCGCCTTCGACCGCTCCGCGGTCCAGGCCGTGGAGGCCGCCGCGCCCTTCGCCGAGCTGCGCCAGTTGCCGGCGTCGGCCCAGCGCGACTATCGTCAATTCAACCTGCGATTCCGACCGGGGGATATCCGCTGATGAACATCCTGAAGACCACCTGGCTAGCCGCCATGCTGATGCTGGTCACCAGCCTGGCCCAGGCCGCCGACCTGACCATCGAGATCACCCGTGGCAGCGACCGTGCCACGCCCATCGCGATCGTGCCCTTCGCCGACGGCGACGACATGCCTCAGGACATTGCCCAGATCGTCTCCGATGACCTGGAACGCAGCGGCTACTTCGAGCCGCTGGAGCGTCGCGCCATGTTCGAGCGACCCGCCTCGAGCGAGGAGGTCCGCTATGGCGACTGGCGCGCCCTGGACGTTCGCTACCTGGTGGCGGGACGCATCAGCCGCGAGGGCGATCAGTACCGCATCCAGTACGAGTTGATGGACGTCAGCGGCGAGAGTCGCATGCTCGCCGAGAGCGTCACGACCGGCCGCCAGGGGCTGCGCGACGCCGCGCACTACATCAGCGACCAGATCTTCGAGGAGATCACCGATATCCGGGGGGCCTTCTCGACCCGCATTGCCTACGTGACCTCCAGCGGCGTGGGCGACGATACCCAATATGCCCTCCACGTGGCCGATGCCGACGGCCGCAACAGCCAGCAGATCCTCTCGTCCGACGAGCCGATCATGTCGCCGGCCTGGTCGCCGGATGGCGGCAAGCTGGCCTACGTCTCCTTCGAGACCGAGCGCCCGGCGATCTACATCCAGGATCTCGCCTCCGGCCGGCGCGTGCGTGCCACCTCCTTCGAGGGGCTCAACAGCGCCCCGAGCTGGTCACCGGATGGCCGCCGCCTGGCGATGGCGCTCTCCAAGGATGGCCAGCCCGAGATCTACGTCATGGACATCGGCTCGCGGGACGTGCGGCGCGTCACCAACAACTCCAGCATCGACACCGAGCCCGCCTGGGCACCGGATGGTCGCAGCCTGCTGTTCACCTCGGACCGCAGCGGTGGCCCGCAGATCTATCGCCTCGACCTGGGCAGCGGCGAGGAGGAGCGTCTCACCTTCACCGGCAACTACAATGCCCGGGCGCGCTTCGCCCCGGACGGCGAGGCGATCTTCCTGATACACCGCGGCAACAACGGCTATCAGGTGGCGCGCCAGGACCTGGAGAGCGGCCGCCTGGTGGCCCTCTCCGACATGGGACAGGCCGAATCCCCCAGTGTCGCGCCCAATGGCACCATGGTAATCTTCGCCACCCAGCAGGGCGGTAACGGCGTGCTGGGCGGGGTCTCCGCCGATGGGCGCGCCACCTTCCGGCTGCCGGCGGCGCAGGGGGATGTCCGCGAACCCGCGTGGTCACCGTTTCTGAACTGATGTATCCAGCACGATATATCCAACGAGGAGTTTCACGATGCAGCTCAAGCCCTATGCCAGAACCCTGGCCATCGCCCTCTCCCTGGCCTTCGTGGCCGGCTGTTCCAGCACGGGTGGCGGCCAGGACGGCGACCTGACGGGAGGTGCTGGCGGCAGCGATCGCGGCGGCGTGTCAACCGGCAGCGCCGATGGCCGGGGCGTCAGCGGTGACCGTGACGGCCGAGACGGACAGCGCGCCGATGCCGACGGCCGCATTCCGGAGACCCGCACCATCTACTTCGAGTACGACAGCGATACCATCCGCAGCGAGTTCGAGCCGGTGCTGACCGCCCATGCCCGCTTCCTGCAGAACAACCCCAATGCCAGCGTCGTCCTGCAGGGCCATACCGACGAGCGCGGTACCCGCGAGTACAACCTGGCGCTGGGCGAGCGTCGCGCTGGTGCCGTCGAGCGCTACCTCAACGTGCAGGGCGTGTCGCCCTCCCAGGTCGAGGTGGTCAGCTACGGCGAGGAGCGGCCCGCGGCCCGTGGCCAGAACGAGCAGGCCTACGCCCAGAACCGTCGGGTGGTCTTCGCCTACTGAGCCGGGCCAACACGACGAGGGAGAAAGCGATGAGACACGGTCTGAAGGGACTGTGCGGTGCGGGAGCCCTGGTGCTCCCGCTGACCGTAGCGATGCCAGCCCTGGCGCAGCAGCCGGTGATCGAGGACCTGACCGGACGAACCGGTTCCAGCAGCTTCTATGACCAGGCGGCCACCCGCGAGGAGGCCGGCGGCAGCCTGGTGATCTTCAACCAGGTCCAGCAGCACCAGGAGGAGATCCGCCAACTGCGCGGCCAGGTGGAGGAGCTGCGCCACCAGCTGGAGCAGCTGCGTCGCCAGACCCGCCAGCAATACCTGGACATCGAGGATCGCCTGATGGCGGCAGGCAGTGGCGTCGACCAGGCCGCTCCGCCCGTGGACGAGGAGAGTGCTCGCCAGGTCGCCGAGACCCCCTCGCCGAGCGGTGACGACCCTGCCGCACAGTCGGCCTACCAGACGGCCTTCTCGCATGTCCAGGCCCGCGAGTTCGGCCAGGCCATCGATGCCTTCGAGTCCTTCGTCAGCGCCCATCCCGACAGCCGCCTGACCGCCAACGCCCACTACTGGCTCGGCGAGCTCTACTCGGCCGAGGGCGAGCTGGAGGCCGCCGATGCCGCCTTCCGGCGGGTCCTGCAGGACTTCCCCGAGAGCAGCAAGGTGCCCGATGCCCTCTACAAGCTGGGGCTGCTGGAGGCGCGCCGTGGGCGCCCCGAAGAGAGCCGGGCGCTGCTCGACCGCGTGCGCGAGGAGCATCCCGACAGCAGCGCCGCTGGGCTGGCCGACGACTTCCTGCGCCAGGCAGGCAACTGAGGGACAGAGGAGACGTGATGACCTGCAAGATCGACTACCAGCCCGCGGCCGGTCTGCTCGAGGGCCGCATCATCCTGGTGACCGGTGCCGGTGACGGCATCGGTCGGGCCGCGGCCCTGGCCTTCGCCGGCCAGGGGGCCACCGTGATCCTGCTGGGGCGCACCATTGCCAAGCTGGAGACGGTCTACGACGAGATCGAGGCCGCCGGAGGCCCTCAGCCGGCCATCTTCCCGCTCAACTTCGAGGGGGCCACGCTCAAGGACTACCATGACATGGCCGAGACCCTCGACAAGGAATTCGGTCGCCTCGACGGTATCCTGCATAACGCCGGGATTCTCGGCCGCATCACGCCCTTCGAGCAGTACAATCCCGAGCTCTGGGAACAGGTAATGCAGGTCAACATCAACGGGCCGATCTGGATGACCCAGGCCCTGCTGCCGCTTCTCAAGAGCTCGCCGGACGCCTCGGTGGTATTCACCTCCTCGAGCGTCGGGCGCCGGGGCCGGGCCTACTGGGGGGCCTATGCGGTGTCCAAGTTCGCCACCGAAGGCTTCGTCGAGGTGCTGGCCGACGAGGTCGAGCATCTGGGCACCCTGCGCGTCAACAGCCTCAACCCCGGGGCGACGCGCACCGCCATGCGCAAGAGCGCCTATCCCGGGGAGAACGAGATGACGCTGCGGCCGCCGGAAGAGATCATGCCCACCTACCTGTGGCTGATGGGGCCGGACAGCCGCGGCCACAACGGCGAGAAGTTCGACGCCCAGCCGCCGAAGCAAGGGTGAGGGCGGTGCCCCGGGGTCGCCCGGGGCACCTTCACCCGTCCCGCCGGGCGCCGCGCAGTGCCGCCACCAGTGCCTCGGTGGTATCGAACCACAGGTCGGCGGGCCAGCCCCGGTAGTCGTCTCCTTCCTCGATATAGCCGTAGCCCACCGCCACCGCGGCCATGCCGGCGGCGCGTGCCGCCTGCATGTCACGCCGGTGGTCGCCGATATACCAGCACTCTGACGCCGTCGCCCGAAGGCGACGCGCGGCCTCCCTCAGGGGCTCGGGATCGGGCTTCTTGACCGGCAGGTCGTCGGCGCAGAGCAGGGCGCCGGGGGCAAGCCCCAATGCCTCGACCAGCGGTGCGGCAAAGGCCCGAGGCTTGTTGGTGACGATCCCCCAGCGGCGCTGGCCTGCCTCCCAGTCGGCCAGCAGCTGCTCCAGTGGGGGGAAGATGCGGCTCTCCTCGGCCACCGCCCGGCCGTAGGCCTCGAGCAGGAAGGCGCGCGCCTCGCCATGGCCGTCGGCCTCCTTGTCGAGGCCCAGTGCCAGGGTCACCAGGGCGCTGCCGCCGTTGGAGACCTGGGCGCGGATCACCGGATAGGGCAGGGCGGGCAGCCCGTGGTGGTGGCGCAGGGCGTTGGTGGCGCGTGCCAGGTCCGGCGCGGTGTCCACCAGGGTACCGTCCAGGTCGAAGAGCAGGACCCGGGGAGGGCCTCCGGCCATCACGTCGCCTCCCGGCGACAGTGCATCAGGTAGTTGACCGAGACATCGCTCGTCGACAGGGCATAGCGACGGGTCAGCGGATGGAAGACCAGACCGTTCTGCTCGCGCACGTCCAGCCCCGCCTCGCGGCACCAGGCCGCCAGTTCCGAGGGGCGGATGAAGCGGCGGTAGTCGTGGGTGCCGCGCGGCAGCAGGCGCAGCAGGTACTCGGCGCCGAGCACCGCCAGCGCATAGGCCTTGGGATTGCGGTTGAGGGTCGAGAAGAACACCTGGCCACCGGGCTTGACCAGGGCGGCACAGGCGCGCACCACCGAGCCGGGATTCGGGACGTGCTCGAGCATCTCCAGGCAGGTCACCACGTCGAACTCGCCGGGGTGGGCCGCGGCCATCTCCTCGACGCTGGCATGGCGGTAGCCGATGGCCACCCCGCTCTCCCTGGCGTGCTCCCGGGCCACGGCCAGCGGTGCCTCCCCCAGGTCGATGCCGGTGACATCGGCGCCACGGTGGGCCATGGCCTCGGCCAGGATGCCGCCGCCGCAGCCCACGTCTAGCACCCGTCGCCCGGCCAGTCCTGCCCGGGCGTCGATGAAGTCCAGGCGCAGCGGGTTGATGTCGTGGAGGGGCTTGAACTCGCCTTGCGGATCCCACCAGCGGTCGGCCAGGGCCTCGAACTTGGCGATCTCCGCCTGGTCGACGTTTTCCGCTTCCGAATGGCTTGCACTCATCTGCTCTCTCCAAGGTGTCGCCGACCTGACACGCTGGCAGGCCGGACTCTGTCCGGTATCATGGGGTATTGTACCCGCTCCCGGGAGGGCATTCCCACGCTTTCCCCGGGGCCGCATTCTCAACAGTGACAGGGACCGCACCATGATCAACAAGGCTGTTCTTCCCGTTGCCGGCTTCGGCACGCGCTGTCTCCCGGCCTCCAAGGCCATTCCCAAGGAGATGATCACCATCGTCGACCGGCCGGTGATCCAGTACGTGGTCCAGGAGGCCGTCGCCGCCGGCATTCGCGACATCGTGCTGGTGACCCATGGCACCAAGAGCGCCATCGAAAACCACTTCGACAAGCATTTCGAGCTCGAGGCGAGCCTCGAGGCCAAGGGCAAGACGGAGCTGCTGGAGGAACTACGCTCCATCGTGCCCGCCGACGTCAACATCATCAGCGTGCGCCAGCCCGAGCCGCTGGGCCTGGGCCACGCCGTGCTCTGCGCGCGCCCGGTGGTGGGCGACGACGAGCCCTTCGCGGTGCTGCTGCCCGACGTGCTGGTCGATGACGAGGGCATCGAGCCCAACGACCTGGCCGGCATGATCGCCTCCTTCGAGGCCAGCCACCACAGCCAGCTGATGGTCGAGGAGGTGCCCCATGAGATGGTCCACAAGTACGGCATCGTCGATACCGGCGGCGAGCTCCCCGGGCCCGGCGAGTCGCGGCCGATCGCCGGCGTGGTTGAGAAGCCGCCCGTCGACGAGGCGCCCTCCAACCTGGCGGTGATCGGCCGCTATGTGCTGCCGGGCCGGATCTTCTCGCTGCTTGCCGATACCCCGCCGGGGGCCGGCAACGAGATCCAGCTCACCGATGCCATCGAGACCCTGCGTCGCGAGGAGGGCGTGGATGCCTGGCGGATGCGCGGCAAGACCTACGACTGCGGCCACCAGCTGGGCTACCTGGAAGCGATCCTCGCCTATGGCCGCCGCCACGCCCGCTACGGCCAGGGGTTCCGTGAGCTGCTGACGCGCTACGCCGGAGAGGAGTGAGGCCCATGCGGGTACTGATCCATGGCAGCGAGCTGGCTGCCGCCTCTGCCGCGGCGGCGCTCTCCTGGGTCGGCCACCGGGTGACCTGGCTGCCCCACGCCTCGGCCGACTGGCCAGCGCTCTCCGCCAGCGGCTGGCTGACCAGCGAACCGGAGCTGATGCGCCGGCTCGAGGAGGGGCTGAGTCAGGGCAGCCTGCGGCTGGTTGCCGACGAGGGGGACGCCGTCGGTGGCGAGCCCTTCGATGTCTTCTGGCTCGCCGTCTCCCCGGACCAGCGTCAGGACGCGGCCGACAGCGTCGAGCGCCTGATGAGCGGGCTCTGCCCGGGGGCGGTGCTGGTCAATAACTCCACCTTTCCGGTGGGGGAGACCGAGCAGCTGGAGTCTCGCCTCGATGGTTGCCGGGCGGTGGCCCTGGCCGACCTGCTCGAGGAGGGGCGCGCCTGGGAGACCTTCACCCGGCCCTCCCGCTGGCTGCTTGGCTGCGACGACGACGGGGCGGAGCGCCAGGTACGCGAGCTGCTGCGTGCCTTCAACCGCCGCCGCGAGGTGTTCCAGCGCATGCCGCGCCGCGCCGCGGAGCTCACCAAGCTGGCCATCAATGGCATGCTCGCCACGCGCATCAGCTACATGAACGACATCGCCGGGCTGGCCGACAGCCTGGGGGTGGACGTGGAGTACGTCCGCCAGGGCATGGGTGCCGACTCGCGGATCGGCTACGAGTACCTCTACCCCGGCTGCGGCTTCGGCGGCCCCAACTTCTCCCGCGACCTGATGCGCCTGGCCGACGTCCAGTCGGCGAGCGGGCGCCACTCGGCGCTGCTCGACCAGGTACTCGACATCAACGAGCACAAGAAGGAGACGCTGTTCCGCAAGCTCTGGGCACACTTCCACGGCCGCCTGGAGGGTCGCCGCGTGGCGATCTGGGGGGCGGCCTTCAAGCCCGGTACCGCCCGCATCGACCAGGCACCGGTGCTCACGCTGCTGCGCGCGCTCTGGGCCCAGGGCGTCAGGGTTCGCCTGCATGATCCGGCGGCGATCCCGGCGGTGCTGGCCGAGGTCGGCGAGCACCCGCTGCTCGAGGTATTCCGGGGCGATCCCCTGGAGGCCTGCGAGGGGGCCGATGCGCTGATGCTGGTCACCGAGTGGAAGGCCTACTGGAACCCCGACTGGCCGCGGCTGGCCGAGCGGCTCGGCGAGAAGCTGCTGCTCGACGGGCGCAATATCTACGACCCCGCCCATGTCGCCGCCTGCGGCATGCACTATCGGGGGATCGGGCGTCGCGCCGATCCCTGACCGGTTGCCCTCAGGTGGCTCGATCAACGCAAGCGGCCCCGCCATCTGGCGGGGCCGCTTGCGTTCAGCGGTCGGCGCTTGAGCGCCGGGCGATCAGCTGAAGTTCTGGGCGACGAAGTCCCAGTTGAGCACGCTCCAGACGTTCTCGAGGTACTTCGGCCGCGCATTGCGATAATCGATGTAGTAGGCGTGTTCCCAGACATCGATGGTCAGCAGCGGGGTCTGGCCATGGGCGATGGGGGTGTCGGCGTTGCTGGTGTTGACGATATCGACACCACCGTCATCGGTCTTGATCAGCCAGGTCCAGCCGGAGCCGAAGTTGCCCGCGGCCTGGGCGTTGAAGGTTTCCTTGAACTTGTCGAAGGATCCGAACTTGGCATTGATGGCCTCGGCCAGCGCGCCGCTCGGCTCACCGCCACCGTTGGGCGACAGGCAGTGCCAGTAGAAGGTGTGGTTCCAGACCTGGGCCGCCTGGTTGAACAGGCCGCCGGAGGAGGACTTGATGATCTCCTCGAGGGACTTGTTGGCATCGTCGGTGCCGTCGGTCAGCTCGTTGAGCTTGTTCACGTAGGTCTGGTGGTGCTTGCCGTAGTGATACTCGAGGGTCTCGGCGGAGATATGCGGTTCCAGCGCGTTCTTCTCGTAAGGCAGTGCGGGCAGTTCGAATGCCATCGAATCTCTCTCCTTGTCGTCAGCGGTCTCGGTACAGCACCCCATGGTGCGGCATCGGAACCTCGGGATTCAAGGCTCGTCAGCTGGCGTTGACGGGCCCCGTGCGTTCCGATGACAAAAAACCTTACACTATCAGGACGATGTGTCGGTGCTGTCGCGGCATCATAGCACCCGGCCCCGGGGGCGCCAATCGACCAGGCCCCGGACACCCCGTTCCCCAGAGAAGGAGTTCGCCATGGCAGAGCGCCCGGATGCCCCCCGGTACAGCCGGCCGATCGTGCCGGACCCGGATGCCAGCCTGTCGGCGCCACGCTGGCGGCAGCCCCCGCCCCCGCGGGTATGGCCCCTGTGGCTGCTGGTGCTGCTGCTCCTCGCCGCCTTTGCCGCCCTGGCCTGGGCCGGCTGGCAGGAGCGCGCCCGGCTGCAGGGCGAACTCACCCGGGTCAGCGGAGAGCTCTCCAACGTGCATGCCCGCTTCGACGCGGAAACGGGCCGGGGGGAGGCCCTCACCACCCTGCAGGAGCGCCTGGATGAGCTGGCCAACCTGGAGGCCGAGCTCGACGCGGTCATCGACGCTCGCCTGGCCACGTTCGAGGCTCAGCGAGAAGAGCGCCTGGCGCCCATCGAGGAGGCGATGTCCTCCCTCGATGACCGGCTTGACACGCTTGGCGACGAGAACGAAGGCCGGGACGATACCCTGGCCGCGACACTCGCCGCGACCCGTAGCTCCCTGGATGCCCTGGAGCGGGCGGGCGAGGAGGGGCGCGCCGCCCTGCGCGAGCGTCTGGCCGCGCTCGACGATGCCCGGGAGGCGGAGGCCGCGCGTCGCGAGACACTGGCCACGGCACTGGAGGAGCTGGAAGCGCGCCTCGCCGACCAGCGCGAGACACAGCAGTCGCGCCTGGCGTCCCTGGACGAGGCGCTGGCGGACCTCGCCGCCGACGTTGAAGCTCTGGCGGGATCACGCGATGATGCACAGGAACGGAGTGAGACGTTGGATAGCCGGCTTCGGGACGTCGAGTCCGGGCTGCGCGAGCTGCGCCAGGCGCAGCTCGCCACGAGCGCCCAGCTCGAGGCTCTTCGCCAGTGACATGTCGCCAGTCAGGAAGCGGTACCAATGGATAATCGCGTGTTCACCCGCCTGGGGACGGCGGTAGTCTGCCTGGGCCTGGCGCCCGGCGCCCTGGCCCTCGAGGCCAACATCGAGGGCATCGAGGACCCGCTGGCGGAGAATGTCCGCCTCTACCTCGACGGGCTTGAGGCCGAGCAGTACAGCCCCGCTCGCCTGGAGAGCGAGGTGCTGCGGCGCAGCAGCGAGGCGCTGCGGGTCTACGGCTACTACTCGCCCCGGATCGAGCCCCGCTTCGACGACCCCGAGGCGCCCTCGGAGGTGACACTCTCCATCGACCCCGGCGAGCCGGTGCGCATCGAGGTCCTGGCGCTCTCCGTGACCGGAGACGCCGCCGAGGATGCCCCTTTTACCGAGGCCATCGAGGCCTTTCCCCTCTCGGAGGGGGATCGCCTGCGCCATGCCCCCTTCGACAGCTTGCGCAGCCGGCTGGCGAACCTCGCCCTCGAGCGCGGCTACTTCGACTGGCGCTTCACCGACCGGCGGATGGAGGTCAGACCCTACGCCAACAGCGCCCGGCTGTACCTGGCGCTGGACAGCGGCCAGCGCCATCGCTTCGGCGACGTGACCTTCCAGGGGCATCATATCGAGACCTCGCGGCTGGAAGCCCTGGCCCCTTTCGCCAGCGGGGATGCCTATCTGGCGAGCGAGGTGGCCAGGTTCAACCAGCGCCTGGGCCAGACCGAGTGGTTCGCCTCGGTGAACGTGCGCCCGCGCCTCGACCGGGAACTGGCGCGGCTGGCCCTGCCGGACGCCGAACCGGGCTGGTGGCAGTCGCTGGACGTCGAGGGCGTGGCGCCCGTCGCCGACCAGGGGCCGCACATCGCCGCCGAGGCGCTGGTATCGGCCGCCGGCCTGCAGCGCCCCGCCGTTCCCGAGGTGCCGATCGACGTGGTGGTGACCCCCGCCGACCGCCACCAGTTCGAGGTGGGGGTGGGCTATGCCACCGACGTGGGGCCTCGCCTGCGCTTCTCCTGGGACCAGCCCTGGATCAACCGCTATGGCCACAGCCTGGATCACGACCTCTACATCTCGGGGCCGGAGCAGCAGTTCACCGGGGTCTATACCCTGCCGCTGGCGGACCCGCTGCGCGACAGCTATCGCTTTCAGTATGGCCTGCGCAACAAGGACAACGACGATACCCGCACCCTGGAGAGCACCGTGGAGGCGGCCCGTCGCTGGACGTTCGACAATGGCTGGGAGCAGAGCCTCTACCTGCGCGGCACCTACGAGGACTTCACCCAGGCCGGGGTCTCCAACCAGGTGCTGCTGCTCTATCCCGGCATCAGCTGGTCGCGCACCCGTACCCGCAACCCCACCTTTCCCACCTGGGGGGATCGCCAGCGCCTGGCCGTGGAGTATTCCAGCGACTGGTGGGGCTCCGCCGCCGAGTTCCTGCGCCTCACCGGCGACAGCGAATGGATCCGCATGCTCGGCGACGACAACCGCTTCGTCGGCCGGGTCGGCATCGGCAGCATCACCACCGACGACTTCGCTGACATTCCGCCCTCGCTACGCTTCTTCACCGGCGGCGATCGCAGCATACGCGGCTACGCCTACGAGAGCCTTGCCCCCGAGGACGACGAGGGCCGCCTGGTCGGTGGCGAGCAGCTGCTGACCGCCAGCCTCGAGGCCCAGCGTCGCATCACCGGCAAGTGGTGGGCCGCGAGCTTCATCGACACCGGCGATGCCTTCAGCGACTGGGGCCCGAGCGACCTGAAGACCGGCGCCGGCCTGGGGGTACGCTGGATCTCTCCAGTCGGCCCGATTCGCCTCGATGTCGCCCATCCCTTCGATGCCGATGATCCCTTCCGCCTCCACTTCGCTATCGGCCCCGAATTCTGAGAGCCAACACCTTGAGAACCCGCGCATTGATCTGGGCCCTGGCCCGACTGCTGATCGTCCTGCCCCTCTGGCTGCTGGGCCTGGTGCTGCTGCTGCTGGGCCTGGCCCTCTCGCCCTGGGGCACCGGCGTGTTGCTCGAGCAGGGGGCCAAGCGCGGGCTCTACGAGCTGGGCGCCGTGGAGGGCGCCCCGCTGGATCACCTGGTGCTGCATGACCTCCGCCTGGAGGCCGGCCCGGCCCGCATCGCCCTGACGCGCTTCGAGCTGGCCTGGTCGGAAGAGTGTCTGCTGCAGGGCCGGCTGTGTCTCGACCGGCTGGCCGTGGAAGGCGCCGATATCCGTCTGGCAGAAACCGACGCCGAGCCGGAGGGGGCTTCGCAGGAGGAGGTCGGCGCGCCCCTCGAGGAGATCCGCCTGCCGTTCCCGGTGGAGCTGCGCGAGCTGTCGCTGAGTGATGTGACCCTGCAGCTCGCCGACGGGACCCTGCTGACCTGGGCGTCCTTTACCAGCGGCCTCCGGGCCGAAGAGAGCACCCTGACCCTGCTGCCCACCCGACTGGTCGGCACGCGCCTGACCCTGCCGCTCTCGGCGGGCACCCGCCTGGCCCTGAGCGAGGCCGAGCAGGAGGGGCCCCGGCTCACCGCGGCAGCCATCGATGCGGCCATCGCCGTGCGCTCGCCGCTGCCGGCCCAGGCCGCCGCCGAACTGGAGGGGCTCGCCGACTTGCCGCTGGACGAGCGGCCGCGACGTGTCCTCCCCGAGGTGACCCTGCCCATGGCCGTGGAGGTGCCGGAGCTTGCCATCGAGGACTTCGCCCTCGCCGGGTCCGTCGAGTATGGCGTCGAGCGGCTGCTTCTGCGCCTCAGCGCCCGCGGCCAGGAGGTGGAGATCGACACCCTGGCGGTGGCCACCGCCGATGCGGATGCCGAGCTGACGGCCCGCGTGGTGCTGCGTGACGACTATCCGCTGGAGGCCCGGCTGGCCGCCGACCTCTACCTGCCGGAGTGGATGCCGGCGCTTGAGGGGGAGCGCATCGAGCTTGCCCTGGCCGGCAGCCTGGCCGACCTCGAGGTCGACCTGGCCGCCCTGGGGCCGGTGGAGGCCCAGTTGGTGGCGCGCCTCGATGCCCTGGACCCGACCCTGCCGTTCAGCGCCTCGCTGCAGAGCGACGCCCTCCAGTGGCCGCTGCCCGGAGCCGAGGTCGAGCCGGCCAGCGACGAGGAGGACGCCGCGGCCGTGGCCCCCGAAGTGCCATGGCAGGTCGAGGACCTGGCGGTGCACCTGGAGGGCAGCCTGGTCGACTACCGCACCCGGGTGTCCCTCAATGCACGGGGACCGGACCTGCCACCCACCGACCTGCTGGTCAGTGGCAGCGGGGATCTCGAGCACTTCCGCTGGTCACCGTTGACGGTCAACCAGCAGGGCGCCGTGCTCCTCAGTCGCGGCCAGGCCGCCTGGGGCGACGGCCTCGACGTCGAGGCCACGCTCACGCTTGACAATCTGGACCCCGGCCGCTTCGTCGAGGGGCTCGATGGGCGCCTGGGCGGCGGCGCCGAGCTGGCCTTCATGCAGGACGCTGCGGGCTGGCGGCTCGAGGTGCCGGGGCTGGATATCCAGGGGGTGCTGGACGACCGGCCGCTGAGTCTCGAGGCCGTCCTCGCCGGGGACAGCGAGATGCGCTGGGAGATCGAGACCCTCGACTTTCGCCAGGGCGACAACCGGGTCAGCGTGGCCGGGCAGGTGAGCCGCCAGGCCCTGGACCTGGCCGGCGACCTGGACATGCCCGCACTGGAGAGCCTCTATCCTGGCCTCGGCGGCACCCTGGCCGGGCGCTTCACCACGGCGGGCAGCCTGGAGGCACCAGAGCTCGACCTCGCGCTGACCGGCCGCTCACTGGCCTTCGCCGGCAATGCCGTAGAGGCACTCGACCTGACGGCACGGGTCGCCGGCCTGGAGGACCCCGACCTGGCGCTGGCCCTGGAGGTCAGCCGCCTCGAGGCCGGCGGGCAGCGCCTCGACAGCGTCACCCTGGACCTCGACGGTCGCCTTTCCGAGCACCGCCTGCGTCTGGCCGCCGAGGGCGGCGAGGCGATGCCGCTGTCGCGTCTGGCCCTGGCCCTGGAGGGCGGGCTCGACGACGCCCGCGAACGCTATCGCGGGGCCCTGACACCGCTGGAGCTCGACAGCGAGTTCGGGGATATCCGCCTCGCCGAGGCGCTGACCTTCGAGGCCGACCTGCCGGCGGGGTCGGCGCGGGTGGCGCCCTTCTGCCTGACCCGCCGCCAGGGCGGCGAGGTGTGCCTGAGCGAGCCGCTGGAGGCCTCCGCGCAGGCCGGCCGGGCGGTGCTCGCGATCCGCGACCTGCCCATGGACCTGGCCGATGCCGCCATGCCACCGGGGTGGCGCATCAGCGGCGAGAGCGGCGGCACCCTCGCGGCCGGCTGGTCCGACGGCGGGGCGCGCTGGCAGCTAGACGCCGACCTCGACAGCCGCGCCGAGGTCACCGGCGAGGACGCCTACGGCCGGGCCTGGTCGGTTCCCGGCACCACGCTGGGACTGCAGCTGGAGGCCACCGAGGCGCAAGCGGAGCTCGACCTGGTGCTGGGGCTGGCCGACAGCGGCGAGCTGCGCCTGGCCCTGGGCATCGACGAGCCGCTGGGGGCGGGTGGGCTCGACGGTCGGCTGCGCATCGATGACCTGCGCCTCGCCCCCTATCGGCCCCTGGCCGCCGGCCTGGAGACGCTGGAAGGCGGGCTCGACGGCGATATCCGCATCGCTGGCACCCGCGAGGTGCCACGCCTCGACGGCCGGCTCGCCCTGGCCGGGCTCAGGGCCGGCGGCCTGGACCTGCCGCTGGAGGTGCACGACGGGGAACTGGTCGTGGAACTGGCCGGCGACCGAGCCGACATCGACGGCTTCCTGGCCGCCGATGAGGGGCGCCTGGAGATTGGGGGCAATGCCCGCTGGCCCGACGGCGGCAGCTGGCAGGCCGCCATCGACCTGCAGGCCGTCGATGACCCGCTGCTGGCGGTGCTGCCGGAGTTCGGGCGCCTGCGCCTGGCCCCGGACCTGAGGATTCGTGCCACGTCGGAGCGGCTTCAGGTCCGCGGAACGGTCGAAATCCCCTGGGCGCGGCTCGAGGTGGGTGAGGTCCCCGACTCGGCCATGGCCCCGAGCCCGGACGAGGTGATCATCACCGAGGAGCAGGATCGTCGGGCCGCCGAGCAAGCAGCAGCGGCAGAAGCGGACGGCGAGCCCGGCGAGTCCACCGCCGAGGCCATGGCCCGGGCGGGCATGGCCACCGACATCCTGATCACCCTCTCCCTGGGACCGGACATGCAGCTGGAGGCCTATGGCCTGGAGTCGGGGCTCTCGGGCAACCTCGAGGTCCGCCAGCAGAACGGGCCGGTCCAGCTGTTCGGCGACGTCAGCCTGGTCGACGGCCGCTTCCGGGCCTTCGGCCAGGACCTGCTGATTCGCGAGGGGATCATCTTCTTCAGCGGCCCCCCAGGACAGCCGCTGCTCGACTTCGAGGCGATCCGCAACCCCGCGGCCACCCAGGACGGGGTGATCGCCGGCCTGCGCGTCAGCGGCTCCGCCGACGCCCCGAGCCTGGCGATCTTTTCGGAGCCGGCCATGGATGAGGCCAGTGCGCTCTCTTACCTGCTGCGCGGGCGCGCCCCGGACAGCAGCGGCGGTGCCGACGGGGCCCTGACCTCGGCGCTGATCGGCCTCACCCTGGGGCAGACGGGCGGCGCCGTGGGCGCCATCGGCCAGGCCTTCGGCATCGATGACCTGAGCCTCGATACCGCCGGGGCCGGGGAGGAGAGCCAGGTGGTGGTCACCGGCAATCTCACCGAGCGCCTGAGCATCGGCTACGGGGTGGGCGTCTTCTCGCCGATCGCCGAGCTCACCCTGCGCTACCAGCTGTGGCGCAGCCTCTATCTCGAGGCGGTCTCGGGTGCGGCCCAGGCGGTCGACCTGGTCTACAGTTTCAGCCTGCCGGGCAATCCGCCGAGCCCATGAGGCGACGCCGCCATGCCCGGCGGACCTTCCACAAGACGATGGAGCCTATCCCATGCCACTGCATCCCGACCGCGCCCTCTCAGGGCGCGACACCCCGCTGCCGATCAGCGGGACCCACCTGGTCAACGGCCACGCCATGCTGCCCCCCTGGCCCGAGGGCATGGAGGAGATCGTGCTGGGACTGGGCTGCTTCTGGGGGGCCGAGCGGCTCTTCTGGCAGCTGCCTGGCGTGCACGTCACCGCGGTGGGCTACGCCGGCGGCGTGACCCCGAATCCCACCTATGAGGAGACCTGCAGCGGCCGTACCGGCCACGCCGAGGTGGTGCGGGTGGTCTTCGATCCCCGCGAGGTCGACCTGGAGACCCTGTTGCGGGTGTTCTGGGAGGCCCATGACCCGACCCAGGGCCACCGCCAGGGTAATGATATCGGCAGCCAGTACCGCTCGATCATCCTCACCACCACCCCTGGCCAGCGCGAGGTGGGCGAGCATAGCCGCGAGGCCTACAGCGAGGCGCTGTCACGCAGCGGCCGGGGCCACGTGACCACCGAGGTCGAGCCCCTGGAGGCCTTCTACTACGCCGAGGAGTACCACCAGCAGTACCTGGCGAAGAACCCCGGCGGCTACTGCGGCCTGAAGGGTACCGGCGTCAGCTGCCCGATCGGCTGAGTGGACGGACAGGCCAGGGACGGGGCTTCTGGCGAGAACGTCTGTCGAGAGCCCCTATCGACAACCCCTATCGAGAGCTGCTCGTCGACGTGGTGGCGTCACCGTGACGAGAGTCACGGTGCGGCTAACGTTGGGCCAGTAATGTCTTCAAACCGTCCCGCTCATCGATCAGGTACTCGGCATCGAAATCCGCTTCCTCGAACAGCCGCGTCGGGTCATATACCTCGATGCGGTCGCGATGCTTTTTCAGCACGCGATCGTGCTCCAGCGCCTTGAGCGTACGATTGATATGCACCGGCGACAGCCCCAGGATATCGCCCAACAGTCGTTGGGATATGGGAAATTCGAACGATGCCAGATCGACGTGCTGCACCTTCTCGAGTCGCAAGAAAGTTTCGACGATGAAATGCAGCACCTGTGAACGCGCACTGCGATGAAGCGTGACGAGCAACCGTTCGGCAAGCAGGGCCTCCTGGCAGCTGATCTTGGCGAAAAGGGTTATTGCCAGCGGTGTCGAGGCTTCAACGATATCGACGATGCTTTCGTGGGGAAACGGCTGAATCAACCCGGGGGTGACCATCCTCGCCTCGGTGATGTGTCGTCGGAAGGTAAACTCCTGAATGCCGATGATTTCCCCGGGCAGGAGCAGATCGATGATCTGCCGATCACCATCCTTGGAACTACGGATGGTGCAGGCCCAGCCATGTTGCAGGATAAACAGATCATCCACCTTGTCACCCGGGCGCCAGAGCAGCTGGTTTCGCTCAGCAGACCTGGCCTGCCGTTCGTAGCGGGCCAGCAGGGTTTCATCGTGTTCACTCAGGTCTAGATACCGGCCAAAGGAAGCCCGGAACGGGCTCATGATGCCCCCTGAAGGGGCGTTGGCGGGTGTTGCGTCAGGCGTTGGCGGGAAAGCGGCCAAACACACGCTCCTTCGGATCACTGCCCGAGCACGATAGAGGTATTCGCTTGGCTCACTCTATACGCGGCCGACGAATCTTTCCATGATGTCGCGCCGCCGGGCAGACGCCTTGCCCCGATGCGCAGCGCCTATCCGGCCTGATCGCTCTGCTTGCGGCCCGGGGTAATGCTTGGCCAATTACGCCCCGCAGGCTTTCGCCCTGGTGAGACCGGGAAGCCGGTCGCGCGCTTCGTGCAGAATCTGAAACTGTGCCCGACACTGCCCGATGCAGTCGTTCAGCCAGGCATTCAGGTCGGGGATGGCGTTATAGGCCTGCAGCCGCTCGTAGAAGCGGCGCGACCGCCATTGATCGAGCAGGGCGCGGCTGAGCTCCTGGGCGGCCATCTCATCGTCGTAGATGAAAAAGTGGCTCTGCCCATGCAGGTCTGGGCATGGGCTCATGGCTGGCCGCCGAAGACGAGGCAATCCCATCGACAGGGACGCTGCCACGTCGATCAAGCATTGAACGCGCTGCTGACTCTCCTCGGCCAAGGCCTGCAGGAGCCTGCTAACGCCAATGTGATAGGTCAGAAAACGCAGGGAGAGCCCATAATATCGAGCATACTCGTCGTATTCATGCTCGCTGGCCAGTGTCAGCAGGTCCTTGACCATGGTGTGGACGGGCGTCGAGCGGTTGGCCTGCTCGCGTGCATGGCAATCCAGGTGGTTGGCGCTGGATGTAGTCACAATGCGTTTCTCCTCTTGTGGCACCGACTGTTGTCGTCGTCCGGACCGACGGCCGATCCTTCTTGCCTGGCGTCAGAATAGAAAAGGCTGCCGTCGGCGTCTGCCAACCTGGGTTAAGGTCCCGTGCTTTTTTTGTGGCTTACCGACCGCAGAGAGGTCTGAAGAGCCGACATCGTCGATTGCCACTCATCCAGCTGTTGGCCGACTCGCCGCGCAAGCCAACTACGCGGTCGCCCTTGGTGCCACTCCACGAACCCTACGTGTCCGCCGTGCGAGGCCACTTCCAGCCGAACGGGTGGCGCAGGAGTCGGGAAGCGCTGGAAGAGGGCGGGTGGCATGAACGGGTCATCATCGGCATGCAGGATAAGCATCGGCAGCGCGATCTCGTCCAGCAGGGGGCCGGCGGAAGCACGGCGGTAGTAGTCCTCGGCGCCGTCGAAACCGTGCAGCGGGGCCGTCACGGCCTCGTCGTAGGCACGCAGGCTGTCCAGGGCCTCGAGCTCCTGCGAAGTGATCGACAGCGGCAGCTCCCCACGGGCCAGGCGAGGGGCCATCTTGCGTTTAAGCGAGCCGAGCAGGTGGCGCTCGTAGACGCGGGAAAACCCGTGACGGAGCGTATCGGCACAGGCCGACAGGTCCAGCGGCGCGCTGATGACGATGGCAGCGTCCAGATCGAGCCCCGCATCACCCTGCTCTGCGACCAGCTTGACCAGCATGTTGCCGCCCAGGGAGACCCCGGCGGCGACCTTGAGGGCGCGGGGATAGCGGTGGGCCAGCTGGCCGATCAACCAGTAGGCATCGGCCGTATCGCCGCTGTGGTAGGCCCGGGGCAGGCGATTGGGCGAGGGCCCGCAGCCGCGGAAGTGCATGAGCAGCGCGCGCCAGCCGAGGCCGGCGGCGGCGTGCAGCAGGTGGCGGGCATAGGGCGAGTCCAGCGAGCCCTCGAGCCCGTGGAAGAGCAGCAGGATGGGGGCGTCTGCCCGGTCGGGCTGCGGTCGCGCCCAGGCCAGTTCGACGAAGTCCCCGTCCGGCAGCTCGAGGATCTCGGTCTCGGCATCGACCGCCGGCGTCGGCAGGCAGCGGGGCAGCAGGGTCTGGACGTGCCGATTGGAGAGCCCCAGGGGCGGGCGGAAGTCGGCAGCGTGCCAGGTCGCGTCCATCGGGCGGTCACTCCGGCGGGGTGAGGTTGTCGTGGCCGGTGGGGGTGATCACCAGGTTGTCTTCGATGCGGATACCGCCATGGTCGGCCAGACGCTCGACGAGCGACCAGTCGATGTCGCCGCCAGCCGCGCCCTCCCTCAGCGGTGCCAGCAGCATGGGGATCACGTAGAACCCGGGTTCCATGGTGACCACCATGCCCGGCTCCAGTTCCCGGGTTAGGCGCAGGGCGGGATCCGTCTCGGGCGGCGGCAAGGGGCGGCCCGCGCCATTTACCCGGCCGGCCACGTCATGGACCTGCAGGCCCAGCGAATGGCCCAGGCCATGCGGACAGAAGGCCCGGGTGATGCCCTGGGCCACGGCCGCCTCGGGCGTGCAGTGGACCAGGCCCTGGTCGGCCAGCAGCTCTGCCAGGGCCCGGTGCATGCGCCGGTGAAGGTCCACGTAGTCCATGCCCGGCGCCAGTTCGCCGATCAGCCGGCGCTGCAGCGCCGTTACCCCCTCGATCAGCGCCGCGAAGGCGGGGTCGGCATCGGGGCCCGCCCAGCTGCGGGTGATGTCGGCGCAATAGCCCCGGTGGCGGTGGCCGGCGTCGAGCAGCAGGCTGCGCCGCCTAGCGGGAGCGACGCTGTCGTAGTGCTGGTAGTGCAGCACGCCGCCGTGGGCATTGAGCCCGACGATGCTGGCGTAGGGCAGGGCCGTCTCGCGCTGGCGGGAGCCGCCCAGGTAGGCGAGCTGGATGTCGAGCTCGGCGCCGCCCGCCAGGAAGGCGTCTCGGGCCGCGCGATGCCCGGCCATGGCGCGGTGATTGGCGTCGCGCAGGCAGGCGATCTCGTAGTCGCTCTTGCGCACGCGGCTCTCGTCCAGGGCAGCCACCAGGGTTGCCGGGTTGCGGGCGGCGCCGGTCGTCTCGGCCAGCGCCGCCGATACATCGCCGAGCACCGCGAAGTGACCGGCCGGCAGGGCCGGCGGGGCGTCGGCGCGGGCCATCTCGATGTCGAAGGCCTCCACCCAGGGCTCGTCGGGCAGGCGGGCCGGCAGGTGCCAGAAGTCGTCCGGGGCATGGACCTTGAGCCTCGGTCGCTGGCCCGGGCGGATCAGCAGCCAGCTGCGCGCGAGGTCGGCCTGGCCGGTCCAGTGCATGAAGTGGCCGTAGGCGGCGAAGCCCGCCTCCTGGTCGTCGGCGAAGTGGCGGCGGGGGTGGCCGCTGAAGAGCAGCACACCGTCGAGCCCCAGGCGCGTGAGCACCTCGTCGTAGGCCCGTTGCAGGGACTCCAGATGGCACCGTTGCAGGAGGGCGAGCGGCGAGGGCGTGGCAGGGGCGGTCATGGGGACTCCGGTGAGGGGATCGGGATGGGTTGATGAGGGGCGCCGCCGGACAGCGCCTTCCAGAGGGCCTCGAGGGCGGGCTGGCCGCGCTCGCGCCGGCGGTAGAGGCGGATCTCCAGGGGGACCTCCCAGCGGGCATCGCCGGCCCGCACCAGGCGGCCGGCGGCCAGGTCGCCGCGCACGGTGCGTTCGGGCAGCCAGCCGAGGCCATAGCCCAGGCCGACCAGCTCGCGGATATTGCCGCTCTGGATGCTCTCGTGGAGCACCCGGAAGCGGGGAGCCTCGGGCAGCTCATCCAGGTGGCTGCGCAGGGCCAGGTCGATCAGCCCGCGGGGGTGGTAGGCGATCAGTGGCAGGGTGAAGCGGGTCCCGGCCTGAAGCGCGAAGCGGGGGCGGCCGTCGGCCTCGGGCAGCGAGGTCGGGATCATCCGCTCGTGCCCCAGGCAGTCATGGGCGAGTCCCTCGGTCTCCGGCATGAGCGGGCAGGCGCCCGGCGGCCAGTAGCAGAGCACCAGGTCGCATTCGTCGCGGGCCAGGGCCTCGAAGAAGTCGCTGGCCAGCCAGCCGGTGGCGCGCAGGTAGGGCGTCAGCGGGGGCGGCGAGGCCCAGCCTGCCAGCCACTCGGGGAGGAAGTGCGCCAGCAGGCTCTGCGGCGCCGCCAGCCGCAGCTGTCCGGCCTGCTCCTCGGCCAGGTGGGCCAACCGCTGGCGGGTCGCCGCCACCCGGCGTGTGACCTCCTGGCAGAGGCCGAGGAACTCCTCCCCGGCCGGGGTCAGCGACAGCGGCAGGGTCTGGCGGTTGATCAGGGTGGTGCCCATCTCCTCCTCGAGCAGCTTGATGCGTCGCGAGAAGGTCGGCTGGGTGACGTTTTGCTCCTCCGCCGCCCGGGAGAAGTGCTGGGTCCGGGCCAGGGTGACGAAGTCTTCCAGCCAGCGCAGTTCCATGTCGATCCTCGTGCGTGCCGTGGCCGTGTCTCGGCCCCGGCATTGTGCCATAGCGTGGCGGGCCTCAGTCGATGCGCCCTTCCTCCACGGCGTGACAGGCCACCTGGCCGCCGTCGGCGGTGGCGATCAGGCCCGGGATCTCGCGCCGGCAGCGCGCGTCGGCATGGGGGCAGCGGCCGTGGAAGACGCAGCCCGAGGGCAGGTTGACCGGCGTGGGCACCTCGCCCTCCAGGCGGATGTGCTGCGGCCGGTCGTCCTCGAGGCGCGGGATCGCCGACATCAGGGCCTGGGTGTAGGGGTGTCGCGGCTTGGCGAAGAGTGTCGCCGTCGGCGCCACCTCGCAGACCCGGCCCAGGTACATCACCGCCACCCGGGTACCGAAGTGCTCGACCACGGCGAGGTCATGGGTGATGAACAGGTAGGTCAGGTTGCGCTGCTGCTGGGCCTCCATCAGCAGGTTCAGCACCTGGGCCTGGATCGACACGTCCAGCGCCGAGATCGGCTCGTCGGCGACGATGAACTCCGGGTCCACCGCCAGGGCGCGGGCGATGGCGATGCGCTGACGCTGGCCGCCGGAGAACTCGTGGCCGTAGCGGGCGCCCCAGTCGGCCGCGATGCCCACCGAGCTCATCACCTCGGCGACCTGCTCCTTGATGCGCTGCGCCGACCAGTCAGGGTGGTGGAGGCGGATCGGCTCCTCCAGGGTCTGCTGGATGGTCATCCGCGGGTTGAGCGAGGCATAGGGGTTCTGGAAGATCATCTGCATGCGCCGGCGGTAGGGCATCAGCGCCTTGTGGGAGAGGTCGTCGATGCGCTGACCGTCATAGTGGATCTCGCCGGCGCTGGGATGGAGCAGGCCCATCACGGTACGGGCCACGGTGGACTTGCCGCAGCCGGACTCGCCGACCACGCAGAGCGCCTCGCCGCGCCGGATCTCCAGGTCGACGCCGTTGATGGCATGCACGTGCTGCTGTTCGCGGACGATCCTGCCCTTCTTGAACTTGAGCTGCTCAAGGAAATCTCCGGAGAGCGCGAAGTGCTTCTCCAGGGCGCGGATCTCCAGCAGGGGGCTGGCCGCCTCGGGGGCCTGGCCAGGGGCGTGGGCGTGGGCGGTGGAACTCATCGGCGAATCTCCTCGGCCGGGATGCGTTCGCGCTCGAGCATCTCGGCGACCATGTGACAGGCGACCCGACAGTTGCCGGAAGTCACGAAACCGGGGACCTCGTCGATGCAGGCGCGGCGGGTGGTGCCATCGGCGCGCTCGACGAAGCCGCAGCGCGGGTGGAAGGCGCAGCCGCTCGGCAGGTTGTCCAGCGACGGCATGCTGCCGGGGATCTGGTTGAGCCGGCTGCCGGGGGTGGCCATCTGCGGCAGGGCATTGATCAGCCCCTGGGTGTAGGGATGCTGGGGGTCGTTGATGATCTCCCGCGTCGGGCCCTGCTCGATCACCCGGCCGGCATACATCACCAGCATGCGCTGGGTGACCTGGCTGACCACGCCCAGGTCGTGGGTGATCAGGATCAGGCCGACGTTGTGCTTCTCGCACAGTTCCAGCAGCAGCGCCATGATCTCGGCCTGGATGGTCACGTCCAGCGCGGTGGTGGGCTCGTCGGCGATGATGATGTCGGGGTCGAGCAGCAGCGCGATGGCGATGATCACCCGCTGGCGCATGCCGCCGGAGAGCTCGTGGGGGTACTGGTCCAGGCGCGCCGCGGGGGAGGGGATCTGAACCTGCTCGAGCTTGCGCAGGGCGATCGCCCGGGCCTCGCGGGTCGAGATGCGCCGGTGGGCCTTGAGGCATTCGACCATCTGCTCGCCGATGGAGAGCACCGGGTTCAGGGTCATCATCGGATCCTGGAAGATCATCGACATGCGGTGGCCGCGGACATGGCGCAGCGCCCGGTCGCTCATCTGGGTCAGGTCGCGACCGTCGAAGTGGATGCTGCCGCCGGCGATGTAGCCCGGCTTGGCGATCAGGTTGAGCAGGCTGAAGGCCGCCACCGACTTGCCGGCGCCGGACTCGCCCACGATCCCCAGGCGCTCGCCGCGCTCGAGGCTGAAGCTGACGTCGCGCAGCGCCTGGACATCGCCGCGGCGAAGGGCGAAGCGCACGTCGAGATGGTTTACGTCGAGGAGTGCCATGGGATCAGCCCTTGTAGAGTCGCGGGTTGAGGACGTCGCGCAGCCAGTCGCCGAGCAGATTGATCACCAGCACCAGCACCACCAGCACCAGGCCGGGGATCAGGGTGATCCACCAGGAGCCCGACTGCAGGTAGTCGAAGCCGGACTTGATCAGCGAGCCCAGCGACGGCTGCGTCTCGGGCATGCCCAGGCCGAGAAAGGAGAGCGCCGCCTCGGAGATGATGGCGTTGGCCACCTGCACCGTGGAGATGACGAAGATCGGCGACAGGGTATTGGGCAGGATATGGCGGAACATGATCCGCCGGCTGGTAAAGCCCATCACCCGGGCCGCATCGACATACTCCTTGTGGCGCTCGGCCAGCACCGAGGCGCGCACCGTGCGCGCGTACTGGGGCCATTCGGCCAGGCCGATGATCAGCACCAGCAGCGGCACCGCATAGGCGCTGAAGGTGGCGCCACCGAAGATCGCCTTGACCAGGGCGCCCACCACGATGGCCACCATCAGGGTGGAGAACGACAGCTGGATGTCGGCCAGGCGCATCAGGAAGGCATCCACGCGGCCGCCCAGGTAACCGGCGAGCAGCCCGAAGCTGACCCCCAGCATTGCCTGGAGGGCCACCGCGCCGAAGCCGATGATCAGCGACACCCGGGCGCCATAGAGGATGGTGGAGAGCAGGTCGCGGCCCTGGGCGTCGGTGCCCATCGGGTAGGTCGGGTCGCTGCCCTCGACCCAGAAGGGCGGCAGCTCCGAGGCCATGATGTCGATCTGCGCCAGGTCGTAGGGGTTCATGGGCGCCAGCCACGGGGCCAGCACCGCCACGGCGACCAGGGCGATGAAGACCACCAGGCTCAGCTGGGCGATCAGGTCACGCTTGAAGCTGTAGAGCAGGTAGGAGCCGCGAAAGCGTGACCAGCGGCTCGCCACCTGGGGTGTCGTGGTTGTCATGCGGGTTTCCCTGTCAGCTTGACGGTGGGGTTGACCAGGCCATAGATCAGGTCGACCAGGGTGTTGGTGATCACGAAGATCAGCCCCACGATCATCAGGTAGGTAATGATCAGCGGCACGTCGGAGCGCTGGATGGCGTTGAGGAACATCAGCCCCATGCCCGGCCACTGGAAGACCGTCTCGGTGAGGATGGTGTAGGCCACCAGGGTGCCGATCTGCACCCCGCCCATGGTGATCACCGGCAGCATGGTGTTCTTCAGGGCGTGCAGGAAGTAGATGCGGCGCAGCGAGATACCCTTGGCGCGCGCGAACTTCACGTACTCGGACTGCAGCACCTCGAGCATCTCCGCGCGGATCAGGCGGATGAACAGCGGCAGCATGATCGAGGCCAGCGAGATGGCCGGCAGCACCAGGTAGGTGAGGCCCTCGAGGGAGGCGAAGTTGGTCGCCCAGGTGCCGAACACGGGCACCGGGTTGCCGCGCCCGTAGGCCGGCATGCCGCCCTCGGTACTGACCAGGTCGTTGAGCCAGGCCCCCCAGCCGGTATCGGCGGGGAAGGGCGACCAGGAGACGCCGATGGCGAACAGCTGGATCAGCATGATGGCGGTGAGGAAGACCGGGATGGAGATGCCGATGATCGACACCCCCATGAAGAAGCGCGACAGCCACGCCCGGGGCCGGATCGCGCTATAGACGCCGATCGGCACCGAGAACAGCGCGATCAGCAGGGTGGTGGCGAAGACCAGCTCCAGGGTCGCCGGCAGGTGGCGGGCGATCACCTCGGTGGTGGGCTGGTTGAAGATGTAGGAGTAGCCGAAGTCCAGCTGCAGGGCATTGCCCGCGAAGCGCAGGTACTGGACCAGGAAGGGGTCGTTGAGGCCCAGCTGCTCGCGCAGGGCCTCGCGCTCGCTCTCCGGCACCGACTGGCCGACCATCTGCTGGATGGGGTCGCCCAGGTTGTCCTGGATGGCGAAGGCGATGAGGCTGATGACGAACATCACCAGCAGGGCATGGAAGAGGCGCTTGATCAGGAAGGCGATCATGGCTGGCGTCCCGTGTGCAACACGCGGCGACGCACTCGGCTGGCGAGCGCGTCACAGGGGTCAGGTTTCGGATGGCCAGCCCCTCGGGGCCGGCGCGGGGCGGACTTACTCTTCGTTGATCACCAGGTCCCCGAGGTAGGGGAAGTTCATCACGTTGAGGATCGGCTCGATGTCGATGTTGGACGCCGAGGCCCAGGCCAGGTCCTGCCAGTGCAGGGGCACGACGGCCGCCTCGTCATGCAGGGTCTGCTCGACCTGCTGCAGCATCTCGGCG
Source organism: Halomonas gemina (assembly GCF_023554995.1). Classification (GTDB taxonomy): domain Bacteria; phylum Pseudomonadota; class Gammaproteobacteria; order Pseudomonadales; family Halomonadaceae; genus Halomonas; species Halomonas gemina. The sequence continues at coordinate 422,517 of NZ_JAMJPK010000001.1, forward strand.
CGCTTCTCGAGGTCGACCTCCAGGTTGGCCTCGGCCACCAGCTTGTCGAGTTCCGGGTTGCAGTAGTTGCCGGCGTTGTACTGGCCGGCGCCGCTGTCGGCATCCGGGCAGGCCGTCAGGTACTCGTGGAAGTTGGCGCTGTCCTCGGTGTCGGCGTGCCAGCCGATCAGCATCATGTCGGCGGCGCGGTCGTCGTACTCGCCCCAGTACTGGGCCTTGGGCAGGGTCTTGAGGTCCACCGTGACGTTGATGCGTGCCAGCATGGCGGCCACCGCCTGGGCGATCTTGGCATCGTTCACGTAGCGGTTGTTGGGCGCCATCATGGAGATCTCGAAGCCCTCCTCGAAGCCTGCCTCGGCCATCAGCTGCTGGGCCTTCTCCAGGTCGTAGCGCGGCTCGAGGTCCGCCACATGGCCGGCATAACCCTCCGGCGAGAACTGCGCCGCCGGGGTGGCGAAGCCCTTCATCAGGCGGTCGGCGATGCCCTCCTGGTTGACGGCATAGGCGAAGGCCTGGCGCACCCGCGGGTCCTGGAAGGCCTCGACGCGCTCCTGATTCATGTGGAAGAAGATGATCCGCGTGCCGGACATGGTCACCAGTTGGACATCCTCGTCCTCGCGGATCCGGTCCAGGTCGTTGGGCGGCACCGGGGCGATGAAGTCCACGTCGCCGGAGAGCAGGGCGGCCACGCGGGTGGCGTTCTCGCTGATCGGGGTGAGCACGATGTGCTCCACGTTGCCCGGGGACTCGTCGTCCCAGTAGCCGTCGAAGCGGTCGAACTCCATGCGGGTGCCCTTCTGGTGCTCGACCACGGTGAAGGGGCCGGTACCGGAGAGGTTGGCCGAGGCGAAGGAGTTGCCGTTCTTGACGATCTCGTCCTTGGGGTCGCCGTCCTCGTCGGTGCCGCTGTAGAAGGCGCTGTCCAGCGGGAAGATGTAGGTGGCAAGGTTAAGCAGCAGCGGGTAGGGCTTGGCGGTCGTGAATTCCACCGTGGTCTCATCGACCGCGGTGACGCTCTCGATGGGCTCGAAGATCGCCTTGAAGTCCGGGCTGCGCTTGAGGCGCTCGACGGTCCAGACCACGTCCTCGGCGGTGAAGGCGTTGCCGCTGTGGAATTCCACCCCCTCGCGCAGGGTCATGCGCAGGGTGGTGTCGTCGACCTGCTCCCAGCCGGTGGCCAGGCGCGGCTCGAACTCCAGGTCGCTGGTCCAGCGCACCAGGGGGTCGAAGGTCATGTGAGAGAGCTGGAGGATCCCCCCGGAGAGCTGCTCGTGGATGTCCAGCGACACCGGGTCGGCATCATAGGCCATGCGCAGGGTGGTCTCGGCGCTGGCCACGGAGGGCAGCACGGCGGTGGTCATGGCGGCGCCGATCACGCTCGCCAGCAGGGTCTTCTTGAGAGTCATGTGTCGTTCCATGCCGGTTGACTTGTTGTTGGTGATGACCACGAAGGTCCAGTCAACAACATAGTGAGCTCGGCCATGGAGGCACAATCGAAATTGTGAGAGGGCTCATGCGCCCGACGAATGAGCCTCGCCGGGCGGGGCCCGGGTCAGTCCCCGGCGGGGGTGATGCGGTCGATGCGATAGAGGGTCGCGACCTGGTCGAGGCCATGTACGCTGCAGTCGAGGTCGGAGACCCGGCCGTCGCTCAGCCCGTAGACCCAGCCGTGCACGGAGAGCGCCTGGCCGCGCTGCCAGGCGCGCTGGACGATCTTGGTCTGGCACAGGTTGTTGACCTGGGCCTCGACGTTGAGCTCGCACATGCGATCGATCTGCTCCTCGAGGGGCAGCGTTTCCAGGGCACTGCGGTGGTGGCTGTAGAGCTCGCGCACCGAATGCAGCCAGTAGTCGACCATGCCGCACTCGCCGCCGGCGACGGCCGCCCGCACGCCGCCACAGCCGTAGTGGCCGACCACCATGATGTGGCGCACCTTGAGCACGTCCACGGCGAACTGCACCACCGAGAGGGCGTTCATGTCGTTGTGGTGGAGCAGGTTGGCGACGTTGCGGTGGACGAAGACCTCGCCCGGTGGCAGGTCGATGATCTGGTTGGCCGGCACGCGGGAGTCTGAACAGCCGATCCACAGGTAGTCGGGACTCTGCTGGCGGGCCAGGCGGGCGAAGTAGTCCGGGTCGTCCCGGCACATCTTCTCCGCCCAGGTGCGGTTGTTGGCCAGCAGTCTCTCGATCTCGCGTTTCATGACAGGCTCCGGTAGCCGTGGCAGGGAAGGACGGTGCACCCTTGTAACCTCGCCTGCCGGGGTGGTCAACCGCTCTCCCGGGGCGTCGCCTCGACTGGTATGATCCGCCTCGAGATTCACTGGCGGGCCGAACGCGGCTCGACCCTTCGACAGGAGACTTGTGTGTCAGACTTCGACTATGACCTGTTCGTGATCGGGGCGGGCTCCGGTGGCGTACGCGCCGCCCGCACCGCCGCCGCCACCGGCGCGCGGGTCGCCGTGGCGGAGGATCGCTACCTGGGCGGCACCTGCGTCAACGTGGGCTGCGTGCCCAAGAAGCTCTACTCCTATGCGGCCCATTTCCACGAGGCCTTCGAGGACGCCGGCGGCTTCGGCTGGCACCTGCCCGAGGCGCCGCGCTTCGAGTGGGCCACGCTGCGCGACAACAAGGTCGGCGAGATCAAGCGGCTCAACGACATCTACGGCCGCCTGCTCGACACCGCCGGGGTGCGCTTGATCAACGGCCGCGCCAAGGTGCTTGACGCGCACCATGTCAGCGTCAACGACGAGACCCTGAGCGCCGAGAAGATCCTGGTCGCGGTGGGGGGCTGGCCCTGGGTGCCGGAGTTCCCGGGCAACCAGCACGTGGTGGATTCCAATCGGGTCTTCGACCTCGAGCGCTTCCCCGAGCGCTTCCTGGTCCTCGGTGGCGGCTATATCGCCGTGGAGTTCGCCAGCATCTTCAATGGCCTGGGCAGCGATGCCCACCTGGTCTACCGCGGCGAGCTGTTCCTGCGCGGCTTCGACCAGCAGGTGCGCGAGTTCACCCGCGACGAGATGGCCAAGAAGGGCGTCCATCTGCACTTCGAGGCCAACATCGCCTCGATCGAGAAGGTCGAGGGAGGCCTGCGGGTGAGCCTCACCAACGGCGAGCAGCTCGAGGTGGATGCCGTGCTGGCGGCGACCGGCCGCCGCCCCCACCTCGAAGGCCTGGGCCTCGATCGCCTCGACATCGCCTTGACCGACAGCGGCCACCTGCGCGTCAACGAACGCTTCGAGACCTCCGTGCCCTCGATCCTCGCCCTGGGCGACGTGACCGGTGGCCCCGAGCTGACCCCGGTGGCGCTCGCCGAGGCCATGCAGATGGTCAGGCATCACTTCGACGAGGTCGAGCCGGCTGCGCTTGACTACCGCAACATCCCCACCGCGGTGTTCTGTCACCCCAACATCGGTACCGTGGGGCTCTCCGAGGAGCAGGCCCGCCAGGCCTGTGGCGAGATCCGCGTCTATGTCGCCGACTTCCGCCCCATGAAGCACACCCTCTCCGGCAGCAGCGAGCGCTGCCTGATGAAGCTGATCGTCGACGACGCCAGCGACGTGGTGGTAGGGGCCCACATGGTGGGCGAGGAGGCCGGCGAGGTGATTCAGGGCATCGCCGTGGCCGTGCGCGCGGGCCTCACCAAGGCCGACTTCGACGCCACCGTGGGCATCCATCCCACCGGCGCCGAGGAGTTCGTCACCATGCGTGCGCCGACCCGGCGGTGAGTCCTCGAGAGCCTCGGACGGCGTCGCGGGCCACCCTCAGGGGTGGCCCGTGACGTTTCGGCCTCCCGACGTCATCGGAGTGGGCTATTATCCAAGAGGAGCGGCTCGACTGGCGGGTGCCGGCCCACGCAGCATAATTTTCCATTATGGATCCATGTCGCCAGGATAATCATGGTTTTGAATTGCCGATACGCCGCTGTTATACTCCCCTACAAATTCGCTACAGCGAACCATGACAATGAACGCTACCACCGAGCCCTTCACGCCCTCCGCCGACCTGGCCCGACCCACCGTGGCGGACGCCGTGGTCGGTCACGAGGCCTATCCGCTGTTCATCCGCAAGCCCAATCCCGATGATGGCTGGGGCATCTACGAGCTGGTCAAGTCCTGCCCCCCGCTGGACGTCAACTCCGCCTATGCCTACCTGCTGCTGGCGACCCAGTTCCGCGACAGCTGCGCCGTGGCGACCAACGAGGAGGGCGAGATCGTCGGCTTCGTCTCCGGCTACGTGAAGAGCAACGCCCCGGACACCTACTTCCTGTGGCAGGTAGCGGTCGGCGAGAAGGCGCGCGGCACCGGCCTGGCCCGGCGCCTGGTGGAGGCCGTGATGACCCGCCCGGAGATGGCCGAGGTCCACCACCTCGAGACCACCATCACCCCCGACAACCAGGCCTCCTGGGGCCTGTTCCGGCGGCTTGCCGAACGCTGGCAGGCGCCGCTCAACAGCCGCGAGTACTTCTCCACCGACCAGCTCGGTGGCGAGCACGACCCGGAAAACCTCGTGCGCATCGGCCCCTTCCAGACCGATCGCATCTGAGTCCCCCCGCTTCATCGCGCCTGCCGTCCTCGGGCGGCAGGCAACCCCACGCCCCGTCAGCCGCGCTCGCGCGTCCTGATCCCTATCTATTGCCAACAGGAGGTCGCACATGCAGACCCAGATCCTCGAACGCATGGAGTCCGAAGTCCGGACCTATTCACGCTCCTTTCCGGTGGTCTTCACCAAGGCCCAGAATGCGCGCCTGACCGACGAGGAGGGCCGCGAGTACATCGACTTCCTGGCCGGTGCCGGCACCCTGAACTACGGCCACAACAACCCGCACATCAAGCAGGCGCTGCTCGACTACCTGGCCGAGGACAACATCATCCATGGCCTGGACTTCTGGACCGCCGCCAAGCGTGACTACCTCGAGGCCCTCGATGAGGTGATCCTCAAGCCGCGCGGCCTGGACTACAAGGTCCAGTTCCCCGGGCCGACCGGCACCAATGCCGTCGAAGCGGCCATCCGCCTGGCCCGCAACGCCAAGGGCCGCCACAACATCGTCACCTTCACCAACGGCTTCCACGGCGTGACCATGGGCGCGCTGGCCACCACCGGTAACCGCAAGTTCCGCGAGGCCACCGGCGGGGTGCCCACGGTCGGCGGCAGCTTCCTGCCCTTCGACGGCTACCTGGGCGAGGGCGCCGACACCCTGGACTACTTCGAGAAGCTGCTCGGCGACAAGTCCGGCGGCCTGGACATCCCGGCGGCGGTGATCGTCGAGACCGTGCAGGGGGAGGGCGGCATCAACGTCGCCGGCCTCGACTGGCTCAAGCGTCTCGAGGGCATCTGTCACGCCCATGACATCCTGCTGATCGTCGATGACATCCAGGCCGGCTGCGGCCGCACCGGCAAGTTCTTCAGCTTCGAGCACGCCGACGTCGTCCCCGACATCGTCACCAACTCCAAGTCGCTCTCCGGCCTGGGCCTGCCGTTCTCCCAGGTGCTGATGCGCCCCGAGCTCGATGTCTGGAAGCCGGGCCAGTACAACGGTACCTTCCGCGGCTTCGCGCTGGCCTTCACCACCGCGGCCGCCGCGCTGCGCCAGTACTGGAGCGATGATACCTTCGCGCAGGACGTGGCGCGCAAGGGCGAGGTGGTCGCCAAGCGCTTCCAGAAGATCGCCGGCATGCTCCGCGAGCTGGACATCGAAGCCTCCGAGCGCGGCCGCGGCCTGATGCGCGGCATCGACGTGGGCAGCGGCGAGATCGCCGACAAGATCACCCACAAGGCCTTCGAGAACGGCCTGGTCATCGAGACCAGCGGTCAGGACGGCGAGGTGGTCAAGTGCCTCTGCCCGCTGACCATCACCGACGAGGAGCTGGAAAAGGGCCTCGATATCCTCGAGACCAGCACCAAGCAGGCGCTTAGCTGATAGGCTGAAGGTGTCGCCCCATGGGCGGCCCGGTCATCGACCGGTCGGCAGGGGCCGGCCGGTCCGTCACTGACACCACTGGAGAGCATCCATGATTGTTCGCAACCTCGACGAAGCCCGCAAGTCTGACCGCCTGGTGAAGGCCGAGAACGGCAACTGGGACAGCACCCGCCTGAGCCTGGCCGATGATGGCGGCAACTGCTCGTTCCACATCACCCGCATCTATGAGGGTACCGAGACCCATATCCACTACAAGCACCACTTCGAGGCCGTCTTCTGCATCGAGGGCGAGGGCGAGGTGGAGACCCTGGCCGACGGCAAGATCTGGCCGATCAAGCCGGGTGACATCTACATCCTCGACCAGCACGATGAGCACCTGCTGCGCGCCAGCAAGACCATGCATCTGGCCTGCGTGTTCACGCCGGGCCTGACTGGCAACGAGGTGCATCGCGAGGATGGCTCCTACGCGCCGGCCGAGGCCGACGACAAGAAGCCGCTCTGATCGACCACCGCTGTCGAGACGAGACTTCGACGCCCCCGGCTCCCATGAGCCGGGGGCGTTCTCGTCACGGGGTCCGGTCGAAGACGATGGTGATCTCGGCGAGGGTGACCCCGAATTTCTTCATCGCCGTGCGATTGATCAGGCGCCCGTCGGGCTGCAGGTACATCCAGTCGTCCAGGGTGAAGGTGATCTCGCGCCCCGAGACCTCGACGGGCAGGCGATAGCGCATGGTGAAGGCGTGGCCGGCCTGGCGCGCCTCCACCGGCTCCTCGACGTCATTGGCGCGGCCGATCCAGCGATTTTCCCCCTGGCGCTTGAAGGTCCAGATGCGTCGGTCGGTCTCGCCGTCGTCATAGGTAAAGCGTTCGTCCAGGGTCAGGGTGTCGCCCTCGAGCCGTCCATCGATCTCCACGGTGAAGCGGCGCTGCACCTCGCCGCTGTAGTCCTGCACCATGCCCCAGGCGCGGGTCTTGCCGTCGAAGTAGTCGCCGATGTCGAGGCGCGGTGTGGTGCCCGCATAGCGCTCGATATCGACGCTGCTGCAGCCGGCCAGCAGCCCGAGTGGGAGCAGCAGCATGGCCAGGCGGATGAGCCATTTCCTGTACATTTTTAATTCCATCAAAAGGGTCTGTACAGGAAGGCTAGCGGATTGCCAGTGCGGGCGCCATAGCCTCGGCACTCGTCACATGAAAGGCGTGGCCCTGGTACGCACGGAACGCCCAGAAGTCCGGCCGTTATGTTGTTCATTGGCGACATCGTCGGCGCGGAGAGTCGAATCCAGCGACGGAGCCGGCCTGGGTATTCTCGTGCTTGGCCACGCGGGTCGTGGTGCGCATTGCCCAGCATGGCGCCATATCATCAGAGCGTTGCGGTCCTGGGAGTCGCTGCGGCGCCAGGGATATCTGTTTGCCGACAATGGCAGCAGCGAAGGGCGTCTTCGATCGAATGTCCCGGGCGTGGAAGTCGTGCCGTCATCGCCGTAGGGCGCAACGAACTCCTAGCGCCCGGCAGACGTCATCAGGCGCCTTGGGAGCACTCGAGGGAGAAAAAGCACACAGGGCTATAGGTTCGTATAATGTATATTATGTTAAATCATGGTGATGGGTGAATCGTATGGGGCCGACTATAATCATGCTGTCGCGCCCCGTCGACGTTGGACAAGGCTGTCGGCGACTCCTTATCATCACGCATCACCCTGATGTTCGAGCCCTGTTCATGCGCCACTGCCTGCCGTCTGCCGGCACACTGATCGTTGTCACCCTGCTGTTGAGCGGCTGCACCCTGCTGCCCGACCGCGAGCCCCCGCCGCCGCCCGTTACCAGCGCAGAGTTCCAGGCGCGTATCGAGCGGCTGGAAGGCGCGGTCACCGCCAGCTGCGTGAGCGGCCAGCAGGCCCGGCTCGACCAGCAGCTGCACCGTCAGCAGGCGCTGTCGGCAGACGTGCGTGAGGTCGGCAGCCTGTTGCGGCAACTGCAGGGCCAGGTGGCGCAACTCGACCGCGATGACGACGCACCCGAGGTAACCCGCGAATGTAGCGACAGCCAGACGCGCCTGGACAACAAGGAGATCCTGGGGCGCAGCGAATGGATCGGTCTGCCGGGTGTCGGCACCTACCTCAAGGCGCGCATCGATTCCGGTGCCACCACCTCGTCGCTGTCGGCCACCGAGATCACCCGCTTCGAGCGCGACGGCGAGAACTGGGTACGCTTCAAGCTGGGCCTCAACGAGGCCGATAGCGTGGTCGCCGACGTTCGCGACGAGTGGATCGAGGCGCCGGTGGAGCGCCGGGTGCGCATCATCCAGGCCTCCGGCGAGGATTCGCGCCCGGTGATCAGCCTGCTGATGACCCTGGGTCCACTGCGCGAGACGGTGCAGTTCACCCTCAATGACCGCACCCACCTGGACCACCCGGTCCTGCTGGGCCGCCGTTTCCTGATGGACATCGCCGTCATCGACGTCGCCGAGCAGTACCTCCATGAGCGCCCCGAGTACCCGGGCGGGCGTCCGGCAGAGGAAGCCGCCGCCGACGAGGCCGCTGATCGCGATGAAGAAGCGGACGAGTGACGCTCGTCACGCCGCCTGACCCAAGCTCCCTCAAGGAAGATCCATGTCACGACTGCCCTTCTACCTGATCGTCGCCTTCCTGCTGGTGGCCGGTGTTGCCCTGAGCATCCACCGCCACGTGCAGTTCGAGGTCCCCTGGACACCGGGCGAGCAGCGCCAGGTCTGGGAAATCGAGGCCCAGGTCAACTTCACCGCCGACGGCGGGCCGGCCAAGGTCAACATGGCGCTGCCCTCGAGCCAGCAGGGGTATCGCATCCTCACCGAACACACCGCCTCGCCCGGCTACGGTCTGGCCTTCCTCGAGGAGAACGGCGGCCGACGCGCCGAATGGTCCACGCGCGAGGCCACCGGCGACCAGCAGCTCTATTACAGCGTCCAGGCACTGGTGGCCCCGGAGTCGAAGAACCCGGCGATCGAGTCCCCTCCCCTGCGGCGTGACATCGTCTGGGAAACGCCCTACGACACCGCGGCCAGCCAGGTGATCGAGCGGGCCTGGGCACGCAGCGCCGACCCCTTCACCTTCGCCCGCGAGCTGATCACCGACTTCACCGAGGAGCGCCAGGGCGAGAATGCCCGCCTGCTGCTGACCCAGTTCGATCGCACGCCGCTGCTGGTGCGACTGCTCAACCAGGCCGGCGTGCCGGCCCGAGAGGTCAGTGGCCTGCTGCTCGAGCACGGCCGCCGACGGCAGAGCCTGACCTCCTGGATCCAGGTCTTCGACGACCAGGAGTGGGCGCTGTTTGACCCCCGCACCGGGACCCGCGGCCGGCCGGACAATCTGCTCCTCTGGGAGTCCGCCGGGCAGGCGGTGCTCGAGGTCCAGGGCGGCAGCGACTCGCGGGTCGGCTTCTCGATGCTCTCCCGTAACCAGCCGGCGGCGGCGGCGGTGCGCAGCCAGCTGGCCGATGACACCCTGCTCAACTTCTCGATCCACAGCCTGCCCCTGGAGGATCAGGCGCTGTTCCAGACCATCCTGCTGATCCCCATCGGCGCACTGATGGTGGTGATCCTTCGGGTGCTGGTGGGCATCAAGACCTCGGGCACCTTCATGCCCGTGCTGATAGCGCTGGCCTTCATCCAGACCACTCTTGTCACCGGACTGGTCGGCTTCCTGCTGGTGGTGGCCGTCGGGCTGGTGATCCGCAACTACCTCTCCTACCTGAACCTGCTGCTGGTGGCGCGAGTGACGGCGGTGATCATCACGGTCATCGCCATCATCTCGGTGTTCTCGGTGCTCTCCTACCGCTTCGGGCTCAATGCCGGCCTGACCATCACCTTCTTCCCGATGATCATCCTCTCCTGGACCATCGAGCGGATGTCCATCCTCTGGGAAGAGGAAGGCCCCAAGCAGGTGCTGATCCAGGGCGGCGGCAGCCTGGTCACCGCGGTACTGGCCTACCTGGCGATGAACAACCCCTGGGTCCGCCATATCACCTTCAACTTCCTCGGCGTCCAGCTGATCCTGATGGCGCTGATCCTGCTGCTCGGCAACTACACCGGCTATCGCCTGCTCGAGCTGCGCCGCTTCAAGCCGGTCACGGAGGACTGACCCCATGTGGACGACCCCTGCCCGCCTGCATGCCAAGGGGATCATCGGCATGAACCGGCGCAACATCCGCTACATCGGACGCTACAACAACCGCCGGCTCTATCCGCTGGTGGATGACAAGCTGCAGACCAAGCTGCTGGCCCAGGAGTACGGCATCACCACCCCGGCGCTGATCGGCACCGTGACCACCCAGTTCGGCGTCAAGCACATCGGCGCCATGCTCACCGGCCACTACGGGTTCGTGATCAAGCCGGCCAAGGGCAGCGGTGGCAAGGGCATCCTGGTTATCGAGCGGATCGAGGGCGGGCGTTACATCAAGCCGAGCGGGGCCCAGCTGACCCTCGGCGACGTGGAGCGCCATGTCTCCAACATCCTCTCCGGGCTCTACTCCCTGGGGGGCTCGCCGGACGTGGCCCTGGTCGAGGCGCTGATCAACTTCGACGAGTCCTTCTCCGAGTACACCTACGAGGGGGTGCCGGACATCCGGGTGATCGTCTTCAAGGGCTATCCGGTGATGGCGATGATGCGCCTCTCCACCGCCGCCTCGGACGGCAAGGCCAACCTGCACCAGGGGGCCGTGGGCGTGGGCATCGACATCGCCAGCGGCAGCGCGATCCGCGGGGTGCAGTTCGATCGCACGCGACACGACCATCCCGACACCGGGCACGAGCTCGCCAGCCTGCACATCGGCGACTGGGGCACGCTGCTGCGGCTGGCCGCCGGTTGCTTCGAGATGACCGGCCTCGGCTATCTCGGCACCGACATGGTGCTCGACCGCGACCACGGCCCCATGCTGCTCGAGCTCAATGCCCGCCCGGGGCTGGCGATCCAGATGGCCAACGGCGAGGGGCTGCGCCCCCGCCTCGACCTGATCGAACGCCAGCCCGAGGGGGTCGCCCCCGAGGAAAGGGTCGCCTTCGCCCAGCACCATTTCGCGCGCTCCAGCGAGCTGCGCGAGACGGCCTGAGGGCGGCCACGGCTGGCCCCTCGTCGGCCCGGCGCGTAGAATGGCGCTTCCTTCCAGCCATCCCCCGGGTGCCATGACCGATTCCCGCGACATGATCCGCCAGGCCGAACGGCAGTGCCAGCAGCGCGGCGTGCGCTTCACGCCGATCCGCCGACGGGTGCTGGAGATGATCGCCGCCGCCCCCGGCAGCCTGAAGGCCTACGACCTGCTGGACCGCCTGGCGGCGGAGCACGCCGCGGCACGGCCACCTACCGTCTACCGCGCCCTGGAGTTTCTCATCGACCAGGGGCTGGTGCATCGCATCGAGTCCCTCAATGCCTATGTGGCCTGCCCCTGCCCCGAGCATGCCCACGGCTTCCAGCTGCTGATCTGCCGCCGCTGTGGCCGGGTCGAGGAACTGCACCTGGACGAGATCAACGACCACCTGGCGCGACGCGCCAGGGAGCTGGGCTTCGAGGTCCAGCGCCAAACCATCGAGCTGCTGGGCCAGTGTGACGCCTGCCGGCAGGCAACCGAGCGCCCCGCCACCCCTGCGGAGTTTCCATGAGCGATACCTTCAAGAGCCTCGAGCGGGCCTCACGCGACAGCCGGTTTCCCCTGGCCGGGATTCTCGACGCCATCCGCTTCAACGCCGACGGCCTGATCCCGGCCATCGCCCAGCAGCACGACAGCGGCGAGGTGCTGATGATGGCGTGGATGAACCGCGAGGCCCTGGCGGAGACCCTGCGCACCGGCCGCGTCTGCTACTGGTCGCGCTCGCGCGGCAAGCTGTGGCGCAAGGGCGAGAGCTCCGGCCAGCAGCAGCACCTGAAGGGCGCGGCGCTGGACTGCGACGGCGACACCCTGCTGCTGCAGGTCGAGCAGACGGGGCCGGCCTGCCACAGCGGCAGGCGCAGTTGCTTCTACGTGGCGCTGGAGGACGACGAGGCGCGTATCGCCAGTGACCCCTTGATCGATCCCGACACCCTCTACGGCAAGGGCTGAGACGTGTCCTGCCTGGCCGCCGGGATCCAACGCCTGCTGCGCTGGCTGGGCCGAGCCCTCGGCTGGCTGATGATCGCTGTGGTGAGGCTCTACCAGCTGACGCTGAGCCCGCTGCTGGGCCCACGCTGCCGCTACTGGCCAAGTTGCTCGAGCTATACTCTGGAGGCACTGCGGGTGCACGGCCCGTTGAGGGGCGGGATCATGGCGCTACGGCGAATTGCCCGCTGCCACCCAGGCTGCGAGGGGGGCATCGACCCGGTACCGGGCGGCCCCAGCGAGTGGCTCTGCCGGGAAGACCCGGAGCTGGACGAGCAGTTCCGCTGCCGGACGGACGACCGGCCATCCGGCGACCGCTGATCAGGCGGCCGCTTCCTCTTCGGCCACGCGGTAGATCCGCTCCAGCATGGCGTTGAGGCCGTTGCTGCGGGTCGGCGAGAGGTGCTTGTCGAGGCCCAGGTCACGCATGAAGTGGGGGCTGGTGGAGCGGATGTCCGCCGGACGACGGTCGTTGTAGATACGCATCAGCACGGCGATCAGCCCGGAGACGATGGCGGCGTCGGAGACCGCATCGAAGTGCAGGGTCTCGCCCTCGCGGCGGTGGTGCATCCAGACATTGGACTGGCAGCCCTGGATCTTCAGCTCCTCGACCTTCCACTCATCGGGAAAGGCCGGCAGCTGCTTGCCCAGGTCAATGATGTACTGGTAGCGATCCATCCAGTTGTCGAACATCTCGAACTCGTCGAGAAGCTCCTGCTGGGCCTGTTCGGCGGTGGTCTCGGCGCTCATGGTCTCTCCTGGCGGTGGCTTTAGCCATTATAACGGCTCACGGCCTTCATCTCGATCATCGTCATCGCCTGCCGGGCGCCCGACCCCCAGGCCGTGCCGCGCCTGCTGGCGATGCCACGCTTCGTCCTCGGCATGCAGGTAGCGCGTCGTGGTGTCGAGGCGCGAATGGCGGGCCGTCGCGGCCAGGTAGCGCAGCTCCACCCCGGCCTGGGCCTGGTGGGTCAGGGCCGTATGGCGCAGCCAGTGCGGTGTCGCCTGGCGCAGGCGCAGCACCTCGCCCTGCGCCGTCTCGCCCGCCTCATGCTCGAGCGCATCGGCCGCCTGCCGGAACCCCTCGCGGATCAGCCGGTAGAGGCGGTTGTCACCCAGCCCCCGCCGGCCGTCCAGGGCCCGCAGCAGGGGGGAGGCGTCATCCGGCGAGGGTTCCGCCGCCAGGCCCAGCGCGAGGCGCCATTCGCCGAGCAGCGTCATCATGTCGGGCGGCACCGGGATGCGTGCCGCCTTGTCGCCCTTCCCCACCACGCTCCACCACCAGCGCCCCTCGCGGCGCTGGAAGTCGTTCATGCGCGCCGCGCTCATCTCGCCGATCCGCGGGGCCAGCAGGTAGGCGAAGCCGAACACCAGGCGGCGCCGGGCCAGCTCGTAGCGGTGACGGGGTGAGGCGCCCTCTTCCGCCGGCCGGTTCAGCCACTCCCAGAGCCAGTTCCATAGCGGGCGCTCCAGGTAGCGCTCGATCCCGCCCTGGCGGTTGTCCAGCCGCCGGCGCTTGTCGCGCATCAGCCGGAAGGGGTTGTGGCGGACCCAGCCCGCCTCCACCAGCCAGGCGAACATGCCCTGCAAGATCACCAGGCTCTGACGGCGGCTGGCGGGCGACAGTGGGCCACGGAAGGGACGCCAGCGCGGGTCCTGGCGCGGGCGTACCGGCCCGACCCAGCGTTCGGCGGGCCGCGGGTCGGCCAGGAAGGCCTCGAAGGCGTCCAGGTCCTCCCGGCGCATCGCATCGAGCCCCCTGCCCTGCTCCGCCAGCCACAGCAGCAGGCGCTGGGCCTCGCGGCGATAGGCGCGCCGGGTCCGGGGGCTTGCCCGGTATTCCTCGAGCCACCGTGCCACGGCCTCGGCGTCCGTGCCGGCGGCGATATGCAGGCCCTGATGCGGCACCGCCTCATTGGGCCGTCGCTTGAGCACCGTCGATGTCGCACTGAACACTTCACCAGGCGTCATCTGTCCCGCTTCTCTGTCCATATCTACCCCTTGCTCCTTGCTCCTTGCTCCTTGCTCCTTGCTCCTTGCTCCTTGCTCCTTGCTCCTTGCTCCTTGCTCCTTGCTCCTTGCTGGTCAGTATCCGGCCTTCCCTGCTAGAAAATCAAGATAAGCCGCGTAATCTTGATTATATTCTGAATATCATAAATATTATTACGTATTACGTTTTATGTAATTATCTTCAATAGCGAACCGCCGACGGGTATACTGCGCTCGACCGCCAGGCAGCAGACCCGGCAGACAACTACGAGGACAATGACCATGGCGCGCAGCGGCGTGCGTTACGAGGATGTCCAGCGGGCCATCGATGCCCTGCTGGAGAAGGGCGAGGCGCCCAGCGTGCACAAGGTGCGCGAGGTGCTGGGGACCGGCAGCTTCACGACCATCAGCGAGCACCTGCGGGAGTGGCGGACACGGCGCGAGGAGAACCGCGACCTGCCCCCGCCACGCGGCATGCCCGAGGCCCTGCAGGAGCTCGCCGAGTCGCTGTGGGAGAAGGCCCAGGCATCCGCCAACGAGGCCCTCGCCCACTATCGGCAGGAGGCAGAGGGTCGGGTGGAGACGGCGCGGGAGGAAGCCGGCGAGGCCATGCGCCGCGCCGAGGACGCCGAACAGCGCGAGTCGGCGCTGGCCGCCCACCTGGCGCGTACCGAGCAGCGCCTGGAGGAGCAGAGCGGCGAGCTGGCGCGCCGCGAGTCCGAGCGCGACGTGCTGGCGGAGCGCGAGGCGAAGCTCACCACTCGACAGACTCGCCTCGAGGCGCAGCTGGCGAGTCTGCAGCAGGAGGGCGAGCGACAGGCGCGCGAACAGCAGCAGGCCATGACCGAGCAGGCCACGCGCCACCAGGAGCGCCTGGCCCGGGAGGAGAAGCGCCACGAGAGCAGCGAGGCGCGCCTGATGGGCCTGCTCGACGAGGCGCGCCAGGAGCGCCAGGCCGCCGACAAGCAGCATGCCCAGCGGCTGCAGCAGCTCGAGACACGCCTGGAGCGGGCACAGCAGCTGGTGCAGGAGGCGCGCGGCGCACTGGCCGAGGAGGAGAAGCGCCATCGCGAGACCGAGTGGGCGCGGCACCAGGCCGAGGAGCGGACCCGGACCCTGCAGCATGAGCAGGTCCTGATGCAGGCGCGCATCGACGAGCAGAAGCAGCTGCTGGAGGAGCAGGTGCGCCGCCTGCGCGACCTGGAGACCCAGCTCCACCGCTGCCTGTGGCAGACACCGGTGCCGGTCCGGGCGGGCGAGGAGGCGTCCGGGAACGACGAAGGCCCCGCGGGAGCGGGGCCTTCGACAACAGATTCAGAGTGAGGGCCGGGAAGCCTGGCGGCTTCCCCGGGGCACTCTCCCCCGGTGTTTCGACTAGCGGTAGTAGGCGTTGGTGGTGTCGGTATGGTCGGTCACGTCGCGGATCCCGGCGAGCTCCGGGATGCGCTCCAGCAGCGTCCTCTCGACGCCATCCTTGAGGGTGAGATCCACCGCGGCGCAGCCCTGGCAGCCGCCGCCGAAGGCCAGGATCGCGACCTGGTCCTCGGTCAGCTCGACCAGCTTGATCTCGCCGCCATGGGAGGCCAGTCCCGGGTTGATCTCGCTATAGAGGATGTAGTTGACGCGATCCTCGAGCGGGCTGTCGGCGTTGACCTTGGGCATCTTGGCGTTGGGCGCCTTGATGGTCAGCTGCCCGCCCATGCGGTCGGCGTTGAAGTCGACCACGGCTTCCTCGAGAAAGGGCAGGCTGTTCTTGTCCAGGTAGACGCGGATCTTCTCGAGCTCCAGCAGCTCGTCGCTGGGCTCCTCCTCGCCGGGCCGGCAGTAGGCCAGGCAGGTCTCGGCGTAGGGGGTGCCCGGCTGGGTGATGAAGATGCGCACCGCGATACCCTCGACGTTCTGCTTCTCGAGCAGTTCGGCAAGGTAGTCCTGGGCGCTGTCGGTGATCTGGATGCTGTCGCTCATGGTGCTCTCGCTATCGTGACATGCCGCTCCGGGGTGGCGTCGCGACATGTGCTGAAAGTGTGATGCCCCAATGGTAAGCGACCCGCGCGGCCGACACAATCCCGACTGAATTGCTGGGTTTTAGCCGGCCCCCTGCCGCGGCGGCGCGGCATTTGGTAACATGAGCGACTTTCCCGGCGGTCTGTCGCTGTGCCCGTGCCCGGCAGGCCCGCCCCTTGCCCGCAGCGCCTATCCTCGACAAGACGCCCCAGGCGCCCCGCTGCCGGCTCGACCCCTGACTGCCTTACGCTGGAGATTGATTCGACCCATGGCCGCCGCTCCCACCGCCCTGACCGCCACGCTCCATGACAGCCTCGCGCGACGCATCCTGATGCTCGACGGTGGCATGGGGACCATGCTGCAGAATGCCGGGCTCTCCGAGCAGGAGTTCCGTGGCGACCGCTTCGCCGACTGGCCGAGCGACCTCAAGGGCAACAATGACCTGCTGGGCCTGACCTGCCCCGACCTGGTGACGCGGATCCATCGGCAGTACCTGGAAGCCGGCGCCGACATCGTCGAGACCAACACCTTCAACAGCACGCGGCTCTCCCAGTCCGACTACGGCATGGAAGCGCTGGTCCCCGAGCTCAACCGGGAGTCGGCGCGCCTGGCGCGTGCGGTCTGCGACGCCGTGGCCGAGGAGAGTGGCGTGCCGCGCTACGTGGCCGGCGTGCTGGGGCCCACCTCGCGCACCGCCTCGCTGTCACCGGACGTCAATGACCCGGCCAAGCGCAACGTCACCTTCGATACGCTGCGCGAGAACTACTATGAGGCCGCCGAGGCGCTGATCGAGGGTGGCAGCGACCTGATCCTGATCGAGACCATCTTCGACACCCTTAATGCCAAGGCGGCGATCTATGCCCTGGAGGCGCTGTTCGATACGCGCGGCGAGCGGCTCCCGGTGATGATCTCCGGCACCATCACCGACGCCTCGGGACGTACCCTCTCGGGCCAGACCACCGAGGCGTTCTGGAACTCGGTGCGCCACGCCCGCCCGCTCTCCGTCGGCCTCAACTGCGCCCTGGGGGCACAGGAGCTGCGCCCCTATGTCGAGGAGCTGGCCACCAAGGCCGACGCCTTCGTCTCGGCCCACCCCAATGCCGGCCTGCCCAACGAGTTCGGCGAGTACGACCAGACCCCGGAGGAGATGGCGGCCATCGTCGCCGAGTTCGCCGAGAGCGGCCTGGTCAACATCATCGGCGGCTGCTGCGGCTCCACCCCCGAGCATATCGCGGCGATCCACGCCGCCATCCAGGGGCTGGCACCGCGGCGGGTGCCCGAGCGGCCGCGCGCCTGTCGTCTCTCCGGGCTCGAGCCCTTCAACATCGAGTCCGACTCGCTGTTCGTCAACGTCGGCGAGCGCACCAACGTCACAGGCTCGGCGCGCTTCAAGCGGCTGATCGTCGAGGAGGACTACACCACCGCCCTGGAGGTCGCCCTGGAGCAGGTGGAGAACGGCGCCCAGGTCATCGACGTCAACATGGACGAGGGGATGCTGGAGTCCCAGGAGGCGATGGTGCGCTTCCTCAACCTGATCGCCGGCGAGCCCGACATCGCCCGGGTGCCGATCATGATCGACTCCTCCAAGTGGGAGATCATCGAGGCGGGCCTTAAGTGCGTGCAGGGCAAGGCGGTGGTCAACTCCATCTCGATGAAGGAGGGCGAGGACGCCTTCCGCGAGCAGGCCACCATCTGCCGTCGCCATGGCGCGGCCGTGGTGGTGATGGCCTTCGACGAGGCCGGCCAGGCCGACACCTTCGCGCGCAAGACCGAGATCTGCCAGCGCGCCTACCGGATCCTGGTCGATGAGCTCGACTTCCCCCCGGAAGACATCATCTTCGACCCCAATATCTTCGCCATCGCCACCGGCATCGAGGAGCACGACAACTACGCCGTGGACTTCATCGAGGCCACCCGCTGGATCCGCGAGCACCTGCCCCATGCCCTGGTCTCGGGTGGCGTCTCCAACGTCTCCTTCTCCTTCCGCGGCAACAACCCGGTTCGCGAGGCGATCCACTCGGTATTCCTCTACCACGCCATCCGCGCCGGGCTGACCATGGGTATCGTCAATGCCGGCCAGCTGGCCGTGTATGACGACCTGCCGGCGGAGCTGCGCGAGGCCGTGGAGGATGTGGTGCTCAACCGCCGTGCCGATTCCACGGAGCGGCTGCTGGACCTGGCCGACAAGTACAAGGGCGACGGCAGCGGCCCGGTCAAGAAGGAGGATCTGGAGTGGCGCAGCTGGGAGGTCGAGAAGCGCATCGCCCACTCCCTGGTCAAGGGGATCACGGCCCACATCGAGGAGGATACCGAGCTCGCCCGGCAGCGGGCCGAGCGGCCCATCGAGGTGATCGAGGGGCCGCTGATGGACGGCATGAACGTGGTCGGCGACCTCTTCGGCGCCGGCAAGATGTTCCTCCCCCAGGTGGTCAAGTCGGCGCGGGTCATGAAGCAGGCGGTGGCCTACCTGATCCCCTACATCGAGGCCGAGAAGAGCGCCGACACCCAGGCCAAGGGCAAGATCGTCATGGCCACGGTCAAGGGGGACGTCCACGACATCGGCAAGAACATCGTCGGCGTGGTGCTCCAGTGCAATAACTACGAAGTCATCGACCTGGGCGTGATGGTGTCCGCCGAGAAGATCCTGCAGACCGCCCGCGACGAGAACGCCGACATCATCGGCCTCTCCGGCCTGATCACGCCATCGCTGGACGAGATGGTCCACGTGGCCAAGGAGATGCAGCGCCAGGGCTTCAGCCTGCCGCTGCTGATCGGTGGCGCCACCACCTCCAAGGCCCACACCGCGGTGAAGATCGAGCCCGGCTATGAGCATCCGGTGATCTATGTCACCGATGCCTCCCGCGCCGTGGGCGTGGCCGGCAAGCTGCTCTCCCCGGCCCTGAAGCCGGCCTACGTCGAGGAGATCCGCACCGAGTACGAGACGGTGCGCGAACGCAATGCCAAGCGTCGTCCCAAGGCCGCCGACCTCTCCTACGCCGAGGCCCGCCAGCGCAAGCCGGCCATGGAGTGGGACGGCTACACGCCACCGCGGCCGGCCATCACCGGGATCGAGGTGTTCGACGACTATGACATCGAGGAACTGGTCGAGCGCATCGACTGGACGCCCTTCTTCATGAGCTGGCAGCTGGCCGGCAAGTATCCGAAGATCCTCGACGACCCCAAGGTCGGTGAGGCAGCACGCAGCCTATTCGCCGATGCCCAGGCGATGCTGCGCAAGCTGATCGACGAGCAGCGCATCCAGGCGCGTGGGGTGATCGGGATCTGGCCGGCCAACAGCGTCGACGACGACGTCATCGAGGTCTATGCCGACGAGTCGCGCCGCGAGGTGATCGAGCGCCTGCACCATATCCGCCAGCAGACCACCAAGAACCGCGACGGTGTCTGTCACAGCCTGGCCGACTTCATCGCGCCCCGCCATGACGCTGATGGCGAGCCGAGCGGCAAGCCCGACTGGATCGGCGGCTTCGCCGTCACCACCGGGCATGGCGTGGAGGAACTCGCCGAGCGCTACAAGGCCGCGGGGGACGACTACAACGCCATCCTGGTCCAGTCGCTCACCGACCGGCTGGCCGAGGCCTTCGCCGAGCGCCTTCACGAGCGGGTGCGCAAGGAGTTCTGGGGTTATGTGCCGGACGAGGCGCTGAACAACGACGCCCTGATCGCCGAGAAGTACCAGGGCATCCGCCCGGCACCCGGTTACCCGGCCTGCCCCGACCACACCGAGAAGGCGACCCTGTTCCGCCTGCTCGAGGCCACCGAGAATACCGGCCTCGTGCTGACCGAGAACTTCGCCATGTGGCCCGCCGCCGCGGTGGCCGGCTGGTACTTCTCCCACCCGCGCTCGAAGTACTTCTCCACCGGCAAGATCACCCGGGACCAGGTCGAGGCGCTGGCCAGACGCAAGGGCATGCGCATCGAGGAACTCGAGCGCTGGCTCGCGCCGGTGCTCTCCTACGACCCGGCCTGACCCTTCCGGCCCGCCCTGGCGGGCCGCCTCCCCTCACCTGCCCGGAACACGGATGCTGCCCGAGCCCACTCGCCGCCAGACGATCCTGCGCCTCGCCCTGCCGATCATCGCCGGCATGCTCACCCAGAGCCTGCTCAACCTGATCGACGCGGCCCTGGTGGGCTCGCTAGGCGAGGTGCCGCTGGCCGGCGTGGGCATCGGCGGCTACGCCATGTTCCTGATCACCGCCGTGGTCTTCGGGCTCTCCTCCGGCGTCCAGGCCCAGACGGCTCGCCGCCACGGCGAACAGGACTGGGAGCGGCGCGCCATGGCGCTCAACGCTGGCCTGGCGATCGCCCTGGCGGTCGCCCTGCCCCTGACCCTGCTCTGCCTGTGGCAGGCGCCGCGCCTGCTGGCGCTGATCAACCAGGACCCGGCGGTCAATGCCGAGGCGGTGGACTACTTCCGCTGGCGGGTCGTCTCGCTGATCCCGGTGGCGATGATCTTCTGCTTCCGTGGCTACTGGAACGGCATCCAGCAGACCGGCATCTACCTACGCATCATCCTGGTGATGCATGCCATCAACGTGGTGGCGAGCATCGGCCTGATCTTCGGGCACCTCGGCCTGCCGGCGATGGGCGCGGCCGGGGCCGGCGCCGGCACCACGCTGTCGCTCTTTGCCGGGCTCGCCATCTGGGCCGGGCTCAGCCTGCGCCACGCCACCGCCAGCGGCTTCCTGGCCGGCCTGCCGCGGCGCCCCACCCTGGCGATCACCCTGCGCCTGGCCACCCCCCACTCCTTCCAGCAGCTGTGGTTTGCCGCCGGCTATGCCGTGCTGTTCTGGATCCTGGGCCAGATCGGCACCGCCAGCGTTGCCGTCGGCCACGTGCTGGTCAACCTCTCGCTGCTGCTGATCCTGCCCGGTGTGGGGCTGGGCATGGCGGCGATGAGCCTGGTGGGCCAGGCGCTGGGCCGCCAGGCCCATGGCGAGGCCCACCGCTGGGGCTGGGAGGTGGTGCACCTCGCCTGGCTCTGCCTGGCAGTGCTCGCCCTGCCGATGCTGCTGTTTCCCGAGGCGTTGCTTGGCCTCTTCCTGCACGATCCCGTGCTGGTCGCCATGGGCCGGGTGCCGCTGATGCTCACGGCCGTGATGATCGTGCTCGATGCCGCGGCGCTGGTGTTCGCCCAGGCGCTGCTCGGGGCCGGTGCCCACCGCACGGTGATGGCGACCACCCTCATCCTGCAGTGGCTGGTGTTCCTGCCGCTCGCCTGGTGGGTCGGGGTGGTGCTCGACCAGGGGCTGGTCGGCATCTGGTGGGTGCAGCTGGGCTATCGCTGCCTGAACTCGGCCGGCTTCATGCTGATCTGGCAGCGGCGGCGCTGGCAGGCGCTGGTCATCTGAGCCCGTCGTCATTCCATTTTGCATATAAACTATGAATATTTATTCTTTTCTAGAATAAACGACAAGCGGTAAGGTAGCGCCATAGTCCGCCACTTCCCAGCATCAGGAATGCGCTGAATGTATCGCTACGACACCCACGATCAGACGCTGGTCGATGAACGCGTCGCCCAGTTCCGCGACCAGATGCGCCGCTATCTCGCGGGCCGGATCAGCGAGGAGGAGTTCCTGCCGCTGCGCGTGCAGAACGGCCTCTACATCCAGCGCTATGCCCCCATGCTGCGCATCGCCATTCCCTACGGCATGCTGGCGTCCTATCAGCTGCGCAAGCTGGGCGAGATCGCCGCCCGCTATGATCGCGGCTATGGCCACTTCACCACCCGCACCAACCTGCAGCTCAACTGGCCGAAGCTCGAGGACGTGCCGGATATCCTCGCCGAGCTCGCCAGCGTGCAGATGCACGCCATCCAGACCAGCGGCAACGATATCCGCAACACCACCACCGACCAGTTCTCCGGCGTCGCCGCCGACGAGCAGGTCGACCCGCGCCCCTGGTGCGAGCTGATCCGTCAGTGGTCGACCTTCCACCCCGAGTTCGCCTACCTGCCGCGCAAGTTCAAGATCGCCGTGACCGGTGCGACCGAAGACCGCGCCGCCATTCAGGTCCACGACGTGGGCCTGCGCCTGTGGCGCGATCGTGACGGCGAGGTGCGCGTCAGGGTTCTGGCCGGCGGGGGCCTGGGCCGCACGCCGATGATCGGCGAGGTGGTGCGCGAGGACCTGCCCTGGCAGCACCTGCTGACCTACCTGGAGGCCCTGGTCCGGGTCTACAACCAGTTCGGTCGTCGCGACAACAAGTTCAAGGCGCGCATCAAGATCCTGGTCAAGGCGCTGGGGGTCGACGAGTTCCGCCGCCGCGTCGAGGAGGAGTGGGCCCACCTCAAGGATGGTCCCCAGACCCTGACCGCCGGCGCCGTCGAGGCCGTGGCGGCGCACTTCGTCGAGCCGCCACGGCGCGAGGTGACGGCCGAGGCCATCGACGCCTTCGAGCGGCTGCGCGGCGAGAACCGTGCCTTCGCGCGCTTCGTCACCAACAATGTCGCCGACCACAAGGTGGCCGGCTACAAGGCCGTGACCCTGTCGCTCAAGCGTCGCGAGCATTCGCCCGGGGATGTCACTTCGGAGCAGATGGCGGCCATCGCCGACCTCGCCGACGAGTTCGGCCACGGCGAGCTGAGGGTCACCCACGAGCAGAACCTGGTGCTCACCGACGTGCCGGTGGACCGCCTGGAGGAACTCTGGCAGCGGCTGGAGGCCCTGGGCATGGCCAACCCCACGGTGGGGACCCTGGCCGACCTGATCTGCTGCCCCGGCGGCGACTATTGCGGCCTGGCCAATGCCAAGTCGATCCCGGTCGCCCACGCTATCCAGGAGCGCTTCGAGGACCTCGACTTCCTCTACGACCTGGGGCCGCTGGAGCTCAATATCTCCGGCTGCATGAATGCCTGCGGCCACCACCATGTCGGCCACATCGGCATCCTTGGCGTCGACAAGAAGGGCGAGGAGTACTACCAGATCTCGCTGGGCGGCAGCCAGGGCAATGGCACCTCCCTGGGCAAGATCCTGGGCCCCTCGTTCTTCCGCGAGGACGTGCCGGAGGTGATCGACAAGCTGCTGCAGGTCTATGTCGGCAGCCGCCAGCCCGACGAGACCTTCCTCGACACCTATCGCCGCATCGGCCTCAAACCCTTCAAGGAGCGTGTCTATGCCTGAGCAGACCGTCACCCGCCCGCTGATCGTCAAGCGCCGCCTGGTCGAGGACCAGTGGGTCCGCCACGACGAGGAGACCGTCCCGGCGCAGGGGCCCTCCCTGGTCCCCCTGGCGGTCTGGCAGGCTGCCGGCCGGCGCGACGACCTGGCCCCCTGGCTGCCCAGCGACACCGAGCTCACGCCGGCGCTGGCCGACGAGCTCAAGACGGCCCCGCTGGTCGGCATCGACTTCCCGAAGTTCACCGATGGCCGGGGCTACAGCATCGCCCGACTGCTGCGCGAGCGGCACGGCTATCGGGGCCAAATCCGCGCCCTGGGCGATGTGCTGATCGACCAGCTGTTCTACATGTCGCGCTGCGGCTTCGATGCCTTCTCGCTGCGCGAGGACCAGGTCGTCGAGGATGCCCTGCGCGCCCTGGACACCTTCAGTCGCGGCTACCAGCCGGGCACCGACGACCCCGAACCGCTGTTCCGTCGTCGCCTGCGCGAGCTCGGACAGCGGCACGCGCAACCCGCCCTGGCCTGACGCTCCCTCCCCGTGCAGAGCACGCTGCCGGCCCTCGGGCCGGCAGCACTGTTTGCGCGCGGGCCTCAGCCGCGCCGCTTCTGCTGGCGTTCGCGGTTCGCCGACCTCGCTCGCTCGCTCTTGCGCAGCATCACCCAGGTCGCGCCCAGGCCGCCGTCTGCCTGACCCGCCGAGACGTAGGCCTGGACCTCGTCGAAGGCGCCGAGCCACTTCGCCAGGTAGGAGCGCAGCACGTTGGGCGGGCTGTCGATCTCGCGTCCCCGGCCATGGACGATCAGCACCGAGCGCAGGTCGTGGGCGTAGGCCTCGCGAATGAAGGGCGGCAGCAGTCTCCGGCACTCCTCCAGCGGCCGACGCAGCAGGTGGAGGCTGGCCTGCACCGGGTAGCCGCCGTGACGCAGACGGTCGACCACCGCCTG
This sequence comes from Halomonas gemina, assembly GCF_023554995.1. GTDB lineage: Bacteria > Pseudomonadota > Gammaproteobacteria > Pseudomonadales > Halomonadaceae > Halomonas > Halomonas gemina. Next base: position 446,612 of record NZ_JAMJPK010000001.1, read on the forward strand.
CTGGATGCCGTCGCGGTGGAAGGCCAGCGGATCGAAGGGGGGCACCAGGTCGACGAAGTCGTCGGAGAGGAAGTCGCGGCCCGAGGCCTCGGCCGCGGCACTCTCGCGCCGGGCCAGCTGCGCCTCGCTGGGCGCGCCGCGGGTTCGCCCGGGGTCGGCCCGGTTGGTGGCGCTGCGCAGGGGACGCACATCCTCCATCAGTGCCCGGAAATCCACGTCGTCGCGATTCGCCTGGCTCATGGGGCACCTCCTGGACGTCATGGGGAAATCCCATCCTAGCAGAGCCGCCCCGGCGGCTTAAGTCGCCGGCCCGATCGTGGCAGGATGGCCACCTCCCCCACGACAAGGATGCCCCATGCGACCCCTCAAGTGGCTGGGGGCCCTGGCCCTCGGCACACCGCTGGCCCTGGCCGGCTGGCTGTGGCTCTCGCTGCTCAGCCCCTGGACCTATGACCGACCCGACCACCTGGATCCCGTCCGGGAGGGCCCCCACCGGGTCTTCGTCTATGGCACTCTCACCCATGCGCCGGTCCGCTGGCTGGTCTACGGCCGCGTCGGCGACCCCGAGCCTGCCGTGCTGGAAGGCTTCGAGCGCACGGGTCTGGACCTGTCGCCGGCGCCCGGGGCCCGGGTCGAAGGGCTGCTGCTGCGTGTCGAGGCCCAGGAGCTCGAACGCCTCGACCGCTACGAACGCCTCGGCATCCGCTACGAGCGGGTCCGCCAGGTGCTCGCCGATGGCCGGGCGGCCTGGGTCTACCGTCGCCTGCCGGCCACGGACGAGGCATCGGCGGAGTGACGTCATGCTGGCCCTGCCTGCACCCGCTGATACAATGGCGCCACCTATCCCGGGTCCAAGGAGCCTCCATGGCCGGCATCACCCTCTACCACAACCCGCGCTGCTCCAAGTCACGCCAGGCCCTGGCCCTGCTCGAGGAGGGCGGTGCCGAGGTGACAGTCCGCCGCTACCTGGACGCGCCGCTGGATGCCGATGAGCTGCGCTCCCTGATCCAGCGCCTGGAGGGGAGTGTCTCGGCGCTGGTGCGGCACAATGAGACCGAGTGGAAGCAGCTCGGGGCCGATGCCGAGGATCCCCGCCAGGTGATCGATGCCATCGTCACCCACCCGCGGCTCCTGCAGCGGCCGATCGCCGACGATGGGCAACGGGCCGCCATTGGCCGGCCGCCCGAGGCGGTTTGCTCCCTCCTCGACTGATCCCCGTCGCGCGTCGCGCCGTCTTCAGGTCCATGCTTCAGTCCATCAGGAACCCCCATGACCGCAAATCTCCCCTATGTGCTGGTCCTCTTCTACTCGCGCCACGGCGCCACCCGCGCCATGGCCGAGCGCCTCGCTGCCGGCGTCGAGTCCTGCCCGGGCATCGAGGCCCGCCTGCGCACCGTGCCGCCGGTCTCGGCCACCTGCGAGGCCGTCGATCCCGAGATTCCCGACGCGGGCGCCGTCTATGCCAGCCTCGATGATCTGCGCCACTGCGCGGGCCTGGCCATCGGCAGCCCGACCCGCTTCGGCAACATGGCCGCCCCCCTCAAGTACTTCATCGACGGTACCAGCGAGCTCTGGCTCGGTGGTGCCCTGATCGACAAGCCGGCCACCGCCTTCACCTCGACCTCCAGCCTGCATGGTGGCCAGGAGACCACGCTGGTCTCGATGCTGCTGCCGCTGCTGCACCATGGCATGGTCTATGCCGGCCTGCCCTACAGCGAGATCGAGCTGATGGAGACCGCCGCCGGCGGGACCCCCTATGGGGCGAGCCATGTCGCTGGCAAGCGCAGCGACCGGCCGCTGGACGAGCATGAGCGCCACCTGGCCTTCGCCCAGGGCAAGCGGCTGGCCCGCCTGGCCCTGGCCCTCGATGCCGCGCGCCGGGAGGCCTCATGAGACAGTGGCTGGAAGGACTGGAAGCCCGCAAGGGGCTCGATCGGCTGACCGAGGGTTCACGCCGGCTGGTGCTGGGCAGCTACGGTCTGCTGCTGGCATTGATGGTCTATCGTGGTGTGATCGTCACCACCGACGGCAATCCCCTGGTGCCCCTGCTGGCCTTCGTGCTGCCGCTGGTGCTGTTCCTGCCCTCGATCCTCACGCGCCGCCCCCGCGGCCATGCCTGGCTGGCCTTCGTCAGCCTGCTCTACTTCAGCCAGGGGGTGATGGTGGCCACTCTTCCCGGCCAGGGGCTGCGCGGCAGTGCCGAGGCCTTGGTCGCCCTTGCCCTGTTCGTCGGCTGCACGGCCTACGCCCGCTTCCGCAGCCGGCAGCAGCGGGCCGACTAGCGGATGGCGCGAGAGCTGCTAGGCTGAGCTTGACCGGCGTCAAGCGACGACCGGTCATCCCCTCACTGGACACGAAATGGAGATCGTGATGCCACTCTCCCGCCTGCCTCTCATCGCTGCCGCCACCCTCTCCACCGCCCTTCTCGCCTCGACCAGTAGCCAGGCCGATGTCGACAAGGCCATCGAGTACCGCCAGGATGCCCTGGGCGTCATGGCCTGGCAGATCGGCCCGCTGGGCGACATGGCCCAGGGCAAGGTCGACTACGACGCCGAGGAGTTCGCCCGCCGTGCCGAGAATCTCGCCGGCGTGGCCCACCTCCCCTGGGAAGGGTTCGTCGAGGGCTCCCTGCGGGGGGACGACCATGGCGTCGATACCGATGCCCTGGCCGATATCGCCGACGACCGGGCGGACTTCGAGTCCCGTCAGCAGACCCTGATCGAGGAGACCGCCACCCTGGCCGAGCTCGCCCGGGGCGATGACTTCACGGCCATGCGCCGTCAGGTAGCGACGGTCGCCGATACCTGCAAGGGCTGCCACGACAACTATCGTGCCGAGTGATCCGGCGCGACGCCGTCACGCCGAGGCGGCGCCTCGAACCGCCTCGGCCTCGCCCCCATCTCGCCGCGCATCACAGCTGCCATAGCCAGCCCACCACCCCGATTGCGACCACCAGCAGGGCGGCCGCCAGCCAGGGACTGCCACGCGCCGGGACGGCGCTTTCGTCGGCCACTTTTTCGGGACCTCCCGGCAGCCGCTTGCGCCCCGTAACCATGGCGCCCACCAGACGCTCCCCCTTCAGCCGATGCACCACCAGGGCCACCAGGTGAAGCACGATCAATGCGATCAGCAACTGCGCATTCCAGTGGTGCAGGGTGTGCAGGCTGTCGCTGACCTCGCTCGAGACCCGCTCATGCAGCGGCGCCTGGAAGAAGATGTCGTCACTGAGGAAGAGCCCGCTGGTCGCCTGGACACTCAGTGACACCAGCATGGCGAGCACCGACAGTCCGCCGAGGGGATTGTGGCCGGCATAGGGCGGCAGCGGCCCGCGGCGCAGGGCGCGCAGGTAGTCCAGCATGGCGCGTGGCCCATGCAGGAAATGCCACAGCCGCGCGTGGTGGCTGCCCGCCAGGGCCCAGCCCCAGCGAAAGAGCAGCAGGCCCAGCACCACCAGCCCGGCCCGACCGTGGATCTCCACGGGAAACACGAAGGGCGCCCCGCCGGTCTTCATGGTGTAGAAGGAGAGTGCCACGGTGCTCACCAGGGCCCAGTGAAACAGGCGTATCGGCAGATCCCAGACTCTCACTTGGTGCATCTTGCTGGCTCCTCGCGTTTCCGGAATAACATCCTTGCCGCCGGGTGAGACATGGCGCCGTGCAGCGTATAATGTTCCGCTCATGCAAGTGTCGGCGCTACACCACACGACGACAAGGAGGTCCGCGTTGCTCAAGCGTCACGCCTGGCGGGAGGCGGGTGTCACCACCCTGCCGGTGATGTTCGGCTACCTGCCGCTGGGGGCCGCCTTCGGCATCCTCGCCATAGAGGTGGGCGTCCCGGCCTGGGGGGCGCTGCTGATGTCACTGCTCATCTATGCCGGGGCTGGGCAGTTCCTGGCCGTCACCCTGCTCGCCGCCGGGGCCGGGCTGGTGGAGGTGGCCGTGGCCACCCTGATGTTGAACTCCCGCCATCTCTTCTATGGCCTCTCCCTGTTGCGCCGCTTCCAGGGTGCGGGCTGGCGCAAGCCCTACCTGGTCTTCGCCCTCACCGACGAGACCTACTCGCTGCTCACCACCCACGGCGGTGATGCCGGCCTGGACCATGCCCAGGCCTTTCGCGTCAGCCTGCTCAACCAGCTCTGGTGGGTGCTGGGCTCGTTGGCGGGGGTGCTGGTCGGCACGACCCTGGCCTTCGATAGTCGCGGCATCGAGTTCGCCCTGACGGCGCTGTTCATCGTCCTCACCCTGGAACAGGCACGCCGGCTGCGCCAGTGGCTGCCCTTCGCCATCGCCCTGGTCACCGGCCTCGCGGCCATGCTGCTGCTGCCGGATCGCCACCTGCTGCTGGGCGCCATCGGGGCGGCCAGCCTGGTGCTGCTGGCCGACTACCGCCGCCGGCAGGGCCGGCTGGCAGGAGGTGCATCATGAACGGCCTCGATCTGCTGGGGTTCATCATGGTCTGCGCCGCGGCAACGCTCGCCACCCGGGTACTGCCCTTCGTGGCCCTGGCGCGCCAGGCGGAGCACCCGCTGATCCTGCACCTGGGCCGCTACCTGCCGCCGGCGGTGATGATGATCCTGGTGCTCTACGCCCTGCGCGACTTCCGCCCGCTGGCCGACGGCCAGCTCAATGCGGCGGCCGATGGCTGGCCGATGATCCTCGCCTCGCTGGCGGTGGTGGGCCTGCACCTGTGGCAGCGCAATGCCCTGCTCTCGATCATCGGCGGCACCGGCGCCTACATGGCGATGGTGCAGCTGGGCTGGGCACCATAAGCTTATCGGGAAATATCTACCGCCCGCCCCGCCCGGGGTATTGAGCTCGAACCGGCGAGCGGCGACCATGGCACAAAATCCGAGGAGAAGGTCATGACACGCAAGATTGCCGATATCCGGCGCGACTATGAAGGCGGCCAACTCGACGAGTCCGCCACCCCCGACGAGCCGATGGCGCTGTTCGACGAGTGGCTGACCCTGGCGCTGGAGGCCGAGGGGGACGACGGCAATGCCATGACCCTGGCCACCGCCGACAGTCAGGGGCGTCCCCATGCCCGCATCGTGCTGCTCAAGGGCATCGACGACCAGGGCCTGGTCTTCTACACCAACTACCACAGCCACAAGGGCAGCGAGCTGGCCAACGTGCCCCATGCGGCCCTGGTCTTCTGGTGGCCCTCGCTCTCCCGCCAGGTGCGGGTCGAGGGGCGTGTGGAGCAGGTCGCCCCCGAGGAGTCGGATGCCTACTTTGCCACCCGCCCGCGCGGCAGCCAGCTGGGCGCCTGGGTGGCCACCCAGAGCGTGGTGATCCCGGATCGCACCTGGCTCGAGGAGCGCGAGCAGCGCTTCGAGCACGCCTACGAGGGTCAGGAGATTTCCCGCCCCATCCATTGGGGCGGCTACCGGGTAGTGCCCGACATGATCGAATTCTGGCAGGGGCAGCCGAGCCGGCTCCACGACCGCATCCGCTACGAGCGCCGCGACGGCAGCTGGCACCGCTTCCGCCTGGCGCCCTGAGCGCGCCTCCCGCCCCACGGCTCCCGCTACTGTGGCGGGGGCCGTTGTCGTCCAGCGACCGGCTCAGTCCGGCAGGCTCTCCAGGCGATGCTTCTGCCAGTCGCTTTCCGGCTCGTTGAGCCGCAGCACCGCATCCACCACCTGCTCCTCCATGTTGTAGCGCTGCTTGAAGCCCAGGTGCTTCATCAGCGCTCGCATTGGATGGTTGTCGACCATGATCTTGCCGATCATCTCCAGGGTGCCCACGCTCTTGCAGTAGCTGATCATCTTCTTCATCAGCAGGCTGCCGATGCCGAGCCCCTGGAGGTCGTCGCGGATGATGACCGAGAACTCGGTACGGATGTTGTCCGGGTCGTTCCATACGCGGACCACCCCGAGCATCTCCTTGCTGCCGTCGTCTTGCAGGTGCTCGGCGATGAAGGCCATCTGCCGGTCATAGTTGATGTGCGAGAGGTTCGACAGGTCGCGCTGGGTCAGGTCGGCCTTGTTGTGGAAGTAACGGAAGCGGATGCTCTCCTCGGAGAGCTGCTCATGGAACCGGGTGATTAGTGGCGCATCCTCAGCGCGGATCGGGCGAACCTCGACCTGCCAGCCGTTCTTGAGCGTCACCCACTCCCGCAGCTCCTCGGGATAGGGCATGATCGCGAAGCGCGCGGGAGTGCCGAGGTCCATGGCGAAGTCCACCGCCAACACGCCATCGCGGTTGAGCAGCAGCGGGTTGAGCTCCAGGCCACGCAGCTGGGGCAGGTCACTGGCCATCTGTGACAGTTTCACCAGCAGCTCGCAGAGCCGCTCCAGGTCGCGCTCGGGATGGCTGGAGTGTTCGCGGATCAGGCGGGCGGCATGGGTGCGCCCCACCACGTCCGCGGCTAGGCTCATGTTGAGCGGCGGCAGGGCCACCTGGCGGTCGGCCAGGATATTGACCTTGTAGCCACCGATGCCGAAGACGATCACCGGGCCGAAGACCGGGTCCCGGGTGATACCGGCACACAGCTGCATGGAGTGCTTGCCACGCTGCATGGCCTGCAGGCAGTACTCGCGGACCGCGAAGTCCGGAAACTTCTCCGTTACCTTGTCGCGCAGGCGTCCCACGGCCTCGGCGACCTGTTCCGGGCTCGCCAGGTCCTGGATCAGGCCGGCGGAGATCTTGTGCGGGTGCTGGCGGTAGCGGAAGGGGCGGCAGTTGCCCTCGTGAACCACCTTGAGGGCCATGGGCCCCTCGAAGGCGGCTGCCGCCTCGGCGGCCTCCTCGGCAGTCTGCGGGTAGCGGCTCGCTGCCACCGGGAGGCCGTAGGCCTCCAGCACCCGGGACGTCTCGGAATGCGACAGGCATTCGCGTCCCGCCTCGCGGGCCTCCTCGATCAGCGACCGGCAGCGCCGACGGATCTCCGGGGTAGTGGCAAAGGGCAGGCTCGGCGGGATTTCCTGGAGCAGTGCCTGCACCCGCTGGTAGTCGACCATGTGCATGAAGGCCTTCACCGCCTTCTCCGGGGAGATGTAGGTGGGAATGCCGGCCAGATTGCACTCGTGGCGCGCCGAGAGGGCCTCCTCGAGGCCCATCCAGCTGGTCAGCAGGTTGCGCCGGAAGCGCTTGCGCGCGGCGATGATCGCCTGGGCGGTGGTCTTCGACGGGGCCAGGCGGGTCGGGGCATGGACGACCAGCACGGCATCCACGCCCGGGTCGGCCGCCACGATCTCCAGGGCCTCGACGAGTCGCTCCGGGGTGGCATTGCCGCCCAGGTCCACCGGGTTCTCGCCGGGCTTGCTCATGTCGAAGTCGTCGCGGCGCAGGGCGTCACGGGTCGCCTCGCTGAATTGGGCCAGCTTGCCCCCGGCGTTGATCAGCTTGTCGATGGCCAGCATCGCCGGCCCCAGGCCATTGGAGACGATGGCCAGGCGATCCCCCTTCAGCGGCTTCACGCGTGACAGCGTCTCCAGGGCATCGAACAGCTCGTCGGAGTCGTCGACCCTGACGACCCCTGCCCGGGCGAAGGCCGCATCGAAGATCTGGTCGCGATTGGCGACACCGGGCGTCGGCGGCAGGCCGGAAATGTCGGACTCCGCCGTACGGCCGCTCTTGATGGCCAGTACCAGGCGATTGCGGGAGGCATCGCGCAGCGCGGTCATGAAGTGCTGGGCATCCATGATGCGCTCGAGGTGAAGCAGGATCGCCTGGGCGGGGGAAAACTGGTTGATGTAGTCCATCAGGTCGGGCAACAGGACGTCGACGCTGTCCCCCACCGTGAGCAGGTGGGAGAAGCCGATGCCGCGGCCGGCGGCCCAGTCGATCATGGCATTGCCGAGCATTCCCGACTGGCCGAGATAGGCCACTCGCCCGGCCTTCACCGGCTGGCTGGCATAGGAGGCGTTGAGCTTGCGCCCCGGCACGATCAGCCCCATGCACTCGGGCCCGAGAACGCGGATGCCCGAGACCCTGGCGGCACCGAGCATGCGGCTGCGGATCGAGCCCTTGTCGCCACGCTCATCGTCGAGGTGGGCACCGCCGGACAGCACCAGCGCGGCCTTGACGCCGAAGCGCCCGAGCCTCTCGATCAGGCCCGGCACCGTCTCCACCGGCGAGCAGATCACCGCCAGGTCGGGTACCTCGGGGAGCTGCGAGACCCGGCTGACGCAGGGCATCGAGAAGACCGACTCATAGCCCTTGGGGTTGACCGCCCACACGCTGCCGGCAAAGCCGCCTTCCCGGAGATTGCGGATCACCAGGCCGCCCATGGAGTGTGGCTTTTCGGAGGCCCCGATCACCGCGATGGTAGCGGGCTCGAAGAAATGGCGCAGGAAGCGGGTGCTCAAGCAGGATCCTCCCTGAAGGGCTCGTCGCCCTTCATTGTGTAAGACTTATTGACACTGTTCTGCAAGCGGGCGTCACGATTAAGGTGACCTCAATCACTTCGGAGCCAGTGCATGATCACCGCATACATTACTCACCCCGACTGCTACTTGCACCACATGGGCCCCGAACACCCCGAGAGTCCGCTGCGGCTGGATGCCATCCGGGCGAGGCTGATGCTCTCCGGCGTGCTGCAGCAGACCATGCAGTCCGACGCACGGGAGGCGACCGAGGAGCAGCTCGCGCGGGTCCACCCCCTTCGCCACCTGCGGGCCCTGGACAAGTGCGTGCCGGAGCATGGCATCGTCACGCTCGATAGTGACACCATGATGAATCCTGACAGCCTCAAGGCGGCACGGGTGGCCGCGGGGGCGGTGGTGCGTGGCGTCGACCAGGTGTTCCGCCACCAGGCCGACAACGTCTTCTGCGCGGTGCGCCCCCCGGGGCACCATGCCGAGGCCACCGACGCCATGGGCTTCTGCTTCTACAACAACGTGGCGGTGGGCGCGGCCCATGCCAGGGCCAAGTACGGGGCCCGCCGGATCGCCATCCTCGACTTCGACGTGCACCAGTGCAACGGCACCATCGACATCTTCAAGGATGACCCCGAGGTGCTGGTCTGCACCAGCTTCCAGTTCCCGTTCTACCCCTGGCGCTACCTGCGCAGCGAATGGCAGAACGTGGTCAACACGCCCCTGCCCGCCGGCACCGACAGTGCCGCCTTCCGCCAGGCGATCGAGGACGACTGGCTCCCTGCCCTGCATGCCTTCAAGCCGGAGATCGTGTTGGTCTCGGCGGGCTTCGACGCCCACCGCGACGACCCCATGGCGGAGCTCTGCCTGGAGGACGAGGACTTCCACTGGGTCACCCTCATGGCACTGGAGATCGCCGCTCTCTATGCCGATGGGCGCCTGGTGTCGGTGCTGGAAGGCGGCTATGACCTGGACTCCCTGGGCCGATGTGCCGAGGCGCACCTCAAGGCCCTGCTCGGGTTGCCCTTCGGCGATTGAGCCGGCTGTTTCCCGGTACAGGGAAACAGCCGGCCTCCCATCGGTTTCCCCGCCTCCCCGTCGCGGCTTGGCATGACGGGGTCGCGGGCGTGGGGCCGCGAGCCATGGCTGTGGTAGGCTTGGGGAAACCTCGTTTCCTATAGTGAACAGCGCATGACCGCCACCACCGATCAGGACGCCGCCCTGCGCATCGCCGCCGGCCGCAAGCCCTTCGTCGAACCGCTGCGCCTCGGTGAGCGCCTCAAGGAGATTCGCCTGGCGCACCAGTGGACCCTGGAGGACGTCAGCCAGCGTACCGGCCTGGCGCGCTCCACCCTCTCCAAGATCGAGAACGACCAGATCTCCCCCACCTTCACCGCGGTGCAGAAGCTGATCAATGGCCTGGGTATCGACCTGCCCCAGCTACTCTCGCCCCCCCGGGTCCAGCCCCGCAGCATGGGGCGGCGCGACCTCACTCGCCGTGGCGAGGGCCAGCGCCACCCTACCCCGACCTACGAGCACGAGCTGCTCAGCTGCGAGCTCGCCCAGAAGCGCATGATCCCCTTCAAGACCATCGTGCGGGCGCGCGCCTTCGACGAGTTCAGCGAATGGGTGCGTCACGACGGCGAGGAGTTCCTGATGGTGCTCGACGGTGAGATCCTGCTCTATACCGAATACTACGAGCCGCTGGCCCTGGCCAGCGGCGACAGCATCTACTTCGACAGCGCCATGGGCCATGCTCTGGTCTCGGTCAGCGACGCCGATGCCGTGGTGCTGTCGGTCTGCACCCGGGGCGAGAGCAGCACCTGAGACTCACGCCCGCACCCGGTCCCCGGGACGCCGGGCGGGTACGGCATCGAGCTCGAGCCGTCCCGCGCCATGGATCGCCTGGAAGTGGCGCCCCTTGGCCCGGGCGATCAGCAGCACGCCGAAGCGCTCGGCCAGCTCCACCCCCTTCTGGGTCACGCCAGACCGCGACACCAGCACCCCGATGCCCATCTGTGCCACCTTGAGGACCATCTCCGAGGTCAGCCGCCCGGTAGTGTAGAAGACGTCGGCGTCGGCACTCTCCGCCGCCAGCAGCCACTGGCGGCCCGCCAGGGTGTCCACGGCATTGTGACGCCCGACGTCCTCGACGAAGTCCAGCACTGCCTCCTGGCGACACAGCGCGCACCCATGCACGGCCCCGGCACTGCGGTAGGTCTCGTTGTAGGCGCCGAGGTTGTCGAGCAGCTGGTAAAGCACCGACTGGCGCATCACGGTGGCCGGCAAGGGGCGCAGCGAGGTCGCCTCGAGCAGTCGGCCGAAAACCGTCCCCTGGCCGCAGCCGGTGGTCACCGTCCGCTGCCCCAGGCGCTCTTCCAGGTCCTCCGGCAGGTGGCGAGTAACCACCGCGGCCGCTTCCACCTCCCAGTCCACGTGCACCGCCTGGAGATCGTGCTGGTCAGCCAGCAGCCCCTGATTGCGCAGGTAACCGACCACCAGGGCCTCGGGGTCGGCGCCCAGGGTCATCAGGGTGACGATTTCCCGCTTGTTGAGGTAGACGGTCAGGGCCCGCTCCGCGGCGATGGCCTGCCGCTTCGCCTCGCCGAACTCGTCGAGCACCTCGATCTCCAGGGTGGCAGGTAGGCGTGCCCGGCTCAGGCTGATGTCGTGCATCCACGGCTCCTCGGCAGAACGTTGATTGTCGATGATGGCATTGTCTCTGCCTACTGTCTTTACTGCATAGACACAAGGCTGGAGCAAGTCGTCACATGTCGCCAATCAGTAGTTCTCGCTCCCTCAGCTTCGATGTCGTCGGCGAACCGCTCGCCATCAAGGGCTTCACCACGACCCGCTGGGAAATCATCGACCTGGCGCCCGGACACGCCGGGCCCTGGACCCTGGACCTGCAGCTCTACATGACCGAGCGGGCCGCCTACCGCTTCAACCTGACGAGTGCCACCCCCCGCTTGTTCGTGCAGGCCGGTGAGGCCGGCGCCAGGCCAACCCCCACTGCCATCACTGCCAGCCAGGACGTGGCCGCGGGCTGGCTCGATGGCGAGCATCGGGTCCTTGAGGTCAACATGCCGCTGGCGATACAGGCCTGGATCGAGGCCTACCTCGCCCATCATGGCGAGGCCCCGGCGGAGGGCCGCAAGAAGAAGCGCAAGGGTGCCGGGCGCGCCCGGGAGATTCAGGCGTGAGCCGGTTCGAGAGATGGTCCCGGCTCAAGCGCGGCGAACTCCCGGCGTCCCCGGAGACGCCGTTGTCGCCGCAGGGGAGCGAGACGAAGGAGAGCGAGGCGCCTGGCCGGGAGCCGCTGGAACCCGATCATCCCGATAGGGCGAGCGCGTCGCCGGCGCCCGGCAGCCTCGACCACACCCTGCCCGACCCGGACACCCTGCCCGCCGGCAGCGACATCAAGGCCTATCTGGCCTCCGGGGTCAGTAGCGGCCTGCGCAAGCGCGCCCTGCGTCGCCTCTTCGCCGCGGACCATTACGGCATCCGTGATGGCCTGGACGACTACGACCATGACTACCGCGAGAAGCTCCAGCCCCTGGCCGGTGAGGTGGCGGAGCGGCTGCGCAACTGGACCCGACAGCGGCTCGACGATGACGAGCCCCCGGAAGATGTCCCGGAAGAGGTTCCGTCAGAGGACACGGCCGCCAGCGAGGAGGGCTCCCCCGAACTTACCTCGGACGCCCCCCAACGGACGTCGGACACCGAAACCACCGGCGCATCCGAGGCGCTGTCGCCCGAGACGCCACGATCTCATGAGCGCAAGGGATGAATCCGAGGCGGGGCAGTCGTCCGACGTCAAGGGTCAGCCCATTGAGCCGGCCTATCGGGTCCATGAAGCAGTTCTGTGCATTAGACCAAGGGAGCGTTTGCGCACGGCGCCGATTCGACCAAGACTGATAGATTAGCACTTCACAACAAGAACAAGTTAACTCTACGTAACCGACCGTGAGACTGCATGAACCAGCGAATCGATATCATGCCGGTGGATGATGACCGCAACCGGCAGGCGCGGGAGGCAGCACGCCAGCGTGTCTCCTGGCCGGTCAACCTCACCCCGGCCAGCGTCGGCTACCGCAGCGAGGGACATGCCCTGGTGCTCGGCAACGAGCGCGACGTCCGGCGTGCCGCCCTTGCGCTGCACAAACGGGGCCTGCCTTCCCCGACCCTGCTCTTCACCGAGCCCATGGCCGATGGCGAGCCGCACGACGAGGACGAGGCGCTGCTCGCCGACACCGCCGCCATGACCCACCAGCGGCTCACCCTGGCCCAGTCCCGTACGCTCGAGGTCGAGGGTTATCTGGGGCACTTCTCGGTTCGCCTGGCCGGCCAGGAGGACACGCTCGACCTGGCACGGGCACTGGCCGGGCGCGGGCATTTCGACCTGGTGCTCGACCTGGGCGAGACCCCGGTGCTCGCCCTCGAGCTGCCCCCACCCGGCTATGCCGCCCTCGCCTGGCCTGACCCCCAGCGCGACGAGCAGCTGGAGGCGCTCGCCGGCCTGGTCGGCGAGTTCGACAAGCCGCGCTACTTCCAGATCGACAACGCCCTCTGCGCCCACTCCGCCAGCGGCTATACGGGCTGCACCCGCTGCCTGGAGGTCTGCCCCGCCGATGCCGTCAAGAGCCACCAGGGCCGCATCGAGGCATGGATCGAGATCGACCCCTTCCGCTGTCACGGCGTCGGCAGCTGCAGCAGCGCCTGCCCGACCGGGGCGATCGAGTTCCGCCTTCCCGAGACGGCCCGCCAGCAGGAGACCCTGCTGGCCTGGCTCGCCGCCTACCGGGACGCCGGGGGCACGGCACCGGTGGTGCGCTTCGCCGAGGCCGGCGACCTGGCCACGGAGGGCGAGGCCGCCGGCCATGTTCTCGACATCCCCCTCGAGGAACTCGGGGCCGCCGGTCACGACCAGTGGCTGACCGCCCTGGCCGGCGGGGCCGCCGAGGTGCGCATCCAGTGCCGCCCCGGCATGCCCGACCGCCTCACGGCCTTCATCGACGACCAGCTGGCCCAGGCACATGCCCTGCTGAACGCCCTTGGCCACTCGCCGACACGGGTGAGCCGCCTGACGGCCGGTGACCAGGCCGCCCGTGACGCCCTGCCGGGCGAGGCGCCGCTGGAGCACGCTCCCCTGACGCTTACCGGCAGCGACAAGCGCGACCGCCTCGATAGCGTGCTCGACCACCTGGCGCGTTGCGGCGCGCCCGATGGCCAGCGCCACGCGATGCCGGCCGGCGCCGCCTATGGCGGCCTGGCGGTGGACGGCGAGGCCTGCACCCTGTGCCTCTCCTGCGTCTCCAACTGCCCGACCCCGGCACTGGCCGCCGGTGACGACCGCCCGCTGCTGAGCTTTCGCGAGGCGGACTGCGTGCAGTGCGGGCTCTGCGCCGAGGCCTGTCCCGAGGATGCCATCACCCTGGTGCCCGGCTTCCTTGCCGACGCCAGGCGCGGCGAACGTCGGGTCCAGCACGAGGAGGCGGCTTTTCCCTGCATTCGCTGCGGCAAGCCCTTCGCCGCCGCGAGTACCGTCGCGACCCTCAAGGCCAAGCTTGCCGACCATCCCTACTTTGCCGGTGATGCCCTGGCACGCCTGGAGATGTGCGAGGACTGCCGGGTCAAGGATGTCTGGCAGGCCATGGCCCGCGACCCCGAATCGCAGCTGAAGGTATGACGCCATGAACGAATTGAACGAGCGCGACGCCCTGCGAGCCGATGTCTACCGGCTGCTGGCACGGCTGCTGCGCGAGGCGCCCGATGCCTCACTGCTCGACTGGCTGGCCGGACTGGAGGTCGACCAGGACGGCACCCTGCTCGCCGAGCGCTGGGCATCGCTGGTCGCCGCCGCGGGCGCGACCACGGCCGCTGCCCTCGAGCGGGCCCACTTCCGCCACCTGGTCGGGGTGGTGCAGGGCGACATCACACCCTATGCCTCCTGGTATCGCAACGGCGAGCTGATGGATGCGGCGCTGGTCGCCCTGCGCCGCGACCTCAAGGCGCTGGGCTTCCAGCGCGCCGAACACAGTCGGGACCCGGAGGACCACCTGGCCGCCCTGTGTGAGGTGATGGCCATGCTGATCGAGGCGCGCTCCGCGGACGAGGCGCGCTTCTTCATGGCGCACCTTGCGCCCTGGGCGTCGATTTGCCTGGCCGACCTGGGAGCCGTGGAAACCGCCTTCTATGCCCACCTCGGTCGTCTTGGAGAGGCCTTTATCGAAGAGGAGTCCCGGCGACTCGAGGCCGAGTCGCGCGAGGATCCCGTCCGGATCGTCGAACCCTGACGCCTCACGGCGGACCGTGAGGCCACAAACACAAAGACAATCACAACAAGGCCCGCAAGGGCCGCAGACAGCATGAGTAGAGGAGACATCCCCATGCCCAACACACGCAATCCGCAGCGCCGGCGCTTCCTCAAGACGCTCGGTATCGGTACTGCCGCCGCCGGTGCGGCGGCGGCCGTCGGTCATGTGACCCTGGCCCAGGCCGACGCCAAGCCGACCAAGAAGGAGGCCAAACCCTCCGGTGAGTACCGGGAAACCCCTCACATCCGTGCCTTCTACGCCACCCTGCGTGACTGACGGCCCCGAGCCAGGAGAGCGATGCTATGCGTCTGACACCTAGATCCGATACTCCGAGGGCCGGCGGACTGGGGATTTCCCGCCGTCAGTTCCTCAAGCGCAGTGGGGCCACCACCGGCGGGCTCGCCGCTGCCGGCTTCATGGGCGCTCCCATGATGCAGCGCACCGAAGCCGCCGAGAAGACCGCCTGGTCCGATGCCCCGGTGGAGACCAAGCGGACCGTCTGCTCACACTGCTCGGTGGGCTGCGGCGTCTACGCCGAGGTCCAGGAAGGCGTCTGGACCAGGCAGGAACCCGCCTTCGACCACCCTATCAACCGCGGCGCCCACTGCGCCAAGGGCGCCTCGCTGCGCCAGCACGGCCACTCGAGCCGCCGCCTCAAGTACCCCATGAAGCTGGTGGGCGGCGAATGGCAGCGGCTGAGCTGGGACGAGGCCATCGAGGAGATCGGCAACAAGGTGCTGGAACTCACCGAGGTACACGGCCCGGACAGCATCTACTGGCTGGGCTCGGCCAAGTTCAACAATGAACAGGCCTATCTGATGCGCAAGTTCGCGGCCCTGGCGGGGACCAACAACACCGACCACCAGGCGCGTATCTGCCACTCCACCACGGTCGCCGGGGTGGCCAACACCTGGGGCTACGGGGCGATGACCAACTCGCTCAACGACATCCAGAACAGCAAGTCGATCATGTTCATCGGCTCCAATCCGACCGAGGCACATCCGGTGGCCATGCAGCACATCCTGCTGGCCAAGGAGCGCAGCCAGGCGCAGATCATCGTCGTCGACCCGCGCTTCACCCGCACCGCGGCCAAGGCCGACAGCTTCGTGCGCATTCGCCCCGGGTCCGACGTGGCCTTCATCTGGGGCCTGCTGTGGCACATCTTCGAGAACGGCTGGGAGGATCGGGAGTACATCGACCAGCGCGTCTATGCCATGGACGAGGTGCGTGAGGAAGTGGCCCAGTTCCCGCCGGACGTAGTCGAGAACATCACCGGCGTCGCCGAGGAGGCGATGCGCGACACCGCTCGCCGCCTGGCCGAGAACCGTCCCGGCTGCGTGGTGTGGTGCATGGGGGGTACCCAGCACACCACCGGCAACAACAACACCCGTGCCTACTGCATCCTCGAACTGGCGCTGGGCAACATCGGCAAGTCCGGCGGCGGGGCCAACATCTTCCGCGGCCATGACAACGTCCAGGGCGCTACAGACCTGGGCCTGATGTCCCACTCCCTGCCCGGCTACTACGGCCTGGCCGAAGGTGCCTGGGCCCACTGGGCGAGGGTCTGGAACCTCGACCTCGACTGGCTGAAGAGCCGTTTCGACCAGGCCGAGTACGCCGATGGCCAGCCGATGTACTCCAGCGGCATCACCGTCTCGCGCTGGATCGACGGCGTGCTCGAGCAGGAGGAGGACATCTCCCAGCGCACCCGGCTCAAGGCGATGTTCTACTGGGGGCATGCGGTCAACTCCCAGACCCGTGGTCCCGAGATGCAGAAGGCCATGCAGCAGCTCGAGATGATGGTCATCGTCGACCCTTACCCCACCGTGGCCGGGGTCATGCATGACCGCCAGGACGGCGTCTTCCTGCTGCCGGCCGCCACCCAGTTCGAGACCACCGGCAGCGTCACCGCCACCAACCGCTCCATCCAGTGGCGTGACAAGGTGATCGAGCCGCTGTTCGAGTCCAAGCCCGATCACGAGATCATGTACCTGCTGGCCAGGAAGCTGGGCTTCGGTGACGAGCTGGTCAAGAACTACCAGATGAACGGCGACGAGCCGCTGATCGAGGACATCACCCGGGAGTTCAACGCCGGCATGTGGACGGTGGGCTATACCGGCCAGAGCCCGGAGCGGCTCAAGGCCCACCAGCAGAACTGGCATACCTTCAGCTTCCACGACCTGCGCGCCGAGGGCGGCCCCGCCGACGGCGACTACTATGGCCTGCCCTGGCCGTGCTGGGGCACCGCCGAGATGGGCCATCCCGGTACCCCGATCCTCTACGACACCAGCAAGAAGGTCTCCGAGGGCGGCCTGACCTTCCGCGCCCGCTTCGGCATCGAGCGCAATGGCGAGAACATCCTCGCCGACGGGTCGTTCAGCGAAGGTTCCGAGCTCGAGGACGGCTATCCCGAGTTCACCGATTCCATGCTCAAGGACCTCGGCTGGTGGGACGACCTGACCGACGCCGAGAAGGCCGAGGCGGAAGGAAAGAACTGGAAGACCGACCTCTCCGGCGGCATCCAGCGCGTGGCGATCGCCCATGAGTGCGCCCCGTTCGGCAATGCCAAGGCGCGCTGCAATGTCTGGACCTTCCCCGACCCCATCCCCAAGCACCGCGAGCCGCTCTACACCAGTCGCCGCGACCTGGTGGCCGACTACCCGACGTGGGACGACGTGGCCTCCCACTACCGCCTGCCCACCCTCTACAAGACCATCCAGGACAAGGACGTCACCGGGAAGTACCCGATCATCCTCACCTCCGGACGCCTGGTGGAGTACGAGGGTGGCGGCGAGGAGACCCGCTCCATGTCCTGGCTCGCCGAGCTGCAGCAGGAGATGTTCGTCGAGATCAACCCGGCACTCGCCAACGACCTGGCCATCGCCGAGGGCGACATGGTGTGGGTCGAGGGCGCCGAGGGCGGCCGCGTGAAGGTCAAGGCACTGGTCACCCCGCGGGTCGCCCGCGAGGTGGTCTTCATGCCCTTCCACTTCGGCGGCATGTTCCAGGGCGAGAGCCTGCACGACCGCTATCCGGAGGGCTCGGCACCCTATGTGCTCGGCGAGGCGGCCAACACCGCCACCACCTACGGCTATGACTCGGTGACCCAGATGCAGGAAACCAAGTGCACCCTGTGTCGCATCGAGAAGGCAAGCTGAGGAGAACACCATGGCCACGATGAAGTTCATGTGCGACGCGGAGCGCTGCATCGAGTGCAACGGCTGCGTCACCGCCTGCAAGAACGCCAACGAGGTGGAATGGGGCATCCAGCGCCGTCGCGTGGTGACCCTCAACGACGGCGAGCCCAGCGAGGTCTCCATCTCGGTGGCCTGCATGCACTGCGACGATGCGCCCTGCATCGCCGTCTGCCCCACCGAGACCCTGTTCCAGCGCGATGACGGCATCGTGCTGCACGACAAGGATCTGTGCATCGGCTGCGGCTACTGCCTCTACGCCTGCCCCTTCGGCGCCCCACAGTTCCCGAAGCAGAACGCCTTCGGCGAGCGGGGCAAGATGGACAAGTGCACCTTCTGCGCCGGCGGCCCGGCGGAGACCCAGGAAGAGGAGTATCAGAAGTACGGGGCCAACCGCATCGCCGAGGGCAAGCTGCCGCTGTGTGCCGAGATGTGCTCGACCAAGGCCCTGCTTGCCGGCGATGCCCAGGAGGTCGCCGATATCTTCCGCCAGCGCGTGGTCCAGCGGGGGCACAAGGATGGCGGCTGGTCGGGCAATCCCCGCGCCGATGCCGATTCCCTGGCCTACGATGCCACCCAGCAGGGGTAAGGAGGTCATGTCATGAGCAAGTCCACACCCTGGCGGGCGCTGTGGCGACTGCCCCTGCTGATGCTGGCCCTGGTAGCCAGCCTGGGGGTTGCCCAGTTCGCCCTCGCCCAGGCCGACCCCGATCGTGAGGCGGCCACGGCCGTCCCGGCCCTGGACGCCGATGCCTGGCGGCAGATCAAGAGCGGCGAGACCGGCCCCAACTACCGGGACAGCCGGTTCGACTCCAGCTACAACCTGATCAACGCCAGCGGCGAGACCTGGCGACAACTGCGTGAGCGCTGGGTCTCTCCCTTCGGGGTGATCGCCGTGGTGGGCATGATCGTCGTGATTGCGCTGTTCTACCTGGTGGTCGGCTCCAAGAAGCTCGATGAACCCCGAACGGGGCGCAAGCTGCTGCGCTGGTCCCTGATGGTCAGGTCCCTGCACTGGACGGTGGCGACGCTATTCATCCTGCTCGCCCTCACCGGGCTCAACCTGGCCTATGGCAAGGCCGTCTTCCGTCCGATCTTCGGCGACGGCTTCTGGGCGGCGATGATGTCCGGTACCAAGCTGATCCACAACTACCTGGGGCCGCTGTTCGGCATCCTGCTGGTGATCCTGCTAGCCAGGCTCTTCGTGCACAATCTGCCGAAGAAGCATGACCTCCAGTGGTTCCGAATGGGCGGCGGGCTGGTGGGCAAGGGACATCCGGATGCGGGCTTCGCCAACGCCGGCGAGAAGGCGTGGTACTGGCTGCTCGCCACCGCCGGCATCGCGGTGATCATCAGTGGCCTGGTGCTGGACTTCCCCAACTATGGCCAGGTGCGGGACACCATGCAGTGGGCCAACATCATCCATGCCGTGGGCGCGTTCGGCCTGACGGCAGTGGCGTTCGGCCACATCTACATCGGCACGCTCGGCACCGAGGGCTCCTTCGAGGGCATGGCGACCGGCTACGTGGACGAGACCTGGGCCAAGGAGCATCACAACCTCTGGTACGAGGAGGTCAAGGACCAGGCCGTTCCCGAGGAACAGCTGGCGGCCGACCGGGTGTCATCGCAGGACGATGAGCCGGCCCCCCGCTCCGGCTGAGCGTTGGCAGTAAGGCGCCCATCGACACCGCCTTCGGGCGGTGTCTTTTGTTAAGCTGGTACGCCAGACGCAATTGCCACCCCGAGGAGCCACCATGCAGCATCTCGACGACGCTACCCGTACCGAACTCGAGGCGGCCGCCTTTCGCCGCCTGCTCCGCCACCTGGACGAGCACAAGGAGGTGCAGAACATCGACCTCATGATCCTCGCCGACTTCTGCCGCAACTGCCTCTCCAAGTGGCTGGTGGCCGCCGCCGACGAACGCGGCGCTGACCTCGATTACGGCGCCGCCCGTGACTACGTCTACGGCATGCCCTATGCGGAGTGGAAGGCCAAGTACCAGCAGGAAGCCACCCCCGAGCAGCTGGCCGCCTTCGAGGCGCGCCAGGCCGCCAAGCAGGAGCAGCAGCAAGGATGAGCGAGCCGATGATTCCCCTCTCCATTGCGGTGTTGACCATCTCCGATACCCGCAACGAGGAGACCGACCGCAGCGGCCAGGCGCTGGTCGAGCGTCTCACCTCCGCCGGCCATGCCCTCCACGAGAAGCGCATCGTGCCCGATGACGTCTACCGCATCCGTGCCGTGGTGGCCGGCTGGATCGCCGATCCGGAGGTCCAGGTGATCCTGACCACCGGTGGCACCGGCTTTACCGGCCGTGACTCCACCCCCGAGGCGGTCTCGGTCCTGCTCGACAAGCAGATCGAGGGCTTCGGCGAGCTCTTCCGCCACCTCTCCTGGCAGGAGATCGGCAGCTCCACCGTGCAGAGCCGCTGCCTCGGCGGGCTGGCCAACGCCACCGTGGTGTTCTGCCTGCCCGGCTCCACCGGTGCCTGCTGCACCGCCTGGGACGGGATCCTGGCCGAGCAACTCGACAGCCGGCACAAGCCGTGCAACTTTGCCAATCTCGTCATCCCCGAGCGAGGCCAGCATGGCTGAGCTGCAATCGGTCGAGGCGGCACTGGTGGCACTGCTGCGTGACGTGGCCGCGACCCCGCCCGAAACCCTCCCCTGTGACGAGGCGGCGGGCCGCGTGCTTGCCGAGGCCATCGAGGCCCGGCTCGATGTGCCGTCCTTCGACAACAGCGCCATGGATGGCTATGCCCTGAACCACCGGGACGCCGGCAAGCGATTGCCGGTCTCCCAGCGCATCACCGCGGGCTCGCCGGCCACGCCCCTGGCGCCCGGCAGCTGTGCGCGGATCTTCACCGGGGGCGAGATCCCCCCGGGAGCCGACTGCGTGGTGATGCAGGAGCGGGTCGAGGTGGCGGCAGAGCTGGCCGCGATACCGCCCGACATCCCGGCCGGTGACAATATCCGCCGCCGCGGGCGTGACGTCGCGTCGGGCGATCGTCTGCTGCCGGCCGGCGAACGCCTGGAGGCTGCGGCCCTGGGCCATCTGGCCGGCCAGGGCATCACCGAGGTGCTGGTGCGCCGGCGGCCGCGGGTGGCGCTGCTCTCCACCGGCGACGAGATCGTCGACCCGGGCCGGCCGCTTGCCGCGGGCCAGATCTACAACTCCAACCGGCCGATGCTCAGGCGGCTGCTCGAACGCTTCGGCGCGGAACTGACGCTGGTCACCTCGATTCCCGATGATCCGTCGGGTACCCGCGAGACCTTGAGCGCCGCCGCCCGGGAGGCCGACCTGGTGATCAGCACCGGCGGCGTCAGTGTCGGTGAGGAGGACCACGTCAAGGCCGCCCTGGCGTCGCTGGGCCAGCTGGACCTGTGGCGACTGGCGATCCGCCCCGGCAAGCCGCTTGCCCTGGGGCGCCTGCCGGGACGGGAGGGTCGCGAGATACGCTTCGTCGGACTGCCCGGCAACCCCGTCTCCTGCTTCGTCGGGGCCTGGCTGTTCCTGCGCCCGCTGCTCGGTGCCCTGCAGGGCTGCCCGGCGCTCGCGCAGCTGCCCTGCCTCCGGGCCCGGGCGGATTTCGCGACGAGCACGGGCCCGCGGCGCCATTACATGCGCGTGATGCTCGAGTTCGGCGAGCACGGAATCCTGGCCCGGGCCTTCCGGGATCAGAATTCGGGCGTGCTGTCTTCCTGCATCAGCGCCGATGCACTGGCGGTGATTCCCGCCGAGAGCCGGGTCGACCCGGGCGATCCGGTCGACTGCCTGTGGCTCAGGGTCGAGTGAGCGGCCCATTGCCAGGGGCAAGGCCCAGGGCGTCATTGACCGCGGGCCAGAGCCTTTCGAAGTCGCGTGAGAGTCGCTCGTAGTCCTCTTCCAGCCAGGGCACCAGCTCGGCCAGGCGGTTGGGGCCGGAAAGCCGCTGGCCGATGCCCTCGATGGCCCGGCAGGTGAAGGCGAAGTCGGCATAGCGATTGAGCCAGTCCTGCTCCACCAGGACCGGCATCATCGCTGCCAGTCGGGCCGGGGCCGGTCGGGTCGCCAGCACCCGATAGCAGCGATGGACCAGCCAGTGCCGCTCGTCGCTCGTCAGCGTACGCGCCGTGAAGTGGTCCCAGACCAGGTCCAGTGCGATGCCGGCATAGCGGCGCTGCCTGCGCGGCGATCGCTCGAGCACGGACGAGACCACCGGATGGCCATCGACGAAGGCATCCACCCGCCGGTGGTGGCGAATGCCGCTCGCCTGCTCGGCATTCCAGGCCGAGAGGTCCACTCCCTTGACCCCATCGGCGATCAGGTTGCCATAGAGGAAATCATCGCTGCCGCCCCGGGCGAGCCAGCCATGCGCAAGGAAATTCACGACCGGCGGGTCACAGGCAGTGGGTGGGCTTGGGCAGCCCGGCAAGGCGGGCGGCAACCTTGGCCGGGCTGCCCGGGAAGAGCCGCATCAGGTGAATGGAGCGTCCCTTTTCGGGTCCCAGGGCTCGTTGCACTGCCTTCACCAGGGGGCGCATGGCAGGCGCCATCTCGTAACGCGCATAGAAGTCGCGCAGCAGCTGGAGAATCTCCCAGTGCTCCGAGGTCAGCGTGATGCCCTCCTCGCGCGCCAGGGCCTCGGCGACCTCGGGCGACCAGTCAGCCATGTCGACCAGATATCCTTCCGGATCGAGGGCATAAGTTTCTGAATCAATGAATAGATAACGGTATATTTCTGTGGTTGCCATCAGTACCAGCTCACCGTGCGCTCGGCTTCCTCGGTCAGGTCCACGAAGCCGTCCACGTCGACCACCTGCACGCTGGCGGCGCAGCGGCCAAGCAGCCCGCGGGACTCCAGGTCCTCCTTCAGGGCGAACAGGCGCCCCTCCAGGCCCGCGTAGTAGCGCACCAGCTGAGGGAGCGCTCCCTGGACCCCATCCTCGATCAGCAGCAGGCGATCCTCCGGCGACATGCCGGCCAAGGCCTGCTGATAGACCCGGCTGGTCGCCGGGGAACGGTTCACGACATGCAGCAGCATTGGCGCACTCCTTGCGTCTGGCTAGAAGGTCAGCACCAGGCGATGCCCGGAGAGGACACGCGACAGTGCCGAGGGCGACAGACACTCCACCTCGAGCATCAACTCGTCGCTCGAGAGGCCGAGGCACGAAAGCCCCTGCTCTTCCACCAGCAGCGTCTCGATATCATACATCTCCAGCATCTCCAGCGTCGCGGCCGTACCCTTCTGCCCCAGGGCACCCGCCTGCTGCCCCGGCAGCAGGGCCGTCACCCCCTCCCCCATGAACAGCAGGGAGACGCGGCGCCCGAAGGCGGCGGCGACCAAGGCGGCATCCAGCCCCTCCCTCAGCCAGCTGCTGCCATGGGGAGCATGGCGCAGGATGACCAGCAGGTCACTGTCGTCATGGTGTTCTTGCATCGCGACTCCGTAACACGCCCTCAGGGACCGAAGGTGACCAGGCGGTCGCAGCGGGAGCCGAGGTCGATCAGCTGGCCCAGCCCGGTCAGCTCGAAGGGAGCCTCCACGCTGACGCCATCCTTGCCATGCCGGGTCGCCTCCCGTTGGTCCAGCAGGCCACGCCGCAACGCGGCGGCGATGCAGACCTGCAACGCGACCCGATGCTCGTCGGCCAGCGCCGCCCAGGCATCCACCAGGTGAGGCTCGTCCTGGGGGGGCGCGGCCAGCCGGGCGGCATTGTGCACCCCATCATGGTAGAAGAACACTGCCTCGAGCCGGTGGCCCCGTGCCACCAGGGCCCGGGCAAAGCGCAGGGCGGAGTGGCTCGCCTGGTCACTGTAGGGGGCACCCATCAGCAGGATGGCATAGCGCATGGGGTCCTCCGGAAACAGCCTGGCCCCGCCGGGAGGCGGGGCCAGGGATTCGTGCGGTAGCGGTAGCCGTCAGTCCTGGCTCATGATCCCCAAGATGGAGAGCAGGCTGACGAACAGGTTGTAGATCGAGACATAGAGAGTAATGGTCGCGAGGATGTAGTTGGTCTCGCCGGCACGATGGACGATCTCGCTGGTCTGGTAGAGGATAGCGGCCGAGGCGAACAGCACGAAGCCGGCCGAGACCATCAGCGACAGCGCAGGGATCTGCAGGAAGATGCCCGCCACCATGGCAATGATCAGCACGATGGCACCGGCCATCAGAAAATTCGCCAGGAAGCTGAAGTCCTTGCGCGTGATCAGCGCCACGGCCGAGAGGCCGACGAAGGTCACCCCGGTCATGCCCAGCGCGGTCATGATCAACTGGGCCCCGTTGGGCAAGGTGAGATAGGCGCTGAGGATCGGCCCCAGGGTGAAGCCCATGAAACCGGTGAAGGCGAAGGTGGAAAGCAAGCCGATCGCCGAGTTGGCCGTCTTGTGCACCAGGAACATCAGGCCATAGGCACCGATGAAGAACACCAGGATGTTCATCCGTTCGATGCCCATGGCCATGGCGGCACCGGCCGTCACGGCGGAGAACAGCAGGGTCATCGCCAGCAGGCCGTAGGTGTTGCGCAGGACCTTGCTGGTACCGACAGCCTGGGTCTGAGTCTGCTGTCGTGTCATCTGCGTGTCTTGGTAAGCCATGGATCCGAAGCTCCCTGTGTGGTTGATCTAGGCACTAGACCTAGAATGCCGCTAGATGGTTCCCGACGCAAGAGACTGGCTAGTCAGGCTTCAACGCGCTTTCTGCGGACATGGCCTCGGCCAGTACCCGGCGCGCCACGCGGGCGGCCGAGTCACAGACCTCCCCGTCGTCCTGCTCGAGCTCCTCGAGGCCCATCCAGCGTAACTCCGTGGCATCGTCGGCTGCCGCCTCCAGCCCTCCCTGCCACTCGAGCTGCACCACCACGATGACGAAATGCATCCTCAGCAGGCCCGCGTCGTCGTGGTCGAACAGGTCGATGGCCGTGAGGATGCGCCGAGGCGCCGCGAGCACACCGGTCTCCTCCAGCAGCTCCCTCGCCGCTGCCTGCTGGAGACTCTCCCCCGCCTCCACCTTGCCGCCGGGCAGCGCCAGCATGCCCGCGCTGGGCGGGTTGCGCCGCCGAACCATGAGGATGCGGTCACCCTTGATCACGGCGGCCGAGACGGCGGGGACCGGCCGAATCCCGGCGCTCACTGTGGGGTCAAGCATGACGCTCTCCTGTAGCCACCTTCTATCCCATTGTGCCTCAGCTCGACAAGCCAGGCCTAACATCTTGATCCCTAGGCGCTCTTGACCCGGCGGGGAAAGCTGGTAATATACCCATCCGTGAGCCGGAGGGATGGCAGAGCGGTTGAATGCACCGGTCTTGAAAACCGGCGAAGGTGAGAGCCTTCCCAGGGTTCGAATCCCTGTCCCTCCGCCAGTACATCGTTTCAGGCAGTCCCAGACATGTCAGAAACTGCTCTAGAAAGCGCCTTCGGGCGCTTTCTTCGTTTCTGGTCGTCCCATACAGTCCTTGACTACCACCCCTCTGAGGGGGCATATCTGGGGGCATCCGCTTATGCCCCCGCCTGGAGGTGCCCCCAATGCCACAGCCGACCAACAAGCTGACGGCGACGGCCGCCCGCAACGCCAAGCCCCGCGACAAGACCTACCGCCTGGCCGATGGCGGCGGCATGTACCTGGAGGTCACGCCCAAGGGAGGTCGCTACTGGCGCCTGAAGTACCGCATCGACGGCAAGGAGAAGCGGCTGGCGCTGGGAGTCTTCCCCGAGACGAGCCTCGCCCAGGCCCGAGAAGCCCGCGACGAAGCCCGCCGGCATCTCGCCCAGGGCATCGACCCGGGCGCCGCCAAGCGTGCTGAGCAGCGGCAACGCAAGATCGCCGCGGCGAACACCCTGGAGGCCATCGCCGAGGAATGGCTCGAGGAGGTCCATAAGAACAAGGTGGTCCCCGACCACTACCGCCACGACCGCCGCCGGCTCGAGCTCCACCTGCTGCCGACACTCGGCCGGGAGCCGCTGGCCGAGATGAGCGCCGCCGACCTGCTGGACTGCCTGCGCAAGATAGAGAAGCAGGGCAAGCTCGAGACAGCCAAGCGGGTGCGCACCCTGGCCAGCCTGATATTCCGCTATGCCATCGCCACAGAGCGTGCCGACCGTGACCCGGCCGCCGACCTGAAAGGCGCGCTACGCTCTCCCAGCATTCGCCACCACCCGGCCATCACCGACCCCGAGGAGATCGCCAAGCTGATGCGCGCGGTCTACGCCTACAGTGGCGAGCCGGCGACCCTGGCCGCGCTGAAGCTGTCCGCCATGGTATTCGTCCGGCCGGGTGAACTCAGACAGGCAGAGTGGCAGACGGTAGACCTGGAGGCCGGCACCTGGTCATTCACGCCCAGCAAGAACGCCCCGCCGCTGATCGTCCCCCTGCCCTCTCAGGCGGTCGAGATCCTGGCCGACCTTCACGACCTGACCGGCCGCGGCCGTTACGTGTTCCCGGGTGCCCGGAGTGCCGCGCGGCCGATGAGTGAGAACGCCATCACCGCCGCCCTGGCTGGCATGGGGTACAAGGGCCGGATGACCGCCCACGGCTTCCGCGCCATGGCCCGGACAGTGCTCGAGGAGCGGCTGGGCTAACCGCCGGCCATCATCGAGCAGCAACTGGCCCACGTCGTGAAGGACGCCAACGGCCGCGCCTACAACCGAACCGCGCACCTGGAACAGCGCCGGGCAATGTTGCAAGCGTGGGCCGACTACCTGGACGCCCTGCGTGAAGGCGCCGGCAACGTGGTGCCGATCCGGGGGACTGCGTGAACGCCAGGCGTGAGAAGCTGCTGGAGGTCATTCAAGGGTGGCGTCGCCCGCGGCCGGAGGATCCTGAAAGCCTCGCCAGCGCCCTCGACCTCGAGTGTTCGATCCTCGAGCGCCTTCCTCCGCGTCCCGACATGAGCCGCGGGGAATGGATCGAGGCTGTCGAGCGCTTCAGGGCCGGCATTGAGCACGCCAGGCAGGCGTTTGAAGGGCTGCCGCCTTCAGCCCGCACAATGTTGGGCCAGCATTTGGCCTTGGGTGACATGGCTGGCGCTGGGGCCTCTGGGCTCTCGGCCGGACCGATGGAGTGGCCGCCCCTGGAGGAACTGCTCGAGGCACTCCACGAGGCTGCCGGCAACCTGGTCGAGGACGCCCCGGCACAATATGCCCGCCCCCGGCCCGAGCTCACGTTGATTGCCGTTGCGGTCCGTGTCTGCAAGCGCCATGGGGTAAGGGTGAGCGCTGCAAGCGGCGGCCGGTTCCTGAAGGTTCTGGAGGTCATCATCCCCGAGCGCGCGGACCACCGCGGCCTGATGCGGCAGGCGATGAAAATGGGGGTAATTTCTCCGCCTGACAGGTGAAACACTCCCCCTAATCTGCCTGGCTGTTCCCAGCCATCCTGAACGTGCCAAGAAGATAAGGAGGCACCAAGATGGCTCAGTCGATCCGCAAGGCCCTGATCAAGCGCCGTGAAGTGCTGGCGCGCACCGCCCTGGCGAACTCAACGCTCTACCGGCTTATGGGTGCCGGCGAGTTCCCGCAGTCGATCCAGATTGGCCCGCGCGCTGTGGCGTGGGTCGAGGAGGAGGTAGACGCCTGGATTGAAGCCCGCATCGAGGCAGCTCGAGAGAAGGGGGCCGCCTGATGTTGACTTGTTCCCCAGCGTCCCACTATGATTCACCTGCTGGCGCAAATTCGCCAGCCGACCTTGGCCGGTCGGAACCACATAGGCGCACAAGCGCCACCATCATGCCGGGCGCTTTTTTTGTGCCTGCCATGCGATATGGCGGCTGTGCGTGGGACACCTCCGGGTGTGCCGGTTTCCTATGTGACCGGTCGGCCAACCCGCGTACAGTCGCCCCCATCCGCTGCTTGGCCGCAGCCGGGGACGACTCCAATCACATAGGAGTCAGACCCATGACTATTCCCACCCGCATCGCGACAGCACGCGCCAGCGCTCACCGCGCCATGGCCCGCGCCGCCCTCTTCTCCGATTCAAGCGCCGCCGTCCGGCTCAAGCGCTACAACCACCATATGACGAAGGCCCGCACCCTGGAAGCCGCGGCAGGCGCTCAGGAGGTGGCTCAATGAACCCCATCGACACCCGCCCCCAGGACATCGCCGAGATCACGCACAGCGTTGGCGTCATTGCCGGCCTGGTAAGCGAGCACCTAACCCGCAATGCCTGTGAAGGCGACGCCCCGTTCCTCAGGGACCGCGAGCTGGCCGGCCTGATGGATGCGACCCGCCATCTTTCCATCCGAGCCCACGAGCTGGCCGAAGCTCTGGACGCGGCAGAACGGGCTGACAGCGACGAGTTGCCACCGTCTGCCCGCCGGCACCTTATGGCCGCCTTTGACGCCCTGCGCCTCGAGCAGGGGCAAGGGGGTGAGTCGTGAGCCTGACCATCAAGAACACCACTCTGAACCTGTGGCTGGCTCGAGGGGAGATTACCCACTTCGCCACCCTGCTGAATCAGGCTGGGCGCCGGGAAGAGGCCGAGGCGCTGACTAGAGCAGGGACCGAAGTCGGCCGAGCTCTGCTCAGCCTCGAGGATCTGCTGGACGAGAATGACGGCGCCATCAAGGCCGCCATCGCCCAGGTAGAGGAAGCGGCAAAGGAGGGGACATCATGTCAACGGCCATGAAAAAGCCCCGGGAGCAAGCCGGGGCCAGTTCAAAGATCAATGCGGGCACCGTTGATCCTAGCACCCAATCTGGGCGCCTGCTACAGGCCCTCAGGCGCCAGCCACTGAGCAGCTATGAGATCACCCTGCGCTTGCATATCGCCCACCCGGCGAGCCCGATCCGTGACCTTCGCAAGCGGGGGCACGACATCCGGACCGAGCACCACCCGCACCCGACGCGGCCGAATGAGCGCATCAAGCGCTATCGACTGATCGAGACGGAGTGAATAGCAGCGGGCGCCTGCTGGCGCCCGCTTGCCGGAGGATGTCATGCCCAGGAAGAAGCGAGAACGGGTTTCGACACCCGGAGGCTTCCTTGCGCTGCCGAAGCTCCTGATGGAACAGGATGACTTTCGGGAGCTGTCACCGTCCGCCATGAAGGTGCTGATGGTGCTGGGGAGCCAGTACAACGGCCGGAATAACGGCGACCTGTCCGCGACGCACTCGATGATGCGGGATTGGGGCGGTATGGCCGAGGGCACGCTCTCCAAGGCGCTGAAGGAGCTTCAGGACAGGAAGCTGATCGTGAAGAGCCGAGAGAACCGGCGAGGCCGTGAGGGGGCACGCTGCGCGCTCTATGCTCTGACCTGGCAGACAATCGACGACTGTCCGGGAAAAGACCTCGACCTGGTGCCCAGCATCGTGCCCTACCGCAAGCTATCCCAGGGGTGAACCAATCGCTCCCCCCTACCCTACCCGCCCACCGTGGCGGGTTTTTCATGCCCACTCGATAATTACCGTCTTCAATTTTTGAAGTGTACGGCATCAATTTTTGAAGCCTTCCCGGGAATCGGGCCGGGTAGCCTCAAATAAGGCATCAATTTTTGAAGCCTTATGGGCCCTGTTCGATATTTACCGGCTTCAATATTTGAAGACCCTTCTAGAGTTACCACCCGGGGGTGGTTTCTGGGGGCATTAGCTGAGCCCACATCTGGACCGAGTGAGTGGAGCTGGTGGCCCAAGCGAGGCCCGGATCTATGATCCGGCCGAGTCGCAGGGCCGAACAACTGAGCGAAGCGAAGGCGTTAGCGTGCTGGCGCTGAACCCGCCGACCGCCCAAAGTGGTCGCCCGCCCACTATCACTGGAACCCGCTGCTGGATCCGGTGGAGGTGTGACCTTGGAGCGCTGGATGGATCGAGTGGAAAATCCCGGAATTCCGGGTATTCAGATGCCGACAGAACCGACAGAACCGGGTTTCGTCAGTTCTGTCGGTACGCCAACCGCGGCTTATCCAGAAATTGAGGTTCCGCCCAAGCCGTCGCCCAGCCGCCATGACTGGCTGGAGTGGGTCGCCGCCCAGGTGCCGCTTATCCCCGATGACCGCCGCTACGTGTGGTCAAGGCTGGCCACCATGCCCCCTCAGGCGATGGAGAAGGCAGCCAGGCGATACGTCCAGACCTGGACGGATGTTGCTGGAGATGAGCCCAAGCCCCACCGCAAGGACAACGCCGGCAGGAGAGCAGCAAACCGGACCTTGCTGGCGCTGATCCGACCCGGGAGCTGGCGCTGGAGACATGAGCACCGCAAGCCCTGATCCCTCAATATTGAGGAGGCGGCACCACCCCTCAGCACTGTTGAGGGGTGCGCGAATCGTTCACCCCTACCGGGTGGAAGCTGGCCATGGCCCAGGGCTGGACCATGGCCACGCCCGCCGCTCGAGAAACACCCCTAGCCCTACTCCCGCGAAACACCCTCCGCCCCTTGGTCTCACAATGCCCAGCACCCTGCCTGGTGGCCGCGCTGTCCTGCTGGCTGTGCGCGTGTGATCCATGATGACCTCGACGATCTGCGCCAGCGCTCAGAACTTTTTAGGTACTCCCGGCGGGGGTGGGGCCTGCGGGTGACATGAGGCGCGGTTCTTTGCATGAGCGAGGCGCGTGAAACCCGGTTGATTGTTGTTGTTTCGCAGCCAGGCCGCCCCGCTTCAGGGCCCCCTGTAACCCGCGTGGCTGGCGCTTTCCCCAGCCTTGGGGCATTTCGGAAGGGTGCCGTGAAACGCGACACCCTCCGGCAGAAATCAGCAGAAACCACCGCCAGTGTTGCAAGCCGGCACAACTTGCGACGCTGTGAGTCATGGCAACCAAGGAGACGAGACCATGAGCAATCAGGCAGCCCAGCCGACCCCGTTGAAGTGGAAGTCCGCCGCCGCCGAGGCGACTGTTGAAGGCGAGCCCCGGCACTCCATCGAATGCGTGCGGCATTTCATGGTGGGCGGGTCGATGGCAAAGCCCGGCCAGGAAGTCCAAGACGTGCCGGAGCATATGGCCAAGCTGCTCCAGCGCACCGGTCGCGCCAAGCTGATCGCAGCCTAACCCCGAGGAGTACAGCATGTCCCAGGCATCCATTCAGGCGATTCTGACCCGCGCATCCCGAGCGCTGCCGGCGAACGTCACCCTGAAGAACCCCGGCACGCCCAACGAGACGTATCAAACCCTCCCGGGTGCGTCAGGCGTTGCGGCAGCCCGTGGCGCCCTCGCGCTGACCGACACCGTGCCGCGTCTGCCGGAGACCACGACCCGCGCCATCAATCAGCCAGCCGGCGAGAGCGAATCACTCGCCATGGCCATCGTCAGGCGGTCGCGTGTCGCCCAGGCCGGCGCCCGCGTTATTCCCGTGGAGCTGGCGCCGGAACCTGGCAGCCCCACCGCGCTCTGGAAGCGTGCTGGCGGTTTCACCGTGATCAGTGGCGCCAGCTTCACCGAAGGCGACGACGCAAGCCCGCTGGCCGCCCAGGAGCTGCCCGCCATGACCGAGGAAATCGACCTCGACTTCATGGGGCAGTACGGCGTCCGCTTCGAGCTGAGCCGCAAGGACCAGAAGCACAGCCACCCCGGCGAGCTCGATGCCAAGATCGTCAACGGCATCGTCTACGGGATCGCCACCCTGATCGACCGCGTTGCCCTGGAGACCCTGGAGGCCAAGCTGCTCGAGGCCGGGGGCGGGGCGGCGATGCCGACCTTCAGCATGGCCGATGTTGCCGCCAAGGGCCTGCGCTTCAACGAGCTTCGCGCCATCGTCGGCACCGATGCGACCGGCCACCTGGTGGAGGATGGACAACTCCGCGTTCGCGGCTTCCCTGCCGAGTTCACTGGCGAGCACCCGGCCACCTTCGCTGGCGCCTTCGACCGTCTCGGCGTGGCGGTGATGGATGACATTCGCGTCCTGGTGGAGCGTACCCGCCTCGATGGCGGCCTGGCGGTGACTTGCTGGGTCGATGCGATGGCGCTGGTACCGGACGCCGGCTACTTCTGGCACGTGTCCTCATGAAGTGGCCCTTTTCTCGCAAGCGCCGCCGCAGGATTGCTGCGGTGCCTGCTGAGCTGGTCCAGGCGATTCAGGACGTGGGCATCGTCTACCGGTCCTTTGTCGAAGATGAGGACGGCATCCAGACGCCCAGGCCCATGACGATGAGCTTTCTCGGCTCGCGCCCGATGTACCTGGATGACCCCCAGGCGGTCGCCAAGCTGCTGCGCAGCCACTGGCCCGAGCTGACCGACCGGCAGGTATCACGCGCCCTGGCGATGATTGGCAACCGGGTCGCGACCCTTCGCAATGAACGGCAGGATCGCGTTGACCTGCTCAAGACTGGCCGCCGCCGCCGTAAGGGATGGATGCGAGACACGGAGAACCTGATGCCATGGGAGCTTTGAAGCACAACATGAGCCGGCAGCGCGTCGCCACGACCCTGCCGCGCGAGACGCTGGAACGGGCCCACTCTGAACGGTCCCGAATCGCCAAGGAGACTGGATGCAAGCCGTCTCTGGCAAAGGTCCTGGCCGCCGCCGTGGAGCGTGGCCTGCCAGGGTAGTTGTCGCGGAGGAAAGGGGATTAGACGGCGAGTGCCCCACTTTTCGAAAAACCCCGTCAGCCGGCAGGTGAGCCAATCCTAGCCGCCGTGGCCGGCCCTTTCTCCAGCGAGCGCGTCATGGCCTGGTGCGCGCTCGCTTTCCACCTGCAAACCCTGCGGGTGGGCGCGAGGCTTTAGCCAGGCCGCCCTCTACTGGAGATCGAGCCTTGTCCAAGCGCCAGCCTCCCCCGCTGATCCTGCCCAAGTCCCTCGATCCTATCGGCTACATCATCGGCCTTTCGGCTGCCCTGAAGCTGGCGCGGGCTGCCAAGCCTCACCCCTGCCGCCCTGACAAGGCGAGCCTGTATATCCCGGCGCCTGATCGTCTCGAGGCGAGTCACCCACTGAGCCGAATTCTCGGCCGACCGCTGGCGCTCGAGGTGTGTGAGGAAATGGGCGGCTCTCACTGGTGGCCGCCATCTGGTGAGCACATCGAGGCTGCCATCCTGGCCCGCCAGGTGCTCGACCTGGTGGAGGTGGGGTTGAATCAAGAAGAGATCGCCGAGCGGTGCGGGTCTACAGCCAAGTGGGCAGGGAATGTGCTGACTGCCTATGAGCTGTGGCAGGAGACCGGGGACCTCGAGGCGGTCCGTCTCGGAGCGAAGGTGACATACTCTTTCGCCTCGCTCCTGCTCAACCGGTCCTGGTGAAGGGTGTGAAGTGAGCTCACTCCCCCGTATCGGAGTAGTGACTTGATTCTCTTCAATTCCCGCAGAGAACCGGCTTTACCGGACAGGCGTAGAAGTGACTCAGGATCACATTTAGGCGCTGAGCCCAGGTCTGGGCCGAGCTCAGAACTTTGTAGGTACTCCCGGCGGGTACGGGGCTTGCGAGGGTATTGCGGCGCCGTTCTTCACGTGAGCGAGGCGCCCGGATTGCCGGCCTACTACTACTTCGCCGCCGGCTCGTGCGCGCGCGGAGTCACGTCGAGGTAATCAGCGGAAAACTCCGCCGATTGACGCCGGCTCGTGCGCGCGGAGTCACGAAGGGTGCGCGGAACTGGTCACCCCTTCCCTGTGCAGTCTCGCGCAGAGATAGCGGAATCCCGCTATCTCTCGGCGTCGACTCGGCTGAATTTTCAGCCAGTAGCGTTTTTTTCGCATCGGCTGGCGCCAGCAATGTGATCCTGAGTCACTTTGACGGTGAGGGGGCATATCTGGGGGCACCTGAAGAGCGCCCGACACAGGAAACCCGCTTCCGGTGCGGCCTTGCGGCATGCTTTGTGCCGGACTGTCCCTCCGCCACTTCTTATTCAGAATCAAGCGCCTACGGGCGCTTTTTTCGTGATGCCGCCATCTCGCTCCTTCCCCGGCACCCTATGCCAGTGTCGTCGCCCTCCTCATCTCAACAGTTCGCGTGTTTCGACCAGTGTCAGACGACCGGTGGCGAAGGCCCCGGTATCGATGTAATGGACGTTGCCCAGCGTCAGTGGCCGCTCCACGATGGTGTGGCCGACGACGACGGCGTCGATTCCCGCCACCGGTGTCTCGTCGCCCCGCCGGATACGGTCACGCCCCCAGACCAGCGTTCGCGGGTCGGCCACCTCGATGCGTGACCAGTCATCCGGCGGCTCGGCGTGCACCAGGCCGACGCGCCTGCCCATGATCGCGATCTCGCGCGCCAGGGGCAGATGGGGAAGCGCTGCCTCCAGGACTCTTCGCATCTCGCCCACACCGCTCTCGGCGACCCAACCGCCGCCATTGGTCATCCACAGTGCCCAGGCGCTGCTGCCCTCCCCGTCGAGCAGCGCTTTCCTGGCCATTTCCTCATGATTGCCGCGTACGGCGTGAAACCACGGCATGAAGACGAGCATCAGGCAGTCGAGCGAATCGGCACCTCGATCGATGAGGTCGCCAACGCAGAACAGGCGGTCCTCCGACGGTCGGAAGGCGACTGCCTGCAAGCCTTCCTGCAGCAGGTGGTACTGACCGTGAATGTCACCCACGACGTAATCGCGGCCTCTGGTGTTTGCATGGTGCTGAATCAACATGGCACGGCCTCCTCCTCCATCCCCCGACGCCACCGACTATGTCATGATGGCAGACCCTGCTTCTCAGACGGACGAGCGACGCAGCGAAATGGCACTCAAGGCAACGATTCACAGGGTCCAGCTGCAGATCGCGGACATGGACCGGCACTACTACGCGGATCACGCCCTGACCGTGGCGAGACACCCCTCGGAGACCGACGAGCGCATGATGGTCAGGCTGCTGGCCTTCGCCCTGAACGCCGACGAGGCCCTGGCCTTCGGGCGGGGCGTGAGCACCGAGAACGAGCCCGACCTCTGGCGCCAGGACCTGACCGGCGACATCGAGCTCTGGATCCAACTGGGCCAGCCCGACGAGAAGAGCGTTCGCCGCGCCTGTGCACGAGCCGACCGGGTCGTCCTCTACACTTACAGCGGCCAGGGCGCCGCAATCTGGTGGGAGCAGATCGCCGGCAAGCTCGCCACCCTCGACAATCTCCGGGTGGTCGACATCTCGCCGGCATCGGTGGCGGCGCTGGGCGACCTGGTGGCCAAGAGCATGACGCTGAACTGCATGATCGAGGATGGTGGGGTCTGGGTGACCGATCCAGACCGGGGAGCTGTCGAGGTGGAAAGCGAGGTGCTGAAGGACACGCGTGCCGCTGGCTGACCACGCCGACGGGCCACCCGAACGTCGGCTCAGTAGAGCCTCAGGCCTACCCGAGTGACCTTGTTGCCATCCATCTCGCTGACCACCCAGTGGATGCCATGCCAGTCCACGTCATCGCCCACCACCGGGTGACCCCCGACCCGCAGGGAGATGAACTCGGCCAGCGTCATGTCGTGCTCGCCGGGGCTCAGGGTCAGGCCATAGGCATCGGCGATATCACGCATCTGTGCCTCTCCGTCGAAGGTGAAGGTCCCGAAGAAGGCCCGCTCGCGCTTGAGCTTGGCATCGCCGTTGAACAGCCGATTGAGCGCCGGCAGATCGTCGGTACGCCCGATCACGCAGATCACGTCCCCCAGCCGCAGCCGGGTACTGCCCTTGGGATGCAGCATGGCATGCTCGCGGAAGAGCGCCGAGATCAGCGCCCCGGAGGGAAAGCGCAGCAGCCGGATCGGCACGTCCTCGAGGTCGGCATTCTCCACCTCGTAGACGAACAGCTCGTAGTCATTCTCGGGCAGGATGCCCAGTGGTCCGCGACGGTTCGGGGTGACGCTGGGCGGCAGCTCGACCTTCATGCGCCGCGCCATCCACGGCAGGCTGCCACCCTGGATCAGCAGTGACAGCAGCACCACCGCGAAGGCCACGTTGAAGTAGAGCGAGGCATTCTCCACCCCACCGATGACCGGGAAGATCGCCAGCACGATGGGCACTGCCCCGCGCAGCCCCACCCAGGCGATGAAGCCGATCTCCCGCCAGCGGAACTTGAAGAAGGGCTTGACGGCGACCAGCACCGCCAGCGGCCTGGCGACCAAAATCAGCACCAGGGCCACCAGCAGCGCCGGCAGCGCGTAATCCAGCATCTCGCTGGGGGTGACCAGCAGGCCCAGCACCAGGAAGAGGCCGATCTGGGAGAGCCAGGCCAGGCCGTCGTGTACCGGCAGGATGAAGTTGAGGTGCCGCCCCGGCCGGTTGCCGATCATCAGGCCGGCCAGGTAGATGGCCAGGAAGCCGCTGCCGCCCAGGGCGCTGGTCAGGCCGAAGACACAGAACCCCAGGCCCAGGGCCAGCAGCGCATAGAGGCCCGGGGCCAGGTCCAGCCAGCTCAGCAAGCGCGCACTCAGCCAGCCGATGCCCAGGCCGATGACGATGCCCAGGCCGAACTGCTGCACGAGGAACAGCAGGGTCTCGCCCACCCCGCCGATATCGCCGACCAGCATTTCCACCAGCACCAGGG
The DNA here is from genome assembly GCF_023554995.1 of Halomonas gemina. Classification (GTDB taxonomy): domain Bacteria; phylum Pseudomonadota; class Gammaproteobacteria; order Pseudomonadales; family Halomonadaceae; genus Halomonas; species Halomonas gemina. The sequence goes on from NZ_JAMJPK010000001.1 coordinate 482,799, forward strand.
TGAGGAAGATCGCCATGGGGTCATTGGTCCCGGACTCGATCTCCAGCGTCGCCCCCACCCGCTCGTTGAGGTTGACCCCCCGGCCGCTGAGCATCGAGAACACCGCGGCGGCGTCGGTGGAGCCCACGATGGCGCCTACCAGCAGCCCCTGCACCAGGCTCAGCTCGAAGACCCACATGGCGAACACTCCCACCAGTCCGCTGGTGATGAAGACCCCCAGGGTGGCCAGGGAGAGCGCCGGCCGGAAGCCGACGCGAAAGGTCTTGAGGCGGGTACGCAGGCCACCGTCGAGCAGGATCATGGCCAACGCCAGGTGGCCGATCAAAAACGCCAGCGAATAGTCGTCGAACTGGATGCCGAGCAGCCCCTCCTCCCCGGCCAGCATGCCCAGTCCCAGGAAGATCAGCAGCAGGGGAACCCCGGCCATCGAGGAGAGCCGGCTGGCGAGGATGCTCAGGGCCAGCAGGAAGCCACTGAGCAGAAAGAGCGTATTGATCGAATCCATGGCGTCCTGCCTCGGCTGCGAGAGAGAGGATTATCGCATGCCGTGCCTGGCACGGCGATTTCCGTTTGTGGTCATCACTGGTCGCCGCCCGTGGACAGCGGTTAAGCTTGCGCGGCACCAACGCAAGGCCGGAGAGCGCGCATGGCAGGAGTCCCGTTTCGATGATCAGATCCGTTTTCCGACGGCCTCTTCGCCGCGGCCTCCTGCTGGCGGCAACTGCCCTCCTGTCGACGCTATGCGCCGCGGCTGACCCACCGACCGCGGCCGACCCACCGACCGCGGCCGACCCACCGGCCGCAGCCGCCGAGGGGCAGGAGGGCCACCCGCCACTGGGCACCGAGGTGATCGTGCCGGACCTCGAGGGTCTCGCCGAGGAGACGGAGAGGGCTGCCGCCGAGGCTGCGGCCTGGGCTGAGACCCGGCGTCGCTACCGCGAGGCCCCGGCCGGACCCAGCGTCGACACGCCCTCGCGCCCCAGCGTCCCGGCCATCGCCCTGCGCCCTGCGGAACCCATCGAGCCGCCGCCGGTCACCTCGCTCAGGGTCATGTTGGACGGCTATCCCAGCCCCCGCCATGCGGCCCTGTTTGTCGCCAGGGAGCGGGGCCTGTTTGCCAGCCGCGGGCTCGAGGTGACCCTCGCCACACCGGCCGATCCTGACGTGCCCAGCAAGTTGCTGGCGGCGTCGCGGATCGACCTGGCATTGGCCCGCCAGCCATTGCTGCACCTCCAGGTGGACCGCGGGCTGCCTCTGGTCCGTGTCGCCACGCTGGTCGCCATGCCCTTGAGTGCACTGGTCCTCCGCGAGGACGGGGCCATCGAGACGCCGGCGCAGCTGGCCGGCTCGCGCATCGGCCATGCCGATATCGACAGCCGTGACGTGCTGTTGGCTGCCCTGCTGCGCGGCGCAGCGATTCGCGACGACGAGGTGGAGACCGTGGCGCTGCACTTCCGGCTCGGCGACGCCCTGCGCGAGGGCCGCGTGGATGGCGTGATCGGCGCCATGCGTCACCTGCTGCCCCGGCAGCTGGCCGACGAGGGGCTGGCCACCCGGGTGCTGCGCATCGAGGAGTTGGGCATTCCGCTGCATGATGGCCTGGTGCTGCTCGCCAACCGCAATCACCTGGCACCGCAGCGGGATGCCATCCGCCGCCTGGTGGCGGCCATCGAGGAGGCCACGGCCTGGATCGCCAACCACCCGGGCGAGGCCTGGGCCCTGATGGTGAACGCGGAGCCGGCCCTGGATAGCGCGGTCAACCGCGAGGCCTGGGAGATGGTCCGCTCGCGCCTGAGCCTCAGCCCGGCGGCCCTGGACCAGGGCCGCTATCGCCGCTTCGAGAACTATCTCTTCGAGGCCGGCCTGATCCGGGAGCGCCACCCGGTATCGCGACTGGCCATCGACCCCGGGGCGCCGCCTCGCTAGCCCTCCACCCGCTCGACGAAGGCGTTGACCGCCGCCTGGAAGGCCGCGGGCTGCTCGGCATGCAGCCAGTGGCCCGCCTCCAGGGTCTCGACCTCGGCTCGCGGCAGCACCTCGCGCAGTGCCGGCAACATCTCATCCGTTACATAGCGCGAATGCGCGCCGCGCAACACCAGGGTCGGGCCGTCGAAGGCGCCCTCGCCCGCCGGCTCCCCCATGATCGTCTCGTAGTCCTCCTGAATCTCGTCGAGGCCGATGCGCAGGCGCAGGATGCCCTGGTCGTCGCGCTCCAGGTTGGTGGCCAGGAAGAGGCGCACGGCGGACTCCTCGACATGTTCGGCGAGCAGCGCGTCGGCCTCGCGGCGATTGGTCGGCTGGCCGTCCTCGACCCGGCGCAGGGCAGCAAAGACGCTGTCGTGGTCATGGCCGTAGGCGAGCGGCGCGATATCGGCGACGATCAGCGAGGCCACGCGGGACGGCGCCAGCCGGGCCAGGCTGATCGCCACCTTGCCGCCCATGGAGTGACCCAGCAAGTGGGCCCTGGCTACCCCGAGCCGGTCCAGCAGGGCGAGCAGGTCCTCGGCCATGGCGTCGTAGCCCATGCCGGCGACATGCGGGGATCGGCCATGGTTGCGCAGGTCGACGGCGATCACCCGATGCCGGCGCTGCCACTGCTTGAGGTGGGAGCGCCAGTTGTCGGCACTGCCGAGCAGGCCATGGACGACCACCAGCGGGATCGCGTCGCCCCCGGTGTCGATATAGTGGAGTTCGGTGGGCATCTATGTCTCCTCGGTTGAGGGTGAGTCAGATTCGGGCCCGTGCCTGGCCGGGCATCAGGTCGGGGCTTCCCGTCACGGCCACCAGGCGGCGACTGAGCCAGGCCAGCAGCACGCCATAGAGGGGCAGGAAGAACGCTAGGCTGATGCCCAGCTTGATCACGTAGTCGACCCAGGCGATCTCCGGCCAGTTGGCGGCCATGAAGGGATCGGGACTCTCGTGGAAGGCGATGGAGAAGAAGGCGAAGGTATCGGCCAGGTTGCCGAGCACCGTGGAGACCGCCGGCGCCACCCACCAGGCCTTCAGGGCGCGCAGGCGGTCGAAGACCTGCACGTCCAGCAGCTGGCCCAGCACGTAGGCCATGAAGCTCGCCAGCGCGATCCGCGCAACGAAGAGGTTCCACTCGCCCAGCCCCTCGAGACCCGCAAAGCCGCCACGCGGAAAAATGACCGAGACGACATAGGAGATCACCAGCGCCGGCAGCATGACCCGCAGCACGATGGCCCGCGCCGGCTCCTTGCCGAACAGGCGCACGGTGAGATCGGTGGCCAGGAAGATGAAGGGAAAGCTGAAGGCCCCCCAGGTGGTGTGGAAACCGAACAGGGTGAAGGGCAGCTGGACCAGGTAGTTGCTGGCGGCGATGACCAGGATATGGAAGGTGACCAGCAACGCCAGGCAGCGCCGGGTCTGGGCATCGGAAAGCACGAACATTACGGCATCCTTTTTTGGGGAGGGGTGAGGGAACCCTCGTGGCACGGGAGCCGCCCGCTGGCGGACAGGCCGCGCATTATACGGCCTGGCCCGACGCCTGGCCATGGCTTGCCGGCGGGGCCAGCGTTCGCGCGACTGAGCGTCAGACCTGACGGGCGTCGTGGGCGGTACCCACCGAGCGCTCCTTCATGGCCTCGTGCACGTCCTGCAGGCTCGCCGGGTCGTCGATGGTCGAGGGCACGCCGAACTCCTTGCCGTCGGCGATATTGCGCAGCAGCTTGCGCAGGATCTTGCCGGAACGGGTCTTGGGCAGGCGGTCGACCACCAGCACCTGCTTGAAGCAGGCGATGGGCCCGATCTTCTCGCGCACCAGGGCGATCAGCTCCTCCTCGAGCGCGACCTCGTCACCCTCGAAGCCATCCTTGGGAATCACCAGCCCCACCGGCAGCTGCCCCTTGAGGGCATCGTGAATGCCGATCACCGCGCATTCGGCGACGGCGGGGTGGGCGCCGACCACTTCCTCCATCTCGCCGGTGGAGAGGCGATGGCCGGCAATGTTGATGACATCATCGGTGCGCCCCATGATGAACAGGTAACCATCCTCGTCGAAATAGCCACCGTCACCGGTCAGGTAGTAACCGGGAAAGGCCGCCATGTAGGCGCTGTGGAAACGCTGCGGGTCACCCCATACGCCGGTCAGGCAGCCGGGCGGCATCGGCTGCTTGATCACCACGCTGCCCTGCTCCATGGGAGCGACCTGCTCTCCCTCGCGATCCAGGACCTGGACGTCGAAGCCGGGCACCGGCACCGTCGCGCTTCCCGCCTTGGTGGGCATCGGCTCCAGCCCCTGGAGGTTGGCGGCGATCGGCCAGCCGGTCTCGGTCTGCCACCAGTGGTCGATCACCGGCACGTCCATCAGGTCATCCAGCCAGTGGAAGGTCGGCGGATCCAGGCGCTCACCGGCCAGGAACAGCGCCTTGAGGCAGGAGATGTCGTACTGGGCCATCAGCTTGGCGTCCGGGTCCTCCTTCTTCATGGCGCGGAAGGCCGTCGGCGCGGTGAAGAAGCTCTTGACCCGGTACTCGCTGATCAGCCGCCAGAAGGCCCCGGCATCCGGGGTCTTCACCGGCTTGCCCTCGTAGACCACCGTGGTACAGCCGCGCAGCAGGGGGGCATAGACGATGTAGGAGTGGCCCACCACCCAGCCCACGTCGGAGGCCGAGAAGAAGACATCGCCGGGCTCCACGTCGTAGATGGCGTCCATGGAGTAGCTCAGTGCCACCGCATAGCCCCCGGTATCCCGCACCACCCCCTTGGGCTTGCCGGTGGTCCCGGAGGTATAGAGGACATAGAGCGGGTCGCTGCCCTTGACCGGCACGCAGTCGGCAGGCTCGGCCGCCTCGACCAGGGCCGCCCAGTCGTGATCGGTCGCCCCCAGTTCGGCGTGGTGCTGGTCACGCTGGAACACCACGCAGGCATCGGGCTTGTGGGCGCTCTGCTCGATGGCCTCGTCGATGATCGGCTTGTAGGGCAGCACCTTGCTGCCCTCGATCCCGCAGGAGGCGGCAACCACGACCTTGGGCGAGGCATCCTCGATGCGCACGGCCAACTCGTGGGGGGCAAAGCCGCCGAACACCACCGAGTGCACGGCGCCCAGGCGCGCGCAGGCGTACATCGCCATCAGCGCCTCGGGCACCATGGGCATGTAGATCACGACCCGGTCGCCCTTCTCGACCCCCAGCGACTTAAGGGCCCCGGCGAAACGGGCCACCTGGTCGCGCATCTCGGTGAAGGTAAGGGTCCGCTTGCTGTCGGTCACCGGGGAGTCCCAGAAGATGGCCGGCTGATCGCCACGCCCCTGCTCGACATGATGATCGAGGGCGGCATGGCAGATGTTGAGCTCGCCATCCACGAACCAGCGCGCATGGCCCGCCTCGTCGTATTCGAGAATGGTCGTGGGCGGTGTGAACCAGGGAATGCGCCTGGCCTGTTCGGCCCAGAAGGCCTCGGGGTGATCAATGGAGCGGCGGAACTCGTCTTGGTACATGCTCATCTGCATCCTGTCAGCAATCGAAGGGGCGTTGATTGTTGACACTCTAGAGCAACTTCACGCCCATAACCTCATACCATCGGCTAACCTTCGACAAAAGTGCAAGGCAACTCGGTCCCTATTGTCGACAACGAGCCGCGCAATGTCCCGGCCTCGGCATTGATCCAGCGTTGACTCGGCGACAGGCGCCAAGCTGGACTATTATTGAGGATAAGCTGAATCAGGATGTGCACGAGCAACAGACGCTACCCGCGAACGGCGGGCTCAGGGGAAGGCATTCAACAGCGCAGGCGACCGGCGATCGGCAAGCCGGCCCTGCCCGGCAGGGGACAGATCATGGGCAATACCAGCGGCGCTGCAGCACGCCTACTGGAAGGCGGCTCAGCGGTCATCGACGAGGCCAGCGCCCTGCTCAAGGCGATGGCCAACGACAACCGTCTGCGGATACTCTGCCTGCTCGACGGCACCGAGCTCTCGGTGACCGAGCTCAACCAGCGGCTCTCGCTCAGCCAGTCGGCGCTCTCCCAGCACCTGGCGATCCTGCGTCGCGAGAACCTGGTCAGCACCCGCCGGGAGTCCCAGACCATCTACTACTCCCTGCATGGTGCGCGGGCGAGAACCCTGATCGAGGCCCTCGGCCATCTGGAACTCGGCGGCAGGCCATAGCGGGCCCGGTCAGCGCTTCTGCCAGCGCCCGGCATCGAGCATCTCGAGGCCTCGTTCGATGCTCTGCTCCACGCCCCGCGAGACGGCCATGCCCAGACGATCGCCGAGCTTGTGTTTCTGCTCCAGCTTCAGGCTGATCACCCGCGCCTGCTGCATGCGCTCGACCAGGTAGGCCTCGCTGGTGCCCAGGGCATCCACCAGGCCTCTCGCCAGGGCATCGCTGCCGTACCAGATCTCGCCGGTGGCCACCGCCTCGATGTCGAGCCCCGGTCGCCGCTCGGCCACATGGCGCTTGAAGAGCTCGTGGGTGGTCTCGAGGTCCTCGAGAAACTTCTCGCGGCCCTCCTCGGTATTCTCGCCGAAGACCGTGAGGGTCCGCTTGTAGCGCCCTGCCGTGAGCAGCTCCACGTCGATGTCATGGCGCTTGAGCAGGCGATGCAGGTTAGGCAGCTGGGCGACCACCCCGATGGAACCGATCACCGCGAAGGGCGCGGCACGCAGCTGGTCGGCCGCACAGGCCATCAGGTAACCGCCGCTGGCAGCCACCTTGTCGACACACACCGTGGTGGCGAAACCCGCCTCGCGCAGGCGATCCAGCTCGGCGGCCGCCAGGCCATAGCCATGCACCAGGCCACCAGCCGACTCCAGGCGGATCACCACCTCGTCGCCCTGGCCCGCCACCGCCAGCACAGCCGAGACCTCCTCGGCCAGCCGCCCGGTGCCACTGGCCTTGATGTCGCCATGGAAATCGAGCACCCAGACCGTCGGGGAGGCCTTCCCTTCGCCCTTGCGGCCGCGCCGGTCATGCTCCTTGTCATCGCGCCGGAAGGCCTTGACCAGACGCTTGCGAGCCCCCGGCTGGCTGGCGGCCAGCTGCATCCGCCGGCGGCGGGAGCGGCGCATGCCGTTGAGCTCCTCGAGCCGCAGCCGGGTACGCTCCCCCGTCTCGCCCCTGACCCGCACGATCACCGCCACCGCCAGGCCGCCGACCACCACCAGGGTCAACAGCTGCGCCACGAACATGCCGAATTCCGTCAGCCACTCGTTCACTGCCTTCTCCTTTAGCTCGCTGTCCCGACATCCTGCCCGGGGCCCTCCCGCCGGCACAAGGGCGCTTGATTCAAACAACCGTTTCAAATACGCTCGGATACCGGACACCTTCCTCCCGCGACCAAGGATCCCCCATGTCAGACGCCACCATCGACAAGCTGCAGAGCCGCTTCGACGCCGAGGCCGCCAGCGGCATGCATGAAGTCTTCCAGTTCCATTTCTCCGATGCCGGCGACCACTACCTGGTCGTGGACGACGGCACGCTGGAAGTCCACGAGGGCGAGCACGACGATCCCTCGGTCAGCCTGAGCATGAGCAGCGAGACCCTCAAGGGCGTCATGAACGGCGAGATCAATGGCATGAGCGCCTTCATGACCGGCAGGCTCAAGGCCACCGGCAATGTCATGCTGGCGACACAGCTGACCCGCCTCTTCCCGGGCCACTGAGGCCCACCTCCCGTGGGGTCAGACCCTTAAGCATTCTTAGGATTAAAACCCTAAGAAAGCTTAAGGGTCTGACCCCGTGTATGGACCCCGTATACTACCCGCGGGGCCCGACCTCCCGGAGATGGGTCTCGATCAGCGCCCGCGAAATCGAGTAGAGCGGCGGCAGCTGGGGCAGGCGCCGCGGGCTGAACCAGGCGGCATCGGCGATCTCGACGCCGTCGATGCGGATGCGCCGGCTGGCCGCCTCGGCGAAGAACCCCAGCATCAGCGAATGGGGGAAGGGCCAGGCCTGGCTCCTGAAGTAGCTGATGCGTCCCACGCTGAGCCCCACCTCCTCGAAGATCTCGCGACGCACGGCCTCCTCGGCCGATTCCCCGGGCTCGACGAACCCGGCCAGGGTCGAGTAGCGCCCCGGCGGGAAGCGCGGGCTGCGAGCCAGCAGCAGCGATTCGCCATGGGTGACCAGGGTGATGATGCAGGGCGAGATGCGCGGGTAGTTGCGATGGCCGCACTGCTCGCAGTGCATGGCGAACTCGGCATCGAGGCGCCGCGCCGGCGCCCCGCAACGCCCGCAGAAGCGATGGTTGTCGAGCCAGGCCGCCACCTGCAGGGCCGTGGAGAGCAGCGGGAACCAGGATTCCGGCAGGCGGGCCAGCCAGGCGCGGGCATCGAGCCAGTCATCCCCGGGCTGTTGCTCCAGCGAGAGCGCCACCGGTTCCTCCTGCCACCAGCACAGCGGCTGCAGCCGCTGATGCCAGGGCTGAAAGGCCTGCAGCGGGCCCTCGTCGACCCCGGGCGCGATGCGCCCCCCGGCCAGGCGGATGACCCGCCCGGCCGTCTCCTCGTTGGGCAACTCCCGCCGCAGCATCAGCGTGACGCCTCACCGCCGGGCAGGCCGGGGTTGGCATCCCAGCGGCATTCGCCGGCGGCATCGCGGATGCGCTCCAGTTTGGCCCGGTGGGCCGCCAGTTCCGCTTCGTCGGGTGGCACCACCCGCAACTGCCCCGGGGAGAGGGAGAGCCGGCGGATGGCCAGCCCCTGGGGTTCGCCGGCGCGCCCTTCCGATGTCGCCGAGGCATCCAGGGAGAGCAGGGTCTGCCCCCCGGTCATGGCCAGGTAGACGTCGGCGAGGATCTCGGCGTCGAGCAGGGCGCCGTGCAGGACACGGTGCCCGTTGTCGATCTCGTAGCGCTTGCACAGGGCGTCCAAGCTGTTGCGCTGGCCGGGGTGCTTGTCGCGCGCCAGGGTCAGGGTATCGAGGATCCGGCAGTGGTCCGCCACCGGTCCGAGCCGCGGCTCGCCGCGCCGGGCGTTGAGCATGCCGAGCTCATGGTCGATGAAGCCCACATCGAAGGGGGCGTTATGGATCACCAGTTCGGCCCCCTCGATGAAGGCCCAGAAGGCGTCGGCAATCTCGGCGAAGACCGGCTCCTCGGCCACCCGCTCGTTGGTGATGCCGTGCACGCCCACGGCCTCGGCCTCGATGTCCCGCTCGGGGTTGATGAACTGGTGATAGCGGTTGCCGGTGAGCCGGCGATTGACCATCTCCACCGCCCCGATCTCGATCAGGCGATGGCCATCACGGGGATCGATGCCGGTGGTCTCGGTATCCAGGATGATCTGGCGCATGGGTGTCTCTCGTCGGCTCGCAGGAAAAGGCGGGGCGTCAGGCGCGGGCCCGGTGCTCGTCGATGGCCTCGTTGGCCAGCTCGTCGGCCCGCTCGTTGCCGGGATGGCCACTGTGCCCCTTGACCCAGTGCCACTCGATCGTGTGGCGATGGGTCTCCTCGTGGAGTTCGCGCCACAGCTCGGCGTTCTTGACCGGCTGGCGGGACGCGGTCCTCCAGCCACGCTTGATCCAGTTGTGGATCCACTCGGTGATGCCCTTGCGCAGGTACTCGGAGTCGGTCCACAGCGCTACCCGGCAGGGGCGCTTGAGCTCGCGCAGCGCCATGATCGCCGCCATCAGCTCCATGCGGTTGTTGGTGGTCACCGCCTCATAGCCCTTCAGCGCCTTCTCGTGGTGACCGCTGACCAGCAGGACCCCCCACCCCCCGGGGCCAGGGTTGCCGCGGCAGGCCCCGTCGGTATAGATCGTCACTGTCTGGGGGGGCTCGGCATGGCGTCTGTCAGTCACCCTTGCGGTTCCTTTCCGGTTGTGGCCCGACCCGCGTGGCGCTGCCCAGTGCCGGCCCGACCAGGGGGCGGGCCAGCTCGAAGGGCGAGCGCTGCGACTGGGCGAGCTGCGCCCGACGGCGGGCATGGATCATGTAGCTGTCCCCCAGCGGCAGGTTGTGGCGCCGGCCGAGGGTCTCCAGCATGGCATTGCGCGGCTGGCTGCCGGGCAGATGGAAGCCGCAATAGTCTACCCGCTCGATCTCGAAGTCGACAAACGCCAGCCAGTCGCCCAGCCGCCGGGGAGAGCGCCAGTGCCCGCGCCAGGGCATGCGACGCCGCCGGCCCGGCCAGACCCGCGAGAGCCCGCCGACACTCAGCGGGCACCAGCCGAAGATGATCAGTCGTCCATTGTCGGCGGTGACACGAGCCGCCTCCTGCAGCATGTGGTGCGGTTCGTCCACCACCTCCAGCAGGTGGTGGACCACCACCAGGCTCAGGCTGTCATCGGGGAGCGGCAAGGCATCCGGTGGACACACCAGGGTCGAGTCGTGGTCGGCCATCTCGCGGCTCGGCGACCAGCCCAGGGCATGGCGGATCGGGCAGATGTCGCTGAGCACGGGGGCCATGCCCAGTTCCAGGCTGTGGAGCCCGACCAGGCGTTCGCAGACCGGCCCCAGACAGGCACGCTCGGCCCGCCACAGGGCCTGGCCCGCCGGCGACGCCCAGTAACGTCGACCCTCCCGGACCAGTCGCGCCAGGGCGTGGGGATCCCGCGAATTTGACATAGTGCCGTTTTCCCTCCACAGTGCCGGGTTTTGTAAACCATATCGCAACGAAACGCGGCAGCGTCTGGCAACGCCTCCGTCGAGGACCCTGAGCCCATGTTGAGCGTGACACCGATACCCGCCTTTAGCGACAACTATATCTGGCTGCTGCGCCAGGACACGAGCCAGGCAGTCTGCGTGGTGGACCCCGGCGATGCAACGCCGGTGATAGAGTGGCTGGAGCGCGAGGGTCTGGAGTTGGGTACCGTGCTGATTACCCACCACCATCACGACCATACCGGCGGCCTGGCGGAACTGATCAAGCGCTATTCGCCGCGGGTGATCGGCCCGGATAATCCCGAGATCGACGGCATCGACGAGCGGGTCGGCGACGGCGACGAGGTGCGGGTGATGGGCAGGCTGTTCGAGGTGCTCGCCCTGCCCGGCCACACCCTGGATCATATCGGCTTCTTCACGCCGGGCATCCCGCCGCTGCTGTTCAGCGGCGACGTGCTGTTCAGTGCCGGCTGCGGCCGGCTCTTCGAGGGCACCCCGGCCCAGATGCATGAATCGCTGTCGCGCCTCGAGTCCCTGCCGGAGGACACTCTGGTGTTCGCCGCCCATGAGTACACGCTGGCCAACCTGGCGTTCGCCCGCGCCGCCGACCCGGACAATGCCGATATCGAGGCCGCCGAGGCAGAGTGCCAGCGGGCCCGGGAGCTCGACCGCCCCACCCTTCCCACCACGCTGGGCCGCGAACGCCGCATCAACCCCTTCCTGCGCTGCGCCTCGGCCGGCGTGCGCCAGGCCGCATCGGCGCACGGTGATACCGACAATGACCTCTCGACCTTCACCACGCTGCGCGCCTGGAAGGATGGCTTCTGAACGCGCCATTGATGGATGACACCCGGCCTGCCCGGAGCGGCAGGCCTTCGCATGACCAGGAGATCACCTTTCGATGACCTACCACACGACACGTCGACGGATCCTGGGCTTCACCAGCTGTCTCGCGCTGATGGGTTCACTGATGGCCACCACCGGCAACAGCCAGGCCTCACCGACACCCCAGCGCGCCTTCAAGGACGATTCGGCCAGCCACAAGGCCCAGCCTGCCCCGCTTCCCGCCAACCAGACCTTCTGGGATGCCCTGGCTCTCGAGCCCAGGGATGCCTGGTCGCGCCTCGCCGAAGCCTTCCAGTGGCAGGAGGACCTCGACCAGGCGCGCGTACAGCAGTGGATCGACCACTACCGCCAGAGCCCCCATAACATCGTCGAGATCACCGAGAGGGCCCGGCCCTGGCTCGCCTGGATCACCGAACGGGTGGAGGAGCGCGGCTTGCCAGGCGAAGTCGCCCTGATCCCCTTCATCGAGAGCTCCTTCGATCCCAACGCCCGCAGCCATCGCGGGGCGGCCGGCCTCTGGCAGTTCATGCCCGGTACCGGCCATGCCCTGGGGCTGCGCCGCGGCGGCGGCTACGACGGTCGCCTGGATGTGGCGCGCTCCACCCATGCCGCCCTGGACTACATCGAGATGCAGGCCGAGCAGTGGTACGAGGGAGACATCGAGCTCTCCCTGGCGGCCTACAATGCCGGCGCCGGCACCGTCAACCGGGCGCGCAGCGCCGCGCTCTCGCGTGGCAAGGCCGGCAGCTACTGGGACCTCAAGCTGCCGAGCGAGACCATGGCCTATGTCCCCAAGCTGATCGCCATCTCGGCAATCATCGCCGAACCGGAACGCTACAACGTCGAGCTGCCCCAGATAGAGGCCACGCCGGCCGTCGCCGAGGTCCCGGTGACCCGCCCGCTGGACCTCGGCGAAGCGGCCCGCCTGGCGGGGGTCTCCCACGCGGCCCTGGCCGACCTCAATCCCGGCCTGCTCGGTAACCGCGCCGACCCGCGCCACGTCAAGCGGCTGCTGGTACCCGCCGAGAGTGCCGAGCGGCTGGTGGCCCGTCTCAGCGGCAGTGCAAACCGGCAATTGGCCGCCGCCGACGGCGATGACGTCTACGTGGTCCGCCGCGGCGACAGCCTCTCGGCCATCGCCTCCCGCCATGCCGTGACGCTGGCCGACCTGGCCCGCTGGAACGGCATCGAGCGGCCCGACGCTTTACAACCGGGGCAACAGCTGACACTTTCCGGTAGTTGATGTCCGGGGCCCCGGCCCCGCCTGCTACAAGGAACCTGATCGATGCGACACGCTGCCCCTGGCCTGGGCCTGCTGCTGGGCGCGCTGCTCGGTGGACCGGCCCTGGCGGCCGACCCCGCCGACGTGGCCACCGTCCATGGCCTGGCCCTCTATGGCGACCCGGCATTGCCGGCGGACTTCACGCACTTCCCCCATGCCGACCCCGAGGCCCCAACGGGGGGCAGCCTGGTGCGCTCGGCCATCGGCAGCTTCGATTCCACCAACCCCTTCATCATCCGGGGCACCCCGGCCACCGGCCTGACCGAGATCTACGATACGCTGCTGACCCAGAACCCCGACGAGCCCTTCTCGATGTATGGCCTGCTCGCCGAGGGCGTGCGGCTGGATCCCGAGCGGCAGTGGATCGAATTCGACCTGCACCCCGAGGCGCGCTTCCATGACGGCGAGCCGGTGACCGCCGAGGACGTGGTGTTCAGCTTCGAGACCCTGACGGAGAAGGGCCAGCCCTTCTACGGGGCCTACTATGCCGACGTCATCGACGTGACGGCGCTCGACGAGAGCACCGTCCACTTCGACCTCGCCGACAGCGAGTCGCGGGAGCTGCCGTTGATCATCGGCCAGCTGCCGATCCTGCCGGCTCACTACTGGCAGGACCGGGACTTCGAGGCCACCACCCGCGACGCCCTGCTCGGCTCCGGCCCCTACCGCATCGGCGTGGTGGAACCGGGTCGGCGCATCGTCTACGAGCGCGTCGACAACTACTGGGGGCAGGAATTGCCGGTGAACCGGGGCCGCCACAACGTCGATCGCCTGGTCTACGACTACTACCGCGACCAAACGGTGGCCCTCGAGGCCTTCAAGGCCGGCAATCTCGACATGCGCATCGAGACCAGCGCCCGCAACTGGGCCACCGCCTACGACTTCCCGGCCCTGGAAGAGGGGTTCGTCGAACGGCTCGAGGTGCCGGACGGCCAGCCCGCCGGCATGCAGGCCTACGTGATGAACCTGCGGCGCGACAAGTTCCAGGACGTGCGCGTCCGCGAAGCCCTCAACCTGGCCTTCAACTTCGAGTGGCTCAATCGCAACCTCTTCTATGGCGCCTACCAGCGCACCGAGAGCTACTTCGCCAACTCCGAGATGGCCGCCGAGGGGCTGCCGAGCGAGGCAGAGCTGGCCCTGCTCGAGCCCCACCGTGAGGCGCTGCCCGAGCGCGTCTTCGAGGAGCCCCTGCCCGTCGAGCACCCCGAGGAGATGCGCCCCCGGCTGGCCAAGGCCCTGGAGCTGCTCAACGAGGCCGGCTATGTGGTCCGCGACGGCGTCATGACCCACCTCGACTCCGGTGCGCCGCTGAGGATGGAGGTGCTGCTCTTCGACACCCAGTTCGAACGGGTCGTGCAGCCGCTGCTGCAGAACCTGGCCAAGCTGGGCATCGAGGGCAACATCCGCATCGTCGACGTCAACCAGTACCTCAACCGGCTGCGCGGCTTCGACTTCGACATCATCGTCGGCAGCTTCCCCCAGTCGGCCAACCCGGGCAACGAGCAGCGCGACTTCTGGACCAGCGAATACGCCGAGGTTCCCCAGAGCCGCAACCTGATCGGGCTCAGTGACCCGGTGGTCGACGACCTGGTCGACGACCTGATCACCGCCGACTCCCGAGAGGCGCTGGATACCGCCGCCCGGGCACTGGACCGGGTGCTGCGCTGGGGCTTCTACGTCATTCCCCAGTGGCATCTCGGGAAGACGCGGATCGCGCTGTGGGACAAGTTCGGCTGGCAGGAACCCTTCCCCGAGTACAACCTGGACATGGCCGCCTGGTGGGTGGACCCCGAACGCGGCGCCGAGATCGAGGCCCGCCAGCGCAACCGCTGAGGTGCATGACCGGCGGCCGGTGCGCCGGCCGCCATCATCCGTGGAGTAAGGATACGCCGTGGCCCGTTATGTATTGCGCCGCCTGCTGCTGATGATCCCCACCCTGCTGGGGATCATGCTGCTCAACTTCATCATCGTCCAGGCCGCGCCGGGCGGCCCCATCGACCAGATGCTGGCCCGCTTCGAGGGCCTCTCCAGCCAGGCCAGCACCCGCATGGAGGGGGGTGGCGGGGACGTCACGTCGAGCGGCGAGTCCCGAGGCGCCCGGGGCATTCCCCCGGCCTTCATCGAGAAGCTGGAGGCGCAGTTCGGGTTCGACCAGCCCGCCCATGAGCGCTTCCTGGGCATGATCGCCGACTACGCCACCTTCGATTTCGGCGAGAGCTTCTTCCGCGACGAGCAGGTCACCACCCTGATGCTCGAGCGCCTTCCCGTCTCGATCTCGCTGGGGCTCTGGACCACGCTGGTGGTCTACCTGGTCTCCATCCCGCTAGGCATCCGCAAGGCCCTGCACCACGGCTCACGCTTCGACGTCTGGAGCTCGGGACTGGTGATCGTCGGCTACGCCATTCCCGGCTTCCTGTTCGCCATCCTGCTGATCGTGCTGTTCGCCGGCGGCAGCTACTGGGATGTCTTCCCGCTGCGCGGCCTCACCTCGCCGGACTTCGACGAGCTCTCCACCTGGGGCAAGGTCAAGGACTACCTCTGGCACATCACCCTGCCGGTGATCGCCTCGGCGATCGGCAGCTTCGCGACCCTGACCATGCTGACCAAGAACAGCTTCCTCGACGAGGTCCACAAGCAGTACGTGCTCACCGCGCGAGCCAAGGGCGCCAGCGACCGACGGGTGCTCTACGGCCACGTCTTCCGCAACGCCATGCTGATCATCATCGCCGGGCTGCCGGCCGCCCTGGTCGGCATCTTCTTCACCGGGTCGCTGCTGATCGAGGTGATCTTCTCCCTCAACGGCCTGGGCCTGCTGGGCTTCGAGGCGGTGATGCAGCGCGACTATCCGGTGATCTTCGGCACCCTCTACCTCTACACCCTGATCGGGCTGGTGCTGAAGCTGATCTCCGATTTGACCTATGTGTGGGTGGACCCGCGCATCGACTTCGAGACACGGGAGTCCTGATCCGATGTCACTGCTCTCGCGCGACCTCTCCCCCATCACCCGCCGCCGCCTCGCGGTCTTTCACGACAACCGCCGGGCCCGGCTCTCGCTGTGGATCTTCGCGATTCTCTTCGTGCTGAGCCTGGTGGCCGAGCTGATCGCCAACGACCGGCCCATCGTCATGCAGTACCAAGGAGAGTGGTACGCTCCGGTGCTGGTGGACTACCCCGATACCGAGTTCGGGGGCTTCCTGCCCAGCCCCGCCGACTACCGCGACCCCTTCGTGCGCGACGAGATCATGGCCAACGGCTGGATGCTCTGGCCACCGATCCCTTTCTCCTACGAGACCCTGGACATGGAACTGGACCACCCGGCCCCGTCACCGCCCACCACCCGCCACTGGCTGGGCACCGATGACCAGGGCCGCGATGTCCTGGCCAGGGTGATCTACGGCTTCCGCCTCTCGGTGATCTTCGCCCTGGTGCTCACCGCGGGCTCGCTGGTGCTGGGGGTGCTGGCCGGCGGCATCCAGGGCTACTTCGGCGGCAAGGTGGACCTGATCGGCCAGCGCTTCACCGAGATCTGGTCGGGGCTGCCGATGCTCTTCCTGCTGATCATCCTGGCGAGCCTGGTGGAACCCAACCTCTGGTGGCTGCTGGGAATCATGCTGCTGTTCTCCTGGCTGGGGCTGGTCGATGTGGTACGCGCCGAATTCCTGCGTGCCCGGAACCTGGAGTACGTGCGCGCCGCCCGTGCCATGGGCCTGCCCTCGCGACTGATCATGTGGCGCCACGTCCTGCCCAATGCCATGGTGGCGACCCTGACCTTCATCCCCTTCCTGTTCACCGGGGCCATCACCACCCTCACCGCCCTGGACTTCCTCGGTTTCGGCCTGCCGCCGGGCTCGCCGTCGCTGGGCGAGCTCGTCGCCCAGGGCAAGAACAACCTGCAGGCCCCGTGGCTCGGCATCACCGCCTTCGTCACCCTCTCGGTGATGCTCTCGCTGCTGGTGTTCATCGGCGAGGGGCTGCGCGATGCCTTCGACCCGCGCCATATCCAGCATGCCGCCAGCCCGTCCCCGGCAGCGAGCACCCCCTCGAGGAGCGGCCACGATGCGTGAACCGACCTCTGCCCCCCTACTAGAGCTGCACGACCTGACCATCGCCTTCGACGGGGTCAGCGTGGTGGAGCGGCTATCGCTCACCGTCAAGCGTGGCGAGACCCTGGCCCTGGTCGGCGAGTCCGGCTCCGGCAAGTCGGTCTCGGCACTGGGCGCCATGAACCTGCTCCCCCCCAATGCGCGAATCGAGGGCAGCCGCCGGCTGGGCGACACCGACCTCGCCACCCTCTCCGACCGGGGGTGGCGAGGGCTGCGGGGCGGCCAAGTAGGCTTCGTCTTCCAGGAGCCCATGACCTCGCTGAACCCGCTGCACCCCATCGGCAAGCAGATCGGCGAGACCCTGCGCCTGCACCAGGGACTGACCGGCAGGGCCGCCCGGGCGCGCACCCGGGAACTGCTGGAACAGGTCCGTCTGCCCCGTGCCGAGGAGCTGCTGGATGCCTGGCCGCACCAGATCTCCGGCGGCCAGCGCCAGCGGGTGATGATCGCCATGGCCATCGCCAACGGGCCCGAACTGCTGATCGCCGACGAGCCGACCACCGCGCTGGACGTCACCGTGCAGCAGGAGATCCTCGCCCTGCTCGCCGACCTGCGCGATGCCCACGGGATGGGCATGCTCTTCATCACCCACGATCTCAACCTGGTGCGCCGGCATGCCGACCGCATCTGCGTGCTGCATGCCGGCCGCGAGCAGGAGACCGGCCCGGTGGCCGAGGTCTTTACCCAGCCCCGCAGCGACTACACCCGACAGCTGCTGGAGGCCGAACCCGCGGGACGCCCGGCCCCCGTGGCGCGGGTGGCGCCGCTGCTGAGCGCCCGGGGGGTCGGGGTAAGCTTCCCGCGCCCGACGCGGCTGTTCGCCCGACGCCCGCCCCCCTTCGTGGCGGTCAAGCCGCTGGACCTCCATGTGGCGCCCGGCGAGACCCTGGGCATCGTCGGGGAGTCCGGCTCGGGCAAGACCACCCTCGCCCTCGCCCTGCTGCGACTGGGCCAGGGCAGCGGCGAGATCGACTTCGACGGCACCCGCCTCGACCAGCTGACCGGCAACGCCCTGCGACGCCAGCGCCGCTGCCTGCAGGTGGTGTTTCAGGACCCCTATGGCTCGCTCTCGCCACGCCTGCCGGTCTTCGATATCGTCAGCGAGGGGTTGCGCTTTCATCACCCGGAGCTCGACAGAGCCGAGGTCGACCGCCGCGTGCGGGCCACCCTGCGCGAGGTGGGCCTGCCCGAGGAGTGCGCCTCCCGCTACCCCCACGAGTTCTCCGGCGGCCAGCGCCAGCGCATCGCCGTGGCCCGGGCGATCATCCTCGAGCCACGGCTGGTGGTGCTCGACGAGCCCACCTCGGCGCTGGATCGCAGCGTCCAGAAGCAGCTGGTCGAGCTGCTGCGCGACCTGCAGGCCCGGCGCCGGCTCAGCTACCTGTTCATCAGCCATGACCTGGCGGTGGTGCGGGCCATGGCCCACCGGGTGCTGGTGCTCAAGGACGGCGAGGTGATGGAACAGGGCGACTGCCTGCAGGTCCTCGAGAATCCCGCCAGCGACTACACCCGGGCCCTGGTGACAGCCGCCGGGCTTGCCCCACGCGAGTGAGCCGATCATCGCCTGGCGTACTGCCTCTGCCTTGATCAACTCAGCTTTCGAGGCCCGTGAAGTAATGTGTTGTACTGCATGAATAAGATAACGGTATAAACCTGCACCCACGTCCGGGGCTGCCAGGAGATCCACGGAGGGGCGTTGACAAGGAAGGCATCCGCCGCAGGTTACGCTGGGTTACACTGTCGACCTGATTCGAGGCCTCGGGATGCCATGCGCACACTCCTCTCCTCCCTGTTCGGGACCCTGCTCCTGGCATTGCTGCTGGCCGCCCCTGCCTGCGCCGGCCCCGCCCCGTTGGCACTCGACGAGGGCTGGGAGTATCGCTGGGGAGACTCGCCCTTCCGGGCCGACGGCACCCCGGCCTGGGTCGACGACCCGGCATCCTCGAGCGAGTGGCAACCGATCGCCTTCCCTTCCAATCCGCCCGGCCGTGGAGGCAGCAAGCACGCCTGGTTCCGCATCACCCTGCCCGAGGGCAAGTGGCGCGACCCGGTGCTCTACATCTACAGCGTCGACCTGATCACCCAGGCCTGGCTGGAGGACGAGCTGATCTACCAGTACGGTCACTTCGATCCCCGCGGGGAGGGCCGCTTCGAGGGGTGGCCCTGGCACATGATCAGCCTGCCCGAGGCCTTCGCGGGCAGGACCCTCTACTTCCGCGTCTTCTCCGACTACACCGACATCGGCCTGTGGGGCGAGATCAAGCTGATGGACCGCCTCGACCTGCTGCACTACATCATCGAGCGTTCGGCCGGGGATCTGGTCGTCAGCGCCTTCCTGCTGCTACTGGCGCTGCTCGCCTTCATCTTCGCCCTCGTGCAGGCCGATCGGCGCAGCTTCTTCGGCATCGGCCTGTTCGCCCTGGCGGCGGGCAGCATGCTGCTGGCCGAGACCCAGGCCAGCCAGCTGCTGCTGGAGGTCCCCCTGCTGTGGGACTACCTGGCCGCCGTCGGCTACTACACCCTGCCGGTGGCCATGGGCCTGATGCTGGAACACTGGTTCGCCGCCCAGCGCCCGACGCTGCTGCGGCGCATCTGGCAGCTCCACCTGGGCTACCTGGTGATGGCACCGGGGCTGGCCCTGGCCGGCGTCATCGACCTCTCCAGCACCTTCCCGCCCTTCGATGCCCTGCTGCTGGTCACACTGCTGGTCATGTTCACCATCATCATCGTGCACCTGGACGCCCTCAATGCCGAGCAGAAGCTAATCATCACCAGCTACGGGCTCTTCGCCCTGCTGCTGCTGGTCGACATGGCTGTGGCCCACGGCCTGCTGCCCTGGCGCCGTGTTCCGGTGAGTGGCGCAGCGCTGGGCTTCGCGCTGGCCGTCGTGATGATCTCGATCTGGCACTACCAACATACCCAAGGCGAGCTGCGCCGCCTCAACCTCTCCCTCGAGAAGCAGGTCGCCGAGCGCACGCGGGCGCTGGAGCAGATGGTCGAGAAGCTGCAGGCCTACTCCTACCAGGACGCCCTGACCGGGTTGCACAACCGCCGCTACTTCGACGAGCTGCTCCAGCACGAGGCGGCAGTCGCGCGCCGCCATGCCACGCCGCTGACTCTGGCGATGATCGATATCGACCACTTCAAGCAGTTCAACGACCGCGAGGGGCACGAGGCGGGCGATACGGTGCTGGTCGGGGTGGGGCGGGTATTGACCCATCACTTCCGCGACGCCGATGTGGTCTGCCGCATGGGCGGCGAGGAGTTCGTCGTCATCATGCCGGGGGCCACCGCGGCCATCGCCGAGGCGCGCCTCGGCGAGCTGCTGGAGGTCCTGAGCCGTACGCGTTTTCGTCACCGCGAGCGGGTGCTCGGGCCGCTGTCGATCTCATGCGGCATTGCCACCTACCCCGAGCATGCCGGCGACCCGCTGACGCTGATCGGGCTCGCCGACAAGGCGCTCTACTCGGCCAAGCACCGCGGGCGGGCGAGGATCGAGACCTACGCCTGACTCGCGCCAGCACTCAGAACAGCGCCACCTCCTCCTCGGTAAGCTCCCGCCACGCGCCGGGCGCCAGATCTCCGAGGGAGAGCGGCCCGATCGCCTCGCGGTGAAGGGCCACCACATGGTGGCCGATGGCGGCGAACATCCGCTTGACCTGATGGTACTTGCCCTCGAACAGGGTCAGCTCGGCAACGCACGGTGAACGCATGGCCAGCTGCGCGGGACGCGTCGGCTTCTCCTCCCCGTCGAGCAACAGCCCCTCGGCGAAACGGGCCACGGCGTCATTCCGCGCCGCGCCGTCCAGCGATTCGGCGAGCGTGACCTCGTAGACCTTGCCACAGCGTCGCTTCGGCGAGGTGACCCGATGGGACCACTGGCCATCGTCGGTGAGCAGCACCAGGCCGGTGGTGTCGACGTCCAGCCGGCCCACCGTCTGCAGGCGTTCCACATGGGGCAGGTCGACCAGCTCGCGGACCAGTGGATAGAGGCCGCGACGGGCACTGCATTCGACCCCCTCGGGCTTGTGCAGCATCACGTAGCGCAGGCCGACCAGGGCCAGGGGCTCGCCATTCCAGGTGACGCGGCTGTGCTGGTCGACCTGGGTGGCAGGGTTCTTGACCAGCTCGCCATCCACCAGGACCTCCTCGCGGTGCAGGGCCTTCTTGGCCAGGCTGCGCGTCAGGTCGGTGGTCTCGCACAGGAAGCGGTCCAGGCGCATCAGTAGCCCACTCCGTCGGCGAGGCCGAAGTGGTCGGCATCGCGCCAGGCGGGAAACTTCTCGCGGAAGCCACGCAGCTCCTCGAGCGAGAGGCTGCCGGTCTTCAGGAAGGGGGTATCCCGGGGCTCGTCGATCAGCGCCTCGCCCTTGGCGTCGACCAGCATCGAATCGCCGGCATAGGCGAGACCCTTGGCATCCTCACCGACGCGGTTGACACCGATCACCGGGCAGAGATTCTCGATGGCCCGGGCCTGCAGCAGCACCCGCCAGGGGTGACGCCGCGGCGCCGGCCAGTTGGCCACGCAGAGCAGGGCATCATACTCGAAGTGCTCGTCGGGACCGGGCTGCTGGCGCAGCCAGACGGGAAAGCGCAGGTCGTAGCAGACGCTGAGCAGGATACGGAAGCCCTTGAGCTCGACGATCACCCGCTCATGGCCCATGGCGTAGCGCTCATGCTCCCCGGCCATGCGGAACAGGTGACGCTTGTCGTAGGTGACCAGGCTGCCGTCCGGGCGCGCCCAGACCAGGCGATTGAAGTAGTCGCCGTGCTCCACCACGGCGACACTGCCGGTGACCACGCAGCCGCGATGTGCCGCCTGGTCCCGCAGCCAGGCCACGGTCCGGCTCTCGGCCATGGGCTCGGCCATCTCCCGGGAGTTCATGGTAAAGCCGGTGGCGAACATCTCCGGCAGCACGATCAGGTCGGTATCGTCGGCGCCGAGCCCGCCCAGGGTCTCCTCGAGCATCCGGCAGTTGGCATCAGGGTCTTCCCAGCGCAGGTCACACTGCACCAGGGTGGTTCTCAGGTCGCTCATGAGCGTGACTCCCGTCCAGTGATAGGCCGGGTTACAGCCTACCCCAGGAGCCCCGGCTGCGTCAGCCGCCGGGCAAGACCCGTGGCGGCAACGCCAATAGCCTGCTAATGTCTAGGCGATTCTGCTTCGAGGCCTTCATGTCCCGCTACCCTACCTCTGCCCCACACCACGAAACCGGCAAGGGCGTCGCCTTCGGGCTGACCGCCTATATGACCTGGGGCTGCTTCCCGCTGTTCTTCGCCCTCTTTCAGGGCGTGCCCGCCTTCGAGATACTGCTTCACCGGGTGATCTGGTCCTGCCTCTTCCTGGTCGGGCTGGTCACCCTGCTCGGCCGCTGGGCGCCCATCCGCCGGGCCATTGCCGAGCCGAGGCGCCTCGGCCGGGTACTGGGTTGCGCCCTGCTCATCGCCCTGAACTGGGGGCTCTATATCTACTCGGTGGAGACCCATCACGTACTTCAGGCGAGCCTGGGCTACTTCATGACCCCGCTGGTCAACGTGGGGCTGGGCATGCTGGTGCTGCGCGAGCGCATGGCGCGCCTGCAGGGCGTGGCGGTGGGGCTCGCCGCACTGGCCATCGCGCTCCAGCTGGTGATACTTGGCGAGCTGCCGTGGATCAGCCTGGCCCTGGCCTTCTCCTTCGGCACCTACGGCCTGCTGCGCAAGCAGGTGCCACTGGACGGCCTCTCGGGCCTCTTCGTCGAGACCCTGCTGCTGCTGCCCCTGGCCCTGATGGCGCTGGGCTGGCTCACCCAGGCCGAGCTCTCCCACTTCCTCGACGATGGCCGCACCACCGGCCTGCTGGTGGCCAGCGGCGTGATCACCGCCCTGCCCCTGCTGGCCTTCGCCGGGGCCGCGCGCCGTCTGCGCCTGGCCACACTGGGCTTCTTGATGTACCTCAACCCGACCATCCAGTTCATCATCGCCCTGCTGGTGTTCCATGAGCCCCTGGCACCGGTGCAGCTGGCCACCTTCGTGCTGATCTGGGCCGGACTGGCCCTCTACTCCTGGTCCGCCTGGCAGTCTCGCCCCCGAGAGGCGAAGACCGCGCTCTCGTCGCGTTGACCCGTCCCGGGCGCCACGGCCTGTCAAGCCGGGCGCCCGTGTCGCCTGACCCGCGCCTTTCCGCTACCATCGCGGGATGACTGCCACACCTCCTCGCGCCGGAAGGCCTCGCCTGCTGCTGGTCGGCGCCGGGCATGCCCACCTGCACCTGATCCGACATCGCCACCGTCTCCAGGGCGCCGAGGTGACCCTCGTCGACCCCGGCAGCTTCTGGTATTCGGGGAGGGCCAGCGGCATGCTCGGCGCCCGCCACACGCCCGCCGAGGATCGCCTGGACCCGACCCGCCTGGCGGCCCGCTACGGCGTGCAGGCCCTGCGGGGCCGCCTGGCACACCTCGACCCGCAGGCACGAATCGCTCGGCTGGAGGACGGTCGCGAACTCGACTTCTCGCTGCTCTCGCTCAACCTGGGGTCGCGCACCCCCTGCCCCGCACCGCGCACGCCGGGACCCCATGTCTGGGCGGTCAAGCCGATCCCGCGTCTGCTCGCCCTGCGCCACTGCCTGGAAAAGGAGTTCTCCCGGGGCCTGGCCCCCCGGCTGGTCGTCGTCGGGGGTGGCCCGAGTGGCGTGGAGGTGGCCTGCCAGCTGCGCGAACTGGCCCGACGCCATGGCGCCCGCCCCGAGATCCAGCTGGTGACCCGCGGCGAGCGGCTGCTGGAAGGCGCCCCCGCGGGGGCCGTGCGCTGGCTGATGCGCCAGCTGGAGCGGCGCGAGATCCGGGTGAGGCTCGGCCTCGACGTCACCGGCCATGCCGCCGGCGGCCTGACCTTCGCCACCGAGGCCAATGCCTGGGGCGAGGACAGCCTGCAATGGCTGCCGGCCGACCATGTCGTGCATGCCACAGGGCTGGCCCCGCCCGAGGTGGTCGAACGGCTGGGCCTGCCACTGATCCCCGGTCGTGGCCTGGCGGTGGAGGCGACCCTGCAGAGCCCCGGCCACCCCGACATCTTCGCCGCCGGGGACTGTGCGGCCATGCTGCACCACGCGCTGCCGCGCCTGCGCATCCACGGCATCCGCCAGGCCCCGGTGCTGCTCGCCAACCTGGCGGCACGCCTGACCGGTGGCCCCCTGACCCCCTACGTTCCCCAGCGGCTGGCCCTGGCGGTCCTCGAGCTGGGCGCCGGCCAGGGACTCGCCATCCGCGGCCGCCGCTGGTGGGGCGGCCGCCTGGCCCTGGCCTGGAAGCGACGACTGGACCACCGTTTTCTTCGCCAATACCTGACCTGACGGAGGGAGCGAGGCCAGCAAAGGCTAACCCGACGCCGCGTCAGGCCTGACTGACGGCCAGCGCCTGGTCCAGGTCCGCGAGGATATCGTCGACGTGCTCGATGCCGATGGAGAGGCGGACCATGTCGGGCTTCACCCCGGCCGCCTTGAGCTCCTCGTCGTTGAGCTGGCGGTGGGTGGTGGAGGCCGGGATCGACGAACAGGTCTTGGCATCGCCGATGTT
Organism: Halomonas gemina; assembly: GCF_023554995.1. Taxonomy (GTDB): domain Bacteria; phylum Pseudomonadota; class Gammaproteobacteria; order Pseudomonadales; family Halomonadaceae; genus Halomonas; species Halomonas gemina. The sequence goes on from NZ_JAMJPK010000001.1 coordinate 507,145, forward strand.
GACCAGGCGCAGGATCATGCCGAGCGCGTCATAGAAGCGTGCACCGGCCTCGCGCCCGCCCTGGATACCGAAGCTGAGGATGCCCGAGGCACGCCCGCCCATATAGCGCTGTGCCAGGCCGTGGTCCCGGTGGCTCGGCAGGCCGGCGTACTGCACCCAGGTCACCGCGGGGTGCCCGTCGAGGTACTCGGCCACCTTCAGGGCGTTGTCGCAGGTGCGCTCGATGCGCAGCGACAGGGTCTCGAGTCCCTGCAGCAGGTTCCAGGCCGCCTGGGCGGAGAGCGCCGCCCCCATGTTGCGCAGCGGCACCACCCGCGCACGGCCGATGAAGGCGGCCTCGCCCAGGTCGCGGGTGTAGCAGACGCCGTGGTAGGAGACGTCCGGCTCGTTGAGCAGCGGGAAACGCTCGGGGTGCTCGGTCCAGGGGAAACGGCCGGAGTCGACGATCACCCCGCCCACCGTGGTGCCATGACCACCGATATACTTGGTGGCCGAATGGATGACGATGTCGGCGCCGTGCTCGATGGGCCGCCACAGGAAGGGCGTCGGCACGGTGTTGTCGACGATCACCGGCACGCCGTGGCGATGGGCGGCATCAGCCAGGGCCGCCATGTCCACCACGCTGCCGGAGGGGTTGCCCACGCTCTCGCAGAACACCGCCTTGGTGCGGGCGTCGATCAACGACTCGAGGCCGGCGATGTCGTCCTTGTCGGCGAAGCGTACCTCGATGCCCTGGCGCGGCAGCGTATGCGCGAAGAGGTTGTAGGTGCCACCGTAGAGCTCGCTGATGGAGACGATATTGTCACCGGCCTCGGCGATGGTCTGGATGGCGTAGGTGATGGCCGCCATGCCCGACGCCACGGCCAGCCCGGCGATGCCCCCCTCCAGGGCCGCCACGCGCTGCTCGAGCACCGCACAGGTGGGATTCATGATCCGCGAGTAGATGTTGCCCTCGACCTTGAGGTCGAAGAGGTCCGCCGCATGCTGGGCGCTGTCGAACGAGAACGAGGTGGTCTGGTGGATGGGCACCGCCACGGCATGCTGGTCATCGGGGGCGTAGCCGTGGTGCAGGGCGAGGGTCTCGGGCTTCATGGCGTGTCCTTCTGCGTCGTTGTGGGAGTATCCACTGTTTCACCCGATGCTAACCAACCCTGAACCCGACGACCAATATCGTTTAGTCTGGTAGCCATGCCTCGGGGCCGCTCCCGTCGACCCTGCCACCGACATGGCGAACAAGGATGCTCAAGCGCTACCTGCCGATCCTCACCTGGCTGCCCCACTACACTCGCCGGCTGGCCGGCGCCGACCTGATGGCCGGGGTGATCGTCACCGCGCTGGTGATTCCCCAGTCGCTGGCCTATGCCCTGCTCGCCGGCCTCCCTGCGGTAGTCGGCCTCTATGCCAGCATCCTGCCGGCCATCGCCTATGCCCTGCTCGGCACCAGCCGCACCCTGGCCGTGGGCCCGGTGGCGATCATCGCCCTGATGAGCGGTGCCGCCCTCTCCGGGGTGGCCACCCCGGGCAGCTCGGACTACCTGCAGGCGGCCCTGGTGCTCTCGCTGCTCTCCGGGCTGATGCTCACCGCCATGGGCCTGCTGCGCCTGGGCTTCTTCGCCAACTTCCTGAGTCATCCGGTGATCGCGGGGTTCCTCTCCGCCTCGGCGGTACTGATCGCCGCCAGCCAGGCCGCCCACCTGCTGGGCATTCAGGCAAGCGGGTTCACGGCGCTGGGCCTGCTTGTCAGCCTCGCCGGCGACTTGGGGCAGACCCACGGGCCGACCCTGCTGCTCGGCCTGGGCTGCCTGGCCTTCCTGGTCGGGATGCGACGCTACGGGGAACGGCTGCTGCGGGCGGTGAGGCTGCCCAAGGGGCTGGCTTCGCTACTGACCCGGGCCGGCCCGGTGATCGCGGTGGTGGCGACGACGCTGTTGAGCTGGTGGCTCGGGCTCGCGGACCGCGGCGTGGCGGTGATCGGCGCCATCCCCGGGGGGCTGCCGCCACTGAGCCTGCCGCCGCTGGACCTGCCGCTATGGCGCAGCCTGCTGATTCCGGCCCTGCTGATCAGCGTGGTGGGCTTCGTCGAGTCGATCTCCATGGCCCAGATGCTGGCCGCCAAGCGCCGCGAGCGGATCTCGCCCAACCAGGAACTGGTGGGGCTGGGGGGCGCCAACCTTGCCGCGGCCTTCTCCGGGGGCATGCCGGTAACCGGGGGACTGTCGCGCACCGTGATCAACTTCGAGTCCGGGGCCCGTACGCCCATGGCCGGGCTCTTCGCGGCGCTGGGCATCGCGGCGGCGACCCTGGCGCTGACGCCTTTGCTGCAGCACCTGCCCATCGCCACCCTGGCGGCCATCATCACCGTCTCCATCCTGACCCTGGTGGATATCCCCCTCGTGCGCCAGACCTGGCGCTACTCGCGCAGCGACTTCTCGGCCATGGCGGTGACCATCGTGCTAACGCTGGTCGAGGGGGTCGAGGCCGGCATCATCTCCGGGGTCCTGCTCTCCATCGCCCTCTTCCTCTACCGCACCAGCCGACCGCACAGCGTGCTGGTGGGACGCATCGACGGCACCGAGCACTTCCGCAGCATCGAGCGCCACGAGACCGAGACCGTCAGCCACCTGGCCATGCTGCGCGTCGACGAGAGCCTCTACTTCGCCAATGCCCGCTACCTCGAGGACACCGTCTATGCGTTGGTGGCGAGCCGCCCGGAACTCGAGCACGTGGTGCTGATCTGCTCGGCGGTCAACCTGATCGACGCCTCGGCGCTGGAGAGCCTCGACGCCATCAACGCGCGGCTCGAGGACTCCGGGGTCACCCTGCACCTGGCCGAGGTCAAGGGACCGGTGATGGACCGCCTCAAGCACAGCGACTTCCTCGACGATCTCACCGGACGGGTCTTCCTCAGCACCTATGCGGCCTGGCAGGAGCTCAAGCGCTCGCCCGAGACGGCCTGATGGCTGGGCCGTCAACCGACCTCCACCTGCTCCTTCACCTTGTCGACGATATAGCGCCCGATGGGCAGTGCCGAGGTGGCCGCCGGCGACGGCGCGTTGCAGACGTTGACGGTGCGTCGCGTGTTGACGAACAGGAAGTCATCGATCAGCCGCCCGTCGCGGGAGACCGCCTGGGCGCGCACCCCGGCCGGCCAGGGCTGGAGGTCCTCGAGGGTCAGCTCGGGACAGTAGCGTCGCACCAGCGAAAGGTAGCGGCGCCGGGAGAAGGCGTTGCGCAGCTCCGCCAGCCCCGGACCCACGTTGCTGGCCAGCATCCGCCACACCCCGGGATGGGTGAACATCCGCGCCAGGTCCGGCAGCGAGACATCCGACTTGCGATACCCCTCCCGGGCCAGCGCCAGCACGGCATTGGGACCGATCGTGACGCCTCCACCGATCATCGGCGTCAGGTGCACGCCGAGGAAGGGCATGGCCGGATCGGGGATGGGGTAGACCAGGTGGTTGACGATGCCGTCACGCGCCTCTGGCAGGCGGAAGTACTCGCCGCGGAAGGGGCAGATGATGAAGCCAGGATCGCGCCCCAGCATCCTCACGACGCGATCGGCCATCAGCCCGGCGCAGGAGACCAGATAGCGGGTGGAGAACTCGTCATCACGGGTCCTGACCACCACCTCGCCGGGGCGCTCGTCGATCGCGGTCACCTCCTGATCGAAACGGACCTGCCCGCCACGCTGCTCGAACTCCCCGGCCATGGCCCGGGTCACCCGGGAATAGTCGACGATGCCGCTGGAGGGCACGAAGAGCGCCCCGACACCGGTGATCGCCGGCTCCCGCTCGGCAAGCGCCTCGGCGGATAGCCATTCGCACTCGAGGCCATTGGCAGCGGTTCGCTCCCAGAGCCCCTGCATGCGCTCGAGTTCGAGGTCGCTGGTCGCCACCAGCAGCTTGCCGCAGGTGCGGGTCTCGATGCCATGGGCCTCGCAGAACGCGCGGGTGGCCCGGTTGCCCTCGCGGCAGAAGCGCGCCTTGAGGCTGCCGGGGGCATAGTAGACCCCGGCATGGATGACGCCGCTGTTGCGGCCGCTCTGGTGGCGGGCCGCGCCAGACTCCTTCTCGAGCAGCAGGATGCGCCTGTCGGGAAAGGTCTCGCTCAGCTGCATGGCGGTGGACATGCCGAGGATACCCCCGCCGATGATGATGAAGTCGTACAAGGCTCACCTCGGGATGACAGGCATGTGAAAGGGAGAATATCCATGATCACTGACTGTTTCCATTTTTCGATGCTCCACGGCACGATTCACCACAGTGGCGATGATTGGGTATGATGGCACCACATCCGGAACGACAGCGCGCCATGGACACCATCTCGAAACAGAACCTGGGCGTCAGTGCCTACCACTGGCTCAAACGCGACATCATCCGCGGCGTCTTCACGCCCGGCGAGAAGCTGCTGATGAGCGGTCTCAAGGAGCGCTACGGGCTGGGCATCGGCCCCCTGCGCGAAGCCCTTTCGCAGCTGGTGGCCGAGAGCCTGGTGGTGGCCATCAGCCAGCGTGGCTATCGGGTGGCGCCGATGTCGCTGTCGGAACTCGCCGATCTCTATGACGCCCGGGCCCAGCTCGAGGGGCTCGTCCTGGAGCTTGCCATCCAGCGCGGCGGCGACGACTGGGAGGCCGAGATCCTGGCCAAGGCCCATACGCTGGCCAAGGTGACGGAGGTCAACAGCTCCGAGGAACTGCTCGACGTCTGGGATACCCGTCACAAGGCCTTCCACACCGCCATCGCCGCCGGCTGCAACTCCCCCCAACTGCTCAAGGTCCGCGAGGGCCTGTTCGACCAGGTGGAGCGCTACCGCCATCTCTGGCTGCGCGAGACTGTCTTCTCCGCCGAGGCCCTGGAGCGCAAGCGGCGCGAACATGCCGCCCTGGTTGAGGTCATCCTCTCCCGCGACGCCCCGCGCGCCGCCGAGATGATGCGCGAGCACCTGATGACGCCGGTGCCCATCATCACCGAGGTCATGCAGCGGCGGGGGCTGGCGTGAGGCCCTATCCCCCCTGTTGAGGCCGGGTACTCCATTATTCGACTGATAGTTGTCACACCGCCGTCATCGTCAGGCATGAAACTTCGCCTCAGACATCTCCTGAACAACATGCCAATGTTACACTCAGGATACAATCGATGCGTCCGGGGATCCGGCGCCAGCCCCAGGAGACAGACCATGCCTCACCTGCTGCGTTTTTCCCGCGACCTGGAAGCCCGCCTCGAGCGTGCCAGCCACCATACCGGCATCACCAAGGCCGAACTGATCGAGCGCCTGGTGCAGGACGGCCTGACCGACCTGGAGACCCAGCTGCTGATCGAGGGCGCGGCTCCTCGCGCTGAGCGCAGCATCGACCAGCTGCTGCGCGAGAGCGGCCTGGGTGCCTGAACTGGGTGCCTGAACTGGGTGCCTGAACTGGGTGCCTGAACTGGGTGCCTGAACTGGGTGCCTGAACTGGGTGCCTGAACTGGGTGCCTGAACTGGGTGCCTGAACTGGGTGCCTGAAAGAGTTGCCTGAGACGGCACCTCAGGCGAAAACGGCGCGAAAGCTTTGGTAGGCCGCCAACGCCTGCTCGGTCGCAACCGCCTTCAGCCGCACCTCCTGGCCCGGCAGGCACTGGGCCAGCCGTGAGCAGGCCAGCGGCGAGAGGGCCCCGAGCCGGGGGTAGCCGCCGATGGTCTGGCGGTCGTTGAGCAGGGCAATGGGCTGGCCGTCGGGGGGCACCTGCACCGCGCCCAGGCCGATCCCCTCGGAGATCATGCTGGCCATCCGGCAATCGAGCCGCGGACCGCTCAGGCGCACGCCCATGCGATCGGCGCGATCGTCCACCCGCCAAGGGGCATTGAACGCCTGGAAGAGGCTCTCACCGCTGAACTCGCCCACCTGGGCGCCCGGCAGCAGCGCCAGCTCGGCCGGCCGGCGATAGTCGACCTGCGCCTCCCGGGGCGCCACGCGACCGGCGTCGGCACACCGTGGCGTGACCCGCAGAGCGTCACCCTCGGCCAACCGGTGACCCAGGCCATCATGGCCGCCCAGCCCCTCACGTACCACGCAGGCCACGCTGCCCAGCACCGGCGCCGCCGCGAAACCACCGGCCACCGCCAGGTAGGCCCTGAGGCCGTTGACCGGCGCACCGAAGGCGAGCCGCTGGCCCGCCTTCACCGACAGCGATCGCCAGCCGTCGAGGGGCTCGCCATCCAGGGTCGCCGACAGGTCCGCCCCCGCCACGGCCACTACCAGGTCCTGCTCGGCGACGAGTTCGAGCCCGCCGAAGGTCACTTCCAGGGCCGGGGTACCCCAAGCGTTGCCGGCGAGCTGGTTGGCCCAGGCCCAGCCATGCAGGTCTGCCGGCCCACCCTGGGTCACCCCCAGCCGTCGCACCCCGAAGCGTCCGGCATCCTGAAGCAGCGCCAGGGGACCGGCGCGCGCCACCCTCAGGCCGTCTGTCGCATGCGTCATCTTCCCTCCTCCATCGGACGGGTGTCGCCACCCAGGCGCTCGAACTCGCTACGCTCGATGGGCACGAAGCGCACCCGATCACCCACCTGGAGCAGACTGAAGCCCTCCCGGTCACGGTCGAAGAGCACCGCAGGCGTCCGACCGATGAGGTTCCAGCCGCCCGGCGTGACCGCGGGGTAGGCCGCGGTCTGTCGCCCGGCCACGGCCACGCTGCCCGCCGGCACGCGCCGCCGCGGGGTATCCAGCCGTGGCGCCTCGAGCCTGGCATCGACGCTGCCCATGAAGGCGAAGCCCGGGGCAAAGCCCAGGGCGAAGACCCGATAGCTGCGCTCACTGTGGCAGGCCACCACCTCCTCGCAGCTCATGCCGGCCAGCTCGGCCAGTCGCGCGAGCTCGGGCCCCACCGAGGCGTCGTACCAGACCGGCAGCTCCTTGACCGGTGCGTCCGCCGCCTCCTCGTCGGGTTGAAGCCGCTGCAGGAGTTCGATCAGCCATCGCCTGGCTTCGTCCGGCGAGAGTCGCAGCGGGTCGAAGGTCACCAGCACGGTGGTATAGGACGGCACCAGATCGACCAGGCGGTCGCCGAAGGCCGTCTCGCACTCTCTCACCAGGGCGGTGAGCCAGGGCATGTTGGCCTCGTCGATGGCATCGAACAGCCGCACCATCCAGCCGTCCAGCCCGGCGGGCTCGAGGCGTGGCAGCCCCTGCGGAAATGGCGTACTCATGAGGCACTCGCCAGGCCGTTGAGCGCCTCGCGAATCGCCTTGATGGCGGCGATCGACTCGGGATTGTCGCCGTGCACGCAGAGGGTATCGGCGGCCAGCACCAGGTCGCTGCCGTCGCTGGCCGTGAGCGGCTCGCCACGGGCGATGCGCTGCGCCTGGTCAACGATCACCTCGGGGTCGTGATGCACGGCCCCCAGCTCTCGCCGAGAGACCAGCCGTCCCTCGCCGTCGTAGGCGCGGTCGGCGAAGGCCTCGAACCATAGCGTCACGCCATGCCGCTCGGCCAGCTCCCGTGGCGCGGAGGTATCCCGGGTGGCCATTACCATCAGCGGCAGCTGGACGTCATAGGCCACCAGCGCCCGCATCACCGCGTCGAGAATCTCCGGGTCGCGCATCATGTCGTTGTAGAGCGCCCCGTGGGGCTTGACGTAACCGACCTCCAGGCCCTCGGCCCGGCAGACCCCGGCCAGGGCACCGACCTGGTAGAGCACCAGGTTCTCGACCTCCTCGGCCGAGCAGGCCATCGAGCGCCGCCCGAAGCCGACCATGTCCGGATAGGCGGGGTGGGCACCCACGGTGACGCCATGGCGCTTGGCCAGCCGCACGGTCATGCGGATCACGTCGGGGTCGGAGGCGTGGAAGCCACAGGCCACGTTGGCCAGGTCCACATGAGGCATCACCTCATGATCCAGCCCCATGACCCAGGGACCGAAGCTCTCGCCCATATCGGCATTGAGCAGCAGGCTCTTCATGTTCCACCTCCTCTGAACTGGATTACGAAAAGAACTTATCAACGTTTTATCGATAAGACATCGTTCTTTAGTCTACACATCGTTGACTCGGCCTGGCCCGCCTGCCTAACCTTCTTCACGAACACTCGCTAGACTCCTTCTGGATGGCCGGCGTGCTGCGTCGTTCCATACCGTCCTGACAGCGACAACAAGAAACCTACACGAGGTACCGCCCATGACCGCCCGTAACTCCCTTCTTCATCTGACCTCGGCTGCCGCCATCGGTATCAGCCTAGCCACCCTGGGCAGCACCGCCCAGGCCGCGACCGAGTGGGACATGCCCACCCCCTACGGCGACATGACCTTCCACACCGTCAACATCCGCGAGTTCACCGACGACGTGCGCGAGGCAACCGATGGCGAACTGGACATCACCGTGCACTCCAACGGCTCGCTGATCGGCCATGCCGAGATCAAGAACTCGGTGCGTCGCGGCATCGTGCCCATCGGTGAGCTGATCATGTCCCGCCTGGCCAACGAGAACCCGATCTTCGAGGTCGACTCGGTGCCCTACCTGGCGGCCAGCTACGACGAAGCCCAGACCCTGTGGGAGGCCTCTCGCGAGGTCATCTCCGAAGAGCTCGCCGAACAGCAGCTGCGCCTGCTCTTCGCCGTCCCCTGGCCGCCCCAGGGCATCTATACCAACGAGGCCATCGAGTCCGGCGACGACCTCAAGAACCTGAGCATGCGTGCCTACAACACCGCCAGTGAACGGATCGCCCAGCTGGTCGGCGCCGTGCCGACCCAGGTCGAGGTGCCGGACATCCCCACCGCCTTCAGCACCGGCCGGGTCGACGCCATGATCACCTCGCCGGCCACCGGCGCCGACACCAAGGCCTGGGACTACCTGAGCCACTTCAACCACGCCCAGCTGTGGCTGCCGAAGAACATGGTGATCGTCAGCGAGAAGGCCTTCTCACGCCTCGATGAGGCCACCCGGGAAGCCGTGCTTCAGGCCGCCGCCGAGGCCGAGACACGCGGCTGGGAGATGAGCCGCCAGGAGACCGATGACGCCCTCGCGGTGCTCAAGGAGAACGGTATCGAGGTCAGCGAGCCGACCCCGGAGCTCGCCGAACTGCTCAAGGAGATCGGCGCGACCATGACCGAGGAGTGGGCCGGCCGCGCCGGTGATCAGGGGGCCGCCATCCTCGAGGCCTACGAGGCCGCCCGCGACTGATTTGCCACCCGCCGGGGCGCCTCGCCCCGGCACCAGCTTCCGGTTTCCGCCATGACCTACCGCCTACGACCGCTCTACAACCTGGGGGGCTACCTGGCCGCCCTCTGCCTGTGCCTGATCTGCGCCCTGATCACCGCCCAGATCCTCGGGCGCATCGTCGATCGCATCGCCACCGGGATCGGCGGCGACCGCATCGGCCTGGCGATTCCCGGCCTCTCGGAGGTCTCCGGCTTCCTGCTGGTCGGCGCCAGCTTCCTGGGGCTCGCCTACACCTTCGTGCATGGCGGCCATATCCGCGTGACGCTGCTGATCGGACGGCTTCCCGCCGCGCCGCGCGCCTTCGTCGAGCTCTTCTGCCTGAGCATCGCCCTGGTGCTGAGTCTCTATCTCGGCTGGTACCTCTACTGGCTGCTGGATGACAGCATCGCCTTCGGGGAGACCTCCTACGGCCTGCTGAGCATCCCGCTGTGGATCCCCCAGACGGCCATGCTCTGCGGCATCGTGCTGTTCTGCCTTGCGCTGGCCGAGGCCTGGCTTTCCACCCTGGTGACCGTCGCTACCCGACCCTCCAGCTTCACCATCGACGACAGCGGCCAGGATTGAGCCCGGGAGAACTACCATGCTTGTGATGATGACGGTCCTCTTCGGGGTCCTCCTGCTGCTGCTCGGCAGCGGCGTCTGGGTGGCCTTCTCCCTGCTCGCACTGGGCTGGCTGGGGCTCTCGCAGTTCACCTCGGTGCCCACCGGCGATGTGCTCGCCTCCAACGTCTGGGGCGAGAGCTACAGCTGGGAGCTCACCGCCCTGCCGATGTTCATCTGGATGGGCGAGATACTCTTCCGCTCGCGGCTCGCCGACGACATGTTCACCGGCCTTTCGCCCTGGATGCAGCGCATCCCGGGGCGCCTGCTGCACACCAACGTGATCGGCTGCGGGCTTTTCGCCGCCGTCTCGGGGTCCTCGGCGGCCACCTGCGCCACCATGGGCAAGATGACCATTCCCGAACTCACCCGCCGCGGCTACGACGAGAAGCTGATCATCGGCACCCTGGCCGGCTCGGCGACACTCGGCCTGCTGATCCCGCCCTCGATCATCCTGATCGTCTACGGCGTGGCCACCGACCAGTCCATCGCTCGGCTCTTCATGGCCGGCATCTTCCCCGGGCTGCTGCTGATCTCGCTGTTCGCCGGCTACCTGATGCTCTGGTCCTGGCGCTACCCGGACAAGATCCCTCCCGCCGAGACCGGCCTGCCGCTGGGCGAGAAGCTGCGCCGGGCGCGTCGCCTGATCCCCCTGCTGGCCCTGATCGTCGGGGTCATCGGCTCGATCTATGCCGGCCTGGCCTCCCCCACCGAGGCGGCCGCCGTGGGGGTGGTGCTCTCGCTGCTGCTGGCCAGTACCCAGGGCACCATGGACGGCACGGTGTTCCGCGACGCCCTGCTCGGGGCAGTGCGCACCTCGACCATGATCGCCTTCATCCTCGCGGGTGCCGCCTTCCTCACTGCCGCCATGGGCTTCACCGGCCTGCCCCGGGAACTCGCCGCCGGGATCGGCAACATGGGCCTCTCGCCGGTCATGCTGCTCGCGGCGTTGACCCTGCTGTTCATCCTGTTGGGCTGCTTCCTGGACGGCATCTCGGTGGTGGTACTGACCACCTCCATCATGCTGCCCATGGTCGAGGCCGCCGGCATCGACCTGATCTGGTTCGGCATCTACCTGGTGATCGTGGTGGAAATGTCGCAGATTACCCCGCCGGTGGGCTTCAACCTCTTCGTGCTGCAGGGCATGACGGGGCGCAATATCCTGTCGATCGCCTGGGCGGCCATGCCGTTCTTCTTCCTGATGATGCTCGGGGTGGTGCTGATCAGCCTCTTCCCGGGCATCGTCACCTGGCTGCCACAGGCCATGGGCAACTGATGACGATCAAGGAGCAGCACGTGACACGCGTACGGACACCTCGCGGCCCCATCGTCTCCTCGGAGCACCTGTCGCGCAGCAGCCAGGAGCTTTCGGAGTTCGAGTTCGGCCTGATCATCGCCGGGCATGCCTTCGACCGCTGGATGGTGCGCTGCATGGCGGCCAGCGGCTACCCGGAGCTCGGCGCCCTGGACGTGCTGGTGCTGCACAGCGTCAACCATCGGGAACGCGCCAAGCGCCAGGCGGACATCTGCCTGGTGCTCAACGTCGAGGACACCCATACGGTGACCTATGCCCTGAAGAAGCTGACCCGCCTGGGGCTGGTGGCGGGCGAGAAGCAGGGCAAGGAGACCTTCTTTCGCACCACCGAGCTGGGGCGGGAGGCCTGTGGCCGCTATGCCGAGATCCGCGAGGCCTGCCTGGTCGATTCGCTCGCCTCGATGGGCATCGAGCGCGAGGAGATGAGTCGCCTGGCGGGACTGCTGCGGGCCATGTCGGGGCTCTATGACCAGGCGGCACGCTCCGCCGCCTCGCTGTGAGAGATGACGACACGACGGTAAGCTGTGGTTATTCGCGGACAGCTTGCTCCAGCGCCGCCCGCGGGTCGCGGGGATAGAACCGCTCGGGCTGGCGCTCGATATGGGCGAAGAAACGCGTGTCCTTGTAGGGCATCTTCATGAAGCCCGACACCCCGAGCCCCTCGATCAGCCCCACCGCATCGAGGATGTCATCCAGGCGGCGCCTGAACTCGGCCTCCCGGGAGGGGTCGAGCAGCCGGTAGTGGCTGTGGATCTTGAGGTGCTCGGGCAGCGCCTCGAAGATGATCATGCCGGTATGGTGGATCTCGTTGAGGGCCTCCAGCGAGGCGATGATCGCCTCGGGCAGGACCAGGAACTCCTCCGGGTCCGGGCCATCCTCGAAGTAGCTGTGCAGGCGTGAGCGATCCTCCAGTTCCGGCACGGCGCTGACCTCGTAGTGCAACCGCATGCCGGGGGTGACCTCGAAGGGTTCCTCGACGCTCTCCCGGTCCAGGTGCAGGGTATCGCGGGCATTGAACAGGCAGCTCTTGAAGATGCCGCGACGGTGGATCGCCCGGGCCAGGGTGACCATGTTGTTGACCGCGGCGATGAAGGCCGCGCGGCGCTCGGGGTCATGCAGGTTGAGCGAGGTGTCGATATAGACCCCCTCGGCCTCCCAGCGTACCGCCAGCCCGCCCACCACCGGATACTTGCCCAGCCGGCTGACCGCCGCCAGGAAGGCCTTCTCGGTCTCGCCCATGTTCTGCATGAAGTTCTTGTAGTAGCGATCGAGCTGGACGTCGTTGACGTCATTGAGGGTCTCGCGCCCGCCCTCCTCGCGCAGGAAGGACTTGCGCGAGCTGTAGACAACGGTATCGATCTCGCGCCCGGCCGGACGGCTCCAGACCGGCACCAGGGGGGGCTCCTGGGGGGTGGGCAGATCGAGCATCACCAGGCGCGCGAGCCGCGGCATCTCGCGGATGAAGTGGTCGCCGGCGCGCATGCGGGTGCGCAGGTCGGGATCGAGCATGCCGTCTAGCATGCGCGCGAACTCCATGGGCAGCCCCAGGGAGGTGGCGGGAATGGCACGGTGGCCGAAGCGACAGGACTGGGCCGAGGCCAGGGCGTAGAGGGTGGCCGCCGCACCCTGCTCGTCGAAGCGCGGCGACGACAGCGCCCCGTTGAGCTGCTCCTCGCCGATGAAGTAGACATCCCCCAGCCGGGCGTTGGTCTGCTGCAGGTTGTCCGACATCAGCTCCATGACGTTGGTCGCCACGAACTGCAGACTGGCATCGAGCTGGGCGAACACCGAGGAGCCCCAGTCGATCAGCGCGATGGTCTCGTCGCGTGCGTCGAAGACCAGGTTGGAGGGCTTGATGTCGCCATGCACCACCGGCCTGCCGGCCGGCCCGCTCTCGCGGCGCAGGGTGCGCAGGATATCGGCCAGCTGGTCGGCAATGCGCACCACCAGGCGGGGCGACAGCCGTCCCTCGCGCAGCGAGACCTCCTCCATGTTGAAGCCCGGGGCGCGCTGCATCACCAGGATCGACTGGCTGCGCACCCGCTGGAAGACGATCAGCTTGGGCACCCGAGGATGGTCGACCTGCTCCAGCATGAAGGCCTCCTCCTCCAGGCGATCCTGGAGATGCTGGGGCAGGTTGACGCGGGTGAACTTGAAGACGTACTCCTCATCGAGCCCGGTGAGGCCGGCGAAGACGAAGCCGTAGGCGCCCTTGCCGATCAGTTCGATGTTCCGGTAGCCCAGCTGTTCCAGCTGGGCCTGGCACAGCGCTACCCACGCCTTGAGCTTGCGGGCATCGTCGTGGCTGAGCAGATAGATCGACTGCTCTTCCGGAATATAGAACTGCTGCAGGGACGCCTGGGTCATCGCATTAGCCCAAGTGCAGGAGCATCGTCTCCGGCGCTTCGAGATAGCCCTTCCAGGCATTGCAGAAGCGGGCGATGGTGCCGCCATCGATCAGGCGATGATCCCCCGCCCAGGTGACGGTCATGATCGCCCGCTTCACGACCGCGTCGTTGCTGTCGAAGCGCGGCAGCCACTGCGTCTTGCCGATGGCGACGATGGCCACCTCCGGGGCATTGATGATCGGCGCCGCATAGGTGCCGCCCAGCGCCCCGATATTGGAGATGCTGATGGTGCCACCCTTCAGGTCGGCTGCCGCCACCCTGCCCTCACGGGCTCCGGCGGTCAGCCGCTGGATCTCGCCGGCGATCTCCAGCAGGGTCAGACGCTCTACCGCCTTGACGTTGGGCACCATCAGCCCCGCCTTGCCGTCCACGGCCATGCCGATGTTGCAGGACGGCAGGTAGTGGATCTCGTCGCCCGCCTCGTTGAGGCGGCTGTTGAGGATCGGGAAGTCGCGGATCGCCAGCGCCATGGCCTTCATGAAGAAGGGCATCAGCGTCAGGCGCGCATCAAAGGCCTGGGCCTCGGGCTTGAGGCGCTCGCGCAGCGCCAGCAGTTCGGTGACATCGAGCTCCTCGCCGTACTGGAAGTGCGGGATCGTCGAGGCCGACGCCACCATCTGGCGGGCCATGGCCGCGCGCACGCCGCGCAGGGGTTCGACGCGCACCTCGGCCTCCTCGCCCGGCGGTCGGGCCGAGGGTGCCGCCTCACGGGCAGGTGCCGGCGACTCCGCCGCACTCGTGCCGCCGCCCTCGAGGAAGGCCTGGACATCCTCCTTCAGCACCCGCCCCTGCTTGCCGGACCCGGGCACCTGGTCGAGGCGCAGGTCATGCTCGCGCAGCAGGCGTCGCACCGCCGGGCTCGCCGGAATCCGCCCGTGGGGGCCAAGCCCAGTGGCCGGCGGAGCCTCGGCGGTCGAGCTCGCGGCCTTGGCCGCACGGGGGGCCGGTGCGGATGGCGCGGGTGCGGCCGTGGCGGTCTCGTCCGGCTGCTCGGAGTGCTCAGGTGCATAGGCAAACAGCGGCGCATGGACGCGGGCGATCTCGCCCTTGGCCACATGCAGCCGGGTGACCTGGCCCGCCTCGGGAGCGGTGATCTCCATCATGGCCTTGTCGGTCATCACGTCGACGACCGGCTGGTCCTCCTCGATGGTCTCCCCCTCTTTGATGCGCCACTCCACCACCTCGCACTCGACGATCCCCTCGCCGAGGTCCGGCAGGATAAAGTCCTTGGCGCTGACGTCCGCAGCCGCGGCCTGGGACGCTGTCCCGGGCGACTCGGCCGCACGAGGCTCCTGCGTCTCGGGCGTAGCCGATGCCTGTGCCTCGCCCTCGGCCTCATAGGCAAACAGCGGCGCATGGACCCTGGCAATCTCGCCCTTGGGCACGTGAAGCCGGGTGACCCGCCCCGCTTCCGGCGCGGTGATCTCGACCAGCGCCTTGTCGGTCATCACCTCGACCACCGGCTGGTCCTCCTCGATGACGTCACCCTCTTCGATGCGCCACTCCACTACCTCACACTCCACGATACCTTCGCCGATATCGGGCAGCTTGAACTCTGTCATCTTGTCTCTCCTGTCCTGAACCCGGTCGTCAGAAATTCACACTGGCGCGGATGGCCTCGACGATCTTCAGGTGATCCGGCAGGTACTCCTTCTCCAGCGTCAGCGGGAAGGGTGTGTCCAGGCCGGTCACCCGGGCGATGGGCGATTCAAGGTACAGGAAGCAGCGCTCCTGGATGGCCGCGGCGATCTCGCCGGCAAAGCCCCCGGTGCGCGGCGCCTCGTGGGTGACCACCAGCCGACCGGTCTTGAACACCGACTCGGCCACGCTGTCCTGGTCCCAGGGCAGCAGGGTACGCAGGTCGATCACCTCGCAGGAGATGCCATCCTTCTCGGCAAGCTCCACGGCACGGTCGATCACCTCCAGTTGGGCCCCCCAGCCCACCAGGGTCACATCGGTGCCCTCCTTGGTCACCTCGGCCTCGCCGATGGGCAGCTGGTAGTCCTCCTCCGGCACCTCGCCGACGGCCGCCCGGTAGAGGCGCTTGGGCTCGAAGAAGATCACCGGGTCGGGGTCGCGGATCGACGCCAGCAGCAGGCCCTTGGCCTGGTAGGGGTCGCGGGGCACCACAACCTTGAGGCCGGGGGTATGCGCGAAGTAGGCCTCCGGCGACTGTGAGTGGTAATGGCCGCCGGCGATGCCGCCGCCATAGGGGGCGCGGATGGTCAGGCCGCCGACGTTGAAGAGATCGCCGGAGCGATAGCGGAACTTGGCCGTCTCGTTGACGATCTGGTCGAAGGCCGGAAAGATGTAGTCGGCGAACTGGATCTCCGCCACCGGCACCGAGCCCTGGGCGGCCAGGCCGTTGGCGAAGCCGATGATGCCCTGCTCCACCAGCGGCGTATTGAAGCAGCGCGCGCGGCCGTACTTCTCCTGGAGGTGGCTGGTGGCACGGAAGACGCCGCCGAAGCTGCCCACGTCCTCGCCGAAGCAGAGCACCTTGTCGTCCTCGCCCATGGCGATGTCCAGGGCGTTGTTGATGGCCTGCAGCATGTTCATGGTCGGCATCTCACTCCCCTCCCTTGGCGGCTTCATCACCGGCCCGCACGTCCGGGTCCAGGGAGCGCGCCCCCTTCGGGTAGGCCTCCGGGTACTGGCGTATATGGGTCTTCAAGGCGTCGAGCTGGCGCTGCAGCTCCGGGGTGACGTCGGCATAGACGTCGGTCACCAGGCTGTCCAGGGGCGGCGGCGGACGCTTCTCGGCGCGCTTCATGGTCTCCAGCACCTCGCGGCGCAGGCTCTCCTGGAGGGCCTTCTCCTCCTCCTCGCTCCACCAGCCCAGGTCGATCAGCCAGCGCTGCATGCGCAGGATGGGATCCTTCTCGCGCCAGGCCTCTTCCTCCTTCTTCGAGCGGTAGCCGGAGGGGTCGTCCGAGGAGGAGTGGGCGGCCAGGCGGTAGCTCATGGCCTCGATGAGCACCGGCTTGTTGTGCTCCACGGCGATCCGGCGCGCCTCCCGGGTGGCCGCGTAGACCGCGAGGATGTCGTTGCCATCCACGCGGATCACGTGCATGCGATAGCCGAAGGCCCGCGGTGCTACGCCATCGGCGGCGAACTGCTCGATGGAGGGGGTGGAGATCGCATAGCCGTTGTTGCGGCAGAAGAAGATCACCGGTACCTCGTGCACCGCCGCCATGTTCAGGGCCGCATGGAAATCGCCCTCGGAGGCGGCGCCCTCGCCGAAGAACACCGTGGTGCACTGGCCGTCGCCGGCGAGCTTCTGGCCGTAGGCGTAGCCGGTGGCCTGGGGGATCTGGGTGGCCAGCGGCGAGGAGATGGTCATGTAGTGCAGTTTGCGCGACCCGTAGTGGATCGGCATCTGGCGGCCCTTGCCGTAGTCCAGCTCGTTGCCGAACAGCTGGTTCATGAACTCATCGAAGGTGAAGCCGCGATAGACCAGGGCACCCTGCTCGCGATACTGGGCCATGATCATGTCGGCATCATCCAGCGCCGCCGTGGCGCCGATCACCGCGGCCTCCTCGCCGGTGCACTGCATATAGAAGGAGAGGCGCCCCTGTCGCTGGGCGGCGAGCATCCGCTCGTCGAGCACGCGGGTGGCCACCATGGCGCGATAGATCGCCAGGGCCTTGTCGTGCTCGAGGTCGGGGGCCTTGGCGCCCTCGTGCAGGGTGCCGTCCTGCTTGAGCAGCCGGAAGGTGGGAATGCTGAACTCGTCACCGGCCAGGAAGGTCGGCTCGTGGATATCCGCTGTTGTTGTCATCGTCGTGATCCTGTGCCCCTTTTGGGGGCAGTGTTGTCTTTAATACTCCGAACCGCCAGGGGGTCGCCCCGGGGCCGGTCAACGCAACAGTATTGACGTTAACGTAAACTGGAGAGATTGGGTAGTCCCCGAAAGGCGGGAGATGGGCAGGTGCCAATAGTGACCCGTCAGCGAGATCCGGTTAACGGCAGCCGACTGAACAGGCTGTCCACGCTGATGGCCAGCAAGCCGATCATCAGCGCCCCCTGCACCACATAGGCGGTATTGCCGTTGACGATCCCCGAGATGATCGGGTCGCCCAGGTTGCTCGCCCCCACGGTGGCACCGATGGCCGCCGTGGCGATGTTGATGGTCACCGAGGTGCGGATCCCGGCGAGGATCACCGGCGCGGCCAGCGGCAGCTCCACCTGGTGCAGGATCTGGCCGCCGCTCATGCCCATGCCGCGCGCCGCCTCCATCACTCCGGGGTCGATGCCCTCGAGGCCGGCCAGGGTGTTGCGCACGATCGGCAGCAGGCCATAGAGAAAAAGCGCCACGATGATCGGCAAGGTGCCGAAGCCCAGCACCGGCACCGCCAGCGCCAGCACCGCCACCGGCGGGAAGGTCTGGCCGATGGAGGCCAACTGGCTGACCAGCGGCAGGAAGTCCCGTCCCCAGGCGCGGGTCGCGGCAATGGCGGCGCCCACGCCCACCAGGATGGCCAGCACCGCGGCCACGCTCACCACCAGCAGGTGGCGCCCCAGCAGGGTCAGGAAGTCGGCACGGGCATAGATCACCTGGCGGCTGTCGGCCTCGATCCAGCGAAACAGCCCATCGAGCTGTCCCATGCCGAGCGTTGCCGCCAGCAGCAGCGCCAGCCAGCCCAGCGGCACGGCCCAACGGCGCCACTCAATCATCGCTGCGTGCCCCCACCAGGCGGCGCAGGGAGAGCTCTCCCACCGGCATGTCGTCGTCATCCACCACGGTGAGCCGTTCGCTGTGACGCCACAGCATCACCGAGAGTGCCTCGCGCAGGCTGGCCTGCTGGCCGATCCGCTCACGCGCCAGCCGCCTCGGCCCCAGCGGCAACATCCGCTGGCTGACCGGCAACAGCGCCGCCTCCTTCAGGCCGCGATCCTCGCCGCCGAGCAGCGACTCGACGAAGCCGTCCGCCGGCTCGCGTAGCAGCTCGAGGGGCCGACCCTGCTGCACGATGCGCCCCTGATGCATCACCACCAGGTGATCCGCCAGGCGCAGCGCCTCGTCCATGTCATGGGTGACGAAAACGATGGTCTTGTGCAGTCGGGCCTGCAGCTCGCGCAGCTCCTCCTGCAGGCTCTCCCGGGTGATGGGATCCAGGGCGCCGAACGGCTCGTCCATCAGCAGGATATCGGGGTCGGCGGCCAGCGCCCGGGCCACCCCCACCCGCTGCGCCTGGCCGCCGGAGAGCTGGTGGGGATACTTGCCGGCGAACTCCTCCATGGCGAGCCCCAGCAGCGCCATCAGCTCCTCGACCCGCGCCTGGATCTTCGCGGCCGGCCACTTGAGCAGGCGCGGCACCAGGCCGATGTTGCGGGCCACCGTCCAGTGGGGAAAGAGCCCGGTGCTCTGGATGGCATAGCCCATGCGCCGGCGCAGGGTCTCCTGGCGGAAGGCACGGATCTGTTGACCCTCGATATGGATCTCGCCCTCGCTGTGCTCGATCAGCCGGTTGATCATGCGCAGGGTGGTCGACTTGCCGCAGCCGGAGGTGCCCACCAGCACACAGAGCTCCCCACGGGCCACGCTGAGCGAGATATCGTCCACCGCGGTGGCCGCGCCGAAGCGCTTGGTGACATGGATCAGGTCGATCATTGGGCCCCTCCCGGGCGCAGGATCTCGGTCAGGGCGCCCAGCAGGGCGTCCACCAGCAGCGCCAGCACCAGGATGGGGAGCGCGCCCAGCAGCACCAGGTCCATGGCGGCCTGGCCCAGCCCCTGGAAGATGAAGGTCCCCAGGCCGCCGGCGCCGATCAGCGCGGCCACGGCGGTCAGCCCGATGGCCTGCACCGTGGTGATGCGGATGCCCTCGAGGATCACCGGTAGCGCCAGCGGCAGGCGCACCTGGCGGAACACCTGGCCGCGGCTCATGCCCATGCCGCGGGCGGCATCGATCACCCCCGGGTCGACGGCCTCCAAGGCGACGAAGGTGTTGCGTACCATGGGCAGCAGGCTGTAGCCGACCAGGGCCAGCAAGGCCGGCGCCCAGCCGATGCCGCTGACGCCCAGTGCCGCCAGCCAGTCGACATTCGCCGACAGCCAGGCGAGCGGCGCCAGCAGCAGGCCGAAGAGCGCGATGCTGGGGATCGTCTGCAGGAAATTGAGCACGCCAAAGCCGGCCTTCTGCACCCCGGGCCAGCGGCGCATGGCCAGCGCCAGCAGCACGCCGATCACCAGGCTCGCCCCCACCGCCACTCCGACCAGCAGCAGGTGCTCGCCGACGGCGCCCAGGAACTGGCTACTGCGGCCGCGATACTCCTGCCACAGCGCCAGGGGCTCGAGCCAGCGGGAAAGACAGAGCCCCGCGCTCGCCACGGTAGGCAGCAGCAGTGCCCAGCCGACAAACCGTGAGAGAACCAGGCGACTGCGCAGCTCGATCATCGCCAGCAGCAACAGGAAGAGCACCACCCAGAGTCCGGCGCCGATGCCCAGCCGGGCCTGGTCGCGGTCGACCAGGGTCACGGCCGATAGCGCCAGCCAGGCCGGCAGCGCCGACAGCAGGAGCACCACCAGCACGAGGGCCAATGCAAGGCTTCGCCGGGCGGGTCGCCAGGCAAGCCCCGCCAGCGCCAGCCAGGGAAGCGTCGAGGCCAGGGCGCCGCTCGCCCCGAGGACCTCGTCGACCCGATAGCCGGTGCCGGGCACGATGCGATTGGCGGCAACGCTCACCGTGTCCAGGCCCAGCCAGGCCGCCAGGGCGACCAGCGACAGGCTGAGCAGGACGACATTGGGACCGGGGGTGTCCGGGCGCAAGACGGCCTCAGTCGTCCAGGGTATCGAGGAAGCCGGCAGCGACCTCGGCGGGCGCGCGGCCATTTACCGCCACGTCGCCATTGAGGCGCTGCAGGGTCTCGAGGTCCAGGGCCTGGAAGACCGGCGCGAGCAGGGACTCGATCTCGGGATAGGCCTCGAGCACCTCCTCGCGCACCACCGGGGCGGGCTGGTAGACCGGCTGCACGCCCAGGGTGTCCTCCATGACCACCAGGTCGAGGGCCTGCAGACCACCGTCGGTGCCGTAGGTCATGGCCGCATTGACGTTGCTGGTCTGCTGGGCCGCGGCGCGCATGGTGGCCGCAGTGTTGCCGCCGGAGAGCACCAGCAGCTGCTCCTCGGAGAGCTCGAAACCGTAGGCCTCCTGAAAGGCCGGCAACGCCTGGGGCGACTCGACGAACTCGGCGCTGGCGGCCAGCTTGAAGGTCCCCTCGTCGTCGAGGTAGGCCGCCAGGTCCTCGAGGCTTGCCAGCTCATGCTCGCGGGCGAGCTCGCCGCGCACGCTGATCGCCCAGGTGTTGTTGGCCTCGGCCGGCGTCAGCCAGACCAGGCCATTGGCCTCGCGATCCTTCTCGCGCACCGTCTCGAGGGCCTTGTCGGCATCGTTCCACACCGGGCTGTCGGCCATGTCGAAGAAGAAGGCGCCGTTGCCGGTGTACTCGGGATAGAGGTCGATCTCACCGGCGATCAGCGCCTCGCGCACGATGCTGGTTCCCCCCAGCTGAAGGCGGTCCTCGACCTCGATACCGCCCTGTTCGAGGCGCTGCAGGATCAGCTGGCCGAGCACCGACCCTTCGGTATCGATCTTGGAGGAGACCACCACGGGGTCCTGCGCCTGGGCCGAGAGGGCGATGAGGGTACCGGCGGCCAGGGCCGCACAGCGAGACACTGGGCTGGAAATCAGCGTACGGATCATCATGTTCACCCGGTTCCTTATGAATGTATCCTGAGTATAAGGCCTGTACAGCTTGTCTGTCAGACCCTCCCACCAACGTCTGGACATCGCCATGGCCCCACCCGCATGCGGACTCCTCGACCACTGCCACCACCCGCTGGTTCGCGACCTGGCGTGGCTTGTGCTGGTGCCCGACCTGATCGCGATGTCCTGGACAGGTCGGCCATCTCGCAGAGAGCTGGGCCTGGACGATGACGGCCAGCTGGCGGCCTGGCTCGATGCGCTGGAGGCGGCGCCCGACACGCTGGAGGCACATTTGGCACCGGCGCTCAAGGGACGCATGGGGCTCTACCACGAGCGGCTCTGGCAATTCCTGCTCGCCGAGGCGCCCGGCACCCGACTGCTGGCCCACAACCTGCGCATCCACCAGGGCAAGCGCACCCTGGGGGAGCTGGACCTGCTCTACTCTCGACGGGACGCCCCAAGCCCGGTGCACCTGGAGGTCGCCATCAAGTTCTACCTGGGCCTGCCCCAGGGGCCGGGCTCGCCGGATAGCCAGGCCCGCTGGATCGGCCCGGGCGGGGCCGACAGCCTGGCCGCCAAGCGCGAGCACCTGCATCGCCATCAGCTCAGGCTCGCCGGCTCGCCGGAGGCCCGCGAGGCCCTGGCCCCGCTGCTGTCGCCCTTCTCATCCTCTGGGCTGGACGGGCCCGCGCCCCCCATGGCGGTGCGGTTGGCGATCCCCGGGGTGCTCTTCTATCCCTGGCATGCGTCCCTGCCGGCGCCACGGGAAGCCACGACCGACCACTTGCAGGGGCGCTGGCTATTCGCCCGGGAGTGGCACCGGCTGCGCGATGGACTGCCCCCCGGCACCCGAGGCGCCTGGCTGCACAAGCCCCACTGGCTCGCCCTGCCCCGTCGCGAGGCGCTTGCGCCGCTGCGCGACCTGGAGGCCCGACTGGCCCAGCACTTCACCGCCCCGGCCTCCCCGGTCCAGCTGGCCCTGTGGCATGTGGATATGGGATGGCAACGAATCTTTGTCGTCGCCGATGACTGGCCGCGGCAGATTCCGCTGCCGCCCCGACCATGAAGCTAGCCGCCTCGAGAGGGAGGGCCAGAATTAACCGGCGTGAAGGTCGCCGAGCAGGATGTCGATCAGTTGCTCCTCATGCACTGCCCTGCCTCGCTCCTCCAGATCGGTGCGCAACTGAGGATCCCAGCACGCCTCGGTCGGCCGTCCCGCCAAGGGCTTGCCGTCGAGTGCCGCATAACTCCGGAGATCTTCGCCCCCCATCCGCCAGGGCCGCATGGCAAAGCGCTCCAGCAGGGCGTTGGCGATGCCGATACCCGCCCAGTCGAAGTCGCCGTGATAGTGCAGCACGGCCCCGGCGGCCTCCAGCTGCTCCAGCAGGGTGAGCACGGCGGCGCCGGGGCGCCCCCAGGTGGTGATCAGCGGCGCACTGTCGGCCCCCAGGCGCTCGGCCGCTTCGGCCAGTACGGCGGGATTCTCGCAGACAAACACATCCCGTCCTGCACAGTCCCACCCCGGTGGATGGCGCAACAGTTGCCGCAGGGTCAGCCAGCTGGGCTCGGCCTGTTGGCAGTAACGAGACAGGGCCTCATCCAGCGGCCGACCGGGGTGCACTGAAAGCCGCAAGGTCAGCACGGCAGTGGTGATATCACCGCCCATCAGCACGCCGGCATGGGCCCAGATGCTGCGCTCGTCGGGATCCACTCGGGCAACCCCACCCCGCCAGTATCGCGCCAGGGCCAGGCGCACCAGGGCGGCCACCGGCTTGCCGGTATCCAGGCCATGGGCATCGCCCAGGCACATGGCCGCCAGGGCGCTTAACGTCATCCCCTGAGCCGGCAGGCGCTCCAGCACGTCAAACGCTTGGCTCAGAAGCGCTTGGCCCCGGGGTTCGCTGCGCCTCGCCAGCCGCTTGAGCAGCCCGCTGGCCTGCAGCGCCTGCAGCCAATCGGCCACCCCGAGGGGCTCCGCCCGCTCCCCGTAGCCTTCGATGAGCGTGGTCCAGCACCGGTTCTGCGCCTCGCGCCGGGCGCGATCATCGACCAGCGGCCCGTCCAGCGCTTCCAGGGCAGCACGGAGGTCCTCGGCCACCCCGGCACGCGATAACGCCTCGGACATGGCACCCAGCTCCACACTCAGCGACTTGCCCTGGCGGGAAGAGCGCCCGATCAGGCGCTCCACGGCGGCCCGTTCGGCGTCGCTGACGCGGCTCAGGGACAGCCGTCCACCGCCCTCTCGTAACAGCTTGCGTGCCAGTCTCTGGCGCAGGCGGGCGAGTTCGTCACCCCCCAGCAGGCGCTGCAATCGTTCACAATCCATCAAAACAGGCTATCCATGCCGCCTTGCTCCGAGGTCTCCAGCGTTTCTGCCGTCGCCTCGCGACCCTGGCTGACGGGTAGCCCGTCGCGAACGCGACGGCGGCCGTCCCACTGCCAGCGGGTGACATGGACGGCATCGACCCCTTCACGACGCACCAGCTGGGCGATGGCCAGGCCCGGCACATCCGGGTAGCAGCCCCACTCGCGCTCCGAGGTCATGATGGCGTCAAGGTCGAACTGGGCCAGCAGGCCCATGCTCTTGGCCCGGGCATCGTCATCGATGCCGGCGAAGACCTCATCGAGCATCACCAGGCGGGGTGCATCGGCATGGGCACTACCGTAGTGGCTCGCCGCGGCGGCGAACAGCGGCAGGGTGATCACCAGGGCCCGTTCACCCCCGGAGGCGGGGCCATAGGCGGGGCGCCATTGACCGTTCTGATGGCGCTCCACCACGAAACGGTGCCAGAAGCGGTAGTCCAGGGCGCGCTCGAGGATCTCCTGCAGGGCGCCGCCCTCGTCGCTGGCCCGCGCCTCCTCGATGCGCCGACGCAGGAAGTCGCCCACCACCTCGCGATCCTCCGGCGACCAGGCATCCAGGGCCTGACGGCGCAGCCGCTGACAGACATCGGCAAGCCCCGCTGGCGCCGTCATGCCGCCGGCGCTCTGGCCCTCCGTCAGGGGCTGCCAGCGGATACGCAGGCGCATGCCGGTACTGGTGGGCCGGCTCTCCAGCTCGCGGTTCATGGCCAGCACATCGCGCTCCGTGCCGATGATGCGCTCCTGAATGTGGCTGGCCACCTCGTCGATCAGGTAGTTCTCCAGAAGCTCCCGCTCGCGGGCGTTAAGCAGTGCCTGGCGCTGGCTGATCTCGTCGTTGAGCTGTCGATACAGGGCATCGGGGTCCTGGCGCCGCCCCTGGAAGACGATGCGCACCAGCAGCAGGTCGTCGCGGGCCTCGGCGACGCAGTCGTGACCGCCTCGCGAGAGCACGTCGGTGAGCAGCTTGATGTGCTCGTGCAGCCGCCCCTGGTGGGCATGCCAGCTCTCCTCGGAGGCGTCGACATCGGCGGTCGCCTGGGCGGCGGCGCGGGCCAGGCGCACGGCAGGATCCGCCGCCCAGGAGGCCGGAGACTCTTCCACCGCGAAGGTCTCCGGGGCGGCGACGCGCAGCAGTCCCTCCTCCACCAGAGCCCGGAAGGCGGCGATCATCTCGGCGCGGCGCTGATCCAGCTCGGTCAGTCGCTGCTCGCCATGGGCCAGCGTCTCGGCCAGGCGCGCCACCTCGCCGAGCAGGGTCTCGAAGCGTTGCGCCTGCTCGCGCTGCTCCAGCGCCAACGCCTCGCTCTGCTCCTGAAGGGCTGCCAGCTGACGCTCCAGTTCCTGAACCTCGGCGCCCATGGTCTCGCGCAGGGTATCCCGACGCACCTCCGCCTCGCGGGCCTGCTCCTCGGCCTCAACATGCTCCCACTCGGCCTGCTGCAGCGTCTCCCGGGCCGCCTGCCGCTCGTCATGCTGTTCGCCATGGCGGCGCTGCGCCTGCCGCCAGGTCGTGATGGCCTGGACCAGTTCGCTGACGACGAGCCGATAGTCGTTGAGCGCGGCCTGGATCCGCCCCAGGGGCTCGCGCTCGGCGGGCAGGCGTAGATCCTCCGCGGCCTGATAGAGCTCACCGCGCAGCGCCTCCAGGGTCTCACGAGCCTCCTCCAGCGCCAGGCGTGCCTGCTCCAGGCGATCCGCCTGGGTATCCCGGGCGCGCCGCGCCGCCGCCTCGTTGGCATGGGCGTCGCGCAGCGCCTGGGCGCTGGGGCGCTGCTGCCACTCCTGTTCTGCGACCTTGAGGCGCGCCGCCAGGGTCTCGAGCGCCGTCGCGATCTCGGCATCCTGAGTGGCCAGGGCTTCCAGCGCCTGGTGGATCTCCGTCAGCCTGCGCTGCCGGGCCGCCTCCCGGGCCGCATGGCCGATATAGACCGCCGACGGCTTGCCCCAGCGGCCGCTGAGCGGCCCCAGCTGCCAGGCCCCGTCGGAACTGACCCAGGCGAAGGCCTCGGACGCGCCAAGGCCGATACCGGCCAGCAGCCGCTCGATGACCTCGACGGCGACCGGGGAGTGCTCAGGGGGATCGGCACGCAGGGCGCCGGCCAGGCTGGCCTCTGCCTGGGGCGCAACCCCGGCAACCGGCGGCGCCAGCAGGGTGTCCCAGGTGTCGGGGGCCAGCAGCTCGCCCTGCGGCAGCACCCAGGCGTCGAGCAGACCCGCGGCTTCCAGGGCGGCCTCCAGGCCGGCACGTTGGCGCTCATTCACGGAGGGCTGGAAGTCCACCAGCTGCCATAGCGGGGCACCCTGGCGACCATCGCGGCTGCCTTCGCCGCGGGTGTAGGGAGCGGGCGGTGTCCGCTCATCACCGGCCTCAAGGCGGCGAAGCTCCTCCTCCAACTCAGCGCGCTCGGCATCGAGTTCCCGACGCTGCTGCGCCAGCGCATGGCGCTGCTGGTTCAGGCCTTCGCGGCGGGCGTCACGGGTCGCCAAGAGCCCGGCCTCGGCGGGGTCATCGCCGCTCAGGTGCTCGCACCACGGCGCCAGCTCGGCGAGCAGCGCCTCGGGATCCTCGGGTGTGAGCTCGCGAAGTCCCGCGAAGCGCTCACGCCAGCTCGCCTGAAGTGCCTCGGCGGCATCCCAGCGGGCGGTCAGCGCCGCCTGCCACTCCTCCTCGCGACTCGCCAGGGTCTCCTCCTCGCGGCGCGCCTCATGTTCGACCCGATGAAACGCCTGCTCACCGCGCTCCACCTCGTCGAGGCGCCGATTGAGGTGGGTCACCCCCTCCTCGCGACGGCGATGCAGTTGGCGCAGCGCCTGCTGCAGGGCGTCGATCTCCCCGGGATCGGGAGACATCGCGTCAGTGCTGCCTGCTGCCGGCAGCAGTGCCGCCACCTGTTGGCGATGCTCGCCCCCCACACCTGCCGAATCGGCCAGCTCGGCACTCGCCTCTAGCTTCTGCTCCAGCACCGCGACGCCGGCCTCGAGGGCCTGCTCGGCCTCGGCGAGACGCGTCGCGGCGCGCTGATCGCCGTCTCGCTCGCGGGCCAACTGCTTTTCCTGACGCTCGGCCTGGGTACGGCGCTGACGCGCCAGCTCGTCGGCATTGCGCAGCGCCTCCGCCGAGCGCATGGCATCGCTGGCTTCCAGGGTGCGCTGGCGCGCCGCCAGCTCGCGCTGCTGAACCGCCAGCGTCTCCCGCGACTCGATGAGGGCGTCGCGCGACGCCAGCGTCTGTTGATGGGCCTGGCGGTCGCGGCCGAGCTGCAGGCGAATCCGCTCATATTCGGCATTGGCGCCGGTCAGCGACTCGGCGCGACGACGCACCGCGATGCCGGCATAGTGGCGATAGTGCCCAAGGAAGGCCTCTACCGCTCGGGCGGTCTCTTCCAGCCCCTGAATCTCCTCGCGATAGACATCCAGGCTGCGATAGGCCTCGGCCACCTCACTGATCAGCCCGCGCCCCAGCGGCGGCAAGGCGTCGCTGAGCGCCTGGGAGAGGCGATTGGGGTCGGGCTTCTTGGCCAGCTGCGGCTGGCGCAGCTGCAGCAGCAGGTCGAGCAGGGCGCCATAGCGCTGCTCCCCCAGCCGGAAGAGCCGTTCGTCGATGGCACGTCGGTAGTCCGCGGCGCGATCGAAGAGCTGGCCAACGCTGCCCAGGGCCTGGCTCAGCCGCTCGCGGCTGAGGCTGCGGCCATTCTCGATCAGGAAGAGGTCGCGCCCCACGCGCTGCGGCGTGGTGAAGAACCAGGAGCGCACCGGTCGCCCCGCCACCGCCTTGAGGCCGCAGCCCAGCGTAAAGGTCTCGGGTCCCTCATCCCCCTGGCGGCCGAACTCCAACCAGGTATAGCCCAGTCGCTCCTGGTATTCGCCCACCAGCAGGTTCCACTCCATGCGCTTGGCACTGTCGCCGTCGGGTTCCACCCGCGAGGGAATCAGCTGACCATCGAGCAGGAACGGCAGGGTCAGCGCCATCACCTTGGACTTGCCGGTGCCGTTGTTGCCGCGCAGCAGCAGCCGGCCATCGTGGAAATGGAAGGTCTCCTCGTCGTAGTAGAAGATCTCCACCAGGCCACAACGCAGTGGCTGCCAGCGCTGGCTCTGCGGTTCGGGAAGCTCACTCATGGGGCGGGACGCTCATTCATCGAAAGGGACGCTCACTCATTGAAAGAGGACTCGGCAAGATCGGGTTGAGCATTGTCGGGCGCACCGGGAAGCGAGGGCGTCTGAACGCGGAAGCGCCCCAACGCCGGTAGCGGCACGACGCGCTCACCCTGGCGTTTTACCAGGCGCAGCGAGGCCAGGCGGGCCAAGGTCTGCCGGGCAAGGCCATGGGCAGCGCCCGGCTCGCACGCAGACTTGCGCCAGTAGCGGCGGAATGACGGCTGCCACTCCTGGATCCAGGCCTCGGTCTCCTGGAGAGTGACGCCCTCGGGGCCGGCATCGGCCAGCCGCTCGGCCATGAGCAGTGCCAGGTGGCCCTCGGTACCCTCGGCCGGCATCTTCTCGTCGGTCAGCTCACCCTCGGGGTCCACCAGCGCCAGGCCCTCGGCACGCACCTCGGCCACCAGGCCCGTGGCCTGCTGCAGCCGCCGCAGCATGGGGCCGCGCTGATTGGCCAGGTAGGCGGCCTCGTCCTCGTCGAGCTCCTCCCGGTAGACCACCGGGTCATCCAGCAGCCGCCGCGCGAGGCGGTGACGCAACTCACGGTTGCGCCCGTCGGGTGTGTCCGGCACGAAGGTCTCGCTCAGGGCACGCAATCGCGCGTCCAGATCGAGCTCATGATCGGCGCCGTTCAGCGCCACCAGGGAGGGACCGCGGGCGGTGACCAGCAGCGCGGAGAGCACGCGCCGGTCGACGTCATATAGGACGTCGCCCTCCAGGCCACGGCGCAGGAATTGCTCCTCATCGCCGGCCACCCGGACCAGCACGCCCAGCTCCAGCAGCAGACGCACCACGACCACCAGGTCGCGGCGCGCCTCCTGATGATCCAGGGTGAAGGCCAGGCCAGAGTCTGCGAGCGCCGGGTCGCTCACCGCCTGCCCCAGCCCCTCGCCCAGCCGCCCCAGCGTGATCTGCGCATCGCCACGCTCGAGGTCGGCCAGCAGCAGGCAGAACAGCGCATAGCGTCGGCGGTTGAAGGTCCTGCGCTGGGTACCGCGGCCCACTGCCGCCGGGCGGGTGGAATCGCCGAGATCGGCGGGGCGCTTGTGCAGCCGCACGAAGTCACGCTCGCTCTGCAGGTGCCAGCCGGCCTCCCGGGCCAGCCAGTCGCGTAACGTCGCCGCATGGCGGCGAATCAGGGGGAAGGCGGCGTCATCGCTGCGAATCAGCGGCCGGGCCAACAGCGCCCGCAGGGCGCGACGCTGCTCCTCCTGGCGCTGGCGCGTCAGGGCATCGCTCAGCTCGTCCATGCGCCCTCCTCCAAATCGACGATCTCGAGCCGATAGTCACGGCCGCTCAGGGCACCGGCGTCGGTGCGGATGGTCGCGGCGGTCTCCGGCCCCAGCGGGCTCAGGGTGATCCGCAGGCCGCCGTCCCCTGTGGTAGTGGTGACAGGCGCGTCGTCGCCCTGGCCGGCCGCAAGGGCATCCCCCAGCAGGTTAAGCAGCAGGCGAAAGGCACCCTCATTCAGCTCCCCCAACTCGGAGAGCCGCGCGGCGCCACGTTCCACGAGCTGGCGCCGCGCGGCTCGGGCAGCATGAGCCTCCTCAGCCAGCTGGCGGGCCAGAAGCTCGCGCTCCCGGGCGCGACTGCGCAGCTTGGGCGGGGCGCCGGCCTTCTGATAGCTGCCGGTGGCCCTCAGCCGGGCCTGCACCTGCATGCCCGGTGCCTCGGCCCAGGGCGTGCTGGCCGGCACCGGCGTATGCTGCCACTGCTCGGCGGTCTCGGCGTCGATCACCAGGTGGCGGGCAGGCGACAGGCCGAAGGCGGTGCGCCACAGCCGGTGGGCCTCACCATCGTTGTCACACTCCAAGAACCAGCGCGCCAGGGTACGGAAATCCGCCGAGCGGTCGCTGCGTGCCATGCGCCGCTCATTGAGTCGAGCGACCATCTCCAGCAGCTGGGTCACGGCGCGCCGGGCACTGCTGCGCAGCAGCCGGGCCTGGGCCTGACGTCCCGGCTGGTCGAGAAACCAGGCGCGCAGCCCCGCCCAGTGGCCGTGCCAGCGCCGCCAGGCCTCGGCAAAGGCGCGCTCGCGCTCTTCACCGTCACTTGCCGACTCGCCGGGCGCCAGGTCGGCCAGCTCCCGCTCGGCTGCCTGACGCAGCAACCGGTTCACGGGGGGCTCACCATTTTCTCCGTTGACCTCCAGGGCACGGATCAGCTCGGCGATCTCGCCGGAGGCGGTCGTCAGGTCGCCGAGGAAACGCTCGATGTAGCCGATCACCCGCTCCTTGTAGAGCAAGAAGGCGTCGGCATCGCTGTCCTGGCTCTCCAGAGAGCGGTTCAAACCGGTCATGAAGGCGCGAGCATTCTCGGCCAGGTCGGAGAAGACACCGGCCAGGTCACGCAGAAGTAGCTGGCTATCGGTCGCGCTCGGCGCCTCGCTCTGCGACAGTGCCAGCAGCGCCCTCAAGCGAGTACGGATATCCTCGAGTGCCACGCTTTGCAGGGCACCTCGCCGCGCCAGTTCCTGATCATAGGTGGCCAGCGCGGCCTCTACCGCCTCGCCCTGACGGGTGATCTGGTAGACATAGAGGGCGCGGTAGTAGTCCTCGACGCTGGTGACCCGGGCGTTGTCGCGCTCGGCGTCCAGATTGCCCCAGGTGACCAGTTGGGTCAGCGCCACCTGCACGGTGGCCAGTTCCGTACCGCCGATCTGCTGCTGGACATCCTCCGGGCGCAGGTGCACCAGGAAGTGCGACTTGGCCTCAACGAAGGCGCGCATCACCTGCCGATAGAGGTCAGCCTTCTCGGCGGTAACATAGCTGAAGGGGGTGTAATCCAAGATCGCTCCGGTTCACAACAGTGCATTCCATCGAGTCATGAGCAACATTGTGCACGTTGCAGGGCATACCGGTAACTACCAGTTCTCTGCTTGACGATATGGTGACGCTGCTGCTGAAGCCTGCGCCAGCCACGCTCGTTCATTCCGGCCTCCATCAGGGCTTGTGGCAAGTCATCCGACGCCAGCAACACCTCCAGCCGCTATGCGAGTGCCCGTATCTCGCGCCTGACGAGCGCGTAACTGAATCGGCACTCCCTAGCAAAGGCCTGCCAGTCTCGCGGCAGAAGCTGCTGAGAGTTGGCTTGCTCGCCAATGGTGAAAGCCAGATCCGGGTGGCAGCCCAGTACCAGGGTGCCTACGAGATCATAGGCCGGAGCGTCCCGCCAGCGGCCTCGATCATCCTGGAGGAGAGAGATATTCTTGGCATGTCCGTCGGTGTTACCCACCAGCACGTTGAAGAGCTGCCAGCGCAGCAGATGGAGTACCGAGGCGGCATTCGGCCGGCAGGCGTGTCGAGCCGTCGCGATGCACTGCGCGAAGCGCGCCCCGCTGAGCACCTGATACTTGTCGATGCGCGTCTCCCATGGCCTGGCAGAAATCTCCTGGTGGATTCGGCGCAGCCCGGTCGTTCCGATGCCCTCCCTGTCGTAGCGCTCCACGAGCAGATACCCGTGCCCTGCTATCTCGCTAGCCGTGGTGAGCGGACACTCCAAGCCGGCCAGCCGGGCAAGGGTGTTCAGGAACAACTCGTTGAGGATGACCAGGTCGCGGCCATCGACGGCGAACTTGAGGATATAGGACGGGGGCGTGCTTCTCCCGTGCAACTTGATCACGCCACCCTCGACCAGCACCGGGATCTTGTCCTGGGCGCCCGCCAAGGACAGACGCGGAGGAACGGCATCGCCCATCATGCCAATCTTTTATCCCGATTGGGAAAATTTCGGTCATTCCAGCAGTTCGGCCGGGTATTTTTCGCTACCGGGAAAATAAAAAAACGCCAGGCACCCTTGCGGGGCCGGACGTCTTCCAGCTTAAAGCTTATGGCTTACAGCTCTTCTTCAGGCTTCTCGAACACCCAGCTGGTGCCCTCGCGGGCGTCCTTGAGGATGATGCCGAGCGCGGCGAGCTCGTCGCGGATGGCATCGGCGGTGGCGAAGTCCCTGGCCTGCTTGGCCGCGGTGCGCGCGTCGATCCTTGCCTGGATCTCGCCTTCCGAGAGCGGCAGGTCGGAAGCGCCGGCCTTGAGGAAGGTCGCCGGATCCTGCTGCAGCAGTCCCAGGACGGCGCCCAGGCGCCTGAGCTCCGCCGCCAGGGCCGTTGCGTTCTGCGGAGCCTCCTTCCTGGCGCGGTTCAGCTCGCGGGCCAGGTCGAAGAGCACCGACAGCGCCTCGGGGGTGTTGAAGTCATCGTCCATGGCGGCGGTAAAGCGCGCATGGTAGCTGCCATCCACCTTCCCCTCCACGGGCTCGATGCCTTCGAGTGACAGCCCTTCAAGAGCGTTGTAGAAACGCTCCAGCGACTTGCGGGCATCAAGCAGCGACTCCGGCGCGTAGTTGATCGGGCTGCGGTAGTGGCTGGCCACCAGCAGGTAGCGCACCACCTCCGGGTCGTGGTGCGCGAGCACCTCGCGGATGGTAAAGAAATTGCCCAGCGACTTGGACATCTTCTCGTGGTTCACCCGCACCGCCCCGGCGTGCATCCAGGTATTGACGTAGGCATGGCCGGTAGCCGCCTCGCTCTGGGCGATCTCGTTCTCGTGGTGGGGGAACATGAGATCCGGCCCGCCGCCGTGGATGTCGAAGGTCTCGCCCAGGCAGCAGGTGGACATGGCCGAGCATTCGATGTGCCAGCCGGGCCGCCCCTCACCCCAGGGCGAGGGCCAGCTTTCCTCGCCGGGCTTGGCCGCCTTCCACAGCACGAAGTCCAGCGGGTCCTCCTTGTGCTCGCCCACCTCGATGCGGGCCCCGGCGCGCATCTCGTCGGGGTCGCGATTGCTCAGCCGGCCATAGCGCTCGAAGCGACGCACCCGGTAGTAGACGTCGCCGTTATCGGCGGCGTAGGCGAAGCCCTTGGCGATGAGCGTCTCGATCATGGCAATGATCTCGCCGATATGGCGGGTGGCGCGGGGCTCACGATCCGGGGGCAGCACCCCGAGGCGCGCCTCGTCCTCGTGCATGGCCTCGATCATGCGCTCGGTGAGCGAGCTGATCGACTCGCCATTCTCCTCGGCACGCTTGAGAATCTTGTCGTCGATGTCGGTGACGTTGCGCACATAGGTGACGTCATAGCCACGGGCACGCAGGTAGCGGGTGATGACGTCGAAGGCCACCATCACCCGGGCATGGCCCAGATGGCAGTAGTCGTAGACGGTCATGCCGCAGACATACATGCGCACCTTGCCCGGCTCGATGGGCGTGAAGGGCTCCTTGCGGCGGGTCAGCGTGTTGTAGATCTGCATATCAGCCCTTCTTCCTGTCCTGCTCTTTCTTCTGCATCCGGGCCCAGCTGTCCTTGAGGCCCACGGTGCGGTTGAACACCAAGCGGTCGCCATGGCTGGCATGGCGGTCGGCACAGAAGTAGCCCACGCGCTCGAACTGGAAGCGGCTCTCCGGCTCGGCGCCCGCCAGGCTCGGCTCGCCGATCGCCTGCACGGTGACCAGCGACGCGGGATTGAGGTGCTCGAGGAAGTCGGCATCCTTGTCCTTGTCGGGCTGCTCCTCGAGGAAGAGGTTGTCGTAGAGACGCACCTCCATGGGCACGCCGTACTCGGCGCTGACCCAGTGGATCACGCCCTTCACCTTGCGCCCCTCGGGGTTTTTGCCCAGGGTGTCGAAGTCCACCGAGCAGCGCAGTTCGCTGATCTCGCCGGCGGCGTCCTTGATCACCTCGTCACAGCGGATCACGTAGCTGTTGCGCAGGCGCACCTCCTTGCCCGGTGCCAGGCGGAAGAACTTCTTGGGCGGCTCCTCCATGAAGTCGTCGTGATCGATATAGATCTCACGCGTCAAGGGCACCTTGCGCACCGCCATGTCCTCGCGGGCGGGATGGCCGGCAACCTCATAGACCTCCTCGAACTCTTGCGGCACGTTGGTCAGCACGACCTTGAGCGGCTTGAGGACGGCCATGGCGCGCGGGGCATTGTCCTCGAGGTCCGAGCGGATGGCGTGGTAGAGCATGGCGATATCCACCAGGCCGCCATCGGCGCGGGTGACGCCGATCATCTCGCAGAACTTGCGGATCGAGGCCGGCGTATAGCCACGACGCCGCATGCCGGAGATGGTCGGCAGGCGCGGGTCATCCCAGCCATCCACGATGCCCTCGTCCACCAGCAGCTTGAGCTTGCGCTTGGAGGTCAGGGTGTAGTTCAGGTTGAGCCGGGCGAACTCGATCTGGCGGGGCTTCGCCGGCACCGGCAGGTTGTCCAGGAACCATTCGTAGAGCGGGCGGTGATCCTCGAACTCCAGGGTGCAGATCGAGTGGGTCACGCCTTCGATGGCGTCCGACTGGCCATGGGTGAAGTCGTAGGAGGGGTAGATCTTCCACTTGTCGCCGGTCTGGTGGTGGCTGGCGTGGCGGATACGGTAAAGGATCGGGTCGCGCAGGTTGATGTTCGGGGAGGCCATGTCGATCTTCGCCCGCAGCACCTTCTCGCCCTCGGCGAACTCGCCGGTGCGCATGCGCTCGAGCAGGTCGAGGTTCTCGGCCGCACTGCGCTCGCGATAGGGGCTCGGCTTGCCCGCCTCGGTCAGGGTGCCGCGGTACTCGCGGATCTCGTCCGGCGAGAGGTCGTCGACATAGGCCTTGCCCTCGCGCACCAGGTGCTGCGCCCAGGCATAGAGCTGGTCGAAGTAGTCCGAGGCGAAGCGCACCGGACCCGCCCACTCGAAGCCCAGCCAGTGAACGTCCGCCTTGATGGCATCGATGTAGGCCTGCTCCTCCTTGGCCGGGTTGGTGTCGTCGAAGCGCAGATGACAGTCGCCACCGAAGTGCTCGGCGAGCCCGAAGTTCAGACAGATCGACTTGGCGTGGCCGATATGCAGAAAGCCGTTGGGCTCCGGCGGAAAGCGGGTCACGATCTTCCCGCTACGACCGGCCTCGATCTCCTCGCGGATCTGGTTGCGGATGAAATTCGGCGCGCTGGTGGTGTCGGTGGACATGTCGGAAAAAACGACCTCTGGTTGAAGGTGCGGGCCTGGCGGCGCGAACGTGGCGAGCCTTGAGCCGTATTTGGCAGTGCCTCAGCGAGGGGCGCCGGCGGCAGGCCGTAGAGGAGGTCCTACGCCAGGGATGGCGTCGGTAGCGCCCAGGGATGGGTTCACAGCGCCTCCTCGCAGGCCTGCCGCCGGAACAGCCCGAGCGGTGCCGCCATCGGCAATAGGCCTGGACGCCCTACGCTCGCTTCGCCCATGGAAGCAAAACCGTTATTATAGCGCCACAGCCATGGGCAACGCCAAGGCAACGCCCCTTTAGCGCACAGGAACTTATCGATGATCGTACTGCAGACCAATTTCGGCGATATCTCCATCGCCCTGAACCACGACGAGGCCCCCAAGACCGCCGCTAACTTCGAGCAGTACGTGCGCGACGGCTTCTACGACGACACCCTCTTCCACCGCGTGATCCCGGGCTTCATGGTCCAGGGCGGCGGATTCGACACCGACTTCAACCAGAAGCCGACCCGTGACCCGATCGAGAACGAGGCCGACAATGGCCTGAAGAACACCACCGGCACCCTGGCGATGGCGCGCACCCAGGACCCGCACTCCGCCACCGCGCAGTTCTTCATTAACGTCGCCGACAACGACTTCCTCAACCACAGCGGCAAGAACGTCCAGGGCTGGGGCTACTGCGTCTTCGGCGAGGTGGTCGAGGGCATGGACGTGGTCGAGAAGATCAAGGCCGTGCCCACCACCCGTCGCGGCATGCATGCCGACGTGCCCGCCGAGGACGTGGTGATACAGAAGGCCTACGTGAAGGACGAGCCGGAGGCCTGATCCTCGCCCGCCTTTTCACACGCCCGTCGGGACTCTCCAGAGCCAGGCGGGCGTGATTCGTTTCACCGTCTGAACTGGGCCTGCCATGACCACCCTGCTGATTTCCGACCTGCACCTGCACCCCGGCGCCCCTCAGGTCACCGAGGGCTTCCTGCACTGGCTGGACGAACGCGCCCGGGGCTGCGAAGCCCTCTATATCCTCGGCGACTTCTTCGAGGCGTGGATCGGCGACGACCTGCTCGACCTGGGCGAGCAGGACCCCACCGGCAACGCTGCCCTGGCGGCGCGCATTGCCGCCGCCCTGAAGCGCCTGGCCGATGGCGGCACGGCCATCCATCTGATGCACGGCAACCGCGACTTCCTGCTGGGTGAGCGCTTCGCCGCTGCGGCCGGGGCCAGCCTGCTGCCCGACCCCAGCGTGGTCACGCTCGGTGGCAAGCGCGTCCTGCTGATGCACGGCGACAGCCTCTGCACCCGCGACGAGGCCTACCAGGCCTTTCGCGCCCAGGCACGCCACCCGCTCTGGCAGGAGCAGGTGCTCTCGATGCCGATCCAGGAGCGCATCGCCCTGGCCAGGCAGTTGCGCGAACAGTCTGGCGAGGCCAACTCCAACAAGGCCGAGGACATCATGGACGTCACCCCCGACGAGGTGGTCAAGGTGATGGCCGAGCACGGCGTCACGACGCTGATCCATGGCCACACCCACCGCCCCGCGGTGCATGAGCTCGAAGTCGATGGCCAGCCTGCAAAGCGCTATGTGCTGGGTGACTGGCAGCCCGGCAAGGGCTGGGAGATCCTGGTCGAGGAGGTGGGTGAGCCGACCCTGCAGGCCGTGTACTACCCTCAAGCATAAGCCGACCGAGAGAAAGCCCCCATGCGCCTGACGATCGAACAGCGACGCCTCATCAAGGAGCAGGTGAAGAGAGTCTTTGGCGAGACCGCTCGTGTCATGGTCTTCGGCTCGCGCACTCGTGACGACATCAAAGGTGGCGACATCGACCTGCTTGTTCAGGTCGATAATCCTCTGGATCACCCAGCACTGGATGCCGCACGCCTGTCTGCCGCGCTCAGCCGGGCCATGGAGGGTCGCAAGGTGGACGTCCTGCTTCGCGACACGCGGCTCGAGGAGCTACCCATTCACCGCATAGCGGAAGAGACCGGAATTGCCCTGTGAATACCGTCAACCCGGAATCCCAGCGCCTCGCCTTCCTTGCCCGGGTAGCGACCAGAGAGGCCTCTTTGCTGGAGGAGACCGCCACCCGGCTGTTCACCGGCAATGCCCCCGTCACTCAGACGTCACGCAAGACATTCTGCCAGGTTCGCTTCCAGCGCCTCGGCCGCCGGCAGGCTGCCAGCCCCGCCGATCAGCTCCAGCCGTGAATCCCGCCGCCAAGCGCTGTCGGTGAGACTGACCGTGCCATCGGCGCGGTTGAAGAGCTTCCAGCCGTCGCCGGTATGCAGCACCCCTTTCACCCGCAGTTCTGCGGGCAGCTCGCCCAGCAGCCGCGTGACCTGGTCGAGGTCGAAGACCTCGGCGGCATGCCAGCGCCACCCCAGGGTGGCATGCCCCAGCGAGGCGCCCTCCTCGCGCAGCGGCCTGCCCGGCTCGGGCTCGCGAAGTGCGACGTCGTCGAGCACCAGGGTCGCCGATGCGGGCCGGGCCGCCTGGTGAGATGACGAGGCGGCAGCGCTCGCATTCCCATGCCGGCGACCATCCAGCAACCGGGAGAGCGGCAGCTCGCCATGGGGCGCCTCGGCCACCCAGCGCTTGGCCGGCCAGAAGTCACCCAGCCAGGATCGGGCCGCCTCGAGTTGCTCGGGGGTGGCCAGGTCGGTCATGGTCAGGGCCACCCCGTCGGCCATGGCCAGCTGGTCGCGGAAGGTCTCGTGCTTCCGGGCCCGCGGGTCATCGAGTCGCCGCGGGTCGAGCAGCGCGACGATGTCCCGGACGTCCAGCACCCCCTCGAAGCCCTCGCCACGCAGCACGTCCAGCAGCCCCGCCGGATGACCGAGCCCCGAGGGTTCGATGATCAGCCGATCCGGCCGGTAGCGATGCAGCAGGTTGACCAGCGAAGCCTGCAGCACGAAGGCCAGCTGACAGCAGAGGCAGCCACCCGGCAACCCCTTGACCACCAGGTCGTCGCGTTCGGCGAACATCGCCTGGTCGATCCCCACCCGGCCGAACTCGTTGATCACCACCGCCCAGCGCTCGCCATCGGGCTTCTGCTCGATCAACCGACGGATCAGGGTGCTCTTGCCACTGCCCAGGAAACCGGTGACCAGGTGAACAGGAACATTAGCCAGGGGAGCGGGCATGGATAGCCTCCGGCGGTGGGTTAAATGTTATAGAATAACATAATGGGCCAAGCGGCCATCGGGATGTAATGCTCTCGAGCAAAAGCAAACCCCGAAGGCCGAGACCTTCGGGGCTTGCTTGTAGCTCGGCGCTCGGCGCTCGGCGCTTGTAGCTCGGCGCTAGCGACGAATCTCCGCTTCCTCGCGCAGGTCGTCGAGCAGGCCCTGGATGGCGGCCTGGGCCCGCAGCCGTTCCGCCATGCGGGCCACGAAGGACTCGATCTGCTGATTGGGCTCGCCGGGCTGCACCTCGTCCAGGGCGATCAGCACCACGCGCTCGCCATCCACGGCATGGCCATAGACCGGCGAGTCACCCTCGGGATGCGGCAGGCGGAAGGCGGCCTGGATCAGCGCCTCGGAGAGGTTGCTCCCGCCCTGGCGGCTGACGCCCTCGGCCTGCTGCCAATCGATCTCCAGGGATTCACCGGCGCGCAGGCGCTCGACGCGTTCGGCGGCCAGTTCGACCAGCGCCTCACGGGTCTTCTCGCGGCGCACCGCCGCCTCGACCTCGTCGCGCACCTCCTCCAGCGGCAGGGTGGTCGCCTCGCGATGCTCGGCGACCCGCAGCACCAGACGACGATCCTCGTCGAGCTCGATCACCTCGCTGTTGTAGCCCTCCTCCAGCACATCGCCGCTGAAGGCCTGCTCCATCACGCCCGGCTCGGAGAGCACCCCATCGGCGCCCTCGCGCCCGACCCAGTCGCTCTGCTGGAGTTCCAGCCCCAGGTCTTCGGCAACGCTCTCCAGGTCCTCGGCGGCGAAGCTGTCATCGATCAGGCGCTGCGCCTGTTCGTTGAAGGCATCGGTGACCTGGTCACGGGCCAGCTGGCGCCGCAGCTGGTCACGGCTTTCCTCGAAGGCGGGACGGTCGAGCTCGGTGACCTTGACCAGATGCAGGCCGTTGTCGGTCTCGACGATCTCGGAGACCTCGCCCTCGCCCAGCGAGAAGGCCGCCTCCTCGAACGCCTCACCGAAGAAGCCGCGGGAGATGACGCCCAGATCGCCACCGGAGTCGCTGGTGGAGGTATCCTCGGACACCTCGGCAGCCAGCTCGGCGAATGCCTCGCCCTCGGCGAGACGCTCCTGTACCTGCTCGAGGAGGGCCTCGGCCTCCTCGCGGCTACGCGCGTCGCCGAACGTCACCATGATGTGCGAAACCCGACGATCCGCCTCGGCAGCCCCGTCTTCCCAGGCCTCACGCAGCGCCTCTTCGCTGACGTCGGCCTCCTCGGCCATCTGCTGACGGTCGAGAACCACATAGTTCAGCCTTACCTGCTCGGGCCGCCGGTAATCCGCCTGGTGGGCGTCGTAGTAGGCCTCCAGCGCCTGCTCGTCGACCTCGGGCGGCGTCTCCAGGTCTGCCGGCACCAGGGCATGGTGGCGGAAGCTGCGGCTCTGGCGCTGCAGCGCGGCGAGGCGCTCGCGCTCCTCCTCCAGGGTGAAGTCACTCACCGACAGGCCCTGCTGGAGCTGCTGGCGTTTCACGTCGACGCTCAACTGCTGGCGGAACGACAACGGTGTGAAGCCGGCGCTGGCGAGACGATTGCGGAACAGGTCCCGGTCGAAGCGCCCGTTGGCATCCTGGAACTCCGGCAGGTTGACGATCAGCTGGTCGAGCTGCTCCTCGGAGACATGCAGGCCGCCCTCCTCGGCATACTGCGTCAGCAGCCGATCGGTGATCAGCATGTCGAGCATCTCGGCCCGCAGGGCGCGCTCCTGCTCGGGCGGCACCTGGCCGCTGCGGATCGCTCGCTGAACTTCCATTTCCAGCTGCTGGCGGGTGATCGCCTCGCCGTTGACCTCGGCGACCTCGTCGCCACTGTTGCCCAGCAGCCCGACCAGCGATTCCACGCCGAAAAGCGCCATGGTCACGACCACGGCGCCGATGATGATCTTCGCGCCCCAGCTCCTGGAGCGGTCACGAATACTTTGCAGCATGCAGGCCTCTGCGGATCAAGTGAGTCGAGTCGCGCCACATTATACGCATCACCGTGCATCACGCGACGCCAGCAGCGGTGAGGGTGGCCGAAAAAAGGTGACCGACAAAAGAACAGGCGCACCGCCGGGGCGATGCGCCTGTTATGGAACCAACCGTCAGTGGTGCGGCAGGCGCCGTCGACTCAGTTGACGGAGTCCTTGAGCGCCTTGCCGGCCTTGAAGCTGGGGACCTTGGCAGCGCTGATCTCGATCGGCTGACCGGTCTGCGGGTTACGGCCGGTGCGGGCAGCGCGCTCCTTCACCTGAAAAGTACCGAAGCCCACCAGGGAAACGCTGTCACCCTTCTTGAGGCTGTCGGTCACGGTCTCGACCATGGCATCCAGCGCACGAGAAGCCGCTGCCTTGGGAATGTCGGCAGACGCGGCAATGGCTTCGATCAGCTCGGATTTGTTCACACTTCACCCCTTGACGTTTTCGTAAATTGGCTCTAATCGGCGAGACGTTCGGCTGACTGACGCGATCACAGCATGGCGGTAGTTTATAGCAATGCGGTGAAAGACCTGTCAAGCAACCTTCCCTGCCAAACCCCGCCATACCGGGGTTCTGGCACCGGCATAGCGAGATAAATATCGTTAGTGCGTACTGACCATCGGCGCCGAGGAGGTGGAGTCTTCCGCTCGAGGTTCCTCCTTTTTCGGCACCGGCTTGTCGGCCAGTGCTACCTCCAGGACATCATCGATCCAGCGAACCGGGCGAATATCGAGAGCTTCCTTGATATTGTCCGGCACCTCCTTGAGGTCGCGACGGTTCTCCTCGGGTATTAGCACCGTCTTTATACCACCGCGCCTGGCGGCCAGCAATTTCTCCTTCAGCCCGCCGATCGGCAGCACCTCGCCGCGCAGGTTGACCTCGCCGGTCATGGCCACGTCGCAGCGAACCGGACGCCCCGTATAGGCCGAGACCATGGCCGTGACCATGGCAATGCCCGCGCTGGGACCGTCCTTGGGCGTGGCGCCCTCGGGCACGTGGATGTGCAGGTCCTCCTTCTCGAAGCGCTCCGGGTCGATGCCCAGCGCCAGGGCCCGGGCGCGCACCACCGTCTGGGCCGCGCTCACCGACTCCTTCATCACGTCACCGAGCGAGCCGGTCTTGTCCAGGCGTCCCTTGCCGGGCGTGATCACCGACTCGATGTTGAGCAGCTCGCCACCCACCGAGGTCCAGGCCAGGCCGGTCACCCGGCCGACCTGGTCTTCCTGGTCGGCCAGGCCGTAGCTGTAGCGGCGCACCCCGGCATAGGGCTCGATGTCGGCCGCGGCGAGCAGCACCGGTGCCTGGGCGCCCGCCTGGCTCTCCTTCTCGAGGCGCTCGCGGAGCACCTTGCGGCACACCTTGGCGATCTGGCGCTCCAGCTCGCGCACCCCGGCCTCGCGGCTGTAGTAGCGGATCAGCTCGAGCAGGGCGTCGTCCGAGAACTCCAGCTCCTCCGGCTTGAAGCCGTTGGCCTTGAGCTGCTTGGGCACCAGGTAGCGACGCGCGATGGCGAGCTTCTCGTCCTCGGTGTAGCCCGGCAGGCGGATCACCTCCATGCGGTCGAGCAGCGGCCCGGGGATGTTCATCGAGTTGGCGGTGCAGATGAACAGCGTCTCGGAGAGGTCGTAGTCCAGCTCCAGGTAGTGGTCGCTGAAGGTGTCGTTCTGCTCAGGGTCGAGCACCTCGAGCAGCGCCGAGGACGGGTCGCCGCGGTGGTCCATGCCGACCTTGTCGACCTCGTCGAGCAAGAACAGCGGGTTCTTGACCCCGGCCTTGGCCATGCGCTGGATCATCTTGCCCGGCAGCGAGCCGATATAGGTGCGGCGATGGCCACGGATCTCGGACTCGTCGCGCACCCCGCCGAGCGCCAGGCGCACGTACTTGCGGTTGGTGGCCCGGGCGATGGACTGCCCCAGCGAGGTCTTGCCCACCCCGGGCGGCCCCACCAGGCAGAGCACCGGGCCCTTGAGCTTCTTGACCCGCTTGTGCACCGCGAGGTACTCGAGGATCCGCGCCTTGACCTCCTCGAGGCCGTAGTGGTCCTCATCGAGCACCTTCTGGGCGTGCACCAGGTCATGCTTGATGCGGGTGCGCTTCTTCCACGGCACCGCCACCAGCCAGTCCAGATAGGAGCGCACCACCGTGGCCTCGGCGGAGTTCGGCGACATCATCTTCAGCTTGCCCAGCTCCTGGAGCGCCTTGTCGCGGGCCTCCTTGGGCATGCCGGCTTCCTCGATGGCCTGCTCGTACTTCTCGGCCTCGTTAGGCACGTTCTCGAGCTCGCCCATCTCCTTCTGGATGGCCTTCATCTGCTCGTTGAGATAGTACTCGCGCTGCGACTTCTCCATCTGGTCCTTGACCCGCGAGCGGATGCGCTTCTCCACCTGCAGCAGGTCGATCTCGGACTCGATCAGCGCCATCAGGTGCTCGATGCGATCGCGCACCCGGTCCATCTCCAGCAGCTGCTGCTTGTCGTCGATCTTCAGCGACAGGTGGGCACAGATGGTATCCACCAGGCGGCTGGGGTCCTCGATGCCGGAGAGCGAGTTGAGCACCTCGTTGGGCACCTTCTTCGACATCTTCACGTACTGCTCGAACTGGTTGAGCAGTACGCGCACCAGCGCCTCCTGCTCGCGTTCGCTGAGCGGTTCGCTCTCGCGCAGGCTCACCTCGGCGCGGCTATAGCCGCCATCGACGGCGACGATCTCGCGGATATCGGCCCGGGACTCGCCCTCGATCAGCACCTTGACGGTGCCGTCGGGCAGCTTGAGCAGCTGCATGATCTCGGCCACGGTGCCGATGGCGAACATGTCCTCGTTATCGGGGTCGTCCTTGCTGGCCTCGCGCTGGGCCACCAGCAGGACGCGCTTGTCGGCCGCCATGGCCGCCTCGAGCGCCTGGATCGACTTCTCGCGGCCAACGAACAACGGGATGACCATCTGCGGGTAGACGACCACATCCCGCAGCGGCAAAAGGGGCAGACTCAGGGTCTGTTCGGCGTTCTGCTGCATCGCAGACGTTCCTCACACGAAATCGGATGGATACCCAAGGAGTGGGGGCGACAGGCGGGCTTTACAAGGCGCGGCATGCCGTCTACCCACGCAAGCGCCCACCTCGTCAGGCGGAATAATGATCATCGCAATACGGCGTGAAGGAGGCGAAGTGCCCTTGTGGGAGCGCAATTCATTGCCGGTTCGACGCATCGACGAATGGCGCCGAAAGACGCCCTGGGCTGAGTGCCTATTGCTGGGAAGGCCTCCGGCCTTCTATCGCGATCTGAAGATCGCTCCCACAGGAAAGTAGCCTATGTCCTTGCCTGCCAAACAGAATCACGCCAATGTGCAAAGAATCTAAAAAAGCGGGAGCGCCTCGCGACTCCTGTCGGCCATGCTGGCCGACACAGGGAGGCGAGGCGCTCCCGCCCGGGGCCCGGCCCCGGTGGTTCAGCCGTCGGTGCCGTCGACCCGCTGCGCCTCCTGCTGGGAGTAGATCAACAGCGGCTCGCTCTCGCCACTGATGACCGAGGCATCGATCACCACCTTGGACACCCCCTCCAGGGAGGGAATCTCGTACATGGTATCGAGCAGCACGGACTCGAGGATCGAGCGCAGGCCGCGGGCACCGGTCTTGCGCGCCATGGCCTTGCCGGCCACCGCCCTCAGGGCGTCCTCGCGGAACTCCAGCTCCACGCCTTCCATCTCGAACAGCCGGGCGTACTGCTTGATCAGCGAGTTCTTGGGCTCGGTGAGGATCTGGATCAGGGCATCCTCGGTGAGCTCGGTGAGGGTCGCGATCACCGGCAGGCGGCCGACGAACTCGGGGATCAGGCCGAACTTGACCAGGTCCTCGGGTTCCACGTCGAGCAGCAGGTCGCCCACGCCCTTGGTCTCGTCCTTGCTCTTGACCACGGCGTTAAAGCCGATGCCGCCCTTCTCGGCGCGATCGCGGATCACCTTGTCCAGCCCGGCGAAGGCGCCGCCGACGATGAACAGGATGTTGCCGGTATCGACCTGCAGGAACTCCTGCTGGGGATGCTTGCGGCCGCCCTGGGGCGGCACCGAGGCGGTGGTGCCCTCGATCAGCTTGAGCAGCGCCTGCTGCACGCCCTCGCCCGAGACGTCACGGGTAATGGACGGGTTGTCCGACTTGCGCGAGATCTTGTCGATCTCGTCAATGTAGACGATGCCGCGCTGAGCCTTCTCCACATCGTAGTCGCACTTCTGCAGCAGCTTCTGGATGATGTTCTCGACATCCTCGCCGACGTAGCCCGCCTCGGTGAGGGTGGTCGCATCGGCGATGGTGAAAGGCACATTGAGCAGCCGCGCCAGGGTCTCGGCGAGCA
Organism: Halomonas gemina; assembly: GCF_023554995.1. GTDB lineage: Bacteria > Pseudomonadota > Gammaproteobacteria > Pseudomonadales > Halomonadaceae > Halomonas > Halomonas gemina. The sequence goes on from NZ_JAMJPK010000001.1 coordinate 551,334, forward strand.
GCGTCTTGCCGCTGCCGGTGGGACCGATCAGCAGGATGTTCGACTTGCCAAGCTCGACGTCGTCGTCCTTGGCGCCGAAGCGCAGGCGCTTGTAGTGGTTGTAGACCGCCACGGACAGCACCATCTTGGCGCGGTCCTGGCCGATCACGTAGTCATCGAGGGTGTGACGAATCTCGCGGGGCGCAGGCAGACGCTCCTCGTCGCTCTCGGCATCGGCATCGAGCACCTCCTCGCGAATGATGTCGTTGCAGAGGTCGACACACTCATCGCAGATATACACGGACGGGCCGGCAATCAGCTTGCGCACCTCATTCTGGTTCTTGCCGCAGAACGAGCAGTAGAGCAGTTTGCCGCCTTCGTCCTTGCCTTTGCCGTCGGCCATTCGCGTACCTCTTTCATAATGACGCCCCTACAGTATGGCTCATGGGGCGTCGGGTTCACCACGGCGGCCTCGGCCGCCGGGAAACGTCTCAGTGCATGAAGGTCACTCGGGTGAAATTCACGCTATCAGGATGTCGGCCGCTGTTCCAGCACCGCGTCGATCAGGCCATATTCGGCGGCCTGCGCGCCGTTCATGAAGTTGTCGCGGTCGGTATCCCGGGCGATGGTCTCGATGTCCTGGCCGGTATGGTGCGCCAGGATCTGGTTGAGCTTGTCGCGGATACCGAGGATCTCGCGGGTGTGGATCTCGATGTCCGACGCCTGCCCCTGGTAGCCGCCCAGCGGCTGGTGGATCATCATCCGCGAATTGGGCAGGCAGTAGCGCTTGCCGGCGGCACCGCCGGCCAGCAGCAGTGCACCCATGCTCGCCGCCTGGCCGATGCAGACCGTGGAGACGTCAGGCTTGATGAACTGCATGGTGTCGTAGACCGACATGCCCGCCGTCACGCCGCCACCCGGCGAGTTGATGTACAGGTGGATGTCCTTGTCCGGATTCTCGGACTCCAGGAACAGCAGCTGCGCCACCAGCAGGTTGGCCATGTAGTCTTCCACCGGGCCAATCAGGAAGATCACGCGCTCCTTGAGCAGGCGGGAGTAGATGTCGTAAGCCCGCTCGCCGCGCGCGCTCTGCTCGACCACCATGGGCACCAGGCCACCGGCGGATTGGATATCGAACGGGTTGCTCATCTGGGTGATGTCCTTGGTTCCGATAAATGGAAGCTTAGGGGTATTCCCGCCCGAGCGTAATCGGGCGGGACGCACCGGGGCGTGATCAGGCCTGCTTCTCTTCGCCCTGCTCGTCGGCCTCGGCCTCTTCGCCTTCCTCGTCGACTTCGCCCTGCTGCTGGGCCGCGGCGAGGGCCTCCTGGTAGCTCATTTCCACGTCCTTGACGCTGGCCTGCTCGAGCAGCACATCGACGGCCTTCTCCTCGAGGATAGCCGACTGCACCTGGGTCTTGAGCTGGTCGTTGCCCATGTAGTACTCGACCACCTGCTCGGGGTCCTGGTACTGCTGGGCCAGCTCCTCGACCTTGGCCTTGATCTCGTCGTCGCTGGCCGCGAGCTCGTGGCGCTTGATCACCTCGGCCAGCAGCAGGCCGACCTGGACGCGGCTCTTGGCTTGCTCGGCGAACAGCTCGTCGGGCAGCTGGCTGACATCGAAGTCCTCGCCGAGGCCGAACTGCTGGGCCGCCTGGCGCTTGAGGCCCTCGGTCTCCTGCTGCACCAGCGCCTGGGGCACCGGAATGTCGTTGGCCTTCTTCAGCGCCTCGAGAACCTGCTGCTTGACGCGGTTGTCGATGGCCTGGGTCGCCTCGCGGGTCATGTTCTTCTTGACCTCGGCGCGGAACTTCTCCAGGTCGCCATCCTCGACGCCGAACTTCTCGACGAACTCGGCATCCACCTCGGGCAGGGCCTGGCCCTTGACCGCGTGGACCTTGACCTTGAAGGTCGCTTCCTGGCCAGCCAGCTGCTCGGCCTGGTAGTCCTCGGGAAAGGTGACCTTGAGCTCCTTCTCCTCGCCCGCCTTGGCACCGACCAGCTGCTCCTCGAAGCCGGGGATGAAGCTGCCGGACCCGATTACCAGCTCGTGGCCCTCGGCGCTGCCGCCCTCGAAGGGCTCGTCGCCCAGGAAGCCCTGGAAGTCGATCGTGACCTGGTCGCCCTCCTCGGCGGCGCGCTCGACCTCTTCCCAGCCGGCATTCTGCTTGCGCAGGGTGTCGATCATCTCGTCGACGTCGGCCTCGCTCACCTCGACCACCGGACGCTCGACCTCGGTGCCCTCGATGGACGAAAGCTCGACCTCGGGATAGATCTCGAGGGTCGCGGTAAACTCCAGGTCCTTGCCCGCCTCGTTTACGGTGGCCTCGATCTGCGGATAACCGGCCGGGTTGAGCTCGTGCTCGGAGATGGCACGCACATAGCGCTCGCGCATCACTTCGCCCACCACCTCGTCGCGCACGCCACGCCCGTAGCGCTGGCGGATCACCGACATCGGGACCTTGCCCTTGCGGAAGCCGTCCATGCGAACGGTCTTGGCGGCATCCTTGAGACGGGCGGCAACGGCCTCGTCGACCTCGGCGGCCGGCACCTGGACCTTGATGCGGCGTTCAATCTGGGAGGTCGTATCGACGGAAACTTGCATGAAATGTCCTCTACCGACTGGGGCGTTCTGTGAAAGCGTGAAAGGGTCAAAGGGCTGATTCTAAGAATCCCGCCCGGTACTGGCAAGCGCCGTGCCTGAACAGATGGGGGCCTGGCAGCACATTACAAGGGGCATGACGGGGATTTTTCCGCGCTGGCGACTGCCACGCTCGGCAATGGGAAGGCGTGACGACAAGCGCCATGACACGGATGAAACGCCAGGGAACTGGAACGGGAAAAGCGAGAGCTGCTGAGGGAGGCAATGGGGTGGATGATGGGGATCGAACCCACGACCACCGGAGCCACAATCCGGGGCTCTACCACTGAGCTACATCCACCACTGCCTGAGGTCATGTCGAGGTGGGGTGGATGATGGGGATCGAACCCACGACCACCGGAGCCACAATCCGGGGCTCTACCACTGAGCTACATCCACCACTACGACACGGGTCTTGCTGAAAGCTCTAACGCATCGGCCGAAGCGCTACCGGCCACTCCATGCGACACATGGCGCGCCCAGCAGGACTCGAACCTGCAACCTACGGCTTAGAAGGCCGTTGCTCTATCCGGTTGAGCTATGGGCGCATTCTACGTTTCAGAGCGCCTGACCGCAACCCAAAATGAGAAATAAAACTTCCCAATCAATAGGTTGTGGTCGGGGTGGAGGGATTCGAACCCCCGACATCCTGCTCCCAAAGCAGGCGCGCTACCAGACTGCGCTACACCCCGCCGGCTCTTGCACGGCCCTGACGCCGCCGCAGGGGCCTCGTCAAGCGCTGCGTATTCTACGGAACTTTCCCGGTGGGTCAAGCGAGAAGCGCGCCACGGCCGCCCGGGCGCTTTGCCTTGGGGCCCGGGCATGCGAAAATCCACCGCCTCGCCCACCCACCACCAGAGGGAAGCTCGATGACCGCCCAACTGATCGATGGCAAGTCCATTGCCGCCCGAGTCCGCCAGCAGGTCGCTCGACAGGTGCAGGCACGCCGCGAGGCCGGAGGGCGCATTCCCGGACTGGCCGTGGTGCTGGTGGGCGAGGACGCCGCCTCCGCCGTCTATGTGCGCAACAAGCACCGCGCCTGCGAGGAGGCCGGCATCCGCTCGTTCAAGTACCCGCTGCCGACGGATACCCGCCAGGATGAGCTCGAGAGCCTGGTCGACCAGCTCAACGCGGACCCGCGCATCGACGGCATCCTCGTGCAGCTCCCGCTTCCCGAGCACCTGGACTCCCGCCCGATCCTCGAACGCATCCTCCCGCACAAGGATGTCGACGGCTTCCATCCCTACAACCTCGGCCGCCTGGCCCAGCGCATGCCGCTGCTGCGCCCCTGCACCCCCAAGGGGGTGATGACCCTGCTGGAGGCAAACGACCTCAAGGTCCGCGGCCTGGACGCCACGGTAGTCGGCGCCTCCAACATCGTCGGCCGCCCCATGTCGCTGGAGCTGATGCTCGCCGGCTGCACCACTACCGTCTGTCATCGCTTCACGCGAAACCTCGAGGCGCATGTCCGGCGCGCCGACCTGCTGGTGGTCGCGATCGGCAAGCCGGGTATTGTCAAGGGCGAGTGGATCAAGCCCGGCGCCATCGTCATCGACGTGGGCATCAACCGCCAGGAGGACGGCCGCCTGATCGGCGACATCGACTTCGCCCCGGCCGCCGAACGCGCCAGCTGGATCACCCCGGTCCCTGGCGGCGTCGGCCCCATGACCGTCGCCAGCCTGCTCGAGAACACCCTGCAAGCCGCCGATATGCACGACGCCACCTAAGTTTCCCTTGGGGTCAGACCCCTCAGCAAACTTTGGGGTCAGACCCCTCAATCCGCTTTGGGGTTTGACCCCACGCCCTGCCGTGCACCTTTCGTCGAATTCGGCTAGAATCAGCGCCTCTTTTTCCCCGACTCGCGAGGTCTCCCGATGACCGACCAGAAGATGAATGTCGAAAGCTTTAACCTCGACCACACCAAGGTGAAGGCGCCCTATATCCGCCTCGCCGACATCAAGACCGGCGAGAACGGCGATACCATCCACAAGTACGACATGCGTATCTGCCAGCCCAACCAGGACCACATGGAGATGCCCGGATTGCACTCCCTGGAGCACCTGATGGCCGAGCTCTCGCGCAACCACTCCGACAAGGTCGTCGACATCAGCCCCATGGGCTGCCAGACCGGTTTCTACATCGCAATGATCAACCACGACGACTACGACGGCGTGCTCGACCTGCTGGAAGGCACCCTCAAGGACGTGCTCGAGGCCACCGAGGTGCCCGCCTGCAACGAGATGCAGTGCGGCTGGGCGGCGAGCCATAGCCTGGAGGGCGCCCAAGAGATCGCCCGCGGCTTCTTGGCCAAGCGTGACGAATGGAACCAGGTGTTCGCATGAAGCGCATCGGCATCATCGGCGCGATGGCCCAGGAGGTCGCGGCGCTCGCCGCGCAGCTGGAAGATCGCCGCACCCGTGAGCACGTGGGTTGCACCTTCCATCTCGGCAAGCTGCACGGCGTCGAGGTGGTGATCCTGCAGTCCGGAATCGGCAAGGTGAATGCCGCCATCGGCACTACCCTGCTGCTGGACGTCTACCACCCCGAGGCGATCATCAACACCGGCTCCGCCGGCGGTTTCGGCGAGGGGCTCGAGATCGGCGACGTGGTCGTCTCCAGCGAGGTGCGCCACCACGACGTGGACGCCGTCGTCTTCGGCTATGAGCACGGCCAGGTACCGCAGATGCCCGCTGCCTACCTGCCCGACCCGCGACTGGTCACCATGGCCCGGGAGTGCATCGAGCAGCTGGGCGAGGTCAATGTCGTGGAAGGCCTGATCGCCACCGGCGACGTCTTCATGGCCTGCCCGGAGCTGGTGGCCACCACCCGCTCGCGCTTCCCCACCATGCTGGCCGCCGAGATGGAAGCCGCGGCGATCGCCCAGACCTGCCATCACTACGGCTGCCCTTTCGTGGTCATCCGCGCGCTCTCCGACATCGCCGGCGGCGGCGACAACCACCTCTCCTTCACCGAGTTCCTGGAGAAGGCCGCCGATCATTCCACACGCATGGTCACGGCCATGGTCGACCGCCTGGGTCACCACAGCCGCCAGGCCGAAGCCATCGAGGGCTGAACATGGCTCGCGCCTTGCGTGGCTGGTGGGGGCTGGCCCTGTTCCTTCCCCTGCTGCTGACAGGCTGCGCCACCCATATCGACCGCAACGGCGAGGTCACAGCCCTTGAGGAGGTGGAACCCGTTCACTACGCCGTCGAGCGCCTGGCGCCGCGCACCTATACCCCGCCCGACTGGCCGGAGATGCTCGAAGCACGTGTCCTGCTCCCCGACACGCCGCCAGACCAGCGGCGTCCGGCCGCCCTGCTGGTTCACGGCGGGGGCTGGCAACGGCGCAGCCCCGATGACATGGACGAGATCGCCGAGCGTCTCGCCGAACGCGGCTACGTGACGGTCAACGTCGCCTACCGCTTCGCCCCGGAGCACCGTTTCCCCGCCCAGCTCCACGACCTGCAGCGGGCCATGGCCTGGATCCACGAACATGCTAATGCATGGCGCATCGACACCGATCGCATCGTCGGCGTCGGCTATTCCAGCGGCGCCCATCTGGTCAGCCTGCTCGGGGTCTCCGCCAACGTCGATGCCCTGGCCGAGCCCCATGGTGGTGACCACGCCCGACTGGCCGCCGTGCTGGGCGGCGGCCTGCCGAGCGACCTCTTCAAGTTCGATGACGGACGGCTGGTGGTGGAGTTCATCGGCGGCACCCGGGCCGAGCGGCCCGAGGCGTACCGCCTGGCCTCGCCGATCACCCACGTCGATGCCGACACCCCGCCACACTTCCTCTTCCACGGCCGCTGGGATGGCCTGGTCCCGCTGGACCACGCCACCGACTTCCACGCCGAGCTCCTCGCCCAAGGCGTGGAGAGCGAGCTCTACCTGCAGCACTACCGCGGACACTTCACCAGCTTCCTGACCCGCGGCAACGCCATCGAGGCCGGCATCGCCTTTCTCGACCGGCAGCTACTCGACGATTAAGCCCGTGCCTGAGACGGCAGCGGCCGCCCCCGGGGCGGCCGCTGCCATTGTCGCGATCACCAGTGACTGGCATCAGTCCTGCAGCCTCCACTCCAGCCTCTCGCCGGCGGCAAGCGGCACGATGGTCTGGCCCTCGGCATAGGGCAGCGATTCGGGCAGCTGCCAGGGCTCGCGCACCAGTGTCACGGTGTCGGTGTTGCGCGCCATGCCGTAGAAGTCGGGGCCGAAGTGGCTGGCGAACCCCTCGAGGCGCTCCAGGGCCCCGGCCTGCTCGAAGGCGGTGGCATAGAGCTCCAGGGCCGCCGGCGCGGTATAGGCCCCGGCACAGCCGCAGGCACTCTCCTTGTCGCCGCGCGCGTGGGGGGCGCTGTCGGTGCCCAGGAAGAACTTGGGGCTACCCGAGGTCGCCGCGGCCAGCAACGCCTGGCGGTGGCGCTCGCGCTTGAGGATCGGCAGGCAGTAGTAGTGGGGGCGGATACCGCCCACCAGCATGTGGTTACGGTTGAACAGCAGGTGGTGAACGGTGATGGTGGCGGCCACATTGGCCGGCGCGGCGGCCACGAAGTCGGCGGCATCGGCCGTGGTGATGTGCTCGAAGACCACCTTGAGGTCCGGGTGGCGCTCGAGCAACGGCTTCATGACCCGCTCGATGAACACCGCCTCGCGGTCGAAGATGTCGATATCGGCGTCGGTGACCTCGCCATGCACCAGCAGCGGAATGCCCAGTCGCGCCATGGCGGCCACGGCCGCATCGCAATGGGCCAGGTCGGTGACGCCGGAGGCCGAGTTGGTGGTCGCCCCGGCGGGATAGAGCTTCACGGCCTGCACCAGGCCGCTGGCGTGCGCCCGCTCGATCTCATCGGCCGGGGTGTTGTCGGTCAGGTAGAGGGTCATCAGCGGCTCGAAAGCGGCTCCGGCGGGCAGAGCCGCGAGGATACGCTCGCGGTAGGCCAGCGCCTGCTCGGTGGTGGTTACCGGCGGCTGGAGGTTGGGCATGATGATGGCACGGCCCATCTGGCGGGCGCTGGCGGCTACCACGGCGGCCATGGCCTCGCCGTCGCGCAGGTGAAGATGCCAGTCGTCCGGGCGGGTCAGGGTGATCGAATTCACGGCGGGTCCTGTGTCGAAAGCATGGAGGGGCGTCTTGAGCCAGAATGGCGCCAGTATATCGCAACCCCGCCGACGACCCGAGGCCACGACAGGCCATTCGTCTGCTAACATATCCGGCCATTCCCCGCGCCCCGGAGCCCGATGCCGTCCGTTGACCCTGTTCGCTCGCCGCTGCGCGCCGACCTCCTCCTTCTGCTGGTGACGATGCTGGCCGCCGCCGGCTGGATCTTCTCCAAGGAGGCGCTGGCCGGCATGCCGCCGCTGCTGTTCATCGGCACGCGCTTTGTGATCGCCGGCGGCATCCTGGCGCTCTTCGCCCTCGCCGCCCTGCGCCGGCTCTCCCCGGCCGAGTGGCGCCTCGCGGCCGGGGTGGGGCTGATCTTCAGCGCCGCCATTTCGCTGTGGGTGCTCGGCCTGCACCACTCCCGCCACCTCGGCGAGAGCGCCTTCATCAACAGCCTGGGCATCCTGCTGGTGCCGGTGGTGGCACGCCTGCTGTTCGGCGACCGGCCGCCACGCACCACCTGGATCGCCCTGCCGGTGGCGCTGGTCGGTTTCATGCTGCTGTCGCTGAATGCGGGGTTCCGGATCGAGCCCGGCCAGTGGCTGATCGCCGGCTCGGCGCTGGTGTTCTCGGTGCTGATCAATGCCAACTCGCGGGTGGTCCGCCGCGTGCCCGCCCTGCCGCTGACCGCCATCCAGCTGCTGGTGGTGGGCCTGATGCTGACGCTCGCCTCGCTCCCGTTCGAGCCCTGGCCGGCTCGCCTCTCGGCGGCCACCCTCGGCTGGGTCGCCGCCAGCATCCTCTTCGCCAGCACCCTGCGCTTCTTCCTGCAGGTCCATGCCCAGGGGCTGACCACCCCCAGCCATGCCGCGGTCATCCTGATGCTCGAGGCCGTGTGGACTGCGCTGATGGCCGCCTGGTGGTTCGGCGAGACCATGACGCTGCTCCAGCTGCTGGGTTGCTCGCTGATCTTCGCCGCCCTGCTGATCAACCGCTGGTACTGGGTACGCCGACTCTTCAAGCGCCGCTGAATGCCGTATCATGGCGCCAGAATTCGCCCCGCCACCGACGCCCGGCCACCCATGAGGACATGATGCCCAAGGTAAGACACTACGCCGATATCGTTGCGATCCTGGCCGGCTTCATGTGGCTGGTGCTCTACTGGTCGGTGAGTATCTCCGCGCACCTGGGCAGCATCGAACCCAGCCTCGCCGCCCTGCTGATGGTCGGCAGCCTGATCCTGATCAGCTTCGTGCACCGGCCGATTCGGGTGCTGCTCGGCCGCTACCATGTGCGCAAGCGGCGCACCGAGATGTGGATGCATATCCTCGCCCTGCCCCTGTTTCTGGCCTTCCTGCTGGCCATCGTCATCGACCACCTCATCACGCCGATGAACGGCGAGCAGAAGATGCTGCTGTTCAATGTGCTGGCCACCGCCGGCTGGCTGGTGTTCGTCTTCACCCTGCTCATCAAGTTGCTGATGCACCTGATCCAGCGCAAGCGCAAGGCGAAGAGCTAATTCAGTTTTGGGGTCAGACCCTTCACTAAACTTTGGGGTCTGACCCCAGCACCACTCTGTGGGAGCGACGGTTCGGCGCTCCGACTTCAGATCGCGATTGGAGGCCGAAGGCCTCCCGCCTTCGGCACTCGGTTCGGGGCGCCTGTCGGCGCCATTCGCGCAATGAATTGCGCTCCTACAGGGAACTGTCAGTGACTTCACGCCAATGTGCGAAGAAGCAAAAGTCAGCCTCAGAACCTCTCGGCCCGGAACGGCGCCATATCGATCTCGGCTTGCTCGCCATCCATCATCTGGGCCAGCAGGCGGCCGGTGGCCGGCCCCAGGGTGAAGCCCTGGTGGCCATGGCCCAGCGCCAGCCAGAGCCCCTCCTGCCCCGGCGCCGGGCCGATCACCGGCTTCATGTCCGGCGTGCAGGGACGCGCGCCCTTCCAGGGCTCGGGGTCGAGCCGTTCTCCCAGCGGGAACAGCCTTCGCGCCACGCGCTCGGCGGCGGCCAGCTGCTCCAGGTGCGGCGGCGCCTCGAGGCGCTCCAGCTCCGCCCCGGTCGTCAGGCGGATCCCCGCCTGCATCGGCGCCAGCAGGTACCCCACCTCGGCATCCATCACCCAGTGGCCGAGCCGGGCCGTGCCGGTGGTGCCGTAGTGCATGTGATACCCGCGCTTGACGAACAGCGGGATATCGAGTCCCAGGCCGGAGAGCCAATCCCGCGCCCAGGGCCCCATGGCCATCACCAGCTGCTCGGCCTCCAGCACGCCCTCCTGCGTGGATACCCGCCAGCCGCTGCCCTGGCGAGCGACATCCTTCACCTCCGTCTGCCGAACGCGGCCGCCTTCTGCCTCGAAGCTTTTGGCATAGGCCTGCACCAGGGCGCCGGGATCGGCCACCGTCCAGGGTTGCTCCCAGTGGATCGCCCCGGCCAGATCAGTGGCCAGACTGGGCTCCATGGCCGCCAGTTCACCGACATCCAGCGCCCGGTAGCGCACCCCGAACCGCTCGGCGTTGGCCTCGGCGTCGCGCAGACGCGCCGCCATGGCCTCCTGGCTGCGATAGACCTCCAGCCAGCCTTCCTTACGCACCAGGTGCTCGGCGCCCGCCGCCTCGACCATCGGCGCATGGGCGTCCAGCGAGAGGCAGATCAGCGAGGCGTACTCCGGCACGATGCGCGCATAGCGCTTGGGAGAGGAGTTCTGCCAGTACTGCAGCAGCGGCCCGGCGGACTGCAGCATGCCCCCGGGCCGGTAGCGGATATCCACCTGGCGGTTGGGCAATACCCGCAGCATGGTGGCGAGATCCCGCGGGAAGGGATAGGGCTGCACGGCCTCGCGCTGGATGATGCCGGCATTACCGAAGGAGGTCTCGCGGCCCGGTTCCCGGCGGTCGACCAGGGTCACCGAGTGGCCGCGCCGGGCCAAGTGCCAGGCTACCGACACGCCGACCATCCCGGCGCCCATCACCACGATTTCACGCGCCATCTCTGACTCCTTGTCTGCTGTTCACGGCTCTTACCGAGCATGCACCTTCGCAGTGCGAAGGGAAAGCCCGTGCTCGGCGTCAACCGTCCTCCCCCTCCTGAACCCTCAGCTTGGTGCGGATGAAATCCGAGTGGCTGACATGCAGCAGCTCGGCCAGGCGCCGGATGCGGTGCTCCTCCAGGTGATGCTGCTCGCCATCGGCCAGCGACAGCGACCACATCATGCGCACCAGCTCACAGCGCTGCTCATAGTCGAAGTGCTCCTTGACCAGGCTGACGAAGCGGTAGTGGTCCACCGCCGAATCGGCCTCCTCGCGGGCCAGGCGCATCAGCTCATCGAGGTCCGCCTCCGCCAGGTCGAAACGCCGCTGCAGCAGCTCGCGCAGCAGCGCCACCTCGCTGTCGTCGAGGTGATAGTCGGCACGCGCCACCTCGAACAGCAGCGCCGCCGTGGCCAGCTCCAGGGTGGGGGCCGCCGCTTCGCCGCCCCCACCCTCGGCCAGCATCTCGTTGAAGAAGCGCTGTATCGAATCGATCATAAAGTCCCTCCTGTCACAACCGGTCAGCCGATCTCTCGTGCATGGTGAAATGCTATCACTCCGAGACAACGCACGGCGCGAAAGGTCCCGACCCGATGACCGCCGCAGATGAGATCATCGCCCTGCCCCTGGCGCCCGGGGAGCCCTGACGCGCCCTTCCCAGGCTGTGGTAGCATGCAGCGCATTTACGCTTAATGGAGCCGCCCGTGGCCGCCAAACGCTTCGCCTTCGTCATCGCCGACCTCTACGGCGGCGGTGCCCAGAAGTCGCTGCTCTATACCGCCGACCAGCTGCGCCAACGCGGCCATGAGGTCATCGTCTTCACCCTGCGCGAGCTGGTGGAGCATCGCATCCCCGAGGGGCTCTCGATCGAGAACCTCGGTGTGGTGACCTCCTTCACCAAGGCCACCACCACGGTGCTCACCGAGAAATGGCAGGCACGCAAGATCGCCCAGGCCCTGGAGGCCTGGCAACCGGACGTGGTGATCTCCTGCTCCTGTGACAAGATCACCCGCCATCTGCGCCATTCCAACCTCTACTTCTGGGTAAAGTCCGACGTCTCGGCCAAGTTCAGTGAGCCTAGGAAGCGAGCCCGTGCCTTCGACAAGGTGCGTCGCTTCTATGGCGGCCGACGTGTCATCGCCGTCTCCCATGGCGTGAAGGAGAACCTCGAGAAGGTGGTGGGACTGGAAGCCGAGCGGATACTTGCCATCTACAACCCCTACGAGCGTGAACCCTTCGTCGAGATGGCGAAGGAACCCGCCGAACTACCCGACGGTGAGTTCTTCCTCTGCGTGGCTTCGCTGGAACCCCGCAAGCGCCACGACCGCCTGCTGCGTGCCTACGCGCAAAGCGGCGTGGCCACACCGCTGGTGATCATGGGCAAGGGCAAGCCGGAGCACGAGAGCGCCATTCGCGAACAGATAAGCGAGCTCGGGCTCGAAGACCGCGTCATCATGGCCGGTTACCACCACAATCCCTATCCCTGGATCGCCGCGGCCAAGGCGATGATCCTGACCTCCGATGCCGAAGGCCTACCCCGGGTGCTGATCGAGGCCCTGCTGCTGCACACCCCAGTGATCAGCGTGGACTGCCCCAGCGGCCCGCGGGAGATCCTCACCCAGGAGCTCGCCGACTTCCTGGTGGCGCCCGACAACGAAAAGGGCCTGGCCGATGCGATCGCGCGCATGGACCAGGCCCCCATCGAGATCGAGGAACGCCACTACCGGCAGTTCCTCAGGGAAAACGTCATCCCGCAATTTGAAGCGTTATGATGCACGAAGTCAGGAGGTTATCTCCATGAGGCGAAGATATTCGGCAGTTACAACTTCCGCTGAAAAGGGGGCGTAGTGTTCCGCTCGGATGGTGGGGGGGTTGGCAATCATCTCTTTGATTTTCTTACCCAATAACTCCCCCTCATCGAGAGGTACCAGACAGTCAGAAAGCTCTCCCTTGAGTATCTCCCTTGGGCCTGATGGACAGTCAGTACTGACAACCGGGGTACCGCATACCAGCGACTCTACGATAACGCGGCCGAACCCTTCGGAATCCGATGATAAAACTAGCAGGCGAGCATGATGCATATAGGCATAGGGATTTGATTTTTCACCCACGAAGTGCACTCGTTCAGTGATGCCAAAATCATCGGCCAGTTTCCTTGCCTCGTTGATTTCACCATCGCCCACAACAACAAGGTCTTGTGAAATCCCACTATTGATGTAAGCCCTCAACAACCTATCGTAACGTTTTTGTCGTTTCTCAAGCCTACCCACAAAGACGATATAGTCTTCGTAGCCCACCGACTCCTGCATCATCGTCTGGATATAATTGGCATCGATAATATTATGAATAACTACAGAATCTCTTAAGGCTACACCCTTGGCCGCCAAAAAGTTCAGTATGCCGCGTGAAAGTGCAATGACTCTTCGTCCATTATACAGGCGGATAAGTTGGCGAAGCCTGTGATTATAGCGATGCCCTTCCAATAGTGCAGAGGGATCGGTACGCATACACAACCAAGCCCTTTCTGCCAGACTCGAACGGGTAACGACCTGATGTGTGTAATGAAGGTTAGCCACCACTAGGTCAAATTCGCCGGGCTGATCACGAAACCATTGATCCAGCAGACGAGCATGCAGGTGATATCGTCTTAGCTTTTGCCAGGGGCCGCGAGGCTGAAAGCTGACGACATGGATATCAACGTCGGATGGTACCTCACGCCAAACCTTGTCTTGCAGGGAAACAATCGTGATCGCAAAACCACGAGCAGATAGCGCCTTGGCCAGGCTCAGTATGGAAACGGGAGCTCCACCGCCACCCAGATGATCGGCAAGAAATAGAATACGCATCATAAACGATGAACGGCTCCCACCCTATCGCCAGCTCGTGTAGAACGAATCACTCGAGCAGGCACACCCGCTACTACTACATCATCTCCAAATTCATCAGCCACTAAAGCATTAGCACCGACTACAACACGATTTCCAACGCGCCCTCTTCCCACAAACTTAGCACCCGGATATAGTGTGACGTCGTCGCCTACTCTTTGCATCAAACCATCGTGATTGCGTGGTGCTGCCCCTACGGTTACCTGTTGATAAATCAGGCAGCGCTCGCCAATTTGCAAGCCACCACCTAACACGATTGAGGTCGGGTGAGGCAACCTCAGTCCCTTTCCAATTTCAGCTCTCGGATGGACGTAGAGTCCAAAGCTTGTAACCAACCTGTACTGTGCCCAGTTGGCGATAATGCTCCAGCCCTGAGAGGAGCAAAGCTGAACCAACCGTATATACAGCACGGATTGACGAGAAGGGCTCCGGGAAAACAGCACCTTGAGCAGGCGCAGATACACCCAGCGGGGCTTGCCGCCCAGCACCTCACAGGTGCAGGTATCCAGAAACTTTGTATGAAGCATCACACGCCACTAATCCAGGCAAAACAAAATGATATCAGCTCATCAAACATGGAGCTTGAAGACCAGGTAATCGCAATTATGCATCACGCCTGACCATGTCAGCTCTGCCCCACGAACCGGTTAGCCACCGTCTCAGGCCGGAAGTCATCGAGCCAACTCTCCTTGACAGTTGGCTTCTCGCCTTTTACGGCAGCGCGGATGTCCTCGGCCAGACTCTCCTCGTCATGGGGTACGATGCTGGCTTCCAACTCACCCTTGAGGATCTCGCGAATGCCCCCCGGGCAGTCCACGCTGAGCACCGGCGTACCGCAGGCCAACGCCTCGAAGAGCACGATGCCCATGCCCTCGAAGCGCGAACTGAGCACGAACAGTCTCGCATGGTGCATCCAGGGGTAGGGATTGGCACGCTGGCCGGCGAATATCACTCGCTCATCAATCCCCAGTTCCCTCGCCAGGGCCTCGAGCCTCGAACGCTCCTGACCATCGCCCAACAGCACCAGGGGAAGTACCACCCCGGAACGGGCATAGGCACGCAGCAGCAGGGCCTGATCCTTGGCTGGAACAAGGCGCGCCACGTTGACGATATAAGGCTCCTCGGGAAGGTCCGGCTCGGGTTTTATCATCTGCCGATGGATGCTCTCGAGCGGACAGGGGTTGGCAATCACCTCCAGCGAGGCCGGCCTGAAGTGCCAAGCCCGCATGGCCTCCCGTACGCTCTCGGCCACCCCTTGTGACACCGTCACCAGATGGCGACGATGGTAGAGGCAGCGCGCAAACAGCCGCCGACGCCAGTTGGTCTCACCCACATGAAGAATGTTCTCCAACACGAAGCGCGCCCGATCGTCCCGGAAGCTCCATACCAGTTCGAAGGTGCCGATCCCACGGAAGACGATACGGTCCACCCGGCCATGGCGATGCTCGAAGGCCTTGAGCCACAGCCGGAACACCACACCCCCCATGATGCCGGTGCCAATAAACAGCGAACGCTTGACTAGAGGGTTCAGGATCAGGCGTGCCAACAGTTCCAGGAAAAGACCTATCCCGGTGAGTCGGCTCCACCAGCGCAACGCCAGATGATGCTGCTCCACTTCGGAATGTTCCGGGACAAACGGCTTGTCAACCTGCCGAAAGCAGAGCAAATGGCTCTCATTTCCCGCCTGGGCAAACGCATCCGCTAGGTTCACTGCCACTCGCTCCATCCCCCCCATCTTGAGGGAACGAACTACCACCAGCGTACGCATCAGTACATGTCCTTATGTTTCAGGGCAGGGAAAACGCGTCGACCGGTCTTCCGCTGCCACCGCCAGATATGCGTCACCAGCCCCCCTACCACCAGGTTATGAACATAGACCCCCGTCCCGAAGGAGTTATAGGACTCGAACTGATTGACCACCATCCAATAGACAAAGAAGGCGGCGCCAAACAGCGCTACATCGTTGGGCATCACGCCACCCCGCCAGGCCAGCCAGGTGCCACGGCCGATCCATACCGCCAGGGCAAAGACCACCAGCACGCCGAGCAGGCCGTAGGCCACCCACACCTCGAGCAGATAGTTATGCAGATGGCCGAATCGTTCCTTCACCTCGACAGGAAGCCAGGAGGTATGGTCCATCACCAAGGAACGCCCCTCACTGCCCCACCCCACCAGGGGGCGCTCGGCGATCCACTCCAGGGCCGCCCGCCAGCTATGGATACGAATGCCGATACTGGTGTAAGGCACGGAATCGAACTCACCCTGGGTAATGTCCGCCACTACCGAGCTTTCGTGTGACAACCGCTCGGTCAAGGTGCCCTGGAAGACCATACCCAGCACGATGACAACCACCAGTAGACCACCAGCCGTCAGCATCACCGGCCTGGCAGGATGCGCTGCGCTGACACGCGAACACATAAGGGTCCAACCTAGCCACAGTGCTCCCGCTGACGTCAGGGCTAGTGTTACGGCCAGCCATACGGCCCGTGTCTGGCCGATGGCAATGCCAACCAGGCACAGGCCGATCAGCAGCAGCGATATCGTTATACGCCATGGCACCCACCGCCCGCCAACACGCCCGAAACGCGTCGTGAACACGACCAGTCCCAGCAGAGCCACACCGAACAGCATGGAACCGTGCTGCAGGTTACGGATACCGAAACCCACACGCTGCCCCTGCAGCCCGGCCAACCACTCCTGAAGCCCGTCGCCATGGGTAAAGGAGGCTACCAGGTACCCAAGAAGAGCCAGCGACCATACCAGCAAGGTGTTGCGGGTGCTGCCACCCAGCCACCACGCCACCGCGATGAAGATAAACAGCTTGGCAAGGCGATCCAGCTTGGGATTATCGCCCACCCATTCGGGATGGTGCCATGCCCCCAACGCCCAGGAGAGCGTCTGCACCAACAACGCGGCGAGGAGGAGCCACATGGGCCCGCTGCTCCGAAGGCCAGAGCCGTACACCAGGACCATACCCAGGCCGAGCAGTGCGCAAAGGGTTTCTGCCAGACTTCCTGCCGACGGCCAGAGAATGCCAAACCCGGCATACAGCGCAAGCGCCATAACGCCAGGCCACCTTAGGATCGCAGGACTCTTCCAGGCCGGGTTGCCCTCCCAGATTTCACCGAACCTCATATCGAGCCATCCCTCTCGGTGGCTCGGCTTGCTACCCGCCCTTCAATATGCATTCGGTCCTCTAAGCCCCTTGATGATCGTTAACGCGATGATTCGAAGATCCAGCCAGATCGACCAATTATCGATATACCACAGATCGTACTCGACCCGCTTCTCCATCTTCTCGATGGTCTCAGTAGCACCACGAAATCCATTGACCTGAGCCCACCCCGTGATCCCCGGCTTAGCCTTGTGGCGCTTCATGTACGACTCCACCAAATCCTTGTATTGGTCGTTATGAGCCAATGCATGAGGCCTCGGCCCAACAATGGACATCCGGCCTTGTAATACATTATAAAATTGAGGCAACTCATCTAAAGACGTCCGTCGGAGAAACGCACCAAATCGAGTAATCCTTGGGTCCCCGAGACGGGCTTGGGTGACTTGACCACCAGGTTCCTCGTGAATCTCCATGGAGCGAAATTTATAAACCTTAAAATTACGCCCATTGACGCCAGTGCGATACTGCTTAAATAAAACCGGGGCAGATGGGCACTGTAATTTCAACACTAAAGCGATAGCCACACAAATGGGAAAGGACAGTAAAAAGAAAAACGTTCCGAGCACCTGATCCTCAATTCTCTTGATGAAATGAGCCGTTTCCGTCATCGGAGTGACACTGAGATCAATGCTCATATGACCAGCCACCTCGCTAACACGGTGGTTAAGCAATGACATATCACGAAACTCGGGGATAAACCGTACCTCAACCAACTGATGGCGAAGAGCGTACATCACATCCCTAACCGTGGCTCCCATTTCTAACGGCAAACAAACCCATACCTCACGAGCCCCCGAGGCCGCGACGCGTTGAGCCAAGTGAGCTAAGTCTTTAGATGATGGAGTTTGCTTGAATCTTTGAACACCTGAAATAGAAAAACCTTCGCCTGGATAGCGACGCATTCCTTTTGCCACCTTGAGTATATGCGTAGATGGACCGACAAGAAAAACTCCACGAAGATTAGCACCAAACGATCTAGCGCGCTTAAGGAGCAACATGACAATGATACGAAACCCAGCAGCCAATCCCCAGGAGAGTAACATAGTCGAGCCGAGCCAAATGCGAGAAAACCGATTCGCCGCTTCACTTAAATAAATGATGGAGGAGGCGATAAGCCCTACGAGGACCCATATCACTAACAGACGGAATAAAATCTTGGCAAGTCGTGTGGTCCGCCAATGCACATAAGCACCATCAATAAAGTTGGCCATGACGACAAACAAAGATATTAGCGTCATACCAATGACATAGCGCTCGTGCGGAGGATAGTCAGTAAGGCGGAAATAATAAGCTACAAACCCAGCAATAAAGACACATAGGGCATCGACCAGAGGCACAAAAATGGGCGCAGGAAACGTTTCGGTAAGGCTTTTTTTCATGCTAAACTCAGATAGCTGATCAAAAAACTCTATAGAAGATGAGCAACTTCAGGAAAGCCAAAAACGAGTATGCATAGAAAGAGCTTTTTTAACATTCATCGGGATAAAAGCCTCAATTGATCCCAGTTTAAAGCCGATTAGTTTCAATGCATTCCTCAACAAGGACGATGGCCATAAATAACAATGGCGAAAGCCTAAAAATTTCAATTCCGAAAGCACATACCTAAGCCCCTCTCCCTCGACACCCCCCAATTCTTTACATATCCAAGGTGTACGGGAATGGAAAACCCCTATATCAAAATAACGCGAAAACTCTTGTAACAATGTATAGTCATGCGAATGAAAACAGGTAGCATCGGCGGAATAAGCAATTTTCCAGCCGCTCACAAGCATGGAAGCACCAACATACATGTCTTCGGACAAAATAAGTTGTGTAGGAAAGCCACCAACCTCTTGTAACGCCGTAGCACGGTAAGCTGCAAAGGAGTTGGAAACAAATGCCGCTTTTATCCCCTTGCTTATTGCATCCTCTAGAGAGTATACATGGGAAACACTTGGATAGTTAAAAAAGCGAGCATGCTGAGCCAAAAGCGAGGCACCAACGTGTGGTAGTTGACGGCCATAAGCACATCCAACTTCAGGATCGGCGAATGCGTACAAGAGTTGCTCAATTGCCCTGTCATGCGCCAGAATTGCATCCTGCGTCAAAAAAACATAAATATCGTAACCGGTTAATCGATCAACCATCATTTGACGAGTCCCACCATGATCGAATTCAGAACGCTTTATCGACATGGCGCTATCATTAGAATACTGCTGAACAAGATTTTCTGTACCGTCGTCAGAAGAAGAGTCTACGAAAAACAAATCAAAACAATAACTTTGTTCCGACAATGCATTAACAAACACCTTTAGTTCTGGACCTGCATTCAATGTTGGCACTATGCAACAAATAGAAAAACGCTCATCAGGAAACATGCATGCCTACTTTTTTACTATGACAAGCTTTTTTATACATATCCAATAACATTGGAAGACCATTGACTACATCAGCATATCTCTGAGATTTCATTGCCCTACAAAATTCATGGAAGAGACAAGAAAACTGTATTTCTTCAACAGAAACATTTTGAAAAACACTTCTCTCTTCGGTAAGAGTAGAGAACTTCTCAGAAAGTTCTGCTAAATGATTTTCTTTAGCTGGCCAACCCGCAGCCCCTTGCTCAAGCTTCCACTCTCCCCATTCTAACAATAAAAACGTATCTTCATATCCCTTAACTAGCCATTCTTTTTTCACAGGAGCACTCAACATCAATGGCATCTGATTCATAAGATTACACATGCCTGAATAAGAATCCAGAAGCTCAGTGAGCTTTCCAGTTTCCTGCGATCCTATAGACAATTTTAGTCTAGAAAAATCAGTGTCACGTAAAAGGCTCGAAGCTAAAGGGTGTGATCTACGATATTGATCCACAATCTCATCCGGAAGTGTAACTCCCATTAAATTTAACTGTATATCCCTAGGTGGAATCGCCGGCTTAGTAGAGAAAACGTCTATTTCACCAAAGTCCATGACATGGATGTGATGACCGCCTAAATATGTAGTCAGCAACAACTTGGGTGCGGGTAAATTTACGGAAGAATTTAGCAAGAGAGATGCTTCATGCTGAGCCTTTTTCTTATGTTTTTTATGATATATCTTTACGAAGCAATAATTATTTGACGAAAGGTTCTTTACTACTAAAAACAGGACATCCGGAATTCCTGATTGCCGCCACTGCACATGGTATCTTTGCCATGAAGTCCCAGTTGCTTCTTTGAGTATATCAGGCGCCCATGAATCAATACTCCTGTTTTCTAATAGGTACCATACCCCATCGCTGCCTTTTCGCTCTCTTTCTACAAAAATCTTATCATGAAAATATACCGCATCCATTTTATTTTTGTTACCTATAAAGAAATGAATATCTCTCGCCACTGAGCTAACATTGCCCAATATAATTCTAAATGCTATTATAGAAACCAATGCAACTATAAAATCGGGCGGATGTAAATATAAAAAATCAACTAACACATATGAAAACACACCGAAGAAAGCAAGGCCTTGCGTAATATTCAGCACATTTCCCAATTCTGATGCAGGTAGAAAACCTCTCTCTTCAATCCGCGTGATGTTAATAATATACAGCAGAAAAGTGGCTATTATCACAAAAAATAACAGCAAGATCTCTTTATAAAACACAGAAAAGAAGAATGATGAAAGTAATAAAAAAACAATGCTAGATAGCATTGAAGAAATTCTTTTATAGGAACCATGCAAAAAATCGTCTTGTCCTTCGAAAAGAACTAACTTGGCACTTTTCCTCTCCAAAGATCTATAGCCGACCAAGGTATAGACCTCGCTAACCTTTGATGAAATTACATGTACGACAAACAATAACCCAGATATAACTCCTAAACCAATAACCAGCGCATCCCAGCCTATTTTATTAACAATAGGTATAAAATAAGTTGGTGTAGTTTCCGAAGAAAGCAATATAATTACTTTCATTGGAACTAAAAATGCTAATATCATTGACACTTTGGCAATGAGTGCTGAGAGTGTTGTGATTAATGCCATGACGGGCGATGCAGTAATAAACTTCCACAATAACCTCATTACCCAGGTAAAGACTTTATTTAACATCACATTAATATCTCAGAATCAGTTTCTTTTAAAAAAATAAAATATTTTTAGAATGGTTAACCAAGACAACGCCATATAACTATTATGGCCAAGCTCTGCAGCTTGGGCGAGAATACATTTATAGTCCGCCCACCATTTCTTGGCATCCATAATTTTTTTCGTATAGCTTTTCAAGCTATAACCTTTAGCGCCGATAGCATTTTGAGAATGTTGCCTATATTTCACCAGCGGCTCGGGCAAAAATTGGACAATTCCATCGTTCCTCAAGATGCAACATGAAATCCACCAATCATGCATGACAGCAGCATCGGCCATGGGTAAGGATAATTCAATAGCTCTTCTATTTAAGATAGCTGCACAACCAGTTACGTTATTCTGTATAAGTTGCCGGGGCAACGTTGCATGTCTAGGAAGCCGCTGATAGGAAAAGAAAGAAGGTGAAATACAGCCTAAGGAATTATCAACGACCTCCAGGTCACAATGAATTAAAATCGGCTTTTGCGGAAAATTTAATTCCGTTTCCTTGATAGTCTTTAACATCTCTTGGATTTTTTCCGGCATCCATACATCATCTTGATCACAGAACATGATATAATCAGCCGATGAATAATTCATTAAAAACTCAAAATTCTTTAGAACCCCCAACCTTACGTTTTCATCCTGTATGACAAAAAAAACATCAGGATAAAAATCAGAATATTTTTTCAGTATAGAGACAGTGCTGTCATCTGAGCCGTCGTCATGTACTAATACTCGTATTGGCCGATGTGTTTGCGCAAGCAAAGATTCTAGTAGATCGACTAAATACCTCTCTCCATTGCTTGTAGCTAGCAAGATTTCAACCAATGTATTTTTACACCAAGATGACAAGATTTATTCTCCATTATCTAACCATGCCATAATTCATCGAAAAAAATTTTATTACAACACTACCTTCACCTGCGGCGCGAAAAAGCTGAAGATACTTTATGTAGCCACGATCGATTTCGATGAATATTATCCGGCTTTGCAGGTGATTCTATTAACTCAATATCCAGGTCTTGCCAAACAACAGCGATTCGCCGTGCAAGATCAGCGCGAGCAGCAAGATGCTTTACTCCAGCTATTGCTTGCAGTACAACAAGTTGCGTTGCCGGGTCGCTAGCTCGCTGCCGCCTCAAGGCAGAATGAACGGAGGAGAAGTTTTCGGGAGCTTGCTTCATATGCAGGCTAGCCAGTTGATACTCAAGTAGCGGCGGGCGACTGTTAATACTCGCTAACAGTGCAATGCCCTGATCAGTTTTTCCCTGTAGATCTAGCCCTTCTGCTAGTGCTTGTACTAGAGGTGATTTATTTGGGTGTCGCTCTAGTGCCTTCCGGAGGTGACTTTCAGCTAGGCCAAAATGGCCTTGAGAAAACCAAAGCCGGCTCAATCGCACATGGAAGGATGGGTTAGCATCATTACGTGCGATGGCCTGCCAATAAAAATGCTCAGCAGCTTCATCGTCTAACTCAGACTCGTGACAAATGCCCAGCAGATGAAAGAGGTAAGGCATAACCTTGCCACATAATAACACTTTCCCAAGAGTGTTCTTCGCTTCCAGTGAATTACCTCGAGCCATCTGGGAACGGGCTAGATGTTCCCAACATTCGGGGTCGAAGCGTGCCTCTCGCTCTATACGTTCCTGCCAGTAAACCGAGTCCAATGGCAAATGGGTATGCTTCGCCAAAAGCTCCAACTGCTCTTTTAGGGTGCCTTCCGGCATATGTGAAGAAAGTATAGCTGGCGAGTCCACCCTGTCTGCAGCGGCTAGTAGTAGCTTAGCATGCGTTCCTACTTGACGGTCCTGTACCCAATGGGGGTGTTCACTCTCTGCACGATGATCCGTGAATTCCAACAATCGTTGCCACATTGCCTCCAACTCGTCAATCAGCGAAACTGACAGACGATCACGAATGCTAACCTCGATACTGTCGTGGCTTAAGGAATGACGTATAGGAGATGCCGTCTCTATATCTAACGACAAACAAAAGCGGCTGTTGACTTTTTCTATTACAGGCAGGCCGGCTATCAACGCCTTCTGGGTGACTACCAGACAGAGTTCGCGATCCTCTTCCAACAGATCAAGTATGCGCCGGTGGTAGGCTAACCACATGCGCGCTGCACGCTCAGGATCTCGCCAAAATATCGCGTCCCCCCAAACGCTTCCTTCGCCCAAAGCTAGTACCTGACTGTGACGACGATAAAGAGACTGCACGCTGCCGCTCCAGTGCCGCAGTAGCACCAAGTAGCGACCATGCTTTCCCAGTGCTTTGCGCCAGGCCGGTAGAAACAGGCATGTGCGGGGATCTTTGGCCCCCCAGGTATCACCAGATGTTAGGTCGCGCTGCAGTATATAACGCGAAATTAAATCAACTTGCTGCGGAGGTTCTAGCGTTATTTGATCGTGGAATTGCCAGTTTACACCATTTATCCGCAGCAGGCGGTCATGAAGATCCACCAGCCGCATATCTTCAAAATGGCCCTCAGGATTTGAGATTGCTGGCGGCATCAAGTAAAAACCCATATTGAGCCCAGCACGATAGAGCCATTGGGAAAGCGAAGAAGACAGGCTTCGATGAAAACTAATAACGAGCAATTTCACGACTTAGCACCACGCACGGATCATCGGAACCATAAGAACATCCACATCTAAAAGCTGGAAATTTGGTTGAATTAGACTAAATGAGTATATAATAATGCGTCTGATTTTTATTTGCTATTATCGGTTTTATCTCAGACATGTTTGCTATTATTTAACTTTTTTCACGCAATTATTAGTGGTAAAAACCTCCTAAATTGCAATAAATTATCACTCTTCAAAAATATATGGTGTATTATTCAAAAAATTAATTTCATCACTGACTTTGGCTTTTATCACATCGCCTTTTTTAATCTCAACTCCTGAAGGAAGTTCGAAATTAAACGCACATGCCTGTCCAAAGGTTTTTTCTAAATCCTCCCGAGGAGAATTAGCTTTCACAGTTCCAAGCAAAGCATCATTGCGATATATATCAACTAAAGCGATTTTTTTATTATAATCGTACTTAGCCCAACCGCGCACTAAACCTTTATTTACAGCATCTACTCTACCTTGAGCCTTAGTGATCCTCGACTTATCCAAGTAATCCTCAGGTGAAGGCCGAATGAAGGCTATCGCATCGCTTATCTGCTGTTCGCTTGGTGATAAACCCGAGAATTTTTTAAGTTCGTGAACAAAATTTTCCGTATTGTTTATTACTTTCTCATAAGACACGAACATCGAGTTAGGGTTATTTTTTTCAATAAACCTCAGGCACTCTTCATACTGTGAGACAGCATTTTTCATTCCCTTAATAATATCTTGCTTCATTGAAATATTATTTCTATGTGCGATAGAAAAGATATCTTTGAAAACAAATACATAGAAAGGAGAATCAAGAGTTTTGTGTACAGCCTGTAAATATGAGATGTTCGATGGCCGCTTCCAGCCCCACGTTTTGTATGAAGCATTATATCTTCTTACTGTTTCTAATGCTGAATCATAATCTTTATTCTCGAAAAATGCTGAAAGCTTGAGATCCTCATAAACAGGAGGGGTTGCAGTCTCACCCATGAAGACTCCTAACTTACTTAACGCACCAGCTACCATAGAAGTGCCACCACGTGCTGTACCAACAACCACAATCGGCTTACCGTCTATTGGCCGGCACTTTCCAAGTATTGCAACACCCTTGTTAACCAAAGAGTCTTTCACAACCATCCTCCTAAAGCTCGACGCCTAAGATAACTACTGACCAATTTCTATAAGAAAATAGAACCAAGTGATTCATGAATTAATTTACTTAACTCCAACATTGAATTTAATTTTGTCACCAAAGCTCAACTCACTGCTATCTCCTTTTTTCCTTAACGCATTTATATATTCACAAAACTCCCGCTCTTGCAGTAAGTTAGAGGTTATATACTCCACCTCCCAGAAAGGGAATCTGCTTCTATATACAATGTCTTTTTTATATAATGGGGAGTTGAGGAAGTATGGGAAAAGAAATGCTCCCGCGTGTATTGGAGACGTATTGTTTAAAATGTTAGTAATAACCTCAACTCTGTAGCCTGCAGATTTACTATATTTCTCTTGATCTATTGCACCACGCCAAGGCCGCGGCAAAAAACTAAGTATCTCGCCAACTTTCTCCACTGGCTCTTGCTTTAATTTATCATACATTTTTGATACTGAATATACCACATATGAACTTCTAGCAGACTCAGCTATAGCTTTAGAAAGCTTTTTCTCTCCGTTCTCTATTGCGTATATCCTGTTATTTATTGGCACATAATTTTTCCAGAACTCCCTAAATCCCTTACTTTGGAATACATGGTTGGATATGGATACACAGAATGATTGCAAATGGTGGCCTTCACTAAGACTCCAATTTTCATAAGCAGCTATTGCGTCAATGTCTTTCAAAAGCTCTTTCACAAAAGAACTCAGGCCATTAGATGAGTAATAAACACTATCATTCATTAACAAGAGCCTATCTAGCTCCACGTTACTTTCATATATATAGGAAATTGCATCCTTGTATGCCCCAAAATCAAAGCCTTGATTATTCCGCAGTATTAACTCTTTGCAATTTCTAAGGAAGAACTCTTCCTGCTCCTCACTAAGAGTATGATTGCAAACCAGCATAACATTGACACTATTCTTTGTTAGCTCTTTGACAATATTTTTTATGCTTTCTGACAGTCTCCCATCTGGCTCATAATAGACTAATATTGCATAAGTTCTGCTATCTTCATAATTACCTTTTTTTATTTCGACAATATTATTTTTTTTCCGATTCTTTAATCTTAACTTTTGAGCTAGAATATCTATATGGATATATCTTATTTTAGCCGCTAAAATAAGAATTCTTGTGCCTATGGATGTCAGCTTCCCCATTCAAGTATCCTTTAACTATTCAAAATAATCTGCAACGGAAAAACTATTTGCCATCTCGTCCTTATCTGACACTATAAAATCAACATCCAGATCTGGCCAGTGGATATCTAAATCAGTGTCGCTCCATATTATGGAGCGCTCACAATCAGGGGCGTAAAAGCTGGTTGTCTTATATAAAAAATCTGCTGTCTCAGAAAGAACTACAAACCCATGTGCGAATCCTTCCGGCACCCAAAGCTGTCGCTTATTTTCCTCAGACAAGTAGGCAGTAACCGATTTCCCAAAGGTTGGAGAGCTTTTCCGAATATCTACTGCAACATCAAATACTTCACCACGCGCAACTCGAACCAATTTACCCTGCGCATGGGGAGAAAGCTGATAATGCAAACCCCTCAACACTCCTTTACACGACCGAGAGTGGTTATCCTGCACAAACTCAACCGGGTAGCCGATGGCCTCCTCGAATTTTTTTTGGTTAAAGCTTTCGAAGAAAAAACCTCTCTCATCACCAAATACGTTGGGCTCTAAAAGAACAACCTCGGGTATATCTAAAGGAGTCGCTTTCATTTTCTGGCTCCTTTTACAACACGAAGAAGATATTGTCCATATCCCGTCTTTTCCAACGCCTCAGCTTCTGTCAAGATTTCCTGATCAGAGATCCAGCCATTATGCCAGCCAATTTCTTCAAGACAGGCCACTTTAAGGCCTTGTCGATGTTCAATAGTTTGTACGTACTGACTGGCCTCCAAGAGACTGTCGTGCGTTCCAGTATCTAACCAAGCAAAGCCGCGGCCAAGACGTTCAACACGTAAATCGCCACGTTCTAGATAAGCATTGTTAACGCTGGTAATTTCCAGTTCACCCCGGTCAGAAGGCTTCACCTGCTTGGCAATTTCAACAACGTCGTTATCGTAGAAATACAATCCTGTAACCGCATAGAATGACTTGGGCTCTTTAGGCTTCTCCTCGATGGAAACCGCCTTGCCTTGTCCATCGAACTCAACGACCCCAAATCGCTCAGGATCCTTGACCCAATAGCCGAATACCGTTGCTCCACTCTCATGCCCTGCAGCGCGATTGAGCTGCTCCGTGAAGTGCTGACCATGAAAAATATTGTCGCCCAATACCAAACAGACTGAGTCGTTTCCAATAAACTCTTCACCAATAATGAATGCTTGTGCCAAGCCATCAGGGGTCGGTTGCACTGCATATTCAAACTTTATGCCAAATTGAGCACCGCTTCCCAGCAGTTTTTCGTACTGGGGCAAATCATCGGGTGTAGAGATAATCAGGATTTCACGAATACCTGCAAGCATCAGAACCGATATCGGATAATAGATCATCGGCTTGTCATAGATTGGCAGGAGCTGCTTGGAAACTCCACGAGTGATGGGATGCAGTCGAGTTCCGGAACCACCAGCGAGAATGATACCTTTACGTGACATATTGGCAACCTTGTATTATTGAATCTTAGCTATGCATATTAATATGCCAGCTTAGTTTTTGAATAAATATTCCTGTAACGTCAGCTTGAGCTGTTCGTTCCAATCTGGAATCTCGAGATCAAGAGCCTGTTCCAACTTAGTGAGCGATAGCCGTGAGTTCAGGGGTCGGGCTGCGGGCGTAGGGTACTCTGAGGTGGGTATCGCAACAACGGCGTCCGGGTGTATTAAACGGGTTTCTCCCAAGTCTTTCGCTTGACTGAATATCTCACTGGCAAAACCATGCCAACTGGTCTCTCCATGGGGTGCGAGATGATAGACTCCGTCAAGTAACTGCCTTTCTAGTGCCAGAACACTAATCTGAGCAATCAACCTTGCAGACGTTGGAACCCCAATCTGATCACTGACAACCTTGAGCTTATCTCGCTCGCGGCCCAAGCGCAGCATGGTCTTCATAAAGTTGTTGCCGCGGGCACTGTATACCCAACTGGTACGAAAAATTAGATGCCTGCAGCCGCTAGCTTTGATGGACTGGTCGCCCGCCAGCTTGGTCTGCCCATACACCCCAAGTGGCCTGGTGGGATCGTCTTCTTGCCAGGGTGTATCCCCGCTCCCCGGGTATACATAGTCGCTGGAGTAGTGCACTAGCCACTGGCTTCGTGACTTACTGTACTCGGCCAGCTGAGCAGGCAACTCGGCGTTCAAGCGGTGAGCGAGCTCGGGTTCGCTCTCGGCTTTATCAACGGCAGTGTAAGCCGCTCCATTGGCGATCAGGTCGGGCTGGTGTTTATCAAGCCAGGCTGCCACAGCTCTGGCATCGGTGAGATCCAGCTCCTGTCGTGTGGGTGCCAGCACCTTACCGAGAAGGCATAGCTGGCGCTGTAGTTCAAATCCCACCTGCCCCGTACCGCCGGTTACCAGGATCTTCTTATTGCCTTTCATGCTCCAACCCCCAGGCGCTGGCCTTGATAGCTGCCGTCCTGTACCCGTTTCCACCAGGCTTCGTTATTCAGGTACCATTGAACCGTCTTGCGTAGGCCGGTTTCGAAGGTTTCATGCGGCACCCAGCCTAGCTCACGCTCGACCTTTCCGGCGTCGATGGCATAGCGCAGATCGTGGCCGGGACGATCGGCCACGAAGGTGATCAGCTCCCGATGTGAGGTGTAGGGTGTAAGATGAGAGTTGCCAACCAGCTCATCCAGCAAGACGCATAGTGTGTTCACCACCTCGAGGTTGGTCTGCTCATTGTGGCCACCGATATTGTAGGTTTCCCCTACTTTGCCTTGTGTGGCCACTCTGACCAAAGCGCGAGCGTGGTCTTCTACATAGAGCCAGTCACGGACCTGCTGCCCATCGCCGTATACTGGCAGCGGCTGGCCTGCGAGGCCATTGAGAATCATCAGCGGAATCAGCTTCTCGGGAAAGTGATAGGGACCGTAGTTGTTGGAGCAGTTAGTGACCAGGGTAGGCAGGCCGTAGGTTCGCTGCCACGCGCGAACCAGGTGATCGGAACCAGCCTTGCTTGCCGAGTAAGGAGAACTAGGCGCATAGGGCGTCTCTTCGGTGAAGAGCCCCTCGGGCCCTTCTAGATCGCCATACACCTCGTCAGTAGATATATGGTGAAAGCGGAAATCCGCGGCTTTTTTCGTATTGCTCTCCTGCAGATTTTTCCAGTAGTTCCGTGCAGCTTCCAACAGCACTGAGGTGCCTACCACGTTGGTCTGGATGAACTCTGAAGGGCCATCGATGGAGCGGTCAACGTGGCTCTCTGCGGCAAGGTGCATCACCACGTCTGGATCGTGCTCGTTAAAGACTTGCTGCATTGCAGTGGCATCACAGATATCGGCCTGTACGAAGCGATATCGGTCGTTTCCTTGCACCTCGGCCAGAGATTCCAGATTTCCCGCATAGGTCAGCTTATCGACATTGACAACACGATGATCCGTATTTTGAATCAGCTCACGCACCACGGCGGAGCCGATGAAACCGGCACCACCAGTGACGATGAATGTCTTGGCCATCTTCAGGTCCCTCTACAAATAACGTATGAACCAAACTTTGGTTGGGGGCTAGCTAGACAGGAGGAGCACTTATCACCATCAATCTGCACGCTGATGGTGAGGGGGTCCAGGCACGCTACCGCCCGAGGATTGTCCCGGGCGCTTTCCCATGCCCTTCAGAAACAGGGACATCGCCGGGTAGATCCTGCCCCCGTGCCGAGATCCTTCGTTGATCGCACCATTCTACGCAACTGCGCTGTCCGGCTCCACGCAGGTCGCAGAGCAAGCAGCGTGAACCTTAGCTTGGAGCTAAGGCAACTTGGCTTGTGAAGGATACAGCCCGCGTGTTGTGCCCACAACGGCAGCGCAGCATGAACGCGCTCAGAAGGGAAACACCAGCGGCGTGAGCAGCAGCACCCCGGCCGAGTAGGTCAGGCTGACCGGCAGGCCCACCTTGAGGAAGTCGCTGATGCGGTAACGCCCGGGGGAGTAGACCATCAGGTGGGTCTGGTAACCGTAGGGAATCAGGAAGCAGGCGCTGGCGCCGTAGGCCACGGCCATGATGAAGGGCATGGGGTCGACGCCGAAGGCCTGGGCGGTGGTCCAGGCCACGGGGAAGGCCAGCGCCGCGGCGGCGTTGTTGGTTACCGTCTCGGTCAGCAGCAGCGTCAGGAAGTAGCAGCCGATGAAGGCGGCGTAGACGCCGTGGCCGCTGAACAGCGCCTGCATGCCAGCGGCAAGCAGGTCGGCGGCCCCGGAGTTCTCCAGCCCCTGGGCGATAGCCAGCGCCGAGCCGATGATCATCCACAGCTCGAAGGG
Source organism: Halomonas gemina (assembly GCF_023554995.1). Taxonomy (GTDB): domain Bacteria; phylum Pseudomonadota; class Gammaproteobacteria; order Pseudomonadales; family Halomonadaceae; genus Halomonas; species Halomonas gemina. Next base: position 581,412 of record NZ_JAMJPK010000001.1, read on the forward strand.
GAAGCGGCGGCGCAGCTCGGCGGGGCTGAGCACGCGGCCGGCGATCAGCCCGGCCATCAGCAGCAGCAAACCGTGAAACAGCGGCAGCACCTCCAGCGCCGCCAGGCCGATCACGCTGGCGAAGCCGGCCAGGGTAAACCCGCTCTCCAGGCGGTTGAGCTGGGGGCGCTTGAAGCTGCCGCTGAGCAGATGGAAGTTGCGGTCGATATTGCGGTGCTGGCGGAAGTCGCTTCCCACCGCCATCAGCAGGCAGTCGCCGGTGCGCAGGGGGATCTGGCCGAGCTGGCCCTCCAGGCGCTTGCCGCCGCGGCGGATGCCCACCACGCCGGCATTGAACATGCTGCGAAAGTCCACCTCCTGCAGGGTCTGCCCGGCCAGTTCCGATTCGTGGGAGATCACCACCTCCACCAGGTTGGTGGCCAGCAGATCGTCGGCCTGGTGGCCGAACAGCTTGAGCCCCGGGAAACGCTGCAGCGCCTGCACCTTGCTCACCTCGCCGGTGAACACCAGGGTATCGCCCTCATGCAGGATCTCCTCCGGGCCCACCGGGCTGATCAGCCGCCCGTTGCGTTCGATCTCCAGCAGGTAGAGTCCCTCCAGGCTGCGCAGGCCGTTGGCCTCGATGCTGCGTCCGATCAGCTCTGAGCCGGGCTGCAGGTCAGCGGCCAGGAAGTAGGCGAGCTTGTCGGCGGTCGCCTCGGGCCGGTGGTGCGGCAGCGCGCGGGCCCGCCACAGCAGAACGCCGAAGGTGAGCAGTGCCACCGGAATGCCGACAAGGCTGAACTGGAACATGCCCAGCTCGAAGCCGGCACTGCTCAAGGCGAAGGAGTTGACCACCAGGTTGGTGGAGGTGCCCACCAGGGTCGTCACGCCGCCCAGTATCGAGGCGTAGGAGAGCGGAATCAGCAGCCGCGAGGGGGCGATGCGCTTTTGCCGCGAGATGGCGCCCAGGAAGGCGGCGACCACGGCGGTGTTGTTGAGAAAGGCCGAGAGCACGGCACTGGTGGCCATCAGCCGGGCCGTGGCGCTGCGCTCCTTGCCGCTCAGCAGGCGCTGGGAGAGCCAGTCCAGCAGCGGCGTGCGCTCCAGGGCCAGCGAGACCAGCAGCAGCAGCATCAAGGTGGCCAGTGCCGGGTTGGTGTACTGGCGCAGCAAGGTGGCGGTATCCACCAGGCCAGCCAGCAGGTAGGCGCCGGCCAGGCTGACGAAGGCGATGGCCGGGCGCACCCGGCCGGAGATCAGCAGGGCCAGCAGGCCGGCGATGGAGATCAGTACCGCCCAGGTCATCATGAAGGCTCGTCCTTGAGGTGGCCGGGTTGAAATTCGTGGCTTGTGGGATTCTACGTGGGCTTTTATGATGATGTCGAATCAAGGGCAATTCTGTTTTCGCCTTTGGATTTAATACCCAATATATTCAATGGTTTGGTAAAAGATTGGCCACTAAACATTTATCGCCTGAGCTGCTGAACGAGCGCCGCCTGGAGGCCGTTCGCCTGCGCCTGGATGGCCACACCGTGGCCCGGGTGGCGCAGCAGACGGGGCTTTCCGCGCCCACCGTGTCGGCCGCCTGGAAGGCTTTCCGAGAAGGCGGTTGGGAGGCCGTGCCGGTGCGACAGCGCGGGCGCAAGTCGGGCCAGGCGAGCTCTCTGGGCGAGCGTGAGCAACACATACTCTGGCGCCTGCTCGCCGAGTTGCCCTCGTCACCGCTGCCCGGCTGGAGCAGCCAGGCCCTAGCGGAGGCCATTGCGGCCGAGACGGGCAGCGAGGTCTCGCCGCGAGCCATCGAACACTGGCTGGCCGCGCAAGACCTCAAGCCCACGCCCCTGGCGCTGGCCGGCCTGGCGCGCCGGCGCTCCACCCCGGGCCGCTGGTATCGCCAGCAGGTGCAGCCGGTACTCGAGCGGGTCCGCCAGGCCGGTGGCGATGTGTGGCAGGGCGGCGTTCGCGTTTCGCCACTGGGCGAGCAGCCCCCCGACGAACCGCGCCGCTACCAGCTCTACCTGCACGGCAAGCGTGGCGCACTCTATACACGTTGCCTGCCGGCGCCGCCAATGGCCGAGGCGTACCTGGCGCTGTTCGAACGCTTGCTCGCGCAGGCCGTAGGCCCAGTCGCCCTGCTCTTCCACGGCGCCTGGTTTCAGGCCAGCCCGGAGATCCAGGCCTGGCTCAAGCACCACCCCGAGCTCCACCTGATCAACGTAGCGCCGAACCTTACCTTGGGGTCAGACCCCAAAGTTCGCTGAGGGGTCTGACCCCAACATTCTCTTTGGATGGAAAGCCCATGACGACACTCACACACTTACAGCGCCTGGAGGCCGAGAGCATCCAGATCATGCGCGAGGTGGTCGCGGAGACCGAGAATCCGGTGATGCTCTACTCCGTCGGCAAGGACAGCGCGGTGATGCTGCACCTGGCGCGCAAGGCCTTCGCGCCCTCCCCGCCCCCCTTCCCGCTGCTGCACGTGGATACCCGCTGGAAGTTCCGAGCCATGTACGAGTTCCGCGACCGCATGGCCGAGGAGATCGGCATGGACCTGATCGTGCACATCAACCCCGAGGGCGTGGAGAAGGACATCAACCCCTTCACCCACGGCTCGGCGATCCACACCGACGTGATGAAGACCGAGGGCCTCAAGCAGGCGCTGGAAAAATACGGCTTCGATGCCGCTTTCGGTGGCGCACGGCGTGACGAGGAGAAGTCCCGCGCCAAGGAGCGGGTGTTCTCCTTTCGCACCGCGGCGCACCGCTGGGACCCCAAGAACCAGCGCCCGGAGCTATGGAAGCTCTACAACACTCGCAAGCACAAGGGCGAGTCGATCCGCGTCTTCCCGCTCTCCAACTGGACCGAGCTGGATATCTGGCAGTACATCTACCTGCAGAACATCCCCATCGTGCCCCTCTACTACTCCGCCGAACGCCCGGTGGTGGAGCGCGACGGCACGCTGATCATGGTCGATGACGAGCGCATGCCGCTGGAGCCCGGCGAGGTGCCGATGATGCGCAAGGTGCGCTTCCGCACCCTGGGCTGCTACCCACTGACCGGCGCCATAGAATCCGAGGCCGACACCCTGCCGGCGATCATCCAGGAGATGCTGCTGACCAACACCTCGGAGCGCCAGGGCCGGGTGATCGACCACGACAGCGCCGCGTCGATGGAAAAGAAAAAGCAAGAGGGGTACTTCTGATGTCTCATTCCTCCGATCTGATCGCCGACGACATCGCGGGCTATCTGAAGGCACACGAGCACAAGGGCCTGCTGCGCTTCATCACCTGCGGCAGCGTGGACGATGGCAAGAGCACGCTGATCGGGCGGCTGCTGTTCGAGTCCAAGCTGCTGTTCGAGGACCAGCTGGCCGCCATCGAGGCGGACTCCAAGAAGTACGGCACCCAGGGCACCGAGATGGATTTCGCGCTGCTAGTCGATGGCCTGGCCGCCGAGCGCGAACAGGGCATCACCATCGACGTGGCCTACCGCTTCTTCTCCACCGACAAGCGCAAGTTCATCGTCGCCGATACGCCGGGCCACGAGCAGTACACGCGCAACATGGTCACCGGCGCCTCCAACGCCGATGCCGCCATCCTGATGGTCGATGCCCGCCACGGCATCCTCACCCAGACACGCCGCCACAGCTTCCTGATGTCGCTGATCGGCATGCGCAAGGTGGTGGTGGCGATCAACAAGATGGACCTGGTGGACTACTCGAAGGCGCGTTTCGACGAGATCGTCGAGGCGTACCGCGCGTTCGCCAAGCAGCTGGGGCTAGAGGACATCACCTTCATCCCGATGTCGGCGCTCAAGGGTGACAACGTCATCGAGCACGGCCACCACATGCCCTGGTACCACGGCCCCACGCTGATGGCCTACCTGGAGACCGTAGAGGTCGACGACGAGCGCCTGCAGCGCGACCCCTTCCGCCTGCCGGTGCAGTGGGTCAACCGTCCCAACCTGGACTTCCGCGGCTTTACCGGCATGGTGACCAGCGGCACGGTCAAGCCCGGCGACGCCATCCGCGTGCAGCCCTCCGGCAAGACCAGCACGGTGTCGCGCATCTATACCTTCGACGGCGACCTCGACGAAGCCGTGGCCGGCCAGTCGATCACCCTGCTGCTGAACGACGAGATCGACATCTCCCGGGGCGACATCATCTCCGGCGTCGAGCAGCCGAGCCAGACCGCCGACCAGTTCGAGACCACTCTGGTGTGGATGCACGACCAGCCGCTGCTGCCCGGCCGCCCCTACCTGATGAAGATCGGCACCCAGACCGTCTCGGCGACCGTCACCGACATCAAGTACCAGGTCAACGTCAACACCCTGGAGCACACCGCCGCCAAGCAGCTGGACTTGAACGGCATCGGTGTTTGCACGCTGAGCCTGAACAAGGCCGTGGCCTTCGACCCCTACCGGGAGAGCCAGGATACCGGCGGCTTCATCCTCATCGACCGCATGACCAACAACACCGTCGGTGCCGGCATGCTGCACTTCGCCCTGCGGCGCAGCCAGAACATCCACCGGCAGCACGTGGATATCGACAAGCAGGCCCGCGCGCTCAGCAAGGGGCAGCAGCCCGCGGTGCTATGGTTCACCGGGCTCTCCGGCGCCGGCAAGTCGACCATTGCCAACCTGGTGGAGAAGAAGCTGCACGCCGCCGGCCAGCACACCTACCTGCTGGATGGCGACAACGTGCGCCACGGCCTGAACCGCGACCTGGGCTTCACCGATGCCGACCGCGTCGAGAACATCCGCCGCGTGGGCGAGATGGCCAAGCTGATGGTCGACGCCGGCCTGATCGTACTGACCGCCTTCATCTCGCCCTTCCGCAGCGAGCGCCAGCTCGCCAGCGACCTGCTGGACGACGGCGAGTTCATCGAGATCTTCGTCGACACCCCGCTCGACGTGGCCGAGGAGCGCGACCCCAAGGGGCTCTACCGCAAGGCGCGCCGCGGCGAGCTGAAGAACTTCACCGGCATCGACTCCGCCTACGAGCCGCCTGAGAGCCCGGACCTGCATATCAAGACCGGCGAGATAAGCAGCGAAGCCGCCGCCGACGCCATCGTCGCCCTGCTGCGCGAGCGCCAGATCATCGCCTAACCCCCCTGCGGGGTCAGACCCCAAAGTTCCCTGAGGGGTCTGACCCCAAGGCTTGCTGAGGTTGCTATGTCATTTGCACAACTACTGAACGACGTCGAGCGCATCGCCCACGAGGCGGGTGAGGCCATCATGGCCGTCTACGCCCGCGACTTCTCCGTCGAGGAGAAGGAGGACAAGAGCCCGCTCACCGAGGCGGACAAGGCCGCTCATGAGATCATCGTCGCGGAGCTCAATGCCCTGCCGGGCGGCATCCCGGTGCTCTCCGAGGAGCATACCGAGGCCTTCACCGGGGCGGATGCCGAGGGCCGCTACTGGCTGGTCGACCCGCTGGACGGCACCAAGGAGTTCATCAAGCGCAACGGCGAGTTCACCGTCAACATCGCGCTGATCGAGCACGGCAAACCGGTGCTCGGGGTGGTCGTCGCCCCGGCGCTGGGAGTCTCCTATCTCGCCGCCGAGGGCGTGGGGGCCTTCAAGGCCGAGTGGGGCGAAGGGAAAGGCGGCGAACGCCGGCCGATCCAGGTGGCCGGCACGCCCGCCGACGGCGCCACCTGGCGCGTGGTGGGCAGCCGCTCTCACCCCAGCCCCGACCTGGCCGAGTGGCTCGCGCAGCTTGGGGAGCACGATATGGTGCCCATGGGCAGCTCGCTGAAGCTCTGCCTGATCGCCGAAGGTGAGGCGGACGTCTACCCCCGCCTCGGGCCCACCTGCCTGTGGGACACCGGCGCCGCCCAGGCGGTGGTCGAGCAGGCCGGCGGACGGGTGGAGACCCTGGCCGGCCAGCCGCTGCGCTATACCACCCCGCAGGAGCACCTCAACCCCTACTTCGTCGTCTGGGGCAACGCCTAAGCCCCCTGTGGGGTCAGACCCCTCAGCGGACTTTGGGGTCTGACCCCACGTTCGGCGGTCGGCGACGAGATCGCTTACATCCCGCGGCCGCGTTCTCGCACGGGGCCAGGTGGCGCGATGACGTACCATCGGGGCAGATCCAGGGAGGGATTGCCCCATGAGACCCATCACGCTCGACGTCGATCCCCAGGGTCGGCGCATCCTGTCCTGCACCTGCGGCACCATCGAGATCGCCCGAGCCAATGACTGGCAGGAGTTCACCGTCGAGGCGCTCGACAACGACCTGGCCGTGGTCACCTGCACGAACTGCGAACGGCATGCCCGGTTGGTCCGCCTCGACGCCGAGCCGGAGCCCTCCCCTCAGCCCACCTGGTGATTCAGCAAACTTTGGGGTCTGACCCCAAACTTGGCTGGGAGGGCTACACTGTAACGCGATGTATCCATGCCAAGGGAGAGGGAGATGGTGCGCCCGGCTCGTATCCTGCTGCCCGAGACCCCGCTGCACCTGATCCAGCGAGGCAACAATCGCGGCGCCTGCTTCGTGCATCGCAAGGATGGGCTCAAGTACCTGGAACTGCTCGACGAGTTGCGTCGGGAGTGCGGCGTCGACATCCACGCTTACGTGCTGATGACCAACCATGTGCATCTGCTGGCCACGCCGTGCGATGCCCCCGAGGGCATCAGCCAGATGATGAAGGAGCTGGGCCAGAGCTACGCCCAGTACTTCAACCGCCGCCATCAGCGCACCGGCGGGCTTTTCGAGGGGCGCTACCGCTCCTGCCTGGTGGCGGAGGAGCCATACCTCTTCGCCTGTTACCGCTATATCGAACTCAACCCGGTGCGGGCCGGCATGGTCGAGCACCCCGCTGACTACCGCTGGTCGAGCTACCGCGCCAATGCCCGGGGCGCCCACGATCCGCTGGTCCACCCCCATGGCGTCTACGAGGAACTGGCGGCCTCCCCCACCCGCCGCCAGCAACGCTACCGAGAGCTGTTCAGGGGCGAGCTCTCCGACGCCATGCTCGACGAGATCCGCCAGCAGACCCGCAGCGGCCGCCCGCTCGGCAGCGAGGCCTTTCAGGCAAGGATCAAGCATGCCTTGGGGTCAGACCCCTCAGCGAACTTTGGGGTCTGACCCCAGCACACTGACCAGCGCATGCTCCCAACGCGAAACGCGCTGCCTGCGGGCGATGGCAGCTGCCTGAAGTGGTCCCCATCCTTTGGACCACCTGACAGTTCATCTAAGTTCTGATCCGATATGTCATAGGCCTCAGGCCTGAGGCGGCATGCAATAGCGGCTGCTGAACGCCTTGACGTACTCCAGCGTGGCCAGCAGCTCTTCGCCCAGCGTGAATGCCTTGTTGAGCAGGCTTGCCTGGATCTCGGGATCATCGGGATAGTCGTGGGAAAACTGATTCCGCATCTCTCGAAAGCGCAACCACTGGGCGGCCGAGCGAATGGCGCCAATCTTCTCCAGGCGGTTGAGCTTGTCGATAAAGGTCGGGAATTCGCCCGGCTCCTGGGTCAGCTCAAGCACGCCGGGCAGGAGCCGGGCTCCCATTGCATCCTGAAGCTTGGAAAACCGGATCACGAATTGATCCACCACCGCGAGATCCATGGGCGTGAATTCGGCTAGCGCTTCTGGCGCGACCGGAAAACGGTGGTTCAGTGTTCCCATCGCCCAGCGCAGCCGTTCAGCATGGCGCTCGCAGATGTCGAGGCTTCCCTCGAATGCCTCATGATTCACAAAACCACTCCCGTTTCCCTCGCCACGCGATGCACCGGCAAATCCGGGCTCGCCTGTCGGCAGATCACCAGATCGATCTTCTGCTCACCCAGGCGTTGGTGCAGTTCCACCATAGCCTCCAGCTTGGCCTCCACGATCGCGTCGGAATCCTGCAGCTCCGGCTCGATATACAGGTCGATATCCCCGCCGCGGGCCCTATCGTCTACCCGCGAACCAAACAGCAGGATGCGCGTCGAGGCCCCGAAATGCCGCTTCAGGATCGTCACGATCTGCCGTTGCTCTTGCTCACTCAGGCGCATTGCCGTTTCCGTCAATCAACTTTCAATGCTGATAAGTCTAGCATGACCCCTTATGCGGCCAGATCCGTCAGCGGTTACCGTAGCCAGCCGCCAGCGCCGGGGCATGCACGAGGCAGAGCACAGGTACACCGTCTTCGACCAGCGCCAGGTTGAAGGTGAACTCGTCGTTGCCGGCGATAAAATCACGCCCGGCGGCCTCTACTCCGGCGATGAGCCGATCGATGCTGTTCTGGGCCAACTTCATGAACTCCCTCCATTGCGACTGCCTACGACCTAAGTCGTAGACAAACGTTTGATCTCGGGTATAATGGAAACCACTTCCACATATATTAGCAGGCCATCATGGCCTCGGAGCACCAACATGACCGGCATCGCATTCGCCACCATCTGGGATCAGACCCTTCCCTCGCGTCCGCTGCGCTCGGCGCGTCGTCGCCGCAGCACCGAGCGCTTCCTGACCATCTGGAGCCGCCCTGAGGCCCAGCTGCCGAAGAAGAGCCCCCAGGCGACTCGCACCCACCGCCTGCCGCGCTTCTATATCTAACGCATTCTTGAGGTCAGACCCCTCAGTAGACTTTGGGGTCTGACCCCAAAGGGGAGTTCGGAGCCGCCGTGACCGCCATCCTGCTGTTGCTGCACCTGCTGGGCGCCACCGTCTGGACCGGCGGGCACCTGGTATTGGCGGTGACCATTCTGCCGCGGGTGCTGAAGGGCAAGGACGTGGCGGCGCTGACCTGGTTCGAGCAGGGCTACGAGCGCATCGGCATGCCGGCGCTGGTGGTGCAGATCGTCACCGGGCTGTGGCTGGCGTGGCAGAAGATGCCCTCCCTGGCGCTGTGGTTCTCGGCCGAGGGCGGCCCGGTGGCGCAGCTGATCCAGGCCAAGCTCGTGCTGCTCGGCCTCACCGCCCTGGTGGCGGCCCACGCCCGCTTGCGGGTCATCCCGCGCCTCTCGCCGGCCACCCTGCCGCTGATGGGCTGGCATATCCTCGCCGTCACCCTGCTCTCGGTGCTGTTCGTGGTGGTGGGACTATCGTTCCGGGTGCGCTGGGGAGTCTGAGGTGCGACACCCTTTGCTCATCTCTCGGCGGGACATGCCCCACGGATACTGCAACCCGCGCGGCGGCCATACGGCCCTCTCGCTTGCGCCTCCCTCCCGGTGCGACAGCGATTACGCCCTTGGCTAATTACGAAGTTTCAAATATAGTAACGTTTTGTTTACACAAAGCCTCTCTACCTCGCCCCTCATGACACCTGCCTGCAGCGCCATCGGCGCTGTGTCGCGCCCCTTCATGCCAGCGAAGCGCACAGAGGGTAAAGGCGCTCCATCCGGGGTCATGGCATGTGACAGGGCATCATTGAACAGGGAGTTTCATTGGCATATCGAGGGCACACCATGATCAAGCGCTGGTTGCACCGTGAACCCATCCGCTGCTGGGTGATCAAGCAGGTCGACGAGGACTTGCTGCATCTATGCGAAAGCGGACGGCTGATCACGCAGCTCAAGCGCAAGGAGGCCGAACGCCAGCTCGCCCGGGGGGAGTACCGGGGCGGCGTGCAGATCGGCGATACCGGCATCGTGCTCAACAGCGCGCTATTCGAGGCGCTCGTGCCTTGGCCCGAACTCACGCTGGATGACCACTACCGCGCCCACTGGCAGGGGCGCAGCTGGTCGGTCTCCCGCGTGCCGCAGCGCTGCTGGGCCTGGGAAGGCCGGCTGGTCGCCGAGCCCAGGTCACCCGGCAGCCTGCCGGCCTGGCAGAGCACCGAGGATCTCACCCATGTGCGCGCGCGGGCTGATAGCTCGGAATGGCTCAGCGGCCCAGCGACCTTTCGTGCCGTGAATGCCTTGGAGGATCCAGAGACGGATATCCGCGATGCCATCGCCCGCAACCGCGCCCGCCAGGCGGCCAACCGGGCCGAGCCCGTCAGCAAGGCAAGGGTACCCCAGGAAGAAGAGATCGTCTGATCACCCTAATAACGCCCGCCTGCCAGCCGCGGCAAGCCACCAGCGGGCCTACGGTAGCTACTCCTTGCGCAGTTCATCGCGGATCTCGCGCAGCAGCAGGATGTCCTCCGGCGGCGCGGCGGGTTCCGTGGGCGCCGCGGCCTGCTGGCGGCGCAGGCGGTTGATGCCCTTGACCAGCAGGAAGACCGCGAAGGCCACGATCACGAAGCTGATCACGTTGTTGGCGAAGAGGCCGTAGTTGATGGTCACGGCGCCGGCCGCGCTGGCGTCGGCCACGGTGGCGAAGGGGCCCTCGCCCTTGAGCACCAGGAACAGATCGGAGAAGTCGACGCCGCCGAGCAGCAGCCCGATGGGCGGCATCAGCACATCGTTGACCAGGCTCTGGACGATGGTGCCGAAGGCCCCACCGATGATGATCCCCACCGCCATGTCCACCACGTTGCCGCGCACGGCAAATTCCTTGAACTCCTTGAGCATGCTCGCCCCTCCTCGATGCCCGACGCCCCTTGCGTCGATACCCGCCCAGACCATACCCATGCAGCCCGGGCCGGCCAACGCCAGTATAGTGCAGCCAGCGTAATCACCGAGGCGTGATGGCCCCTAGGGGTAACGTCGCCCCTTGGCCCATCCGACGGCAAGCGCCCCACAGGCAGGCCGGGAGCACCCACACGACAGCAGACCGCCGATCGATGATCGGCGGCCTGCTGGAGTCTTGCGTCAACCCGGCCCGTGGGCCGGGTCTAACACCAATTCAGGCTTACTTGGCCTTGGGTGCGGCTTCCTTGACGGCCTTGCTGGCGGTCTCGGTGGCTTCCTTGGCGCTTTCCTGGGCCTGCTTAACGCTGCTCTCGGTCAGCTTCTGGCTCTCCTGAACGAACTCCTGCTGCAGGGCCACGGCCTTCTCGGCATCGCCCTTCAGGCGCTCGGTCAGCTCCTGAGCGACCTTTTGCTGGCCTTCCATATAGCTCTTGAGGCCTTCGGCGTCCTTGACCTCGATCAGGCTGCGCAGCTGCGCCAGGCTCACGTCGCTATAGGCCTTGGTGGCCTCGAGCTGGGCGTTGATCAGCTTCTCGGTGACATCGACCGAGAGCGCGGCGAAGGCGCGAGCCGGGGCGAAGAAGGTCTCGAGCTGAGCGGTGTCGAACTGCTTGGTGTCGAAGGAAAATACGTTGGTCATGATGGGAACCTCCAGGGTTCTACTTGCCGTGGAACGGGAGATCCCCGTTCTGATGCTGTGCACGATAGCAGCCATTTTTGTGCAGTGCAACATGGATGCTATGAAAAGCTATGAAAAGCTGTGACACCTTGTGATCAAGCGCCCGGCACGTCTTGCGAGGCGCGCCATGCGGCCAACCGCGCGCTGTTTCGCCAGCACCTGGCGGAGTGCTCGTCGACGAGATCCGCCAGGTCACCCACAGAGGCTGGTGCTGGGCACGCCGCGCTTCCAGCAGCAGGTCGCCGAGCTGCTGGGCCGGCATCTCTGCCAGCCGCTGGGTGGTTCAGGCCAGAAGGGAAATGGGGTCTTCCGACTAGCCCTCATAGACATCCTTACGATGGGCCGCCCGGACCACCAGTATCACCAGCCGGTCATCCTGAACCTGGCAGATGACACGGTAATCTCCCACGCGATAGCGCCAGAACTCCGTCAACTCACCTCTCAGGGGGTTGCCCAGTTGGCGCGGATGATCCAGCGACACCACCCGCTCTTCCAGATAGGCACGAATGCGCCGGCGTTGCTGGGGGTCGATCTTCTTGAAACTCTTTGCCGCCGAGGCCAGATATTCAACCTTCCAGGTCACGCCAGAACTCCTCGGCGGTCATGACACGATCCCGGCCCTGGCGAAGCTGCTCAAGCGCATGCTCTGCCAGATAGGCGTCCTCCAGCTCGTCGAGGTGCTCCTCGATCAGCTTGCGCAGGTAAAACGTCTTGGAGCGCCCCGTCGCTCGGGACAGATGGGCCAGGCGTTCTTCGATATCCGGATCCAGGCGGAGACTGATAGGCATGTTGCTCGTCTCTTGTGATACATGCGATCAATGTATCGCAGCTGAGCCTAAACCACCAGCGGCCGGCATCGCTGCCGGCCGCAGGTAGTTCAGGAAATGGGCAGGGAAATGGGGTATATCTGGGGTCTCCCCACGAATGATGTCACGACATCGACATGTTCGAAGGTGTTGGTGCCTCATGCGGGCACGGTGCCGCGCCCTTGGGGTCTGACCCCGCTGCAGCGTGTTGCGCCAACACTCTGATATTACTGAGCAATCAACAACCTGGGGGTCAGACCCCAAGGGCTACGCCGAGCTCTCGGGCTTCCGCCAGGAATATGCAGCCGACAGCAGGCCGCCGATCGATGATCGGCGGCCTGCTGGGGTCTTGCCTCACCCCGGCCCGTGGGCCGGGTCTAACACCAAATCAGGCTTGCTTGGAGGCCTTGGGCGCGGCTTCCTTGACGGCCTTGCTGGCGGTCTCGGTGGCTTCCTTGGCGCTTTCCTGGGCTTGCTTGACGCTGCTCTCGGTCAGCTTCTGGCTCTCCTGGACGAACTCCTGCTGCAGGGCCACGACCTTCTCGGCATCGCCCTTGGCCCGCTCGGTCAGCTCCTTGGCGACCTTCTGCTGGCCTTCCAGGTAGCCCTTGAGGCCTTCGGCGTCCTTGACCTCGACCAGGCTGCGCAGCTGCGCCAGGCTCACGTCGCTGTAGGCCTTGGTGGCCTCGAGCTGGGCGTTGACCAGCTTCTCGGTGTAATCGACCGAGAGCGCGGCGAAGGCGCGGGCCGGGGCGAAGAAGGTCTCGAGCTGAGCGGTGTCGAACTGCTTGGTGTCGAATGCGAATGCGTTGGTCATGATGGGAACCTCCTGGGTTCTGGTGCCATGGAACGGGCGATCCCCGTCCTGATGCCCTGCACGATAGCAGCCATTTTTGTGCAGTGCAACATGGAGGTTGTGAAAAGCCATGAAAAGCTGTGACACCTTGTGATCAAGCGCCCGGCACGTCAGGCGCGGCGCGCCATGCGGCCAACCGCGAGCCGTTTCGCCAGCATTTGGCGGAAGGGCTGGTCGACGAGATCCTCCAGGCCACCACGGCGGGCTGGTGCTGGGCACGCCACGTTTCCAGCAGCAGGTGGCCGAGTTGCTGGGCCGACGCAGCGTGCGCGGCACGCCGGGGCGCACGCCCAGGCGACCGCCGGAAGATATCGAATAAAAGAAAGTAAGAAGAGGAAACAAAAACGCCAGCGGCCGGCATCTCTGCCGGCCGCTGGTTGGTTCAGGCTAGGTGGGTAATGGGGGTCTGTCCCCGATTAGCCTCTAGCCTAAGAAAACAATCACAAATTACTAATATCTACGTCATCACCAAAGGTGTATGTAACTGTCGATGTAGTACTGCTATCACTCGGTAAAGTATATGTCCCTACAATGGTTGCATTAGCACTTGAAGTAGCAGCATTGAATACCAATCCTTGGTCACAAGCAGAAGTGGTATAGGCAGTTGCTGCGCTGGAAGGATCAGAGTTGGCTATAATAGCCGTCCTAGCCGCCGCAATCTCCTGCTCACAAGCAGCCTCAGCAGCATTATCCTGATAGTTGGAATACTGCGGAATTGCAATCGCCGCCAGGATCCCGATAATCGCCACCACGATCAGCAGCTCGATCAGGGTAAAACCGCCCTGTGCTTTGTTCAGTTGGGTCTTCCGGTTCTTCAATTCGTTCATCGTCCTGTCCCTTACTCGTTCGTTCCGCCGTGGCGCGTCTGGCATTGCCTTCTTCTGCTGCCCCGTGCGGGTGTGGATTGATGGTCGGGCCGCCGAGGGTTCCAAAAGAGCCTCACGCGCCCTGCCATCACTTCGCTACAACCTGCCTGTCGCGCGTCTCATCCCTGTAGGTCTAGCACCTTGGCCGCCGACCCTACGCTTACATTAAATTACGCTTTGCAACCCTGCAAGCAGTATTGTAGCCGACAGGCGCAAGGGTAGCATGAGCCTCATGCTGATGAATGAGCCAAGGTACGAGCAAAAGGTTGAAATGGCGTGGTTCCATGCTGGGCGGGGGGTGGCACCAGGGGCTAGAATCACCACAACCGACGAAGCTTGCTGCACCTGCGAGGCGCCATGAACGACTACCGCCCCCCCTCACCCGAGATGCCCCCGGCCACGCCGGCGCCGGCGCCTTCACCGCTGCACGGCGCCACCCAGCGCAGCGGGCTGCGCGGGCTGGCCCGGCGCCTGGTCGCCGACGGCCTGCTCGGCGAGGCGGCGGCAGTGCGCGCCGAAAGCGAGGCGCGCGAGGCGGAGATGTCGCTGCTCGAGCACCTGATCGAGGCGGGCATGGTGCCGGCGCGCAAGGCCACGCTGACCGCCGCCTGGGAGTATGGCCTGCCGATCATCGACCTGGACGCCATCCGCCTGGAGAGCCTGCCCCCCGCGGCGGACTACCCGGAGAAGATCCTGCGCCGGCTGGGCGTGCTGCCGCTGGTGCGCCACGGCCATCGGCTCACCGTGGCGGTGCCCTACCCCTCCACGCTGGCCTTGCTCGACGAGCTGCAGTTCGCCACCGGCCTCACGCCGGAGGGGGTGCTCTCCCCGGTGGACCAGCTCGGCCCGGTGCTCGAGAGCTACCTGGGCAGCAGCGAACGCCGCATGCTCGACGAGCTGGGCGACGTCGACGACGCCGTGGGCGAGCTGGCCTATGACGAGGGCGTGGTGGACGCCTCCGACGAGCAGGCCGCGGTAGCCGCGGCCGGCGACGACGCGCCCATCGTCAAGTTCGTCAACAAGATCCTGCTCGACGCCATTAACCGCGGCGCCTCGGACATCCACTTCGAGCCGTATGAGACCAGCTACCGGGTGCGCTTTCGCATCGACGGCATCCTCCACGACGTGGCCCACCCGCCCTTCGCCATGCGCACGCGTATCTCGGCGCGCCTCAAGGTGATGTCGCGGCTGGATATCTCGGAGCGCCGCCTGCCCCAGGATGGCGCCATCAAGCTCAAGCTCTCCACCACCCGCTCCATCGACTTTCGCGTCAACTCACTGCCCACGGTGTACGGCGAGAAGGTGGTGCTGCGTATCCTCGACCCCAGCTCGGCCCAGATGGGCATCGAGCAGCTGGGCTTCACCCCCGAGCAGCGCGAGATGTACGAGAGCGTGCTCGACGACCCCCAGGGCATGATACTGGTCACCGGGCCCACCGGCAGCGGCAAGACGGTGACCCTCTATACCGGCATCAATATCCTCAACCAGGTGGAACGCAACATCTGCACCGCCGAGGACCCGGTAGAGATCAAGGTGCCGGGGGTCAACCAGGTGAACGTGCTGCCCAAGATCGGCCTGGACTTCGCCAGCGCCCTGCGCGCCTTCCTGCGCCAGGACCCGGACGTGGTGATGGTCGGCGAGATCCGCGACCTGGAGACCGCCGAGATCGCCGTCAAGGCCTCCCAGACCGGCCACCTGGTGCTCTCCACCGTGCACACCAACTCGGCGGCGGAGACCCTCACGCGCCTGGCCAACATGGGGGTGGCGCCCTTCAATATCGCCAGCTCCGTGAGCCTGATCATCGCCCAGCGCCTGGCGCGGCGGCTGTGCAAGCGCTGCAAGCAGCCGGCGGACATCCCCCGCGAGGTGCTGCTGCAGCAGGGCTTCACCGAAGACGAAGTGGCCGGCGCCACGATCTATGAGCCGGTGGGCTGCAAGCACTGCACCCAGGGCTTCAAGGGCCGGGTGGGCATCTACGAGGTAGTGCCGATCAGCGATGACATGAGCCACCTGATCATGACCAACGGCAACTCGCGAGACTTCGATACCCAGGCCCGCCAGGAGGGCCACCCGGACCTGCGCAGAAGCGGGCTTTTGAAGGTGATGCAGGGGCTGACCAGCCTGGCCGAGGTCAACCGGATAACGAAGGACTAGCGCCAAGCGGCCAAGAGCTTATGGGGTCAGACCCCACCGTGGCTGTGGCAGACGACGTAACGCCGGCTACAGGGCCGTTGCGTGTGAGGGGTCTGACCCCATAAGCGAGCCCGAAGACGCCACGGGTGCCTTTGGGGTCATGCCTGGGGTCAGACCCCACGACCATTGCCTAGCGGCTGGCGGGGCTCTTGAGCAGCCAGGGTATCTTGGCAGCTTGGCGCTTGGCAGCTTGGCTGCTCAACCATAACGCAGGGACGGGAACCTATGAACATGGCAACGCAACCCCTGAGCAAGTCGCAGCGCAAGCACCAGAAGCTGAAGCTCTACCGCTGGCGCTGGACGGGCATGGGGCCCAACGGGCGCAAGGTCGCCGGGGAGATCATCGCCACGAAGCGAGCAGAGGTGGAGAAGGTGCTCGCCGGGCAGAACATCGTGGTCAAGCAGATCCGCCGCAAGAGCGGGTTCGGCAGTGGCATGGGCACGATCAAGCCGCGCGACATCATGCTCTTCGCCCGCCAGATGGCGACCATGATTCGCGCCGGGGTGCCGGTTCTGCAGGCCTTCCAGGTGGTGGCGGAGAGCCTCAAGAAGCCGGCGATGAGCGCGCTGGTGCAGGAGCTGATGAATGACGTGGCGGCCGGGGCGAGCTTCTCCGAGGCGCTCAGGCGCCACCCCCAGCACTTCGACCGGCTGTTCGCCAACATGGTGGAGGCCGGGGAGCAGTCCGGCTCGCTGGATCGCATGCTCGAGCGCGTGGCGGCCTACAAGGAGAAGATGGAGTCGCTCAAAAGCCGCGTGAAGAAGGCCCTGTGGTACCCGGCGGCGGTGATCTCGGTGGGCATGGCCGTGACGGCCCTGCTGCTGATCAAGGTGGTGCCGCAGTTCGAGAGCCTCTTCCACGGCTTCGGCGCCGAGTTGCCCGCGCCGACCCGCATCACCATCGCGCTTTCGGAGTTCGCCCAGCAGTACTGGTGGTGGGGGGTACTAGGCCTGGTGGCCTTCGTGTTCTTCCTGCGCACCGCCATGAAGCGCTCCGAGGCCTTCCGCTACCGCATGCATGCCTTCTCGCTGCGCATCCCGGTGATCGGCGATATCCTCGACAAGTCCTCGGTGGCGCGCTATTCGCGCACCCTGGCGACCACCTTCGGCGCCGGGGTGCCGCTGGTGGAGGCGCTGGAGACCGCCCAGGGGGCCGCAGGCAACATGGTCTACGAGCGCGCCATCGCCCAGATCCGCGAGGACGTGTCCAGCGGCCAGCAATTGAACTTCGCCATGCGCATGACCGAGCAGTTCCCGGCGCTGGCGGTGCAGATGGTGGGCATCGGCGAGGAGGCCGGTTCGCTCGACGCCATGCTCAACCGGGTGGCGGACTACTACGAGGAAGAGGTCGACAACAAGGTGGATACCCTCACCTCGCTGCTCGAGCCCTTCATCATCGTGGTGCTGGGCGTGCTGGTCGGCGGCCTGGTGGTCTCCATGTACCTGCCGATCTTCGAGCTGGGGAGTGTCATCTAGCGCCGAGCGCCGAGCGCCGAGCGCCGAGCGCCGAGCGCCGAGCGCCGAGCGGGATGATGGCTCCGCCCGTCATGGTGTCAAGCCGCCTGGCCGCCTGGCTTGCTTGGCGGCTTGGCGGCTTGGCGGCTTGGCTGCTTGGCTGCTTGGCTGCTTGGCTGCTTGGCTGCTTGGCTTGCTTGGCTGCTTAATCATGCAGCCAGACCGGCGTACCCGGCACGGTGATCTCGAACAGTGCCAGCAGCTCACTATCGCGCAGCCGAATGCAGCCATGGGAGCGGGCAACACCCATGGGCTCGCTGGGCGGGGTGCCGTGCAGGTAGATGTAGCGCCGCTGGGAATCGACGCTTCCGCCGCGGTTGCGGCCGGGCTCCAGGCCGCTGAGCCAGAGGATGCGGGAAAGGATCCAGTCGCGCCCCGGGTGCTCGGCGGCCAGCGCCGCGCTGTAGACCTCGCCGGTGGGCCGGCGGCCGCGGTAGACGGTGCCGGGCGGATTGCCCGCGCCGATGGCGGCACGCACATGATGCCAGCCCAGCGGCGTGGCGCCGCTGCCCTCCTCCTCCCCGGTGCCGTTGGCGGCCGTGGAGACCGCGCAAGACCACTCGACCTCGCGCCCCCGCCAGACGCTCAGCCGCTGGGCGCTAGTATCGATCTCAAGCCACCGCCCTTCCTCCGGCGGCAGTTCGGTAAGCAGCGGGGTGCGCATCAGCCCGCCTCGCGCTGGGCCGGGGTGGGCTCGGGCAGCGGCGCGTTCATGGCCGCCACCACCACCGGGCGAAGGCGCCGCACCAGGTCGCGCACGCTGACGTGCTCGCCGTAGTCCTTCTCGGCGATGTCGCGCAGGGCATCGAGGCCGGAGAGGGTGAAGATCACCGTGCCCAGCATGAAGTGCAGCCGCCAGAAGCGCTCGGCATCGGGTAGCTCCGGGGTGGCCTGGCGCACCAATTCCGTAAAGCGGGTGAAGACGCTGCCGTACTCCTCCTGGATATAGCGGCGCAGGTGGCCCTGGGCCTGGCTGTAGGCGAGCCCCAGCAGGCGCATGAACACCTTGAGGCTGTGGCGCTCCGCCGGCACCTCGAGCACGCTGCGCGCCATGGTCTCCAGCAGCTCCTCCAGCGGGATGACGCCGCCCGCGTGGCGCGCCTCGAGCTCGTCGAGGGCCGCGTGGAAGCGCACGGTGAAGGGGTCGAGGTAGCGCGCGAACACCGCCTGGATCAGCGACTTCTTGGAGCCGAAGTGGTAGTTGACCGCCGCCAGGTTGACCTTGGCCTTGCTGGTGATGTTGCGCAGCGAGGTCTCGGCGAAGCCACGTTCGGCGAACAGCACCTCGGCGGTATCGAGGATGCGCGTGACGGTGTCGGGCTGCTGGGCCATGGGCGACGGCTCCACGTCATTGGAAACAGATGTTTGAATGTCATCAAAGTGTATGACAGCCATGGGCGCGGCTCAATGCCGCAGGGAGCTGGGTGTTTGAAACGGGGTCGAGCACCGAGAGACGAGTGCTTACTGTGGGAGCGACGATTCGGCGCTCAGACTGTAGATCGCGTTGGCATTCCTGTGGGAGCGATCTTCAGATCGCGATGGCGCCGCCAGGCGCCCAAGACAATCCCACCGATGCTCCGCGACGGATCGGGAACAGAGTCGAGTCGCCTATCGCGCAATAAATTGCGCTCCCACAAGGAACTATCGACCCTCTTCTTCCGCCTTTGCGCTTGGCGCTTGGCGCTTGGCGCTTGGCGCTTGGCGCTTGGCACTTTTACTGGACAGAAAGACATGCTGTATACTTGATCAGACGCGTGGCGAGACGCTCGCCACTCCCTGGTTACCGACCCTGGAGGTCCTATGAGTCGCTCCCTCACGGCCCGGCAGCAGAACGTGTACGACTTCATCGTCAAGACCATGAACGAGCTGGGCTACCCGCCGACCCGGGCGGAGATCTCCCGGGCGCTGGGGTTCAAGTCGGCCAATGCCGCCGAGGAGCACCTGCGCGCCCTGGAGCGCAAGGGCGCGATCAAGGTGATCCGCGGCACCTCGCGGGGCATCCGCCTGCCCGCCCAGGAGCCGGAGGCCGCCAACGACGAGGGGCTGGACGAGCCGGCCCAGGGCCTGCCGATCATCGGCGAGGTGGCCGCGGGTAGCCCGATCCTCGCCGCCGAGCACATCGACCGCTACTGCCCGCTGCCGCCGGAGTACTTCACCCCGCGGGCCGACTACCTGCTGCGGGTGCGCGGCCTCTCCATGAAGGATGCCGGCATCCTCGAGGGCGACCTGCTGGCGGTGCACCGCACCGAGCGCATCCGCGACGGCCAGATCGTGGTGGCGCGCCTGGAGGACGAGGTCACCGTCAAGCGCTTCCACCGCCAGGGCCATGTGGTCACCCTGGAGGCCGAGAACCCCGATTTCGCGCCCATCGAGGTGGACCTGCGCCATGACCCGCTGGAGATCGAGGGCATCGGCGTGGGCGTGATCCGCGGCGGCAGCGGCCAGGCGCTCTGAGCGAGGCCGGCGGCCCCTCGCCCCATGACCGAGCGCGTGCGCAAGATCCTCCACGCCGACTGCGACTGCTTCTTCGCCGCCGTGGAGATGCGCGACAACCCCGCCCTGCGCGACATCCCGCTGGCCATCGGCGGCTCGCGGGAGCAGCGCGGGGTGATCGCCACCTGCAACTACCCCGCCCGCCGCTACGGCATCCACTCCGCCATGCCCACCGCCCGGGCGCTGCGCCTCTGCCCCCACCTCACCCTGATGCGCGGCCAGTTCGAGAAATATCGCGAGGTGTCGCGCCAGATCCAGGACGTCTTCCACGAGCTCACCCCGCTGGTGGAGCCGCTGTCGCTGGACGAGGCCTTCCTCGACGTCACCGAGGTGGAGGGCTTTCGCGGCAGCGCCACCTGGATGGCCCGCTGGCTCAAGGAAGAATGCTTCCGACGCACCGGCATCACCGTCTCGGTAGGCGCGGCGCCCGCGAAGTTCCTGGCCAAGATCGCCAGCGACTGGGAGAAGCCCGACGGCTTGACGGTGATCCCGCCGGAACGGGTCGACGCCTTCGTGCGCGACCTGCCGGTCAAGAAGCTCCACGGGGTGGGCCCGGCCACCGGCGCCAAGCTCGACGCCCTGGGCATCGCCACCTGCGCCGATCTCCGCGAGCTACCCATCGAGCGCCTGCTGGACGACTTCGGCAAGTTCGGCCGGCGGCTCTATGAGCTCTCCCGCGGGATCGACGAGCGCCCGGTGCGCATTGAACGCGAGCGCAAGTCGGTGAGCGTGGAGACCACCTTCGACCACGACCTCCCCGACCTTGCGACCGCCAGCGCCGCCCTCGCCCCGCTCTGCGACAAGCTGCAGGGCCGGCTGCAGCGCCACGGCCACCCGCCGATGGCCGGGCTCTTCGTCAAGGTCCGCTTCGACGACTTCAGCCTCACCACCCTGGAGAGCCGCGGCCTCACCCCCGATGCCGAGAGCTACACCCGCCTGCTGGAACAGGCCTGGGCCCGCGCCCGCCGACCGGTGCGCCTGCTCGGCGTCGGCGTGCGCCTGGTCCCGGAAGAGGCACGACAGCAGCTGTCACTTCCCCTGTAACCCCGCCCTTCGCGGCTACTTGGTATCGATGTAGCGATGGTCGTTGAAGGTGGCGACCCAGCCGGGGTGATAGACCAGCAGGATGCTCATCAGCATGCCGGTGATGAAGGCCTCACTGGGCATCAGCAGCGGCAGGAAGCGGGCGTACTCCAGCGCCTGGCGCAGCGCCTCGGCGTCACTGGCACCCAGCGCCATCAGCCCCACGGCGGCCAGGCCCGCCGCCAGAGTGGCCAGCGCCGAGCCGAAGAAGCCGCAGACGAACAGGAAGACCATCAGGTTGTCGGGCAGACGCCGGTCGACGATACGCCAGACGATGCCCATCACCAGCGCCGGCACCACCCCGGTGACCAGCACGTTCACCCCCAGCAGCGGCCACTCGATACGCCCCAGCAGTACCATGGCGATATTGATCATGGTGATCGAGAGCAGCGCCAGCGGCGCCTTGAAGACCAGCGTCAGCAGGGCGGTGAACATCAGGTGCAGGGTCAGCCAGTCCACCGCCTGGGCGCGCAGCTGCCAGAACAGCATCACCATCACGGTAGCCGCCAGCCAGCGGTGCTGGAGGGCGTGGTCATCGAGCAGCGCGACCCACGGCCGGCGGCTCAGCGCCAGGCCGACCACCGCCAGCGAGACCAGGCCACAGAGCCACAGCAGCCAGGGCGCGAGAACCGGAGCAGCAATCGTCACGACATCACCTCACGCAAAGACCACGGTCTTGTTGCCGTGGATGAGCACGCGATCCTCCAGGTGCCAGCGCAGGCCGCGCGCCAGCACCGCCTTCTCCACGTCCCGCCCGAAGCGCACCAGGTCGCTGGGGGTGTGGCAGTGGCTGACGCGATGGATGTCCTGCTCGATGATCGGCCCGGCGTCGAGCTCCTCGGTGACGTAGTGGCAGGTGGCGCCGATCAGCTTCACGCCACGCTGATGCGCCTGGTGGTAGGGCCGGGCGCCGGCGAACGACGGCAGGAAGCTGTGGTGGATGTTGATCATCCGCCCCTGGAAGCGCGAACAGAGCTCGGGCGGCATGATCTGCATGTAGCGGGCCAGCACCACGCAGTCGGCGTGGGCCTCGTCCACCAGCTGCTGGACCTCGGCGAAGGCGGCCTGCTTGTCGTCGGCCTTGACCGGCACATGGTGGTAGCTAATGCCGTGCCACTCCACCAGGCCGCGCATGTCCTCATGGTTGGAGATCACACCGGCGATGTCGCAGTCGAGCTCGCCCGCCGTCCAGCGATAGAGCAGGTCCACCAGGCAGTGGGTCTCCCGCGAGACCATCAGCACCACCCGCCGCCGCTGGCGGGTATCGGTGAGCGCCCAGGTCATCTCGAACTCGTCAGCGATCGGCGCAAAGGCCTCGCGCAGCGCCTCCGGCGGCATGCCCACCGAGTCGGCGAGGATCTCGTAGCGCATGAAGAAGCGCCCACCCTCCAGGTCGGAGTGCTGGCTCGCCTCGGTGATCGAGCCGCCGTGACCGGCGATGAAGTTGGAGACCCTGGCGACGATGCCCAGGCGGTCGGGACAGGAAACCACCAGGCGGTAGTAGTGTGACATCGGATGACCCCGGGTTGCGGCTATGGCTGGGGGCAACAGTGTAGCCAAAACAGGGGCTTCGGGCACGCGTGGCGCCGAAGCGTTATGATGACATCATTCCATACACGACCGACACGAGGCACAGCGGCCGATGCTCAACACCCGCGCCCTCTCCTACCTGAGCGAAGTGATTCGTCGCGCCTGCTGAACGACATAGGTTGTTTAAAAAACAACGCTATCGGGTTTGATCAGTCAACAGAGCAACGCCTAGTCTGCTCATATACCGGCCGAGAGGCCGGCAGTTCCGCCAACAACAACGCCCGGAGTCCAAACATGAATCCCACTCGATCGTTTGCCGTGTCCTCCCTCACCGCCGCCGTCCTGGCCGCGGGTGTGCTGGCCAGCCAGGCGCAGGCCGCCACGACCGTGGACCTGAGCTACAACGGCGCCCCGGATCCCGACAAGAATGCCGTGCATGTCTTCGCCACCAACCTCAAGGAGCTGGTCGAGGAAAAGACCAACGGCGAAATCGAGCTCAAGCTCTACCCCAACAGCATGCTGGGGGAGGAACAGGAGCGCATGGAGCAGACGATGAACAGCCCCAGCCTGAACATCGCCTCCTTTGCCGGCATGTCTCCCTTGGTTCCGGAAGTGTTCGTCAGCGCCATTCCCTTCCTCTTCGATGACTTCGAGTCGGCACGCACCTTCTTCGACGAAGGCCAGTACTGGCAGGCCGTCGAGGATGCCCTGCGTGAGCGCACCGGCGTGGAGCTGCTGGCCGTGGTCGAGGAAGGCGGCTTTCTGGCCTTCACCAATGACGAGAAACCCATCTCCTCGCCCAGCGACTTCGAGGGGCTGCGCTTTCGCGCCATGGACCCCAGCCAGGTCGCGCTCTACGAGGCCTTCGGGGCCTCCGGCACGCCGATCCCCTGGACCGAGGTCTACATGTCTCTCAAGACCGGCGTCGCCGATGGCCAGATGAACCCGCCGATGTACATCATCATGGGCAGTCTCTATGAGGTGCAGGACTACCTGACCCTGGCCAACATCCAGTATTCGGACCAGTTCCTGGTGGGTAACGGTGCGATGATCGACGGCTGGGACGAGGCGATGCGCGAGGCCTTCATGGAGGCGGTCGCGGAGGCCAACCAGATGGCCCGCGAGCACAACGAGACCCGGGTCGACGAGCGCATCGCCTACCTCGAGGAGCAGGGCATGGAGGTGATCCGGCCCTCCGAGGAGGAGCTGGCGGCATTCCGCGAGCAGGGCCAGCCGGCCTATCTGGAATGGCTCGGCGAGCAGGACATCGATCAATCCTTCATCGACATGGCGCTCGAGGATGCCGGGATGACCCATCTGGCCGAGTAAGCCACGCCGTCGCCGAGACATCCTGCAGTTCGGGCAGGGGGCTTCTCCCCTGCCCCATGACAGATGGCCTCTATCATGTCGTTATCGAACTCTCGCGTACTGGCCATCAGCCGGTCCGTGTCCCTGACGGTTGCCAGCAGCCTGCTGCTCATCGATCTGGCGGTGATCCTCTTCGGCGTGTTCATGCGCTACCTGGCCGGCGGGGCGCCGATCTGGACCGACGAGCTGGCCCGCTTCCTGATCATCGGCAGCGTGCTGCTCGGGGCCGGTGCCGTCTGGGTGGAGGGCGGCCACATGCGTGTCGCGCTGATCGAGCGCCTGCTTCCAGCGCCGCTGTGCCGCCTCCTCAACCTCTACCAGTGGCTCCTCACGCTTAGCATTGCCGTCGGCGCCGCCATCATCAGCTATCGCTATGCGATGTCCGTCTCGATGTTTACCAGCCAGGGGCTGGGCATCAGCAGGACCATTCCCATGCTGTCGGTGCCGATCGGCTTCGCGCTGCTGGCCTGGCATGCCCTGTGGCATGGTCCGGCACCCCTCAAGACGCTCACGGAGGACCCCGCATGACCTTGACCATGCTGGCCGTCTTCCTCGTGCACGTCCTGCTGGGGTTGCCGCTTTTCATCTCGCTGCTTGCCACGGCGGTGGTGGGTTTTCTGTTCGTGGATCCCGCGATGATCCCGCGCATGATGCCGCAGCAGTTCTTCGGCGGCATCAATGTCTTCTCGTTGATGGCCATTCCACTTTTCATACTGGCCGGCAACCTGATGAATGTGACCCGGCTCACCGACCGGCTGATGGCCTTCGCCAAGCTGCTGGTCGGCCACCTGCGCGGCGGCATGGGCCATGTCAACGTGGTCTCCAGCGTCTTCTTCGCCGGCGTGAATGGCTCCGCGGTGGCCGACACTTCGGCGCTGGGCTCGCTGCTCGTGCCCCCCATGCGCAAGGAGGGCTACTCCACCGCCTTCGCCGCGGGCCTGACGGCGGGCAGCTCGCTGATCGGGCCGATCATCCCGCCCAGCATCTTCATGATCCTCTACGCCTCGCTGACCAACACCTCGGTCGGCGACCTGTTTCTCGCCGGGGTGATCCCGGGCCTGCTGCTGGGCCTGGCGTTCATGACCATGAATGCCTGGTATGCCTGGCACAAGGGGCTGGAAAAGCGTGGCGGACTGCCTTCACGCCGGGAGCTGGCCGTGACGGCCCTGGGCGCCCTGCCCGCGCTGGTGGCCCCGTTCATCATCGTCTCGGGGATCGTCATGGGCTTCGTCACGCCCACCGAATCCGGGGCACTGACGGCACTCTACGTGGCGCTGTGCGGCCTGGTGCAGGGCAATCTGCGCATCGCCGATTTCTGGAAGGCCATGGTCGACACCACCCGCCTGACCTCGGCGATCTTCCTGATCATGGCCGCCTCGGCCACCATCAGCTGGCTGCTCTCCTATGCCCAGGTGCCCAACGAGTTCGT
The DNA here is from genome assembly GCF_023554995.1 of Halomonas gemina. Lineage (GTDB taxonomy): Bacteria > Pseudomonadota > Gammaproteobacteria > Pseudomonadales > Halomonadaceae > Halomonas > Halomonas gemina. The sequence continues at coordinate 606,718 of NZ_JAMJPK010000001.1, forward strand.
GGCGCTGCTGGCCCCCTACATCGAGCAGCCGGTGGTGATCCTGCTGCTGCTGAGCCTGATCACCTTCGTCACCGGCATGTTCATGGAGGAGGTCTCGGCCCTGATGCTGCTGACGCCGATCTTCTCTCCCGTGGCCATGATGGCGGGCATCGACCCGGTACATCTGGGCATCATCATCACCTTGAACATCACCATTGCCCTGATCACCCCGCCGATGGGCGCCTGCGTGTTCGTGGCGGCCGCGGTGAGCCGGCTCGAGATCACCTCGCTGTTTCGTACCATCTGGCCGTTCGTGGTGACGGCGATCCTGGTACTGATCCTGCTGATCCTCTTCCCTTCCCTGACCCTCTGGCTACCGACCCTGCTTGGCTGACCCCATGGAGACCATCGTGAACCGCTCCCTGTCATCGCCCATCGAACGCCACCCCGACCCCGACTGGTCGGTGGTGAGCCGCATCCCCATCACGGGAAGTGACGAGCCCCTGGTGCCGTTGAGCCTGGCGCCGCCACCGATCAGGATCTTCCCGGTCTATGCCAGGCAGGATATTCCCGGGGCGGTCAACGAATGCTATGTGCGTGAAGGGGTCTATCGGCGGCTGCTGACGGTAGCACGCTCGCTGCCCACCGAGTACGGGCTGGTGATCCTGGACGGCTGGCGACCCTGGCGCGTGCAGCAGTACCTCTTCGACACGCTGCAGGAAGCCATCCGCTCCCACCATCCCGAGCTCAGTGAGGAGACACTGCTGGAGCGAACCCGGGAATTCGTCTCCGTGCCCAGCCGCGAAGCGAACTCGCCGAGTCCCCACCTCACCGGCGGTGCCGTGGATGTGACCCTGAGCGATACCGACGGGCTGCCGCTGGACATGGGCACCCTGTTCGACGAGGCGGTGCCGGCCTCCCACACTGTCGCGCTGGAAGAGATTCCTCACCCGGACGCCCGACAGCGGCAGGCCCGCGACAACCGCCGCCGCCTCCATGGGGCCATGCGGGAACAGGGCTTTACCAACTTGCCGAGCGAGTGGTGGCACTTCGATGCGGGGGACCAGCTGTGGGCCCATTACAGCGGGCATGCCCAAGCCCTCTATGGGCCGGCGGAGCTCGAGACCATTGAAAGTCGTTGGCGGCGACAGCTGTGAGCCAAGGGCCTGCCGGGCTGCTGGCGTGGCACAAGGACACTGGACCCATAAGGCTCAGGACTGGCGCACATAGCTGCCGGGGGCGTCTTCGAGCGCCGGGAAGCGCTCGCTGCCCATCGGGGGTGGCGAGCACTTGCCGGACGAATGCGAGTCCAGCCAACGCTGAAAGGCCGGCCACCAGGAGCCCTCGTGCTCCGGGGCAATCTGCTGCCAGGTTTCCGGGTCCAGGTAGGGCTCGCCCTGACGCTGGGTTCGCATCTGGAAACGCCGATGGGGATGCTCTGGCTCGCTGACAATGCCCGCGTTGTGTCCGCCGCTGGTGAGCAGGAAGGTCACCTCGTCGGCATCGGTCAGCAGGTGAATCTTGTAGACCGATTCCCAAGGGGCAACATGATCCTTGGTCGTCCCCACCGCCAACACAGGCACCCGGATGTCCTGGATCGCAATGGGTCGATGATCGACCTGATAGCGGCCACTGGCCAGGTCGTTGTTCAGGAACAGGGTACGCAGGTAGTCGGAATGCATGCGATAGGGCATGCGCGTGATATCGGCGTTCCAGGCCATCAGGGCGTTCATTGGCTGCCGCTTGCCCAGCAGATAATCGTGCACCATGCGTGACCAGATCAGGTCGTTGGAACGCAGGATCTGGAAGGCGCCAGCCATCTGATAGCCGTCCAGGTAACCCTGGTCCCACATCATGTTCTCGAGATAGGACACCTGGCTCTCGCCGATGAACAGCATCAGCTCGCCCGCCTCGGTGAAGTCCACCTGGGTGGCCAGGGTGGTGAGCGATGCCAGCCGTTCGTCGCCGTCACGCGCCATGCCCGCCGCCGCAATCGACAGCAGGGTGCCGCCCAAGCAGTAGCCCAGGCCATGCACCTTGGGCTGGCCGGTGATCGTGGTCACCACATCTAACGCCGCCATGGGGCCGAGCCGGCGGTAGTCCTCCATGCCAAGGTCGCGATCCTCCGAGCCCGGGTTGCGCCAGGAGATCATGAATACCGTATGGCCCTGGTCCACCAGGTACTCCACCAGCGACTGGCCGGGGGCCAGATCGAGCACGTAGTACTTCATGATCCAGGCCGGCACAATCAATACCGGCTCGGCATGGACCTGTGGCGTGGTGGGCGAGTACTGGATCAACTCGATCAACCGGTTGCGATAGACCACCTTGCCGGGGGTGACGGCCAGGTTCTCGCCGACACGGAATAGCTCGACGCCTGTCGGCGGCTTGCCCGAGATGTTGCGTTCCCAGTCCTCGAGGACGTTCTGCCAGCCATCCACCAGGTTCATGCCGCCTGACTGCAGCGTGGCCGCGGTGACCTCCGGGTTCAGCCAGGGCACGTTGGAGGGCGACCAGTGATCCAGCAGCTGGCGCGTCACGAAGTTGACCACGTGTTCGCGTTGCGGCGACAGGCCCTCGACACCGGTCGTGGCGTTGTGCCACCACTGTTGGGTCAGCAGAAAGGACTGATAGATGACGTTGTAGGGCCACTGCTGCCACGCCTCGCCCGCAAAACGCTTGTCCTGCGCCATGGGCTGGATACAGGGGCTGGCCGCCGGGTCGCTGGCGACACGGCTGACGTAATCCCCCAGACGCAGGCTCTTGCGCAGGGCCTTCTCGCCCAGCTCCACCTGCTTGCCCGGCGACAGCGCAAGGTGCGCCAGCCATTCGACGTACACGCTGGCCAGCCCCGCCGGGGTAATGCCGGCGGTCATCCGCGCCAGATTCGCCTTGAAGGCACGATCCAGGGCATGGGTGGAATAGAACCCCGGATTCGGCCGTTCCTGCTCGGCCGGGGGTGGCGGACACGAAAGGTCCTCTGCACCGCGGGATTTCGTCCGGCTCTCTTCGGTCATCGCCCTGCCCCCTTCAACGAAAAATTGCCAACAGCAGCGCCGTGGTTACCCTTCATGGCAGTAACGCCCTTCAGCCTAGCAGATACTGCGCCGCATCATGACTACATCGGGGCCTACTAACCCGCTTCCTGGCGAAGCAGTTCCGGAACCTGGTAGCGCGTGCTTCGACCTCCTGCAGGGAGCCTTACCAGGCAACCTTTCTCCACAAGCCCCGCCAGATGGCGCGTGGCGGTTGCCTTACTGACCCTTGTCACTTTCTGATACTGAGCAGCACTGATGCCTTGCTCAAATCCCCTTTCCCCTCCATCAAGCAGCCGGTTAAGCACCTTGACCTGCTCGGGGAGCAGGCCGGACATGCTGAAGCGCTGCCAAAAACGGGCCTTGACCAGGGTACGACCGCCCCTGTCGAGCACGTCCACCAGCGTGGCGTCCAAGGTATCCAAGAACCAAGCGAGCCACGCGGTAAGGTTCGGACTTCCTCGCTGGCTCGCTTCCAGGCAGCGATAGTAATCGTCCCTGCGCGCCAGGATCGCTGCTGACATGGCATACATGCGAATACTCTGCTGATCCGCCTGCGCCAAGGCGCGATCGGCGATTGCCCGGGCGATACGCCCGTTGCCATCCTCGAACGGATGAAGGGTCACAAACCAGAAATGCGCCAGGCCCGCTCGAATGAGAGGATCCAGCGCTGGATCATGTCGGCTGGATTCGAACCAATCCAGGAACCGATCGATCTCTACCTCCAACCCCTCTCTGGGTGGCGCTTCGAAATGCACCTTGGGACGATCAATCCGGCCCGACACAACCTGCATCAGCTCCAATCCGCGCCACTGGCCAGGTCGCAGTGCCGTCAAGGAAGATTCAGCATCAGGGAATAGCCATCGATGCCACTGCAGCAGTCTCTCTGCATCCAGTAGTGAATCAGAATTCAGGATGGCATCCAGCATCAATTCGGCCAGGCCTTCGGACCGCGGCGAGGGTGGGCCGTCCGGTTCCTCAATGCCAAGCCGCCGCGCCAGAGAAGAACGCACAGAGGCGACATTGAGGCGCTCACCTTCAATCGCCGATGAGGTGACGATGTTCTGCAAAAGCGTATCCAAGGTCGCCTTCGCTTCTGCCTCCTGCTCATCACCGGGAGTGAGCGCTCCTGACCGGCCAAGCAAGATGCCCAGATTCCTCCAGCACCTCTGTAGACGAGGTTGAACCTCTCCCGCCTGCCACGTGAAATAAGGCCAGTCGGGGTGCTGCCAGATCCATCTCGGGGCTTGTACGGTCATATCAAATTGCCAGGATGACGTCGGAGAGCCAAATACAAACCATATTCGGCTCACATAATGAGCTGAATAATGCTCCTATTCGACTCAACAGGCAAGTGGTGTGGCCCCCTACCCTGCAGCCGCCACCAGCGTTCGCGCAATCGACAGGAGACGCTCGTCCTGCCAGCGGTCGGCGACCAGCTGAACTCCCACCGGTAGCCCTGCTTGTCCGGTGTTCAGCGGCAGGTTGAGGCACGGCACCCCGAGCAGCGTCCAGGCCCGGCAGTAGATTGGGTCGCCGGTGGCATCCAATCCCTGCGGGGCAACCCCCGGGGCGCTCGCCGCCAGGATCACGTCGACCTCATCGGCAAATACCCGCGACAGCGCCTGCCGGCACTCTTCGGCCGCCAGCAGGGAGGCCCGATAGTCGGCATGGGAGGTCGCCAGGCCCTCCTCGATCAGTTCGACGAGCCTGGCACCCATCTCATCGCCGTGCTGCTGGAATTCGCTGGCCAGTGATTGCGCGGCCTCGTAGGCCAGCACCACCTGATGATGCCTGACGAGGTCGTCGTAGCGGGTATCCAGGGGTAAGGCAAACACCCTGGCGCCGGCCTGCTCCAGGCGACTGGCGGTGCTGGACAAGGCCTGCGCGACATCGGGATCGAGGGGCCTGTCACCCGGCAGGTTACGCAGCCCGACGCGTATGCCGCCGACATCGGGCAGTGGCTCGATGGCCTCGGAACGGGTCAAGGCCGTGAAGGTCGTGCAGATATCCTCGATGTGTCGGGCAAACCAGCCCAGCGTATCCATCGAGGGCGCAAAGGCCTTGATTCCCGAGAAGGAGACCGTATTGACGGTGGGCTTGAAGCCGAAGACGCCACAGTAACTCGCCGGGCGAATGATGCTTCCGGCCGTCTGGGTGCCCAGGGCAAGCGGTACCATGCCGGCCGCCACGGCGGCAGCCGAGCCACTGGAAGAGCCGCCCGGGGTCCGCGAGAGATCGTGCGGGTTGCGCGTCTTGCCGGGCGTGAAGTAGGCAAACTCGGTGGATACGGTCTTGCCCAGCGGCAGGGCCCCCTGACGCTTGAGCAGGGTAACCACGGCGGCATCCACGATGGCTCCCGGCGAGACGAGATAGCCGCCGGTCCCCCAGGTGGTCGGCATCTCGGCGGTGTCGATGATGTCCTTGATGCCCACCGGCACCCCGCGCAACAGCTGCCCGGCACCCGGCAGGATCGCGGTCGACGTCGGTGGCATGCGGTATTCCCAGGCCTGGACATCCGCTTCACGCGCCTCGATCCGCGTCTGGCAGGCATGCCACCAGGCCAGATCATCGCATTCGTCTCGGGCAACCCGGGCGCGAAAGGCCTCGATGGTGTCGTCGCCGCGCTCTAACATGCCCGAACTCCTCTGTGCACGGAAGGGTTACCGAGTATCAAAACCATGTCTATACGACGTCAAGGAGCCGGCGGGGCGCCGAGGATGGCCAGGCTGTTGCCCAACTGTTCCTCGATGGCCTGGCCGATGGCCAGCAGCCGCGCGTCCTGCCAGGGCCCGGCCAGCACCTGCAAGCCCACCGGCATGCCGGCATCATCCTTGCCCACCGGCAATGTCAGCCCGCACAGCCCCATGAAGTTGCCCACCACGGTGTTGCGCAGGGCCTGCATGTTGGCCTTGGGATAGGCCCCGTCCGGCTCGAGGCTCTCTAGGGTCGGCGGCGTCAGCGTCACGGTCGGGGTCAACAGGGCATCGACGCGCGCCAGGCACTCGGCGGCGCTTGCCGACAGCGACTTGAGCACGTCGCAGCGTCGGACATATTCCCAGCCGGGGATGTCGTCGGCTGCCTTGACCCGGGCCGCCACATTGGGATCCAGGCCGTCGATGGCCTCCGGTAGCTGGGTCTTCAGGAAGGCCGCCAACTCGACCGCCGCCAGCCCGCCCTGCTGGAACAGGGTGAAGAGCTCATCCGTGCGGGGCAGATCGAGCGACACGATGCGCGCCCCCGCGGCTTCGAGCTGACGGATGGCGGCCTGAACCGACTCGGCGATGCCCGGGCTGCACTCCTCCCAGAAATAGGCCTCCGGGACCCCGAAGGTCAGGTCGGCCAGTGACGGGCGTGCCGGAATGCCGCGGGAATGGGACGTCAGGGCGCCATCCAGCGCATCGAAGGCAAAGGCCAGGTCATCGACACTGCGGGCCAGCAAGCCCGGCGTGTCCAAGGTGGCCGACAGCGGCACGATCTGCGCCGTGGACCAGCGCCCGACCGTTGTCTTGAGACCCGCCACGCCGGTCATCGCGGCAGGCACCCGCACCGAGCCCGCCGTGTCGGTTCCCAGCGCCAGACTGGCCGTGCCGTTGACCAGCGACACTCCGGCACCGGCACTGGACCCACCGGGTGTCCGGTGGTGGACCGGGTCCCAGGGATTGCGGGGCGCCCCCCAATGCGCGTTGGTGCCCAGACCGCCGAAGGCGAACTCCACGGAATGGGTCTTGCCCATCACGCTGGGCAACTGCCGCAGCAGCGCCGAGACCATGGGACCGGGCTCCTCCCAGTGTCGCGGCAACCGCCGAGCGGATCCGGCATAGGTCGGAAGGCCCGGTACCGCATAGATATCCTTGATCGAGATCGGAACGCCCATCAGCGGCCCCGTATCACCGCCGCTGGCAAGTACCCGATCGGCGGCCCGAGCCGTCTCCAGGGTGGCCTCGCCATTCCAGGTCAGGTAGGCGTGATCATGGTCACCGCGACTGGCGTGGTGGTCGATCGCCGTCTCGGCAAGCTGGGCAGCACTCAGCGAGCCGCCGCGCAGCCGGTCATGCTGTTCGCGCAGCGGAAGAAAGATCGGGGACGTGTGCATGGCGAGGCCTTCTTGTGGTTATGGATATGGCTATGGATTTCAGAGCAACACCAGATGCCGTGGGCCGCTCACTTCAGCAGACGCGACGCCGCCTCGGCCAGAGCACGCGCCGCGATGTCGGCATCCTGGCGCTCGATATGCTCGTCGGGATGGTGGCTGATGCCCGCGCGGCAGGGCGTGAAGAGCATGGCGGTGGGGCAGACATGGGCCAGATGGATGGCATCATGGAAGGCACCGGAAACGAGTTCCGGCGTCTCTGCACAGACGCTGCCGGCGCTCTCGCGGAGCACGGACAGAAGAGGCTCGGGGAAGGCCACCGGCGCCACCCGGGAGGTCACCTCGAGGGTGACATCACAGCCACTCCACTGCCGCTCGGCCAGGGCATGGAATTGGCGGTCCAGCGCATCCAGCACTTGTGCGTCGGGGTGACGCAGGTCGATGGTGAAGGTGGCCCGCTGGGCAATGGTGTTGACCGAATCGGGCCACAGGGAGAACTTGCCGATGGTGAAGCGCAGGTCATCGTCCTGTTCCCGAGTCGCGGCCTTCAGCGCAGCGACCAGATCATGGGCACCATCGAAGGCATCCCGGCGCGCCTGCCGCGGCGTGGTGCCGGCATGATTGGCCATGCCTTCGACCTCGATACGATACCAGTTGACCCCCTGGATCCCGTTGACGACCCCCACCGGCTTGCCCAGCTGTTCCAGCACCGGCCCTTGCTCGATATGAAGCTCAATAAAGGCATGCGGTACGAAGGGGTCCGGGCGGTAAGAGAGACCACTCTCCTGCAGCAGGGTCAGGCACTGCTGGAGGGCATCACCGAAGCGCACGCCGTCGCCGTCCACGGCGGCCACGATCTCGTCATACGCCCGCTGCCCGGCGAACCATGAGGAGCCCGAGGCACCCGGAGCAAAGCGCGCACCCTCCTCGTTCGTCCAGGAGACGACCTCGAGCGGGCGCCGGTACTCGATGCCCTGCTCGTGCAGGGTCCTGAGTATCGCCAGGCCCGCGAGGACGCCCAGGGCCCCGTCATGCGCGCCGGCCTGGGGCTGACTGTCCAGGTGGCTACCGATCAACAGCGGGGCCAGGGTGGCATCCTGGCCTTCACGTCGCAGGAACAGGTTGCCCAGGGCATCGAAATAGACCTGGCAGCCAAGCGAGCGGCCCTGCTCGGCGAGCCACAGACGAGCCCGATTGTCCTGAGCGTCGAGGGCCAGCCGTCGAATCCCCTTGGGCTCGAGCGCGCCGATGGTCGCCAGCGCCTGGACATCGTCCCAGAAGCGCTGCCCATCCAGCGTTTCATGAAGATGCATTCTCTCGGTCATGACACCCCCTCAGCGGTAGATCAATTCGGGCAAGTAGGTACTGATCCAGGGCACATAGGTAATGATCACCAGAGACAGCAGCATCAGGCCGATCAACGGCAGACAGGCCTTGAAGACCTCGGGTAATGTCATCTTGGAGATAGCCATGGCCACGAAAAGGTTGAGGCCGACCGGTGGCGTGATCATGCCGACCGAGAAGTTCACCAGGGTAATCACACCGAAGTGCGTCGCATCGATACCCACCTGGGCGGCAATGGGTTGCAGCAGCGGCGACAGCACGATGATGGCCGAGGCGCTGTCCAGGAAGAAGCCGGCAACGATCATGACCACGTTGAACAGCGCCATGACCTGGATGGGATCGTCGGTCCAGGAGAGCACCTCCCCCGCCAGTTGCGTCGGTGCCCCGGTAATCGCCAGCAGCCAGGAGAAGGCCGATGCCCCTGCGGTGATCAGCAACAGGGATGCCGACATCAGCCCTGCACTGTTGAGCGTCGACAGCAGGTTCTTCAGGTCGATCTTCCGATAGACCACCATCCCCACGAACAGGCCGTACATGCAGGCCACGGCGGCGGACTCGGTGGGCGTGAACACGCCGCTATAGATCCCACCGAGCAGAATGACCGGCAAGCCCAATCCCCAGGCCGCCGCCTTGAACGCCGAACCGATCTCGCGCAACGACGGAAACCTGCTGCGCCCATAACCCTTGAAGGATGCGTATACGATGCAATAGGCAATGAGGATCGAGGCAATCAGAATGGCAGGCAACAGGCCTGCCGCAAAGAGACGCCCCACCGAGGTCCCGGTGACCGAACCGTAGATGATCAGCGCGATGCTGGGCGGCACGATGGGCCCCAGGGTGCCCGCTGTGGCGATCACCCCGATGGCGAAGCGCTTGTCATAACCGGCCGCCACCAGGGCCGGAAACATAATACTGCCGATGGCCACCACCGTGGCCGGGCTCGACCCCGAGATGGAACCGAAGAACAGGCACGACAGTACCGTTGCCGCCGCGAGCCCGCCGGGCACCCAGCCGACGAGCGCCTTGGCGAGATCGATCAGGCGGTCCGACAGGCCGCCGATGCGCATCAGCTCGGCGGCCAGGATGAAGAAGGGAATCGCCATCAGCGAGAAGTTGTTCATCCCCGAGAACATGCGCATCGGCACAATGATCGGGTCGGTACTGCCAAAGAACTGGATGGCGAGCATCACAGAAAAGGCCAGCGCCGCAAAGATCGGCAACCCCAGAAGCAGCACAGCGAAGAAGATGGGCAACAAGGCCGTAATCATGGGGAATCCTCGTGGTTGTCACGTAGCGTGGCGTGAGCCCATCACACCAAGTTTTCTTTCTCGGCAGCGAGCTCTTCCGCCATGCTGACGGGGGGCTTACGCCAGACCTCACGGATCACCCAGCAGTAGCGAATGATCAGCAATACCCCAGACAGACCGATCGGCAGGTATACCCAGGCCATGGGCATGCGCATCGCGGGGGACAGCATGCCCCGCTCCAGGGTCAGGGAGAAAAGCTGAAAGCCGAGGTAGGCCAGCATCATGGCGAAGATGATACCGAGTACCGCAGTGAGGATGTGCAACCAGCGATTGACGGCCGGTGGCGCGAAGGCATTCAGCACGTCCACCGAGATGTGGGCCCCGTGTCGAACGCCCATGCTGGCTCCGACGAAGCTCATGCAGACAATGGAATAGATCACGACCTCTTCAGCCCAGGAGAGCGAGTTGTTGAAGCCGTAGCGATAGACGACCTGGAAGGTGGTGATGATGGTCGCAATCGACATGAAAGCGACCATCGCCACCTTTTCCAAGCGATCAATGAGTTTATTGAGCGCTTCGAACATGGCTCAATACTCGATGCCCACGGCGTCGTAGACCTTGTGCAGAAGATCCGTCGTCACGATCTCCTCGTACTCTTCATGCACCGGCATGCTCGCCTCGATGAATGCCGCCCTGGCCTCGTCGGTGATCTCGTTGATCGCGATCTCACCTTCGATCTCCTCGAGAATCCGTCCCTCGTCCTGCAACGTCAGCTCGCGTGATGCGTCGCGACCATTGTCAAACGCCTCGACCATGACCTGCTGCAGATCCTCCGGCAGAGAATCCCAGGCATTCTGGTTCATGACTGCGGCATAGGCATGGTAGGCATGGTTGGTCAGCGACAGATAGTCCTGCACCTCGTAGAAGCGCATGGTGTAGATGTTGGCCAGCGGGTTTTCCTGCCCCTCGACTACGCCTTGCTGCAGGCCGTTATACACCTCGGTAAAGGCCATCGCCGTGGCATTGGCGCCCAGGTTCTCATAGGTCGAGATGATGATCGGCGCCTGCATGGTCCGCATGCGGATCTCGGCAAGGTCTTCCGGCGTCTCGATCGGACGGACATTGTTGGTGATATGCCGGAAACCCGCGCCCCAGAAGTTCACGCCAACCATGTTGTCATCCTCGAGGGTATCGAGAATCTCGCGCCCCACGTCACCGTCGAGCACCTCGACCATGGTGTCGTAGTCCGGCAACAGGAACGGCAGGTCGAGGATCTGCATACGCGGCTCGAAATTCCCTAGGGTGGCAGTTGGCGGGATGCCGATATCGACCAACCCCATCTGGATCTGCTCGATGATCTCGACATCACCGCCCACCTGCGCGGCGGGGAGCACCTCGATGCTGATGCGTCCGTCCGACTTTTCCTCAACCTCTTCCTTGAAGCGTAGCGCCGCCTGACCGTTCGGGGTTTCCTCGATCAGCACGTGGGCAAAGGTGAAGTTGAAGTCCGCCGCCTGTGCCTGGCTGATCCCGAAAGACACTGCTGCGATCGCGGCCGCCAGTGATACCTTGGTCAACTTGTTATTCATTGTTTGCACCTATCTGTGGTTACGGGGCTGGGGTTGTGGAGCCAAGCGCTGGCTTGGCACTCAAGGACCTGCCGAACCGAATCGATCCTTCGACTCGACAGGATCAGGACATCGTTTGTTCGAGGTGAGAAGCCACCTCCTCCGGGCTAACGGTGGAAAGCAGGACAGCCAGGGTCAGACGCGCCTTGCGCGCACTCAAGTCGCGAACGGGGATGGCTCCATGGGCCTGGAGACTGGCCAGACTCCCGGGGAACTCGTAGCGCGTATTGACCGGTCCTTCATGGCAGCCGGACACCACGGCAACCGGAATCCCCCCACGCGTTGCCTCACCGATGGACGCCAACCAGGTCGGCGGAACATGCCCGCGGCCGAGGCCCTCCACCACCAGCGCCTGTGCGCCGCTGGTCACCGCGGCCTCGATGAGTCGTGGGCTGGCATCCAGGTAGGCAGGGAGGATGTCGATACACGGCAGGCGATCGCCGAGGGGAAAGGGCGCTGCCCGCCGCGGGAACTGGGCGAGATGAACCCGCTGGCCATCCACGTAGCCCAGCGCACCGACATCCGGGGCACCGAAGCCGTTCAGCCGATAACTATTGAGCTTGCGGACGCTGCGTGCGGCGAAAATCGACTCGTTGAAGACGACCGTTACGCCAATGCCTTTCACACAGGGTGCTGCAGCAACGGTGATGGCATTGGCAAGGTTGCGAAAGGCATCGGTGCCCTCCTCGTGCGGGGCACGTTGCGAGCCGGTGATGACCAGGGCACACGACTGAAGCGACAGGGTGATATCGAGGAAATGGGCCGTCTCTTCCAGCGTATCGGTGCCATGCGTGATGACGATGCCGATCACGTCCGGCTCCTGCTCCAGGGCCTGACACTGACGACTGAGCGTAACTAGGTCATCTAGGCTGATGGCATTGCTGGGCTTTTGCAGTATCGAGCGAACCTCGATCTCGAGGTCCGGTGCCTGCGGCACTGCCACACGCTCCAGTAGCGACTCGCCTGACATCGCCCCGGACACGTTGAGGCCGGTCCCGCCGGGCTTGCTGGCGATCGTGCCCCCTGTGGTCAACACGATGACGCGCTGTTTGGTCATGGCATGGCACCGAATCTGGTTTGCTCGCGCCCCGATGGGCCTCTCATGCAGGTCATCTCGACGCCCTTCTCGCCCCTGAGCCTGCCTACTGATGAGACATCTGATGTCTGACGTCTTGGGTCATGCTAGACTCAGCTCATGTCGAGATGCAAGCGCCGTTTGTCACGCTCCACATTGCGCAGAGTGATGTCTCGCCACAAACGACCGGGCTCAGCACGCCAGCGAACCCTGCTCTCAGAGGCCAACGACAGCACGAGACCCTTTCATGAATACCTTCTCCACCCCGACGGCTATGCCGGAGCAGCCTGAACGCTTCGGCGGTTCCATCGAACGCAGTTCGATTGCCTTCCAGATACTGGAGCGGATCAAGTCCGCGCTGATTCGCGGTGACCTCAAGCCAGGCGACTACCTGCCCTCAGAGACCGAACTGACCCAGAGCCTGGGCATCGGCAAGTCGAGCGTTCGCGAAGCCATCAAGATGCTCCAGGCGATCGGCATCGTGGAGGTCCGCCGTGGCCATGGCACGATCATCAAGCGCGAGCCGGGGGAGCCACTGGTCGACCCCATGGCCTTCGGCATGATCCTTGCGCGCGGCATGACGCGCGACGTACTCGAGTTCCGGGCGATGTTCGAGCCCGCCTACACCCTCCAGGCGATGACCAACGCCACCGATGAGGACCACCAGCGAATCCAGATGGCCATTGACGACATGGCCGCGGCGATTGCCAACGGCGAGCAGACATCGCGCCACGATGTCAGCTTCCATCGCGCCATCCTGCATGCCACCCACAACCCGATGACCATCCGGGTCGGCCAGACGCTGCTCGAGCTGATCGAGGCGGCCCTCGAGACGTCCATGCAGACACTCCCGGAGACCGCACTCGACGATCACCAGGCGATCTATGCCGCCTTCCGGGCGGGTGATGCCGAGGGGGTTAGATGCGCTATCGAACACAGCGCGAAAAGCTGGGAAACCAACCTGACGTATCGGGATTGAGTCCGCCGGGTAAACAGGTCAAGTTGATACCGATGCGCTGAACCTGCCTACTGCCGAGCATTCCCTCTGCCGGCAATCCTACTCGTCCAGATGAACCGGTTGGCACTCGCCGAGGAATTCGATGAGGCCCTCCAGTGGCATGGGGCGCGCGAAGTAAAAGCCCTGGAAGAAATCGCAGCCATGGCTCAACAGCAGCTGGTGCTGCGCCTCATGCTCGATACCCTCGGCGACCACCTTCAACCCAAGGTGGTGCGCCATGGAGATGATGCCCTGGATGATCGCCGCATCCTCCGCATTGCGCGTCACTTCACTGACGAAACTGCGGTCGACCTTCACGGTGTCGATAGGCAGGTTCTTGAGGTAGCTGAGGCTGGAAAAGCCGGTGCCGAAGTCGTCGATGGCGACGCCCACGCCCATGGCTCTGAGAGCATGCAGCGTCTCGATGGCGCGCTCGGTGTCGTTCATCAGCACGCCTTCGGTCAGCTCCAGTGACAACTTGGGGGCCGGTAACCCGGTCACCGCCAGGGTCTGGCGCAGGTTGCCGAGAAAGCTCGAACGGCGGAACTGCAGCGGCGAGAGGTTGACCGCGACGTTGAGGCCCCCCTGGCCTGCCTCGTCGAGCAGGCGCAGATCATGGCAGGCCCTCGAGAGTACCCACTCGCTGATGGGAATGATCTGGCCGGTCTCCTCGGCCAGGGGAATGAACTGGGCGGGGGAAACATAGCCGCGCACCGGGTTGGGCCAGCGCAGCAGCGCTTCCACGCCTGCGACGCGGCCCTGGCGATCGATCAACGGCTGATAATGCAGCTCGAAGGCCTGCACATCGATCGCCTCCTGGAGCTCATTGCGCAGCGCGACGCGATCACCCAGCCGCTGGGTGATCTCGGGCGTGTACCACTGACAAGCATTGCGCCCCTGCTGCTTGGCCAGGTACATCGCCATATCGGCCTGCTGGATCAGCTCGAGGGGCTGGGAGAGCGCCGAAGTGCTGACGGCGATGCCGATGCTGCACGACAGCGACAGCTCATGTTCGCCGACCCGATAGGGCCGGGCGATGATCGAAAGCAGCCGCTCGGCCACCTGCAGCGCCTGGTCGTCAGTGTCCAGGTCGGGCAGCAGCACCACGAACTCGTCGCCGCCGAGGCGCGCCAGGGTATCCCCGCTGCGCATCGCCGCGGAGAGGCGCTTCGCGACGCCCAGCAGCAGCTGATCCCCGACCGCATGGCCGAGGCTGTCATTGATCGGCTTGAACTCATCGAGGTCGACGAAGAGCACCGCCAACAGGTGGCCGTGACGCCGGGCCAGTTGGAAATCGTGCACCAGCCGATCCTCGAGCAGCGTGCGGTTGGCCAGCCCGGTCAGCGCATCGTGGCTGGCGTGGTGCGCCAGGCGCGCCTCATAAGCCTTGCGTTCGGAGATATCATGCTGGATGCCCACGTAATGGGTGACCTGCCCCGCGTCGTCGCGCACGGGGGCGATGTAGAGATCGTTCCAGAAGGGGGTACCGTCCTTGCGGTAGTTGCACAGGGTGACATGCACTTCGCTCTGACGGGCCAGATGCTGGCGAATCTGCTCCACTGCCGTCCTGTCCGTCTCGGCGCCCTGCAGGAAACGACAGTTGCGGCCGATGACCTCCTCCCGCGAATACCCCGTCATGCTCAGGAAGGCGTCGTTGGCATAGATGATGGGCAGATCGGGCTGTCCCGCATCGGCAATCAGCACCCCGTTGATGCTGGCTTGCACTCCGCGCTCGAGAATCCGCAACCGGGTCTCGCGTTCTCGCCGCTGGGTGACGTCCTTGGCGATGCCAAAGATCCCCGTGATGCGCTGGTCGATCACGATCGGCAGATTGGTGACATCCAGGCGGCGGCGCGTGCCATCCCGATGGGGAATCTGGACGTCATAGCGGCAGGGCTCCCCGTCCACCGTGATCGCGAACTTGCGCTGAACGCGCGTCAGGTCATCGGGCTGCAGGAATTGCGAAAAGTGCCTGCCCAGGATCTGCTCGACAGGAAGACCGGTCAGCGCCGCACAATGCTCATTGGCCGTGAGGAAATGCCCCTGCAGGTCGAGCGAGAACACCGCATCCGGGTTGTAGGCGAACAGCGAACGGTAGCGCTGCTCGCTCTCCCACAGCGCGCGTCGATCCTGCTCGCGCTCCACCGCCAGCGCCACCAGGTCCACGGCCTGATGCAGCCGTTCCTGCTCGCGCTGGCTAGGCCTCGCCGGCTGCCGGTAGTAGGTCGCAAAGGTGCCCAGCAGCCGGCCATCACTGGCGATCACCGGATAGGACCAGCAGGCCCGCAGGCCCGCCTGCCTGGCCGGGTCCCTGAATCCCGTCCAGCGGGGGTCGTGCGCGAGGTCTTCGCAGACCACCAGCTCACGGTCATGGGCCGAGCTGCCGCAGGCCCCGATGCCGGCGCCGATGGGAACGCGAGCGATCGCTTCCCGATAGCTCGGCGGCAGGCTGTTACCCGCGGCCAGGTGCAGCCGCTGGCCGTCGGCGTCAGCCAGCATGATCGAGCATATGCCGCCCTGCAGCTGCCCCTCGAGCATCCGGCAGAGGGCCTCGAGCGTCTGGTCGAGGGGTGCCTCCTCGGCAATCATCGTCTGGATCGACTGCTGCTGCTCGAGCTGTTCGCGTGTCGCCATCAGGTTACGAGAGTGCCCCAGGACCAGGCGCACCAGCCCCAGGCTGACGACCACGAGATAGGTCAAGGTCAGCCCGCCCAGCCCCACGGCCGAGGGCACGACGGCGGCCTGCAGCCAGCTCGCCTCGGCACCGGGATGCACCGACGGGCTAAGCATGGGGCCCCCCGGCAAGCCGATGTGGCGTGATGCGTAGGTGGGGGCTTGCGTCACGTCACGGGACACCCTGCCCGGCGCCGTCAGCGAGATGAGCACCCACTCATCCCGGGCGAGGTTGACCTGGAAACCGCCCAGCTGAATGCGCAGCCCATGCTCCATCAGCGTAACCATGTCCAGCACGGCCACCAGCTGCTGCTCACGACGCGGCACTGCGATCGCCATGATCGCCAGCCCCGGGGCCCCGTCATCGGGCACCATCAGACGCGGTCGCGCAAAGGGCAGGTTCAACCAGTCACGCACGCGCTCGGTATCGGTCCAATGGTCCAGCCAGCGCCGCGCCGCGTCGTTGCGCGCCTGGTACCAGAGCCAATCCAGGGAGTGCTCCGGGGGCTTGCCCAGTAACCCGATGAACGCAAGGCTCGGGGTATCGCGCAGGTGGTTGGCCACATCGCGATGGAGAACCTCCGCTTCAAGCCCGCCAGCGGAGGCATCCAGCCGCTCGGCCATGCGCTGCATCAGTGCCAGGTGCGAGCCCATCACCTGCTCGGCGTTGAGTCGGACGTTGTCGAGCAGGTACTCGGCCTGCTGGGAGAGCCGCTGTTGCTGCTGCCAGCCGAGCAGGTACCACGCCAGACTGCTGACCAGCACCCCGACCAGGCCTACCGTGACGGCCGCCCGGCCCAGATCATGCGGGTGCTGGCCGGCCCCGGCACTCGCCGCCAGCATGGCGCTGCCATACATCAGCGCGAACAGCCCCACCACCAGCGGCGATGACGTCATCGCCCCCACGCCGGACGGCGGCGCCGAGAAGACCCACAATGCCCCCAAGTCGGCCAGCCCGACGACCATCTGCAGTAGCCCCGCCCACCACCAGAGGCGACGCCGCGCCGGCCGCCCCAGCCCCAGGAGCAGGCAGGCGGCCACCACCACCAGCAAGGAGGCAAGCGGTGACGACATTCGCGGCGCCCCGCTCAGCCAGGAGATGCCTGCCTGGCTACCGCCGGCCAGGGCATGGTGCAGCAGGATGACGAGCGTCAAGATCAGCAGGCCGCCACCGGCCAGCAGGCGCGCCCGGGGCCATTGCTGCACCACCGCCAGCAGGCCGGCACCGGACAAGACGGCGGCCAGCGCGGCATCCGGCACCAGCAGGGTTCTCAAGGGGTAGTGCCACCACTGCATCAGCCCGGCGAGCCCCATCAGCATGAAGGCGACCGAGACCATCAGCAGCCAGCTATCTCGGGCGATCTCACGGGTCTTGAACGGCATGAACGGTGTGCTCCCTGCGCCTTGGCAACGTGACGTCCGGATCGCTCCAGGCCCGTCGCCTCCTTGTCGTTGTATGACGGATGTTGCAATGCGTGATGCCAGGACACCAGCCTCTCAACTCATTATCTGGACCCTGCATTCCACGGTCGAGACGATGACGGCCATCCTGGTCCCTCTCCCTGGGTGACGACTCAGCCGCGGATCAACGGCAGAAGGGCCAGACCTCGAGCAGGCCGTCGCAGCGAAACTCCGCCTCGCAGGCGGCCAACTGATGCTGATAGCGCGAGGCGGTGGCGGCTACCTGGCGGGCAGCACGCTGGACAGCAGGCTTGCCGCGCCAGGAGCCCCGCCGGTAGCCGCCCTGCCCCTCGTGATAGGCCAGATAGAGATGTTCGGGATTGTCCAGCGAGACGCCGGCCATGCGCCGAGTTCGGGCGTTATACCAGCCAATGAAGTCGGTGGCATGCTTCATATGGGTGCGCCGCGCAAACAGCCGCCCCGCATCACCCTCGTATTCGCCCCACACCGGGTCCTGGGCCTGAGCGTAGCCATAGGCCGAGGAGGGCCGCGTCCAGGGAATGAATCCCAGCAGCTTTTGCCGTGGCGGCTTCACATGGCTGCGGAAACTGGACTCGCGCTCGATGAAGGCCATCTGGGTGGCGATGGGAGTCCCCCATTTCTCCTGTGAGTCATGGGCGTAGTCGTACCAGGCGGGCTGCTCGCGAAAGATTTCGCAGATATTCGCCTGGTTCTCGGGCGGCGCCGGGGCCAGCATCGCGCACCCGCTGAGCGACACCGACAGTCCGATTCCTGCCGCGAGACGCAACCAGGTCGACCGATAGCTTATGGCATTCATGATCCTCGAGTGACTCCCACGACAGTTTGCGCTGGCAGGCCATTCCGGCCAGCAGGGTTAGGCATTCTCGACGCGGCGGGCTCTGCTACCCAGGCGTGCCGGCGTCGTCACCGAGAGCCCTGATAGGGTACCTGAATATGCGAGTCGACAGGCCCCCTTGGTGGCCACGGAGCGTCGATGCCCTCAGCCACCGTGCAGCGGAGCGGCGCTCCCACTGACGGTGCTGGCACGCCCGCGGCCCTGCTGATGTTCGACCTGGACCACCTCAAGCCCATCAACGATACCGGCGGTCACGCCCTGGGCGACGGCAGGGTCGTTCAGCCTGTCGGGATTTCAGCCGCCAGATAGCGTTCGGCGAAGCCCTCGGCCGTGACCGGCCGCCCGGTGAGAAATCCCTGGATCAGGTTGACGTGGTAGCGGGCAAGCGCCTCCCGTTGGGCCTCGGTCTCCACGCCCTCGGCCACCACCTCCAGACCGAGCTCCTTCGCGAGGCCCGTCACCGCGGCGACGATGGCCGCGCTGCCAAGGCTCTCGCCCAGACCCTGAATGAAGCTGCGGTCGATCTTGAGGGTGGTTACCGGCAGATCCTGCAGATAGCTCAGCGAGGAGTAGCCGGTGCCGAAGTCGTCGATGGCGATGCGACAGTCCATCTCGCGCAGCGCCTCCAGGGTATGAATCGCCTGCTGCTGCTTGTCGAGCAGGATGCTCTCGGTGAGCTCGAAGCCGACCTGCCCCCTGGGCAGGCCATAGTCGGCATGGAGGGTGCGTACCTGGGCCACCAGGTCACTCTGCCAGAACTGGCGTGCCGAGAGGTTGACGGCGACCCGCGGCGGCGCGAGGCCCTCGGCCAGCCAGTCGCGCAGCTGGCCGGCCACCAGCCGCATCAGCCGCGCCCCCAGCGGCAGGATCAAC
This sequence comes from Halomonas gemina, assembly GCF_023554995.1. Lineage (GTDB taxonomy): Bacteria > Pseudomonadota > Gammaproteobacteria > Pseudomonadales > Halomonadaceae > Halomonas > Halomonas gemina. The sequence continues at coordinate 625,940 of NZ_JAMJPK010000001.1, forward strand.
CCCGACCGCTCGGCCAGGGGAATGAAGTCGACGGGCGAGACCTGGCCGAACGCCGGATGATGCCAACGCAGCAGGGCCTCGGCCCCTTGCAAGATGCCACTGTCGCGATCAAACAGCGGCTGATAGTTCACCTCCAACCCCTCGCCGGTTTCGGCGGTATTGCGCAGCGCCGTCTCGAGCTCCAGCCAATGATGGTCCTGCCGGTGCATCTCGGCGCGAAATAGCCGATAGGTGTTGCGCCCCTCCTGCTTGGCGCGGTACATGGCGGCATCGGCCTGGCGCACCAGAACCTCCACCTCCTCGCCGTCGTCCGGGTAGAGGCTGATCCCGAGGCTGCAGCCGACGCGGAAGACCTGCCCGCCCACCTCGAAGGGCGCGCTCACCGATTCCACCAGCCGACGCGCCACCCGGGTGACATCGTCGACCTCCTCCACGGCGTTGATCAGCACGATGAACTCATCGCCCCCCTGACGCGCCAGGGTGTCGTCCTCGCGAAGGTGCCCGCGCAGCCGCTGGGAGACCTTGACCAGCAGTTCATCGCCCACCGCATGGCCCAGGGCATCGTTGACCTGCTTGAAGTGGTCCAGGTCAAGGAAGACCACCGCCAGGCGCTGCTGATGGCGGTGGGCATGGCGAATCGCCAGGTCCAGGCGATCCTCCAGCAGGCGCCGGTTGGGCAAGCGCGTCAGGGGGTCGTAGTAGGCCAGGCGGCGCACCTGCTCTTCGTTCTCGCGGATATGGGTAATGTCGGTGAACAGTGCCGCGTAATGGGTGACCTCGCCCGGGTCATTGCGGATGGCGGTGATGGTCAGAAGCTCGAGGTAGAGCTGTCCGCTCTTGCGGCGGTTCCAGATCTCGCCGCGCCAATAGCCGTGATCCTGCAGGGTCCGCCACATGTCGCGATAGAAGTCGTCATCATGGCGCCCCGAGGAGAGCATCGCCGGGGTACGCCCCGCCGCCTCCTCCAGGCTGTAGCCGGTCATGTGCGTGAAGGCCGGATTGACGAACTCGATGCGCCCCAGGGCATCGGTGATGATGATGCCTTCCAGGGAAGCGTCGATGACCCGCTCTGCCAACTGCAGGTGCTCACGCGACTGGGCCAGTGCCTGATCGCGCTGCTCCAGGGCCTCACGAAGGTCCTCCAGATAGTAGTGCTCGGCACCGGCCAGCAGATCCTGAAAGCCCAGCAGGCCGACCACCTCGTCCTGGTCGTCGAGCACGCCCAGATGACGGACGCGTCGATCGATCAGCAGATCCCGGGCATGGATCAGCGGCGCCTCGACGCGGACCGTGAGCAACGGTCGACTGGCCAGTTCGCCGATGGCGGTGGCATCCGGATGGCGGGCCACGAATCGCACCAGGTCTCGCTCGGTGAGGATGCCGAGCGGCTGGTCGCGGCACACCACCACGGCGGCGTCGCAACCGCTGTGGCGCATGTGCTCCGCGGCTTCATTCAGCGTGAGTTCTCCCGGCAGCAGCAGGGGCCGACGGCGCATTGCACTGCCCACCTCGCGCAAGCGCAGATAGGGCTCCAGGCCCTGATTCAGCGCCATGTCGGTCTGGGAGAGGATGCCCCTGGGGGTGCCCGCATCATCCACCACCAGCAGATGGCGGCGGCGCTCGGCACTGAAGCGCAGGGCCGCTTCGCCTACCGGAGTCGCCTGGTGGATGCTGGCCACCGGGTGACTCATCACCTGGTCGATGGGGCGCCTGACGGCCTCCGGGTCGGCGAAGTCCACGAACAGGCTATCGTGTTCGGTCCAGATGCCGACCACTTGGCTGCCCCGCATCACCAGCATCGAGCTGCAACGCCGCTCGGCCATGCGCGAGGCGGCCTCGCACAGTGGCGTGTCCGGCGCACAGGACAACAGGCCTGTGTGCATGATGCGCGCTACGGGAAGGTCTGTTTTCATGACATCTCATTGATGGAAGAGGCTTGATCAATATCAAGTAAAAACCAGACAATCTACGCCGGTTGGCACAGGCAGTGAATGACGCAAACAAGCCATTTATTGATGCGGATCAATGAGATGACGATTGTCGGCCCTGAACGGCGTGCTCCACCCGTATCCACGCGAGAGGTGGCCACCGCCGGCCTGAGCCGAACGGCTGAGAGCCGCGTTGTGGGGCCCGGCGGGCTTCCCGTATAGTGTTGGAACACTCTCCCAGGCCCGCGCCCTCCTCGATGCCACAGCCACGCGTCCAGATCCGCCCTCGCCGCCGCCCTCCCCTGCATTTCCTGCCGCTGGGCGGCTGCGGCGAGATCGGCATGAACCTCAGCCTCTACGGTTATGGGGAGAGGGGCCAGCAAGACGACTGGATCGCCGTGGACTGCGGCATGATGATCCGCCAGGACCTCCCCGACAATCCGCTCCAGGTGCCGGATCTCTCCACCCTGGAGACGCTCGGGATCCAGCCTCGGGCGCTGATCATCACCCACGGCCACGAGGACCATATCGGGGCCGCCGCCTGGCTGTGGCCCAGGTGGGGCTGTCCGATCCACGCCACCCCGCTGGCTGCCGGCCTGCTGCGAGCCAAGTTCGCCGAACGCGGGCTGGCCACTGACGCCATCAGGGTCATCGAGCCCGGCGAGGCGCTGGAGTCCGGTCCCTTCACGCTGCGCTTCCTGCCGGTGACCCACTCGATTCCCGAGAGCTGCGCCCTGCTGATCGTCGCCGGCGAGCAGCGGGTGCTGCACAGCGGCGACTGGAAGCTCGACCCGGAGCCGCTGATCGGGCCGCCGATCTCGGCCGCGACCTTTCGCGCCATCGCGCCCGTGGACCTGGTGGTGGGCGACTCCACCAATGCGCCGATGCCCGGCCACTCCCGCAGCGAGGGCGAGGTCGCCGAGGCGTTGAGCCACACCATCGCCCGCTGCGAGGGTCGCGTGGTGGTGAGCTGCTTCGCCAGCAACCTGGCGCGGGTCCTGGCCATCGGCCGCGCGGCCGAACGCTGCGGCCGTAGAATCAGCCTGATGGGTCGCTCCATGGAGCGCATGGTAGGCGTGGCCAGAGGGCTAGGCTACCTGGACGACCTGCCGCCGCTGGTACCGGTGACAGACCTCGGCTATCTGCCGCCGGACGAGGTGCTGGTGATCGCCACCGGGAGCCAGGGCGAGCAGCGGGCCGCGCTGTCCCGCCTCTCCCGGGGCCGCCACCCCCATTTCGAGTTGATGGCCGGCGACACGGTGATCTTCTCCGCCAAGTCCATCCCCGGCAACGAGCGGTTGATCGAGCGCCTGAAGCGCGGCCTCAAGCACTTCGACGTGAGCATCCTCGACGATGAGAATCACCCCGAACTCCACGCCTCGGGCCATCCGGCCCAGGACGAGTTGCGCACCTTCTATGGTTGGGTGAAGCCCCGCTACCTGCTGCCGGTCCATGGCGAGCCTCGCCACCAGCAGGCCCACCGGGAGCTTGCCGAGTCCCTCGGCATCCAGGCCCCGATGACGCCGGTAAACGGGGACCTGATCCGCCTGGATGCCGAGGGGCTTTCCCTGGAGGCACGCCACCCTCAGCAGCCGCATATCGTCAGCCAGGATGCGGTTTCCGCCCTGCCCGGACTCGGGAATGGCGACGGAAGCAATCGCTCACGCCATGGCAGCCTTTATCTCGCCATCTCGGTGGCCGCTACCGACACCGGCTGGACCCGCATCGGCCGGCTGATGCTCGACGCCAGCCAGACCAGCCCCATGGACGAGACGGCCTTCGCCGACTGGCTGGACGACTGCCTGGAGGAGATCCAGGTGGACTCCCTGGCGGAATTACGCCTGGCGCTGCAGCCCCGGCTGCTCGCCTGGCTCGCCGATCACCTGCACCGGATACCCGAGGTCCACCTGCAGATACTGGCGGTGGAAGCCGAGATGCTGGGGAAATAGCACGAGTCTTCCATCGTGGGAGCGATCTTCAGATCGCGATGAGCAAGACAAGAATCGCGAAGCAAGCTTCGCTCCCACAATGTCTTCATGGCACCTTTGGGAAAGGTCGGTTAGACGCCTCAGGCCTTGCTGGCATTCTTCGGCGGACGACCACGCTTGCGCTTGGGCTGTTCGGTCACCAGGTCATCCAGGGAAAGGCCGGCCTCATTGATCTGTTCGCGGATCTCGGCGAGTTTCCTGGCCTTCTCGGCTTCCTCTTCCTGGCGCTGAACTTCCTCGTCCTTCTTCTGCTCGATCACCTCACCGATGACCTCGGCCAGCTTGTGAAGCTGTTCCATGCTCAGCTGGCGTGCCGCGGCTCGAGCCACGTTCTTGTTGCGGGCGATGCGCTCCAGGGATTCGCTGGACATTGGCGGTCTCCATGCCGAATGGTGAACAGTTGCGTTGTGTAATGACACGTCAAAAGTATATGCACCTGCGCCACATTGGCAAGAAAAGTCGCGGGAAAAAGCGGAAGAAAGAAAGGGAAAATTGCCTCGCCCTGAGGCAGGCAGACGGGCAGGATTAGCGAAATCCCGGCAGGATGTCCCTCGCCCACAAGCAAACGGGCGACACCGTGATGTCGCCCGTTTGCTTGTGGCGCCGGCTTTCACCCGGCTGCGATGACGGCTCAGCCGCCGGTCATGTTCATGAAGCGCACCACCTGGACGTCGCCGTCGGTGGTGAAGTGATGTCGCTCGGGTTTGAGCGGCATGGCGCGCACGATGGCCTGCTTGAGCGCCTCGATATCGCCGGGGTGGCGACGCAGCACGGCGCGCAGGTCCACGGAGTGCTCGTTGCCGAGGCACAGCAGCAGGCGCCCCTCCACGGTGACGCGAACCCGGTTGCAGGTGTCGCAGAAGTTGTGGCTGTGGGGTGAGATGAAGCCGACCCGGGAGTCGCTGTCGGGCATCATGAAGTAGCGGGACGGACCGAGGGTCGACTCGGTGGTGGGGATCAGTTCGTGGCGGGATTCGATCCGCTCCTGCACCTCGTCGCTGGAGCAGAAGGTCTCGGCACGGGAATGGTCCGACACGTCACCCAGCGGCATCTCCTCGATGAAGCTGATGTCGAGGCCCTCGTCACGCGCGAAGTCGACGAGATCCAGCACCTCGTCATCGTTGCGTCCCTTGAGGATCACGGCGTTGAGCTTGATGCGCTCGAACCCCGCATCGCGCGCGGCACGAATGCCGTCGATGACCTTGTGCAGGTCGCCGGTGCGGGTGAGGCGACGGAAGCGCTCGGGATCCAGGGAGTCGAGGCTGATATTGAGACGCTTGAGTCCCCCCTCGCGCAGGCGAGAGGCGAACTTGGGCAGGCTCGCGCCATTGGTGGTCATGGCGAAATCCCTGAGCCCCGGCAGCGCCCCGATATCCGCGACGAGGCGATCGATATCGCGCCGCACCAGGGGTTCGCCCCCGGTCAGGCGGACCTTCTCCACGCCCATCTCGGTGAAGGCGCGGGCGACCATCGCCAGCTCCTCCAGGGTCAGCACCTGGGCACGCGGCAGGAAGGTCATCTCCTCGCTCATGCAGTAGACGCAGCGGAAATCGCAGCGATCGGTGACCGAGATGCGCACATAGCGCACTCGCCTGCCGAAGTCGTCGATCAGCTCATCGGTCATGAAGTCTTCTCCCAGCGACGGGCATCATGATGGTCCCCGTCGCGCTCCGAAACCCAGTAGTCCCCGCTGGCGGTGTGCTCCTTCTTCCAGAAAGGGGCGCGGGTCTTGAGGTAATCCATGATGAAGTCGCAGGCCTCGAAGGCGGCGCGTCTATGGGCGCTGGCGACCACTACCAACACGATAGGGTCTGCAGGGGTGAGGCGTCCAATCCGGTGGATCACGGTCACGCCCTGCAGTGTCCAGCGGGACTCCGCCTGCTCGACGATCTCGCCGAGGGCCGCTTCGGTCATGCCGGGGTAGTGCTCCAGGGTCAGCGCCTGGACCTCGGGACGCTCGTTGAAGTCACGCACCAGGCCGGTGAAGCTCACCACCGCCCCGATATCGCTGCGTCCTTCGAGCAGGGCGCGCTGCTCGACGCCGGCATCGAAGACGCTTTGCTGCACGCGGATCATCGCTAGCCTCCGGTCACCGGGGGAAAGAAGGCGACCTCGTCGTTGTCGGTCAGCGGGGTGGCATCGCCGGCCATCACCTGATTGACGGCACACAGCACCCGCCCCTGGTCGAGCCCCTCGAAGCGCGGATCCATCGCCTTGAGGGCCGTCTTGAGGCCGGCCACGTCGGAGCTCGGCAGGCGATCGACGGGGACCGAGACGTCGCCGACTCCGAGACGCTCGCGCAGCTCGGCCAGGCACTTGACGCGGATGCAGGGAGCAGCGATGTCGCAGCGCTGCCCCACCGAGACCTCGCCTGAGGCCCCCTCGCCGGTGACGATCGGCGACGGGGCGGACTCGATGCTGGAAGGGGCCACTGCCCGCTCCCCATGGGCTTGCTCGCGCCGATAGTCGCCGGACTTGCCGCCGGTCTTGGTATCGAGGTGGATGGCGCCGATCTCCATGCCCTTGTCCACGGCCTTGCACATGTCATAGAGGGTCAGGCAGGCCACCGAGACCGCGGTCAGGGCTTCCATCTCCACCCCGGTTCGCCCGTTGAGGCGGCAGGTGGCGGTGACATACACGCAGGACTCGGGTTCGTCGAGCTCGAAGTCGATGGCGACCTTCGAGAGGGCCAGGGCATGGCAGAGCGGGATCAGCTCGTGGGTGCGCTTGGCGGCCTGGATGCCGGCGATGCGCGCCGTGGCGAGCACGTCGCCCTTGGGCAGGCCACCCTCGGAGAGTAGCGCCAGGGTCTCGGGCTGCATGCGAATCAGGCCCGAGGCGCTGGCCTCGCGGGAGCTTTCGGGCTTGTCGGCGACGTCGACCATATGGGCCTCGCCGCGCGTGTTGAGATGGGTCAGGGACGGGTTGGTCTGAGGCATGGGGGTCAGCGTCTCATGGCAGTCGATGAAGGGGTTGGATGCGCACCGTCTCGCCAGGGGTCACCCCCTCGCAGTCGTCGGTGAGCTCGATCAGGCAGTTGGCCGCCACCATCGAGGAAAGGATGCCGGAGCCCTGGGCGCCGGTGCTGCACACGTGCAGGCGGCCATCGGCGTCGGCGTGGTAGCGGCCGCGCAGGTAGTCGGTACGCCCGAGGCGGCTCTTCAAGGCCTCGTCGGCGATGGCGACCAGCCGCTCGGGGTCGTGCACCGGCCTGCCCTGCAACTTGGACAGCAGCGGCACCACGAACTGCAGGAATGTCACCATCACCGCCACCGGGTTGCCGGGCAGCCCCAGGAAGGGCACGCCGCGCTCGCCCAGCAGGCCACATGCCAGGGGGCGCCCGGGGCGGATGGCGATGCGCCAGAAGGCCAGGCGGCCGACCGCCTCCAGCGCCGCACGGGTGAAATCGGCGTGGCCCACCGACACGCCGCCGCTGGTGATCACCATGTCGGCCCGCCCGGCGGCATCGCCCAGGGCGGCGATCATGGCCTCCCGGTCGTCGGGCAAGATGCCCAGATCGATCAGCTCAGCACCCTGCTCGGCCAGCAGGCCGGCCAGGGTATAGCGGTTGGCATCGAAGATGCCGGCCGACGGCAGCGGCTCGCCGGGGGCGGTGACCTCGTCACCGGTGGAGAAGATCGCTACCCGCGGGCGACGATGCACGCCCGCCTCGGCCAGGCCCAGGGAGGCCAGCAGGCCGAGCTCGGCCGAACCCAGCCGGGTACCGGCGCGCAGCGCCGTCTGGCCCCGGCAAATGTCCTCGCCGGCCTGACGCACGTGCTGGCCTGGCCTGACGCGTTCGGGTTGGAAAACCACGACCGCCTCGCCGCGCGTCTCGAGCTGCTCGAGCATGATCACGGTATCGGCCCCCGGCGGCAGAGGCGCCCCGGTGGTGATGCGCACGCACTCCCCGGCGCCCAGCGACGCCTCGAAGCGACGTCCGGCCAGCACCTCGCCGACCACTCGCCACTCGCCAGGTGGCTCAGCATGCGAAGGCCAGGCCAGGGCGATGCCGTCCATGGCGGCGTTGGTGTTCTGGGGCACATCGATGGGCGAGACCGCGTCCTCGGCCAGCACCCGGCCGTGGAGTTCGGCCAGGGCCACCCGTTCGGCAGGCAGCGGCGCCTCGACGAGGCCGGCCAGGCGTGCGCGAGCCTCCGCCACCGGGAGCATGCGCTCACCGAGATCGAAGCAGGAGAGCGTCATGGCGCGGACTCCTCACACTGGCGCTCGCGGGGCCATTGACTGGCCGGCCAGCGGGCGGGCCAGGCGGCGATCCAGTCGGTGAGGGCCTCGAGGTCATTGAGGTCCAGCGCCTCGACGCCCTCGGGCAGCGCCAGCGCCGCGTCACTGGCCACGGCGCGCACCCAGGGGTCCTCGGCGACGCGCAGCGACTTGCCCACCTCGGGACGATAGAGCTCAAGCTTGGGCAACGGCCAGGCCTTGAAGCCCTCCACCAGCACCAGGTCGGGATGCTGGGGGCGCACCATCTCGATGAGTTCGGCCAGGTCGGCCTCCTCGCGCCCGGGGGTCTCCATCATCAGCGCCACCCGGGCGCGGGACGCCACCAGCATCGGCGAGGCACCGGCCTGGCGCAGGCGGTGGCTATCCTTGCCGGGCTGGTCGACATCGAAGGCGTGGTGGGCATGCTTGATCACCGCCACGCGCAGGCCCCGTTCGCCGAGGCGCGGCAGCAGCTGCTCCAGCAGGGTGGTCTTGCCGGTACCGCTCCAGGCGGCGATGCCAAGCAGTGGCAGGTCGTCGTCGAAGGGGAGGCGCGGCGGTACGGCATTGCCCAGGGCGCGCTCAAGCCGCTGCTTCTCGTCATCGGTATTGAGGTTGGCGAAGGCGTCCGGGCAGTCGCTGACGTCCACCCGACACCAGGCGTGGCGGGCATACCAGCGGTCGATCTTGCGCTCGCCGTCGGCCAGCGCCGCCGCCAGGTCATCAACCAGGGCGGTACGAATCAGCGCCACCACCGGATGCAGCCGCTCACCGTCGAAGGCCACGGCGATATCGTACTCGCCTTCGCTCCTGCAAACAGCGGCCACCATCCGGTCCACCAAATCCCGGGGCAACGCAGGGCTGTCGCAGGGCACCACCAGCAGCCAGGGCGTGGTTGCGGCACGCAGGCCGCTGTAGATGCCCATCAGCGGGCCCTGGAAGCCGCCTTCGGCATCCTGGATCACGCGATCGGCCAGCGGCCCATAGGCCTCGGCATTGCGATTGGCGTTGATCAGCACCTCGGCAACGCGCCCCGCCAGGCGTTCGCGAACATGCGCCACCAGCGGTCGCCCGGCGAAGGGTTCAAGCCCCTTGTCGCGACCGCCCATCCGGCGCCCCTGGCCGCCGGCCAGGATCAAGCCGGTAAAGTCGTCTCGGGTGATCATCCAATGGCGCTCCTGACGAATCGGTCATGTTATGAGTCATGATGCCTCAGCCCGGCGGCGGGTGCCATGCCGGCCCTCCACGCTGGCGCCCTGCCCTGACACCGGTCAAGCCGTGGCTTATACCCGTGTCTCCAAGGAGGTACACTATGTTGAAAATATTCCACGAATGCGGCAACAACCGCGGTAAGGACCGATCCATGGAAGAGGCATTCGATGTAGGCGCCCGACTCAAGCAGCTGCGGCTCTCACGTGGGCTGTCACAGCGCGAACTGGCCAAGCGGGCCGGGGTCACCAACAGCACGATCTCGCTGGTCGAGCAGAACAACGTCAGCCCCTCGGTGAGTTCGCTGAAGAAGATACTCGACGCCCTGCCAGTGTCGATCAGCGCCTTCTTCGCCGGGGACGAACCCAGCCAGCCGCAGTCCTTCTATCGCCGGGGCGAACTGACCGATATCGGCGATGGCAAGCTTTCCTGGCGGCTGGTGGCTGCCCGGCGCCCCGACCGGCGCATGTCGATCATCCACGAACACTACCCGCCCGGGGCCGACAGCGGCGAGGAGATGCTGGAACACGACGGCGAGGAAGGCGGCGTGGTGATCTCGGGGCAGATCGAGATCACCGTGAACGGCGAGGTGGGAGTGCTGAGTGCCGGCGACGCCTACTACTTCGACTCCCGCCTGCCCCACCGCTTCCGCAACCCCGGCGACGAGGAGTGCGTGATCGTCAGCGCCAGCACCCCGCCGACCTTCTCCGACGCGGGCCAGGAGATGCATCACGCCTGAGCGAGATCACTCCTCCTCGGCGCGGGGCAGTACCCAGTTGAGGATGATGCCGACCAGGGCGGCGAGGCTGACCCCCTGCAGGGTGAACTGGCCATTGCCGAACTGCATGCCACCGATGCCGAAGACCAGCACCAGGGAGACCACCACCAGGTTGCGCGGCGCGGTGAGCGGCTTGCCAGCCCGCACCAGGGTGTTCATGCCGACCACGGCGATGGAACCGAAGAGCAGGGTCATGATGCCGCCCATCACCGGACCGGGGATGGTCTGCAGCAGCGCACCGAGCTTGCCGACGAAGGCCAGGACGATGGCGATGCAGGCGGCGACCACCATGATCCGGGGGTTGAAGGCACGGGTCAGGGTCACGGCACCGGTGACCTCGGAGTAGGTGGTGTTGGGCGGCCCGCCGAACAGCGCCGCTGCGGTGGTGGCCAGGCCGTCGCCCAGCAGGGTGCGATGCAGGCCGGGCTTCTCCAGGTAGTTCCTGCGCGTCACCGAGCCGATGGCGACCATGTCACCGATATGCTCCACCGCCGGGGCGATGGCGACCGGGATCATGAAGAGGATCGCCGCCCAGTGAAAACTCGGCGCGGTGAACGACGGCAGCGACAGCCAGGCGGATTCCTGCACCGGGGTGAAGTCCACCACGCCCATCAGCAGCGCCAGCACGTAGCCCGTGACGATACCGCCCATGATCGGGATCAGGCGGATCAGGCCGCGGCCGAACACCGCCAGCACCAGGGTAACCAGCAGGCTGGCCATGGAGAGGAAGATCGCCGCGCCATAGCCGATGTTCTCGCTGGTCTCGCCGGTGGCCATGTCCACGGCCACCGGGGCCAGGGCCAGGCCGATCACCATGATCACCGGCCCCACCACCACCGGGGGCAGCAGCCGATGCAGCCAGGCGGTGCCCTTGAGGCGCACGAACTGGGAGATCACCACATAGACCAGGCCGGCGGCCATCAGCCCTCCCAGGGTGGCGGGAATGCCGTAGTTCGCGACCGACCCCTGGATGGGCGCGATGAAGGCAAACGACGAGGCCAGGAAGACCGGCACGCTGACCCGGGTCACGCCATGGAAGATCAGGGTGCCGATGCCCGCCGTGAACAGCGCCACATTGGGATCCAGCCCGGTGAGCAGCGGCACCAGCACCAGGGCGCCGAAGGCCACGAAGAGCATCTGCGCCCCGGTGAGCAGGGTGCGCAACGGGGTGTCGGTTGGCATGGCGGCCGCCGTCGTGTCGGTCATGGTCAAGGGCTCCGAGAAGGTCGAGGGGAACGGGTCGCGCGGCATTCTACCAGCCTGGCTGCCCCGGGCTACCGCACACCGCTCCCTTCTTTCAACCCTCCTCTGCCTCCAGGTACTCCTGCAGGCGTGCCTCGGCCTGGTCGTCGAAGAGGATCTCGCAGGCTTCGCGCAGTCCTGGCGAGTGGCGGATGCTCTCCTCGGGCACCACCAGCGAGACCTTGGCGCGGCGCCTCAGGAAGTCCTCGAGCTTGGTCACCATCTCGCGGCGCCTGGCCAGTTTCAGTTCGCAGCGCAGGTATTCGGTGCCCTCGATGAGCACCTCGCCCTGGCGCGGGTCCTGGCGGATGTCCTCGAGCATCTCCAGCGCCTGGGCGCCATAGCGGCGCCAGAGTCGGGTGCTGAGCGGCTCGGAGGCCTCGGCGCTGGTCATGGCATCCAGGTCCATCAGCCGCGCCTGGTGCATGAAGGCCTCGCGAACCGAGGCATCGGGCTCGCCGTACCAGCGAAACGCCGGATACGGGATCTCGATGCCGAGCCGGCGCACCTCCTCCACCACCTCCTCGCCGACATTGAGACAGTCGGTCAGCTTGCCACCGAAGATGCTCAGGTGACGCCGCTCGCTGTCGATATCGATGGCATGCTTGCGCGACAGGTTGAGGAAATCCCGATCGCCGCTACCGCTGGGCTTGACCGCCAGGGGACGCACGCCGCAGCGCGTGGCGATGATGTCCTCCTTGCCCAGCGGCGTCGCGAGTTCGAGTCGCGTGTTGATGTTGTCGAGCACGAAGCGGATATCGTCTTCTGTGGCGCCGACCTCCGGCTTCTCGACCCGGGTATCGGTGGTGCCGATACAGGTGCGCGGCCCCATGGGGATGACGAAGAAGAGTCGACCATCGTCGGCGAAGAAGGCCAGAACGCGCTTGCTGTCGGTCAGCCGCGGCACGATCAGATGGATGCCCTTGGAGAAGACGTGATGGTGGACGGTCTGCTGCCCCGAGAGGCTGTTGTGCTGGTCGACCCAGGGGCCCGCCGCATTGATGAGCACCCTGGAGCGAATCTCGAAGGTACTGTCATCGGTACGGTCCCGGACCCTGGTGACCCAGAGGTCGCCCTCGCGACGCGCCCCCAGCGACTCGACGTAGTTGGCCGCCACGGTGCCGAAATCCAGCGCGCCACGCACGAAATTGAAGACGAAACGCGCATCGTTGTCGTGCAGGTAGGCATCGGAATATTCGAAGCCTCCCTGAGCATTGCGGGTATTGATGATCGGCTCCCGCGCCTTGATCCCCTCGGGTCGCAGATAGTTCGGCATGCGCGTGAAGGCACTGCCCATCAGCCAATAGAGCCAGGTACCGGCCCAGGGATAGAGCGGATGATGGCGAAAGCCCTTGTTGATGGTGGTCAGGAAGCGGATCTCCTGGACCGTGGAGGGGTAGCTTCTGATCAGGTGGTTGCGGCTCTTGCACAGCTTGCGCACCAGCTTGAAGTCGCCGCTCTCCATGTACTTGATACCCCCCCACACCAGGTTGGAGGAGTGCATGCTGGTGCTGCCGGCGAAATCACCGCGATCGATCAGCGCGACCCTGGCCCCCTTTCCGCTCAGCGCCGCCGCCGCCGAGGCCCCATTGATGCCGCCCCCGATGACCAGCGCATCGAAGGTCTGGCCAGGGAGCTTGCGGATATTGTTCTCTCTGAGTTGCATGTCTGGCCCTTCTTCAAAGCAACAGGCCCCGCTCGGTATGCACCGAGCGGGGCCATCCCGTTCAGGCAACCGGTTACACGATCTTGAACGGCCCCGGGAGCGCCCGGGGCAAGGTCGGGCGGGTCATGCGACCCGCCAACTCATCACTCGCGAGAACCGGCAGCCATCCATGCCTCCATCATCTCGTCGTAGGGCACGGTGGTGCCCTGCGGCATCTCGTCATCCAGCTTCGCCTTGGGCGAACCTTCCTGGTCGAGCCAGTACTGGGGGTCACGCTCCTCGTTGAGGTTGGGGGCATAGGTCGTGAAGACCTTGGCCCGCGCCAGGCGCGCCATGATGCTGTCGAGATCCCCGGCGAGGTTGTCCAGCGCTTCCTTCGGCGAAATATCGCCGCTGACGGCCGGTGCCAGGTTCTGCCACCACAGCGGCGCCATGCGCGGATAGTCCGGCACGTTGGTGGAGGACGGCGTCCAGTTGGACTCGTTGGGGCTGCGGTAGAACTCCACCAGGCCGCCGAGCTTGGGCGCCATCTCGCTCATCTGGTCGGAGAAGACATCCGACTCGCGGATCGGCGTGAGGCCCTCCATGAGCTTCTCCAGCGATACCGTCTTGGAGACGGTGAACTGGGCGAACAGCCAGGCGGCGGTGCGGCGATCCTCCGGGGTGGAATCGAAGAAGGTCCAGGACCCCACATCCTGATAGCCGACCTTCATGCCCTCCTCCCAGTACGGCCCGGTGGGCGACGGCGCCATGCGCCACTTGGGATTGCCCTCCTCGTCGGTGACCGGCAGATCAGGGGCGGTCATGTCCGCGGTGAAGGCGGTGTACCAGAACATCTGCTGGGCGATCTGGCCCTGGGCAGGAACCGGGCCGGCCTCGCCGAAGGTCATGCCGCTGGCCTCGGGCGGGGCGTACTTCTCGAGCCAGTCCACCATCTTGGTCACGGCGAACACCGAGGCCGGCGAGTTGGTGGCGCCGCCGCGAGAGACGCTGGCGCCGACCGGTTCGCTCTGTTCGTTGACGCGAATGCCCCAGTCATCCACCGGATTGCCGAAGGGCACACCGGGACTGCCCATGCCGGCCATGGAGAGCCAGGAGTCATGGAAGCGCCAGCCCAGCGACGGGTCGCGACGGCCGTAGTCCATGTGGCCATAGACCTGGGTACCGTCGATCTCGCCGACGTGCTCGGTGAAGAACTCGGCGATGTCCTCGTAGGCGGTCCAGTTGGTCGGCACGCCCAGGTCATAGCCGTAGATGTCGCGGAACTGCTCCTGGAGGTCCTCGCGCTGGAACCAGTCGTAGCGGAACCAGTAGAGGTTGGCGAACTGCTGGGTGGGTAGCTGGTAGATGCTGCCATCCGGGCCGGTGCCATACTGCAGGCCGATGAAGTCATCGAGATCCAGGGTGGGCAGGGTGTAGTCGGCCCACTCGTTCTCCATGGCATTGGAGATGTTGACGGTGGTGCCGTAACGGATATGGGTGCCGATGGCGTCGGAGTCGTTGACGTAGCCATCGTAGATGTTGCGACCCGACTGCATCTGGGTCTGCATGTTGTTGACCACATCACCCTCGCCGATGATGTTGTGGGTCACCTCGATGCCGGTCAGCTCAGAGAACGCCTCGGCCAGCACGTCCCGCTCGTAGATATGCGTGGTCAGGCCCTCGGCGACGGTGTTGATCTCCATGTCGCGGAAGGGCTCGGCCGCCTTGGCGAACCACATCAGTTCCTCGATCTGCTCCTCACGGGAGAGCGTCGAGTTCTGGAAGTGTTCATCGACCAGGCGTTCGGCGATGGCGCGCGCATCATGATCGTCGGCGTGCAGGGCTGGACTTGCCAGCATGACACCGGCCGCCAGTAGAGAGAGTCGCATTGTTGTCGCTTTCATATTGACCTCTTTGGTTGTCGTCGTCCGTCCCTGGACATTCGGCTCCATGCGTTTCTGTCAGCCCCAGCGCATCAGGATCAGTAGCCAGAGCACCGATGCCCCCAGAGCCAGCCAGATGCTGAGCGGGGTGAAGCCCACCACCACAAGGTGGATATAGGCCGCGCAGAGCAGCCCGATGAAGAGCCTATCGCCGCGGGTGGTCGAGATGGGCAGGAAGCCCTTGCGCTCGACCGTCGGCGAGATGACCTCCCAGGCCGTCATGCCGGCCAGCATGGCGGCGATGACCGCGAAGAAGATCGTGGTGGGGGTGGTCCAGACCATCCATTCCATGTCGCGTCCTCCTCAGGTCCGGCCCAGGGCAAAGCCCTTGGCGATGTGGTTGCGAACGAAATAGACCACCACGATGCCCGGCAATATCGTCAAGGTGCCGGCGGCGGCCAATGCCCCCCAGTCGATCCCCGAGGCGCCCTTGGTCTGGGTCATCACCGAGGCGATGGGCTGGGCGCCGGTGGAGGTCAGGGTGCTGGCCAGCAGCAGCTCGACCCAGGAGAACATGAACAGGAAGAACAGGGTCACGCCGATCCCCGAGCTGATCATGGGGATGAAGATCTTCACGAAGAACTTCGGGAAGCTGTAGCCATCGATGAAGGCCGTCTCGTCGATCTCCTTGGGTACCCCGCTCATGAAGCCCTCGAGGATCCACACCGCCAGCGGGATATTGAACAGGCAGTGGGCCAGCGCCACCGCGACATGGGTGTCGAACAACCCGACGGTGTAGTAGAGCTGGAAATAGGGCAGCAGGAAGACGGCCGGCGGCGCCATCAGATTGGTCAGCAGCCAGAAGAACAGGTGCTTGTCGCCGATGAACTTGTAGCGGCTGAAGGCATAGGCGGCCGGCAGCGCCACCGCGATGCTGATCAGCATGTTCATCAGCACGTAGGTGATCGAGTTCACGTAGCCCATGTACCAGCTGGACTCGGTGAGGATCTTGGCATAGTGCTCGAAGGTGAACGCCTCGGGCCACAGGGTCAGTCCGCCGAGGATCTCGGTGTTGGACTGGAAGGACATGTTGAGCAGCCAGTAGATCGGCAACAGCACGAAGACGATATAGGCGGTCATGAGCCCCCGGCGACGCCACTGGCGGGAGGCCGGGCGCGCCTTGCGACGACGCCGGTTGTCGGCGGCCGCAGCGCGCTGGCGAACGGCCTCGGGGGTGGTGGGCAATGCATCACTCATGTCATGCCTCCTGGTTGTTGTCGTCTTTCTGCATGTTCATGATCGCGGTGTAGAACACCCAGGTGACCAGCAGGATGATCAGGAAGTAGATCAGCGAGAAGGCCGCCGATGGCCCCAGGTCCTGCTGGCCGATAGCCATGGTCGTCAGCGACTGGCTGAGGAAGGTGGTGGAGCTGCCGGGGCCCCCGCCGGTAAGCACGAAGGGCTCGGCGTAGATCATGAAGGAGTGCATGAAGCGCAACAGCACCCCGATCACCAGCACGTTGGTGAGCTTGGGCAGCTGGATATAGCGGAACACGGCCCACTTCGAGGCACGGTCGATACGCGCCGCCTGGTAGTAGGCATCGGGGATCGAGCGCAGGCCGCTGAAGCACAGCAAGGCGATCAGCGGTGTCCAGTGCCAGACATCCATCAGGATAATGGTCGCCCAGGCATCCACCGGGCTCGACGTGATGTTGTAGCCATAGCCGAGCTCACGCAGGCTCCAGCCCATCAGGCCGATATCGCCCCGGGTGAAGATCTGCCAGATGCTGCCCACCACGTTCCAGGGAATCAGCAGCGGCATGGTGACGAGTATCAGCACCGCCGAGGCCTGCCAGCCCTTCTTGGGCATGATCAGGGCGATGCCGATCCCCAGCGGCACCTCGATGGCCAGCACGGTCAGCGAGAAGGCGAACTGTCTCAGCACGGCCGCCTGAAGGGCCGGGTCGTTGAGCATCACCTTGAACCACTCGGTGCCCGTGAAGAAGCGTGTATTGGCATCGAAGACATCCTGGACCGAGTAGTTCACCACGGTCATCAGCGGGATGACGGCCGAGAAGGCCACCAGCAGCAGCATGGGCAGGATCAGCCACCATGCCCGGTTGTTGTAGACCTTATTCATGGTCGATCTCCACGCGGTATTCGTCGACGTAAAGGCCGAGTCGCTCATCGGGGAAGCGCAGCCATGCCTTGCCGGTTGGCGTCACCTGGTCCTCCTCGATGCGCGCCTTGAGGGCAATGCTGCCCAGCGTCAGGTAGACGATCGAGTAGGTCCCCAGGTCCTGGGCATGATCCACCCGGGCCTCCATGCCGCCCTCGACCGGCGCGTCGTGCACCTCGATGAACTCGGGACGGATACCCAGCTTGATGTGAGTCGAGCGGGCACCGGCCACGGCGTCATGGACGCCCTGCCCGACCGCCAGCTCGATATCACCGGCCATCACGCGCCCGTCACGGGACGTCACCTCCAGGAAGTTCATGCCCGGGCTGCCGATGAAGTAGCCGACGAAGGTGTGATTGGGCCTCTCGAAGAGTTCCCTGGGCGTGCCGAACTGCACCACCTGGCCCTCGTACATCACGGCGATCTTGTCAGCGAAGGTGGAGGCCTCGAGCTGGTCGTGGGTCACGTAGACCATGGTGATCTCGAAGCGCTGGTGGATCTCCTTGAGCTTGCGGCGCAGCTTCCACTTGAGCTGGGGGTCGATGACGGTGAGCGGCTCGTCGAAGAGGATCGCCGAGACGTCCTCGCGCACCAGCCCCCGGCCCATGGAGACCTTCTGCTTCTCGTCGGCGGTGAGGTTCTTGGCCTTGCGCTTGAGCTGGGCGGTGAGCTCCAGCACCTCGGCGACTTCCATGACGCGCTCATGGACCCGGGCCTCGGGGGTCTTCACGTTGCGCAGCGGAAAGGCCAGGTTGTCGTAGACCGTCATGGTGTCGTAGATGACGGGGAACTGGAAAACCTGGGCGATGTTGCGCGCCTCGGGGGGCAGGGCATTGACCACCTCGCCGTCGAAGAGCACCTCGCCGCTGGAGGGTTCCAGCAGGCCGGAGATGATGTTGAGCAGGGTCGACTTGCCGCAGCCCGAGGGCCCGAGCAGCGCATAGGCTCCCCCCTGGTGCCAGACGTGGTCCATCTCGCGGATGGCATAGTCCTCGGGCGACCGGGGGTCGGGCAGATAGGTATGGGCCAGGGCTTTCAGGGTGATCTCTGCCATCTCAGAGCCCCCCCAGGTGCGTCGGGATATGCACCACCGCGCCCTGGCGGTCGAAGGCATAGACCTTGTGGGTCGGGAAGTAGAGCGTCACCGGCGCATCGACACGGAACTCGTGGACACCCTCGAGGTGCACCGTCATGTGGAAGAGCGCGTTGTGCACATGAAGGAAGGTCTCGGAGCCGCTGATCTCCGCCAGGTCGACGGTCATCTTCACCTCGATATCATCCTTGGCCCGGGGCGAGAGCGAGATGTGCGAGGCACGCACGCCGAAGCGGTACTCGCCCGGCGCCAGGCTGCGCAGGTCGTCGTTGATGGGAAAATGCAGCGTCTTGTCGAAAGTCACCTCGGACCCGGAGATGATTCCCTCGACGATGTTGATCGGCGGTTCGGAGAACATCTCCGCGGTCAGGATGTCGCGCGGACGGTGGTAGACGTCTTCCGTCCGGCCGTACTGCAGCAGGCGCCCTTCATGGAGCACGGCGGTGTTGCCGCCCAGCGCCAGGGCCTCGGCGGGTTCGGTGGTGGCATAGACGGCGATGCAGTTGCGCTCGCTGAACACCGAGCGCAGCTCGTCGCGGAATTCCTCGCGGAGCTTGTAGTCGAGGTTGACCAGCGGCTCGTCGAAGAGCACGACATCGGCATCCTTCACCAGCGCGCGCCCCATGGCGGTGCGCTGCTGCTGACCGCCGGAAAGCTCCAGCGGCAGACGATCGAGCAGGTGCTCGATATGCAGCATCTCGGCGACCTCACGCACCCGCCGGTCGACCTCGGCGCGCGCGACCTTGGCCAGCTTGAGGGGCGAGGCGATGTTGTCATAGACGGAAAGGGCCGGATAGTTGATGAACTGCTGGTAGACCATGGAGACGTTGCGCTTGCGCACCGAGCGCCCGGTCACGTCCTCCCCGTTCATCAGGATTCGCCCGCGGGTCGGGGTATCGAGCCCCGCCATCAGCCGCATGAGGGTGGTCTTGCCGGCCAGGGTCCGTCCCAGCAGGACATTGAAGGAGCCCGGCTGGAGCTCCAGGTTCACGCCCGAGATGTGAGTGGCGCCACCGACCACGTGATCGATGTTATCTAGGATCAAGGACATACAGATCTCGACGGTTCGTTGTTATGTGATGGGTTCGGAGACTGCTGAACACAACCTAGTCGAGATTCGCTTTCAAACACAAATGTCGGCAATCGAAAATATCGAGAACCGGCACAAGGATCCTCTCATCAATGATGCAACCTACTGGATTTACCTGTATTTTTATATCGATTGAACTTTTGTCTAACGAATGAGCGCGGGAGGGGGGGAAATATCGGCTCGGGAAGGAGCGTCACCCTGTGATCGAAAACGAACATGCCACAACATCTTGAGACGATCAGGGATAACGACGGGAAGAGGCAACGCCAGCCTTCGCGACAGGGGACAGGTCGCGGAGGCTGGCGTCAGGAAGGGACTCGGCGTAAAAAAAGGATCATCGCATTTTAGCGTGAACGAAGCGAAGTACCCTTGTGGGAGCGCAATTCATTGCCGGTTCGACGCCTCGACGAATGGCGCCGACAGGCGCCCTGGACTGACTGCCTATTGCCGGAAAGGCCTCCGGCCTTCTTTCGCGATCTAAAGATCGCTCCCACAGGTGCGCCTACAAACGGCATCCTTTTCTGTCGAACGACATCACGCCAAGGTGCGAAGAACCTAAAGAAGTCGTGC
Source organism: Halomonas gemina (assembly GCF_023554995.1). GTDB lineage: Bacteria > Pseudomonadota > Gammaproteobacteria > Pseudomonadales > Halomonadaceae > Halomonas > Halomonas gemina. Next base: position 645,772 of record NZ_JAMJPK010000001.1, read on the forward strand.
CGTTCAGCGGGTACCGAAGATCTTGTCGCCCGCGTCGCCCAGACCCGGGACGATATAGCCGTTCTCGTCGAGATGGTCATCCACCGCCGCGGTGTAGAGCTCGATGTCCGGATAGGCGTCCTGGACCCGCTTGATGCCCTCGGGGGCGGCCACCAGCACGATGACCTTCATGAGCTTGCAGCCGCGCTCGCGCAGCATGTCCAGGGTCGCGACCATGGTGCCTCCGGTGGCCAGCATGGGATCGATGACGATGGCCATGCGCTCGTCCAGGTCATTGGCGAACTTGGCGAAGTACGGTACCGGCTCGAGCGTCTCCTCATCACGGTAGAGCCCCACCACGCTGACCCTGGCACTGGGAATCAGGTCGGTGACGCCGTCGAGCATGCCCAGCCCCGCCCGCAGGATCGGCACGATGGTGACCTTCTTGCCCTTGAGGAGCTGCACCGGGATCTTCTCGCCGTTCCAGCCGTCGATTTCCTGCTCCTGGAGTTCCAGGTCGCTGGTCGCCTCATAGGTGAGCAGCTTGGCCAGCTCGCCGGCCAGTTCGCGGAAGCTCTTGGTGCTGATGCCGGCTTCGCGCATCAGGCCGAGCTTGTGCTGGACCAGGGGATGCTGGATGGCGTGGACGCTCATGGGGGGACCTCTTGGACGGCGGTAAATACGTGGCGACTATCGTCGGATGGACAGCAACGACAAATTGTTAGCCATTCTAACTTCATCCCGCGTCGACGTTAAGCACGGTGCTTGTCCGGCGCCAGGTCTGCGAGGGGGCGCTGTGAATACCTCCCTGTACGCTACCGATGCCATCCCTGGCATAGGACCCCCTCTGCGACCTGTCCCCGGCGCACCTCGCCTTATGCTGCTGTCCGGCAGCGTGTTCAGGGCGTCTCTGGCAGCTGCCAGTCGATGGGCTCACGTCCCTGCTCGACCAGGAAGGCATTGGCCCGGGAGAAGTGATGGTTGCCGAAGAAGCCGCGGTGGGCGGAGAGCGGCGAGGGATGCGGGGATTCCAGCACCAGGTGGCGCGAGGTATCGACCAGCGCCTTCTTCTTGCGCGCCGGACTGCCCCACAGCAGGAACACCGAGGGTTCGGCATGCTCGCTCACGGTGGCAATGGCGCGGTCGGTGAAGGTCTCCCAGCCCTTGCCGCGGTGCGAGCCGGCATTGCCCTGCTCCACCGTCAGCGAGCTGTTGAGCAGCAGCACCCCCTGGCGCGCCCAGTGCTCGAGGTTGCCGTGGTCCACCGGCCTGAAGCCCACGTCCGCCTGCAGCTCCTTGTAGATGTTGACCAGTGACGGAGGGACACGAACGCCGGGGCGCACCGAGAAGCAGAGGCCATGGGCCTGGTTCGGCCCGTGGTAGGGATCCTGCCCGAGGATCACCACCTTGACCCGGTCCAGCGGCGTCAGATCGAAGGCGCGGAACCAGTCCGTCGAGTGGGGATAGATCACCTTCCTGGCGGCCTTCTCGGCGGCCAGGAACTCACGCAGCGCCTGCATGTAGGGCGCCTGGAACTCGTCGCCCAGCCACTGCTGCCAGCTGTCGGGGAGCGGCGTGCTCATGGCTCAGCGCTTCGCCTGGTCGACCAGCGGTTCGACGTAGGCCACGCCCATGTCCCAGGGGAACTGGATCCAGCAGTCCTGGGCGACCTCGGTGAGGTACTGGTCCACCAGCGGCTTGCCCTCGGGCTTGGCATAGATGGTCACGAAGTGGGCCTTGGGGAGCATCTCGCGCACGGCCTTGGCGGTACGGCCGGTATCGACCAGATCGTCGACCAGCAGCCAACCCTCGCCCTCGTGGTCGACGCCCTTCATCACCTCCAGGCCGCCCTGGTCCATGTGGTCGTAGCTCTTGATGCAGACGGTATCGATCAGGCGCACATCGAGCTCGCGGGCGATCAGCGCCGCGGGAATCAGCCCCCCGCGGGTGATGGCGATGATGCCCTTGAAGTCACGCTCGATCAGCCGATGGCAAAGTTCGCGCACGTCGCGATGCAGCTGGTCCCAGGACACGGTGAAGTGCTGGTGGTAGCGATGGGTGCTCATGAGCTTTACTCGTCCTCGGTGAAGGCGCAGACGGCGAAGACCCCGTAGCCCGCCTCACGGATACGCTGGGACCCGCCCAGGTCCGGCAGGTCGACGATGGTGGCGGTCTCGATCACCCGCCCGCCGCTGCGGGTGATCAGCTTGGCCGCGGCCAGCATGGTGCCGCCGGTGGCGATCAGGTCGTCGACGATCAGGATGCGATCGCCCTGCTTGAAGGCGTCGGAGTGCAGTTCCACCTCGGCCTCGCCGTACTCCAGCGTATAGGTCTCGCTGATGGTGCGGAACGGCAGCTTGCCCTTCTTGCGCACCGGCACGAAGCTGCAGCCCAGCTCGTAGGCGAGCGGCGCGCCGATGATGAAGCCGCGAGCATCGATGGCGGCGATGGCGTCGAGGTCCATCTCCTGGTAGCGATGCACGAAGCTGTCGACCAGCTTGCGGAAGGCCGCGCTGTTCTGCAGCAGCGGGGTGATGTCGCGGAAGTTGACGCCCGCCTGCGGCCAGTCGGGGACCGTGCGGATCACGGACTTGATGTAGTCGCCGTAGATGCTCATTAAGTCGAGTCTCGGTGAGTGAGTGCAATGAGTATGGTTCAGTCGAGGAACAGGAACTTGCCGGCAAACAGCAGGGCCAGCACGATCACCGCGGGATTCAGGTCCTTGAAGCGCCCGGAGAGCGTCTTGATCGCGGCGTAGCTGATGAAGCCCAGCGCGATGCCCTCGGCGATCGAGAAGGTCAGCGGCATGGCCAGGGCAGCGATCAGTACCGGCGCGGCGTCGGTCGGGTCGTCCCAGTTGGCGTGGGCCAGGCTGCCGGCCATCAGCACCGCCACATAGAGCAGGGCCCCGGCGGTGGCGTAGGCCGGGATGGAGCCCGCCAGCGGTGCAAAGAACAGGCTGATCAGGAACAGCACCGCCACCACCACGGCGGTCAGGCCGGTGCGCCCGCCGGAGGCAATGCCGGCGGTGGACTCGATGTAGCTGGTGGTGGTGGAGGTCCCCAGCACGGCGCCGGCCATGGACGCGCCACTGTCGGCCATCATCGCGCGGCCGATGCGCGGCAGCTTGCCGTCCTTGTCCAGCAGCCCACCCTTGTGGGCCACGCCGACCAGGGTGCCGGAGGTGTCGAACAGGTCGACGAACAGGAAGGCGAAGATCACGCTGAGCATCGCCACGTCCAGGGCGCCGACCAGGTCCAGGGCCATGAAGGTCGGCGCGATGGAGGGCGGCATGGACATGAAGCCGCCGAACTCGTTGTGACCGAGGAGCATCGCCAGCACGGTCACGCCGAGGATACCGATCATCACCGCCCCGGTGACCTTGAGGTAGGCCAGTGCGGTGATCACGAAGAAGCCCAGCAGCGCGTAGAGCGCGGCAGGCTCGGAGAGGTCCCCCAGGGCCACATATGTAGCGTCGTTGGCGACCACGATGCCGGCATTCTTCAGCGCGATCATCGCCAGGAAGAGGCCGATACCTGCGGCGATACCCAGGCGCAGGGAGAGCGGAATCGAGTTGATGATCCATTCGCGGATCTTGAAGATGCTAAGCAGGAAGAAGATGAAGCCGGAGAAGAAGACCGCGCCCAGCGCCGCCTCCCAGGTGTAGCCCATGCCCAGCACCACGCCGTAGGTGAAGAAGGCGTTCAGCCCCATGCCGGGCGCCTGGGCGATGGGGTAATTGGCCCACAGGCCCATGATCAGGCAGCCCACCGCGGCGGCCAGGCAGGTGGCGACGAACACCGCGCCGTAGTCCATGCCGGCCTCGGAGAGGATGCTCGGGTTGACGAAGATGATGTAGGCCATGGTCAGGAAGGTGGTGATCCCGGCGATGACCTCGGTCTTCACATCGGTCTTGTGCTCGACCAGCTTGAACTGGTTGTCGATCAGGCGTTTCAGCATGGTTGTCGTTCCTGCGCGCGTGGACGTTGCGATGGCCCTGAGGTGCGAGAAAGCCCGCGAGAAAAGCCGCCTATGGTACCCAAAGCCTCGACGAGTGGCGAGGCGCCCGGGCACCTACAAAGGATTGTCGCCAGACGGTGTTACCACTCGGGGCTATTCCGGCGACGGGTCTACGAGGAGGCGCTGTAAACCCATCCCTGGGCGCTACCGACGCCATCCATGGCGTAGGACCTCCTCTCCGCCCCGTCCCCGGCGCCCCTCACCTTGGTAGCAACGACTTTTGAGCGACTCCAGGCAGCACGGTCCCAGCTAGTTAAGCAACTTGCGGGCCATACGCCACCCGGCCGGCCAACGCAGAGTTGACGGAACGGTCAGGTTCTGTCGTTGGCGTCACACTCCTCGTGCCTCCAGCACCCGCTCCACCGTCTCGACGATGGCCTGGGTCTGGGGGTCGATCTCGATATTGACGGCGTCCCCCGGAACCCGATCCACCAGGATGGTGCGGGCCAGGGTCTCGGGGATCAGGTCGACGCAGAAGCGCGGGCCGTGGTCCGCGGTGGCCGACTGCACCTTGCCGATGGTCAGGCTGATGCCGTCCACGCCGATATAGCCCTTGTCGAACAGGAAACGGCCCAGCGCATGAGGCACCTCGAACCAGAGCCGGCGATTGTTGGGGGCCTCGTCGAGCTCGACCAGCTCGGCCAGCGCCATCACATGGCCGGACATGGCATGGCCACCGATCTCGTCGCCGAAGCGCGCCGCCCGCTCGATATTGACGCGATCCCCCACCGTCACCGCACCAAGATTGGTCACGCGCAGGGTCTCGCGCATCAGGTCGAAGCTGACCCTCTCGCCATCGATGGCAGTGACCGTGAGACAGACCCCGTTGTGGGCTACCGAGGCGCCCAGCGCCAGCCCCTCGCGCAGCTCTGCCGGCAGTACCAGCACATGGGTGCGAAAGGCCTCTGCCTCTTGGATGGCCACCACCTCGGCGGTGCCCTGAACGATGCCTGTGAACATGAACGCTCCTCGTGCTGGCCGGCCGCAAGCGGGCCGGCGAAAGAGCGCCAGTCTAGGAAACCCCGGGGACGACGTCCATGGCGGCGAGGGGCAAGACCCTGGGTCTCCCCACGAATGAGGTGATGATATCGACAGGTTCGAAGGGGTTTGTGCCTCATGCGGGCACGGTGCCGCGCCCTTGGGGTCTGACCCCGCTGCTGCATAGTACGCCAACCCTTTGATATAGCTGAGCAATCAAGAGCTTGGGGGTCAGACCCCAAGGGCTACGCCGAGCTCTCGGATATCTACCAGGAATATATTCCACTATTATCCCTCGAGGCAGAGTATTCCACCAATACAAAGCTTTCTTAACGGCATCATCTCCCATTCTCATTGACATACGCTCGTTCGAAACCTAGGATAAGCGGCTACATTTTGAAGGCGCCGATTTGTACCCGGATTGCGGGCGCCGACGTCGCGGACCGCCTCCCGAGGCAGTCCACGGCGTGAAGTGCAGCTAAAAGGGTGTGTCCAGCGTTGATGGCCACCCGCCAGGGTGGCCTTTTTTTCGTGCCTGCCCACTGCCCTGTCCGCCCGACTCTCGACCGGCGCCCCACCGGCGGCTGTGATGATTCGACTCCACGACGTTTCCAAGACCTACTACCCCAGGGGGCGGCGCAGCGCCAGCTCGGCCGTGACGGCGCTCAAGCATGCCGACCTCCATGTGCCCCAGGGCCAGATCCATGGCGTGATCGGCCTCTCCGGGGCCGGCAAGTCCACCCTGATCCGCTGCGTCAACCTGCTCGAGCGACCCACGACGGGCACCGTCACCGTGGATGGCCAGGAGCTGACGGCCCTCTCAGGGGCGGCCCTCAACCAGGCGCGCCACCGCATCGGCATGATCTTCCAGCACTTCAACCTGCTGACCTCGCGCACCGTCTTCGCCAACGTGGCCCTGCCGCTGGAGCTGATGGGCATGAAGCGCGGCGAGATCCGTGAACGGGTCACGCCGCTGCTGGAGCTGGTGGGCCTGGCCGACAAGGCGCGCCAGTACCCGGCACAGCTCTCGGGCGGCCAGAAACAGCGCGTGGCCATCGCCCGGGCACTGGCCAGCCGCCCCAAGGTGCTGCTCTGCGACGAGGCCACCTCGGCACTTGACCCCCATACCACCGGATCGATCCTGGAACTGCTGCGCGACATCAACCGCAAGCTCGGCCTGACCATCCTGCTGATCACCCACGAGATGGAGGTAGTGAAGTCGATCTGCCACCGGGTCAGCCTGATCTCCGATGGCGAACTGGTCGAGGAAGCCGACGTGGGCGACTTCTTCACCGCGCCGGGTACCCGGCTGGGGCGCGACTTCCTCAACGACTTCCTGAAGCTCGACCCGCCACGCGCCCTGATCGAGCGCCTCGAGGAGACCCCCGGGCCACACAGCCATCCGGTGGTTCGCCTGGCCTTCTCGGGCGACGCCGTCTCCACCCCGCTGATCTCGCGACTGGCCCGGGAGTGTGGCGTGGATGTCAGCATCCTTCAGGCCAAGGTGGAATCCATCCAGGAACGCACCCTGGGGCTGATGATCGCCGAACTGATGGGCCCGGCGGAGAAGACCCGCGAGGCCCTCGACTATCTCGAATCCCACGACCTGCAGGTGGAGGTGCTCGGCCATGTCCAGCGCGATGATTGACCTGATCCTCAAGGCCACCCTGGATACCCTCTACATGGTGGGTGTCTCCGGCGTGATCTCGGCCCTGGTGGGTATCCCGCTGGGCGTGCTGCTGTATGTCACCCGGCCGCGACAGATACTGGCCGAGCCGACGCTCAACCGGGTGCTGGGGGCCATCACCAACATCGGCCGCTCGATCCCCTTCATCATTCTGATGGTGGCGATCATCCCCTTCACGCGGATGCTGGTCGGCTCGTCGATCGGCACCAATGCCGCCGCCGTGCCCCTGACCATCGCCGCCATTCCCTTCGTGGCGCGCCTGGTGGAGGGCGCCCTCAACGAGATCCCCCCGGGCCTGGTCGAGGCCGCGCAGTCCATGGGCGCAACACCCTGGCAGATCATCACCAAGGTGCTGGTGCCCGAGGCGCGCGGCGGCATCTTCACGGCGCTCACGGTGACGGTGGTCACCCTGGTCAGCTACTCGGCCATGGCCGGCGCCGTGGGTGGCGGCGGCCTGGGCGACCTGGGCATCCGCTATGGCTACAACCGCTTCAACCCCACCATCATGCTGATCACCGTGGTGATCCTGGTGGTGATGGTCCAGGGTTTCCAGAGCCTGGGGGATTATTTGGTCCGTAAGAGCGACCACAAGTGAGTGAAGACACTGATTTACTGCTGCGCTCGGGCCCTTGAGAAAGACAGCTGGCCGCCGGCGGTGCCGGTGCGCCGGCCCGGTCGTCTCCTCATGTAGCAGGCTACACTCCGGGAACTGTGCTCCGGCGGCGGCCAGCCTCTCTTCGCTCGCGACGTAAATCAGCGCCTTCCCAAATATAGAAATGCAGTATATAGTATTTAGCTATTAAAAATTAACCCATTATGCTTTTCATGTGGGAATAGTACGAAAGGAGAATCACGACATGCGCAAGAGCCTGATCGGCACCCTGGCGGCCTCCGCCCTGACCCTCGGCGCCGGCACCGCCCTGGCCGACGAGCACGCCATCAAGGTCGGCACCGTGGCCGGCCCCGAGACCGACGTCATGCAGGTGGCCGCCGAGATCGCCGAGCGCGAGTATGGCCTCGAGGTCGAGATCATCGAGTTTACCGACTACGTGACGCCCAACGCCGCCCTGGCCGACGGCAGCCTCGACGCCAATGCCTACCAGCACGAGCCCTACATGCGCTCCATGGTCGAAGACCGGGGCTACGACTTTGCCATCGCCGGCTACACCTTCGTCTATCCGATCGGTGCCTACTCCGAGAAGTACGACAGCATCGAGGATCTGCCGGACGGGGCCACCATCGCCCTGCCCAACGACCCCTCCAACGAGGGCCGGGCGCTGATCCTGATGCACAACGAGGGGCTGATCGAGCTCAATGATCCAGAATTCCTGGAAGCCACCCCGCTGGACATCGCCGAGAACCCACGCGACTTCGAGTTCCGCGAGATCGAAGCCGCCCAGCTGCCGCGCGTGCTGCCCGACGTGGACATGGCCTTCATCAACAACACCTTCGCCCAGCCGGCCGGGCTGAGTCTGGACGATGCCCTGATCAAGGAAGGCGCGGAGTCGCCCTACGTCAACCTGATCGTGGTGCGCGGTGGCGACGAGGAGCGTGAGGCCATCCAGCAGCTGGTCAAGGCCTACCAGACCGAGGAGGTCGAGGCCAAGGCGGAGGAGCTGTTTGGGCCGCAGGCGGTGCCCGGCTGGAAGTGAGTGAGTTTCCCTATCTAACTATTTAAAGATGTACGAATCTGGGGCCGGCCGCTGTGCCGGCCTCCTTCGTTCAAGGAGCCGCCATGACACCGGACTACTCCCTGCTGGCCCGCCAGCTCGAGGCCCTGCTCGATACCCGCGACTGGCTGACCAACAGCGCCCAGACCTGCGCCTTCCTGATGCAGGAGCTACCCGACCTCAACTGGGCCGGCTTCTACCTGCAGCACCAGCCCGACCTGCTCTGCCTGGGGCCCTTCCAGGGCAAGCCGGCCTGCCACCCCATCCCCTTCTCGAAGGGCGTCTGCGGCGCCGCCGCCCGCACGCGCGAGACCCAGCGCGTGGATGACGTGCACGCCGTGGCGGACCACATCGCCTGCGATGCGGACTCCCGGGCCGAACTGGTGGTGCCCATCGTGGTGAATGAGCGACTGTGGGGCGTCCTCGACCTGGACAGCCCGAGGCAGGAGCGCTTCTCCGAGGCCGACCAGGCGGGCATCGAGGCCCTGGTGGCCACCTTCATCAAGCGCAGCGATCTCGCATGCAGTGACATCACATAGCGAAACGCCCCCGCAGCTTGGAGCTGCGGGGGCGAGTCGGAATCTGGTAGGACCAGGCGGATTTGAACCGCCGACCTCCACGATGTCAACGTGGCGCTCTAACCAACTGAGCTATGGTCCTGAAGCTGTTGTCACCGGGCGAATCTGGTAGGACCAGGCGGATTTGAACCGCCGACCTCCACGATGTCAACGTGGCGCTCTAACCAACTGAGCTATGGTCCTGCCTCACCGCTGCGGCATCACTTCGCCGTGGCAACGGATGCGTATTGTACCCATCCGCCCCGCAATTGCAAGCCCTAATAGATGGCCCGAGAGCTCGGCGTAGCCCTTGGGGTCTGACCCCCATGTCGTTGATTTCTCGATTATATTAAAGGTTTGGTGTAATAAGCAGCAGCGGGGTCAGACCCCAAGGGCGCGGCACCGTGCTCGCATAGGGCACAAACACCTTCGAACCTGTCGTTATTGTCAGGTCATTCGTGAGAAACCCTCAGGGTCTACCCCCAAGGGCTACTGGGTACGGACCCGCTCGACGGCCTCCTTCCAGCCGCTGTAGAGACGCTCGCGCTCCCCCTCCTCCATCTGCGGCGTGAAGCTTCGTTCGCAGCGCCACAGCTCGGCGATCTCGTCGAGGTCGCGATACCAGCCAAGCCTCAGGCCGGCCAGGTAGGCGGCCCCCAGGGCCGTCGTCTCCAGCACCGTGGGCCGGTCCACCTGGACACCCAGCATGTCGGCGAGGAATTGCATCACCCAGTTGTTGGCCACCATGCCACCGTCGACCCTCAGGATGCCCGGCGAGGCCGACATGTCGTCGTCCATGCAGACCTGCAGGTCGCGGGTCTGGTAGCAGACCGCCTGGAGGCCGGCGGCGACGATCTCGGCAATGCCGGTGTCGCGGGTCAGGCCGAAGATGGCACCGCGCGCCTTCGGGTCCCAGTGCGGCGCCCCGAGGCCGGTAAAGGCCGGCACCAGATAGACGCTGTGGCCGCTGCGCGTCTGGCTTGCCAGGGCCTCGGTCTCGGCGGCATCGGCAAACAGCTGCAGGCCGTCGCGCAGCCACTGCACCGTGGCGCCGGCCACGAAGATGCTGCCCTCCATGGCGTAGGTCGGCTTGCCGTCGAGCCGATAGGCCACCGTGGTCAGCAGCCGGTTGTGTGAGACCTCGGCGGTCTCCCCGGTGTTGACGATCATGAAGCAGCCGGTGCCGTAGGTGCTCTTGCCCATGCCCGGCGAGAAGCAGGCCTGGCCAACCAGTGCGGCCTGCTGGTCGCCGGCCACCCCGGCGATGGGCAGCTCGCCACCCAGCCAGTGGGCATCGACCCTGCCGAAGTCGTCGCTGGAATCCTTGACCTCCGGCAGCAGGCTCGCCGGAATGTCGAACAGGGCCAGCAGCGCCTCGTCCCAGCGCTGCTCATGGATATTGAACAGGGCGGTGCGCGAGGCATTGGTGGCATCGGTGGCGTGCACCCGGCCGCCGGTCAGCCGCCAGATCAGGAAGGTGTCGACGGTGCCGAAGGCCAACTCGCCCCGCTCGGCCCGCTCCCTGGCGCCTGGCACCTCATCGAGCAGCCAGCCGAGCTTGGTGGCCGAGAAGTAGGGGTCGATCAGCAGCCCCGTGCGCGCCTGGACCTCCTCCAGGTGTCCCGCCTCGCGCAGCCGCCGGCAGGCCTCGTCGGTGCGGCGGTCCTGCCAGACGATGGCGTTGTGCAGCGGCTCCCCTGTGGCCCGATCCCACAGCAGGGTGGTCTCGCGCTGGTTGGTGATGCCGACCCCGGCGATCTCCTCGGGCGCGATGCCGCTATCGGCCAGCACTTCACGGCAGGTGGTGAGCACCGTCTCCCAGATGTCCTCCGGGTCATGCTCGATCCAGCCATCATGCGGAAAGTGCTGTGGGAACTCGCGCTGCGCCGTGGCGATGCTGCGCCCCTGGCGGTCGAAGAGGATGGCGCGGGAGCTGGTGGTGCCCTGGTCGATGGCCAGAAGGTAAGAAGCCATGGCAAGCATCCTGTTGTGGTTGTACTGGCGTGCTGATTTCGCTTTTAGACGCTAATGTTCGTTTATGATCATCCAGACTACTCCAGCCGACCGTCCCGCTCAAATGCCCGGCCCCGGGAGAAACTACGACTTTGGATGGAGAAGGATGCTCGGCCCCATGCCTGCAGTGGCCGAAACGATGTCGTAGAATCCGGGGAGCCAAGGAGATCTCATGAATCAGCAGCAACGCCAGGACGCCATCATCGAGCTGGTACGCCGCCAGGGCTATGCCAGCATCGAGCAGCTCACCGAGCACTTCACGGTCACCCCCCAGACCATCCGTCGCGACCTCAACACCCTCTCCGCCGAGGGGCGCATCCGCCGGGTCCATGGCGGTGCGGGCCTGGAGTCGAGCACCGTCAATACTGCCTACTCGACCCGCAAGACCCTCAACCTCGAGGCCAAGCAGCGCATCGCCGCCCTGCTCGCCCGGCACGTTCCCGACCACTCGTCGCTGTTCATCAACATCGGCACCAGCAACGAGGTGGTCGCCGAGGCCCTGCTCGACCACCAGGGGCTGGAGGTGATCACCAACAACCTCAACGTGGCGGCGATCCTCCAGCACAAGGAGGACTTCAACGTGATCATCGCCGGCGGCCAGGTGCGCTCCCGAGACGGCGGCATCATCGGTGAGGCGACCATCGACTTCATCAACCAGTTCAAGGTCGACTACGGCATCATCGGCATCAGCGGCATCGACGAGGACGGCTCCCTGCTGGAATTCGACTATCAGGAAGTGCGAGTCGCCCAGGCCATCATCCGCAATTCCCGCAAGGTCTTGCTGGCCACCGACCACTCCAAGTTCCAGCGCAACCCGGTGGTGCGCCAGGGCAACCTGGCACAGCTCGATGCCCTGTTCACCGACCGCGAGCCGCCCGAGGCCATCCTGCGCCTGCTCAAGCAGCACGATGTGACGCTGCATATCGCCTGACGCCGCGCCCGGCAGCACACTCCTCTCCTTCTCTCGCACTGGCAACACGCCCGGCGGACCCCGACGCGCCTTGATGTTCGTTTTATTTTCGTATATTTTCGATTTCAAACATCATCGAGGTCCGGGCAACTACCGGACGGGAGATTCCATGAGCGACAAGTCGGACGAGGTACTCGACCTCTTCGTGATCGGCGGCGGCATCAACGGCACCGGCATTGCCAACGATGCCGCCGGGCGCGGCCTGTCGGTCGGCCTGTGCGAGCAGGGGGACCTCGCCGGCGCCACCTCCTCGGCCAGCAGCAAGCTGATCCACGGCGGCCTGCGCTACCTGGAACACCATGAGTTCCGTCTGGTGCGCGAGGCGCTACGCGAGCGCGAGGTGCTGCTCGCCAAGGCCCCCCACATCATCTGGCCACTGCGCTTCATCCTGCCCCATCGCCCCCATCTGCGTCCGGCCTGGATGCTGCGCGCCGGCCTGTTCCTCTACGACCACCTCGGCAAGCGCGAAAAACTGCCGGGCTCCCGCAGTATCAGGCTCACCGCGCATCAGGGCCTTGCCCCCGGCATCACCCGCGGCTTCGAGTACTCGGACTGCTGGGTGGATGACGCCCGCCTGGTGGTGCTCAACGCCATCCAGGCCCGCGACAATGGCGCCGAGATCCGGGTCCGCACTCGCTGCATCGGGGCCCACGAGGTCGATGGCCAGTGGGTAGTGGCACTCGAGGAAGTCGATTCCGGTAAACGCCTGACCCGCCGCTGCCGGACACTGGTCAACGCCGCCGGCCCCTGGGTGGAGCAGGTGGTGCGCCGCCAGGCCAGGCGGCCATCGCGGTATGGCGTGCGCCTTATCCAGGGCAGCCACCTGATCGTGCCTCGCCTCAACCACGATGAACGCGCCTATATCCTCCAGAACACCGACCGGCGCATCGTCTTCGTGCTGCCCTATGAGGAGGACTTCAGCCTGATCGGCACCACCGACCGACGCTACGAGGGCGACCCGTCCCGCGTCGAGGCCAGCGGGGAGGAGATCGACTACCTGCTCTCGGTGGTCAATGCCCATTTCCGCACCCGGCTGACCCGGGACGCGGTGATCCGCACCTTCTCCGGCGTGCGCCCGCTGTGTGACGACGAGTCCGCCGACCCCTCGGCCATGACGCGGGACTACACCCTCGACCTTGATACCCGTGGCGCCCCATTGCTGTCGGTCTTCGGCGGCAAGATCACCACCTACCGCAAGCTTGCCGAGGCCGCCCTGGCCGCGCTTGAACCCCACCTGCCGACGATGGCCGCCCCCTGGACGGCCGAGACGCCGCTGCCGGGGGGCGACATCGGTGACCAGGCCAGCTTCGAGAACCAGCTGCTCACGGACTACCCCTTCCTGGACGCCGCCCAGGCACGGCGCTTCGCCCGCAGCTATGGCTCGCTATGCCGGGCGTTCCTGGAGGGCAGGGACTCCCAGGCCGCCCTGGGCCAGGCGTTCGGCGCCGGGCTGACCGCCGCCGAGGTGGACTACCTGATCGAGCAGGAGTGGGCACGCGCCCTCGATGACATCCTGTGGCGGCGAACCAAGCTGGCCCTGCGTCTCAACGCCATCGAGACTCGCCGACTTGCCGACTACCTGAACGATCGTCTCGATCACCGGGGAAGCCAATCCACCTCCCCGATGGAAAAGTCCACCCGGGTGCGTCAAGTCGGTGCCCGATCTGCGCCACGGCGCACCGCCTGAGGTCAGGCGTCACTCTCACGCGAACAGGGTCACAGGACGGTGACGCTGGCCGGCGCGAGTGGCGGCCGCTCACGATGCCGGGTGAGCTCCCGGCCTTCCAGGGCGGCGAGCAGGATCTGCAGCGGGTCCCCGTGACTGACCAACAGGATGGTTTCCCCCGCATGACGCTGCTCAAGTTCAGCGATCAGTCCCGACATCCGCGCGGCCACCTCGGCCACGGCCTCGACCCCGGCATGGCGGTGCGCCGGATCATGGGCGTCCCGCGCCCAGACCTCGGCATAGCGCTCATCCGCCTCGCCCTCCAGGCTCCCGAAATGACGTTCCCGCAGTCGCTCTTCGGCCTCAAGCCGCAGGCCGAAGTGGTGCGCGATGCGCTCGGCCGTCTCGGTGGTACGCCGGAAGTCCGAATGCAGGATCCGGCCAGGTGTCGCCCAGCGCCAGTCCACCAGCAGGCCATCGAGCTGTTCCCGCCCACGGGAGGAGAGACCGTAGCCCGTCAAGCCACGTTCCGGCGAACTGATGATTCGCCCCTGCTGGTTGGCCAGGCTATGGCCGTGGCGCATCAGCAGGTAGCGGTTGTGCCAGTGGCCTGATGCGGCGGGGAAAGTGTTTGACATGGTTTTGTCACGAACTCTAGATTGAGAAGGGTTATTCGGAATCACTCATCGAGATGTCGATATCCGAACGTCACAACAATAATCTCACGAGGCACGCCATGATCCATCATCCCACCCGGTCTCGAAAGCACCCGCTCGCCACGCTGGCCCTCTCCTCGCTGTTGCCGCTTGCCCTGCTGGGCGCTACCCAGGCCCAGGCCCAGGACGATTGCGAGCGTGGCGCCCTGGCTGACATCTACTGCGACGAGAATGGCGACATGGTCGCCGACCGCCCGGCCGACGAATCCGAGTGGGCCGATCCCGACACCCTGATCTTCGCCTATACGCCGGTGGAAGACCCGGCGATCTATTCTGACATCTGGCAGCCGTTCATCGACCACCTCGAAGAAGTGACGGGCCGCGACGTGCGCTTCTTCGCCGTGCAGTCCAACTCGGCCCAGGTCGAGGCGATGCGCAGCGGTCGCCTGCACATCGCCGGCTTCTCCACCGGCCCGACGCCCTTCGCCGTCAACCTGGCCGGTGCCGTGCCCTTCGCCCTGATGGGCTCGGATGACGGACGCTTCGGTTACACCCTGCAGCTCTACACCCACGTCGATTCCGGCATCGACGAGATGGCCGACCTCAAGGGCAAGCGGGTCGCCCACACTTCGCCGACCTCCAACTCCGGCAACCAGGCGCCGCGCGCCCTGTTCCCGGAAGAGGGCATCGTTCCCGGCGAGGACTACGAGGTGGTCTACTCGGGCAGCCATGACCAGTCCATGCTGGGGGTCGTGGCACAGGACTACGACGCCGCCCCGGTGGCCTCGGAAGTCGTCGATCGCATGGCCGCCCGCGGCCTCTATGATCCGGAAGATGTCAAGATCATCTACGAGTCCGACAGCTTCCCGACCACTTCCTACACCTACGCCCACAACCTGCATCCCGACCTGGTCGACAAGATCGAGGAAGCCTTCTTCAGCTTCGAGTTCGCCGGCACCGAACTGGGCGAAGAGTTCGAGGGGGTCGAGAAGTTCATCCCCATCAACTACCAGGATAACTGGAAGGTCATCCGCACCATCCAGAGTGCCAACGGGGTCGAATATACCCCCGACAACCTCGAGTAAGGCTTACCCGCCAGCACGACGCCGGCCTTAGCGTAAAGGCCGGCGTCGCTGTCTGGTCGACCCTCGACTGCCTGGACCCGCCGATGCTAGAGATATCCAACCTGATCAAGCGCTACGGTCACGACGAGCCCGTGCTCAAGGGACTCGACCTCGCCGTCGAAGATAACAGCGTGGTGGCCATCGTCGGTGCCTCGGGCGCCGGCAAGAGCACCATGCTTCGCTGCATCAACCGCCTGGTGGAACCCACCTCGGGATCAATCAAGCTCAACGGCACCGAACTCGTCAAGCTCCGGCACGGCGAGCTGCGGCGCGCTCGACGCAAGATCGGCATGGTCTTCCAGGGCTTCAACCTGATCGACCGCCTCACCGTGATGGAGAACGTGCTGGCCGGCCGGCTCGGCTACGTCAGCCTCTTCCAGGCCATCACCCGCCGCTATCCTGCCGCGGACATCGAGCGCGCCTTCGTGCTGATGGAGCGGGTAGGTATCGCCCACTATGCCAACAAGCGGGCCGACGAGCTCTCCGGTGGCGAGCGCCAGCGGGTCGGCGTGGTGCGTGCACTGATGCAGGAACCCGAGGTGCTGCTGGCCGACGAACCCACGGCGTCGCTGGACCCGCGCACCTCGGAACAGATCATGGTGCTGTTGCAGAGCCTGGCGAGCGAGCTGTCGCTGCCGGTGCTGATCAACATCCACAACGTGGCCCAGGCCAGGACCTACACCGACCGCATCGTCGGGCTGCGCCACGGCACCATGATCTTCGATGGCACCCCCGCCGACTTCGACCAGGAAGCGCTGGACGCCATCTACGGCGGCATCGAGTCGCCCGAGGACGAGACCGCTACCCCGCAGGCCGGACGTGGCGCCAGTGAACGGGAGATTCACCATGACCCGTCCTGACACCACCGGCGCGACCCCGCCGCGGACCTGGCGCAAGCCGCCCTTCATCGCCAACCCCCTGCTGCGCTATGGCCTGCTGGCGGTGGTGGCCGTCTACCTGGTGTGGGCGCTGGCCACCCTGCCCTTCAACTGGGAGCGCATCAGCGAAGGGCTGCCCCGGGCGGCACGCATCTTCGGTGGCGGCTTCCCGCCGAACTTCTCGCGCTTCGACCTGCTGCTGACCGGCTTCACGGAGAGCCTGCAGATCGCCATCCTGGCCACCCTGCTCGGGGTACTCTTGTCGATCCCCTTCGCGGTGATGGCGGCGCGCAACGTCGCCCCCTTGCCCGTCTACCTGCTGGGCCGCGCGGTGATCATCGTCTCGCGCAGCTTCCATCCGGTGATCGTGGCCATCCTCTTCGTTGCCGCGGTGGGCTTCGGCCCCCTGGCGGGGATCCTGACCCTGACGCTCTACTCCATCGGCTTCGTCGGCAAGCTGCTCGCTGAGGAGATCGAGGAGATCGACTGGGGACAGGTCGAGGCCATGCGCGCCACGGGCGCCGGCTACCTGGCCACGCTCTACTATGCGGTCTTCCCCCAGATCCTGCCGCGCCAGGTGGGACTCTCCATGTACCAGCTCGACAGCAACCTGCGCGCCTCCGCGGTGGTGGGTATCGTCGGGGCGGGGGGCATCGGCAGCACCCTGATGAACGCCTTCGGGCGCTATGACTATGACTTCGCCTTCGCCATCCTGCTGGTGATCATTGCCGTGATCCTGCTCAGCGAAGGCGTCAGCGGCTGGGTAAGGAAGAAGATATGGTAAAGGATGCCGACCTGCTGGCCGATCGCGTCTGGCGACGCCACAACCCCCGGGAGCAGCTCATCCGCTACGGCGTCGTGCTGGTCACGCTGATGCTGGTGGTCTGGGCGGTGCGCGACATCGATATATTCTGGCCCTGGGTGTGGGATGCGCCCAATCAGATCTCGAGCCTCGGGGCGCGCATGTGGCCGCCGGACCCGAGCCGGCTCGGCGAGATCGTCAATGCCATGCTCGAGACTGTGCATATCGCCACGCTGGCCACCCTGCTGACCATCTTCATCGCCCTGCCGGTCTCCTACATCGCCGCCCAGAACACCACCCCCAACCGCGCCTGCCTGTGGCTGGGGCGCTTCATCCTGGTGTCGAGCCGCTCGGTGAACACCATCATCTGGGCGCTGCTGTTCGTGGCGATCTTCGGGCCCGGGGTGCTGGCCGGGATACTGGCCATCATGTGCCGCTCGGTGGGCTTCATCGGCAAGCTGATGGGCGAGGCCATCGAGGAGATCGATCGCCGCCCCGTGGAGGCCATGGAAGCCACCGGTGCCTCCAAGGCGAAGGTGATCGCCTATGCCGTGGTCCCCCAGGTGATGCCGGCCTTCTTCGCCATCGTCATCCTGCGCTGGGACATCAACATCCGCGAGTCCACGGTCCTCGGGCTGGTCGGGGCCGGCGGCATCGGCGTGATCCTGCAGGGCTCCATCGACACCTTCGCCTGGCAGACCGTCGCCACCATCCTGATCGCGATCATCGTGCTGGTGCTGATCGGCGAGGCCATCACCGGCCTGTTGCGCCGCAAGGCCCTCTAGACATTCACGAGCAGGCATTCACGTGCGCTAGCTTCCGGCGTAGGCTTGAAACGGGACGTCACCGAGGCCACAGGGAGGTCATGTCGTGCTCTCCATCCTGCTTGCGGTGGTCGCCATCGTATTGCTGGCGGTCACCCTGGTGGCCCGGTCGCCGCTGACCTGGTGGTGGATTCGCGTCTGCGAGTTCCCGCGCCTGCAGCTCGCCGCCCTGGCGGTGGTCACCATACTGCTTTCCCTGCTGGCCACCCCGCCCTGGTCGTGGGTGGCCCTGGCCTCGAGCCTCGCCACCCTCATCCTGCAGATGGCCCGCATCCTGCCCTGGACCCCGCTATGGCCGGTACAGGTCCAGCGCGCCGAGCCGGGACAGTCGGACCGCTGCCTGACGCTGCTGATCGCCAACGTGCTCACCCCCAACCGCAATGCCGAGACGCTCACCCGGCTGATCCATGAGCACCGGCCCGACCTGGTATTGACCCTGGAATCCGATGCCTGGTGGCAGGCGCAGCTCGACACCGCGCTTAACGAGGAGTGGCCCCAGGCGGTGCGGGTGCCGCTGGACAACCTCTACGGCATGCACCTCTATTCACGGCGGCCGCTGCTCGACCCCGAGGTACAGTGGTTGATCCAGGACGACATCCCCTCGATCCATACCGGCGTCACCCTCCCCAGCGGCGACACCGTCCGCCTGCATGCCGTGCATCCCCGTCCGCCGGCTCCCAACGAGAGCGAGGAGTCGCTATGGCGCGATGCCGAGCTGCTGCTGGTGGGCAAGGCGATTCACGAGAATCCGGTTCCCACACTGGTGGCCGGGGATCTCAACGACGTGGCCTGGTCACGCACCACCCGGCTCTTCTGTCGGGTCAGTGGCATGCTCGACCCGCGGCGCGGGCGCGGCATGTTCAGCACCTTCCACGCCAGCTATCCGCTGCTGCGCTGGCCCCTGGACCACGTTTTCACCAGCGAGCACTTCACCCTGAAGGCCATGCAGAGACTGCCTCACATCGGTTCCGACCACTTCCCGATGCTGGTCACCCTCTGCTACCGCCCCTCCCGCGCCGACGAACACGAGACGCCCGAGGCCGACGGGGAGGAGCACCATGATGCCCGGGAGACCATCGAGGAGGGCAAGGAGCGCGACCAGGAGACCTGAACGCGCCTGACCGAGCGCTATTCGGGCACCCCGCCTCGCGTCAAGGAGGCGGGGTCGAGGAGTCGCTCGAGCTCCGCGCGAGACAGGTCGGTCTGCTCCTCGGCCACCT
The DNA here is from genome assembly GCF_023554995.1 of Halomonas gemina. Classification (GTDB taxonomy): domain Bacteria; phylum Pseudomonadota; class Gammaproteobacteria; order Pseudomonadales; family Halomonadaceae; genus Halomonas; species Halomonas gemina. The sequence goes on from NZ_JAMJPK010000001.1 coordinate 664,816, forward strand.
CGATGATCGGCCGTCCCGCCTGGTAGGCATGCTTGGCAATGGCCGCTGCGGCGTCATAGCCGATCACCGCATTCAATGCCGTGACCAGGATGGGGTTGCGCGCCAGCGGCTCCTCTAGGTTGTCGTGGCGCACATTGAAGGTGGCGATGGCGCGATCGGCCAGCAGCCGGCTGGTGTTGGTCATCAGGGTGATCGAGGTCAGCAGGTTGTTGGCAACCAGCGGCAGCATGACGTTGAGCTGGAAATTGCCGCTCTGTCCGGCCACCGTCACCGCCGTGTCGAGCCCGATCACCTGGGCGGCGGCCTGGGCAGCCGACTCTGGGATCACCGGATTGACCTTGCCGGGCATGATCGAGCTGCCGGGCTGCAGAGCCTCGAGCTCGATCTCACCCAGCCCCGCCAGGGGCCCGGAGTTCATCCAGCGCAGGTCATTGGCGATCTTCATCACCACGCAGGCCAGGCCCCTGAGTTGCCCGGAGAGCTCCACCGCCGCGTCCTGGGAGGCGAGGCTCGCGAAGAAGCTGTCGTTGGGCGAGAACGACAGCCCTGTCTGCTCGCTCAGGTCGCGCGCCATGCGCTCGGCGAACTCGGGGTGGGCATTGATGCCGGTGCCCACCGCCGTGCCGCCCTGGGCCAGGCGACAGAGCCGCACCAGGGCGCTGTCCAGGCGCTCAATGGCCTGCCCCACCTGGCTCGACCAGCCCCCCAGTTCCTGGCTCATGCGCAGCGGCATGGCGTCCATCAGGTGGGTACGCCCGGTCTTGACCACCTCGTCGAGCTCGGCGGCCCGCGCGTCGATGGTCTCGCGCAGGTGCTCCAGGGCCGGACGCAGCTGGCTGGTCACCGCCAGCGCCGCGGACACATGGATCGCCGTGGGAATCACGTCGTTGCTCGACTGCCCCATGTTGACGTGGTCGTTGGCGCCTACCTCCACTCCGTCGCGGCTGGCCCGCCTGGCGATCACCTCGTTGACGTTCATGTTGCTGGAGGTGCCCGAGCCGGTCTGGAAGACGTCCACCGGGAACTGGTCGTCGAGATGCCCGGCGAGGATCACCTCGGAAGCGGCGACGATCTCCCGGGCGCGCGCATCGTCGAGAAGGCCCAACTCGCGATTGACCCGGGCCGCCGCCAGCTTGATGCGCGCGATGGCGTGGATGAAGGCCGTCGGCATCGGCTGGCCGGAGACCGGGAAGTTGTTAACGGCGCGCTGGGTCTGGGCTCCGTAGAGGGCCTCCCTCGGCACTTCCAGCTCGCCCATGCTGTCACGCTCGATGCGATGGTCGCTCATGTCCGGCTCCTCGTATTGGGGATGGATGGTGCTCTACTCAACATGGCGCCGAGCACGTGGCCTTGCAAGAGACCTCCCTCATCGGCAGCAGGGCTATCGAAAGAAAGAATGTTGCACTGCACAAACCGCTCTGCTATTGTGCATCGCAACAGAGACGCAGAAGGCATCGGCAGACCGCCAGGGCCTTCGAATTGATCCGAAATCCCCAGGAGGGACTCACGATGCAAAACTTCGACACCAAGCAGTTCACCGAACAGTTCGAATCCATGTTCTTCGGCCCGGCACGCGCCTACGCTGCCCTGTCCGTGGACTACACCGAGAAGCTGGTCAACGCCCAGCTGGACGCCGGCAAGGCCTACACCGACACCGGCCTGGCGCAGCTGCGCAGCCTGATGAATGTCAAGGATGCCGAGGGCCTGCGTACCTACATGGAAGGCCAGCAGAAGGTCGCCAAGGACCTGACCGAGCGCCTGAAGGACGACGCCGAAAAGGTCGTCTCCCTGCAGCAGGACTTCGTCCAGCAGAGCCAGAAGCTGACCGAAGACAACGTCAAGCAGGCTACTGAGACTGCCACCAAGGCAGCCAAGTAAGCCTGGCGGCGCCGGCACTGCCGGCGCTGGCTTGACCACAAGAGGGCCGCCGATCATAGATCGGCGGCCCTTTTGCGTTATGCTCACCGGGCACGGGGCCTCGTCCACCATCAGGGAGAGTGAACATGACACGCTGGATCCTTGCCGCCCTGCTCGGCCTATCGCTGGCCGGCTGCCAGATCATCGAGCCACGCTATCCTGACGGAGAGCGCGAGCGCGTCGAGATCATCGAGCGCGGCATGGAGAGGCCGAGCGAGCCCGAACGCGCCGAGCGCCCTGATACTACCGGCCGGGTCGCCCGCCAGGTGGCCTTCCCCGCCGAGCAGTATGCCGCCCTGGAGAAGAGCGGCAGCGCCGTGATCAGCGGACGGTTGACGATCGGCGGGCGCCCGGTGCCGAACGCGGGCGTCTCGGCAGCCCCGGTGACCACCTACTCCGCCGAGGCCGCGGAGCAGGCCTTGGCGGGCCGCGCCGTGGAGCCCGCCGACCCCCGAGCCCGCGCGTACACCCACACCACCCGCACCGATGGCAATGGCTACTTCCGCCTCGATGGCCTGCCTGCCGGTGAGTTCTATGTCTCGGGTAGCGGACAGGACCCCTCCAGCGGCGAGACCCGCGTGGTCATCCGCCAGGTCAGCCTGGGCAACGGCCAGTCGCGCAGCGTCGAGCTCAGCCGTTGAGCCGCCTGTAGATGGCTCTCTGAGGCCTATTCGCCGCTTGTAAGAGATCGCCGACAGTCGTTGTCTATGATTTGCCACAGTGGCTGTCGGCGGACTAGCATCCCATCAACGCCACTTCTACGCTAAATATATCGCCCTCGAGAGACGGCGACACGTCGCCATGATGGCTTCGTTACGGAGGTGCCCATAGGCATGAGACACCACACATCACTCTGCCCTATCGGATTTGACGCCACACCCAAGACTCCAGCGTGACCGGTGACGCCAACTGCGCAGGGCAGATGTCACCCGAGGTTCACAACGATGACAACAAACACATTCCTCATGGTACCGCCTGTGCTTGCCGGCGCTTTTGCCACCCTGCTCGCCATCCCCGGACTGCAGGCCGACACCCTGGAGGAGATCCAGCAGCGCGGTGTGATCCGCATCGCGGTCGCCAACGAGAAACCCTACGGCTACTTGAACGAAGAGGGTAAAGCGTTGGGCGTAGGCCCTGAAGTCGCTCGGCGCATCCTCGATGATCTTGGTATAGAGGAGATCGAATGGGTCGAGACGGAATTCAAGAACCTCATCCCAGGGCTGGAAGTCGGTCGCTTCGACATGGCCGCTGCGGAAATGGCCATCCTACCCGAACGCTGCAATCGCGTGCTCTTCTCAGACCCCAACACTTCCTATGGCGAAGGGCTACTGGTGCTTGCCTCCAATCCCAACGGTATTCGGGCCTACGAGGACTTCGTCGAACGCCCGGACACCATCCGCGTCGCGGTCCAGGAAGGCACGGTTACCCAGGACATGTTCGAGGCCATGGGGGTCGATCCGGACCGGATCGTCACCGTGGAGCGCCTCCCGGACGCCATCGAGGCCATCGTCCGCGGTCGGGCCGACGCCTTCGCCGCCACCGGGATGACGGTAGCGTCTCTGGAGCAGATGAGCCCGCAGGTGGAGGTGGAGTTCAACTTCAACGACCCTGTTGTAGACGGTCGTGAGGTACGCTACTTCGGCGGCTTCGCCTTCCCTCGGGATGCCGAGGACCTGCGTGACGCGGTGAACGAAGCCTTGGAGGAAGAGAAGCGTTACGGAGACTGGCAGCAGACGCTGGCTCGCTACGGCTTCCTGACAAAGGACATCATATACTCCTACCGCTTCAACGCCGAGCAGCTGTGCAGCGGGGCTGGCTAGCGCCACATGCGCCACGCCCCTACCAGCCCAGCGCCTGCTTGACGAAGGGAATGGTCAGCTTGCGCTGGGCGGAGAGCGAGGCGCGATCCAGGGCCTCCAGGGTCTCGAAGAGCGCATCCAGCCGCCTGGGCCCCCGATGCAGGATGTAGCGGGCCACCTCGTCGGGCAATTGCATGCCACGCCCCCGCGCGCGCAGCTGCAGTGCCGCCAGGCGCCCGGCGTCATCCAGCCCCTGCAGATGGAAGGTCATGCCCCAGGTGAGGCGCGAGGCCAGGTCGGGCAGCGTCACCGACAGCTGGCGTGGCGGCGCCTCGGCGGCGATCACCAGGCGCTTTCCGGCATCCCGCAGGCGGTTGAAGGCGTGGAACAGCGCCTCCTCCCAGCGCTTGCGCCCCATCACCCGGTCGAGGTCGTCGATCGCCACCAAGTCCAGGCGCTCGATCTCCTCGAGCATCAGCGGTGGGAAGTGGCCGAGCTCCGCCAGGGGCAGGTAGAGCGCCCGACGGTCACGGTCGGAGGCCGCATGGCAGGCCGCCTGCAGCAGGTGGCTACGCCCGGTGCCGGAAGCGCCCCAGACGTACAGGAAGGGCTCGCCGTCGTCGTCGAGCTGGTGCACGAGCCGGTCGACCAGGGTCGCATGGGGCCCGGGGTGGAAGTTGGCGAAGGTGGCGTCGTCGCGCAGTCCCACGCCCAGCGGCAACTGCGCGGGTGCTCGACTCATGGCGACTCCTGGTCGTGGATACGTTGACGATCTGCGTCATACAAGGTGCTGTTTTTATAGTGCTCGTGGAGATAACGCAACACCACCATCACCACCGCGGCCACGGGCAGCGCCAGCAGCACCCCGGTGAAGCCGAACAGCTGCCCGCCGGCCAGCACGGCGAAGATCACGGCCACCGGATGCAGGCCGATCTTGTCGCCGAGCAGCTTGGGCTGGAGCACCACGCTCTCGACCAGTTGACCGAAACCGAACACCGCCGCGACGCCGAGCAGGATCAGCCAGTCGCCGAACTGGAAGAACGCCACCACCCCGGCCACGGAGATGCCCACGATCACCCCGAGATAGGGCACGATGCTGGCCAGCCCCGCGAGCATGCCGATCAGCAGGCCGAAGCGCACGCCGAGCAGGGTCAGCCCCACCGCATAGATCACCCCCAGGCAGAGCATGACGATCAGCTGGCCACGCAGGAAGGAAGACAGCACCTCGTCGCATTCGCCGGCGAGGCGCACCACGGCGGGCTCCCAGCTGCGCGGCAGCGAGCCGCGCAGCTTGGCAACCAGGATGTCCCAGTCCAGCAGCAGGTAGAAGGTGACCACCGGAATCAGCGCCAGGTTGCCGATCCAGGCGACCAGCGCCAGGCCGGAACGCGAGGCCTGGGCCAGCAGGCTGGCGGCGAAGGTCCCGGTCTCCTTCCAGTTGTCGACGATGGCCTGGCGCATCTGGTCGATGTCGGTGGAGAGGTCCAGGCCGGTGAGCGACTGGATGCGTGGCACCACGGTCTGCTGGGCCCAGTTGAGCACCGCCGGCAGCGATTCGATCAGCTGGCCGAGCTGTCGGCCCAGGATCGGCACCACCAGCAGCAGGGTGAGCACGATGGCCAGCGAAAGCAGCAGGAAGACCAGCGAGACGGCCAGGCGCCGCGAGAGGCCATACGCCTCGAGGCGGTCGGCCAGGGGATCCCCCAGGTAGGCCAGGATCATGCTGACGAAGAAGGGCATCAGCACCGGCTCGATGCTGACCAGGAACCAGAGTCCCACCGCCGCCACCGCGGCCACCACCCACCACTGTCTGCGCATCGCTTCCTCCCTGTGTCGGCGCGGCCGGCGGGCTGCCAGCCGCGCGCCGTGATGCTACAATTCGTTCCCCGATCTACCGTTGCGCGTCGCCCTGCGACAGGCATCGCGACCGCCATTCTCATACAGGAAGCGACATGACCGATTCCACCCAGCGCCCGACCGGGACATCGCTCAGCTACAAGGACGCCGGTGTCGACATCGATGCCGGCAATGCCCTGGTCGACCGCATCAAGGGCGTCGCCAAACGCACCACCCGCCCCGAGGTGATGGGCGGCCTGGGCGGTTTCGGCGCCCTGTGCGAGCTGCCAACCGGCTACCGGGAGCCGGTGCTGGTCTCCGGCACCGACGGCGTCGGCACCAAGCTGCGCCTGGCCATGGACCTCGGCCGCCATGACACCATCGGCATCGACCTGGTGGCCATGTGCGTCAACGACCTGGTGGTGGCCGGCGCCGAGCCGCTGTTCTTCCTCGACTACTATGCCACGGGCAAGCTGGACGTGGATATCGCCGCCGACGTGGTGACCGGTATCGGCGAGGGCTGCGAGCAGGCCGGCTGCGCCCTGGTGGGCGGCGAGACCGCCGAGATGCCCGGCATGTACGAGGGCAGCGACTACGACCTCGCCGGCTTCTGTGTCGGCGTGGTGGAAAAGTCCGAGATCCTCGACGGCAAGAAGGTCGGCGAGGGTGACGTGCTGCTCGGCCTGGCCTCCTCCGGCCCCCACTCCAACGGCTACTCGCTGATCCGCAAGATCCTCGAGGTCAGCGACGCCTCACTGGATATTGCCATCGACGGCCGTCCGCTGGGCGAGGCCCTGCTCGCGCCCACGCGCATCTACGTCAAGCCGCTGCTGTCGCTGCTCAAGGAGACCGACATCCCGGTGCATGCCCTATCGCACATCACCGGCGGCGGCCTCACCGAGAACATCCCCCGCGTGCTGCCCGAGACCCTGGCGGCACGCATCGATGCGTCCAGCTGGACGCGACCGGCCGTTTTCGACTGGCTCCAGCAGCAGGGCAACGTCGAGGAGCGGGAGATGCACCGGGTGCTCAACTGCGGCATCGGCATGGTGATCGTGGTCCCGGCGGAGAAGGCCGACCAGGCCCGTGCCCATCTGCAGGCCCAGGGCGAGACGGTCCATCGCATCGGTAAGGTCATCGCGCGGGGCGACGCCGAGGAGCAGGTCCAGCTGGAGAACCTCAAGGCATGAGCGGGACCGACTACCAGAGCGACACACTGAACGCCTTCACTCCCGAACCCAGCGAGGCGCGACGGGTGGTGGTGCTGATCTCCGGCAGCGGCAGCAACCTCCAGGCGCTGATCGATGCCCAGCGCCATGACGCCCTGGGGGGCGAGATCGTCGCGGTGATCGCCAACCAGCCGGATGCCTATGGCCTGAAGCGTGCCCGGGAGGCCGGCATCGATGCCGTCGCCCTGCCCCACCGCGAGTACGACAGCCGCGACGCCTATGACGGCGCCCTGATCAAGGTCATCGAGCGCCACGAGCCCGACCTGATCGTGCTGGCCGGCTTCATGCGCATCCTCACGCCGCGCTTCGTCAATCGCTTCCTGGGGCGGATGCTCAACATCCACCCCTCGCTGCTGCCCGATTACCAGGGCCTGCACACCCACGCCCGTGCCCTGGCCGATGGCGTTGCCGCACACGGCTGCAGCGTGCACTTCGTCACCGAGGAGCTGGATGGTGGCCCGGTCGCCCTGCAGGCCGAGGTGGCCGTCGCCGAGGACGACACGGAAGAGAGTCTCCAGGCCAGGGTCCAGGCCCGCGAGCATCTGATCTATCCGATCGCCGTGCGCTGGTTCCTGGAGGGGCGCCTGCAGCTCAAGGGCGACAGCGCCACCATGGACGGCGTCGCCCTGCCGCCTACCGGCATGCGGCTCTCCCATGCCGATGCCGCCGAGGAGCTGGACGAGGACTGACAGCTGCCAAGCAGCCAAGCTGCCAAGCTGCCAAGCTGCCAAGCTGCCAAGCTGCCAAGCTGCCAAGCTGCCAAGCTGCCAGGAGTGTCCGAAGAACTCGTGCAAAAGCAAGCCCCGAAGGTCTCGGCCTTCGGGGCTTGCTTGTAGCTCGGCGCTATTACGTCCTGGGCAGCGTCACGCCGCGCTGCCCCATGTACTTGCCGCCGCGGTCCTTGTAGGAGGTCTCGCACACCTCGTCGGACTCCAGGAACAGCATCTGCGCCACGCCCTCGTTGGCGTAGATCTTGGCCGGCAGGTTGGTGGTATTGGAAAACTCCAGGGTCACATGCCCTTCCCACTCGGGTTCCAGCGGGGTGACGTTGACGATGATGCCACAGCGGGCATAGGTGGACTTGCCCAGGCAGATGGTCAGCACGCTGCGGGGGATGCGGAAGTACTCCACGGTGCGGGCCAGGGCGAAGGAGTTGGGAGGAATCACGCAGACCTCTCCCTTGATATCGACGAAGCTCTTGTCGTCGAACCCCTTGGGGTCCACCACCGCGGAGTGGATGTTGGTGAACACCTTGAACTCGTCTGAGCAGCGCACATCGTAGCCGTAACTGGACGTTCCGTACGAGATCACCCGCCGATCGTTGTTGTAGCGCACCTGATCGGGCTCAAAGGGCTCGATCATGCCCTCCCGCTCGGCCATGCGGCGAATCCACTTGTCGCATTTGATGCTCATTGAAACGTCCTGAACTGTAGCTGGGGAAACCGGCGAAAGAAAACCGGGGCCACATCATAGCGGCCCCGACGGGGAAGGTCACGGCAGGCGCCCTCTCACTCGCTGAAGGAGATCTCCGGCCCCTCGGCGCCCTGCCCGCGGATCTGCTCGGCGACCTGGCGCGCCATATCGCGGAAGGTGGCGGTTACTTCGCCCTTCGGTTCGGCCACCACGGTGGGCCGCCCGCCATCCACCTGCTCGCGGATCGACAGGGTCAGGGGCAGGCGGCCCAGCACCTGGGTCTCGTACTCCTGGGCGATGCGCTCGCCGCCGCCCTCGCCGAAGATCGGCTCGCTGTGGCCGCAGTTGGAGCAGATGTGCAGGCTCATGTTCTCCACGACCCCGAGCACCGGCACGTTGACCTTGCGGAACATCTCGATGCCCTTGCGCGCGTCCAGCAGGGCAATGTCCTGGGGCGTGGTGACGATCACCGCGCCATCCACCGGCACCTTCTGGGCCAGGGTCAGCTGGATGTCGCCGGTACCCGGCGGCATGTCGATGAACAGGTAGTCCAGATCGTCCCAGACGGTCTGGGTGAGCATCTGCTGGAAGGCGCCGGCGACCATGGGCCCGCGCCAGACCATGGGCTCACGGATGTCGACCAGAAAGGCCATGGACATGGCCTGGATGCCATGGGCCTCGAGCGGCTTGAAGCGGTTCTCGCCGGCGGACTGGGGACGCACGCCCTCGCCCACCCCGAGCATCTGGGCCTGGCTGGGGCCATAGATGTCGGCATCCAGGATGCCCACCCGATAGCCTTCGGCGGCCATGGCCAGTGCCAGGTTGACGGTCACGGTGGACTTGCCCACCCCGCCCTTGCCGGATGCCACGGCGACGATATGCTTGACCCCTTCGATCACGACACGCTCCTTAATGCAGTTGGGGTTGCCACGCAAGCGGCTTGAAGGGTCAGTATACCCGGCGGGTCGCCCTGCCATGCAATGCCTGCCAACGCACGACGGCGAGCCTTTGGCTCGCCGTCGAGTGGGTTACGACCGTCTCATGGACGGCTCAATTGTTGTTGTCGTCTTCCAGGACATCGGCCTGTTGCTGAGCGGCACCGCCGTTGCCCTCCTGCTGGGCATCGGCCTGATGCTGGTCAGCGCCGCCATTGCCCTCCTGCTGGTCAGCGCCGCCATTGCCCTCCTGCTGGTCAGCGCCGCCGTTGCCCGCCTGCTGGTCATCGGCCTGCTGCTGAGCGGCGTCGTTGCCCTCCCCGGCTTGCACGCTGTCTTCCAGACGGGACAACTCATTGCGCCATGTCTCGAGCTGGCCTTCCAGGCGCTCGAGCTGGGACTGGCGGGACTCGACCTGAGACTCGATCTCGGCGACCTCTTCACGACCGACCTTGATGGCGACCTCGAGGTCCTTGAACGTCTCGCGCGCCTGGTCGACCTGTGACCTGGCCTCTTCCAGCTCACTGCGGGTCGCCTCCAGCGCCTCGTTCGCCTCGCTGCGGCTGGCCTCGAGCTCGCTGAGCTCCTGCTGGAGAGCATCACGCTCCTCCTGCCTGGCCGCGATCTCGTCGTTGATGCCGGCGAGGTTCTCCTCGGCCGAGGCGACCTCCTGCTGCAGGCCCTCGAGCTCGGTGCGGGCCTCGTCGCGCGCGGCGACCGCCTCGCTGCGCTCCTGCTCGGCCTGCTGGCGGGCCTCCTCAGCCTCCTGGCGAGCCGCTTCCGCGGCTTGGCGGGCCTCCTCGGCCTCCTGACGCGAGGCCTGGGCCTCGTCACGGGCCTGGGCCGCCTGCTGACGCTCCTCCTGGGTGGTCGCGAGGGCCTCGTCGGCTTCCGCAAGCTCGCCCTGGCGGGCTTCCAGATCGGCCTGTACCGCTTCCACCGAGGCCTGGGTCTCCTCCAGCTCGGTGCGGGCGACTGCGACCTGCTCCTCGGTGCTCGCCAGCTCCGACTCTGCGGCCTGCTTCTGCTCCTCGAGCTCGCTGCGACGCTCCTCCAGGGCATCGACGTTGCCGGCGGCACTCTGGAGCTCCTCGACGCGACCCGACAGGGACTCGTTCTCGGCCTGGACGCTCTCGAGTCGCGTCTGCAGCGACTCTCGGGCCTCATTGCTGGAACTGACGCTGGACTGCGCAAACAGCGCCCAGATGATGGCAACCACCGCCACGGCCGCCAGGCCCCTGACGCGGTTGTCCTTGAACAGCTCACTCATCGACGTATCCGCCATCGACAGATCCCCCTGCGTGGTTGGATGTCACCGGCCATGGATGGCCAGTCTTCGTGGTCACGACTTCCAGCATACACGTCCAGTGACACCTCGCCACTCGACCATCGAAGTCCCTGTCAACGTCAGGTATCGACCTTACCGCGCAGTGCCTTGTGTCGGCCGCGCTTCTTCTTGCTGTCCAGGCGGCGCTGCTTGGCGCCCTTGCTGGGGCGGGTGGCGATGCGCTTCTTGGGGGCATACATGACGCTCTTGATCAACGCCTTGAGCCGCGCCAGGGCCTCGGCGCGGTTGCGCTCCTGGGTGCGGTGGCTCTGCGCCTTGATGATCACCACCCCGTCGCGGGTGATGCGTTGGTCGCCCAGCGCCAGCAGCTTCTCCTTGAAGCCCTCGGGCAGGCTCGACGCCTGGATATCGAAGCGCAGGTGGATGGCGCTGGCAACCTTGTTGACGTTCTGCCCGCCGGCCCCCTGGGCGCGCACGGCCTGCATCTCGATCTCGTGGTCTGGAATGTTTACCTGGCGAGAGAGCTCCAGCATGCGTTGGCCTTTCAGGGTGAAGGATGAGTGAGTGGCGAATGGTGAAGACCGAGGGACCTCAGTATGCCAGCCAGATGCGATGCTTGGCCCCCTTGCCGGGGCGATGGGCTCGCACCGTGACCTCCTCGACCAGCAGCCCGACACGACGCAGCCGCTCGGTGAAGGCCGGGTCCTGGCCCGCCGACCAGACCGCCAGCACGCCGTCCGGACGCAGCGCCTGCTGGGCCGCGGCAAGCCCTCTAGGCGAGTAGAGCCAGTCGTTCTCCCGGCGCGTCAGCCCCTCGGGGCCGTTGTCCACGTCGAGCATGATGGCGTCGAAGCTGCCCGGCTCGCGGCGCAGCAGTTCACCGACGTCCCCCAGACTGACGCGGGTGCGGGGGTCGTCGAGGGGCCGACCGGCGGCGTCGCCCAGCGGCCCTCGGTTCCAGTCGACCACCCCCGGGACCAGCTCGGCGACGACAACCTCGGCATCCTCACCCAAGGCGTTCAGCGCTGCGGCCAGGGTGAAGCCCATACCCAGGCCACCGACCAGCACCCGGGCACCGGGACGGTCGGCAACCCGCTGGCAGGCCAGCTCCGCCAGGGCGTCCTCGGAGCCGTGCAGGCGGGTGTTCATCAACTCTCCGGTCTTGCCGGCGATACGGATCGAGAACTCGTCATTACGCTGCAGCAGCCGCAGCTCGCCACCCTGCCCGGGGATGCTCGCCGTACCGATCACTTCGAATTTTGCCATGGTGTCTCGTTGTAGGGTCAGGGTATCCAGGGGCTCGCATTATGCGTTGGTCGGTGGCGACATGCCATCCGACGGATCTCGCGGCTGCCATGACGTGCCACGGAGCACCGGGCCGGGTCACTCCTGCTTGTGTGCCAGCGCCATCAGGTAGAGGGCCAGCGCCAGGGCCAGCACCGACAGCGCCAGGTAGATGGCATCCCGCGGCGTGTCGAAGCTGATGCCCACCACTGCCCGGAAGAACTCGATGATCACGGCCAGGATCACCACCCGGGCGATCTTGTCCTTGAGCTGGTCGAGGGAGCTGACATTGAAGGGGTGCTGGGGATCGCGTCCCTCGGCGGGCTCGATGCGCGAGACGAAGAGCTTGTAGACCCCGAGCCCGAAGATCATCAGCACCAGGGCGATCAGGTAGATGTCCACGGCGACGATGATATCGGTGACCACGCTCTTGTGGATGTCGGCGCCCCCGCCGGTGTAGTGGCGCCAGGTATCGACCAGCACCGAGAGGATATCCAGGCTGGCGATGATGAACAGCACCAGCGCCCCCAGCAACGCCGGCACCACGGCCATGAGAACCATCAGGCGGGAACTCCAGAGGAAGGCCTCGAAGCGTCGCTCGAGCTCGCTGCGTTTCGTCTTGCGCTGGGGCCGGGAATCCGGATCCATGGTTCTCTCCTCGTGTGTTCAGGACCATCGACTGGGGCAACGCCGGGAACGGGGTTTGACGGGGCGAGGCCGGATACGCCTATGATGGCGGAGGCACTCTCGCACGGCAGCCCCAATGACATCACCGCCGCTTCGCTACCGACGACTGATCTTCACCCTGCTGCCACGCATTCTGCACTTCCTGTGGCGCGTGCTGTGCGCCTTCCTGCGCAACCGCGGCATCCTGCTGGCGGGTGGCGTAGGCTACAACATCCTGCTCTCCATCGTGCCACTTTTCGCCCTGATGGTGGTGCTGCTGGCCGGGGTGGTCGACCAGCAGCACCTGCTGGAGGTGCTGACCATCCAGGCCCGCCACCTGGCCCCTGCCCACGCCGAGGTGCTGCTCGATGCGGTACGCACCCTGCTCGACTCCCGGGACGTGATAGGCATCCTGGGCTTTCCCGTACTGCTGCTGTTCAGCTCCTTCGCCTTCCGCATGCTAGAGGATGCCCTGGCGATCATCTTCCCTGCCTCGGACGCCCACCATCCTGGGCGCAGTGCCTGGGTCTCGGTACTGCTGCCCTACGGCTTCATGCTGGTGCTGGGGGCGGGGCTGCTGGCGCTGACCCTGCTGGTCAGCCTGGTCAGCTCGATGAATGCCCTGTGGCTGGCCCTGTTCGAGCGCGAACTGCCGCTGGCTGGCCTCTCCGAGCCGATGCTCAACCTGACCAGCTTCCTCGGCGTCTTCCTGTTGTTCAGCGCCATCTACAAGGTCCTGCCGGTGGTGACGATCGCCCTGCGTCGCGCCCTGGTGGGGGGCTTCGTCGCCGCCCTGCTGTGGGAGGGAGTGCGCCTGCTGCTGGTCTTCTACTTTGCCAATATCTCGCTGGTGAACGCGGTGTATGGCTCCCTGGCAACCCTGGTCGTCGTGCTGCTGAGCCTGGAGGTGGGCGCCATCATCCTGCTGCTCGGCGCCCAGGTGATTGCCGAGCTGGAGCGCAATGCCCGCCTCGGCCTGGCCTGGCATATCGACCCGCGCCGCCAGGCGGTGACCCACGTCGACTAGTGGGGTAGAGTCTGTCCCTTGCTCCACAAGGTGCCAACCTGCCGATCTCATGATCAAACGCCTTATACACTCAAGCAGCAACAACGCGACCTTTCTGCGTTTCGCCATCGTTGCTTGCAGCATTTCCGCCATCGACATCAGTGTGCTGTACGGACTGCACGAGGGCTATCAGGTCAATGTGTTCCTGTCCCGTATCTTTTCCTACTTCCTTGCCATGACCGCCGGCTACTTCCTGAACCGTCATTTTACCTTTCATCGTCACCAGCGCTTTCGCAAACTCCTGGCCGATCTCGTTCGCTTCTATTCCGTTTTCACGGTGGGCGGACTGATCAACTACGGGATCTTCGCCGTGACTGTCACTCTCGGTCATCAGCTGGGCCTCAAACCCGGCGCGACCTTCTTGCTCCCCTTGCTGGGCGTCTGGCTCGGCGGCATGGCAGGCATGAGCTTCAATTATGTCGTTTCCCACAAGCTGGTCTTTCGACAACCATGACCCTCTTGCTGACATTGATCGAGGGCGTTGGCCTCTACGTGGCCTGGTGGCTGCGGTCGCTGATCGCCTGGCGAGACCCCCGCGCCCCCATGACCCTCCGGCGATTCATCGTGCTGCTGTTGGGCATGCCGATATTTCTGTTGGTTCAGCTCGTTCACGCAACCTGCCTTCTGCTGGACGAACTGCTCTTTCCAAGCTATCGAAAGATTGCCATCAAACGCCCTCTGTTTATCACCGGCATCCCCAGAAGTGGAACCACGTTTCTGCATCGCACTCTCGCTGTGGACGGGGAGCGCTACACAACCCTGACCACCTGGGAGGCACTGCTCGCCCCCTCCATCGTTCAGCGCCGGATCATTCAAGGTCTCGCCCGGATTGACGGCCTGCTGGGTGGCCCCGGCAGACGCATTCTCGGCGTCCTGACCCGGCGACTGGCCGGTAGGCTTACCGAGATTCACGAGGTGGGGCTGGAGGCAGCGGAGGAAGACTACCTGGCCCTCTTGCCGGCGGCCGGCTGCTTCATCCTGCTGCTTGCCTTCCCCGGCGCTATCGGACTGCAACGACTTGGCCACCTGGACCGGCAGATGCCTTGTAACCGCCGTCAACGCCTGCTTCGCTTCTATCGAAGCTGCCTGCAGCGGCATCTGTATAGCGACGGCGGGCGCCGGTTTCTGCTGTCCAAGAACGCTGCGTTCGGCAGCTGGATCACCGGCCTGCAAGCCATCTGTCCGGACGCGCGATTCATTCTGTGCATACGTGAGCCGCTTGCCGCCCTGAGCTCGCAGATCAGCTCGATCGACAGCGCCCGCGCCCTTTTCGGCACAGCGGTGAACAGCGAAGCGCTCCAGCGACTGTTTGCCCATCAATTCGCCGAGACGCTAGAGCACATGGCAGCGACCGTCCCGAACAGTCCGACCAACAGGATAGCCGTGGTGGACATGGCAGATCTCGGTGCCGACCCGGCTACCGTCATTCCCGCCACTCTCGTCCGGCTGGATATTCCAGTCAGCCAGGCACTGATGGTCCATCTGGCGATGTTGCCCAGGCGCCAGCCCAGCCGCCACCAGCATTCGGTCGACCGGCTCGCACTGCCGTCAGGGGAACTGGAGCAACGACTGTACCCCCCCTATCATCGCTTGGCGGACCTTCCCCACCGGACACGGATAGCGACGTGAACGACACCTCGTATCATCTAGATACTGCCAGCCTGACTGCCGGACAGCTGCGCGTTGCCATCTTTTCCGACTCGTTTCCCGTGCGCAACGGCACCGGCGCCTATTACCACGATCTCCTTGCACATCTGCATTCGCACGTAGCCGCCGTAGAGGTGATTCAGCCACGGCCAAGGGGACGATTCAGCATTCTTTCCCTACCGCTGCCCGGGGATCCGACGCAACAATTGGTGGTCCCGAACCTGTTCCGTATTCGCCGCCAGCTGTCCAGATTGCGGCCCAATATCATCGTGAGTGTCACGCCTGGCCCCTTCGGCCTATTGGGTCTATGGATGGGGCGCCAGCACGGCTGTGGCTTCATTTCCGCCTATCATACGAATTTCGAGGGCCTGGCAGACCTTTACTGGGGGCCCGTGAAAAAACGCGTCATCAACGGGTCGTTGCAAGGGGTCAACCGTTTCATCTGTCGTCGTAGCACTACCGTGCTGGCCAACAACGGGGCTCTCACCGAACCGGTAAGGGCCCTGGGCGCCCCGCAGGTGGACATCATGGGGACGCCCCTGGCCTGCGAATTTCTCGAACCGCCGACGACGCCGCCATCGGGAACCCTGGAGCAGGTCTGCTTCGCCGGACGGCTGGCCAAGGAAAAGAATATCGACGCCTTCATTGATGCGGCCCGAAGCCACCCTCAATGCCGTTTCGTGATCGGCGGCGATGGACCGTTGCGCAAGATGGTACTGCAGGCGACCGAGGAGCTGGACAATCTCGACTATCGCGGCTGGCTGAACCGGGATGCATTGCGGACACTGATAGATGAATCCAGCCTGCTGGTGCTGCCCTCTCACATGGAAACCTTCGGTTCCATCGCACTGGAAGCGCTGTCTCGGGGACGACCGGCGCTGGTCTCCGAGAATGCCGGCATCCACCACTGGCCACAGCTCGCCGACGCCCTGATCCCGCTCGGCACTGGCGCCTCGGTCGCCGATGCCCTGGACGAGCTTGCCGTCTGGCCCGCCGAGACCTGGAAGGAAAAGGCAGGCCTGGCACGCCAGGCTGCCGAAACGCTCAATCGAGAGACCGTGGCGCAATGGCTGGCCGTGCTGTGCCGTCACGCGCGAGAAGGCCGAGGATGACAGCATTGATCAGCATTCACGACGTCATGCCCGAGACCCTTGACCATGTCGGTCGTCTTATCCGCCGACTGAAGGACAACGGCCATTGCGCCATCACGCTGCTGGTGGTGCCGGGCAGGAACTGGTCAGCCGACGACATTCGTCGGCTGACCGAGTGGTCCGACGACGGGATCGAGTTAGCCGCCCATGGCTGGCATCACCGGGCCGCAGCCATTCGGGGAATATGGCACCGACTGCATGCCGTCTTTCTCTCACGAGACGCGGCGGAACATCTGGCCCTCGATGCCGATGCCATCGAAGCCCTCATGCGGGACAGCGCAGCCTGGTTCATTCGGCAGGGGCTCCCGACTCCGACTACCTATGTGCCACCTGCATGGGCCCTGGGTCCCTTGCCCAGGGACCGCTGGTCTTCACTGCCTTTCCGACGAATCGAGGTCACACGCGGCATCATTGACATCGCGTCTGGACGGCTTTACTCACTACCACTGGTGGGATTCGAGGCCGATACCCGATACCGGGCCGCCTTCCTGCGCCGCTGGAACCGCTTTCAAGTCTGGCAGGCTCGCCGCCGAAATCGGCCACTGCGCGTCGGCATCCATCCGCATGACGGAGAGCTGAAACTGGCGGATGATCTGGCGGCGTTCATCAAGCATGGCTGGAAGTCCCGGCGTATGGACGACGGGGCCTGGCAAGAATCCGCATGATGCCTCGCCTGCTCGGGTGGAGATATCATCAGGCAGCGCGACAGAGATGACGCCCACCCACCCTCAGAAAGTCGACAACCCCGTTGCCTCCATGACCCGATAGCGCAGCCCCTGCCAGGCCGTGGCGTCATCGAAGGCCTCGAAGGGCTCGCTGGTGAGCCGCTGCGGCGTACTCTGCCAACGACGCTCGAAGAAGGCCGCGGCATCGCGCAGGGCCGAGGTCTCAACGGGCCCCGCCAGGCGCACGCTGGTCTCCAGGTTCAGGTCGTCGAGGTTGCGCCGGGTGAAGTTGGCAGAGCCGAGGATCATCTCGGCCTCGGCGCCGACCGCGGCGGGCCGGCGCAGCAGCAGCTTGCTGTGGCACTGCTCGCCTTGGCTGGCACACCAGCGCACCGGGATACCGGCGGCATGCAGTTCGCGAGCCACGGGCCGGTTGGGGATGCCGCCCTTCTCCAGCCCGAAGGCATCGCGGTTGGGGTCGAGCAGCACGCGTAGCGCCACCCCGCGGGCCTTGGCGGCCACCAGCGCGGCGATCACCTCGCGGTGGGCCAGATAGAAGACGGCGATGTCCAGGCGGTCACCCTCGCCGCTGGCCTCGATGGCCGCCAGCAGGGCATCGCGGATCGTGCCCTCGGTGAGCACCTGCAGCCTGGCCTGCTCGGTCGCCTGGTTCTCGTCGTCGGGCGGCACCGGCCCGGCCAGGCTCACGCCAGACCAGCCCGCCACCGGCCGCTCGGAGGCCAGCAGGTCCAGTGCCGCCGCTCCCTCGAAACGCAGCGCCACATTACCGTGCAGGCTGCTGGCGTCATGGGGATTGGCGGAGGTGACCAGTCCCGCCCAGCCTTCGCCATGGTCCACCACCAGGGTCTTGCGATGGTTGGCATTGAAGTTGAGCAGGGCCAGGTAGCTGCGCAGCGGCACCCGCCCGGGCCCCAGGGCATTGGGCAGCCAGCCCCCGTCGCTACCGTTGCCCAACCAGCGCGGCCCCAGGTGCCAGCCTCCCGACCACAGCGGGTTGGAGGCCCGCAACCGATTGAGGTCGGTGATCACCACCCGGACACCGGCATCGCGCAGGGCCTGGAAATGCTCGAGCTCCAGTCCCCCGTAGAGGGTATTGAGCGGGTCGGTGATCACCACCACCTCCATGTCGGGGTGACGGCGCTTCTGCTCGGTCAGCGCATCGGTGACCTCCGCCGACAGCGGCCGGAACGCCTGGCCGTCGGCGGCCCCGGCGAAGTCGTTAAACAGGAACATGTCCAGCACCACCAGGCGCCGGGCCTGGCCGATCAGCGCCAGCACCTCGTCGAAGATCTGCCGCCGGGTATGACGCTCGCCCGTGGGGCCATACCAGGTCTCGTCGGCGAGAAAGCGCACGTTGGTAGCAGCGCGCTCCGGGAAGGCCCGGGAGACGCCCTCGGGCAACGGCTTGTAGCGCTGCCAGGCGCCCATGGCGACCCAGGCCACCAGCAACGCCATCACCAACCATGGCCACATTCGCCGCCTCCCCTGCCCCGGTGTCTGCCTGCCGTCCATGCCAACCTCTTCGTTCATGCCAACGCCTCGGTGACGTCAACGGCCAGCATAGCGACAGGGGAGGCAAAAAGCAGTGCACCCGACCAGGGCCGGGCGCACGCAGCACCGACTCAGGGCCGCTCAGCGTTGGCGGCGCGCCCGGCGGTGGCGCAGGATCAGGCGTGCCAGCCCCGCCAGGGAGGCCACGCCCAGGGCGACGATCCCGAGCACGGCCAGCATCGACGGGCTGCCGGTGTGGGCATGCACCGAGGGGGCACCATGTCCCGAGTGGGCCAGTACCGCGGTGGTCGGCAGCATGGCGGCTGCCGAGAGTCCGGCACGAGTGATGGAAGCAAGTCGAGTATTCATGGAGGGGTCTCCCGGATCAGGCGAAGGATGGATGAGGTCAGGCGGTAGCAGGCTCGGTCCGGCTCTCGGGCGGGCGGCGATCCGACGGCCGGCGCTCCGGCAACATGCCCCGGTCGAGGATGAAGCGGATGATCTCCTCGAGCCCGACGCCGTCGTAGAGGTTGGTGAACACGAAGGGACGCTCGCCGCGCATCTTGCGAGAATCACGGTCCATCACCTCCAGCGAGGCGTGGACCTGCTCGGCGATATCGATCTTGTTGATGATCAAGAGATCCGACTTGGTGATGCCGGGGCCGCCCTTGCGCGGGATCTTGTCACCGGCGGAGACGTCGATCACATAGAGGGTCAGGTCGGAGAGCTCCGGGCTGAAGGTGGCCGAGAGGTTGTCCCCGCCGGATTCCACCAGCACCAGTTCCAGGCCCGGATGGCGCGCCTGGAGGTCATCGATGGCGGCGAGGTTCATGGAGGCATCCTCACGGATGGCCGTGTGCGGACAGCCGCCCGTCTCCACGCCCAGGATGCGATCCGCGGCCAGCGCTTCGTGCTTGAGCAGGAAATCGGCATCCTCTCGGGTATAGATGTCGTTGGTCACCACGGCGATATCGTAGTGGTCACGCAGCGCCAGGCAGAGCTGCTTGAGCAGGGCCGTCTTGCCGGAGCCCACCGGGCCGCCGACGCCAACGCGTAGGCAATGTGTCATTATCATGTCTCCTCTGGGAAAAGTGTTGCTTCGAATTAGAGCGAACAGCCGGTGAATTCAAAGCTTCTGTCACCATATTCGAGCACGGTGACGCGCCCTTGGGGTCTGACCCCGCTGCTGCTTGTTACACCAACCCTTTGATATGACAGAGCACTCAACAACCTGGGGGTCAGACCCCAAGGGCTACGCCGAGCTCTCGACGCTAGCTTCTAAACAGCCTCGAATACTGGGTTTCATGCAGGGCGCTCGCGAGCGCCAGCCCGGGCAGCGCCGGGCCGAGCGCGTCGTCCTCGATCGTCAACGCCTCGTCCACGGCGGCCACCAGTGCCGGGCGCAGCCGCTCCACCAGGCGCTGGGCCGCGGTATGGCCGAGCGGCAGTGCCTTGCAGGCGACGGCCAGCTGGTTCTCCAGCCAGGCCCAGGCAAACCCCAGCAGCGCCTGGCGCCGGGTCACACCGCGGGCATGGGCTGTCCAGGCGAAGACCGTCACATAGCCCGCGCCGGCAGGCAGCGGCGGCGACTCTCTGGAAGGGCTGTCGGGCAAGAGCCCCAGGCTCTCCAGGAGGCGCGCCAGCGAGGCGCCCAGCCGGCTGTCCTCGGCGGCCAGCTCGGCGGTCTCGCGGTTGGCGGCAAGCCAGGCGTTCCACTCGGCCAATGCCTCGCCATCGCCCGCGGCCCAAGCGGCGTGGAGGCGCGCCAGCGCCGGCAGCTCGCAACGTGTCAGGCCATCCTCCAGCACGCCATCGAGCCAGTCGCCAAGTGTGGCCTCGTCGGTTACCCAGCCCAGCTCGAAGGCGCTCTCCAGCCCCTGGGAGAAGGCGAAGGCACCGATGGGCAGGGCCGGGCTGACCAATTGCAAGAGCCCCAGCAGCGCCAGATCGTCGCCCTGCTCCACGCCTGCCGGCTCAGTGGGCATGGGAATGTTCATGGTGATGGCCAGCGTCATGGTGGTGCTCATGTGAATGGCCGTGGCCGAGCTGGGTATAGGCACCGGGCTCCGGGTCGAAGGGGGCGTCATGGTGCTCCAGGCGCGCCCCCAGGCGTTCGGCCAGCTCCTCGAGCACATGGTCCGGCGGGAAGCGTACATAGCCGCCCTGCTCGTCCTCGCCCAGCGCCAGCTGCACATGCCGGTTGCCCAGGTGGTAGGCGAGCCGCGCCAGGGGCAGCCCGGCCGCGATGCGGGCGGTGACTACAGGCTCAACGGCCGCCCTCAACTGCACGACCTCGCCGCTCTCGGCGCGCAGTCCCTCGCCGTCACGCAGCACCGGGCCGCGGTCGAGGAACAGTCCCAGTGCTCGGCCCGAGTCACTCGTTGCCTTGAGGCGACCCAGCACGCGCCGCTCATAGGGCAGCGTCAGGGTGTCATCCGCCTGGCTCGCCGCGATAGGCCCCAGGCGCTCGGTCAGTTTCAACATTGGAAAACCGCTCCTTTAGTATCTCGAGACGAGCCAGCCTTGCCGTTGCTCAACGCCACGCGGCCGAAACCCTGGCGCCCCGGACGGACTCCTGCGGTCGGAAAGACGGCACATCCCTGTTCCGGCTTTCCTCGATCTTCATCCCTGAAGATCGCCCGCATCGCTTCGTCCGGGTCACCAGCGGCCACGCGAGGTTTCGCGCCGACAAGCTGGCTCTCATATAGACAAATCCTCTTCGCCTTAGCCATCAGAACAAGTGATAGCGCTGGGCGAGCGGCAGCTCGGTCGCCGGCTCGCAGGTGAGCAGTTCGCCGTCGCAGTGCACTTCATAGGTCTGCGGGTCGACGGTGAGGGCCGGGCAGGCGTCGTTGAGCTTCATGTCGCTCTTGCGAATCTGCCTGACATTGCGGCACGCGCTGAGGGTACTGCGCAGCCCCAGGCGCTCACCGATGCCGGCCTCAAGCGCCGCCTGGCAGACGAAGGTCAGCCGGGTCTGGCTCGCTGCCCGACCGAAGGCGCCAAACATGGGGCGGTAATGCACCGGCTGCGGGGTGGGAATGGAGCCGTTGGGATCCCCCATGGGCGCGGCGGCAATCATCCCGCCCTTGATGATCATGGCCGGCTTGGACCCGAAGAAGGCGGGTTTCCAGAGCACCAGGTCGGCCAGCTTGCCCACTTCCACCGAGCCCACCTCATGACCGATGCCATGGGTGATGGCCTGGTTAATGGTGGTCTTGGCGATGTAGCGCTTGGCGCGGAAGTTGTCAGCGCCGAGCGCCTGATCCTCGGGCAGCAGGCCACGCTGCACCTTCATCTTGTGGGCGGTCTGCCAGGTCCGGCAGACCGACTCCCCCACCCGCCCCATGGCCTGGGAATCCGAGGCGATCATCGAGATCACGCCCAGGTCATGAAGGATATCCTCGGCGGCGATGGTCTCGCGGCGGATGCGCGAGTCGGCGAAGGCCACATCCTCTGGAATCCTGGGGTCGAGGTGGTGGCACACCATCAGCATGTCGAGATGTTCGTCGATGGTGTTAACGGTATAAGGCCGCGTCGGATTGGTCGAAGAGGGCAACACGTTTGCCCGCGAGCAGGCGGTGATGATGTCCGGGGCATGGCCGCCCCCGGCGCCCTCGGTATGGTAGGTATGGATGCAGCGCTCCTTGAAGGCCGCCAGCGTATCCTCGACGAACCCCGACTCGTTCAGGGTATCGGTATGGATCGCCACCTGGACGTCGTAGCGGTCGGCCACGGAGAGGCAGTTGTCGATGGCCGCCGGGGTGGTCCCCCAGTCCTCGTGGAGCTTGAGTCCCATGGCCCCGGCCTCGAGCTGGGCCTCCAGCGCCTCGGGCAGGCTGGCGTTGCCCTTGCCAAGAAAGCCGATGTTCATCGGCATGTCGTCCACCGCCTGGAGCATCTTGCCCAGGTGCCATTCGCCGGGGGTACAGGTAGTGGCGTTAGTGCCCGTGGCAGGCCCCGTGCCACCGCCCAGCATGGTGGTGATGCCGCTCATCAGCGCCTCTTCCACCAGCTGCGGACAGACGAAGTGGATGTGAGCATCGATCTGGCCGGCGGTCAGGATCTTGCCCTCACCGGCGATGATCTCGGTGCCGGGACCGATGACGATCTCCACGTCGGGCTGGGTGTCCGGATTGCCGGCCTTGCCGATGGCGGCGATGCGTCCGCCCCGGATGCCCACATCGGCCTTGACGATGCCCCACCAGTCGAGGATCAGGGCATTGGTGATCACGGTATCCATGACCGAAGTGTCCGCGCGCTGGCTCTGCCCCATGCCGTCACGGATCACCTTGCCACCGCCGAACTTCACCTCGTCGCCGTAGTGGGTGGCGTCGCGCTCAACCTCGATCCACAGCTCGGTGTCGCCGAGGCGCACCCGGTCGCCCACCGTGGGTCCGTACATGTCGGCATAGGCCTGTCGCGAGATCTTCATGGCTGACCTCCCTGTTTCACGGCATCGAGCGCGCCCATTACCTCACCGCGAAAGCCGTAGATATGACGGCGGCCAACGTAGGGGATCAGCGTCACCTCGCGCATCTGGCCGGGTTCGAAGCGGATCGCGGTACCGGCGGCCACGTCGAGGCGATAGCCGCGGGCCTTGTCACGATCGAAGGTCAGGGCGGGGTTGGCCTCGGCGAAATGGTAGTGAGAGCCGACCTGGATCGGTCGGTCACCGGTATTGGCGACATTGACGGTAATCCGCTCGCGCCCCTCGCAGAGGGCGATCTCACCCTCCTGTAACTGATATTCACCGGGAATCATTGTTGGCTCCTTGTCAGTCGCTGTGAGGAGATAGGAGATAGGAGATAGGGGGTTACGCCTTACTCCTCACGCTTTACGCCTCACAATCAAACGATGGGCTCATGGACGGTGACGAGCTTAGTGCCGTCGGGAAAGGTGGCCTCCACCTGCACCTCGTCGACCATCTCGGCCACGCCCTCCATGACGTCATCGCGGGTCAGGATCTCGCGGCCGAAGCCCATCAGCTCGGCGACGCTGCGCCCGTCCCGGGCGCCTTCGAGGATCTCGAAGCTGATCAGCGCCACCGCCTCGGGATAATTGAGCTTCAGGCCACGCGCGCGGCGGCGCTCGGCCAGCTGGGCCGCCGAGAACAGCAGCAGCTTGTCCTTGTCTCTTGGGGTCAGTTCCATGTCGGAGTCTCCAGGCTATTGGGGTCGGCTATTGGGGTCAGGTCAGCCAGATTCGTGGGGTATGAGCCGGCCGGCCGATCAGCCGTGGCCGCAGGATTTCCCAGGCGAGCCGGCACAGCGCCCAGGCCTCGTTGCGTTCCTGGCCGAGGTAGCGCAGCAGCAACACCCCGTGGCGCACCGTGACCGCCCAGCGGGCCGAGGCACCAAGCGCCTCGCGAAGGACCTCGACGGCCTCGCCCTCGTCATCGAGCCCCACCGCCCAGAGCGTGGCCTGCACGCTGGCCCCGCCCTGCCCCCAGCGGCCAAGGAAGCGCGGATGGCCAGGGTCCAGCGGCTGACGTTCGAGCCAGAGTGGCCGGCCATCCCGGGTCAGGCGGAAGCGCTGCTCGATGCGTCCACTGACATAGGGGAGTTGGCTGGCCGGGCGGCCGAGGGCCATCACCTCCCAGCCCAGGCAGCGTGCCGACCCCGAAAGCGCAATAGTGGTGCATTGCTCGCCCCGGGAACCATCGAAGGCAAGGGTCTCCTGGGGCAGCCACTCGAGAATTCCGCCGTCGGCGACGTCGAGGCGGGTCTGCTGTTGCCAGGCCACCCGGTGGCTATCGGCCTTGTAGAGCTTGTTGGCGGCGGGCGTGGTCAACAGCGCATGGGCGCCAGATTCGACACGGGTCGAGATCGATAGGGCATCGCCGCTGACCAGCCCGCCGGGGGGATGCAACAGGTAGACATGGCAGGCGCCGGGGCGGCCTCCCGCGTCGCGCCCTTCGGGATGAAAGGGGCGCTGGACGCGCAGCGGGCCAAGATGACGGGATCGCGTCATGCGAGTCATCCCCTCGCGGCTCTCGAAGCCGAGCTCGAGAGAGGCAGCCCAGCGGCGATCCGCATCGAAACGATGGCCGGAGTCCTCGAGGCGAGACGGGGAAACGGGCATGGCGGGCAAAAAAGCCGTCATCGGCAACTGCCTTCTGGTCGGGGTACGCAATGGATGTCATATGGCAACTGCCTACTCACAGCAAGGCCCGTACCAGAATGGTGAGAAATAAATAAAATTTTTTATATTCAATAGCTTGTATCGCAAAAAAAAACCATGAAAGGCCATGTCCAGCCTCTTCTCGCTATCATTTGGTGCAAACGCTGCTCAACCATGCACCATCGGCGAGAACAGGATTTGACGATCGTCCCACACTGGTGCGCCAAACACGGTTAGCACACCGGTACCTACCCTCGCCGCAACCCTGCCGATAGAGCCAACACCGCCAGGTGCGATGGTGGCGCCACTGCTATGCTTGGACAGGTACAGGAACAGATCATGGCGATTGAGCCGGGTGTGTGTGGCAAGTCGAATCAGTATCTGCGAGTGCTGGGGCAGACGCTCGATCACTTCCTGACCTTCCCCTCCCGACGTCGAGCATGAGCCGCGACCTGACCCTCGACGGCTGTGCCACCCCCAACCCCGGCGACACGGGCATCCCCTGAAGCGACATGGACGTCGAGCCGTCGGCGCCGTCGCAATGGAGTGGGTACTGATCCTGGAGATCGGACTCGTAGGCCTGCACGAGCGCGTCCGGCGGCACAACGCCATGGCGCACAGGCTGACCGAACAAGGAAACGCGGCCCTGCGCCTGTCCGGAACGGACACGCCCATCCGGCCGTGACGTCACTCACACTAGATGCAGGAGTTCGTCATGAAAGCTTTGCTTCCCACCCTCGCATTTATTAGCACGCTGCTGACGGCCACGTCACTGGTGGCCCAGGAAGAGCATCAAGGCAACGGGGCCGGCGCTGAAGTGCCACCCCTGGGTCGTGTCGATTTCCGCGTACAGTGCGAGGAGGCGGCGCGCGCCGCCTTCGACGAGGCCCTGGCGATGACGCACCACATGATGTACGCGCAGGCACGCGGTCGTTTCGAGGCCATCGTCGAGCAGTACCCGGACTGCGCGATGGCCCACTGGGGTATCGCCAAGACCCTGTTCCAGCCACTGTGGGCCACGCGGCCGTCGGAGGAGGACCTGCAGCGTGGTTGGCGCGAGTCGCAGTGGGCCGCGGAGCTGGCCCATAGCGAGCGCGAGCGCCATCTCATCGACGCCACTTCGGCCTTCTTTCGGGAACCCGGTAAAGCCGACTATGCCACCCGCCAGGGCCGCTGGGCAGAGGCCATGCAGAGCGCGTACCGGGCGGAGCCGGAGGACGACGACATCGCCGCGCTCTACGCCCTGTCCCTGCTGGCGCGGGCACAAGGCGCCGACGACCCGCATCCGCTGCACGAACAAGCCGAGGACATCCTGCGCGCGATCAACGCGCGCGAGCCATCCCACCCTGGCGCGATTCATTACATCATCCACGGCGACGACATCGACGGGCGCTCTGACCGTAACCTGGAAATCGTCGCGACCTACGGCCAGGTCGCGCCGGACGTGCCGCATGCGCTGCACATGACGACCCATATCTTCGTCCGTCTCGGCGACTGGCCGGGGGTGATCGAGTGGAACCGTCGCTCGGCCGAGGCCGCGTTGGCGAATCCGTCGGGCGAGCACGTCTCACACCACTACCTGCATGCGCAGGACTACATCATCTACGCCCATCTGCAGCGCGGCGAGGACGAGCAGGCCCAGCAGGTACTGGCCGAGGCCCGGGAGCACGGGCCGATGCAGCCCACCGTCATCAGCGCCTTCCATAGTGCCACCATGCCCGCGCGCATCGCCGTCGAGCGCCGCGACTGGACGAGGACCGCCGCGCTCGAGCCGCGCACCCCAGAGGAGTTGCCGTGGGACGCGTCGCTCGGCCTGTGGGCGACGTCGCAGACCTGGCTGGCGCGCGGCCTGGGCGCCGTGCACGGCGATGACATCGACGATGCCGAACAAGCCCTGGAGCGCGTCCAGGCCCTGCGAGCGGACGCGGAGGAACAGGGTGAAACGCTCATCGCTCGCTACATCCGCATCGACGAGCATATCCTCGCCGGCTGGATCGCCCACGCCGCGGGCGAGGCAGACCAAGCGGTGGAGCAGATGCGGGCCGCGGCCCGGATCGAGGAAAGCGTCGAGAAGCACCCCGTTACGCCCGGCGCGCTGCTGCCGCCAAACGAGTCACTGGGCGACTTGCTGATGGTGCTCGAGCGGCCGGCCGAAGCGCTTGCGGCCTACCAGGCATCGGATGCGGTGTGGCCGGCACGCTACAACACGCTGCTCGGTGCCGCACGTGCGGCACATGCTGCGGGCGATGAAGCGGCAGCTGACTGGTACGGCAAGCTTCTGGAGACCGCGCCGCAGGCACAGCGCGAGAGCCTTAAGGAAGCGCACGAGATGGCGGCAGGTTGAAGTGTGCGAAACCGGCACCGCACGGGCCGGGTAATGAACACGCCGGCGCTCGGCGCTTCAGAGCCTATACCGTCAGGTGCTCCTTGATCAGCGCATCGGAGAGCTCACCGATCCTGCCTTTGGCCATGGGGCGTCCGCGATCCATGATCACGAACCGATCGGCATACTTGCGGGCAAAGGGGAGCTTCTGCTCCACCAGCAGCACGCTGAGACCATCCTCCTTGATCAGCCGGCGGATCACCTCGCCGATCTGGGCCACGATATTGGGCTGGATGCCCTCCCCTGGCTCGTCGAGGATCAGCAACCTCGGCTCCAGAACCAGCGCCCGGCCAATGGCCAGCTGCTGCTGCTGCCCTCCCGAGAGGTCGCCGCCGCGCCGATGCTTCATCTCCTCGAGGACGGGAAAGAGCTCGTAGACGCGGGAGGGAATGCGCTTGAGTCCATCGGCCCGCGCCGCCAGGCCGGTCCGCAGGTTCTCCTCCACGGTTAGCAGCGGGAAGATCTGCCGCCCCTGGGGCACATAGCCGATTCCCAGTCGCGGGCGTGCCTCCACCGGTCGCTTCGTCAGCTCGACGCCATCGTCATAGCGGATGCTGCCCGAGGCGAGTGCCACCTCGCCCATGATGGCCTTCATCAGGGTGGTCTTGCCGACCCCGTTGCGGCCCATCACGCAGGTGCACTCGCCGGCCGGCACGACCAGGTCGAGATCCCACAGCGTGTGGCTCTCGCCATAGAACTGGTTGAGCTTGTCGATGGTCAGCATCAGGCGGCCTCCTCGTCGGGGTCAGCGCCCAGATAGACCTCGACGACCTTCGGGTCCTGGGAGACCTGATCCATGCTGCCCTCGGCCAGCACGCTGCCCTGGTGCAGCACCGTCACCGTGCGGGCGATGGAGCGCACGAAGCCCATGTCGTGCTCCACCACCACCACGGACTGCTTGCCCTTGCCGGCCAGGCCGGTGAGCAACTCCGCCGTGCGCTCCATCTCCTGCTCGGTCATGCCGGCCACCGGCTCGTCCACCAGCAGCAGCCGCGGCCGCTGCATCAACAGCATGCCGATCTCCAGCCACTGCTTCTGACCGTGGGAGAGGATGCCCGCGGGGCCATCCCGCAGCTCGACGAGCCCGATGGTATCGAGCACCTCCTCGATGCGGTCGCGGATCTCGCCGCTCATGCGCGCGGTAAGCGTTGGCAGGATGCGCTTGTCGGCGGCCATGGCCAGCTCGAGGTTCTCGAAGACGGTCAGCGCCTCGAACACCGTGGGTTTCTGGAACTTGCGTCCGATACCCAGGCTGGCGATCTCCGGCTCGCTCATGGCCAGCAGATTGTGGCGGCTGCCGAACCACACCGAACCGCTATCGGGCCGCGTCTTGCCGGTGATGATATCCATCATGGTGGTCTTGCCGGCCCCGTTGGGGCCGATGATGCAACGCAGTTCGCCGTCGTCGATGGTCAGGTTGAGATCGTCGATGGCCTTGAAGCCATCGAAGGTCACGGTCACGTCTTCCAGGTAGAGGATCGGGCCGTGGCGCACATCCACCGGAGAGGTGGCGGGCACCAGGAAATCGAAGACGCGATCACGATCGGCCAGGGAGCTGATAAAACTCATGACGTTGCCTCCTGGGGTGTCGAGGAATCATCCGACTGGTGCTCTTTGCGTTTGAGGCGATAGGACAAGAGGCCGGCGACGCCCTTGGGCAGGAAGACCGTGACCAGCACGAACATGCCGCCCAGGGCGAACAGCCAGGCATCCGGCATCGCGCCGGTGAACACCGTCTTGGCATAGTTGACCAGCAAGGCCCCGATCACCGCCCCGTAGAGGGTGCCTCGACCGCCCAGGGCGACCCAGAGCACGATCTCGATGGAGAAGATCGGCGAGAACTCGCTGGGATTGATGATGCCCACCTGGGGCACATAGAGCGCGCCGGCCACCCCGGCGAGCATCGCCGAGACCACGAAGACGAACAGCTGGAAGCGCTCGACCCGGTAGCCGAGGAAGCGCGTCCTGGCCTCGGCATCGCGACAGGCGACGCTGACCCGGCCGAGCTTGCTGGTGACGATGGCACGACACAGCACATAGCCCAGCGCCAGCGCCAGGCCGGTAGCCACGAAGAGCCCCAGGCGAGTGACATCGGTACGCAGATCGAAGCCCAGCAGTTCCCGGAAGTCGGTCAGGCCGTTGTTGCCACCGAAGCCCATCTCGTTACGGAAGAAGGCCAGCATCAGGGCGAAGGTCATGGCCTGGGTGATGATCGACAGGTAGACCCCGGTCACCCGAGAACGAAAGGCCAGGAAACCGAACACCAGCGCCAGGGCGCCCGGCGCCAGCATCACCATCAGGAAGGCAAACCAGGGCATGTCGAAGCCGAGCCAGTACCAGGGCAGGCTGTCCCAGTTCAGGAAGACCATGAAGTCCGGCAGGATCGGATCGCCATAGGTGCCACGATCGCCGATCTGGCGCATCAGGTACATCCCCATGGCATAGCCGCCCAGGGCGAAGAAGGCCCCGTGGCCCAGGCTGAGGATGCCGAGATAGCCCCACACCAGATCCACCGCCACGGCCAGCAAGGCATAGCTCAGGTACTTGCCGAGCAGGGTCACGGTGTAGGCCGAGACGTGTAGGGGATGACCCGCCGGGACGGCCAGGTGGAGCACCGTCACCAGCGCCAGGCAGGCCAGCAACACGCCCAGGAAGAGCCGGGTCGCCCCTTCGTTGAAGGGTTGCAGTAACCACATAACGTTCTAGCCCTCCGCCGCGCGGCCCTTCTGCGGAAAGAGTCCGCGGGGGCGCTTCTGGATGAACAGGATGATGAAGACGAGCACGATGATCTTGGCAAGGACCGCGCCCGCCCAGGGCTCGAGCACCTGATTGATCACGCCCAGCGACAGGCCCGCGACCAGGGTGCCCCAGAGGTTCCCCACGCCGCCGAACACCACCACCATGAAGGAATCGATGATGTAGTTCTGGCCCAGATTGGGCCCCACATTGGTGAGCTGGGAGAGCGCCACCCCGGCGAGCCCCGCCACGCCCGAGCCCAGCGCGAAGGTCATGATGTCCACTCGGGTCGCCCGGATCCCCATGGCGCGCGCCATGGCGCGGTTCTGGGTCACCGCCCGCACCTCCAGGCCGAGGCGGGTACGCCGCATCACCAGCATCAGGCCGGCAAACACCACCAGCGCGAAGCCCAGCACGAAGAGACGATTGAGGGTCAGCGAAAGCCCCTCGTTGATCATCAGCGAGCCGCTCATCCAGTCGGGGCTGACCACGGTGCGGTTCTGCGGTGAGATGACCGTGCGTACCAGCTGCTGCAGGATCAGGCTGACGCCGAAGGTCGCCAGCAGGGTCTCCAGCGGGCGGCCCTTGAGGAACTGGATCACGCCGCGCTCGATGGCGATGCCGGCCAGCGCTGCGACCAGGAAGCCCGCGGGGATCGACAGCACCAGCGCCAGGCCGGGCTGTCCGGGCAGCAGCTGCTGCATGGCCCAGGTGGTGTAGGCGCCGAGCATGATCAGCTCGCCATGGGCCATGTTGATCACGCCCATGACCCCGAAGGTGATGGCCAGGCCGATGGCCGCCAGCACCAGCACCGAACCCAACGAAAGGCCGAAGTAGAGCGTCTCGAGACCACTGTTGAGGCGCCGCTTCTGTTCGATGTCGTCCAGCGCCGCCGAGGCAGCATCGGCGATAAGCGGATCATCGCTGCGCGCGGCCGAATTCAGAGCGGCGCGAACGCGACTGTTCAGGCTGCCCTCGAGCTCGGCGATGGCATCGATGTCGCCCTCGCTGAGGCGGTGAATCGCCAGGCCCTGCTCGAGCAGGCGGCGCACCTCGGCATCGCCCTCATCAGCGATCACCTCGCGCAGCGGCTCGACCAGGGTGGCATCCATGCTGCCCAGGAGCTCGCGGGCCGCCTCGCGCCGGTCGTCGACATCGTCGGTATAGAGATCGAGCACCGCCAGGGCGCTCTGCAGCTGCCCACGCAGGGCATTGTTGATACCGATACGATCGAGATCACGGCGCGACATCTCTCCGGCATCATCGAAGCTCAGTGCATCGATCACCGGCCAGCTGCGCCCGCGGTTCTCGACCACGATGACGAAGCGTCCGCTGTCCTTGTGGCGCTGCAGCTTGCCGTCCAGCAGTTCCTCGAGCCAGCGGCGGCTGCGCTCGTCACCACTGGTGATGATCGCCTCGATGGCCTCGCTCTTTTCGGCGTAGGACTCGGTGGCAAGGGATTCCAGCAGGGCCTGGCCGGGATCATCCTGCGCCTGGGCAACCGGGACAAACCCGACCAACAGAAAGAGCAGCAACAACCCAGGCACGAAGGATCGAATCATCCTCATGGGAGAGTCCTGTGGTTATAGGGAAAATTTCGAGCGGCGTGTTCAAGGGGCCGGCCATCGCGGCCGGCCCATGACTGGTGTTATTCCGCTGCTGCGTCGGCCTGGCCGCCGCCACAGCTGCCCTCGACCACATTGTAATTGCCGCACTCCATCGGCTTGCGCCAGTCGCTGATCAGGTCACGCGAGCCCTCCAGGTAATCGGACCAGGCGTCGCCAGCCACGGTGGACGGGGTCTCCCAGACGATGGAGAACTGACCGTTGTCCTGGATCTCGCCGATCAGCACCGGCTTGGTGATGTGGTGGTTGGGCATCATCGCCGCATAGCCGCCGGTCAGGTTGGGAACGGCCACGCCGATGATCGCGTCCTTGACCGCGTCCACCTCGGTGGTGCCGGCCTTGCGCACCGCCTCGGCCCACATATTGAAGCCGATGTAATGGGCTTCCATGGGATCGTTGGTCACCGCCATCTCGTCGCCGGTGTAGTCGATCCAGGCATCGATGAAGTCGTAGTTGGTATCGGTATCGACGCTCATGAAGTAGTTCCAGGCCGCCAGATGCCCGACCAGCGGCGCCGTATCGATGCCGGTCAGCTCCTGTTCGCCCACCGAGAAGGCCACCACCGGGATATCGGAGGCGTTGATGCCCTGGTTACCCAGTTCACGATAGAAGGGCACGTTGGCGTCGCCATTGATGGTCGAGACCACCGCGGTCTTCTTGCCCTGACTGCCGAAGTCCTTGATCTCGGAAACGATATTCTGCCAGTCCGAGTGACCGAAGGGCGTGTAGTTGATCATGATGTCCTCTTCCGCGACCCCGAATTCGTCCTGCAGATAGGCCTCGAGGATCTTGTTGGTGGTGCGCGGATAGACATAGTCGGTGCCGGCGAGTACCCAGCGCTCGACACCGACCCGGTCATGCAGATAATTGACGGCGGGGATCGCCTGCTGGTTGGGCGCCGCGCCGGTGTAGAAGACGTTCTCGGAAGACTCCTCGCCCTCGTACTGCACCGGATAGAAGAGCAGTCCGTTGAGCTCCTCGACCACCGGCAGCACCGACTTGCGCGAGACCGAGGTCCAGTTGCCGAAGATGACGTCCACCTCCTCCTGGGCCAGCAGCTCACGCGCCTTCTCAGCAAACAGCGGCCAGTCGGAGGCCGGGTCCACCACCACGGCTTCCAGTTCACGTCCGAGCAGGCCGCCCTTCTCGTTCTGCTGTTCGATCAGCATCTCGACGGTGTCCTTGAGCACCGTCTCGCTGATGGCCATGGTGCCGGAGAGGGAGTGCAGGATGCCCACCTTGATGGGATCTTCCTGGGCCAGGGCAGGCGTGGCAACGGCCGCGCTCAGGAGCGGTACGGCCAGCCAGCGGGATGTGCGGTACACGGATGACGGGATCATGGGATCTCCTTGCGATCGATGTTGTTGTCGATGAGGCCATCGCGGGATGTCTCTCATAGCCGTCGCAAGGGTTGTGCCATATCGACACCATGGCGGTTTTTATCTTTCTATTCAGACCATTGGCTTTCCACCTTCAAGAAGCCGAATGAACCGCAAGGCGATCTCCTGGTGCAAGGGGCACAGTGCCCTGCCCCAGGATCGTTCGCACCGCTGGTGCAACGCACCGTCGTGACGCAGTGGGGCCAACACGCAAGACAGGGGCGCCGGCTCGGCCGGCGCCCCCGCTGGGCAGTTCCCTTGACTGGGCAGTTCTGTTAGAGCAGGGTTCAGTCGCCCTCGGGACCACCCGTCCCGGTGGTGACCCGCATCCGGCGCCGCAGGATCGGCCCGACGATATAGGGCAGGATCAGCCCCAACCCAGCGAACAGCCAAAGGCCAATGGCCAGGCCGCTGTCCCAGAGGATGGTCCAATCGCCGTCGGAGATGTCCATGGCGTGGCGCAGGTTTTTTTCCATCTCCGGCCCCAACAGCAGGCCGAGGATGATCGGCACCAGTGGGATCTCCAGCTTGCGAAAGATGTACCCCGCCACGCCGAAGGCCACCATGAAGTAGAGATCGAAGGTGGTGTTGCTGATCGAGTAGATGCCCACGAAAGCAATCATGGTGACGATCGGTAGCAGGTACATCGGCGGTACTGACAGGAGCTTGACGAAGATCCCCACCATCGGAATGTTCAGGATCAGCAACAGGAAGTTACCGATCAGGAGGGCTGCGATCACGCCCCAGACGACGTCGGCGTTCTGGGTAAACATCAGTGGTCCGGGGGTGATGTTCAGCGAGATCAGCAGTGCCAGCAGCACGGCCGTGGTCCCACTACCCGGCACACCGAGCGTCAGCATCGGTACCAGGGCCCCACTGGACGCCCCGTTGTTGCCGGCCTCGGGGGCTGCTACACCACGCGGATCGCCCTTTCCGAAATAGCCTTTCTTGCCCAGCACACGCTTTTCCAAGGTATAGCTGATGAAGCTACCCAGCGAGGCACCCGCACCCGGCAGTACGCCGGCGATAAACCCCAACACCCCGCCGCGAAAGCTGGTAGGCAGAATCTCGCGGATATCTTTCCACTTCAGCGATAGCTTGTTGACCGCCATCTTTTCCTTGCCGCCACCCGCCTTCTCCTCGATGAAGAACAGCAGTTCAGAAATGGCAAACAGCCCCACGATGGCAATGATGAAGTCCACGCCCTCGTAAAGCTCCAGGGTACCGAAGGTAAAGCGCTGAACCCCGGTGGAATCGATGCCGACCGTAGCGATCATCAGGCCGATGGCCGCCGCTACCACTGTCTTCATGGGATTCTTGCCAGTAATACCACCCAGCGTCGCAAAGGCCAGCAGGAAAAGCGCAAAGTACTCGGCCGGCCCGAAGGTCAGGGCGAAGTCGGCGAGCAATGGCGCCAGCAGGATCAGGCCGATGGTGGCGATCAGGCTACCGATGAAGGAGGCCACGGCAGAGATGGCCAGCGCCTCGGAAGCCTTGCCCTGTTGGGCCATGGGATAACCATCGAGACAGGTCATCATCGCCGGCTCATCGCCGGGAATGTTGAGCAGTATCGACGAGATCCGCCCGCCATACATGGCCCCGGCATAGACCGAGGTCAGCATGATCATCGCAGTTTCCGGCGCCAGGCCGAGGGTGAAGGCCAGCGGAATCAGGATTGCCACCCCGTTGGCCGGGCCGAGCCCCGGCAGGGCGCCGATCAGGGTACCCAGGAAGGCCCCGATCAGCGCAAACATCAGGTTGTGCGGTTGCAGCGCGACACCGAACCCATCCATCAAGAAACCTAGGGTCTCCATCAGCTCACCTCCATGAACGACAGCACGCCTAACGGTAGCGCCAGGTCGAGGGCGAAGTTGAACACCAGGTACACCACCACACCGGAAATCGCCCCGATGATATAGGCCTTGATCGGGCGCGACCCCATGCGCCAGCAGAGGGTGCCCACGGCCAGGGTCGTGCTGATGATGAAACCGAGCGGCTGAAGGAACATCGCATAGAGGATCAGCACCACCACCGCGACGATCAACTCGACGCCGGTGCGACTCCATGGCCAGGCGTTGTCCGGGTCCGGCCGTACAACCATATACAGACTGGAAAGCCCCAGCACAACAGCCAGTAAGCGAGGAAAGGTCTCGGGTCCAACGGCCTCGGACCCACCAAACGGTTCCGTAAACTGGGTGGTGCCCCAGCCGTACGCGACGGCCAGGACAATCATCAGTATCCCGAAGATGCGATCGTTGGAAACCATCACTGAATCAACCCAATGTCCTTGGAGAGCTGCTCGATGTCGGCGATCTGGTCCTTGACGAAGGTCTCGAACTCACCGGCGCTCATATGGAAGGGCATCAGGCCGTTCTGCTGCATGACGTTCTTCCACTCCTCGCTTTCGTAGATGGTGTCCATGGCGTCGACCCAGTACTGCTTGGCGTCGTCGGAGATGTCCGCCGGCATGTAGAAACCGCGCCAGTTGGGTCCCAGTGCCTCGATACCCTGCTCACGCGCAGTGGGAATCTCCGCGAGGTCACCGGGGAGACGCTCCTCGGAAAGCACCGCGAGAACCTTGAGGTCACCGGATTCCATGAAGCCCTGCGCCTCGGTGATATCGCCAGTGAAGGCCTCGACGTGACCGCCGATCACCTGGGTCAGCGCCTCGCCACCATTGTTGTACGACAGGTAGGCGATGCGTGGCAGGTTCTCGACTCCGGCAGCCTGTGCCGCGATCAGCACCTTGAGATGATCCCAGCCGCCCTTGGCACTGCCGCCGGCGAACTTGACGCTGCGCGGATCTTCCTTGAGAGCATCCATTAGCTCGTTGAGATCATCGAGTTCGGAATCAGCGGATACAGCGATGATTCCGTAGTCGGCGCCCAATGCCCCGATCCAGTTGACCATGTCGGCGGTCATGTCAGGGAACTGGCCCTGGGCAAGACGGGTCGTGGTGGCCGTGGACGCCGCAACGAGGAGATTCTCGTCGCCGGCTCTCTTGCTGATGGTGTGCGCATAGGCTACGCCACCACCGGCGCCGGCCATGTTGATGGTCTGGACATTACCCGACACCAGGTCGAGTTCCTGAAGCACATTACCCACGCTGCGGCAGGTGAAGTCCCAACCGCCACCTGGATCAGACGGTGCGATACACTCCACCTTCCCTTCAGGCTCAAAGGCCATGGCGGTACTGGCACTGGCGGTGAAGGCGGCAATAGCGATGAGTTTGAGCGGCGTTCTTGTGGACATTGTTGTTGTCCTCCTGGTCGGACTATGACGGAAAGTGGACTTGCGGAACCTGTCGGCTTTCCTTACAATTCTGTAAGGCAGAACATCGTTCCTCAGAATGGAAAGTTAGGCCTGACGTCGAGGGGCGTCAACGCTTGGCGCCTTAATTGCGACCAAAGTTCAACCCCCCCCGGTTCAACGCACGTAACAAGGAGGCGCGTCCCTTCGATGGCACAGGACCGCGTCGAGGCCGTGGAGCGAGCACTGACGGTGCTCGAGGCCTTCGACTCCCCCCAGGAGCACTTCACCCTGGCCGAGCTGGCCCAGGCCACCGGCTACTACAAGAGCACCCTGCTGCGCCTGCTCGGGTCACTGACCCGCTTCGACTATGTGCAGCGCGACGAGCAGGGCCGCTGGCACCTTGGCCATGCCCCGGTTCGCCTG
This sequence comes from Halomonas gemina, assembly GCF_023554995.1. Classification (GTDB taxonomy): domain Bacteria; phylum Pseudomonadota; class Gammaproteobacteria; order Pseudomonadales; family Halomonadaceae; genus Halomonas; species Halomonas gemina. The sequence goes on from NZ_JAMJPK010000001.1 coordinate 701,145, forward strand.
GCACGGCGGCACCTTCCGGGCCGACACCTGGCGACCCGGATACAGCCACTGCTCGTCCGCCTGGCGGCCGATACCGGCGAGACCGCCGCCCTGCTCGAAGTGGAGGACGACTTGGTCGAGTGCCGACTGGTCAGCCTTCCCGACGCTGCCCTGCGCCATGACCTGCGCCCGGGGGATCGCTGGCTAGCGTCGGTAGAGGATGACCCTCGCCCGGTGCTGCCTGGTGGCGTGATGGTGTGCCAGGCCCTGCCCGGCGATAGCATCGAGCCACCGATGTGGCTCACCCTGTCGGGCCCCGCCGGACGCCTGGATCCACATCGGGCACAGGCCATCCTGGCCGATGCCGTGGCGTCGCTGGCGACCGGTTCGACCCGGGGGGCAGAATCATGACCCTGTTGTTGTTGGTAGAGGATGACGCCCTGCTGGCCGAGACCCTGGTCGATTCCCTTGGCCTCGAGGGCCATGAGGTGTGTCACCTCGACGACGGTGAAGCGGCGCGGGCGCGTCTCGCGGTGCCGGGACATGGTGCCGCACTGGTGCTGCTCGACCTGAACCTGCCGGGATGCAACGGCCTGGCGGTCCTCGAAGCACTGCGGCTCCACGACCTGGACACCCCGGTGCTGATCCTGACCGCCCGGGGCGCCGTGGAGGATCGCGTGCGGGGCCTCGACCTGGGCGCGGACGACTACCTGGCCAAGCCCTTCGCCCTGGATGAACTCGAGGCCCGGGTTCGTGCCCTGCTGCGGCGCCGCAGCCCCGACCCGCAGCTCAGGGTCGGCGACCTGATGCTCGACACCCAGCACCAGCGATTCACGCTCGAGGATGCACCGCTCGCCCTTCCACCCCGGGAGCAACGCCTGCTGGCCTGCCTGATGCGTCATGCCGGCGAGCCGGTGGACAAGGCGCGCCTCGCCGAAGAGGCCTTCCAGGGCGATGCCATGGGCGACAACGCCATCGAGGTCTACATCCACCGCCTGCGCAAGCGACTCGGCCACAGCGGCGTGGCCTTGCGCACGGTGAGAGGCCTGGGTTATCTGTTGGAGGCGACGTGAAAGGAGGCGACAGCCTCTACCGTCGGCTGCTCACCTGGCTGCTGCTGCCGCTGCTGGCGCTTGGCGGGGTGATGGTGTTCCTGGCCTGGGTGGAGGCGCAACGCACTGCGGACCGGGCCTTCGACCGGCTGCTCGAGGCCGCGAGTCTGGCCATCGCCGAACAGGTGCAGTGGCAGGACGACCGCCTGTGGCTCGACCTGCCCCCGGCGGCGCTGGAGATGCTGGCCACCGACGCCGAAGAACGGGTCTTCTACAGTCTGGTCGACCGTGACGGACGCTTCATCACCGGCAACGCCGACCTCCCCGGCGATAGCCGCCGCAGCATCGCGTCAGGCGACACCCTGCTCTACCGCAACATCGGCTGGCAGGGGCTATCGCTGCGCCAAGGGGTGCGCCGCTCGCGCCTCGAGGACTGGGGCGTGCGCGAACCCTTCGAGGTCCGCGTCGCCCACAGCCGCGAGGGACGTGATGCCCTGGCTGCCGAGCTGTGGCGGGCCAACCTGGCGATGATCATGGCCATGGCGGCGCTGGCGACGGTGGGCCTGCTGCTGGCGATCCGTGCCGCCCTGACGCCGCTGACCCGGCTGCGCCGAGCGATCCGCGCCCGCGACCCGCGCACCCTGGCTCCCCTGGAACTCTCCCTGCCGCGAGAGCTCGCCGAGCTTCGCGATACCGTCAACGAGCTGCTTGCCAGGATGCGCCGCGTGCGCGCCAATCAGGAACGCTTCATCGGCGATGCCTCTCACCAGTTGCGCACGCCCCTGGCGGGCCTCTCGGCGCGGGCCGAGCTCGCCCTTCGCCAGGAGGATCCGACGCGCTGGAAGGAGGCCCTGGTCGCCATGCAGGCAACCAGCGCTCGCACCGCACGGCTGGCAGTGCAGCTGCTGTCGCTGACCCGGCTGGCCAATCCCGAGTACCGCCCTGAGCTGGTGCCGCTGGAACTCAACGCCATCGCGCGCCAGGCGGTACGCGACCACTGGTCCTCCTGCCATCGTCAGGGGGTCGACCTGGGGGTGGAGGCCACCGGGGGCGAGGTCTGGATCCGCGGCATGGACTGGCTGATCGCCGAGGCCATCGGCAACCTGATCGACAATGCCTGTCGCTACGGGGGACGCCGGGTCACGGTGCAGGTCGAGGACGCGCCGCCCCGCCTGGCCGTGGAAGACGATGGCCCCGGGATCCCGGAAGCGAGGCGGCTGCTGATGCTGCGCCCCTTCCACCGCGACCGCGACGACCTGGAGGGATCCGGGCTGGGGCTGGCGATCGTCGATGGGATCGCGCGAACCCATGGCGCACGCCTGCGGCTCTCGGCAGGCCATGCCGGGCGTGGACTGCGTGTGGTACTGCAGTTTCCGGGAGGCACCCCATGAATCGCCTGAGTCGACTCGCCAGTCGCTGGCTGCTGCTTCTCGGCCTGATCGGCACACCCGCCGGTGCCGACGAGACCCTGCACTATCCGGCCACGCCCGACAGCGGGCCCGGCGCATCGCTGGTGATCCACGGGGCCCTGGACCTGCCCCAGATGCGCCCCCTGCTGGAGGACTTTCACCACGCGCATCCCGACCTGGATCTTCGCTACCGGAACCTGACGACCCTGGCGCTGCACGAGCGCTTCCTGGCCGCGCCGGACGAGGCCGATGTACTGCTCTCCTCGGCCATGCCCTGGCAGTACCTCCTGGCCAATGAGGGCTACGCCCAGCCGCTGGAGACACAGGCCGCCCACGACTGGCCTGCCTGGGCACGCTGGCGTCATGAGCTCTTCGCCTTCACCTTCGAGCCCATCGTCATGGTGGTGAACGAGGCGCTCATCGAGCGCTACGGGGAGGTGCGCAGCCATGCCGACCTTCTCGCCCTGCTGGAGCGCCATGCCGAGGCCCTGCAGGGCCGGGTAGTGACCTATGACCCGGCGACCAGTGGCGCAGGCTATACCTATGCCATCGAGGAATCGCGGCTATCGCCCCGCTACTGGGACCTGGTGGCGGCGCTGGGCCAGGCCGAGGCCGAACTGGTGGGTACCACCGGAGAGATGCTGGAGGGGCTGATCGAGGGACGCTACCTGGTGGGCTACAACCTGCTGGGCAGCTATGCCCAGGAGCGGCTGGCCGACCAGCCGCGGCTCAAGATCGTGGTACCCGAGGACTATGCGCTGGTGACACAGCGCCTGGCGCTGATCCCGCGCCAGGCGCCCCACCCCGCGGCAGCCGAGCGTTTTCTCGACTATCTCATCGGCGAGACGGGACAGGCCGTCCTCGCCGGCAAAACCACCCTGGGCGCCATCCATCCGGCGCTTGAGGGACCGGGCACGGCGACGTCACTGCGTCAGGAAAGGGGCGAGGCACTGCGGCCGATCACCCTGGGCCCAGGCCTGCTGGCCACCCTGGACGATCTCAAGCGTGAGGCGCTACTGACCCGCTGGCAGCGGGAGTTCTCCCGACGCGAAAGGCGCTGACGGACGGAGACGTTTCGATATCGACCAGCCCTACCGGACGAAGGAGATTTCCACCGGGACGGTCCCGCGACTCAGCATGCCGAGCGCCTTGGCGGCGCGCTTGGAGAGATCGATGATGCGCCCCTTGGCATAGGGGCCCCGGTCGTTGATCAGCACCTCGACCTCGCGGCCGTTGTCCTCGCGGGTCACCACCACCTTGGTCCCGAACGGCAGGGTAGGATGGGCAGCCGTGAGGGCCTGCTGGTCGAAGGGCTCGCCACTGGCCGTGGTCCGGCCCTGGAAGCGGTCGCTGTAGTAGGACGCGACACCCTGCTGGGTCTCTGCCGTCTTATCGTGGGCCTGCCCCTTGCCGGCGCAGCCGGTCATCAGCAGACCCGCCAGGCAGCAGGTCAGAATCAGGCGGGATCGACTCCCCATACGGTCACCTCATGACTTACCGTGTTGCGCCGAACCTCGCATCCAGCGATCAGGCGCCATGATCGGTTGTTGACGGCGCAGGGTGCTTGCCCTGCAGCCAACCCGAACTCGTGGCTCGGTCCTGGTCGAACCAGGCCAGCCGGTCGTGCAAATTCACGACACTGCCGACGACAATCAGGGTCGGCGGTTGGATAGTAACCACTTCGCCTCTCGGCGGCAACTCTTGCAGGGTTCCGACATGCACTCGCTGGCGCGCCGTGGTGCCCTGCTCGATCAAGGCCACCGGGGTCTCGGGGGGCAAGCCATGGCGCTGAAGGTGCTCGCCGATCAATGCCAGGCTGCCCAGCCCCATGTAGAACACCAGCGTCTGGCCGGGGCTGGCCAGCGTCGGCCAGTCCAGATCGCAACCGCCATTGCGCAGGTGGCCGGTGACGAATCGCACCGACTGGGCATGATCGCGGTGGGTCAGCGGGATGCCGGCATAGGCGGCGCACCCCGACGCCGCGGTGATGCCCGGTACCACCTCCACCTCGATACCGGCCGCCACCAGCGTCTCGAGCTCCTCCCCGCCGCGGCCGAAGATGAAGGGGTCGCCGCCCTTGAGCCGGACCACCCGCTTGCCGGCACGGGCCCAGTCGACCAGCGCCTGGTTGATGCCACCCTGGGGCACGCTGTGACGCGAGCGCTCCTTGCCGACATAGAAACGCGACGCCTGCGGAGCCGCCAGGGCGAGAATCTCATCGCTGACCAGTCGATCATGCAGGATCACCTCGGCGGCCTGCAGGCGACGCAGCGCCTTGATCGTCAGCAGCTCCGGGTCACCTGGGCCGGCGCCCACCAGGCTGACGCCACCGGGGGGAAAGGCCGAGCCGGTCGGCAACCGGACGCCCGGGTCGAGCGGATCGCCATCGCGTTCGGGACCGACCCTCATATTCCAATATCTCCATTATAAAATATTATCTATGCATTATGGTAATTAAAAGCCCCACCACATGCCACTACCCCCTCAGCACTGGTCTATAACCGTTCGACCTAACGACGTCGCCCCCGCTGGGCGGGGGCGACGGGATATCTCCTGAACGTTGCGACGCGCTCAGGGGCAGAGCACACGGCGCAGGCGGGGGCTGGTCAGCTCGCCGACCAGGGTGATCACCACCAGGATCGCCAGCAGCCAGGGCCAGTGCAGCGCGAACTCCACCCGGGTGATGCCCAGGGCATCGACGAAGATCACCAGGATGCCCAGCGGACTCACGTAGCGGACCATGAACAGCCAGAGCGCATGCCAGCCGGCAGAGAGCCCGAGTTCCTCGCGGAAGGTCTCGCTCTTGAGCACGAAGCCGGCGAGCAGCACCATGCCCAGCCCGCCCAGCGGCATCATCCAGCGCGAGGTCAGATAGTCCAGCCAGTCGAAGAAGTGCTTGCCGGCCAGGGTCCAGTCGGCGCCGACGTTGAACGACAGCATCGCCAGGGTGCTGACCAGCCAGAGCACGATGCCGGTGCCCCAGGAGGCCGTGCGCCGCGAGAGGCCCTTGTTGTCGGTGAGCCACGAGACCGTGGCCTCGACCATCGAGATCGAGGAGGTCAGCGCCGCCATGGAGAGCATCACGAAGAACAGGATGCCGAACAGGGTACCCAGCGGCATGGCCTGGAAGGCCAGCGGCAGGCTCATGAAGATCAGCCCCGGCCCGCTGCTCGGGCTCATGCCATTGGCGAAGATCACCGGGAAGATCGCCAGCCCGGCCATCAACGCCACCAGGGTATCGGCCAGCGCCACGGACAGCGTGGTGCGGGCGATGGAGGCCCGCGCCGGCAGGTAGCTGCCGTAGGTGAGGATGGCCCCTGACGCCAGGGACAGGGTAAAGAAGGCATGTCCCAGGGCGGCCAGCATGCCCTCGCTGGAAAGGCTGCCGGCATCGAAGGAGAACAGGAAACGCACCGCCTCGCCGAAGCCGCCGGAGTAGACCCCGTAGCCGATCAGGATCAGCAGCATGACCACCATGCCGGGCATCATCCAGCTGACGCTCTTCTCGATGCCCGCCTGGACGCCCTTGCCGACGATCATCATGGTGGCCACCGTGACCAGGGTGCTCCAGAACCCCAGGTTGAGGGGGCTAGCGTTGTTGGCGCCGAAGATCGCCGCCATCTCCTCGACGCTGGAACCGGCCAGGCCACCGCTGAGCATCTTCCACAGGTAGGAGAAGGACCAGCCGGCGACCACCACATAGAACGACAGGATCAGGAAGCCGCAGAGCATGGCCATCCAGCCCAGCAGTGACCATGCCGAGCCGCGACCCGACTCGCCGACCACGCGACGGATGGCATCGATGGGACTGCCGCGGCCGCGGCGCCCGAGGGCGATCTCGGTCATCATCACCGGCACCCCCACGGCCAGGATGCAGGCCAGGTAGACCAGCACGAAGGCCCCGCCACCGAACTCGCCGGTGATGTAGGGGAATTTCCAGATGTTGCCCAGGCCCACCGCGGAGCCGGTCGCCGCCAGGAGGAAGCCCCAGCGGCCTAGCCACTGGGTCCGGGGTTGTTGAGTCGTTGTCATATCGCACCAGGGGTCACGGAAATTGTTGTTCCGACACGGCGACTGGTCGCCACATGGGCGCCATTGTGACGGATTTTATCGTGAATGGGCAGACGAGCGGTCGATTGTGCTGCCGTAGACCGTTCCCGCCTGCCGCGCGCTTAGCGCAGAGTCACATCGAGGGTCAGTCCGCCTTGAGCACACCGCGACGGATCTGGTCTTCCTCGATGGATTCGAACAGGGCCTTGAAGTTGCCCTCGCCGAAACCGTCGTTGCCCTTGCGCTGGATGATCTCGAAGAAGATCGGCCCGATCACCGTCTCGGTGAAGATCTGCAGCAGCACGCCCTCGTCCGGGCCACCGTCGACCAGCAGGCTCAGTTCGCGCAGCTCCTCGAGGTTCTCCTGGTGGTTGGGCACCCGCTCGTCGACCTTCTCGTAGTAGGTGTCCGGGGTCGTCAGGAAGGTCACGCCATTGGCCTTGAGGGCCCGCACCGTGGCATAGATGTCGTCGGTGGCCATGGCCAGGTGCTGGATGCCCTCGCCGTTGTACTCGCGGAGGAATTCGGCGATCTGCGAGGTGTCGTCGGCGGACTCGTTGATCGGGATGTGCATCTTGCCGCAGGGCGCGGTCATGGCGCGGGAGTGCAGGCCGGTCTTCTTGCCCTTGATGTCGAAGTAGCGGTTCTCGCGGAAGTTGGCGATGGCGGTGTAGAAATCCGCCCAGGGGTCCATCTGGCCGCGGTCGACGTTGTGCGTCAGGTGATCGAGGACCTGCAGGCCCACGCTGTTGTCGTTGGGCGAACGGTCGGGGATCGCCTCGAAGTCGATGTCATAGATGGTCCGCCCTTCCTCGTCGAGCTTATGGTCGACGAAGTAGAGCAGCGAGCCGCCGATGCCCTTCACGGCGGGGATGCCCACTTCGCCGGGCCCCACCGGATTATCCATCGGTTCGGCACCCTTCGCCACGGCGTAGTCGAAGGCCTGCCGGGCATCGGCCACCTTCCAGGCCATGGCGCAGGCGCTGGGGCCGTGGACCCTGGCGAACTCGGCGGCATGACTGCCCGGCTCGGCATTGAGGACGAAGTTAACGCCCTCCTGCTGGAACAGCGTGACCTGCTTGGAGCGATGGCGACGGGTCTCGGTGAACCCCATGCGAAGGAACAGGGCGCGCAGCGCCTCGATGCCTTCGGCGGTGGGTGCGGTGTACTCGACGAACTCGAAGCCGTTGGTGCCGATGGGATTGGCGCGGTCGAGGGCGTCGGGGGTATGAGCGGGAGCGTTCATGCATCCTCCAGGGGCTGTTGTTATGAATCGAGGGGTGACGTCGCGATGTGACGGTCATCGACCCGTGGCGAACGTTGTAAAGCCGCCGGCGGGCTCTCGATGATGTTCAGCCTAGTGCCTCGGCCCTCCTGTCGGAACGTGTCAGCAATGCCCCTGATACCCGATCAGGAGGGTCCCTGCCCCCTGCTTCGTAACGAATTTCTTACAGCCCCCACAGGCCCATCGCTCCCGGCCTCGTCATGGCGAAAATCCCTGACAGGGTGTAACGATATGTTGACAGTCAGCTTGCCTCAGCGCGGTGCCGTCGGTGTCACTGGCCGCCCAGCAGGGTCTCGACGCTCGCCACCTTGTCATCCATGTGCTGGTCGCGATCGGTGCGAGTCCCGAGCTTGAGCGTGGTAGTGATGCGCGGCGCCCCCATCTCGTGCACGACCTCGTGACAGCGCTTGACCACCGCCATCACCTCGTCCCAGGGCCCCTCGATGTTGGTGCCATAGGCATGCATGCGGTGCTCCAGACCGGACGCCTGGATCACCCGCTGGCAGGCCGCGATATGCGGCGAGACCGACACCCCGACGCCCAATGGCACCACACAGAGATCGATGATCACGTTCATGGCTCTTCCTCCTCGTTTGTGAAGTCGTTGAAATACACGAGCTAAGCATGCTGGTCTATGCTGATTCTCAAGAGTGACACTGCCGTAGAGCCGTGCCCAGAGTGTTCGCCAGCCTGACCCCCATCAGCGGCCCCGGAGGACTCCATGACCAGCGAACCACGTATCGGCCCCATTGCCCTGCCCGATACACGGGCCCGCCGAATCTTCGAACAGCTGCTCGAGGGGTCGGGCGTCACACTCAACGGGGATTCGCCCCAGGATATCCGCGTGCTGCATCCCGACTTCTTCTCGCGGGTGCTACGCCAGGGAACCCTGGGGCTCGGCGAGTCCTACATGGATGGCTGGTGGGAGTGTGAGCGCATCGACGAGCTTGCGGCCCGACTGCTGCACAACGGGCTCGGCGAGCACGCCCGCTCGACCACCGAGCGCCTCAAGTACCGCCTGCAGGCCGGCTTCCTCAACCTGCAGAGCAAGGCCCGTGCCTACATGGTGGGCGAGGCCCACTATGACCTGGGCAACGATCTCTTCGAGCGCATGCTCGATCCCACCATGTGCTACTCCTGCGGCTACTGGAAGTCGGCCGATGACCTGCACCAGGCCCAGCGCGCCAAGCTGGAGCTGGCCTGTCGAAAGCTCGACCTCACCCCGGGCATGAAGGTCCTCGATATCGGCTGTGGCTGGGGCAGTTTCGCCGAGCATGCCGCTCGCCATCACGACGTCGAGGTCACCGGCATCACCATCTCACGGGAACAGGCCGCCCTGGCCAGGGAGCGATGCGCCGGGCTGCCGGTGGAGATCCTGCTGCAGGACTATCGCGACCTGGATGGCCGCTATGACCGCATCGTCTCCATCGGCATGTTCGAGCACGTGGGACACCGCAACTACGCCACCTACTTCAAGACGGTGAAGCACCTGATGCCGGCCGATGGCCTCTTCCTGCTGCATACCATCGGCTCCAACCGCTCCGAGATCACCGCGGACCCCTGGATCAATCGCTACATCTTCCCCAATGGTGTCCTGCCCTCGGCCATGGACATCGCACGCACCAGCGAGGACCACCTGCTGATGGAGGACTGGCAGAACTTCGGTCCCGACTACGACCGGACGCTGCTGGCCTGGCTGACGAACGTCGACGCCCACTGGCACGAGATCGCCCATCGCTACAACGAGCGCACCCGCCGCATGTTCCGCTACTACCTGGCGATCTGTGCCGGGGCCTTCCGCGCCCGCCACCTGCAGCTCTGGCAGGTCGTGTTCTCCCGCGGACGCCCGGGGCGCTACGACGCCCCGCGGTAACCCCCCGGGCCAAAACCCCCACCCTTTCTTGACCCAGGTCATTTGTCGAGCGGCTTGTAGGCGATCTCCTACACCTCAGGGAGGATGCCGCCACGCCCATGACGGCGTATCATAATGTGCTTGACCAAGAGGCGCCCAGCGCCCGATACCTGCCGTCGCCATGGGGCAGGACAACAACCAAGAACGAACCACCTGTTCGCAGCAGGGAAAAGGACACCCGCATGCCTTCCAACGACGTCATGCCGGGTGGGGAAACGCCGCAGCCGGACTGGATCCTCGAGTTGACCGAGCAGTTGCCCGGAGTGATCTTCCAGCTACACCGGGCCCCAGACGGCCGGATGCACTTCCCCTACCTGGCCGGCAGCGGTACCCAACTGACCGGAATCGATCGACGTGACCTGGCGCAGAATGCCCTGCTGGCCCTCGAGCGCCTGGCCGACGCGGATTACCCTCGCCTCATGGCTGCCATCGAGCGATCCGCCCGCTGGCAAAGCCCCATCACCACCAAGTTTCGGCTGCGCATGGCCGACGATCGCCTGAGCTGGATCGCCCTGCGCGCCCAGCCCCGCAAGGTCGACAACGGTGTCCTCTGGTACGGCATGATGATCGACATCAGCGAACAGATGGCCGAGGAGCAGCGGCTGCGCCGGCTATCTGACACCGACGACCTGACCGGCCTGGCGAATCGCCGCAAGCTGATGCAGCGCCTGGACGAGGAGATCTCGTTGAGCAACCGGCATGCCCTGCCACTGTCGCTGATGATGCTCGATCTCGATCACTTCAAGGCGATCAACGACACCTGGGGGCACCTTCAGGGCGACCAGGTGCTCAGAGACCTCGCCGAGCTCTGCCGGGAAATGCTGCGCGAGGAGGACCTCGTGGCCCGGCTGGGTGGCGAGGAGTTCGCCCTGCTGCTGCCGCTGACGCCCGAGTTTCACTGCCGAAAGCTGGCGGAACGCCTGCGCGAGCGGATCGCCGATCATGACTTCGGTATCGGACCGGGACGCATCACCGTCAGCATCGGCATCGCCGAACACCGCATCGGTGACTCCCGCGAGACCCTGATCCAGCGTGCCGACGAAAGCCTCTATGCAGCCAAGCACGGTGGGCGCAACCGGGTCATGGTCGGGGTCTAGACACGGCCGAGATGGTCGAGAAACCAGCGGGCGGCATGGGCCTCGACCCTCTCCAGGGTGCCGGGCTCCTCGAAGAGATGGGTGGCGCCCGGCACGATCAGCAGCTCGCGAGGGCAGGCCATGCGCGCCATGGCCCGTTCGTTCAGTTCGATCACCTGGCTATCCCGGCCGCCGACCAGCATCAGGGTCGGCGCCTTCACCCGCGGCAGGGCCTCCCCGGCGAGGTCGGGCCGCCCTCCCCGCGAGACCACGGCCTGCACCAGCGCCGGCTGCTCGGCGGCGGCGATCAGTGCCGCCGCCGCCCCCGTGCTGGCCCCGAACAGGCCGATCTCCCATTCCCGGGTCTGGGGCGACTCGGCCACCCAGGCCACGGCCCCGCTCATGCGTGCGCCGATCAGGGGAATATCGAAGCGCAGCGCCCGGGTGCGTTCGTCGATCAGGCTCTCCTCCGGCGTCAGCAGGTCGAACAGCAGGGTCGCCAGCCCTTGCTCGGCCAGGTGGCGCGCCACCCGGCGGTTGCGCACGCTGAAACGGCTGCTGCCGCTGCCGTGGGCGAACACCACGATGCCCGCCGGGTGCTCGGGCAGTAGCAGGTCGCCTTCGAGCGTGACGCCGCACGTCTCGAGTTCGAGATGACGCTCGGTGATGGACATGGTGCCCTCCCTGCCCCGGCCTATGGTGGTGACGGAATCAATGAAAGTGTAGTGATAGCGGGCGCCATTGGCGCGGACGAGGGCGGACCAGCACGTTATACTGGACAGATTCCCAGTAACCCTCCGACGACACAGCAGGCGGTGCCCATGATCCAGCAGACCCTCCAGGAGGTCTTCGGCTACGACGACTTTCGCCCGGGACAGCGGCCGGTAATCGAGGCCATCGTGGCCGGCCGCTCCGCCGCGGCGATCTTCCCCACCGGTTCCGGCAAGTCGCTCTGCTACCAGCTGCCGGCCCTGCACCTGCCGCACCTGACCCTGGTGATCTCGCCGCTGCTGGCCCTGATGCAGGACCAACTGGCCTTCCTCAGCCGACACGGCATCCCCGCCGCGAGCCTCGATTCGAGCCAGAGCCGTGAGGAGGCGGCGGCGGTCATGGAAGGCGTCAAGCGTGGCGAGATCCGCATCCTGATGGTCTCGGTGGAACGCCTCAAGAACGAGCGGTTCCGCGCCTTCATCCAGCGGGTGCCGATCTCCTTGATGGTGGTGGACGAGGCCCACTGCATCTCGGAATGGGGCCACAACTTCCGCCCGGACTACCTCAAGCTGCCGGACTACCGCCGCGACTTTGCCATCCCGCAGGTGCTGCTGCTCACCGCCACGGCCACCCCGCGGGTGATCGACGACATGCGTTCGCGCTTCGACATCGCCCCGGGAGACGTCACCGGCACCGGCTTCTACCGCGCCAATCTCGACCTCCAGGTGACGCCGGTGCCCGCCGCCGAACGCCCACGCCGGCTGGTCGAGTGGCTGCGCCCCCGGTTCGAGCAGGGGCCGCCCGAGTCGACCATCGTCTATGTCACCCTGCAGCAGACGGCGGAGCAGCTGGCCGCCTACCTGGCGAAGGCGGGCCTGCCGGCCACCGCCTACCACGCCGGGCTCGACGGCGAACGGCGCGAGGCGATCCAGCGTGACTTCATGGCGGGCCATACGCCCTGCATCGTTGCCACCATCGCCTTCGGCATGGGCATCGACAAGGCCGATATCCGCAACGTGGTGCACTTCGACCTGCCGAAGTCCATCGAGAACTACAGCCAGGAGATCGGCCGTGCCGGTCGCGACGGCCTGCCCGCCCGCTGCCTGATGCTGGCCGGGCGCGACCATATCGAGGTGCTGGAGAACTTCGTCTACGGCGACACGCCCGAGCAGCATGGCATTCGCCGGGTGATCGACGACCTGCGCAGCGCCGGAAGCCAGTGGGAGCTGATGCTCAACACGCTGTCGCGGCACAGCAATATCCGCCCCCTGCCGCTCAAGACCCTGCTGGTGCAGCTCGAGCTGCGCCGCCTGATCGCGCCTCGCTACAGCTACTTCGCCGACTACCGCTTTCGGCTGGAGGAGAACGCCGAGTCCCTGATCGAGCGCTTCCAGGGCGAGCGGCGCTCCTTCGTCCAGGCGATCCTGGACGCCTCCTCCCGCGCCCGCACCTGGTACAGCCTGGACTTCACCGCCCTGGAGGCCCTCGGGGCGCAGCGCGGCCTGGATACCCGTCGCGGCCGGGTGATCACCGCCCTGGACTACTTCGTCGAGAAGGGTTGGATGGTGCTGGAGAGCAAGCAGATGACCGAGGTCTACGAGGTGCTCTCGGCCGAGATCGACCCGGCGTCGCTGACCGAGGAGCTCTTCGCCTACTTCCGCGACAAGGAGCGCGCCGAGATCGACCGCCTGCATGCCATGCTCGCGCTCTTCGAGAGTGACCGCTGCCTGAGCCGGCGGCTGGCCGACTGGTTCGGCGATGCCCGGGCGCCCGAGCACTGCGGCCACTGTTCGGCCTGCCGGGGCCAGGTGGCACGACTCCCGGCCGCCGAGCCGACACAGCCGCTGTCGTCCCGGGAGATCGAGCCGCTGTGCGGCCCCTTCCTGAAGCGGCTAAGCGAGGCCGGCGAGGGCCACCCGGCCACGGTAGACCTGGTGACGCGATTCCTGTGCGGGATCACCACGCCGCTGTTCACCCCCATGAAGGCCCGCAAGCTGGAGGCATTTGGCGCGCTGGAGGGCTATCCCTATGCCGAGGTTCGCCGGCGCGTCGCCGAGCAGCTCCCCGGCTGACCGGGTCAGCCGCGACGGCGACGCGAGAGCACCAGGGTCAGCCAATGCACCGGCAGGTAGATCAGCAGCGGCCAGAGGAGCATCAGCAAAACCAGGTAAAGCAGCGGGTCCACCAGCGACTGGGGCTGCCCGAAGGGTCCTTGGGTCCAGTTGATGTTGCGCTCGGCCTCGGTCAAGAGATAGCTGGCAGGGATCACCAGCCAGGTCAGCGCACTCTGCCAGGCCAGCGCCCGACGGTCGTAGCCCAGCCGCCACACGGCGTAACCGGCCACCGGCGGCAGCAGCAGGTGGTAGAGCGACATCAGGCGAGTCAGCAGGGGGTGGCGGTCATCGAACATGTACTCGGTGCCGCCGATGGGGTGCCAGCCGGTCAGCCAGGCGGTGCCCACGTCCACCGCCCACAGGCTGCCGACCAGGGCCACCGCCAGCCACTGCATGGAGACCAGGCGCCGGCTCTCGCCCCACACCCCGGCGAGGAGCAGGAAGTTGGCCAGGTTGCACAGCCACCAGTAGTTCTGGGGACCGAGCAGCACCCAGTAGGTCGGCGCCCAGACGACGACCCACAGGCTCAGGACCAGCTTGAGCCACAGGGGCAAGCCCTGAGTCGGCACGGAGTGTCCAGCCTGGCGAAACATCACGCCTCCCCGCCGATCCCGTAGCGCCTGAGCTTGTTGGCGATGGTGGTATGGGAGACCCCGAGACGCTTGGCCAGCTGCCGGCTGGAGGGATGCCGCGGATAGAGTTCGGCGAGCACCCGACGCTCCACCTCCCCGAGGATGCCGGCGAGGGAGCCCTCGAGGTCGATGCCCGCCAGGCCTGCCGAATCGCCGACGTCGGGCAGCCGCAGGTGGTCGGGCTCGATGGCCTCGCCCTCGCACAGCGAGACCGCCTGGAAGAGCACGTTCTCGAGCTGGCGGACATTGCCCGGCCAATGGTAGGCAGAGAGCCTCGCCAGGGCCGGCGTCGAGAGCGCCGGCAGGCGGCAGCCGATCTGGCGAGCCGCGCGGTCGATGAAGTGCATCGCCAGCGCCTCGATGCCATCCCGGCACTCGCGCAGTGGCGGTACCTGAAGCGACAGCACGTTGAGGCGATGGTAGAGGTCCTGGCGAAACAGCCCCTCGGCACAGAGCGCGGGCAGGTCCTGCTGGGTAGCACAGATCACCCGCACGTCGAGCCAGGTCTCCTCGTCGCTGCCCACCCGCCGGAAGCCGCCATCCTGCAGGAAACGCAGCAGCTTGACCTGCAGCCGCGGGCTCATCTCGCCCACCTCGTCGAGAAAGATGGTGCCCCCTGCCGTCAGCTCCAGCAGGCCCAGCTTGCCCTCGGGCCGTGCGCCCTCGAAGGCGCCGGGGGCATAGCCGAACAGCTCGGTCTCGGCCATCGACTCGGGCAGGCCGGCGCAGTTGAGGGCCATGAAGGGGGCCTGGCCACGCGCACTGGCCAGGTGGCAGGCCCGGGCCAGCAGCTCCTTGCCGGTACCGGTCTCGCCCTGGATCAGCAAGGGCGCGTCCAGCGGTGCCATCCGCCGCGCCTCGCGGATCAGTGCCTGCAGTCTCGGGCTCGCCTGGAAGATCGCCTCGAAGCCGCGAAGCTCCTGGCGCTGCACCTGGTAGATGCGCTCGCCGATGCGATCGGCCCGGTGAAGCGTCACCACGGCACCGGCCAGCGAGGCCACGTCGTCCTGATGCTCCCGGTGCAGCGGCGCGATATCGGCCAGGAAGGTGGTCTCGCGCAGCGTGATGCGCAGGCCATTGACCCGGGCATTGTTGCGCCGGATCAGCGCCGGCAGGTCCAGTTCAGGGAGATGGCGATCCAGCGAAAGCCCGGGCACCTCGTCGATGCGCACCCCGAGCAACTGCCCGGCGGCCCGGTTGGCGGCGACGATATGTCCCTCCATGTCGATGGACATCACCGGGTCGGAGAGCGACGAGAGCAGCGCATCCAGCTCCAGGTGTCGCCGTTCGCTGGGCATCAGGCTGACCTGGCGCACCGCGAATACCCCCGGCACCGCCTCCAGCGCCGGCCGAAGGGTGGCCAGTTGCGCATGCAGCAGGTTAGGCACATGCAGGTAGATCGCATTGCCGTGCTCGCCACCGACCTCGCCACGGGCCACGTTGAGGCCGTAATCGGAGAAGTGGGCGACAATGTCGCGCAGGATGCCGATCCGGTTCTGGCAGTGAAACCTCAGTCGCATCGGGCCAAGTTCTCTCGTGGGTGTCTGGAAAGTCGTCACGTCCACGTGACTCGAGTGTCAAGATAACGTGACACCTGCACCGCCTCAATCCGCGCCAGCACGCATCTTGCCCCCTGGATCCTGGCTAGCGAAAAGAATCGTCACGATTCCTTTACAGCGCAATGCCCGCGGACTGCCTGACATCAGTGGTCAGAGGCCCCGCTCGCCGTCCCGTCATGCCTAGACTCGAGAGGATTCCGCACGGCCGACAACAACCCACAAGCGACGCCACGGAGAACCCATGACGACTGCGACATCCCGATTGAGTGAACTGAGCGAGTTCGCCAGCAAGACCGGCTACCGCGCTCGACTCCCCGACGACCAAGGCCATATCGCCTACAGCGACACCGAGCACGGCACCTGGCACGCTCTGATGCAGCGCCAGCTGGGCATGATCGAGGGACGCGTCTGCCAGCAGTACCTCGACGGCCTGGAGCGCCTGGCCCTGCCCGAGGACCGCATCCCCCAGCTCGGCGAGGTGGACCGGGTCCTGCAGGCCGCCACCGGCTGGCAGACGGCCCAGGTACCCGCCCTGATCCCCTTCGACACCTTCTTCGACCTGCTCGCCAACCGACGCTTTCCCGTGGCCACCTTCATCCGTACGCCGGAGGAGATGGACTACCTGAAGGAGCCGGACATCTTCCACGAGATCTTCGGCCACTGCCCGATGCTCACCGACCCCTCGTTCGCCGAGTTCACCGCCACCTACGGTCGCCTGGGCAAGGCCGCCACCCCGAAGGAGCGGGTCTATCTGGCGCGGCTCTACTGGCTCACCGTGGAGTTCGGCCTGGTCGATACACCGGCCGGGCGGCGCATCTACGGCGGCGGCATCATCTCCTCGCCGAAGGAGACCCTCCACGCGCTCTCCGACGTGCCGGCACACCGCCCCTTCGATCCCGTGGATGCCCTGCGCACCCCCTACCGCATCGACATCCTCCAGCCGCTCTACTACGTGCTTGACGATCTCACCACCCTGCATGACCTTTCTCGGCAGGACATCATGGGCATGGTGCAGCGCGCCATGGAACTGGGCCTCTTCGAGCCCCGTTTCGAGCCTGCCCCATCAGCCCAAAGCCCCCAAGACGACAAGGAGACACCATGAGCCAGCTATCCGAACAGCAGTGCGAGGCCTGCAGCGCAGACGCCCCCCAGGCCACCGAGACCGAGATCGAGCAGTACAAGACCGAGATCCCCGAGTGGCAGATCATCGAGCGCGATGGCATCATGAAGCTGGAGCGGATCTTCACGTTCCGCAACTTCAAGCAGGCCCTCGACTTCACCAACCGCGTCGGCGAGATCGCCGAGGAAGCCGGGCACCATCCGGCCCTGCTGACCGAATGGGGCAAGGTCACTGTGACCTGGTGGTCGCACGAGATGAAGGGCCTGCACAGGAACGATTTCATTCTTGCCGCCAGAACCGACGAGGTAGCGAAATAAATGTTCGAGAAAATTGAGCGGGTTCCCGGGGACGCCATCCTCGGTCTGATCGAGGCCTTCAAGAAGGACACCAACCCTCAGAAGGTCGATCTCGGCGTCGGCGTCTACAAAGACGACCAGGGCAACACCCCGGTGATGCGCGCCGTCAAGGAAGCCGAGGCCCTGCTGCTCAAGAACGAGACCACCAAGACCTACATCGGCTCCCATGGCGCGCCGGAGTACGGCGAGGTGATCCTGCCCATGGTGCTGGGCGAGGGCTCACCGGTGCTGGAGGCCAAGCGTGCCAGTGCCACCCAGTCCCCCGGCGGTACCGGCGCCCTGCGCCTGGCGGCCGACTTCATCGCCAAGCAGCTCCCCGGCAGAGACATCTGGGTCTCCGACCCGACCTGGCCGAACCACCTGGGGATCTTCCCGGCCGCTGGCCTGACGCTGCAAAAGTACCCCTATGTGGACGCCGAGAACCGTCTCGACTTCGACGGCATGCTGGCGGCGCTCAAGCAGATCCCTGAGGGTGACGTGGTGCTGCTGCACGCCTGCTGCCACAACCCCACCGGCTTCGACCTCTCCCGCGACCAGTGGCATCAGGTGCTGGAGGTGGTCCGCGAGCGCAGCCTGCTGCCGCTGATCGACTTCGCCTACCAGGGCTTCGGCGAGGGCCTGGACGAGGACGCCTACGGGGTGCGCCTGATGGCCGAGAAGCTCGACGAGGTGATCATCACCAGCTCCTGCTCCAAGAACTTCGGCATCTACTGCGAGCGCACCGGCTGCTTGATCATGGTGGCCAAGAACAATGAGCAGATGGAGAACGTCCGCTCGCAGATCGCCATCGTGGCCCGCGAGAACTACTCCAACCCGCCGGCACACGGCGGCGCCATCGTCAGCGAGATCCTGCACTCCGCAGAGCTTGCGGCGATCTGGCGCGAGGAGCTCACCGAGATGCGCGACCGCATCAACACCCTGCGTCGCGACTTCGTCGAGGCCCTCAAGCCGGCCGGCCTGGACCAGAAATACGCCTGCGTGGCCGAACAGCGCGGCATGTTCTCCTACACCGGCCTGACGCCCGAGCAGGTCGACCGCCTGCGCGACGAGTACGGCATCTACATGGTGCGCTCGGGCCGCGCCAACGTGGCCGGCTTCTCCCACGAGAACCTGCCCTATCTGGCCAAGGCAATCGCCGCGGTCAACTGATCGTCACCGCGCCCGGGACCAGCAAGCCAAGGCCCCGCCGGGAAACCGGCGGGGCCTTCTCGTTTGCCAGTGGCTTGGTACTGGTTCCCTTGCTCCTCGCCCGCATCAAGCCGCGTAGCGGGAGACATCCAGGCCACTGGGATCGATCGCCGGGGCCTTGCCGCTCATCAGGTCGGCCAGCAGCTGGCCGCTGCCGCAGCTCATGGTCCAGCCCAGGGTGCCGTGACCGGTGTTCAGCCACAGGTTGTCGACCCGGGTGGCGCCGATGATCGGCGTGGAGTCGGGGGTCATGGGGCGCAGGCCGGTCCAGAACTCTGCGTTGGCCACATCGCCCCCTTCCGGGAAGACGTCACGCACCACCATGCCGATGGTGGCGCGGCGCTTCTCCAGCAGATCGAGGTTGTAGGAGGCCAGCTCGGCGGTGCCGCCCACCCGGATGCGGTCATCGAAGCGCGAGATCGCCACCTTGAAGGTCTCGTCCATCACCGTGGACTGGGGCGCGCCGCCGTCATCGGTGACCGGCACGGTCAGGCTGTAGCCCTTGACCGGATAGATCGGCAGCCTGACCCCCAGATCCTTGACCAGAAACGGCGAATAGCTCCCCAGGCAGACCACGTAGGCATCGGCGGTGAGCTCGCCAGCACTGGTCACCACGCTCTCGATGGCGCCGGCACTGCGCTTGAGCCGCTGGATGTCGATGTTGAAACGGAACTCGACGCCCAGCCGGTCGCGGCAGTAGTCCGCGAGGCGGTTGGTGAAGAGGTGGCAATCGCCGGTCTGGTCGTCAGGCAGGTGCAGGCCACCGACGAACTTGCCGGGCACCCGGGCCAGGGCGGGCTCCACACCGGCGATCTCGTCGGCGTTGAGCAGCCGGTGGCGCACCCCGCACTGCTCGAGCACCTTCATGTCCTTGGCCACCGCTTCCACCTGGCTCTCGTGGCGGAAAAGCTGCAGCAGGCCACGCTGGCGATCCTCGTAGCGGATACCGGTCTCGTCGCGCAGGGCATTGATGCAGGTTCGGCTATGCTCGGCCACGCGCACCATACGCTCCTTGTTGACCATGTAGCGGTCGGCATTGCAGTTGCCCAGCATCTGCATCATGAAGCGCGCCATGGTCGGATCCATCTTGGGTTGGATCTTGAGCGGGGCGTGCTCCTGGAACATCCACTTGACCGCCTTCTGCGGGATGCCGGGCGCCGCCCAGGGCGAGGAAAATCCGAAGGAGACCTGGCCCGCGTTGCCGTAGCTGGTTTCCAGCGCCGGTGATGGCTGACGGTCCACCACCGTGACCTCGTGGCCCTGGCGGGCCAGGTAATAGGCGCTGGTGACGCCGACGACGCCGCTGCCGAGAATCAGTACCTTCATGGGGTCTCCCCTTCTGCCTTGTGGTTGTAAGCGCCGAGCGCCGAGCGCCGAGCGCCGAGCGCCGAGCGCCGAGCGCCGAGCGCCGAGCGCCGAGCAGGCAGTATAGGGATCTATGGCCGAGATATTCGACTGAATATTCGGCATTTAGCATGATATTTATTTTTAATAAAGATTTATATCAGGCTTTACGTCTTCAAAGGTCTATATTTTTAGTTTATTTCACTGGTCGCTTGTTCCGGCTGCCGCCGGGGGCTGGCGAGGATGCGTCGCAGTACCTGCCAGGCCGCCAGGCCCGCCAGCAGGTTGCCGATTGCCGCGCCCATGGCCAGGCCCAGCAGGTCACCCAGCCAGGCCCCGGCCCAGAGACAAGGCAGGTAGAAGACGAACAGCCGGGCGCCCGACATCAGCATGGCGCGCAGCGGCCAGCCCAGGGCGTTGCCCGCCGAGACCACGATCATGCAGACCCCCAGTGCCGCATAGCTGGGCAGCAGGAAGCGGATCAGGGTCGCCAGGTCATCGCGCACCTCGGGATTGCCGGAAAGGGCCAGCGCCACCCAGGGTGAGGCCAGGGCCATCAGGATCCCCAGCGACAGTTGCCAGACCACCACCACCCGCAGTGCCAGGCGCATCAGCCGATGGATCTGCTCCCAGTCCCCGGCGCCATAGCAGCGCCCGAGCCAGGGCGGCAGCGACATGGTCATGGCCAGCACCACCATCAGCGAGAGGGTCTCCAGGCGGCTGGCCAGCCCCCAGGCCGCCACCTGCGCCTCGCCCAGCGACGCCACCACCGAGATGGCGAGCATCGCGGCCAGGGGCGGCATCAGCTGGCTGATCATGGCCGGACCGGCAATGCCGGCGAAGGGCAGCAACGAACGGCGCAGCTCCCCGAACACCCCCTCGGCCGCCAGCCAATCCATGGCTCTCAGTCGGCGACCCAGCACCAGCAGACCGCTGGCGAAGGCGATCGTCGTGGCCCACGCCGCGCCGGGCAGCCCCCACCCCTGCCAGGGGCCGACGCCAAAGATCAGCAGCGGGTCGAGGAGCAGGTTGACCAGGCTGGTGATCACCATCATCTTGCCGGGCAGCCAGGTGTCCCCGTGGGCCCGGAACAGGCTATAGCCGAAATAGAGCACCGCCCCCAGCCAGGCCGCCAGCAGCTGGGGCGCCCAGTAGGCCCTGATCAGCGCACGAGTGGACTCGTCGGCACCCAGCAGGGCAAAGACGGGCCCCTGGATGGCCCACAGCAGCACCACCAGCAGGGCGATGGTGACGGTTCCCGCCAGCAGCACCAGGCTGCCCAGTCGCCGTGCCCGGGCGGCCTCGCCTGCCCCCAGGGCACGCGAGATCAGTGCCGCGATGGCGATCCCCATGCCGACCTGAACGCCGATGACCAGGAAGGACAACGGAAAGGTGAAGGACTGGGCGGCCAGCGGTGCGGTGCCGAGGCGCGCGATAAAGGCACTGTCCACCAGTTGGAAGCCGAGCAGTGCCAGCACGCCGATGGCCATGGGCCAGGTCTGGCGCCAGAGGGTTAGGCCAAGCGAGGAACGGGATTCGTCGAGGGAATTCACAGGGGCTCCGTGGTCGTCCGCAAGGCAGGCATTCTACGCCAAGCAGGCGGCGGACTCAGCCCGGGACCCCCGGATGCCCCGTCACCAGGCCGCCCAGCACGCGCTCCATTTCCAGGGCGGGCATGGGGCGGAAGAAATAGAACCCTTGGACCAGGTCGCAGCGCATCTCCCGGACCAGCGTGAGCTGTTCACGGTTCTCGACGCCTTCGGCCACCACCTCCAGGCCCAGGCGATGACCGATGAAGATCGCGGCCTCCATGATCGCGCGATCCTCGGGCTGGTCCGGGGCATCCCGCACGAAGGCACGATCGATCTTGAGTGCCGTGACCGGGAACTGCTTGAGGTAGCTGAGCGACGAATAGCCGGTGCCGAAGTCATCGATGGCGATGCGAAAGCCCAGGTGATGGAGCCGATGCAACCCCTCGAGGATCCTGTCGTCGGCTTCGATCAGCACATTCTCGGTGAGCTCGAGACCGATATGCCGGGGCCCCAGGCCATGACGGGCCAGGCAGGCTTCGAAGCGCTGGAAGACATCGGGCCGGCTCATCTGCCGGCCGGAGAAATTGATGTCGATGCGTTCGATGGCCAGGCCGGCATCACGCCAGAGCGCCCGCTGATGGCAGGCGGTTTCCAGGACCCAGTCACCGAGACGGTGGATCAGGTCGGAGCGTTCGGCGAGGGGAATGAACTCGGCCGGCGAGATCGGCGGGCCCTCCGCTGGCTGCCAGCGCAGGAGCGCCTCCAGGTTCTCGATGCGCCCGCTCACGGCAGAGACCTGAGGCTGGTAGTAAAGCGACAGCTCTCCGCCGTCCAGGGCCTGCTCCAGCCGGTCGACCAGGCGATGCTGGTGGAGCAGCTCGTCGTGGAGCTGCTGGTCGAAGAACCACACGCTGCCGCGGCCATCCAGCTTGGCCCGGTTCTTGGCCACATCGGCATTGCGGATCAGCTCGCGCGCCGTATCGCCGTTGTCCGGGTAGAGGCTGACGCCCAGGCAGGCGGTCACCTGGCGCCGCGACCCGTCCATCAGGAAGGGATCACGCAGCACCTGCTGGACCTTGTGGACCAGCTGCGGGAGCACATGCTCGCGCTGGAACTTCGGGAAGGCGATCACGAACTCGTCGCTGGAGAGTCGCGACATCATGTCGGAGGCTCGCGTTGCCCGATGCAGTCGCCGAGTCAACTCGACCAGCAGCCGATCCCCCTGCTCGTAGCCCAGGGCGTCATTGATCTCCACGAAATGGTCGATATCCAGGTAGACCAGCACCAGCCCGCTGTCCTGTCGGCGACAGTCGGCGATGGCCTCGTCCAGCTGCGCCTCGAAGGTCTGGCGATTGGGCAGGTGGGTCAGGGCATCGAAGCGGGTGGCGAAGTCCAGCTCGCGATGCGCCCGCTTCTGGTCCGAGAGGTCAACGTCGACACAGAACATCAGGGGATCGTCGGTATGCTCGCCGAGCATGACATGGTGGGAGAAGACCGGGACCAGCTCCCCGCTCTTGTGCTGGAGCTCGAGCTCATCGGCAGGAATCTCGACCCCTTCCCGCACCCAGGCACGGTGCGCCTGGACCACCGGCTCGCGCATCGGCGCCGGGATGATCAGCTCTTCCAGCAACTGGCCCTGGGCCTCCTCGGGGGCATAGCCGTAGAGCCGGGTGCTGGCCTCGTTCCAGTAGATCACGCGGCGCTCGCGGTCATAGCCCTGGACCGCCACCTTGGGCAGGCTCTCCAGCAGGGCACGGAAGCGCTGTTCGCTCTCCAGGTATTGGCGACGCACGACCTCGACATCGTCCCGGACGCTGTCGCCCCGGGTCTCGGGCCTTCTCGCTCTGACCTGCTGCCACCAACGCGCCAGCCAGTGCCGGAAGCCGGTATCGCGACCGCTCATCTACTTCCTCATCCTCGAAAGACGTTGTCACCCTTCAGTATGTGGCGAGACCGCCCCATCGTGCGACATCGAAAACTCTCATCCTACCCGCTTGTGTAAGAAATATCCTACACGGGAGCCGGCTCTGCCAGGCATTGCCATCCGACGATTCAACGAAGGATCCAAGCCGCCCTGTACGACAAGTCTCGTACATTTTTTGACATTTCGTTGCAAATCTTCTCCTTTTCGTAGGGTTGCCCGGTCATACGGGCAACCCACGGGCAATCATGCCCCACACCTAATGGAGAAGATCTCATGAAACTCGATACCCTCAAGTACGGCTTCGATCCCGCTACCATGCCCCTCGACCCGGTCGCCGACTACTGGTCGCCGGAGGTCACCGATGCCCTGCAACAACAGGACTGGGCCAGGACAGAGGTGCGCTCCCGGGTGGATCTCGAGGCCTGGCAGGCGTTCACCGCCGACCTGCCCCGTGACCCCTACGTCAACCGTCGCTGGAAACGCATGTCCTGGCTGGCCCTGGATGAGCGGGGCGAGGCCTACGATATGGGCCATTGCCCCATGGCACAGGGGGGCGCCTTCAATGATGCCGAGAGCATGGCGGACCGCCTGCGCTACTACGAGCCACTGACGCCCGAGTTCATGGCCCGCCCGGATGTGAAGGCCTTCGTGCGCGCCTGGGCCCGGCTCTGGGACCTGAAAGCCCACGAACCCATCCTGATGCAGATCACCGGCGTGCGCGGCGAGGGCATGGTCGACCCCCTGCAGGGCCAGGGAATCCATGCCGACGGCTGCAAGGCGCTGAGCATCATGGTGCTGAACCGCCACAATGTCGCCGGGGGCGATAACCACCTCTATGCCGACAAGGCGGGCACCCGGCCCCTGGTCGACACGACCCTCGCCCCCGGCGATATCCTGCACCTGCGCGACGACCGCCTCTTCCACAGCGTGGACGGCATCCACCAGCAGGATACTGATGAGCCCTTCGAGCGCTTCATCATCATCATCAACAGCCGCTTCGTGGATGCGTTCCAGAACCGCATGCTGCGTCGGCACTTCCCCGAGGCGGTGCTTAACGAGACCCGCTAACCCCCACCGCTAGACCTGCGAAAACGGTTCTTCGCACATTGGCGTGAAGGAAGTGAAGTACCCCTGTGGGAGCGCAATTCATTGCGCGAATGGCGCCGACAGGCGCCCCCGGGCTGAGTGCTTATTGCCGGGAAGGCCTCCGGCCTTATTTCGCGATCTGAAGTCGGGGCGCCGAACCGTCGCTCCCACAGGACAGCATCACGCCAAAATGCGATGATCCCAAAAAAGACGCCCCCCGGAGCCTCTCCGGGGGGGCGTCATGCTGCCTGCGGGTCGAGCCGCGGGGATGCCTTACTGGCGAATCCCCTCGAAGGTCACATAGAGCTCGAGCTCATGCATCATCTCGGGGAAATCCCCCATGTCGATGCCGTAGTCGGCCAGAATAAGGGTGGTCGAGCCTTCGAAACCGGCCCGGTAGCCGCCCCAGGGATCCTCGCCCTCCCCGACCAGGGTAACCGGCATCTCGACCTCGTTGGTCTCGCCATGGAGGGTCAACTCGCCGCTCAGCACGCCTTCGTTGTCGCCGGTCGGTTCGAAACCGGTGGAGGTGAAGGTGGCGGTGGGATACTCGCCCGCGTCCAGGAAGTCATCGCTCAGGATGTGCTTATCGCGCTCGGCATGGTTGCTGTTGAGGCTACTCACCTCGACCTCCACGCTGGCGGCCGAGGCTTCCAGGTTCTCAGGATCGTAGCTGAAGCTGCCGGAGAACTCCTCGAAGCTGCCGAGGATGTAGGAGTAGCCGAGGTGGCTGATCTTGAACTGCACGAAGGCATGCTGGCCGTCCGTGTCGATGGCGTAGTCGGCGGCCTGGGCTTGGCTGACGCCCACCAGGGCAGCGGCGCTCAGGGCGGTGGCGATGGCGGTCTTCTTGATCATCAGGCATCTCTCCTTGGGGTCGTCTCGGGGAAGGTCAATCGCCTCAGGGGCGACGGGAGCGTCGCGGGTCGACCATGCGCAACAGGACATCGTTGCGATCGACCCAATGGTGTTTCAGGGCGGCCAGGGTGTGCCCCGCCGCCAGCAGGATCAGCGCCAGGGCGCCGTACCAGTGAACCTGGCCGGCCACGGTGGCCTGGTTCGGCAGGTCGCTGATCAGGGCGGGCACCACGAAGGCGTCGAACACGCTGATCCCCTTGCCATCGGCGGTGGAGATCAGGTAGCCGCTGAACAGCACCACCAGCATCAGTACGTAGAGGCCAATATGGCCCAGGTGGGCGGCCAGGCGCTCGAGAGGATGTCCCTTCTCCACCGGCACCGGGTTGGCGATGCGCCAGGCCAGGCGAATCAGGGTGGCGAACAGCAGCAACATCCCCACGGAACGATGCCACCAGGGCCCCAGGTTGTACCAGCTGTCATAGTAACCGAGCCCGGTCATCCACCAGCCCAGGATGAAGAGGCCGATGATCGCCAGGGCACTGATCCAGTGCAGCAGGATGCTGACCAGCCCCCAGCCGCTGCGGGTGTTCTTCCACATCTTCAGGTGCCTCGGTCCGCGCAGTATCGATCATATGATCCTACCGCAGCGTACCATCGGTATCTGCTGAAAAATGCCGAACACACCATTCGGAAAAACCACATGCCGCCCCTCATGGCAAGGGAGGCGGCATGGCAGGCATGTGGCAGTGGATTGCCCCTGTCAGCCTCTATCGGCAAGGACCTCGAGCAGCAGGCGGGCGGTGGGGGCGCTGGACGCCGGGTTCTGGCCGGTCACCAGCAGGCCATCGCGCACCTGGAAGGGAGCGAAATCATCGCCGCTGCGCTCGTAGTGGGCACCCTGGGCCTGGAGCGCATCCTCGAGCAGGTGCGGCACTACCTGCGACAGGCCCACGGCCTCCTCCTCGCTGTTGGCAAAGCCGGTGACCTTGCGCCCCTTGACCAGCGGCTCACCCGCGGGCGTGCGGGCCTCGAGCAGCACGGTGGGCGCGTGGCAGACCGCCGCCACCGGCCGCTCGGCCGCCAGGAAGCCCTCGACCAGGCGGCGGGCATCGGGATCCCCCGTGAGGTCCCAGAGCGGTCCGTGCCCCCCGGGGAAGAAGACCGCATCGAAATCGCCCACCTCGACCTCGGAGAGCCGGCGGGTCTCGGCGAGTTGCGCCTTGGCCGCGTCGTCCGCCTCGAAGCGGCGGGTCTCCTCGGTGAGGGCCTCCTCGGCCTGGGAGTTGGGGTCCACCGGCGGCAACCCTCCCTTGGGCGAGGCCAGGGTGATCTCGGCGCCGGCGTCCTTGAAGACGTAGTAGGGTGCGGCGAACTCTTCGAGCCAGAAACCGGTCTCGTGGCCGGTGTCACCCATGCGGTCGTGCGACGTCAGTACCATCAGGATCTTCATCATGGCCCTCCTCGGGCAGCTATGAATGCGTGCCCTGATGAGATGGCGACGTGAGGCAGGAGTTCAAGGTGGCAGGCGATCGGCTTGAGAATCGGCTCATCACATATTGGCGAAATGAATTGCGCTCCCACAAGGGTGTTTCACCTCCTTGAACGCCAAAATGCGATGACCCTGAAAATCACACCAGGGCGTCGAGCCCTCGGGCCAGGTCGGCGCGGATGTCTTCCATGGCCTCCAGGCCGACCGCCACACGGATCAGCCCCTCGGTGATCCCCGCAGCGTCCTTCTGCTCCTCCGAGAGGCGCCCATGGGTGGTGGTGCCGGGATGGGTGATGGTGGTCTTGACGTCACCCAGGTTGCCGGTGATGGAGATCATGCGGGTCGCATCGATCACCGACCAGGCCGCCTCGCGTCCGCCCTTTACCTCGAAGCCCAGCACCGCCCCGTAGCCCTGCTGCTGGCGGCTGGCGAGCTCGTGCTGCGGATGCGTGGCCAGGCCGCTGTAGTGGACCCGTGCCACCGCGGGATGCCCCTCCAGCCACTCGGCCAGGATCCGGGCGTTCTCGCAGTGCGCCCGCATGCGCAGGTTGAGGGTCTCCAGGCCCTTGGTAAAGATCCAGGCATTGAAGGGGCTCAGGCAGGGGCCACAGGTGCGCACCACCCCGAACACCTCCTCGAGCTCCTTGTCACGCCCCACCACGGCACCCCCGATCGCCCTGCCCTGCCCGTCCAGGTACTTGGTGGCGGAATGGATCACCAGGTCGGCGCCCAGGGCAATCGGCTTCTGCAGCGCCGGGGTCAGGAAGCAGTTGTCGATGGCCAGCCAGGTGTCATGGCGATGGGCGATCCTGGCCAGCGCCGCGATGTCCACCACCTCGGAGAGCGGGTTGGACGGCGTCTCGGCGAACAGCAGCCGGGTGGCCGGGGTGATCGCCGTCTCCCAGGCCGCGAGGTCGGACAGTTCCACGTAGCGCGTGGTGATGCCGAACTTGCCCAGGTACTTGTCGAACAGGCTGACCGTGGAACCGAACAGCGAGCGCGAGGCCACGATCTCGTCGCCCGACTGGAGCAGGGCCAGCACGGTGGCCAGGATCGCCGCCATGCCGGAACTGGTGGCGACGCAGCGTTCGCCCCCCTCCATGGCCGCCAGGCGCTGCTCGAAGGTGCGCACCGTGGGGTTGGTGAAGCGCGAGTAGACGTTGCCCGGCTCCTCGCCGCTGAACTTGGCCGCCGCCTCCGCGGCGCTGCCGTAGACGAAGCTCGAGGTCGGGAAGATCGGCTCGCCATGCTCCTGCTCATGGGTACGCTGGTGACCGGCACGGATCGCCAGGGTCTCCAGTTCCCACTCCTGCTGCGGTGTCTGATCCTGCTGCATGACCTGCCCCTCAGTCGTCGATGTCATCTTCCTGGTTGTGCACCCCCACCAGGGCATGGTCGCCGGCGCTACGCTCCTGCTTGGCGTCGTCGCTGCGCGAGGCTTCGAGGTCCGAGAGGTAGCGCTCGTCGATGTCGCCGGTGACGTACTTGCCGTCGAACACCGAGCAGTCGAAGGCCTCGAGTTCCGGGTTCACCTCGCGGCAGGCCTCCTTGAGATCCTCGAGATCCTGGTAGAAGATCCGGTCGGCGCCGATCAGCTCGCCCACCTCGGCCTCGCTGCGGCCGTGGGCGATCAGCTCGCTGGCCGCCGGCATGTCGATGCCATAGACGTTGGGATAGCGCACCGGGGGCGCGGCCGAGGCGAAGTAGACCTTGCGCGCGCCGGCCTCCCGGGCCATCTGGATGATCTGCTTGCAGGTGGTGCCACGCACGATGGAGTCATCCACCAGCAGCACGTTCTTGTTCTTGAATTCGATGCCGATGGCATTGAGCTTCTGACGCACCGACTTCTTGCGCTGGGTCTGTCCCGGCATGATGAAGGTCCGCCCGATGTAGCGGTTCTTCATGAAGCCCTCGCGATAGGTCACACCCAGGTGCTGGGCAAGTTCCAGGGCCGAGGTGCGCGAGGTGTCGGGAATCGGAATCACCACGTCGATATCGTGCTCCGGCCACTCGTTCTGGATGCGGTCGCCGAGCTTGCGACCCATCTGCATGCGGGTGCCGTAGACGTAGGCGCCGTCGAGGATGGAGTCGGGGCGGGCCAGGTAGACGTGCTCGAAGATGCAGGAGGCGAGCCGCGGATAGTCGGCACACTGCTGGGTATGGATGGCGCCGGTCATGTCGACGAAGATCGCCTCCCCCGGCGCCAGGTCACGGTGCAGCTCGAAGCCGCCCACGTCCAGCGCCACCGACTCGGACGCGATCATCACCTCCTGCCCCTCGCCCTCGTCGCGGGTACCGAACACCACCGGACGGATACCATGGGGGTCACGGAAAGCGACCAGGCCCACGCCGTTGATGATCGCCACCGCGGCGTAGCCGCCCCGGCAGCGACGATGCACGCGCCGCACCGCGTCGAAGATGTCTCCGGGCTCCAGGTGCAGGCCCTGCTTGCCCAGCTCGTGGGCAAAGACGTTGAGCAGCACCTCCGAGTCGGAGCTGGTGTTGATATGGCGCAGGTCGGAGGAGAACAGCTCCTGCTTGAGCTGGTCGGAATTGGTCAGGTTGCCGTTATGGGCCAGGGTGATGCCGTAGGGCGAGTTCACGTAGAACGGCTGGGATTCCGCCTCGCTGGAGGAGCCCGCCGTGGGATAGCGCACGTGGCCGATGCCCAGGTTGCCCTTCAGGCGGGTCATGTGACGGGTGTGGAAGACGTCCCGCACCAGGCCGTTGCTCTTGCGCAACAGGAACCGGCCCTCGTGCCAGGTCATCATGCCGGCGGCATCCTGTCCGCGATGCTGGAGCACCGTCAGGGCGTCATAGATGCCCTGGTTCACCGCCTGCTTGGCCATCAGGCCCACGATACCGCACATTCCACCTTACCTCGCTTGCCTGGAACTTGCTGTGAAGAGTCGGGACGGGACCGTGTTCCGGCCCGCCCCGGGATTGGGATGTCAGGGGGGCGTCGCCTCACTGGCGTCGTCCGGTGCCGGCTCGGGCTGGGTTGCCGACGGCCGTTCCGGACGCGGCAGGGAGAGCTCGCGCAGCGACTCGGGCGCCTCGGGCAGACGCCCTTCCCAGCCCTCGAGATGGCTCACCGCCCAGTCGCGCAGCTGCTCGAAGGTCGGCCGCAGCTCGGCCTCCTGCCAGGCCTGCAGCTGGACCAGCGGCGTCAGGCTGAGCAGGATGGTCGCCAGCACCAGGATCGCCGCTCCCTTGGCCATGCCGAAGGCGGCACCGGTCACCCGGTTCAAGAACCCCATGCCGACCCACTCCACGGCGGCATGGACCATGCGGATGACGATGCCGCAGAGCAGGATCACCGCGAAGATCACCAGCACGAAGGCCAGCACCAGGCGGCCATCGGCGTTGTCGATCAGCCCCGAGAGCAGGTCCGCCACCGGCTCGGCCAGCAATCGCGCGGCCATCAGGGCGATGATCCAGGCGGCCAGCCCCAGGGCCTCGCGGATCAGTCCGCGCAGGAAACCTGTCAGCCCGGTCACCACCAGCACCGCCACGAAGAGCCAGTCGATCCAAGTCAGTGCCATGCTCAGTTGCCCGTCCGCACCAACAGGCCCTGGAGGTTGGCATCGGCCTTGAGCTTGGCCATCACCTCCTCACCCTCGCGGGAGGTGGCGTAGGGACCGACATAGACGGTGGTCAGGCCGTTGTCACGGACGCGACTATAGACGGGCAGGCCCTGCGCGGCCAGGTTCGACTCGAGACGCTCGGCATTGGCCTGCTCCCCGAAGCTGCCCACCTGGACGGCCCACTCGCCCTCGGGCGCCGCCTGGGCCGCCTGGGCCGCCTCGCGGCTCGCCTGCTCGGCCTCGCCCGACAGGCGCTGGTCGGCGGCGCGCGCCAGCTCGGCGATGGGATCCTCGTCGGCCTCGTCACGCGCCTCGGTGTCCGCCGTCTCGGGGGTCGTCGGCTCGGTGTCAGCCATCGCCTCGACCGCCTGCTCGGTCTCCGGTTCGATCCGCTCCTCCGTGCTCGCCGGGTCAGAGGACGAGGTCCCGCTGGGCGACCGGATCTGCCCGAGGCTCGTCGGCGGCTCGGGGTCGGGCACGTCACGACGCTCGACCTCCACCGGCTGCTCGATGGACATCACCGGCTGGGGGCGCTCGCTGCGCGGCGCCGGCTCGTCGAACAGCATCGGGACGAAGATCACCGCCAGGGCGATCAGGATCACTGCTCCGCTGAGACGTTCTCGCATTCCGTATTTCATCACGCTCCCTCGATGGCCGTGTCTTCCCCTGAAGTCTGATCCGCCGCCAGCCACCATTCCAGTACCTCGGCCACGGTGAAGAAGGACCCGCAGACCAGCACCCGATCCTCGGGCGCGAGTCGGGCCGCCAGCCAGTCGGCCGCCTCGACCGGCGAGGCGCTGCGGTGCCAGACCTCGCCGCCGCGGCGGGCCAGGCGCTCGGCCAGGTCGTCCGCCGTGCGGGCACGCTCCCCCGCTAGGCTCACCGGCACCCAGGCGTCGACCACCGGCAACAGGGCGTCGATCACGCCATCGGCATCCTTGTCGGCGAGCATCCCCAGCAGACCGATGGTGCGTCCAGTGCAGGGGCGCGCCGCCAGCCGCAGGGCCAGATAGCCGGCGGCATGGGGGTTGTGGCCCACATCCAGGCACCACTGTCCCAGCCACTGCATGCGGCCCGGCAGCTGGACCCTGGAGAGGGCCTCACGGCAGGCGTTGGCGTCCAGCGACACACCGGCGAGCGCCAGCGCCTGCAGGGCCGTGGCGGCATTGTCCAGGGGCAGGCCGGGGTCGGGGAGGTCGATGACGCCTTGGGGGCCAGACCCCAGCGGTGTCCTCGCCCTTTTGGGGTCAGACCCCGGCTGAGGGGGTCGCTGCTGGAAAAGTGCACCATGCCGGACCTGGCGACTTGGCTGGGGTCTGACCCCAAAAGGGCTACCTGCCATCTGACCCCAGAAGCTCCAGCCCTCGCCATCGCCTTCACGCTGGAAGGCTTCACCCAGGGCGTAGACGTCGGCGCCGAGCTCCTCGGCCACCTGGCGCACGCTGTCCGGCAGCGTCGTGCTGCCCAGCACCGCGGGCCGGGCGGCACGCAGGATGCCGGCCTTCTCGCGGCCGATGCCCTGCAGGTCGGTGCCGAGAAAGGCGGCGTGGTCCAGGGCCACGGTGGTGATCACCGCCACATCCGGATCAATGATGTTGACGGCGTCGAGCCGACCGCCGAGGCCGACCTCGAGGATGGCGAGGTCAAGGCGACATCGCGCGATGGCCCACAGCGCCCCCAGGGTGCCCACCTCGAAGTAGGTGAGGCTGACCGGCTCGCCCGCCAGGCGGGCCGCCTCCACCGCCTCGAAGCCGGCGATCAGCGTCGCGTCGTCGGCCTCCTGGCCGTCGAGGCGCAGGCGTTCGTTGTAGCGCAGCAGGTGGGGCGAGGTGTAGGCCACCGTGGAGAGGCCATGGGCTCGGGCCAGCGCCTCGAGCATGGCCACGGTCGACCCCTTGCCGTTGGTACCGGCAACGGTGATCACCCGGCCGGAGAGCGGCGCCTCGAGAAGCCCCATGCGGCGCGCGACCTCGGCCACGCGCTCGAGGCCGAGGTCGATACCGACCGGGTGGGCCGCCTCCAGCCGGGCCAGCCAGGCCGGAAGCGTGTCGGGAAGGGCGTGGTCGCTCATGCCGATCGGTCAGCGCGTCGGATCGGAGCGCTCGCCGGACTGCTCGGCGTCACGGTCGGCCTCCGGCTCGGCGGCCGACGTCGGGCTGCGGGTCGCCAGCGCCTCTTCCTGCTCGGCCTGTTCGGCCGCCTGCACCAGGTCAGGCTCGTCGCCGAGGTCAGCGCCCTGCCCGGCCACCGGCCAATGGGTGAGCTTGCGCAGCACGCCGCCCAGCCGCTCGCGCATCTCGCCACGCGGCACGATCATGTCCACGGTGCCGTGCTCGAGCAGGAACTCGCTGCGCTGGAAGCCTTCCGGCAACTGCTCGCGGACCGTCTGCTCGATGACCCGAGGCCCAGCAAAGCCGATCAGCGCATTGGGCTCGGCCACGTTGAGGTCGCCGAGCATCGCCAGCGACGCCGAGACACCACCGAACACCGGATCGGTCAGCACCGAGATATAGGGCACGCCGGCCTGCTTGAGCTTCTCCAGGGCCGCCGAGGTCTTGGCCATCTGCATCAGCGAGAACAGCGCCTCCTGCATCCGTGCGCCACCGGAGGCGGAGAAGCAGATCAGCGGGATGCCCTCCTCCAGGGCGACGGTCGCGGCACGCACGAACTTCTCGCCCACCACGGCCCCCATGGAGCCCCCCATGAAGGTGAACTCGAAGGCCACCACCACCACCGGCAGCCCCTCCAGGGAGCCGCGCATGGCGATCAGCGCATCCTTCTCGCCGGTCTCCTTCTGGGCCGCCGCCAGGCGGTCCTTGTACTTCTTGGAGTCGCGGAACTTGAGGCGGTCGACCGGCTCGAGGTTGGCGGCGAGTTCCTCGCGGCCCTCCTTGTCCAGAAACCAGTCCAGCCGCTTTCGGGCGGTCAGCCGCAGATGGTGGTCGCACTTGGGGCAGACGTTGTGGTGCTTCTCCAGTTCGGGGAGATAGAGCACCGCCTCACACTTGGGGCACTTGCGCCACAGGCCATCGGGCACGCTCGCCCGGCGCTCCTTGCGCTGGATGCGGCCCACCGAGGGCACGATCTTGTCTAGCCAGCTCATGTCAGAAACACTTCCGTATAGGCTGATGCCCCCGGCGGCGCCGGGGGCAGGGTCGATTCGGTTGGCGACGGGCGCGGCTCAGGCGTCCAGCGCCTGGCGCATCTTCCCCAGCACCGCCTTCAGGGCGGCCGGGATTGCCTCGGGACGTTCGGCATTCTCGGCGATGCGATTGACCAGCGCCGAGCCGACGATCACGCCATCGGCCACCTTGCCCACCTCGGCCGCCGAGGCCCCGTCGCGAATGCCGAACCCCACGCACAACGGCAGGTCGGTCATCTCGCGAAGCGGTGCCAGGTGCTCGGCCACATCCTCGGCATTGAGACTTGCCGAGCCGGTCACGCCCTTCAGCGAAACATAGTAGATGTAGCCCTCACCGTGGGCGCATATTGTAGCGGCCCGGGCACGCGAAGTGGTAGGGGCGATCAGGAAGATCGAGGCCAGCCCGCGGGACTTGAGCAGCGGACCGACCTCGTCGGCCTCCTCCGGCGGCATGTCGACGATCAGCACGCCATCGACACCGGCCCCAACGGCCTGGTCGGCAAAGGCCTCGAGGCCGATGCGCTCCACCGGGTTGAGGTAGCCCATCAGCACCACCGGGGTCTCGCCGTCGGTCTGGCGAAACTCGCGCACCATCTCGAACAGGTGGGAGAGCCGCACGCCGTGCCTGAGGGCACGCTCACAGGCCTTCTGGATTACCGGCCCGTCGGCCATGGGGTCCGAGAACGGCACCCCGAGCTCGATGACGTCGGCCCCCGCTTCCACCAGGGCATGCATGAAGCCGACGGTGTGCTCGGGCGCCGGGTCACCGGCGGTGATGTAGGGAATCAGCGCGCGGCGCCCCTCGGCCTTGAGCGCGGCGAAGCGTTGGTCGATACGATTCATGGTCTGGGCCGTCATCTAGAATTCGATCCCGTCGATCTTGGCGACGGTCATGATGTCCTTGTCACCACGACCGGAGAGGTTGATCACGATGTTCTGGTCAGGGCGCATGGTGGGCGCCAGCACCTTGGCATAGGCCAGGGCATGGGCCGTTTCCAGCGCCGGCATGATGCCCTCGACGTGGGTCAGCTCGCGGAAGGCCGCCAGCACGTCATCGTCGTTGGCGGCCACGTAGTTGACCCGCCCCACGTCCTTCCACAACGCATGCTCGGGGCCGACGCCCGGGTAGTCCAGGCCCGCCGAGACCGAGTGGGTATCGGAGACCTGGCCGCCCTCGTCGGACATCAAATAGGTGCGGTTGCCATGCAGCACGCCGCGCGGCGCACCGGACGCCAGGGGCGCGGCATGGCGGCCGGTCTCGACGCCGTCGCCGCCCGCCTCGACCCCGTACATGACGACGTCGTCGTCCTCAACGAAGGGATAGAAGAGGCCCATGGCGTTGGAACCGCCGCCTACACAGGCAATCAGCGCATCGGGCAGCTTACCGAACTCCTCGAAGGACTGGCGGCGCGCCTCACGCCCGACCACCGCGTTGAAGTCGCGGACCAGCATCGGATAGGGGTGGGGGCCAGCCACGGTGCCAATGATGTAATAGGTGGTGTCGACGTTGGTCACCCAGTCGCGAAGCGCCTCGTTCATGGCGTCCTTGAGCGTGCGGGTGCCGGATTCCACCGGGATGACGTTGGCCCCCAGCAGGCGCATGCGATAGACGTTGAGCTTCTGGCGCTCCACATCGGCGGCCCCCATGTAGACATCGCACTCCAGCCCCAGCCGCGCTGCCACGGTGGCGGACGCAACGCCGTGCTGCCCTGCCCCGGTCTCGGCGATCACTCGCGGCTTGCCGGTCTTCTTGGCAAGCAGCGCCTGGCCGATGGTGTTGTTCACCTTGTGGGCACCGGTGTGGTTGAGGTCCTCGCGCTTGAGCCAGATCTGTGCGCCACCGAGCTGCTTCGACCAGCGCTCGGCATGATAGAGCGGTGACGGGCGGCCCACGAAATGGGCCAGGTCGTAGTCGAATTCCGCCAGGAAGGCCGGGTCGTCACGAAGACTCAGATAGGTCTTCTCCAGCTCATCCAGGGCGAAGCTCAGGGTCTCCGAGACGAACCGGCCGCCGTAGGCGCCGAAATGGCCGCGGGCATCCGGCAGTCGGGTCAGGTCACTGAACTTGCTCACGAAAGACACCTCACAGGGTCGCCAGAAGGGGTGTAGGGGAACAGGGTGAAATCAACAGGGCTCAAGCGTCGAATCGCGCGTCATCGGCCCGGCGCACGGCCCGCAGGA
Source organism: Halomonas gemina (assembly GCF_023554995.1). Classification (GTDB taxonomy): domain Bacteria; phylum Pseudomonadota; class Gammaproteobacteria; order Pseudomonadales; family Halomonadaceae; genus Halomonas; species Halomonas gemina. Next base: position 736,731 of record NZ_JAMJPK010000001.1, read on the forward strand.
AGGCCGCCATGCGGGCGGCATCCTTGATGCCGGGCGCGGCCTCGATGCCACCGGAGACATCCACGGCGAACGGGGCCACGGCCGCGATCGCCTCGGCCACGTTGTCCGCCGACAGGCCTCCGGCGAGGATAACAGGTTTTGCCAGGCCTGCGGGGATTCGCGACCAGTCGAAGGTCTCGCCGGTGCCGCCCGGCACGCCCGGCCGGTAGGCGTCCAGCAGCAGCGCCCGCGCCCCGCCGTAAACCTCGGCGGCGGCGTGAAGGTCGAGGCCATCGCGCATGCGCAATGCCTTGATCCAGGGGCGGCCAGCGGCCTCGCAGTCGGCCGGCGACTCGTCGCCATGGAACTGCAGCAGGTCCAGGTGCTCGGCCGAGCGTGCCACCAGCCCCGGGTCCGGGTCGACGAACAGCCCGACCCGGGTAACGAAGGCCGGCACCCGCTCACTCAGTTCGGCGAGTCGCTGCTCATCCAGGGCCCGCTTGCTGCCCGGCCAGAGCACGAAGCCCAGGGCATCGGCGCCCGCGGCCACCGCGGCGTCGACATCCTCGGGACGCGTCAGGCCGCAGAACTTAACTCGCGTGCGCCCACTCATGTCGCCTCCTGCTCGGCGGCCACCGGCCTGCCGCGGCGAAACTCGACCATCGGGCAGTCGGGCAGCGGCCGCTCCCCGGTCCACTCGCCGAGGAAGGCCAGCAGGTTGGGGCCCAGCGGCTCCCGCGGCAGCCCCCACGCCTCATCGTAGAGCGAATCGACGAAGTGCAGGCCGCAGGCCGGGGCGGTGACATCGGCGAGCCGCCGGTCCTTCAGCGCCATCAGCTCGCTCAGGTAGTCATCGCCGCGCTCGCCGCGCCCCACCGAGACCAGGGCACCGACGATATTGCGGATCATGTGATGCAGGAAGGCATTACCCTGGACGTCGATGACCACCAGCGGGCCGTGTCGGTGCACCTCGATGAAGTGGAGGTGGCGCCAGGGGGTCTTCGACTGGCAGCCGGCGGCCCGGAAGCTCGAGAAGTCATGCTCGCCCACCAGTGCCTGGGCGGCCCGGTGCATGCCCTCGGCATCCAGGGGGTCACGACACCAGGTGGCGTTGGCCCGTTCCAGCACCGGGCGGCTCGGCTGGTTGAGGATCACGTAGCGGTAGCGCCGCGCCAGGGCCTTGAAGCGGGAATGGAAGGCGTCGGGGACCGGCTTCACCCAGCGCACGGCAACATCGCGTGGCAGGTTGGCATTGACGCCGAATACCCAGGCCTTCTGCGAGCGAGGCACCGGGGCATCGAAGTGGATGATCTGGCGGGTGGCGTGGACACCGGAGTCGGTGCGGCCGCTGGCATGCACGGTGATCGACTGGTTCGCCACCTTGGCCAGTGCGGCCTCCAGCGCCGCCTGCACCGAGGGGGCATGCTTGAGGCGCTGCCAACCGCAGTAGGCGCTACCGTCATACTCCACCCCCATGGCCAGGCGGCCGGTCAGGGGGTGGCGGTCATCAAGGGATCGGAAAAGGGTCATTCGGCCTCATTGCACGGATTGGTCCAGCAATTCGCGGGCCTCCTGCCGGGCATCCGGGTCGTCGGACTCGTCGATCAGGCTCTCGAGCAGCGCGCGGGCCTGGCCGTCCTCGCCGGCGTCCAGCAGACGCCGCGCCTCGGCCAGCGTCGACGCGGAGGAAAGCGCCGCGGAAAAGTGGGCATTATCCCGCGACAGCGGCGGGAAGGCCACCTCCTCGACGTCCCACTCCTCGGGCATGCCGCGTTCGGCCCTGATGCCGGGCATGGCATCCGCTGACTCGCTGTCTCCGCCACCGGACGAGGTGAACTCCACGCTGGGCTGCATGGGCGTCTCCTCGCGGGGCGCCGGGCGCTCCTCCAGCGCCGGCGGACGATAGTCGATGATCTCGCGGCCGTCATCCGCCTGGCGAGTGGCCAGAGGAACGCTTTGCAGTTCCTCGGCGACGTCGGGCTCCTGGTCGCCCGGCGCCTCCTCGGGTCGCTCGACCTCCCCGGGCGCTTGGCCGTCCAGATCGGATGGCGCGCCGACATCCGGCCGCGGGGCGTCATCCTCCTGCGGTGCCGCTTGCGCTTCTGGCTCCAGCTCAGGCGGACGATAGCGCGCCAGCGGATCGCCCTGATCAGTGCCCGAGGCGGTCTCCTCGTGCAACGCCCGGATTTCCGGGGTCTCCCTCGGTGCCTCGCCGGAGGGGTTCTCGCGAGAGGCGGTTTCGCGAGAAGAAGTTTCAGAAGAGGCGGGGTCGCGAGAAGAGGATTCACGAGAGGGTTCCTGGCGAGGCGTCGCGCCGTCCTGGCCGGGCTCGTCTTGGACAGGCTCGTCCTGGGCCTGGGCATCATCTGGCGTGTCGTGTGCATCGAAGCGGCGCGGGGGCAGCTCGTCGGCCACAGGGAAGACGGCCCGGTCGGCAGGCGTCTCCGCCACGGGTTCTGCTGCCTTGGCGGACGGGGCGCTGCGGACATGGCGCTCCATCAGCCGGGCGACCTCGGCCTGGAGTTCCGGGTCTCCGCCGGCGCGCAGCTGCTCGGCCTGGCGCGCGGCCGCCGCATGATCGCCCTGCTCCAGCTGCACCCGCAGCAGCTTGAGCCTCAGGTCATCGCGCCCGGGCTCCCGTGCCAGGCTGGACTCCAGCAGTTCTCGCGCCTGGTCGTAGCGCCCGTAGGCGATGAAGATATCGGCCTCGCTGATCGCCTCGGCCTCGGGCATGGACGCCCGCACCGGCGCCTCGCTCTTCTCGTCGCGGAGATCGGCCTGCTGCGCCTTCGCCTGGGGGCTGCCCGGCACCACCACGCCACTGGCTGCCGGGTCCACCGGGCGCGCCTCGTTGAACACCGGCGCCGGCTCGCTCTCCTCGCGGCGGCGGTGTCGCACCAGGGCCCACAGCGCCAGCAGCGCCGCCAACCCGGCCCCTCCCAGCATCAGGTTGCGGTCGGTACCGCCCTGGTAGAGCGCGCCCCACCAGGGCGCCTGCTGGGAAGCGTCCGGCTCGCTGCCGGGGGCCACCACCCCACCGGCGCCCGGGGCATCGGCACCCTGCCCCCCGGCACTCAGGGCGGCCAGCTGGTCGCGCATGGCGTCCAGCTCCTCACGCAGGTCGCCAAGCTGGGACTGCAACTCGTCACGCTCGCTGCGAACCGCCTCCAGGGCCTGACGGTTCTCTAGCCACCGCGCCTCGAGGCGCAGCAGCCGCTGGTCCTCGGTGAGCTCGCCGCCGCCCTGGATCAGCGCCAGCACTTCGGGGTCGATGAACGGCCCCTCGCCTTCGCTGTCCGCGGGCATGGCCAGGGAGGCGGCAGCCGCCTCCTCCTCCTCTTCCTCCTCCAGCGGCGCACCGGCGGACGACTCACCCTCCTGCCGGGCCGAGATGCCCTCGGCCGGCACCACGTCCTCGGCGGCCACCTCGGCATCGCTGAGCAGCGTCAGCCGCTGCCCCGCTTCGCCAGCGGCGTCCTCGTCGTTGGCGGCAGCCTCGCTGGACGCCGTCTCGACGTCCTGAGGCTGGGCCTCGCTGGTCGGTTCCGCCGATGCCCCCTGCTGTGCCGGCGCGCTGGCCACGGCCGACGCCGGGGCATCAGAGGGACCCCCCAGCGCAACCCGAGCCGGTGCCCCGCTGCCACGGTTGGCCCAGGCCTGGTTCATGGCCTGGACGACGCGCTCGGCATCGGCGGCGGAGCGTGCCGCGATCGCCTCGCGGGACGGCACCACCAGCGTGAAACCCGCCCGCATGGCATTGATGTTGTCGGAGGGAAAGACCTCCGGGTTGGCCTCCACCAGGGCGACCATCATCTGGTTCCTGCTGATGCCGCTGTCCGGCCGCAGCCGGCCGGCCACCGACCAGAGGGTGTCGCCGCTGCGCACCCAGGCGGGATCCCCCGAGCCGGCGCTGGAGGTGCGGGCCACCGGGCGGGACGAAGCGTCCTCCGTCGGGGCGGGCGCGCGGGTGGAAGATGTGGCCTCCCGCGGCGCAGTCGAGGACGCCGCGACCAGAGCCGGAAGCTGGTCATAGTTCGGCGGGTCGAGCAGCAGGGTCACCTCCCGCAGCTGCTGGCCGCCCGGCCAGTCGAAGCGCAACAGCAGGTCGACCCAGGGCTCACGCACGGCCCGCTCGCTGCTCAGGTCGACCACCAGGCGCCCCTGGCGTCTCGCCACGTCCATCTTCACGCTGGCGGCCAGCGGGGTGCGGGGCAGGCCGGCCGCCGAGAAGGCGCGCTCATCGGCCACCGAGACATTGAGCAGCTCTGGCTGCAGGCCACTGCTGTCGGTCAAGGGGATGCTCGCCCGCAGCGGCGCATTGAGCGTCGAGTTCACCTCGGCCTCCCCCAGGCCGAGGGCCAGCGCCAGCGGGCTGGCGGCGGAGAGCGAAAGCAGCATGGCGAGTGTCAGCTTGCGTTTCATCGGGTTCCCTTGCGTCGTTCCACTGCGCCCCGCCGACCCGGCGGTGCCTGGTAGTATATTCTTAGTGATTATGATGACTATGTATCACATTCCCTGCACCGGTACCCTCCCGGAACACTAGCGGCAACCATACATTCAACATAAGCCATTGATCGCTCAACATGCGAATGCGTGCTTACCAACGAAAGCGGGACACCACCAGGGCGTCCCGCTTTCGTTCACGCGGTCATGAACCGCCGCATGGGGCTTACTGCTCGCGCAGGATCTTCAGCATGCGCTTGAGCGGCTCGGCCGCACCCCACAGCAGCTGGTCACCGACGCTGAAGGCGGAGAGGTATTCGCCGCCCATGGCCAGCTTGCGCAGGCGACCCACCGGCACGCTCAGGGTGCCGGTGGCGGCGGCCGGCGTCAGGCCATCGATGGTGGCGTCCTTGTCGTTGGCAATCACCTTGACCCAGTCGTTGTGGCGAGCCAGGCGATCCTCGATCTCGTCGATCGGGACATCCTTCTTGAGCTTGATGGTGAAGGCCTGGCTGTGGGAGCGCATGGCCCCGATGCGCACACAGAGCCCGTCGATGGGGATCGGGTTGTCCTGAAGGCCGAGGATCTTGTTGGTCTCCACGGAGCCCTTCCACTCCTCCTTGCTCTGGCCGTTGTCGCGCTTGACGTCGATCCAGGGCAGCAGGCTGCCGGCCAGCGGGGCACCGAAGTTGTCGGTGGGGAAGTCGCCCGAGCGCATCGCCGCGGTGACCTTGCGATCGATGTCGAGGATGGCGCTGGCCGGGTCGGCCAGCTCGTCGGCCACACTGTCACGCAGGCTGCCCATCTGGGTCAGCAGCTCGCGCATGTGCTTGGCGCCGGAGCCGGAGGCGGCCTGGTAGGTCATGGAGGTCATCCACTCGATCAGGTCCGCCTCGAACAGCCCACCCAGGCCCATCAGCATCAGGCTGACGGTGCAGTTGCCGCCAACGAAGGTCTTGGCGCCCTTGGCCAGCTGGGCATCGATGACGTTCCGATTGACCGGGTCGAGGACAATGGTGGCGTCATCCGCCATGCGCAGGGTGCTGGCGGCATCGAGCCAGTAGCCCTTCCAGCCGCCCTGGCGCAGGTCGGCGTAGACCTTCTCGGTGTATTCGCCGCCCTGGCAGGTGACAACGACGTCCAGCGCCTTGAGGGCGTCCAGGTCGAAGGCATCCTTCAGCGGGGGCACGTCGACGCCGACATCGGGGCCCTCCTGGCCGACCTGGGAGGTCGTGAAGAAGGTCGGCTCGATGCCCTTGAAATCGCCATCCTCGAGCATCCGCTGCATCAGCACGGAACCCACCATGCCACGCCAACCGACAAAACCGACTTTCAACATGTGAAGCCCTCCAGAAATCGAATGTGGGGGCATTATACACGAGCCACCCACCCCTCGCAGACGACGATCAGCCCCGGACAGCGCAGGTGTGGCCAGCATCTAGCGCTGGCTTCACCCGCCAGGGCACGCATTTTGTAACAGTTCTTGACAATATGGCGGCATAAAGTAAACTTATGTAACATGCATCGAGCGCCAGCAGCATGGATATGGATGGCATCGAGCGCCAGCGGCATCTATGTAGAGGGCATCAAGAGCCCACGGCAAGGCGGGTCAGGGGCCTCACTCGGCATTCCGCCCATCCATTGACGCACATGGACAAGACCCCACCGAAGGGGGGCTCAGGATATGCACCACGATCTCGCCGTCCCTGCCGCCCGGAACGTTCCGGGCATCGAGGAGAAACGCGGGCACTTTAGAGCCGCCGTGCCGCGTTACCACTACAGCACCTACGGCCTCGTGCTCAGCTCGCAGTTCGAGCTCCCCGAACTTCGCGGCACCGAGCCCACGCCCACCCCCGATATCGAAATACTGGCCGACTCCTTCCCTGAAGATCCGAACAAACCTGGCGTTGGCGACATCGACCGGCAGGGTTCCGCCGACTGCTCCCAGTTCGTCTTCGAAGGGGTCGCCCGTTATCGAATCGAACAGGGAAAGCGTATCCTGATCGACCGGCGCGTGTTGAAGACCCGCGGGACCGGCACGCCTGAAAGGGACCTGCGAGGCCATCTGCTGGGCAGCGCAATGGGCACCCTGCTGCACCAGAAGCACTGGCTTCCCCTCCACCTGAGCGCCCTGGAGACGCCGGACGGCATCTGGGGATTCACCGGCGCTCCCGGCGCAGGAACATCGACACTGGCTGCCTGGCTGCATTATCACCACGACTGGCCACTGTTGACAGACGAGGTCGGCGTCATCAAGCCGGATGAGGCACTCCCCTACCTGCACCCGGGCCCACCCAGGCTCAAGCTCTGGAAGGATGCCCTGGCCAGCCTGGGGTTCGATCATCACAGCCTCAGCAGGGATCTGACACGAAGCGGCAAGTATCACCTCATTCGACGCCGCGGATTCCACACCTACGCCCAGCCGCTGAGGGCCCTCGTCCTGCTGGAGCATGCCGAAAAGGGCACCGCCGCCAGCCTGGAGCCCCTCGAAGGCCTGGAGGCCCTCGAGGTCGTCATGGCGTCCCTCTACCTACCGGAGTGGGGGCAGGCATTGAACGGCCCGGCGCGGCTGAGGACCTACGCCTCCGAGCTGGCTCAGCGCATCCAGGTCTATCGCTATCGCCGTCCCTGGACGCTGGACGACATGGAGCAGAGCCTGGCGCCGCTGGTGCAACGGATTCATGAGCGCGCGAGTCATGACGCAACTTGAGTCACACCAGCTCGGCGCCGGAGCATGAGGAGATCAACGCTTCTCGAAGGCGGCCAGCACGGCGTCCCCCCAGGTCGCCCCCCCCTGTTCAAGACTTAAAGTTTTCATCCTTGGCCACCCGGGTATTGGGATTACAGTATATTAACAATTGGGGCGTAGCTAAGGCGGAGAGCAATCATGCCAGGCACCAGAGATCTACCTGCACTGGACTTCCCTCCGGTATCGCCACTGCCGAACAGGCGCCGAAACTCATCACCTCCTCATTGTTTCCGTTTCTACGCCACCTACGGGCTGACGATCGCTTCACAGCTTGAGCTTCCCGAGCTCGAAGCGCTGCCGCCTGAAGCGAGCCCCGACATCCACATTCGCATCGGCGAAGTGGCTGGCCACCTTGAAGAGGCAGAGTTCAGCACGCCCTGGCTCCAGTGCAGCGGCAATTGCTGCCAGTTTCTCCTCGATCGCATCGCGCGCTATCGCGTCGAGCAGGGCATGAGTATCCGCGTCGATCGCCGGCTGGGGCCCGCGTGCGGGTCGACGACCGACGAGGGTGACCTGCGCGTCTACCTGCTGGGAAGCGCCCTGGGCGCACTGCTCCACCAGCGACACTGGCTGCCCCTCCATATCAGTGCGGTACAGACCCCGGCTGGCGTCTGGGGCTTCACGGGAGACTCCGGGGCAGGCAAGTCAACCCTCGCAGCGTGGCTGCACTATCGATACGGCTGGAAGCTGGTCAGCGACGATGTCGGGGTGATCAGGCCCGAGGAGACGCCCCCCACCCTCTATCCGGGGCCCCCTCGCCTCAAGTTATGGAAGGACGCCCTGGAACGCCTGGGCATCGATCGTCAGGGCCTGGTCCGGGACCTGACACGCACGGAAAAATTTCATCTGAACCGGCACCTGGGGTTCACCCACGACAGCGAGCAACTGAAAGCGCTCGTGATGCTGGAGCGAGTGCCCGCCGATGAAAAGGCCTCCATCGAGCCAGTCGAAGGCGTCGAGGCCTTCAGGATTGTGATGTCGGCCCTCTACCTGCCGGAGTGGGGGCAGCGCTTCAATGGTCCTGCCCGGCTGATGCAATATGGCGCCGACCTGGCGCGGCAGATCCGGGTCTATCGCTACCGGCGGCCCTGGTCGCTGGAGAAGGTCGAGGAGAGCCTGACCCCGCTGATGCACCATATCCATGAGCGAGCGGGACATGCCAGCTAAACTCGATCGACCCGACGCCACGCTTCGCCTGCTGATATTGCTGGCCAGGCTGGAGCTGTCCGAGGCTCAGCGAGAGGCAGCCCTGACCCTCTGCAGCGGCATCCAGGCCTGGCATGAGGTGGCGAGGCGGGCAGAACGGCAGCTGGTGCTGCCCTTGGTGTATCGCCACCTGCACGAGCTGTCGCCGCCGACGCTGTCACCGGCCGATGCGGCTCACCTGCGTCAGCGGGCCCTGAGCCTCGTTCAGGTCAACCTGCTCGTCGCCGGCGAACAGCAGCGCCTGGTTGGCGAAATACTGGATCCCCTGGATATTCCCTACCTCTTCTTCAAGGGGCCGGCTCTGGCGGCCCGCTACTATGATGAACCAGCCATGCGATCCTGCCGGGATATCGACCTGCTGGTGCCACGCCACCGCTGTGTCGAGCTGCTGGAATTCGCCCTGCGGCATGGCTATCGGCCACTCGCCCCGGAAGCCTTGACACCCGACAGGCAGAGTCTCGAGTTTGCCCTCCGCGCGAAAACCGTGGTGTCTCTTGTCTCTCCCTCAGGCGTCTGTATCGAAGTCCACCATGAGATCGACCGAGGCACCGGGATCTACCAAAGCGACGCGCTCCTCGACAGCCGGGTCGCCCACCAGGCCGGTGGTGCCCTGCTGTACTCGATGCCGACCAGCGAGCTGTTTGTCTACATCTGCCTGCATCACACGCGTCACTACTGGTCACACCTTCACTGGCTGGTCGACCTGGATGCCATCCAGCGCCATCCTGACTTCGATGCGGCAGCGGCCTACGCCTGCGCAGAGCGCCGGGGCCTGGCGTCCACGTTCAATGCCTGCCTGGAATTCTACCGGGCGCTCGCCGCCCCCGAGCCCGAACACTCATTGCACCTCAGCCCGCGCAGCCGCGAGATGCTCGAGGCCTGCTTCACGACGCTGCAGGGCGGGCTCGAGGCCGAACTGGCACTGCGCCGCCAGCGACCCACCCGGCAGTTCGGCTTCACCTGGCAGACGACCCTGGCCAATCGGTGGACAAGCCGCCTCAGGAAATGGGCCAGCCCGCTGCAGCCGGGTTATATCGATTACCAGTTCCTCCCATTGCCATCCCGTTGGCAGTGGCTCTACTACGCCATACGGCCCTACCGCGCCCTGGCCAAACGCCGTCGAGCCCGGTGGCCCGCACAATGATTCCTTCCCCGCGAACCATCCTGGAGCCCCTCGGCACCCTTCGCCGGGTTCTGCCACTGCTCTGGGCCAGCAGTAGCAAGTGCGCCCTGCTCACCACCTTCCTCATGGTGCTCGAGGTCGGTTTCGGCCTGGCGGCGCTCTATCTGCTCAAGCAGCTGGTCGATCTGGTCACGACCCTGCTGGGCGATGAGGCCACCGCGGCCCAGGGCATGGAGCAAGTCCTGGGCTATGTTGCCCTCACCGGGGGAGCGACCCTGGCTTTCATGGTGACCCGCGCCCTATCGAACCTGGCCAAGGAAGCGCAGGCCCTGCTGGTGGCTGACTACATCGACGGCAAGGTCCATGAGCGTGCCGTCAGTGCCGACCTGGCCTTCTATGAGAGCCCACGCTATTTCGACACGCTAGAGCGGGCTCGGGAGTCAGGCAACCAGCGCCCCGCCCAGGTCATCGGCAACCTGATGATGCTGTCGCGAAATGGCCTCATGCTGGCGGCGGTCGTTGTCCTGCTCGTTTCGATCGACTGGCTGCTGCTGCCTGTCCTGTTGGTGGCCATCCTACCGGGGCTGCTGGTGCGCCTTCACTTCACGCGACACCTCTATGACTGGCAGCGCCGTCGGACGCAGATGGAGCGGAAAGCCAGCTACCTCGATTGGCTGATGACCTCCAACCTGCACGCCAAGGAACTGCGCATCTACCAGCTGGGCGACCACCTGCGGGCTCAATACGCCAAGCTGCGAGGCCAAATTCGCCGGGAGCGCCTGCAGATCACCCAGCGACGCACCCGCCTCGAAGTGGTCGTCGGCAGCGCCGCAGCCATCGCCTTTTTCACCAGCCTGGCCTACCTGGCCTGGCAGACCGCGGAAGGACACAGCAGTGTCGGCGACCTAGTGCTGTTCATGCTGATCTTCCAGCGCGCCCAGACCATGGGACAGGAGCTGGTACAGCAACTGTCCAAGCTCTATGAGGACCACCTCTACATGGGGCTGCTGTTCGAGTTCCTGGATATTCGCCCCGAGATCGCTGAGCCGAACCACCCGGCGGCGGTACCAGAGAGCCTTCGCGAAGGCATCCGCTTCGAAAAGGTCGGCTTCCAGTACCCCGGATCGGCTGAGCCGACCCTGAGCGATATCGACCTCAGTATCCGCCCTGGCCAGGTCGTCGCGCTGGTGGGCGTCAACGGGTCGGGAAAGACCACCCTGATCAAGCTGCTGTGCCGGCTCTACGACCCCGCCCAGGGCCGCATCACCCTCGATGGCGTCGATATCCGGAACTACAGCCCGGAGCAGTACCGCAATCTGTTCAGCGTCATCTTCCAGGACTACTCCCAATATGCAGCGAGCGTGAAGGAGAATATTCACTTCGGTGACATCCAGTCTTCCGGCGAGCAACCCTCGATCATGACGGCAGCCATCAACGCCGGCGCCGACGATTTTATCAGCAGGCTACCGCGCGGTTATGATACCCCTCTTACCCGAATGTTTGACGAGGGGCAGGAGATCAGCATCGGGCAGTGGCAGAAGCTCGCCCTGGCACGCGCCTTCCTGAGAAAATCGACGTTCATCATACTCGACGAGCCGACCAGCTCGCTGGACCCCGAGGCCGAGTTCGAGATGTTCGAGAACTTCCGGGAGCGAATCAATCATCGCGGCGCCCTGATGATCAGCCATCGGCTGTCCACCGTCAGGATGGCCGACTATATCTATGTGATGGATCAAGGCAGAGTCTGTGAAAGTGGCACGCACGAGGAGCTGATCCGCAAGCGCGGCACCTACTGCAAGCTGTTCAACAAGCAGGCATTTCATTATCGGGATGCCGAGGTATAGGGACGAGAGACAGCCTGGACAACAAAAGAGCCGGGAGCCGGGCTCAATTCCCGACTCCCGGCTCCAAGCCAAGGCCAACTCTCTGCAGTTACACCCTATACAGTTACACCCTGCAGTTACACCCTGCAGTTACACCACCACCCCTCTACAGCCTCACCACCAGTTCCTCAGCCTCCAGCTGGGCGATAAAATCGAGTACTTCATTTTCGCAGGCATCGCGCTCAACCGAAAACTCTCGCATCAGCTGATCGCAGATCGCAGATACAGTGATCTGGTCTTCCATCAGGTCCCAGATTCGTCTGCCGACGACGGGCACCCCATAGTACATCCCCCTGCTGACGCTGAAGAGAACGAGATCATCCCCCACGCGGGAGGCAAGGGGCGACGGGGATCGCTGCACGCAGCTTTCGATATCCAACTGGCTTTTCATATTCAACTGAGTCTGCATATCACAGCACCCGATCATGAAGTCACGACCCATGGCAAAGATGACATCCCTGTCAATGACTCTAGCTCCCGACTATCAGGAGCCGCCGCCTCCCGGAACATTGGCTCGTCCCGACATCATTTCTGCCGGTACATTGCGACCTCCGGAGAAAGTCTGATCGACGCTCATGCGTGATAGCTCCGGTGTCACCCACTCGCTTTTCCCGGCGGTCTCTTGAGTCACTTCCGGTGTCTGCTTCATCTCACGTCACTCCATCGTTGCCCTTAGCCTGCACTCGTCTGACCATTCCGCCGGCCATACGAGTCCCCAAACAGCCGAACGCTATTTTTCACAAGGATGCGTAGAGCTGTGTTAAATATCGTAACTCCGGGGCAGCCGGTCAACGCCTTTCGCCTAGCGCTTAAGTCATAGTAAGAAAGCATGTGTAACCTGGTCATCAAGCAGATGGCATGTATCGCCTCCACAGATGCCAGGCCTGTACCGCCGAACACAGCGAAATGAAATCGGAAAGTTGAGCATCATTCATGCCGCCACCGGGCGCCTGAGCCAGGCGTTCCCGAAACGCCGCCATCTCCAGCCACTCACACGGCAGCTGAAACGCCTGCCGCTCAGCGGCCGATGCCAGGAGTCGCCAACACTCCTCACGAATGGCCATGCGCTTCCTCTCGTTGGCGTTATCGTTCTTGCCCAGGCCGGGAGGGAGACGCTGGCCGATGGCATCGCGATAAAGCCGCCGAGGCTGCCCCTGTTCCCAGAGAAGCTCCGGAGGAAGCCCCAGGGTATAGTCCAGCAGGCGCCGGTCGGTGAGGGGGTAGCGATAGAGCAAGCCATGCTCAGCCGACCAGTGTGCCCAGGTCGACATGCGGCTGCCCAGGTGCCCATGGTGCATCAGCAGGCACTGCATGCGTCCGGGGTCGGGATAGATTCGCCAGGCCGCCCCGCGTCGGATCGCGGCCTGAGGAAAGCGCTCGATCAACGCCTGGCGATACAGCGGCGTCGGCCCTCCAGCATCGTCATAGGGTGAGTAGCGTTCGAAGAGCGCATCGGGAAGGCAAGGCACGACGCCCTGCTGCCAAAAGAAGCGCGCCATCTTGCGCGGGCGCCTGAGGCCCCCCGCCGCCTCCCGGGTCAGGCTCAGCAGCTTCCCCCACCGACCGCGCCTGAGCAGATAACCCGGGTAGCCTCGGATACCGAAGGTGGCCGACTCGTCCCCTCCCCATCCCGAGAGCATGACGCGCACATCTCGCTTCGCCGCCACACGCATCACGCCAAGCTCCTCGAAGACATCGACGGTGCCATCCACCGCCATGTCCCGCTCCAGATACGCCAGGAAATCAGCCCCGGTGGTGGTGCCATAGTGGCACTCCAGCGCCTCCTGTCGACAGATCCGCGCGATGACCTCACGCTCGTCGCGTCGCCCGGCTCCCGGCAGGGGGTATTGGGACGACACGGGCGGGGACCAGGTATAACAGCTATCGAGGCGACGACCCCGGTCCTGCATCAGCTGGCTGGCCAGGACCGTCACGCCACTCGAGTCGAGCCCACCGCTGAGGTGTGAGCCCACCCCTTCTGTAACGTCCAGGCGATCGCCCACCGCCTGCATCAGCAGCTCATGAAAGTGCTCGACGTAGTCCTCGCGACGAGCGTAACGTACGCTGGCAGCCTCCTCCGGGGACCAGTGCGTATCCAGGGTCAGCCCCTGCTGATCGACGCGCAGCACACGACCGGGGGGCAGCGGGTAGACGTCTCGAAAGAAGCTGATGTCATGGCAATCCCCCGGAGAGAGCAGGAAGGCGGCCACGCTTGACTCGTCGATCGCCGGGGAGAGGCCGGGCCAGGCCCGGAAGGCGCGTTGATCGGTGGCGAAGCAGAAGCGGTCGCCCTGCCGGAGACAGTAGAGGGGGCGCGCGCCGATATGGTCCCGAGCGCAGAGTAGCGAGCGGTCGTGGGCATCCCACAGCGCAAAGGCAAAGTCACCGACCAGCCGCCTGACACAGTCGGCCCCCCAGCGGCGATAGGCCAGCAGGATCAGCCGGCTGTCCGGAAGGGTGCCGCGACAGCGGCGCTCGATGCCCAACTGGTCACACAGCGCCTCGCGGTTGTCGAGGATCGCATCGGCGACGAGCACGAGCCCGTCTTCCTCAAGCGGCTGGCTCTCGAAGGCGGCGGCAGCTGTGATATCCAGCCGTTGATGGCCAAAGGCACAGCCATCGAGTAGCGTCGAGGATCGCCCGTGATTGCCATAGTGATCCAGCGCCGAGAGCGCCGCCTGGAACGCCTGGGGGTCGACCGGCGCCCCGTCGAGGTGCACACAGCCAAGAATCGCACTCACCGGGCGTGACCTCGCGCCACGGGATTCGCATGGACGAAACAGGAGATCGGTGAATACGCCTCCCCGGTCTCGCCACCCAGCACGACGCCGGATCCGTGACAAATCCAGGCATGTGCCTTGAGCTTCATGCGCTGGTCGGGTGCCCGTTCGGCCAGGGTGCCCAGTACCAGGCTGCTGGCGATACGCCGCCGGCGCAGCATCCAGTGGGCCGCCATGGCGAGCATGAGGCAGGTCAAGCGCCCCCCCAGCCGGGCGTTGATCGACTCGATGCAGCGACAGATGGGCGCAACCCGGGGATCTTCGCCCTCCTCCGCCACGGGGTCGGCGTCGCCCGGCCGCTGCTCACCCAGCCAGGGGGACCAGAAGCGGAAGGGCAAGCCCCGGACCAGGCCCCAGGAAAGCAGGAGCCAGACAGAGGCTTCCAGATACAGACGCTTCCTGGCCCAGGGTAACGCGATGAAACGCCGAAGGGTCTTCATAATGCGTCTGCCGTCTCCGAGCAATCCTCAGCCAACAGCATGACCCAAGCCGGTGCAGCTGGCTACCGTGCCTCGAAGGCCGCCAGCACGGCGTCCCCCATCTCGGCGGTGGAGACGGTGCGGGTACCCTCGGAGGCGATATCGGCGGTTCGCAGGCCATCGTCCAGCACCTGGCCCACAGCCGCCTCGATGCGCTCCGCCAACGCCGGCTCATCCAGCGAGTAGCGCAGCATCATCGCCACCGAGAGGATGGTGGCGAGCGGGTTGGCGATGCCCTGTCCGGCGATGTCCGGCGCGCTGCCGTGGCAGGGCTCGTACATGCCCTGGCCACTCTCGTTGAGCGAGGCGGAGGGCAGCATGCCGATGGAGCCGGTAAGCATGGCCGCGGCGTCGGAGAGGATGTCGCCGAACATGTTGCCGGTGACCATCACGTCGAACTGCTTGGGCGCGCGCACCAGCTGCATGGCGGCGTTGTCGACGTACATGTGCGAGAGCTCGACGTCCGGATACTCCGGCGCCAGGCGCTCCATCACCTCGCGCCACAGGATGGTGACCTCAAGCACGTTGGCCTTGTCGACGCTACAGAGCTTCTTGCCTCGTTTCTGCGCCATCTCGAAGGCCACGCGACCGATGCGTTCGATCTCGCTCTCGGAATAGATGTAGGTGTTGAAGCCCACCCGCTCGCCGTCACGCTCCTCGATGCCGCGCGGCTGACCGAAGTAGATGCCACCGGTGAGCTCGCGCACGATCATGATATCCAGCCCGGCGACCAGCTCGGGCTTGAGGCTGGAGGCGGAGGCCAGCTGAGGATAGGTGATGGCCGGGCGCAGGTTGCCAAACAGGCCCAGCTGCTTGCGCACGCCGAGCAGGCCCTTTTCGGGGCGCTTGGCGAGGTCCTCGATCTTGTCCCACTTCGGGCCGCCCACGGCGCCCAACAGGATGGCGCGAGCCGCCTTGGCCTTCTCCAGGGTCTCGGCGGGCAGCGGCTCGCCGTGCTCGTCATAGGCGGCGCCGCCGAGCAGCCCCTCCTCCACCTCGATATCCAGGCCCCGGGCCTTGCAGGCCGCCAGGATGCGGCTGGCCTGGGCGGTGATCTCGGGGCCGATGCCGTCACCCGGTAGTACCAGAATCTTTTGCGTCATCATTGCTTCCTTGTGGGGTCAGCGCCGGAGCGGGGCTTAACCGGCGACAAGCCTGCGAGGAGGCGCTGTGAACCCATCCCTGGGCGCTACCGATGCCATCCCTGGCATAGGACCTCCTCTTCGGCTTGTCCCCGGCGCCCAGGCCCCGGCAAGAGCAGCCTGATTACGCCATCAAGCCTGAGCGCTATCGCGAAACAGCCAGGGCCGCGCAGCGCGATGCTTCTCCTCGAAGGCGCGGATGGCGTCCTCGTCCTTCAGCGTGAGCCCGATATCATCCAGGCCCTCCAGCAAGCAGTGCTTGCGGAACTCGTCCACCTCGAACTCGAGGATCTCGCCGGAGGGCGTGATCACCCGCTGGTTCTCCAGGTCCACGTCGAGCCGGTAACCCTCGTTCGCCTCCACCTCGGCGAACAGGCGATCGACGCTCTCCTCGGGCAGGGTCACCAGCAGCAGCCCATTCTTGAAGGCGTTGTTGTAGAAGATATCGGCGAAGCTCGGGGCGATCACCACGCGGAAGCCGAAGTCCTCCAGCGCCCAGGGCGCATGCTCGCGGGAGCTGCCGCAGCCGAAGTTGCGCCGCGCCAGCAGCACGCTGGCCCCCTGGTAGCGCGGCTGGTTGAGCACGAAGTCGGGACTCTTCGGGCGCTGCGAGACATCCTGGCCGGGCTGTCCCTCGTCGAGGTAGCGCAGCTCGTCGAAGAGGTTGACGCCGAAGCCGGTGCGCTTGATCGACTTCAGAAACTGCTTGGGAATGATCAGGTCGGTGTCGACGTTGGCCCGGTCGAGCGGTGCGACGAGGCCTTCGGTGCGTTCAAACTTCTTCATGATTCAGGCCTCCTCTAACTGGGCATCGTCATTGGCGGCAAGCTGCCTCACATCCACGAAGTGGCCGGCGATGGCCGCGGCCGCCGCCATGGCCGGGCTGACCAGGTGGGTACGCCCGCCGAAGCCCTGGCGGCCCTCGAAGTTGCGGTTGGAGGTGGAGGCGCAGTGTTCGCCGGCGCCCAGCTTGTCGGCGTTCATGGCCAGGCACATGGAGCAGCCCGGTTCGCGCCACTCGAAGCCCGCCTCGATGAACACCTTGTCGAGGCCCTCCGCTTCGGCCTGGCGCTTCACCAGGCCGGAACCCGGCACCACCATGGCCAACGCGATCGAGTCGGCCACCTTCTTGCCGCGCGCCACCTTGGCCGCCTCGCGCAGATCCTCGATGCGCGAGTTGGTGCAAGAACCGATGAACACCTTGTCGAGGCGGATATCGGTGATCTTCTGATGAGGCGCGAGCCCCATGTACTCCAGCGCCCGGGTGTAGCCACGCTGCATGGTCTCGTCACCGGCCTCGGCGGGATCCGGGACCTCGCCGGAGATGCCGGTGACCATCTCGGGGCTGGTGCCCCAGCTGACCTGCGGCTCGATTTCGGCGGCATCCAGGGTCACCACCTTGTCGAAGGCGGCGTCGGGATCGGAAACCAGATGGCGCCAGTCGGCCACCGCGGCGTCCCACTGCTCGCCCGTCGGGGCATAGTGGCGGTCGCGCAGGTAGTCGATGGTGGTGTCGTCCACGGCGATCAGGCCGACCCGCGCGCCGGCCTCGATGGCCATGTTGCAGACGGTCATGCGGCCTTCCATCGAGAGAGCCTGGATGGCGCTGCCGGCGAACTCGATGGCATAGCCCGTACCGCCGGCGGTGCCGATGCGGCCGATGATGGCCAGCACGATGTCCTTGGCGGTGACGCCGGTGCCGAGTTCGCCCTCGACGCGCACCTGCATGTTCTTCATCTTCTGCGCCAGCAGGCACTGGGTGGCGAGCACGTGCTCCACCTCGGAGGTGCCGATGCCGTGCGCCAGCGCCGCGAAGGCGCCGTGGGTGGCGGTATGGGAGTCGCCGCAGACCACGGTCATGCCCGGCAGGGTCGCGCCCTGCTCCGGCCCCACCACGTGGACGATGCCCTGACGCGGGTCGTTGATCTTGAACTCCTCGATGCCGAACTCGACGCAGTTGTCATCGAGGGTCTGCACCTGGATCAACGACACCGGATCCTTGATGCCGGCGTTGCCCTCGGCGCGCTCCTTGAGCGTGGTGGGCACGTTATGGTCCGGAGTGGCCAGGTTGGCATCGAGGCGCCACGGCTTGCGTCCCGCCAGGCGCAGGCCCTCGAAAGCCTGGGGCGAGGTCACTTCGTGGAGCAGCTGGCGGTCGATGTAGATCAGCGCGGTGCCGTCGCCGCGCTCCTTGACGAGGTGCTGCGACCACAGCTTGTCGTAGAGTGTCTGGCCTGCCATATCGTTTCTCCCGGGCTCTTGGGCCCTTAGTGTCCGGTCTCTCGTTGCCGCCTGTCGTCCTTGGCCGCTCGGCGCTTGGCCACTTGGCCGCTTGGCCGCTTGGCCGCTTGGCCGCTTGGCCGCTTGGCCGCTTGGCCGCTTGGCCGCTTGGCCGCTTGGCCGCTTGGCCGCTTGGCCGCTTGATGCCCAGTCTCCTGCGACTCGCCCATAAAATCAATTCATGTTATTTATGGATTGGATTCCAAACAGGAATTTAACTCCCCTTTGGGGTCAGACCCCAAAGTTTGCTGAGGGGTCTGACCCCAAGGAATACTTAGGAGATCGCGGCTTGGATACCCAGAGCCTGCAGGCCTTTCTCGCCGTGGCCGATAGCGGCAGCTTCTCCCGGGCCGCGGAGCAGCTGCACCTGACCCAGCCGGCGGTCAGCAAGCGCATCGCGGTGCTCGAGGGCCAGATCGACGCCCGGCTGTTCGACCGCATCGGGCGACGGGTGAGCCTCACCGAGGCCGGCCGGGTGTTGCTGCCCCGGGCGCGGCAGATCCTGGTGATGGTCGACGACAGCCGCCGGGCGCTGGGCAACCTCGAGGGGAGCGTGGCCGGCAGCCTGACGCTGGCCACCAGCCACCATATCGGCCTGCACCGTCTGCCGCCGCTGCTCCAGGCCTATACCCGCGAGCACCCCGAGGTACGCCTCGACTTGCACTTCCTGGATTCCGAGCAGGCCTACCAGGGGGTGCTGGATGGCGAGCTCGAGATCGCCGTGGTGACGCTCGCCCCCCACCCCGACCCACAGCTCCGCGTGGTGCCGGTATGGGTCGACCGGCTGTGCTTCGTCTGTGGCCACGACCACCCCCTCGCCGGCCACGGACGCCTCGCCCTCCAGGAGCTGTGCGCCTTCGACGCGGTGCTGCCCGGCCCGTTGACCTTCACTCGCGGCCTGATCGAGTCGCGCTTCGCCTCGGCCGGGCTGGACCTGCCGGTGGCGCTCTCCACCAACTACCTGGAGACGCTGAAGATGATGACCGCCATCGGCCTGGGCTGGAGCCTGTTGCCGGAGCGCCTGGTGGCCGGTGACCTGCACGAGTTGGACGTCGACCACCCGCCCATCCACCGCCCCCTGGGCTATCTCGTGCATCGCAGCCGCACCCTCTCCAACCCCGCCCGGGCCATGCTCGCCCAGCTCGACGCCGCCCGAGAGCCCGCGGCCAGGGAGTGGGGCTGACAGCTCAGGCCACCGCAACGCAACCCCACCGCCGCTTCGCGCCGGATCGCGAAGGAAGTCGAGGCGTCGAACCGTTCGCTCCCATAGAGAGCCTCGGGACAGCCTCGCGGCAGATTGTTTAGACTGCTCATCATTTACGCCAGGAACCCAATTCAGTGCCTGACAACGCCGCATCGCCGATAACTCCCCGCCATGCCCTGGCCGGTGGCCTGCTCCTGGCCGGTCTGGTCCTGCAGATCGTGCAGTTCACGAACCTGCTCCCGCTGGCGCATGCGGTGGGCTACAGCCTGTGGCTGGCCACGGCGCTGCTGTGGGTCGATATCCCCCGGCGCACCCGGCGCCAGGCAGGAGTCCTCGCCGCGCTTGGCCTGGGGCTGCTGGTGCTGGCGCGCACCTGGCACGGGGCCAGCATCGACTGGCCGGGCATCCTCGACGGCAATACCTATGTGGTCGCCATGCTGGTCGGGGTCAGCTTCATCGGCCTGATCGGCAACCTGCGCGGGCGGTCGCGCCCAGCGGGCAAGGCCCTGACCGGCGCCCGCGGCATGCTGGGCACCTGGCTGGGCGTCCACCTGCTCGGCTCGATCCTCAACCTCTCCACGGTGTTCATGGTCGGCGACCGTCTGGAACGCCGCGGCCCGCTCACCACGCCGCAGCTGCTGGGGCTCAACCGTGGCCTCTCCAGCGCCGCGCTCTGGTCGCCCTTCTTCGCCTCCATGGGCGTGGTGATGACCCTGGCGCCGGCGATGCACTACGCCACGATCCTCGCCTTCGGCCTGCCGCTGGCCCTGGTCTCGGGCATGCTGACGGTCGGCGAGCTGTCGCGTCGCTTCGAGCTGGCCGACACCGCCGGCTTCTCGCTCTTGCCGCGCAGCCTGCTGATGCCGCTGAGCATGGCGACCCTGGTGATGCTGTTCCATTACCTCATCACGCCCACCCTCTCCATCGTCAGCATCATCACCTTCCTGCTGCCGAGCGTGGCGCTGCTCTCCAACCTGCCCCAGGGGCCACGCTGGACGCTGCGTCGGGTCTATCAGCACACCCTTACCCGTCTGCCGGCCATGCGCGGCGAGGTCTCGCTTTTCCTCTGTGCGGGACTGCTGACCCAGGGTCTCTCGAGCTTCATCACCGCCGCCACGGGCAGCACCTGGACGCTCTTTGCCCACTTCGGCCCCCTGGAGGCGGTCACCAGCTTCCTGGCCATCGTCATCAGTGCCGTGGCCGGCCTGCACCCCATCATCGGCGTCTCGGTGCTTGCCTCGATGCTCGACCTGGACGCCGGCCGTCAGACCCTGTTCGCCTTCGTGGCCCTGGCCTCCTGGGCGGTGGGGACCAGCGTCGGCCCCCTCTCGGGCATCAACCTCTCGCTGCAGGGGCGCTACGGCGTCAGCGGCACACAGATGATGCGCCAGAACCTCGGCTATGCGGCGATCATGACGCTGCTGGTAGTGGGGGCCATTCTGGTGATGGAGGCAGGGCTTTAAGGCATTGATGAGGCCGCCCTGTGGGAGCGAACGGTTCGACGCCTCGACGCTTGCGTCGCGATCCGGCGCGCAGCGGCGGTGGGGTTGTCCTGGGCGCCTGGCGGCGCCATCGCGACATGAATGTCGCTCCCACAACACAATGGCGGCACCGCACTACTGTGGGAGCGATCGCTTGCGTCGCGATCCGCCGCGCAGCGGCGGTGGGATTGCTCCCTGTGGTAGGTAACCTCCTCACTCCAAAGGCGCGCGCACGAAGTAGCGATGCCCGCACTGGTGGCAGGGCTCGATGCGGGCCACGCTTTCCAGCTCGACGATGGCATCGCAATGCGCGCAGGCCATGCGCCCGGGGACGGCCATCTCGCCGGCGACATAGTCGGCGCGTGACGCCTCCAGGTCATCCTCGAGCTGCTCCCGTTCGATCACGCTGCGATCGGCGATGGACAGCAGCGACTCCACCACCTTGCGCGACAGCATCGAGAGGTCGATCCCCAACCAGGTGGCGACACTCTCGCCGCCGGCATCAAGGTAGCGACGCAGCTCCTTCAGGTCACGCTCGACCCAGGCGCGCAGCAGTGACAGCTCATCCTTGGTGAACTCCTCCAGCTCGGCCTCGAACTCCACCGCATCGTCGAGCTCCTGCTGCAGGTTCTCCCAGGTCAGCTCGTCGGCCCCATCGCGCAGTCGGTCGAGCATGCGCTCGTAGCCCTCGCGAAGGCGGTGTTCCCGGTGCGGATCCTTGTGCTCACTCATGCTGATCTCCTCGTATCGCGGCAGGGCTTGCTGGCCCGGCAATGCTGCCCCATAGCCGCCGGGCGCCGTGCTGGGGTATCCTAGCGCACAGCCAGTTATGCCATTTAGACGACATCCCGCCGGAAATTCAATGGTTTCGCGCCGCCACAGCGCCAGACCTTGACGCCGGACAAGGGCCGCTGACATGCGCAGCGCCACGCCGCTGCGCTCGACTTTCAAGGTACCCGAAGAGAGCGATGGACGCACAGTACAAGCCCCACGAGACCGAACGCGACGCCCAGCAGTTCTGGGACACCAACCAGTGCTTCAAGGCGGTGGAAGACGCCAGCCGCGAGAAGTTCTACTGCCTGTCGATGTTCCCCTACCCCAGCGGCAAGCTGCACATGGGGCATGTGCGCAACTACACCATCGGCGACGTGGTCTCCCGCTACCAGCGCATGCAGGGCAAGAACGTCATGCAGCCCATGGGCTGGGACGCCTTCGGCATGCCCGCGGAGAACGCCGCGATCCAGAACCGGGTACCGCCGGCCAAGTGGACCTACGACAACATCGACTACATGCGCCGCCAGCTCAAGGCGCTGGGCTTCGCCTACGACTGGAGCCGCGAGTTCGCCACTTGCGACGTCGACTACTACCGCTGGGAGCAGTGGTTCTTCACCAAGCTGGTGGAGAAGGGCCTGGTCTACAAGAAGATGTCCACCGTCAACTGGGATCCGGTCGACCAGACGGTGCTGGCCAACGAGCAGGTCATCGAAGGGCGCGGCTGGCGCTCCGGCGCGCTGGTGGAGCGCAAGGAGATCCCGCTGTGGTTCCTCAAGATCACCGACTACGCCGAGGAGCTGCTGGCCGACCTGGAGCGCATCGACTGGCCCGAGCAGGTCAAGACCATGCAGCGCAACTGGATCGGCAAGTCGCGCGGCGTGGAGATGACGTTCGATATCAAGGCCGCCGATGGCTCACCGGCCGAGCCGCTCGCGGTCTACACCACCCGCCCCGACACCCTGATGGGCGTCACCTACATGGCGGTGGCCGCCGACCATCCGCTGGCCAAGCAAGCCGCCGAGGGTAACGCCGAACTGGCCGATTTCTGCGCCGAGTGCGCCCGCGGCGGCACCTCGGAGGCCGAGCTGGCCACGCGCGAGAAGAAGGGCATGCCCACCGGCCATGTGGCCGTGCATCCCCTCACCGGCCGCGAGGTCCCGGTCTATGTAGCCAACTTCGTGCTGATGGAATTCGGCACCGGGGCCGTGATGGCCGTGCCCGCCCACGACCAGCGCGACTGGGAGTTCGCCACCAAGTATGGCATCCCCATCGAGGCGGTGATCGCCGACGCGGACGGCCAGGTGCCGGACCTCTCCCAGGGCGCCCACGATGACTACGGCGTGCTGATCCACTCCGGCGAGTTCGACGGCCTCGACTTCGAGGAAGCCTTCGAGGCCATTGCCAAACGCCTCGAGGAGCTTGGCCGCGGCGAGGTGAAGACCAACTTCCGCCTGCGCGACTGGGGCGTGGCCCGCCAGCGCTACTGGGGCGCGCCGATCCCGGTCAAGTACGGCCCCGAGGGCCAGACCGTGCCGCTCACCGATGAGGAGCTGCCGGTCGCCCTGCCCATGGAGGTCACCGTCGACGCCACCGGCTCGCCGCTCAAGCGCATGCCGGAGTTCTTCGATCTTGGCGACGGCTGGAGCCGCGAGACCGACACCTTCGACACCTTCATGGAGTCCTCCTGGTACTTCGCTCGCTTCTGCTGCGCCGACAACATGGAGGCGATGCTCGACGAACGGGTCGACTACTGGCTGCCGGTGGACCTGTACATCGGCGGCATCGAGCACGCCATCCTGCACCTGCTCTACGCGCGCTTCTTCACCAAGCTGATGCGCGACCTGGGGCTGGTGAAGGCCGACGAGCCCTTCCAGCGCCTGCTCACCCAGGGCATGGTGATCGCCGAGACCTTCTACCGACCCACCGAGAACGGCGGCAAGGAGTGGTTCAACCCTGCCGACGTGGAGGTCAAGCGCGACGACAAGGGACGCCCGGTCAGTGCCGTACTGGCAAGCGACGGCGAACCGGTGGAGATGGGCGGCATCGAGAAGATGTCCAAGTCCAAGAACAACGGCGTCGACCCGCAATCCATGATCGACCGCTTCGGCGCCGACACCGTGCGCCTGTTCATGATGTTCGCCGCCCCGCCGGAGCAGTCCCTGGAGTGGTCCGACGCCGGCGTCGAAGGCGCCCACCGCTTCCTCAAGCGCCTGTGGCGCCTGGTCAGCGAGCACCTCGCCGCCGGCGAACCCGGCACGCTCGACCTCGCCGCCCTCACCGAGCCCCAGCGAGAGCTGCGCCGCAAGACCCACGAGACCATCAAGAAGGCCGGTGATGACATCGGCCGGCGCACCACCTTCAATACCGCCATCGCCGCGGTGATGGAGCTGACCAACGCCCTCTCCAAGTTCGACGACACTTCGCCCCAGGGGCTGGCCGTGGCGCGTGAAGCGGTGGAAGCCTGCGTGCTGCTGCTCGCCCCGATCACCCCCCACGCCTGTCACACGCTGTGGCATGAGCTGGGCCATGAGGAACCGGCCATCGATGCCCGCTGGCCCGAGGTCGACGAATCGGCCCTGGCGCGCGACAGCATCGAGCTGGTGGTGCAGGTGAACGGCAAGCTGCGCGCGCGCATCGAGGTCGATGCCTCCGCCACCAAGGAGGACATCGAGGCCCAGGCGCTGGCGGCGGAGAATGTGCAGCGCCATACCGAGGGCAAGACCATCCGCAAGGTGATCGTGGTGCCCGGCAAGCTGGTCAACATCGTGGTCGGCTGACCGCCGCACCCTGACGGGGAGTGACCCATGCAGCGCCGAACCCTACTGCAACTCGGCCTCGCCGCCGGCGCCTCCCTGGCGCTGGCCGGCTGCGGCTTTCGCCTGCGCGGCCTCGACCAGCCGCTGGTGGCCATCGACGCCCTGGCCCTGGCGGGCGAGGAGAGCGAACTGGCCCGCCAGGTCGCCCGCCGCCTGGAGCGTGCCGGCACCCGGATCGATGACCAGGCGGCGCAGGTGCTCAACCTGGGAGTGGAAAGCTTCCGCGAGCGACGCCTGAGCGTGCTCGACAGCGGACCCCGCGAGTTGGAGATGACCCTGACGGTGCCCTTCTCGGTGCAGCGCCGCGCCGACGGTGCCTACCTGCTCGACCAGCAACAGCTGGAAGTCAGCGAGCGCCTGACGGTCAACGATGACGAGCTGCTGGCCCAGGACGAGCTGCGCGACGCCACGCGTGAGAGGCTGCGCGACGAAGCCGTGCGCCAGCTGATGGACCGCCTGCGCGCGCTGGGCGAATGATGCAAACGCTTTTAGGGTCAGACCCCAAGGTATTCTTTGGGGTCTGACCCTTAAGCATCCTTTGGGGTCTGACCCCAAAGGGGCAGGCCCGCTCGGCAAGCCCATGTAAAGAGACATCCATGAAAGTCTTCCCCGACAAGCTGCAAGACGCGCTGGCCAAGAAACTCCCCCCGGTGGTGATCGTCGCCGGCGAGGAGCCGCTGCAGCACATGGAGGCCTGCGACGCCGTCCGCGCCGCCGCCCGCCAGGGAGGCGTCGAGGAACGCGAGGTCCTGCACGTGGAGGCCAATTTCGCCTGGGGCCGCCTGACCGAGGCCGCCGCCAGCCTCTCGCTGTTCGCCACGCGCCGGCTCATCGAGGTGCGGCTGGGCAGTGGCAAACCCGGCCAGGAAGGCGCCAAGGTACTGCGTGACTACGCCGAGCACCTCAAGGGAAGTGACGACATCCTGCTGCTCTCCGCCGGCAAGATCGACTATCGCGAGCAGAAGAGCGCCTGGTTCAAGGCCCTGGACAAGGCCGGGCTCTTCGTACCGGTGTGGCCGGTGGACGTCTCGCGGCTGGGCTTCTGGCTGCGCGACCGCGCCTCCCGCCACGGCCTCTCCCTGGACCTCGATGCCGCCCGGCTGCTCGGCGAGCGCACCGAGGGCAACCTGCTCGCCGCCGACCAGGAACTGCAGAAGCTGGCCCTGATGCTGCCCGCCGGCGCCCGCGTCGGCCCCCGGGAAGTTGCCGGCGGCGTGGAGGACAGCGCCCGCTATGACGTCTTCACCCTGATGGACGCCTGCCTCAAGGGCGAGCGCACGCGGGTCACGCGAATCATGGCAGGCCTGCGCGGCGAGGGGGTCGAAGCCCCCATCGTGCTCTGGGCGCTGTCCCGGGAGCTGAGGCTGCTGCTTTCACTCCAGCAGCACCTCGAGCAGGGCCAGAGCCTCGAGCATGCCTGCAAGGCCCAGAAGCCGCCGATCTTCGAGAAGCGCCGCCCCGCCTACCAGCAGGCCATCGCCCGGCTCCCCCTGAAGCGGCTGCACAAGCTGCTGCTCTTCGCCCAGCGCCTGGACCTGGCGATCAAGGGCGGCAGCAGCGTGCCGCTGTGGGACGGCCTGCATGACCTGGCACTGACCCTGGCCGGCGGCCGCGGCCTGCTGGCCGAACTGCCCTCCTCCTACCGCATCGGCTGACCCCAAAGGGCCTCGGCCGATTCCCCTCCCACAAGGGCATGAAATCTCACATCATTCCGTCCTATACTGGGCGAGCATCGCGTGGTTTCGCCGAACTGCATGGAGGCAGCACCGGCGAAGCCTGGAGCCGGAAGCCCAACCCAAGAAGAAGGAACACCGACATGAT
Source organism: Halomonas gemina (assembly GCF_023554995.1). GTDB lineage: Bacteria > Pseudomonadota > Gammaproteobacteria > Pseudomonadales > Halomonadaceae > Halomonas > Halomonas gemina. Next base: position 762,891 of record NZ_JAMJPK010000001.1, read on the forward strand.
GAAGAAGCTCTGCCGTTACCTCAGCCCGCTGCTGATTGCCGCCCTGGTGCTGGGCAGCCTGCCGGTGGCCGCCGCGCCGGCGAATCCAGGCAGCGGCCTGGTCACCACCCAGGACGCCCTGAGTGTCGAGCGTGCCCAGGGGGATCGGGAGCGGATCCACGAGATCCTCGCGCGTGACGATGTGCAGGATCAGCTCGTCGCCCAGGGCGTCGACCCCGCCGAAGTGGAAGCCCGCGTGGCCGCCCTCTCCGACGCGGAAGCCGCCCAGATGGCCGACCAGCTCGAGCAGCTGCCGGCCGGTGCCAGCGTGGTCGGTGCCCTGTTCGCCGTCTTCGTGATCCTGCTGGTCACCGACATCCTCGGCCTGACCAACGTCTTCCCCTTTACCCGCTGAGCACGAACCCCATGATGCACTGCCGTGACAGGCAGCCGCATACCAGGAACGCCCGCGCCGCGGGCGTTCTTGCGTTGGTGCTGCTGCTCCTGACCCTGGCGGGCTGCGCCGCTACCCCGCAACTCGCCGAGACCACCGAGCGCGAACTGCCCCGCAAGGCGCTGCTCGAGGATACCCCCTTCCACGGCCAGCGCGACTACCAGTGCGGCCCCGCTTCGCTTGCCATGGTGCTCAACGCCTCCGGCGTACCCGTGGAGGTCGACACCCTGATTCCCCAGGTCTTCTTGCCCGGTCGCGAAGGCAGCGTCCAGCCCGAGATGCTGGGCACCGTGCGTCGCCACGGCCGCATCCCGTTCCGCATCGACGGCAACCTCGACGCCCTGCTCACCGAGATCGACGCCGGCCATCCGGTGGTGGTGATGCAGAACCTCTCCCTGCCCGCCTGGCCGGTCTGGCACTACGCCGTGGCCATCGGCTTCGACCTGGAGGAGGAGACGCTGATCCTGCACAGCGGCATGGAACCGGAGCGCATCGAGTCCTTCAAGCGCTTCGATGCCACCTGGGCCCGCAGCGATCGTTGGGCCTTCGTCGCCCTGCCGCCGGGCGAGCTTCCCGCCACCACCGACGCCCAGGCCGCCCTGGACGCCATCGCCGACTTCGAGCGTGTGCAGGGAGCCAAGGCCGCCCTGCCCGCCTGGGAGGCGCTGGTTGGCCGGCACCCGGGAGCGGCCATGGGCCACTTCGCGCTCGGCAACGCCCGTCACGCCAGCGGCGATAGCCAAGGCGCCATCGAGGCCTTCGAGGACGCCGTAAAAGCGGACCCCGAGCTTGCCGTCGCCTGGCTCAACCTGGGGCTGCTGCACCGAGAGCGGGGTGAAGGCGATCAGGCGCGCGAGGCCCTGAAGCGAGCCGCCGCCCTCCCAGGCCCCTGGCAGGAGCAGGCTCGAGAAGCCCTGAACGCGCCATAAAGAGAGCGGCCTACCGCACATTACTTGGCTTATGGTCGTCGATGAGAGCGAGAGCTAGCGGGCGGAGCCCAGTGAAAACAGACCGCGCAAGCTACCCGGTTGCCTTTCCGCATCGGCTGCTTATCACGGCAATGGGGCCCTTCCCCCCGGGTCCGCAGCACCCCGTCGGCGAAGGGCCCCACCGCTTTCAGGGTTGTCTCGGCTATCTGCCACACCCCCCCCTTAGCTGCTGAGGGAGTGGCAACGTCCGAGCCCTCGCCCCCTGAAGCTGACGCTAGAACGGACTCCATTCCCACCCCCAGTCTTGCGCTTTCGGCTTCATCTTCGGCTTGGGGTCAGTTAGCCACATTTGAGCCGGTAGAGGGGTCAGCAAGGACGAGCTGGCCTGTATCCCGATTGCCTTGTCGTCACTCGTCAACCGGGCCTGGGTCTGAATCTCGTTGATCATCGGCGACAACCGTAGCACTACGGCCTGTACCCCGGAGGTGAAATCACCGACAGAGCCTGTGCCAAGCTGGACATCACCCATGGTGCCATGCCACTCCATTGCACTCATCGGGCTCTCGCTTTCGAAATCGATCCACGGTGTCCAGCTGGAGTTCTGGGACGGCGGCTGACTGAGCCAGATACCGAAGCTAAGGCCACGATATACGATCTGCCCCTTCACCGTCTGGGCATCACTTTGTGTGCGATTGCGCAACTCAAACTTGATCGACTTAGCTTTCAACAACTCTTTAGGGAGGTCCATCGGCGACATGCCGAATAGCTTCTCTAGTGAATCATTGTGCTGAAACTGGAGCCGCAACTGCCACTTGGTGAATCTATCCCCGCCAGGATCGCGCACCGGCACTTGCGGACGCTTGATCACAGGCACCGGGGTAAACGCTTCATACGCCACCACGACACTTCGTTCAGCCGGATCTTCCAGCGGCCCCTCGGCATCGATCGGGTCAGTTTCCCCCACCCCGGTCACCTCGAGGATACGATGGTCCGGGATCCCGATGATATCCACCAGATGATCGCGAACCGATTGTGCCCGCTGCTCAGACAGGGTCTGGTTGCTGCTGGTGCTGCCGGTCTCGCTGGTGTGACCCTCAATCAAGCGGATCCGGCCCTCGTCGCCCAGGTTGGGCGCCAGCTGGTTACCTAGATAATCCTTGTGCGCTTGTGTCAGGTCGCTGGAGCCCACGCCGAAATCGGCCAGAAGGATCCTGCCACGCGCCCACTCTTCGCCGACCTCGACGTTGAGCTCTTTCACCGCGGGAAAATCACGGCTTGGCTGCGGATTTTCATCGGCATTGTGCAGGCGGGCCGAACTGCGCTGATACTGCTCTTCACTGATGGCACCCTTCGAGCGCGCATCATCGAGGTTTTGCTGATGATCGCGGTTTTGCACCGGATCCGATTGGCGATGAGCCTGGTTGGCCTGGTCTTCCGCCATCTGGCGCGCCTGTGCCAGTCGTTGTTGCGCGGCCCGGCTGGCTTCTGCCTGATCCGCTGAAGAGGCATTCTGCGCATCCGACGCCGCCTGCTGTTCGGCCTGCCCCAGCAAGCTGGTCAGCGCCTGCAGGCTGGAACGTTGGGCCGCCCCGGATTCCTGCATGGCCCGACTGGCCAGCTGCCGGGCGGCATCGACAGTCTCGCTGCCGAGCGACATATCACGGAATATGCCACCGGTCGACAAGGCATTAAGCATAGCGGATAGACCGCTCGGGGCCGGGGCCGGCGGGGCGCTCTGAATATTGATCGAGGAAGCGGGCACGGAAGCGCCTTGCGGAACGATATCCCGCGCCCGACTGCCGGGGGATACGCCGGAGATATCCGGGGCCGACCCCTGGCACTGTTGCGAAGGATCGATCATGCGGTCGACATCGCGCACCTCGGTGGCATTGCATTTAGACAGCAGGGTCTCAGCGTAAACGCCCCGTGTGGGCAGGCTGATCAGTTTTTGCGTCCGCATCTCGTCCAGTGTCAGGTAGGACGCGGCGGCAATGCTCTCCTCAGCTTGCAGGCGCTGACCCTGCACTTGAAGCGGGAACGCCACCAGATTGCCCATGATCCCCACGGCGCGATTTTCGATCAGCTGCAACAGGGGGACATTCTGAACACCGCTACTGCCATCATCATAAGGGTAGCTGAAGTGTTCGAGGCGCAAGGCACGACGATCAGGATCCTCACCCAACCAGAGTGCACGCAAATAGGCCATGCGATTGGATTTTATATGCTGCGCCAATTCCTCGAGGGCACTGTAATCCTGGTAACGACGTGTACGGGTCTGGATGATATCCGGACGCACCGGGTTGAGACCGTCGATGGCATAGGCAGGATTGTCGCCTTTCAGGGTTTCACTCAAGCCCACTTCATCGATCAGTTCGATACTGCGTTGCCGGGGAAGTACGTCACTGGGATCCGTATGGGCGGTGACCCGCAGTCGCGTCATGGTGTATTTCTGCACCTCGGTGACACGCTCCTGGAACGGTGTATCATCGCTCCCGCCAAAGAATTCAGCCACCTCTCTCGCGACATCTCCGACACTATCAATGGTCTTACCGACCCCCACCATTTCGGATTCCACGGCCTTCTTCGGTGAGAACATCACCTCGATGCCGCTAATGGTAGCGATCGGGACCGGCTGTGAGGTAAACACACTGACCGCCGAGGCCTCACGCGCATCATCGTGCTGCAGCGTCACGGTTTGGCCTTCGCTGGTATGCACCAAGAGTGACACCCCCGCGCGCCACGGCTCACGCAACTCGACCGTCCAGCGTGAAACGGTGATTTCAGGACGTGTCTCCTCATAGATTTCCGGCGTATGCACCAGGCGGTACAAGGCATCGAGACCGGCTTGATATTGCGAGGGCACCAGCTCCCGCAGGCGATCAGAATAGCGGTCTATCCAGCTTATCAGCGAAGATTGTGCGAAACTCTGGACCCAGCTCAATCCCCCCGTGGAGTTGTTGATTACCTGCCGCACGATTCTTTGGACATTCTGGCGGTTGATGGTATCGTCCGAATAGGTGCCATCGGGATCGACGTCGGTTCCTAACCAGTAATCCTTCACCGAGACCCCGCCGTCTTCAGCGACATTGACCTCATGCGAGGCGAATCCCGCTTCACGAACCAGAGCATTCTCGACCTTCTGGGTGTATCGAACCCAAGCGTCATAGCCGATCATATCGGCATGCTCGGCGACTTCGTTCGGCGTCGACAGTGCTTCCAGACCACGTGCCATCGCTTCATCGACTGCGCGCATCATGTAGATCGAGCGATCGATATTGGTCCCGTTATTCTCGTTGTAAACCGTCAACCCCCAATGCGCGCTGGTCATCTTGCTGACCACCTCAGCACCGCTATCACTCAAGCGCACTTGCAATTTACGCATCGCTGACAACGGATCGAAACTGCTGAATCCGGGGATGTCACCCCATAGCGATGTCGGCACTTCATAGGGGATCAGTAGTACATCAACCTGATCCACCAGCTCGGTTTGCACATTATAATGCTCAAGCACTTGAAAGTACTCGACCGTCATCGCATGATTGCGGTTATGATTGCGCACTATGCGCGTGCGAATATCCTCGGTTTCGGTCTGCTGGCTCTGAGTTACCACCATCGAACGCTGCGAACGGACCCGCGTGCTGCGCTGCTCGACGCTATCCATCAGGCTCTGCAGGGTGTTCGCCGTGATCTCGCGGTGGCCACTGCTGAAGCTTCGCGAACTGGCGGCACTACCGCCAAGGCTAAACCCGACAGAACCGAGGACCCCCTTGGCGATACCGGCCAGACCACCAGTGATGCCACCACCCCCTTGCACGCTGCTGCTTCTGCCACGCTGCACCTCATCGACCGTACCCTCGACAATTTCCTCAATGGCACGATCCCGGTGCATGTCATGCTGGAGGCTTTCGCGAGCCGTCGCTCGCTCACTGCGACGAGCGCGTTCCTCTCTTGACCATTCGATCATGGCGATCTTGGTCTCTTCACAAGGCGCCAATGCCAGCGAGTACAACAGCCGGCCCAGGCCATGTCCTACCCGGGTCCAGGATTGCTTGTAGACGTTCAGGCGGCCAAGGGTTGGCGATGATGGCTGACTGACACTCTTTTCGTTCGCCGTCGACCAGTCATAGGATATCGGACCGGTGATAGGCTGACGCTCCTGAACCATCTCTTCGAGTGCGACCCGCTGGCCCAGCTCCGGCTCTCCCACGCGGACGATCTGGTTGAAGTAGAACTGGCGTGTCTCGACGCTGGCCGTGAAATCCAGCGCGCAATTGCCATCCTTGTTGATCACTTGCGGGCTGAACAGTTCTGGAGCGTTCGCGACATCGGCCGTATCCGGCGGCGTGAGGAAGGCGCCGCTTTCCAATCGACCTTCAGGTATCCAACGATCAACTTTATCGGCGACAGTGATCACTCGACCCTGGCTCAAATCGCCGATGCTGGCATCGAACACATGACTGGCGTCATCTCGTGGCTTACCGTCGACCGTCGGAGTGACCGCGATGCGGGTATCGTCAGTAGCTTCATCGAGCAGGTCGGTGCTGATGTAGCCACTGGGCCCGGCCGTAACGATGCGTTCGCTGACGGTCTCCCCTGATTTCATTACTCTCAACCGCATGCGCGCCCCTGGCTGGGGCTTCCCCGATCCATCCTGAATCCGCAACCGGACCTTGCCGATGGACCGAACCGCCTGCAGCTGGCCGCCATCGTCGTAGCGGTAAGTCAACGGCCGCTCGTACTTGCTGCGGCGCAAAGCCAGGCGGGCATTGGGCGCGAAAATCGACGGACCTACAGCGCTCAGATCGATCTCATGAGGTTTGACGTTACGAGAGTTGGGATCATTGACCATTGGAGCCCCCGCGAAGATCTGGTGCTACGGTAAGCTGACAAATCTGGTTATTGTCTGGTTAAATTCTCAAAACTAGCGAATTACTATGGAGTGTAGTAGTTCACTCGCTTGCATCAACCACGTCATTATCCAGGGATCCATATACGAACGGGCATCAACGCTTGTCGATGATCAGGCGTTGTGCTACAGGGTTGCTGCGACCAGGCGCCCAGGACGCTCCGGCAGTTGCCTGAGGGGAAGGATACGGAGAGACTAGACTACAGATTGCCGGCAAGGATCGCTCGCCATGACCTACGACATCGTCTTCAAGCGCATCTACCAGCCGATGGAGGCCGAGGATGGCGCCCGGGTGCTGGTCGACCGCCTCTGGCCGCGCGGCAAGCGCCGCGAGAGCCTGGCGTTGACCGACTGGTACCGCGATGCCTCTCCCTCACCCGCGCTACGCCGCCAGTACCACCTGGGCGAGATCAACGAGGAAGTGTTTTCCGCCCGCTACCGGGGAGAGCTGCGGGATGCGCCGGAGAGTTTGATTCCGCTGATGCGCCACGCCCGAGAGGGCCGGCTAACGCTGCTCTCGGCAGCCCGCGACCTGGAGGACACACACCTGCCGCTGCTGCGCGAGGCTATCTTGCAGGCGCTTCATGACGAAGACGCCGAGGACCGAGAACTGGCCTCGCCCCCCTGCTACCGTGGCATGCTGAATGACGAATGACGCCACAGGAACAGGCCCTCATCATCCCCTCAGGCAGCTTCATGCAACCGGGAGCGCGGCAGTGTCTGCTCGCAATCGACACAGTAATAAAACCGCTCCAGATGGAGCAGACGCTGCCACCATTGCCGCCTGAGCTTATAGACACCTAAGCCGTGACAGTGAGGACACTGTAGTTTCATGGAATCTCCTTAGGCCGGCCGCCTCGACACCCCTGGAAGTCACGACTTCACCATTGAAGCGTTACGCCAAAAAGTATTATCGGCTCGACGGCGTGAACGCAATCCGCACCACGTCTCATTTCCATCATCCCTGATCATGGTGAATCGTCATGTTTCATTGTGGATGACGCCCTAGAGGGGCATGCCGATAGAGGCTCCAGAGCACCACCAACCAGCCGCTATATACCGCCACGCCGACAGGATAGGCCAAAAAACTATAGGTAAGACCGAAATCGAGAAAGGTCACGGGCAGCAACAATCCCGCCACCGCCAAGGCGCGATGCGAGGTATCGGGATGATTCAAACCGCCGCGAAACAGCCACAGCGGCAGCAGGTAGAGGCCCAACAGCGCGAGCAGGCCCGGCAACCCACGCTTGGCCCAGGCGTTGAGCAGATCATTGTGGGCATGAGCGTGTGCCAACACTGCCCGGTCGAGCTCACCGGCCTCCACCCGCGAGCGCATTCCCTCCATGTAACCCGCCTTACCGTGCCCCATCAGCGGCCGCTCGACGATCAGCCCCACCGCCCCTTGCCACATCTCCAGGCGCGTCGTCACCGAGCCTGTCTTGGCCCGCTCACCCGCCAGATAATGCTCAACCTCGGCAACCGCCAGACTCACGCGATGCTGTACCCCGGTCTGGGGTAACACATAGAGGCCGGCCAGCAGGCCCCCCGCTCCCACCCACCAGAGGGCGGCCTGCCTCCGAGGGAGCCAACGACCATAGCCCCGCTGAAACACCAGCAGGATCAGCGGCAGGGCGACCCAACCACCCCGCGTACCGGAGAGCACCGAAGCCGCTACCCCGCCCAGGGCGCCCAGCCCCAGCACCACCAGCCAGCCATACCGCCGGGGGGCGTTGAGCGCCCAGCCGATACCCGCCAGGCAGAGCACGCCGGCCAGCAGGCTGAGGTTGCCAAACAGGATGGCATGCAGTGGTTCGTGGCCACTGGCCCGGCTCACGCCATTCAGCGTCTGCCACAAGGCCCAGCCGCCCGTTGTCATCCCCGCCAGCGCAAGGCCGGCCCACAGCCAGATCAACGAAGGCAGCCAGGCATGGAGGGCGGGCAACACCAACAGCGCCAGCACTACCGGCAGCAGCAGCGGCAGCAGCTGGGCGGCCTCGCCGTGATAGGCCGCGATGGCCAGCTGAGAGGCGCCGAACAGCAGCAGCATCAGCGCCAGCCCCCAGCCCCGGCGACCCAGAGGGCGAACCCTCATCCAGCCGGGGACCAACCGGCCCAACAGGGCCAGCAGCCCGAGCAGCCCCAGCCACAGGGGGCCCCACCAATAGCCGCCAGGCAGCAGCACCGGCAAGGCCATGGTCGCCACGATCCCGGCGGCCGTCAGGCCCCGCATCAAGGTCATCGCCGGTGCAGCGAGTCCCCACGCCCCACGGCGTAGTACATCAGCCCGGCCTGCTTGATGGTCTGGGGGTCGAAGAGGTTGCGGCCATCGACGACCACCGGCATGGCCAGCTGGTTCTTCAGCCAATCGAAATCCACCGCGCGGAAGTCCTTCCACTCGGTGCAGATCACCAAGGCATCGGCCCCCTTCACCGCCTGGATGCGATCGGCCACCAGCACCAGGTCATCGCGCTCGCCATAGAGGCGCCGGCACTCCTTCATCGCCTCGGGATCGAACGCCTGTACCCGGGCGCCGGCATCCCACAGGGCCTCCATCAGCGTGCGGCTGGGGGCATCGCGCATGTCGTCGGTATTGGGCTTGAAGGACAAGCCCCACAGGGCAATGGTCTTGCCGGCAAGATCGCCATCGAAGGCCTGGGAGAGCTTGGCGAACAGCGTCTGCTTCTGGCGCTTGTTGATCGCCTCCACGGCATTGAGCAGCTCGGCCTGGTAGTCGACATCGCTGGCGGAACGCGCCAGCGCCTGCACATCCTTGGGAAAGCAGGAACCGCCATAGCCACAGCCGGGGTAGATGAACTGGTAGCCGATACGCGGGTCGCTGCCGATGCCGCGGCGCACCTGCTCGACATCCGCCCCCAGGCGTTCGGCCAGGTTGGCAATCTCGTTCATGAAGCTGATCTTGGTGGCCAGCATGGCGTTGGCGGCGTACTTGGTCAGCTCGGCCGAGCGCACGTCCATGAACATCAGCTTTTCCTGCAAGCGGATGTAGGGGCCGTAGCACTCGCGCATCAGCTCCTTGACCCGTTCGGAGTGGGTCCCCACCACGATGCGCGCCCCGTGGGTGAAGTCGTCGATGGCCGCGCCTTCCTTGAGGAACTCCGGATTGGAGCAGACATCGAACTCCAGCGCCTCGCCGCGGGCCGCCAGCGCCGCCGCCACCGACTCGCCCACCCGCTCGGCGGTGCCCACCGGCACGGTCGACTTGTCGACGATCACCTTGTACTCGTTCATGTGCTCGCCGATGGTATTGGCCACCGCCAGCACATACTGCATATCGGCGCTGCCGTCCTCATCCGGCGGCGTGCCCACGGCGATGAACTGCAGCGTGCCGAAGGCCACCGCCTCGGCCGGGTCAGTGGTAAAGCGCAACCGCCCAGCGGTCACGTTTTCCTGAACCATCCGCTCCAGGCCCGGCTCGTAGATGGGGATCTCACCATCCTGCAGCCGCTGCACCTTGCCCTTGTCCACGTCCATGCACAGCACGTCGTGGCCCACATCGGCCAGGCAGGTACCGGTCACCAGCCCCACATAACCCGTTCCAAAAATCGTGATCTTCATTCCCTTCCTCCTGAATTATCCCGTCACCAGCTCCTCTCAGAGCCTGATATGCACCTCGGCCTTGGGCAGCGCATACTTCAAATCGTACAACACATGCATGGGCTTGCCCCAGGCGCGCATGTCTTCCACGCCCAGTTCGCGGAACGGGTCGTCAAGTTGGCCGGTGGACGCCTCATGACGGGGCTCGGCGCCCGCCACGCCTTTGCCGAGCGCATCCGTATTGGCCTGGGAAATGATAGACTCGAATAACGCGACCCACCGCACCTGAGAGTCAGCAATGCGCAATCAGTCCATCATCCTCCATGCCCTGGCCGACCTGGCGGCCTGTGAGAGCGACATCGCCGTGCTCTGGCTCTATGGCTCTCGCGCCAAGGGCACCGCTTCGGCAGAGAGTGACTATGACCTCGCGGTGGCATTCCGCGACTTCGCCAAGGAGCCGCTGGAGCGTCGCCTGCGGCCCGAGTTGCTGGCACAAGACTGGCAGGATCGACTGGGCTTGAAGCAGGACCAGCTCTCAATCGTGGATATCAACCTCGCCCCCCTCCCCCTGGCCCACGCCGTAATCCGCACCGGGCAAGTGCTGCAGGCCAATGACCACCTGCGCCTGATCCGCGAGGAGAACCGCATCACGTCGATGTGGGAACTCGACCACCAGTACCATCAGCGGCATTTTGCGTGACCGGCCAAGGAGGCCCAGACATGGAAGCCGAATATGTCGATGCCATGCGCGAGCACTTCGCAACCTTGGCAGAGGAATTGGAACAGCTACCTGTGGGAGCGATATTTTATATCGCGATGGCGCCGCAGGCGCCCAGGACAACCCCACCGCCGCTTCGCGACGGATCGCGACGCAAGCGATCGCTCCCACAAAGGCCCGGAGCTGGATCATGATTGTGGGAGCGGCGGCTGGGCGCTCCAACTTCAGATCGCGATGGCGCCGCAGGCGCCCAGGATGCACCCAGCAACGCTGAGGCCCCCTACCACCTCAGGTCAACGCTTTCCTTGGGCAGCAAATACTTCAGGTCATAAAGCACGTGCTCGGGATAGCAGTGCGGTTGTCTATTCCCAAGACCGTTGGTCCTTGGGAAGATCATCATCGGGATCGTAAGCCACCAGTCGGAGTCGGTCCCCTTCCTGCAACGCTTCCGTATAGAGCACCAGATTCGTGCCGCCGGGATTTGCCACCGAGGGAAACAAGATACCGGCAGCCCCGCACTCCAGCGCTACACCGACCAGCAGCCAGCTGGACGGTTCAAGCGGCCACCATATTCGGCGGCTCCGGCACCACTGGTGGGTGCCCATGCCCACCGTGGCACGTGGACGCGGTAGGCAGGGCACGCCAGCGACTCTCGTACCTTCACCCTACCGCCCCGGCCTTCAGGGCTTGCAGGTAACGTACCAGGTCCTGAGTTCGACCTTCACTGACCAGTCTTTCCGGCGTTCGATAATCGAAGGTGCTGATGGGTTCGTTCCGAAACCAGAACAGGGCATGCCTGAAGTCCCCGTTGATGTCGGTGGCAGCACGCAACACCTGCAACGCATCGCGCAGAAAGCCTTGCAGCTTCTCGCTCCCTTGAGCGCGTGAGAGGGTGACTCGGTGCACATGGGCATCCGCAGCCAGAACTTGCAGATCCATGCCCAATGCGCGAGCGAACAATCTGGGGTCGATGATCGGCTTGCCCGCTGCCGTTGCAGATCGCTTGAGATCCTCAACGAAACGTTCGTAGGTCTTGGGCGCCTGGTATTCGTTCGGGTCGATAAGGGCTTCAGCACTCATGACGGGGTACCTCGCATGCCAGATGGAGCATCAATACAGGTTACATCATTGCTGCATTAATGCATCACTGCAACATAGCCACTGGGACTCGAGGCGTCCATGCCCCTCGACCCTGCTGCCCCTCGCCGTCAGAGCCTGAGGTCGACGCTTTCCTTGGGCAGCACGTACTTCAGGTCGTAGAGCACGTGCTCGGGCTTGCCCCAGGCGCGCATGCCTTCCACGCCCAGTTCGCGGAACTCGCGGTGGGCCACGGCGAGGATGATGGCGTCGTAGGCGCCGGCGTCGGGCTGCTCCACCGGGCGAATGCCGTACTCGTGCTCGGCCTCGTCCTTGTTGACCTGCGGGTCGAAGACATCCACCGCCACGCTGTAGTCGGCCAGTTCCTTGAGGATGTCCACCACCCGGGTGTTGCGCAGGTCCGGGCAGTTCTCCTTGAAGGTCAGGCCCATCACCAGCACCCGCGCGCCCTGCACATGGATGCGGCGCTTGATCATCTGCTTGACCAGCTGACTGGCCACATAGGCCCCCATGCCATCGTTGATGCGCCGCCCGGCGAGGATCATCTCCGGGTGGTAGCCCACCTGCTCGGCCTTGTGGGTCAGGTAGTAGGGGTCCACGCCGATGCAGTGCCCGCCCACCAGGCCGGGGCGAAACGGCAGGAAGTTCCACTTGGTGCCGGCGGCCTCCAGCACCTCCTCGGTGTCGATCCCCAGGCGGTTGAAGATCACCGCCAACTCGTTGATCAGGGCGATGTTGATATCGCGCTGGGTGTTCTCGATCACCTTGGCCGCCTCGGCCACGGCGATGGAGCTGGCCTTGTGGGTGCCGGCGGTGATCACCCGGCGATAGAGGGCATCGACGAACTCGGCCACCTCCGGCGTGGAACCGGCGGTCACCTTCTTGATGCTGGTGACGCGGTGCTCCTTGTCGCCCGGGTTGATGCGCTCCGGGCTGTAGCCGGCGAAGAAGTCGCGGTTGTAGGTCAGCCCTGATACCCGCTCGATCACCGGGATGCAGTCCTCCTCGGTGGCGCCGGGGTAGACGGTGGACTCATAGATCACCACATCGCCCTGGCCCACCACCTGGCCCAGGCTCTCGCTCGCCTTGATCAGCGGCGTGAGATCCGGCCGCCGGCTCTCGTCGATGGGCGTGGGCACCGTCACGATATAGACATTGCACTCGCGCAGCGCCGAAAGCTCGCTCTCGAAGCTGAGCCCGGTGGCCTCGGCCAGCAGCTCCGGCTCCACCTCCAGGGTATGGTCGATGCCGTCTCGCAGGTCATTGATGCGCTTCGCGTTGATATCGAACCCCACGGTGGGCAGCACCTTGCCGAACTCCACCGCCAGCGGCAGCCACCGGCACCTCCACCAACGCCAGGCCATGGCCTTAGAGAGCACGCTACAGAATTATACTTAGCATCCGACCCTTGATGAGATCAGTGCTACCCTGCCATCACGTGCCACTCGCAACATGACCATCAGCCACATGACCAACGTCACTGCTCATCAAGCTGAAGAGCACCCTATCACCACGCGGGCCATTGCGTTTGCCAGGAAGCAAAAGAAGCGGATTGCCAAACGCGTTGCCGACAAGCACCTTTATCCCCCCGAGAAATATCCAGTATCGGTGTTCATGGCGGGCTCACCCGGTGCCGGCAAGACAGAGGCCTCAAAGGAACTCATCGCCGTCCTCAGTGAAAATGGCCAAGACATCCTGCGCATCGACCCTGATGAGCTTAGAGATGAGTTCGAGGATTACCATGGCGGCAATGCCTGGCTGTTTCAGCCGGCCGTCTCTATTCTGGTAGAAAAGCTCCTGGACGTGGCCCTGAAGCAGCATCAGAGCTTTCTTCTGGATGGCACCTTCACCAACCTTGCCAAGGCCCGGGAGAACGTAGCTCGCTCGCTTGGCAAATCCAGGGTCGTGCAGATTCTTTATGTCTACCAGGATCCCTTACTTGCTTGGGAGTTCGTAGAAGCCCGCGAAGCCTTGGAGGGTCGAAGAATTCCAATAGAAAGCTTTTCAGAACAGTACTTTGCAGCCAGAGATGTGGCCAACCGTATCAAGCAGGAGTTCGGCGAATTGGTGATGGTCGACCTGCTGATCAAGAACCACGACGGCTCACATCGCGAGTACGTGCAGAACGTGGAACGAATTGACACCCACATTGCCGAAGCATACTCTCGCGAGTCCCTTCTGCAAAAGCTCGCCGAGAAGACGAGGAAGCGGACATGATGACCAAAGATGAAAAGACCGGCGGCAGCCCCCTATCAGCATTCATCCGCAACGCCAGCCCCGAACGCAAGCGTGATGTTTATCGCCAGGTGATCGAGCGCGCCAACCAGCGCCAACAGGCAGTGCTGGAAAAGGCAGTCCACAAGCCCTCCTGACGACCCGCCTACGCCGTCAAGAACCCGCCCAAATGGCGGGTTTTTCATTTCCATCGCCTTAAATGCCCTTAAGGGTCCGACCCCTAAGCGGATTGAGGGGTCTGACCCCAAAGGGGGGTTCGGCTAGAGCCTGAGGTCAACACTTTCCTTGGGCAGCACGTACTTCAGGTCGTAGAGCACGTGCTCGGGCTTGCCCCAGGCGCGCATGCCCGCGACGCCCAGTTCGCGGAACTCGCGGTGGGCCACGGCGAGGATGATGGCGTCGTAGGCGCCGGCGTCGGGCTGCTCCACCGGGCGAATGCCGTACTCGTGCTCGGCCTCGTCCTTGTTGACCTGCGGGTCGAAGACGTCGACCGCCACGCTGTAGTCGGCCAGTTCCTTGAGGATATCTACCACCCGGGTATTGCGCAGGTCCGGGCAGTTCTCCTTGAAGGTCAGGCCCATCACCAGCACCCGCGCGCCCTGCACATGGATGCGGCGCTTGATCATCTGCTTGACCAGCTGACTGGCCACATAGGCCCCCATGCCATCGTTGATGCGCCGCCCGGCGAGGATCATCTCCGGGTGGTAGCCCACCTGCTCGGCCTTGTGGGTCAGGTAGTAGGGGTCCACGCCGATGCAGTGCCCGCCCACCAGGCCGGGGCGAAACGGCAGGAAGTTCCACTTGGTGCCGGCGGCCTCCAGCACCTCCTCGGTGTCGATCCCCAGGCGGTTGAAGATCACCGCCAACTCGTTGATCAGGGCGATGTTGATATCACGCTGGGTGTTCTCGATCACCTTGGCCGCCTCGGCCACGGCGATGGAGCTGGCCTTGTGGGTGCCGGCGGTGATCACCCGGCGATAGAGGGCATCGACGAACTCGGCCACCTCCGGCGTGGAGCCCGAGGTCACCTTCTTGATGCTGGTGACACGGTGCTCCTTGTCGCCCGGGTTGATGCGCTCCGGGCTATAGCCGGCGAAGAAATCGCGGTTGTAGGTCAGCCCTGATACCCGCTCGATCACCGGGATGCAGTCCTCCTCGGTGGCGCCGGGGTAGACGGTGGACTCATAGATCACCACATCGCCCTGGCCCACCACCTGGCCCAGGCTCTCGCTGGCACGCAGCAATGGCGTTAGATCCGGCCGCCGGCTCTCGTCGATGGGCGTAGGCACCGTCACGATATAGACATTGCACTCGCGTAACGCCTCGAGATCGCTCTCGAAGCTGAGCCCGGTGGCCTCGGCCAGCAGCGCCGGCTCCACCTCCAGGGTATGGTCGATGCCGTCTCGCAGGTCATTGATGCGCTGCGCGTTGATATCGAACCCCACGGTGGGCAACACCTTGCCGAACTCCACCGCCAGCGGCAGCCCCACATAGCCCAGGCCGATCACGCCCAGTCGAATGTTGTCCATGCTCAGCATCTGCTTGTTCCTTGCGCTATCGTCGTTGCACTGAAATGAAAACGGGGCCGGATGTTACGCCATGTAACATTAAGCCGCCCCCGGTTTAACGAAAAGATGAATTCACTCACCCCGGGGGTAACGGGCGCTCCCGTGCACCCTGGGCGCACGGCGATACCGCCGGCGCAGCCCATGGCGGTTCACCACCCCGCGCTGGCGCAGCCAATCGCGCTGGAACACCGCCGCACAGCAGGCGGCCATCAGCAGCACCATCATGGCCAGGGAACCGGCCTCACGAATCGGCACCGCCAGGGCGAACATCACCACCACGCTCACCCCGCTACTCAGCAGCCCCAGCACCCAGGCCGCTGGCCAGATCCGCTCCACGGCCATCAACAGCACAGCCCGCAGGCAGATCACCGCCACTGCCGCGAACCCCAGCAGGCCCACCAGCCCGAACCCCACCGCGATGCCGGCATACAGGGAATGAAAGCCCTGGTAACCCGCCAGCCAGCCAGAGTAGACCGTAGGCGCCATGCTGCCGGAGCCCAGCAGCGGACGCGCCAGCCAGGCCTCGCGGGCGTGCCCCCAGAGCATCAACCGCTCGACCGTGCCGGCATGCACGGCGTAGGCCGCCTCCAGCTCACCGCGCAGGTAGAGGCTGCCCGCCTCGAGGGGCCGGGTGATGCCCTCGAGCACCGGCGGCGAGCCATCGCTCAGCCCGTACCAGGTCACCAGGCTGATGCCACCCAGCGCCCCCAGCGCGGCAATGCCCCACAGGCCCAGGCGCTCCCCCTGCGGGCGACCCAGCAGCGGCGTGGCCAGAGCGAAGCACCCCAGCCCTGCCAGGGCACCGATCCAGCCCGAGCCATAGTGGGTGGCCACCAGCACCATCATCACCAGGGTCGCGAGCAGCATGGCCACCCCCACCTGATAGGCCGGCCGCCAGCCGGTGCCCAGGCGTTGCAGCCCGGAGAACAGCATGGCCACCAGCATCAGCAACCCCACCGAGGCCAGAAAGCCGGTCTGCGCCGGGTGCCCCCATACCCAGGGGTTGGCCAGCATGCCCTGCTCCAGCCGTGACCAGTCGACCCGGGCAATGAAGGCGGCGGCCCCGCCCAGCAGCAACACGCCGAACAACCCGGGCCAGTGCAGGCGGCTCTGGGCCAGCCACCAGCCCAGCGGCACGCTGATGATACCGGCGAGCAGCACCAACGGCCGCCAGTCCGGCGACACGCTGCCCCCCAGCTCCGCCCCCAGGCTGCGCGCCACCAGGAACAGGGTCAGCCCGGCAGACACCCAGAACAGCGGCAGGTGCGACACATCCCGCCAGAAGAGCCGACAACTGAGCAGCGTGGCCACCAGCACCAGCCCCGCGCCGAGGGCCGCCCCCCAGGCGGAGAGGGCCAGGCTGAAGATGCCCAGATAGAGCCCCGCCAGGGCCAGGTAGCGCCGCCAGCCCGCCACCAGGGGGCGCGTGCGCAACATCACTTCGAGCAGCGGCTCGCCGCGACTGAAGCGGGCGATCGTCATCGAGTTCGCATACAGCCGCCGCAGGGCCTTGCTGGTGCGCCAGGCATGGCGAATGAACACATAGTGCAGCATGGCCACGCCGATCAGCCCCAGCAGCAGCAGCACATCCGGCACGCCCACCAGCGAGCCCAGCACCCCCACGGCCCCCAGGGCGAACACGATGGCCACCAGCGCAAGGGTGGTGCCCTCATGACTGAACCCCGCGCGCAGGAAGAGATGGTGGAGGTGCTCGCGGTCGGCGGCGAAGGGGCTCTGGCCCTTGCGTACCCGGCGGATCGCCAGGCTCAGGGTATCCGTTACCGGCAGCACCAGCACCCAGCCGTAGGCCACCGGGGCGAGCACCGCTTGCTCATGCTGGGAGAGGGCCACCACGAACCAGGCGATGGCCAGCCCCAGTGCCATGCTGCCGGCATCGCCCATGAAGACGTTGGCCTTGCGCCGCCAGGGGTGGCGCAGGTTGAACACCAGAAACCCCGCCACCGCAAAGGCCAGCGAGGCGATCACCGCCAGCAGGCCAAGCTGCCCCTGAAGGCCGGCCACCACGCCCAGCCAGGCCAGCATGGCCACCACCACGCCGCCGGCCAGGCCATCGATGCCATCCATCATATTCACGGCATTGATCAGCCCGGCCACCGCGATCACCGTCAGCGGCGCGGCGATCGCGCCCAGCTGCACCAGGCCCACCCCGGGAAAGTCCCCCAGGGTCACCACCACCTGCCGCCCCCACAGCACCATCAGCAGCGCCGCCGCAAGCTGCACCCCCAGCTTGAGGAGGCTGCGCATGTCTCGGGCATCGTCATAGACGCCACACGCGACCAGCAACGCCATGCCCGCATACAGCGGCAGCAGCTCCAGCAGCGAGGCCGCCACCAGCGGCTGCACCACCACAAAGCCGATGAAGACCCCGAGCCCGCCGGTCAGCGGGATTATCCCCTGATGCTGCTTGCGCCCCCCGGGCCGGTCGGCCAAGCCCATGGCCAGCGCCGGCCGCCGCAAGGCACGAATGGCCACCGCCGAGAGCAGCATGGCCAGGGCAGGAAACAACAATGTGACAGGCATAACACGATACCTTCATCCATGAAGCTGTTGGAATTCATTCGCTTGCAGAAACACGGCCACGCCCTTCAAACCTCATGGCCCATTGGCCCATGGCCTCATATAGGGCCCGCTCGGTCTTGCGAAGGTGGCTGGCAGAGGGCACCCAATCGGACACACTATCCGCCGGCTCTCCCTTGGCGAGGTAATGGGTGGGTGCCGCCAGCGGCGCAAGGCCTACCGCGCGAAAATGCGCCATGGCCCGCGGCATGTGCGAGGCGGAGGTCACCAGCACCACCCGGGCGCCCTCCCCCAGTGCCTCACGCACCGCGCGGGCCTCCAGGCCGGTATCCGTCGGGGTATCCAGCACCCTCAGCCGCGGGCTCGGCACGCCAAGCGCCCGGGCGGCCCGGGCATAGCCCTGGGCCACGGGCGCCCGGCTAGGATCACGGCTGGCCCCCGTTACCACCAAGGGCAGCGCGGGCCGCTGACGCCACAGCCGCACCCCCTCCATCAGCCGGATGGCGGAACTCTCGCCGAGCTTGCCGGTGATCGAGCGGGGCGCATCCGGCTGCCAGCCGCCGCCCAGCACCACCACCGCCTGGATATCGGCAGCCAGCGTCGGCATCGGCGCATACTCGGCCTCCAGCGGCGCCAGCAGGCGCTCCGCCACCGGCCCCCAGCTGGCAAGAAACAACAGCCCCAGGCCACCGGCCGCCGCCGCCATGCCCGTGCGCCGCCACCCCCACAGGCCCAGCAGCAGGCCCACCACCAGCAGCCCCAGCACCACCGGCAGCGGCATCACCAGCTGGGCCGCCAGCGTCTTCAAGAGGTCATACATGTTCGGGTTTCCGGGTCAGGGGTGAAGGGTGAGGCGTAAGGCGTAAGGCGTAAGGGGTGAGGCGTGAGGCGTGAGGCGTGAGGCGTGAGGCGTGAGGCGTGAGGCGTCACCGAGCCTGAAGGCAGGCCAGCGCCGCCTCCACCACGATCCGCTCATCGAACTCGTCCTCGATGCGCTGGCGCGCCGCCGTGCCGGCCTGCTGCAGCTGTTCGCTGGGCATCTCGATACACGCCCGCATGCGCTCGGCCAGCGAATCGGCGCTCTTCACCTCACACAGCCAGCCGGTCTTGCCCGGCTCAACGGCATGCCGACAGCCCGGCACATCGGAGACGATGGCCGGGCGGCCCATGGCCGCGGCTTCCAGCACCGTGCGCGGCATACCCTCGCGGTAGGAGGGCAGCACCAGTACCTGGGCCTGCTCGATAAAGGGCCGCACGTCGCCCTGCTCGCCCAGGTAGTCGATCACCCCGGCCGCCTGCCACTCGCGCACCTCGTCTTCGGTGATGGCGGTGCGGTTGCTCGCGCTATGCGGCCCGATCAACATGAAGCGCGTCTCGGGGTGGTGGGCCCTCACCTGCTCGGCGGCCTGCACGTATTCGCGCACGCCCTTGTCGCCCAGCAGGCGGGCGATCATCACGAAGGTGAAGGGGCCACCTTCCGTCCCAACCCCAGGCAGCGGCGAGAAGGCGAAGCGGGTGGTATCCATGCCGGAGCCCGGCAGCACCGTGGTGGGCGTGTTCTTGAGCAGGCCGTGGGACTGGAAGAGATCGTGGTCTTCCTGGTTCTGGAAGAACACCCGCCGCGCCCCGCGATTAACGAAGCCGTAGAGCGCGCGCACCCGGCGAAACAGCCAGTTGTCATGGAGGAAGGCCGTGCCCAGGCCGGAAACATTGTTGGCATAGGGGATGCCCAGCGCCCGGCAGGCCAGGCCCGAGTAGATATTGGCCTTGACCGTGAAGTTGAACACGAAGGCTGGCTTCAGGCGGCGCAGCGTACCGGCCAGCGCCAACAGGCTCTTGCCCTCGCCCACCAGGCGGGTGCTCTTGCCCTCCATGGGCAGCGCCATATGCTCGATGCCCAGCTCCTCCACCAGCCGCGCGGCGTAGTCATCCTGCGGCGCCAGGCCGATCACCCGGTAGCCCGCATCAAACAGCGCCAGGATGGTGCCGCGGCGGAAGTTATAGAGATACCAGGAGGTGTTGGAGACCAACACCACAACGTCCTTGTCTTGCATCGGTGTTCCTGTGAGGTGTGAGATGTGAGGCTTTACACATCAAAGTCATCCAACTCGGCGCTAGCGTCTTGGCGCAGCAAGTGGGGAAAGGCCCGTGTCACCGCTCGTGTCGTGGGCAAATCCTTCAACTCGTGATGAAGCAGGCTGGCCACCAGCCTGGCCTGGGCTTCATCACGGTACCGCTTGGCCGGCTCACGGTCGGGCCGCTGGCTGACATACCACTTGTGCAGCACGAACGCCCGGGGGTCGGGCGTCGATAGCCGAAGCGGCATCCCCCGCTCATCGAAGACGACTGCCTCGAAGCGCGGCGATGCCACCAGCCACTTGAGTGACTCGATGGTCACCGGGGTCAGATCCCCCTCCTCCAGCAGATGCTCGAAGTCGTTCATCTGCAGAGGATCGCTGCCACCCTGGGTGATGAAGTCGACGCGATAGCCGATGTCATTGACAGCACAGAACATGAACGTCGCATCAGTGAACCGCTGGAAGGTCTTGTCGGTTCGGCGCAGCAGGGAGAGCAAGCCCTCGGGTTGTACCTGAGCCGCGATACGAACTCCCTGGCGGGCATCCATCAGCACATCCACATCGGAGGTGGCCAGGTGCTCGGGCTCGACCAGCACGCCGGCCCGTGCCTCATACGCGTAGAGTGCATTGGTACCAATGATGCGGAAAGGAACGCCCTGACGCTGCAGAGCACGAATGACGCGGGCGGCGATGAGAGGGAAACGGTGCAGCCGATTGGCTCGCACGTAAGCCGCATGCGTCTTCAACTGGTGCTTCAGGGCGTCTTCCCGCGCCTTGTGTGCCGCCTTCCTGGCGTCAAACGACGCCTTGATGGATTCCGTCTCGGGTGAACGCGGCCCCAGCGATTGGTTCTTGCCGTGGGAATACCCGCGGTAGAGATACTCGCGGCCAGCGATGAGCTTCCAGTGCATGGAGCCAGCCACCTGACGTGCTTGGCCACGATGCGCCTCCAACGCCTCGAAGAGCTGGATAGCATTGGTGGCGACCTTGGCTTGCTCCAGTTGAAGCCGTGTGTAGCTCACGCTGTTTCCTCATGCAGATGACCCTACTCGGCATCTTAACTAAAAAAACAACATATGTATTGGAGATTTAGTTAACCACCTCACGAGCAAATCAGACAACGCCCTCTAACCTCACCTCTCGCACCTCGAACCTCACCCCTCCCTCACATCCCCACCACCTGATACGGCAGCCACCAGTCTGAATGCACCGCAAAGAACAGCCAGACGAAAAGCACGGCCGTGTAGTAGGCCACCACCCCCGCCACGATATAGGCGCGATGGAAGGTATCTCCCACGATCAGATGCAGGCGCGAGAACACGAACACCTGCAGCGGAATGAGATAGAGCGCCACCCGATCCGTGGCCGTGGAAGACATCACCACCAGCGGCAGGCAGGCGATGGCCAGTACCGACATCCACCACCACAGCCGCTGTTCGGCATGGCTCAGCCGCATGTACCGGTTCAGCAGCAGGAACAGCACTGCCGGCACGGCGTTCATCAGCACCCGAATCAGCCCACCCTGGGACTGATAATCCGCCTCCACATAGTTGGCCCAGAGCTGGTCGACGGAATCAAACAGAAACAGGTAGCCACCGATCAGCGAGGCGGCACCGCCCCAGGCCAAGGAGGCGAAACGGTTCTGGCTGGCGGCCAGGCCGGCCACCGGCAGCATCAGCACCGCACTCTTGTGGAAGGCGGCGCCGATCAGCACCCAGACCACGAACACGCGCACGCGATTATCGCCGAGGGCCACCAGTCCCAGCAGCACGAAACCCAGCGCCACCGCCTGGCGGGAATAGCCCATGCCCACCACGATGATCAGGTAGGGCACCGCCACCAGCAGCGCCAGCCAGGGCAGCGGCTGACGGCGGGCAAAGGCAATCACCCCGCTCATCAGGATGGCGCCGCACATCAGGTTGACCCAGTAGATGTTACCGCCCAGGTTCACCGCCAGCCAGTTGAGCAGGTAGTAGCCGGGATCGCCGTGCGTCAGCACCTCGAACAGGGACATGGCGGCGGCCTGATCGACATAGCGCAGGTAGGCGCCCCAGTCGCCGCCCACCTGAAAACGCAGGCCAATCGCCAAGGTAAAGACCGCGCCGATCAGCCACCACATCGTGGGGCGCGAGGCGGGTGTCAGCCGCCGCTGGGAGAGCACCCCCGCGGCGGGAATCAGAAAGAGTATCCAGTAGGGCAGCATAGGGCTCACTTGCAAGCGAAGCGCCGCTTCGGCAGCGCTTAGGAAACGGGGTTCAGGGCAGGCCAGGTCGCCAGCGCCGTTGCCAGGCCAGCAGCTGCAGTACGGCCCACAGCTGCTGGGCGTGGTGGCCCTGGCCCTTGAGGTGGGCCTGCCACAGGCGGCGCACCTGGCCGGCATCCAGCATCGGCAGCGCCTGCAGGCTGGCGGTGGAGAGCAGGTCCTCCGCCCAGTCGCGCAGCGGGCCACTTAGCCAGGCATCCAGCGGGATGGCGAAACCCATCTTGGGCCGGTCGATCAGCTCACGGGGCACATGGCGATAGAGCAGCTGGCGCAGCACCCACTTGCCCTGCCCCTCC
This sequence comes from Halomonas gemina, assembly GCF_023554995.1. Taxonomy (GTDB): domain Bacteria; phylum Pseudomonadota; class Gammaproteobacteria; order Pseudomonadales; family Halomonadaceae; genus Halomonas; species Halomonas gemina. The sequence goes on from NZ_JAMJPK010000001.1 coordinate 785,508, forward strand.
TTGAGCCGGGTCTCGACGGGAATGTGCCAGGCGGTATGGAACACCTCGGGGTCGAGGAAGGGTACGCGCACCTCCAGGCTGCTGGCCATGCTGGCCCGGTCTACCTTCACCAACACGTCGTCAACCATGTAGTGAAGCGTGTCCATCAGCAGCATCCACTCCACGCTATCGAACTGCTGCAGGGCCGGGAACAGCGCCTTCGGGGTCTGTCCGCTGCACTCCCCTTCCAGTAGCGCGGCGGGCTCACGGTTCATCGAGGCCACGCCGACGAACAGCGCACGCTCGCTAGGGCTTTCCAGCACCGCGGCCAGCTTGTGCAGTTTCTCACCGAAGGTGCGCACCTGCAGGCGGCTCGGCAATACCCTGCCGCCCAGCCGCATCAGCGCATCGTAGCCTTGGGCGGGAATCGCCTTGAGCGAACCGCCCAGCGCCCGGCGCGCCGGCAGCGGCAGGCGCTTGAGCTTGTGCCAGATCCGCGGCACCCACAGATGGCGGTTGTAGCCGCCGAACAGTTCGTCACCGGCATCGCCGGAGAGCGCCACGGTGACGTGCTCGCGGGTCAGCCGGGAGACCAGCGCGGTAGGCAGCTGGGAGGAATCGGCGAAGGGCTCGTCATAGAGCTCGGGCAGCTTGGGCACCAGGTCCAGCGCCATCTGGGAGGTGGCTTGGAGCGTCATGTGCTCGGTGCCCAGGTGGGCCGCCACCGCCTCGGCGTGGCTCGATTCATCGTAGCGGGCATCGTCGAAGCCCACCGAGAAGGTGCGCACCGGCGCCTCGGCCTGTTGCTGCATCAGCGCCACGATCAGCGAGCTATCGATGCCGCCCGATAGAAAGGCCCCCAGGGGCACATCGGCCAGCATGCGACTCTTAACGGACTGGCCCAGCGCCTGTTCGACGGCGGAAACCGCCGCCTCGGGTTCATTCAAGGGCTCGGCCTGCATCGATTCCCGCGCCGCCTGCTCCGCGGACCACCAATGCACCGGCGCCGGCAGCTGGCCGGCCTGCACATCCGCGTGGGTGATCGTCACCAGAGAACCCGGCGGCAGCTTGGCCACCCCCTGGAAGATGCTCGCCTCGCCGCCCACGCAGCCGAAGCGCAGGTAGCCTTCCAGTGCCTGCTCGGCCAGGGTGCCCTGCCATTGGGGGTGGGCCATCAGCGCCTTGAGCTCGGAACCGAACAGCAACGACCCACGCCCCGTGACCGGCTCGCCCTCACCACTGCTAGCACCCTGGGCAAAGCCAACGTAGAGCGGCTTTTCGCCGAAACGATCCCGCGCCAGAGTCAGCGTCCGCTCCTGGCGATCCCACAGCGCGATGGCAAACATCCCCACACAGCGCTTGAGCGTTTCTTCCACACCCCACGCTGAAAACGCCGCCAGCAACGTCTCGGTATCCGAATGCCCCCGCCACTGTGGTACCTCACCTCTCGCCCCTCTTACCTCGCTCCTGAGCCTTTCGTGATTATAAATCTCACCATTAAAGGCGATCACATAACGCCCGCATGCCGAGTGCATGGGCTGATGCCCCGCTGGAGAAAGATCGAGAATAGAGAGCCGCCGATGGCCCAGCACCAGCCCGGCGCCCTCTTCGGCCCAGTGGCCTTCGCTATCCGGGCCGCGGTGGATGATGGCTGCGGTCATGGCCTGAATGGCGCCCAACCCCGCCCTGGCATCGAACCCGCTCGGTTGCAGAAAACCCGCCAGTCCACACATCAGTCGTACCCTTCCGGGTTGGCCTGCTGCCAGCGCCAGACGTCCATCATCATGGCATCCAGGTCGCGCCGAGCCTTCCAGCAGAGTTCTTCCCTCGCCTTGCCGGGATCCGCCCAGAACGCCGGCAGGTCACCCGCACGCCGGGGCGCGAAATGGTAGGGCACGCTACGGCCGCTGGCCGTCTCGAAGGCGCGCACCATCTCCAGCACGGAATAGCCCCGCCCGGTGCCCAGATTCCAGACGTTCACCCCCGAGCGGGTGTCCAGTGCCTCTAGCGCCGCTAGATGGCCTTCCACCAGGTCCATCACGTGCAGGTAGTCCCGCACCCCGGTGCCGTCGTCGGTGGGATAGTCGCTGCCGAACACGGCCAGCGACTCCCGCCGCTCGGTGGCCACCTGAGCGATGTAGGGCACCAGGTTGTTGGGCGTGCCGCGCGGCGACTCGCCGATGCGCCCGCTCTCGTGCGCCCCTGTCGGATTGAAGTAGCGCAGCACCCCGATATGCCAGCGCTCGTCGGAAACGGCCAGGTCGGACAACACCTGCTCGACCATCAGCTTGGAACGGCCGTAGGGGTTGCTAGGTGTACCCGTGGGTAGGCCCTCGTGCCAGGGCAAGGGATGGCCCTCTCCGTAGACGGTGGCCGATGAGCTAAACACCAGGCGGTGTGCACCCGCCCCCTCCATGGCCTGGCACAGGGTGACAGTTCCGCCCACATTATTCTCGAAGTAGGCCAGCGGCTGCTGGACGCTCTCGCCCACGGCCTTGAGCCCGGCAAAGTGCATCACCGCATCAATCCTCTGCTCGGCGAACAGCTTGTCCAGCAGTGCCCGGTCCCGCACATCACCTTCGATGAAGGGCACCTCCCCACCACCGAGTTCCGCGGCTCGCGCTACCGCCACGGCCGAGCCATTGGCCAAGTTATCTAGCGCCACCACCTGATGGCCCGCCTCCAGCAGCACCACGATGGCATGAGAGCCGATGTAGCCGGCCCCTCCCGTTACCAATATTCTCATTTCACCCCTTCAGGTTCTTTGTAAGCGGTCTGATACACAGCCAGGTAACGATCCGCCATGACGTCGAGCGAAAAGCGCGCCATCACTCGCTCGCGCGAAGCGCTGCCCAACTGCTCGCGCTCCTCCGGCGAAAGCCGCAAGACCCGCTCCATCGCCGCCGCCAGGGCAGTATTATCACGCGGCGGGACCAAGAAACCGTCTTCGCCCACCACTTCGCGCACCCCGCCGCAATCGGTGGCCACCACCGGCCGCTCGCAGGCCATGGCCTCTGCTACCACCAAGCCGAACCCCTCCCAGGCCGAAGGCAGCACGAACACATCACAGGCGGACATCAACGCCGGTACATCATGGCGCACGCCGAGAAAGCGCACCCGATCCACCATGCCAAGCGATTGTGCCAAGGCTTCCAGTTCACCGCGCAACGGCCCTTCGCCCACGATCGCCAGTTGCGGTGGGATGGCGCCAGGATCAAGGTGGGCGAAGGCACGCAAGAGGTTCGGGTAATCCTTCTGCTCCCAGAGCCGGCCCACGGCGAGCAGCAGCGGAGTGTACCCATCGAGACCTAGCTCCGCCCGAACCCGCACCCGCGCGGCCGGGTCGAAGGCGAATGCCGCCGTATCGATACCGTTGTGGATGGCGATCATCCGCCCCGGCCGCAGAGCCCACTGCGCCTCGAAGGCCTCAACTGCCTCGTCGGAGACATTGGTGGAGATATCCGCCAACCGGTCGGTCAGACGATAGGCGACCATGCGCAACCGCCCCTCCTCGTTGGTATTGTGCGCACTGGAAACCAATCGCGGCATGGGTGTGACCATCCGCAGCAGGCGGGTGAGGAGATTGGCATGCACCAGGTGGCTATTGACCACATCCGGCTGAAACGCTCGGACCAGCCGGCGGAAGCGCCCCAGTGCCGCCAGAACACCCGGCGGGCTGCGCCGCATGTTCAGGTTCTCCAACCGCACCCGCGGGTCGCTCGGTCGCAACTCCGCCTCGCCGTGAAAGCGCACGAGCATGACCTCATGGTCGTCGGCAGCGTACTGATCCGCCAGAGCTGTCAGCAGGCGCTCTGCACCACCAACGCCCAGGCTGGTAATCGTCAGTAGGATTCTCACCGATCCACCCCACCGGGTGTGATAGAGCCAACACGGCACCTCCCATACGAAAGAAACCTCATTTCAGCCCCAACTCGCCAAACATCGCTTCCCACTCCTGCCGTATACCGTCGGGCCGGTAACGCCGTGCGTTTTCCCTCGCCGCTCGCGCCATTAGGGCCCGCTCAGCGGCATTGCTCATAAGTTCCGTAAGCCCCTCGGCCAGTGCCTGTGGATCTTCCTGCTTCACCAAACGACCACTGCCACCGGCCAGTACCTCGCGGGGGCCGGTGGGGCAGTCGGCGGAAACACTGGGCAGGCCGAAGTGCTGGGCCTCGAGCAGCGTCATGGGCAGCCCTTCCCAGCGCGAACTCATCACGTACAGGTCCGCGGCGGCATATTCCCGAGCCATATCCCGCACCTGGCCGACGAAGACCACCGAATCCTCGATGCCCAGTTCCGCCGCCAACGCCTTCAGCGCGGCCTCTTCCTCGCCGCCACCGACGATTCGCAACACCCAGCCGTTTCTCGCCTCGCCGAGGTAGTGCCAGGCACGCATCAAGACGTCGAAGCCCTTCTGGCGGGTGAGGCGGCCGACGGCCAACGCAATCGCGGGCGCGTCCAGCGGGCGCGGTGATACCGGCTCACTCTCCGGGAAGCGGGGAATCGGGTTCCAGATGGCCTGGACCCGATCAACGATGCGGTACTTGCGGCGCCATGCCTCGGCATCCCGCTCGGTGAGCACCACCACCCGGTCGCTCAGGCGCGAGGCCGCCAGCCGGGCCAGGTCACGCATGCGCGTGCCGTGGCTCGTGGCCAGGTTGAAGTGCTCCCAGCAGATCACCTTCACCGGCGAGTGCCACACCCAGGGCACGCAGAAGGCGAACAGAATGGAGTCCACCAGGATCATCGCGTCAGCGCCGGATTCACGAGCCTCGGCCTTCAGGAAGCGCGAAATTGCCGCAGCCCTGCGCAGACTGCCGCCAGCCGCCGCCAGGCCGGCGGTCTTCACGCGGACGGCATCCGGCATGTCGAACCAGGGTTCCGCTGGGCCGAAAAGGCTCAGGATGGTTATCTCGTGACCCGCTTCGGACAGCGCCGCCGCGATCTCCGTCGTCACTCGTTCGGTACCGCCGTATGCGGAAATATCCCCAAGAACAAACAAAAGCTTCACGGTGATTCCACTCCCATGACACGCAGATATTGCCGAGCCACGGTCTGGGCTTCAAACTGTTTCAAATGTTCGGCCAGCGCTGCCGGATCGACTGGATGCTCCTTGGCTCGCAGAATGGCATCGGCCATGGCCTGACTATCACCGACAGGTACCAGCTGACCGAAATGGCCTTTCGCAAGAATTTCGCTGGGGCCACTGGGACAGTCTGTCGATACTACTGTCGCGCCCACTCCCAAGGCCTCGACCAATACATTGCCAAATCCCTCCCAAGCGGAAGACAGAGCAAAAACATCCGCCTGTGCAAAGTAGTCCAAGGGATTGTTCACGAAACCCACAAGATCCACCTTATCAGCAATGTCAAGTTGATGGATTTCCAGACGAAGAGCCTCCTCACACTCACCTTGCCCCAGTATCACTAGCCGCGTATCGGCCGTTAGATTCGCCAATGCAATGGCCTTCAACAAGACATCCTGCTGCTTCTGCGCCGACAGCCGTCCCGCTGTGACTACAGAAATCCAGCTGCTCTTAGAGTCTAACCAAGAGTGCACTCGGCGATACTGCCCGGCTTTCGGACTACACTCGAAGGCTGGATTATAAATCGTGACAGCCTTATTTTTTTTAAGACCAGCAGTAGATATGACATCCTCCTTGACCCCTTCAGAGATAGCTACCACTCTTTTGGCCTTTGGCAGGTACCATCTAGCGGCCAAAGGCATCAGGTACCGTTCCTTCCATCGTGGAGATTCTCGGCAATGGGTCGAGAAATGGTTAGGGATTCGAGCGACAACAGGCACTTTACCTTTCGACCTTCTTGAGGCCTGGATAGCGATAATAGAGGCGCCTTCCATCATTCCCAACAAAACAAAGGGCTGACGTTGATCAATATAGGAGATAATCGAGTTACGCCAATGACTTGCACCTGGTTGCTCCGGAAAAATAACCTCACAACTATCAGGAACTGAATCTAGATAATCGCCCTCTCTGCTTCCCAGCAGAAAATCAACGTCATGCCCAGCCTCGACAAATTCTCGGCTCAAGTTGATTGCCATGCGCTCGGCGCCTCCGCCAGCCAACGAGTACACCGCTATGCCAATACGCGCCATAGTCACCCCGAGTCTTTAATGCCGCAACCAGTGCGAAAGATCACGTCCTAACAGAGTTTCAAGCTTTTCCACCTGTGGCCGAAAGGCATCCTCAAGCTCATGAACAAAATGCTCTGGCAGCCGTTCTTTTTTTCCTTTTTCAATATTATACTTTTCCATCCATCGGCTGGGTGTTATGCCCACTGCGTTACCCATTTTCTTCAGTGGCCCATAGAGCCTGCCGAGTCTCTCGGGAAGATTTTTATGCAGCAAAGCCAGATTTTTATTCTTCAACCGCTTTCTTTCATTGACAACTTCAAAAGAATTCGGAAGAACAGGGCTCACCTCTAGAAAACTCAGCACATCCCTGTAGACTCCTTCGACATCCTGCTTCACGTCATCATGAAGTATGACTAACCGTTGTGAGGCCGGGACAATGCTCATAAGTTTCTCAACCTGGTCACCCAGACACCCGACTTCATAATACTGGAGAATATTCGGCTCGACACAAGAAGGGGGAATGTTCTGGCCCTGTCGCCTTGCTGCCTGCAAGGACCAAGCATACTCAAAGTTATGCTCATCCTCAGAAAGGTTGTAACAAAGCTCGGAGTGGTACGCTTGAATCATCTCAACCGGGTTACGCAGCATCGCGATGATTTTGGCATCAGGGTTCTCCGCCATGATGCTGTGCACTGCGTTTTTGGAAAATAGATAGCTGGCGGAAGCTTCACCTACAATAGACGAAGCAGGCGCATCGTCAAACAAGCGAGAGTAACTTTTATGATCATCAATCCGATCGCGCAGCCTCAAGTCATCGCTATAAAAATGAGGCTCTTTCAATTCAGGTAGGAATATTTCTGGATGATCTTTCAAATAGTAATACAGCATCGTCGTCCCGCACTTTTGCGCACCGACAATAAAAAAGCTTGGAGTACCCACAAAAAATCCAGCCTATCAATTCAAGTATGTTGAATGATTATACCAGCCACTAATCATAAACAAGCAATACAGTCTTTCGGCATTTTTCCTGTACCGAAACCCTTGGTCCACCATCTTTCTTACATGGCTTTCAATGGCAGGCGTCCAAAGTGGACATGCCAGAATTTCGTCCAAAACGAATCTTTGATTCAGCTCTAAAAACCTCGTATAATCGAAAACAAATCCCTTTTTTCCTATTTTATCCGAATCAACACCGACTCGCTTTTTTATGTAATCTCTGAGAATAACTTTATTTCTGTAATTGTCTCTATCAAACCGATTTTCCTCAGGAAGATTGAAGAAGTAATCAACAACCGATTCCTGAGCCCAAGGAAATTTAACATTCCATTCGAACGCATCTGCCGCATTTCGTGCCTTTCTCATGAAAAGCTCGTGGTCTACATACTGGCCTCGAATAAATGCGCGGCAATCTACTGGATCTCTATAGGTTAGCCCCCCAACCAAGTCGTCCCAGAAACGATGGGTATCGAAGGCGCTTAAATCAAACGCCTTCTGCTCCTTGGGCCAATAGGTACCAAGCAAACCGTCCAATTCATACTCAAACCTCATTGCCCCAGACGGGAATCGGTCGGATGGATAGACCTTGCGAAGCAGAGCACTCAAAAAACCAGGAAGCTGTCGACGCTTTTGTTTAACTACATTTGGAGTGGGCAAATAGCCTATGTATCCATCACTGCCCAGCCCATCCAAAACAGTAACCCCCGAATCTAAACACTCGACTCCTGCAGCAGCATAAGAGAGGGCAGCATAATCTAAGGAAGGAAACGGTGTCCTTTCGAAATATGTTATGAGGCGCTGTATATCAATATTACCAAAATCGACATCAATCACTGTATGTCTAAGATTTAATCTTCTAGCAACAGACTCTGCGATCTCTGATTCATCGGCTGCACCTGGAGAGCGATAGGTGACGCAGTGCAAATCCTTGTGGCCTGAATCGACCGCAGCCATTGCAAGTGGAATTGAATCTTTCCCACCACTTAGAAACAGGGCCTTGTCGGTTGCTCCTTTCAATGCGTGATCGACCGCAGTAGACAAGACTTCTTGAACAGCACCTAAGTCAGGCGAGCTATCCTCACGACTTCGAGAGTTTACGAATGGAAACTCCACACTTCTATGAAGTGACCACCTGCCACCGTCAAACCATAGGTCAATAACTTGTCCGGCAGTTATAATATAGAGATTCTGATAGCAGCTATAGGGCACTGGTATTACGTAGTTTTGCAACAAGAAACTGGTCGATTTATCGTCTAACCGTAGCAGTTTTCTAGCCTGCAAATATTCTAGAATACTTGGCAAGTGCAAAGAGAAGTGCACATTGTGCCCGTCATAGTAGAGATAAATAGGACGTTCGCCAGCCAAGTCCGAGAAAAATCTTAAGTGTGTTTTGTCATCATTCAGGACAAACTGACACCGGTCGAACCCATCGGAGGCGGAAGGGAGATGCGCTAAGTCAAAAACACTCATATATTTCCTAAAGTCAATATTGATGACTCTCAACACTCACCGCATTTATCAACCATAAATCATGGCGATACTGCAACATGCCAAAGCCTTTCGACGACTCAACCCGCCACACTCCTCACGAATTGAGAAAAAGCTATCAACTTCCCATTATATTTCGCTTTCTTTGCTACACTGGGTTCATTTTTCCAGGCATTGTCCCCAAGACCTGAGACTGAAGTCTCACACTCGTTATGGAAAAGTTTGCAAACATCATCATAGCTTATGTTAAACTCTTTTCTATTAACTTTCACACAAAAGCGACTTAATGATTCTGTATCTTCATATAAATGGATTAATTCATCATTTTTAATTGTTGAGTAAACACCTCTCCCAAATACAACACTAGGCTTTCCACGAATAACTGACTCTACAGAAACGGTTCCATTGACAGATGATGTAAGGCAAGAGCCATCAATTAATTTATAAGAATCTATATTAATATCTACTAAATAAGTATTTGTTAGTTCAGATATACTCTTGTAAAATTCAAGCGACCTCACACCCTTTGGAAATTTATTATTAAACATTGACGGGTGTTCTTTAACATACAGGCACATATCATCAGGAAGTGCGTCTCTCATTGCTTTGATTGCTAAATACTGCTGCGTAAACCCCCACCCTTCTGGTAAGGTGGTTTTTTCTGGCTGATAATGCAAAAAAAAGATTACATAATCTCCGCTGAACGAAGGCTCGACAGCATTTTTCTTATAATAAAAAAAGTATTTGAAGGCTCTCATCGACTTATGGTTTTGGTAGTCAAAAAAGAGCTTTTTGAAAAGTGATTTCCACCCAATATTATTTTTATTTCGCATTGCCTCGTAGAATGGCAATGCATTTTCTCTACGCCCTTTTTTACTTTCAAGGAATTTATTTATTTGACTACACTCTCCCTCTTGCAATAACGTTGATACAGGAAATCCGCACGGGGCTATAAATGATCGATTATCTCTACTCAACCCTTCAGCTAAAAAGTACCGCCACGGGATTATTGAATTTTGCACATAAACGACTCTAACACCCAACAATTCTGCAACTTTCCCATACAGCCATTGCTCAATTCTATGGGGCGTAGAAAACATGAAATAATAAGAGATTGTATTTCGATAAAAAAAATTATATGCGCACTCGAACTTTTTATAAATTAACAACACCCTCTCTTGCATTGACAGGCATAGCTCGGCCTTACTCGCCTGGCGTTCAAAAATCATAAAGGTTTCGGGGCATGCAATAAGTTCGAAGAAAGTTTTTTCTTTTTCTTCCTTAGACTCGCACCAAAAAGATGACTCACTTACATCAAAATATTTCTCAACACTACATCCATGATCTTTTAAATAAACAGCGACTTCATCATGCCTAGTTAGGAAAACGAAAGATGCTTTTTTATCATCTCCAGCAGGAATTGCATCGACTACATCTTCCGGGTAGCACTCATCTCCAAAATCTACCAACACACTTGTCATTAACCGAATACCCCAAATTAAGTTCGTTGCTAAAAAATGCAAATAGTATCAGTAAACCGTAGGGGCAAGACTTGACTCACCTAAAAAATCAGTAGTTACGGGTGTGTTTTTAGCAACATCTCGAACGACATTATCGCCTATAATATTATTGAAGTGCTTGGGCGAAATCCCATACCCCGGCCTCACACTCCTCACCGCATCCTCGGTAATCACCTCACCGGCTTTCAAATCCTTGACGAAATACAGCGATCGCCGGAACTGTGCATTACCCTGCTCGCTGGACTTTCTCCCGTAATCTACCTGACCCAGCGCCTGCCAGGCGGTCTTGGCATCGCGACACAGGGCGGCGAGTTCAGGGGGTTCAAGGGAAAAGCTGTCGTCGGGGCCGCCGCCGTTGCGGTCGAGGGTAAAGTGTTTCTCGATCAGGCTGGCGCCCAACGCCACGCTGGTGATGGCGGTGGTGTTGTCGATGGTGTGGTCGGAGAGTCCCGTGACCAGCCCGAAACGCTCGATCATGTCGGGGATGGTACGCAGGTTGTAATCTTCCGCCGGGGCGGGATAACCGCTGACGCAGTGCAGGATGGCCAGCTCTTCGCACCCGGCGCCGCGGGCGGCGTCGATGGCTTCCTGGATCTCCTCGGCGTCGGCCATGCCGGTGGAGATGATCATCGGCTTGCCGGTGCGGGCAACGTATTCGATCAGCGGCAGGTCGACGGCCTCGAAGGAGGCGATCTTGTAGGCCGGGGCGCCGAGCTCTTCGAGCAGATCCACCGCCGTGGTATCGAAGGGTGAGCTGAAGATGGTGATGCCGAGCTTGCGAGCGTGCTCGAAGAGCGGCTGATGCCACTCCCAAGGCATATGCGCTTCTTCATAGAGCTCGTAAAGAGTCCGCCCGTCCCACAGTCCGCCTTTGATCTTGAAGTCGTCACTGTCGCAGTCGAGGGTGATGGTATCGGGGCGGTAGGTCTGCAGCTTGACGGCGTCGGCACCGGCCTTGCTGGCTTCCTCGATGATGCGCATGGCGGTTTCGAGCTTGCCGTTATGGTTGGCGGACAGCTCGGCGATGACGTAGGGCGGCTGGTCCGCGGCGATGCGGCGGCCGGCGATCTCGATAGCGGGGTGGGTCATGGGGTGGTGGCTCCTTGACGTGGCTGCCAGTCGGCGGCGAGCAGGCCAAAGCCGATGACGTCATGATAGGTACGGCCGTCGAAGTGGTGGTCGCGCAGGCGGGCTTCCTGCTCGAAGCCCAGGCGTTGATGAAACCGGATCGAGCGGTCATTGCTCGCCAGGGCCTCACCACACAGCTTGTGCAGCTTGAGGGTGGCGAAGGCGTGGACCAACGCCGCCTCGCCAAGTGCCCTGCCACTGCCGCGCGGCGCCTCGGGGGCGAGGTAGAACCCCCAGACGGCACGCCTGGCGTGGGTATCCACCACGTGAAGGTTGACGAAGCCGAAGGGCTCACTGGCGGCGTCACAAAACTGCCGCTCGACGATCATCAGATGCCTGTCGGGATCGTTGCGTGCCCGCTGAAACCAGCCATGGTGCTCGTCGGCGCTGATCGCATGTTGCGTATACATGAAGCGGCGCACCTCGGGATGGTTGCGCCAGGTGCGGATGCGCTCGAGATCCATTTCCTGAAGCGGGCGAAGGTGGACGCTGTCAGCTGTCATTCGCAGGGGCTCTCCTCAGCGATCTCCCACATGGCATGACACACAATGGCCGTGCCGTCGCCTGCGGTGAGTGATGCGGCTGCCTCGCTCATCCGGGCCAGCGCCTGCGGCCGGATCAGGGCCGGCCAGCGTGCCGCTAGCGAACCCAGTTGCACGGGCGGGCCGAGGGACACGGCCACGCCGGCGGCATCCAGGGCCTCGGCGATCGGCTGCTGATTCTCCGCCAGTACCACCATCAGCGTCGGCAGCCCCAGGCAGCAGCGCTCCCAGGAGGTGCTGCCGGCGGCGCCGATGGCGAGGTCCGCCTCGGCCATGCGCTCGGCCATGTCGGCCACATTGACCACCACTTCGGTGGGCCATGGCAGGGTCGCGGCCTTGGCCTGGACCGATTCCCGCCAGGGCGCCGAGGCCCCCATGACCACGGTGATATGGCAATCGTCGGGTAGTGGGCAATCGCTGAGGGCGCTCAGTACGTCAGTGGTGGCATTGTCCTTGTCCACGCCGCCCAGGGTGATCAGCAACTCACGCAGCCGCGGGGAGCGGCGGCGTGCCAGGCTGGTCTCACGCAAAGGGGCGAACTCGGGGCGCAATAGCGCATAGCGCGGGCCGACCAGGCAACGGCAATGCCCGGGGACGAGGCCTGCATAGTCCTCGGCCTGGCGGCCCAGGTTCTGGTCGAGCAGCAGGTCGGCGCGATGTTCTCGATCGGCCAGGTCATCAATCACCAGCAGCCGGCCGTCGGCCGGTGTCACCCGGGCTTCCCAGCGGGCATCGAGCGCATAGTGGTCGACCACCAGCCAGTCGGGGGCCAGCCCTTCCAGGATCTCGGCGCACTGGGCGGCATCCGCTTCCCAGGTGGTACCGAGCCAGTCGGCGTGGGCCAGCTGCTGAGGAGTAGACGGTGACTCTGCCGCTGCGGGGGTTTCTGGGTGGCCGGTCGGCAGCCGATGGATGGCGAAGCCGCGGGCCTGCAGCAGATCGAGGGCATGCCCCGTATGTTCACGGCACAGGAAGTGACACTCGGCGCCTTGCTCACGCAGGGCCTCGGCGAGGGTCAAGCAGCGCATCACGTGGCCGCTGCCGATCTGCAGCGAGGCATCGGCACGAAACACGACTCGCGGCGCGCGGCTGCCCTGCCCTTGGCTATTCGCTACTTCCTTAGCCATCGGCGTGCCCCTGGGCCTGCAGGGCCTTGAACAACCATTCAGCGCGCTGCCAATCCTCCGGGGTGTCGATGTCCTGCACGCGATGTCGCGGCAGCGTCACCGGCACGGCGCGCTGGCTGAAGATCGGCGTACCGGCACTCCAGGCCCCGGCACGGCCCCAGTAGAACTGGCCGGCATCATGCCAGGCCTCTTCCAGGTCCTGGGAACGGGTGGCGAAGTGTTCCGGCTGAAACATCGCCACACGCCCCTCGGCGGTGAGCCGCAAGGCGCGCTGGATCGGGAAGGCGTAGCTGGTCACCGAGAAGGCATACTCGACGCCGGGCGACTGCAAGGCCTGCTCGCCTTTCTTCAGGTCATCCGCCTGGGCGAAGGGCGCGGTGGCGTAGAGGCAGCACACGGCCTCGGGTGACTGGCCCTGCTTGCGCAGCCAGTCGATGGCGTGGGCGATCACCGGGATGGTGCCGGTATGGTCGTCAGCCAACGCGGCGGGGCGCATAAACGGCACCTCGGCGCCCCACTCGCGCGCCACCGCAGCGATCTCGTCATCGTCGGTGGAGACGATGACCCGATTGAAGCAGCCGCTGGCCAGCGCGGCCTCGATCGACCAGGCGATCATCGGCTTGCCGCAGAACGCCTTGATGTTCTTGCGCGGGATCCGCTTGCTGCCGCCCCGGGCGGGAATGATGGCAATCTTCATGAGCCGGTCAGGGCCTGTTTGAGCGCCGCCACCACCGCATCCTGCTGGGCGTCGCTCAGGGTGGGGAACATCGGCAGGCTGATGGCCTCGGCGTAGTAGCGCTGCGCCTCGGGAAAATCGCCCGCCTGGAAGCCCATGGCCTGATAGTAGGGCTGGGTATGTACCGGGATGTAGTGGAGGTTCACGCCAATGCCCTTCTCGCGCAGCGCCTCGAAGACCTGGCGATGGGTCAAGCCGATCTGGTCGAGTTGGAGGCGAATCACATAGAGGTGGCGCCCGGAATAGGCGTCTGGATGCTGCCAGGGCGTGGTCACCGGCAGGCTTTCCAGCAGGTCATCATAGCGGGCGGCAATGGCATTGCGCCGGGCCACGTAGTCGTCCAGGCGCTCGAGCTGGCTGACGCCCAGCGCCGCCTGCAACTCGGTCATGCGGTAGTTGAAGCCCAGCGCCACCTGCTGGTAGTACCAGGGGCCATCGGCCTCGTGGGTCATCAGTGCGGGGTCGCGGGTCACGCCGTGGCTGCGTAGCAGGTTCATCTGCTGTGCCAGTCGATCATCATTGGTCAGCGCCATGCCGCCTTCGGCGGTGGTGATGATCTTCACCGGGTGGAAGCTGAATACGCTGATATCGCTATAATGGCCGTTACCGATGGTCTCATTCTGGTACTGGCCGCCGATGGCATGGGAGGCATCCTCGATGATCTTGAAGCCGTAGCGCTGGCCGAGGGCATGGATGGCCTGCATGTCGCAGGGCTGGCCACACAGGTGCACCGCCACCACCACCTTGGGCAGGCGCCCTTCCCGTTCGGCCCGCTCGAGCTTGGCCGCCAGGGCCTGGGGGCAGAGGTTATAGGTGCGCGGATCGATATCCACGAAGTCGACCTTGGCCCCGCAATAGAGGCCACAGTTGGCCGAGGCGACGAAAGTGATTGGCGAGGTCCAGAGCGCATCGCCCTCCCCCAGGCCCAGCGCCAGGCAGGCGATGTGCAGCGCCGAGGTGGCGCTGTTGACCGCCAGCGCATGGCGCGCCCCGACCTTGTCGGCCACTGCCTGCTCGAAGCGCGGCACCATTGGGCCTTGGGTCAGGAAGTCCGACTGCAGCACCGCCAGCACGGCGTCGATATCGGCCTGCTGGATATCCTGGCGTCCGTAGGGAATCATTCAGATCGCTCCAATCTTTTCCCAGTTGGCGTCGAGCCACGTCTTGAGCGTGTCGTCGCTCATCCATTCGGCGTTGTTGTCACTGGCGTAAACGAAGCCTTCCGGCACCTTCTTGCCGTCCTTGATACGGTTGGCGTCCTTGTCCCAGCTGTTGATAGCCGGCAGGATCTTGAAGTGCTCGGGGTACTCGTAGGTGTAGTAGGCATCCTCGGCGCCGATCATCTGCTCGTGCAGCTTCTCGCCGGGGCGGATGCCGACTTCCTCCTGCTTCGCTTCCGGGGCCACCACCCGCGCCAGTTCGGTGACCTTCATGGAGGGGATCTTCTTGACGTAGATTTCGCCGCCTTCCATGTCCTCGAAGGCGTGCCAGACGAGCTCGACGCCCTGCTCCAGGGAGATCATGAAGCGCGTCATGCGCGCATCGGTGATCGGCAGCACGCCCCTATCCTTGATTGACACGAAGAACGGGATCACCGAGCCGCGCGAACCCATCACATTGCCATAGCGTACCACCGCGAAACGGGTGTCATGGCCGCCGGCGTAGGAGTTGCCGGCCACGAAAAGCTTGTCGGAGGTCAGCTTGGTGGCACCGTACAGGTTGATCGGGCTGCTGGCCTTGTCGGTGGAGAGTGCCACCACCTTCTTGACCCCCTTGTCAATGCAGGCATCGATC
Source organism: Halomonas gemina (assembly GCF_023554995.1). GTDB lineage: Bacteria > Pseudomonadota > Gammaproteobacteria > Pseudomonadales > Halomonadaceae > Halomonas > Halomonas gemina. The sequence continues at coordinate 800,911 of NZ_JAMJPK010000001.1, forward strand.
AGGTTCATGGCGCCGATGACGTTGGTCTTGACGCACTCGAAGGGGTTGTACTCGGCCGTGGGCACGATCTTGGTGGCCGCGGCATGCACCACGTAATCGACACCGTCCAGGGCGCGGTAGATACGCTCGCGGTCGCGCACGTCGCCGATGAAGAAACGCACGCGGGAATCACCCTCGAACTTCTTGGCCATTTCCCACTGCTTCATCTCATCGCGCGAGAAGATGATCACCCGCTTGGGGTTATAGCGCTCGAGCAGCATGGGGATGAAGGTGTGCCCAAAGGAGCCTGTGCCGCCGGTGACGAGTATAGATGCATCATTGAACATCGAGTGAATTCCCTATCAATTACCGTTATGCATGCTCGGCCATGCGTTTGAAGATGGTGTTACGTTCGGAGAGCTCGGTATAACTGCCTTGATCGACCAGGCGGCCATCCGCGAGCAAATAGATCGAGTCGCACTGCTTCACCGTGGCCAGGCGGTGGGCGATCATGATGATGGTCTTCTTACCGGAGAAGTCGTGAATGGCGTCCATGATCAGCTTCTCAGTGATGCCGTCCAGCGCACTGGTGGCCTCATCGAGGATCAGTACGTCGGCGTCGTGGTAGAGGGCGCGTGCGATGCCGATACGCTGGCGTTGACCGCCGGAGAGCTGCACGCCGCGTTCGCCCACGCGAGTCTCCAGGCCATCGGGCAGTTCGGCGAGCAGTTCATCCAGGTGCGCCATGCTGGCCGCCTTGCGCACCTTGGCCTCGTCGATGGCTTCCGGCGGCAGGCCGAAGCCGATATTCTCGCGGATGGAGCTATCGGCCAGAAAGATCGCCTGGGGGACGAAGCCCAAGCTATTCTGCCAGGCGCGGCGATGTTGGTCCGTGACCGGTTCTCCATCTACCAGCAATTGGCCCTGTTGCGGCTCGATCAGCCCCAGCAGCAGATCGATGGCAGTGGACTTGCCGGAGCCGGAGGCCCCCACCAGGCCGATCACCCGGTTGGCGGGGATCTCCAGGTTCAGGGCCTTCAGGGCCGGCTCATCTTTCCCAGGGTAGGTAAAGGTCACATCCTTGAGTTGGATAGCATCGCGTGGCGCCCAGTGGGCGGCTTGCTGCTGGTCTGCCTGTTGGCTGACGGCAGCAGCTTGCGGCGCCATGGCACTGGCGCGCAGGTCGTCGCGCAGGGCATCGAAGGCGGCCAGGTTGCCGCGGATCTGCGAGATGCTGGTATACACCTGCTGGAAGGCCGGCAACAGCTTGAAACCCGCCAGGGCATACACGGAGAGCACCGGCAGGATGGTACCCAGGTTGCCCTGGTGGGCGGCCAGCAGATAAAGGATCAGGAAGATCACGCTACCGAAGGCGACCAGCTCCATGGCGTAGCGAGGCGCCTGGCCCATGGCCTGGGTGGTGCCCTGTGCCTCGGCGAAGCGATCGCAGGCGCCATCGAAGCGATCGGTGAACACCTCCTGGCGGCCGAGCAGCAGGGCATCCTTGATGCCACCGAAGCCCTCGCCCATCAGCTTGAAGCGAAGCCGCTGGGCCTCGGTGATCGCCTTGCCATTGCGCACCAACCGCCGACGCACCGTGCGATAGAGCAGTACATAGGCCAGCGAGAAGATTACTAGCCCCGCCAGGGCCACCACGGGGTTATAGAGAAATATCGCCAGCGCCATCATCAGCGCCATCACCAGCTTGGCATTCATCTGCATCAGCGGGTTGATGATGCTGCCCGTGATGCGCTGACACTCCTGGGCGATCTGGTTGGTGAGCTGGCTGCTGCTGCCGCTGGCATGAAACAGCCAAGGCTGATGCATGTAGTGGCGGTAAAGCCGGCTCGCGAGTTCCGCTCCTACCCGCGCGCCATACATTGAGAGCCGCCAGATGGTAAACATCGAGATCAGCGCCGAGCCAGTGAGCACCACCAGCACGCCGATGCCCAGCCAGAACAGGAAGGTACGGGGCTCGGTGAATCCGCTGGCGCGGTAGAGATCGGCCATCATGCCCTTGCCCTGCAGCTGGCTCATATCGCCCACCAGCGCCATGAAGGGGCCGATGGAGACCACGCCGGCAATCTCGGCGAAGGACATCAGCACCACCAGGATCTGGAGGCGCAGGAGTTTCTTGCGCTGCTCGGCGGTGAGTAGGTAATAGAGTTCTTTCAGCTGTGAGAGCATAGGTACCAGGGGCGAGGTGTGTTAGGGCCAAGCGGCCAAGCGGCCAAGCGGCCAAGCGGCCAAGCGGCCAAGCGGCCAAGCGGCCAAGCGGCCAAGCGGCCAAGCGGCCAAGCGGCCAAGCGGCTAGAGTGTTGATCAGTGAAAATCTGCGGGCCAAGACCCGTGGGCGACACTATTCGACGGTGACGGATTTGGCCAGGTTACGAGGCTTGTCGACGTCGGTGCCCTTGACCAGGGCGACGTGGTAGCTGAGCAGTTGCAGGGGCACGCTGTAGAGGATCGGGGCGGTGAGCTCGGGGACCTTGGGCAGCGGGAAGTTGCGCATGCCCTCCTCGTCTTCCAGGCCGGCGCGTTCGCAGACGAAGTTGATCAGCCGGCCGCCGCGGGCGCGCACTTCCTGCAGGTTGCTCTTGAGCTTTTCCAGCAGCGCGTCGCTGGGGGCCACGCTGACCACCGGCATGGCGTCGTCGACCAGCGCCAGGGGGCCGTGCTTGAGCTCGCCGGCGGCGTAGGCCTCGGCGTGGATGTAGGAGATCTCCTTGAGCTTGAGCGCGCCTTCCATGGCCACCGGATAGTGGGCGCCGCGGCCCAGGAAGAGGGTGTGGCGCTTCTCGGCGAAGCCGTTGGCCAGCTCGGCGATGGCCGGCTCGAGCTCCAGCACCTGGCGTAGCTGCTCGGGCAGCGCCTGCAGCGCGGCGATCTGCTCGGCCAGCTCAACCTCATCCAGCCTGCCCTGCTCGCGACCCAGCACCAGCGCCAGCCAGGCCAGCACCGCCAGCTGGGTGGTGAAGGCCTTGGTGGAGGCCACGCCGATCTCGGGGCCGGCGTGGGTCATCAGCCGCAACTGGCTCTCGCGTACCAGCGAGCTGCCCGGCACGTTGCAGATGGCAAGCGTAGCGAGATACCCGGCCGACTTGGCGAAGCGCAGCGCGGCCAGGGTATCGGCCGTCTCGCCGGACTGGGAGAGGGTGACGAACAGCGTGCCGGGCTGCACGGCCACATGGCGGTAGCGGAACTCGCTGGCCACCTCCACGCTGCATGGCAGCCCCGCCAGGCTCTCGAGCCAGTAGCGCGCCACCAGGCCGGCGTGGTAGCTGGTGCCGCAGGCCACAATCTGCACCTGCTTGACCCGGGGCAGCAGCTCGGCGGCCTCGGGGCCCAGCACGGCGGTGAGCAGCGTGCCTTCCGGCGTCAGCTTGTCGGCCAGGGTATCGACCAGCACCTCGGGCTGCTCGTGGATCTCCTTGAGCATGAAGTGGCGGTAGTCGCCCTTGCTGGCGGCCTGGGGGCCGTGTTCGAAGCGCGCGATGGGGCGTTCTGCCTGCTGCCAATAGCAGGAATTGCTCAGCGGAGCTGAGCTCCCACACCCCCTTATGGTGCCCGATTGCTCCCCTTGCAGAACCGGGCCGCTAGAGAAGATATCACTGGTGTGGGCAGTGAGCAGGGCGTGGTCGCCTTCTTCGAGGTAGACGAAGCGGTCGGTGACCTGGAGCAGCGCCAAGGGGTCTGAGGCGATGAAGTGCTCGCCACTGCCCACGCCGATGACCAGTGGGCTGCCCATGCGGGCGCAGAGCAGCTGTTCGGGGTGCTCGCAGTGGATGATGCCCAATGCGTAGGCGCCGTGCAGTTCGGCCAGGGTGGCGCGGAAGGCGGCCAGCAGGGTATCGCGGGCTTCCTGGGCGTGGCGCGGTTGGGGTTGCGCGCGGTAGTGGCAGTCGAAGAGATGGGCGATGACTTCGGTATCGGTCTCCGAGTGGAAGCGGTAGCCCTGCCCTTCCAGGCGCGCCTTGAGCGGCTCGAAGTTCTCGATGATGCCGTTGTGCACCACCGCCACGCTGGCGCTGGAGAGGTGCGGATGGGCGTTCTCGCGGCTGGGCTTTCCGTGGGTGGCCCAGCGGGTGTGGGCGATGCCCAGCCGGCCGTTGAGGCGGCGCCGGGTGAGCGCCGCTTCCAGCTCGGCGACCTTGCCCTGGGCGCGTTCGCGCTGCAGCTCGCCGGTACGCACCACGGCCATGCCGGCGGAGTCGTAACCGCGGTATTCCAGGCGCTTGAGGCCTTCCAGCAGGATGGGGGTGATGTCGCGTTGCGCGATCCCGCCTACGATGCCGCACATAGGAGCTTCCTTGGATCTGGTGGTATCAGCCGTGGTTTGTCCGCGAGGCGGGGCTGGGTGCCGCGCTTCGCAGACCCATGAGCTGGCTTCGGTGGCTCTCTTGGGTCAGACCCCGCTTGGTTGCCAGGGCTGTGGGGGTGCCTGTTGCCGGTAGAGTGCTCGCTGCCGGGGTCTGACCCGCGAGGCGGGGCTGGGTGCCGCGCTTCGCAGATCCGTGAGCTGGCTTAGGTGGCTCTCTTGGGTCAGACCCCGCTGGGTTGCCAGGGCTGGGGTGGTGCCTGTTGCCGGTAGAGTGCTCGCTGCCGGGGTCTGACCCGCGAGGCGGGGCTGGGTGCCGCGCTCCGCAGAGCAGCGAGCTGGCTTGGGTGGCTCCAGTTCAGGCGACATCCTGACGCCGGTGGGTCATGTCGCCATGACCGGCTAATAACCCCTCGATGGAAATGTCTTCATCAAGGGCATCCCAATGGATCCCGCAAGGGCTCAATTCGTAATCGGCTCGCTGGTCGGGGGTTGCATTGAGTACCCGTGGAAACCATGCCATCGGAATGCCGATAGTGCGACCGTCATTGAGTTCGACCCAGAAGCTGTCTTCATCAAATGTTACATGCTTAGGTGAAGTAGTCATACCAGGACCTCTCGAGTTGATCACGGCGGGTCTCTCGCTGTGGCGGCTTGGCTGCGAACCCATTCTGGCCAGCTAGCCAGCGGGCCGAACGGAGAGGCTAATCCGGCTCATGCGTCAAGAAGCGACACTGGCAGTCACGGGATGATTCGTGGGGAGACCTCAGGGTCTGACCCGCGAGGCGGCTGGGTGCCGCGATTGGAAGGAGCAATCGCAGGGCTCAGTGGGCGCTTAGCCTTCCCCGAAGACGTCGGGCAGCGACTGGGCGTCCAGCAGGTTCTCGGCCCACTGTTCCAGTTCGTCAGTGGTCGCTTGCTGCAGCCGCTGCTCCGTCTTCTCATCGAGTGGACCAAAACGACGCACCAGTTGCTTGCGAATTAGGGTCTGCTCGCCTTGCTGCATGCCCTGCTGCATGCCCTGCTGCATGCCCTGCTGCATGCCTTGCTGCATACCTTCGGTACGTAAACGCTCGGCCAGTCCGGTCATGGCGGTGCTCTCCTGCGGGTATCGGGATTCATACAGCTGACGCTCAGCATCACTCAATCCCGTGTAAATATCGACGAAATCCAAGTATTTGATCTGCTTCTCGATATTCGGTTCAAGCGTTAGCAGTCCCTTGATCGCCTCGGCGTAGATCTCGACCTTCTGTTCCGGTGCCCACTGCATATTGGGCAGGTTCAGGCGGGCGACCAGGTTGTTGCTATCAAGGTACCGTTCGGCGGGGGTCGCCGCCGGGAGTCTGACCCGCGAGGCGGAGCTGGGTGCCTCGCTCCGCAGACCCGCGAGCTGGCTTCGGGGCTCTCTTGGGTCAGACCCCGCTGGGTTGCCAAGGCTGTGGTGGTGCCTGTTGCTGGTATGTGCTCGCTGCCGGGGTCTGACCCGCGAGGCGGAGCTGGGTGCCTCGCTCCGCAGACCCGCGAGCTGGCTTCGGTGGCTCTCTTGGGTCAGACCCCGCTGGGTTGCCAAGGCTGTGGTGGTGCCTGTTGCCGGTAAAGTGCTCGCTGCCGGGGTCTGACCCGCGAGGCGGAGCTGGGTGCACATCCCGTGGTGCTCATTCGGGCACGCTACCGCCCCGGGGTGTCATTGGCGCATCCCCGAGGCCGGCTGCCCCCGCGCGGGGCCATTTCTTTATCACGCGGTATCGCCGAGGTGGCGAGGCCGCGCTTGTGGCATTTTTATTAATGATTGATTATAAAGGCAATTCTGGCTAAAGCGCCTTGGCCTTCCCTGTTGGCGGGGAGAGGCTAGCACGGACTGCCCGCTGCGACTAAGGGGGCTTGGGCAAGAAAGGGGAATTGTCAGTGATCTCTTACAAAGCCTCTGCCTGATGTCTTACATCTGGTGGCGATAAGGGCCTGTTGCCTATGTTCTGGCAGGTTACCCCGGCCATCGCTGCGCGATGGATCGCGAAGTGAATCGAGGCGTCGAACCGTTCGCTCCCACAGGGGGCGTGTGCTGGCTTTCTGCCTTTTGCCGCCGCTGCGCAATGGATCGCGAAGTGAATCGAGGCGTCGAACCGTTCGCTCCTACAAGGGGGAGATTACGTTGCCAGGCTTACCGCGATCTCGTGGCCGGCGGTGTGTGCCCAGCGTTCGATCTCGGCCTTGAGGGCGTGCTTGGCGCCCAGGTCGCCGTGGACGAGGCGGATCTCCCGCGGTGGGGTGGCCATTTCCTGGATGAAGCGCAGCAGGTCGGCTTGATCGGCGTGGGCGGAGTAGCCACCGATGGTGTCGATGCGCGCGCGGATGTCGTAGCGCTGGCCGTCGAGTTCTACCCAGCCGCCGCGGGGGCCGTAGCGCTGGATGTCGCGCCCCGGGGTGCCGGCGGCCTGGTAGCCGATGAACAGCACGTCGTGACGTTCATCCCCCAGCATGCGCTTGAGGTAGTTGACCACCCGGCCGCCGGCGCACATGCCGCTGGCGGCGATCACCACCGCGGGGCGGTGGTTGCCGGCCAGGTAGTCGACCGTTTGCTGGTGCTCGTCGTGGCTGTCCACGGTGTAGAGGTTGTCGAAGGCCAGCGGGTGGCGGCCGCCCTCTCGCCGCGCCTGGGCTTCGGCGTCCCACCAGGGCTTGAGCTCGCGGTAGACCGCGGTGAAGCGGGCGGCCAGGGGCGAGTCGACGATGATCTCGAGCTCGCGCCAGCGGGCGTCCTCGGCGGCGTGGATCAGCCCTTCCAGCTCAAAGAGCAGCTCCTGGGTGCGGCCGATGCTGAAGGCCGGGATGATCAGCGTGCCGCCGTTGGCCAGGGCCCGCTCGATGGCCGCCTTGAGCCGCGCCTGGCGGGTGGTGCGGTCCTCGTGCTGGCGGTCGCCGTAGGTGCTCTCCAGCACCAGCCGATCGGCGCGCTCGGGGGATTCCGGCGCCGGCAGCAGCGGCGCATGGGGCGCGCCCAGGTCACCGCTAAAGACGGTGCGCTGTGCCTGGCCGGTGTGATGATCGTGATGATCCACTTCGACATAGGCCGAACCGAGGATATGCCCGGCGCGCTGCAGGCGCACGCGCACCCGGTGGCGTTCGTCGTCGACCAGGGGGTGCCACTGGCCGTAGTCCAGAGGTACCAGGCGCCCTTCCACCTCATTGAGGAAGCGCTCGATCAGCCCCCGGTCGCGGGTGAAGCCGATCTTCAGGGCGTCTTCGATGACCAGCGGCAGCAAGCGCGCCGAGGGCACCGAGCAGAGGATCGGCCCCGGGTAGCCGGCGGCCAGCAGGTAGGGCAAGCGCCCGATATGGTCGATATGCACGTGGGTGACCACCAGGCCGAGCACGTCGTCCACCGGGAACTCCACCCGGTGCTGCTCGAGGGGGCTGAGCGTGGGGTCGGCGTCCTGGCCCTGGAAGAGGCCGCAATCGACCAGCAGGGCGCGGTCCTCGGCCAGCTGCAGGCGGTGGCAGCTGCCGGTGACGCCCTCGGCGCCGCCGTGATGGGTGATCAAGGGATAGGTGGCCGGGCGTTCCATGCTGGGCTTTTCCTGGGTAGTGGTGTTGGGGCGCTGTGGCTTGGGTATTGCCTGCTGCCGCCGCTGCGCGACGGATCGCGCAATAAATTGCGCTCCTACAGGGGGCTCCAGGGAAACCGTTAGACGTTGTAGTACTCGCGGTACCAGGCGACGAAGTTGGCGACGCCTTCCTTCACGGGGGTGGCGGGCTTGTAGCCCACGGCGCGTTCGAGCTCGCTGGAGTCGGCGTAGGTGTCGGGGACGTCGCCGAGCTGCAGGGGCAGCAGTTCCTTGATGGCTTGCTTGCCCAGGGCTTCCTCGATGGCCTCGATATAGGCGCTGAGCTTGACCGGGTCGTTGTTGCCGATGTTGAAGAGCCGGAACGGGGCGTTGCTGGTGGCCGGGTCCGGGGTGTCGCTGCTCCACTCCGGGTTGGGCGCGGCGACCTGGTCGCTGGCGCGGATCACGCCCTCGACGATGTCGTCGATGTAGGTGAAGTCGCGGGTGTGATGGCCGTGATTGAACACCTGGATGGGCTCGCCGGCGAGGATGGCCTTGGTGAACAGGAACAGGGCCATGTCCGGCCGACCCCAGGGGCCGTAGACGGTGAAGAAGCGCAGCCCGGTGGTGGGCAGCCGATAGAGGTGGCTGTAGCTATGGGCCATCAGTTCGTTGGCACGCTTGGTGGCGGCGTAGAACTGCAGGGGATGGTCCACGCCGCGGTGCTCGGAGAACGGCATGTTGGTGTTAGCGCCGTAGACGCTGCTGGTGCTGGCGTAGGTGAGGTGCTCCACCCGGTGGTGCCGGCAGGCCTCGAGCAGGTTGGTGAAGGCGACGATGTTGCTCTCCACGTAGGCGTGGGGGTTCTCCAGCGAGTAGCGCACCCCGGCCTGGGCGGCCAGGTTGATCACCCGGTCGATCCGCTGCTCGCTGAAGCAGCGCTCCACCGCGGCCCGGTCGGCCAGGTTCTCGCGGTAGAAGACGTAGGGGCTCCCCGTGCGCCGGGCGGTCTCTTCGAGGATCTCGAGCCGGGCTTCCTTGATGGCAGGGTCGTAGTAGTCGTTGACGGTGTCGATGCCGACCACGCCGTCGCCGCGCTCGAGCAGGCGCTTGGCGGTATGAAAGCCGATGAAGCCGGCGTTGCCGGTAACCAGAATGTTCATAATCTACCTGTGGGCCGATGAATAAGCGTCGCGGCGCGAGCCGTTACTTGTAGGAGAACTGGTAATAGCCGTAGCCGTAGCTCGCGGCGGTTTTGCGCTCCATGGCGTTGAGGATGGCGCCTTTTCCTGAATTCAAGCAATAAGCGAAGTACCTGCGGTATCCAGGGCTCCTGAGTATTCCCCTAGCTCCCTGCCGATCTGCCGCTGGCTCAAGCCCAAGTCATAGCGGGCGTGGATCTGGTTTCGTTGGGTCTGGGTCAGCTGTCGGTATCCCATGCTCTGCATCACCTTGGTCGGTGAGCCGAGAAGGGTACCGGCGATGCCCCTCCTGCCTCCACCGTGGTGACCAAAGTGCTGCGGTTATTCTATGGACCCAGGAATAGAAAAATTAGTCAAATATTCCGATAATTCCCTAAGCTCTATATCCTCGACAAGAACATCAAAATCTTGTTCTTCTCGTATGGCAAGCCAACGACCTTCAACTCTTAAATCGCTAGCTTTTACTTGGCTTCCTTTAAAAACCCTGGTCAATGTGGGGACTGGGCTTTTGCAAAGCCTAACTAAATTTTTAAAATTAAGATAGCGCATAGGGTTTCTTGCTATTTTCTTAATCGCAGCGTGTACGTCCTTTCCATCAAATGAACTTCCACCTCCATAACTCGGCACCTTTTTTAAAGACTCCTCAGAGTAAAACTCTCCGCCAAAATCACGCCAAAGCTTTTTTCGATAACCTGGGTCTTTGAACCAAGAATTGTATGCAACAAGAATAAAGCCTTCATCATTAATATATTTCAGTGCAATTGACTTCCAGTTATAAACAAACTCTTTTAAATTATTTGAAGATGTTAGTCCACGCTTGCTATGAGCCACCTTTCTGCTCGCCCAGCAATTATATGGATCTCTCACTATAAAAACCGGAATAACATCAAATTGAGAAAAAAAAGAACTGAATGGCGATGGCGAACTTTCCAAAAAACTTAGATTAGGACGCATTTTGTTCGAAGAATCTTCAAAAGAGCAAATTACAACATGGTTTTTTAATTCTTTTTCAATGTTTTTTTTATTGGCATCACTATCGAAAAAATCATGCTCAAGGTCATTAAAAAAAACTACTGAACTATAAAAAGAGGATATCCAGTTTATTATGGCGTGATTTCCAGACCTTTGAAGACCATAAACCAAGATTAACTTTTCCATTTTTATCTCAACGAAGAAAATTTAATTTTATTGAAAACATCAATGATTCTTTCTTCAAATATCGCCATCAGCTATGCAAGATCGACACGAGGCTTTCTCTGCTGCTCTGCCTGGGCGAAAGAGATCTGCTTCATCGGGTGGCTCGGTCAGGTGGTGACAGGGTAGCCAGAGTTTACCCCGCCAACGGCTGTCAGGCAGCTGCGGCGGGATGTATGCAGCGTTTCCCTAATCGCTAAGGAGCTGGAAGTCGTCACGCTGCCCTTTAACTCCATGCCAGATACAAGACGAAATATCGAGAAGAAGAAACTACTCTCTGGGTTTAAAAACAATCGCATCCAGCCCAAGCAGAGACACTCCCTTGCGGGCAAGAGCCTTGAGAGCCACCTTTGCGCCAACTCTTGCAGGGTGTTGGCGAGGTGGCAAGAGGGCTAAAGCAAGTGGGTATGAGCGATATATCAGTTCCGTTGCTTCGTTTAATTCTTCTTCATAAACCACGATGTCACTTACATCACCAATTATATAGCTGCTCCATGAGAGCTGGGCACGATACATATTGATAATTCTTACAAGCACATCGCCACCAAGTTCAGAAAACGAACTGACAGCCAGTGCATAGGCTCTGTACATATACACATAAGCTTTAGCGTTAGTCGTAGTCGATGTTACGCTTGATTCGTTAAGAACATACTCATGCAGAACCTCGTGGGTCACGTAAACGGATTCTGCCTTATAAAAACAGCCTATATTCAACAAAAGATCTTCATTGAGGCTTTGGCGCCAAGGAAAGTGCATATCGGCATGCGGAGCCATGACCTCCCTATGGTAAAGCTTGTTCCACAGCGACCCCGTGCCAAATTCGAAACGAGAGAATTTTTCAAAGACCTCCGATTCTATCTTTTTGCTGCTTTTAAATCGAATCTTTGGTGCGATTGGCTTTCGCTCTTTGGTAACTCTGTACGAACCGCAAACAACTATATCCACAGCTTGCTGTTCCGCCGCCCGATGCATTGCTTCAAACATGTTCGGACGAGCGAAATCATCCGCATCAAGAAAGCCGATCCAAGGTGCTGATGCCTTCTTAAGGCCTGTTAAGCGAGCTTCATGCACACCTTGATTCTCGGTAAGGTGGATGGCCACGATGTTTCCGTTCTCGCTTTCCAGCCGTGAGATGGTTTCAGCAGAGCTGTCGGTAGACGCATCGTTGACAACGATGATTTCAATATTTTTCAGCGTCTGGTCGAGCAGAGATTGTACTGATGCTTCAAGGCTCGCGCCGGCATTAAAGACAGGTACGATGACCGATACGTCCGGTGACTTAACCATTAGCCGACCTCTAATTGGATTTTTTAGACAGCCTTTTGATTAAAAAGCAGCTTTTTTACAAGAATGCTTACCTCTTGCCTTCAATATTTTTCTTGATCTCTTCATCTGCAACATCTCCCACTGAACGCATCACCCATAAGCAGAGGCCGTTAGATAATCGCATTATATCCTGCTGGTTACGCGCTACGATGCCCGTCGTAGCGCGGTTTTTCATGCGTTTTTTCTGCTACAGGCAAGCGCAGACGAGTAGTTACCAAGGGGGTATTCAAGTATGAGAACTACTTGTAGGAGTACTGGTAATAGCCGTAGCCGTAGCTCGCGGCGGCCTTGCGTTCCATGGCGTTGAGGATGGCGCCCTTGACCGTCACCCCGCCGCTCTCCAGCCGCCGGGTGGCAATCTGCATCTCGCGCAGCGGGTTGACCTCGAAGCGGGCCACCACCAGCGTGGTACCGCACTGGGCGCCGACCACGGCGGCATCGGTCACGGCCAGCACCGGCGGGGTGTCGAGGATCACCAGATCATAGCGCTGCCCCGCTTCCTCGAGAAAGCGGCTGAAGCCGGCGGTCATCAGCAGTTCCGAGGGGTTGGGCGGGGCGGTGCCGCGGGAGACGTAGTCCAGCCCCTCGATGCCACTTTCACGGATCACCTCATCCAGCGGTAACCGGCCGCCGAGCAGCTCTGAAAGCCCGCCGTCGCTCTTCCCCTTGAAGGCGTGATGGATATGCCCCTTGCGCATGTCGGCGTCGACCACCAGCACCTTCTGGCCGGCCTGGGCACAGACGGCGCCGAGGTTGACGGCGATGAAGCTCTTGCCGATGCCAGGGCTGGGGCCGGTGATCATCAGCCGGTTGTCGCTGGCCTCGAGCATGGCGAAGTGCAGGCTGGTGCGCAGCCCGCGCAGCGCCTCCACCGAGGTGTCGGCGGGGGCGCGCTCGGCGAGTATCCCACTGACCACTTCGCTGCTGTGGCGGTCGCGGCGGTGCTTGATGCGTTTGACCAGCTTCTTCTGTTCGTCGGAGAGCGGCACCGTGGCGTAGACCGGCAGGCCGGCGTCCTCGAGCTGTTCGGGGGATTCCACGCCGCGATTGAACAGGCCGCGCACCAGCACGATGCCTACCGCCAGGATGCCGCCAAACAGGGTGGCGAGCACCACGATAAGCGGCTTGCGGGGCTCGATGGGCCCCCCTGCGACCAGCGCCTCGTCGATGATGCGCACGTTGCCCACGGTGCCGGCACGCGCCAGTTCCATCTCCTGCATCTTGTTGAGCACGTTGACGTAGATGGCCTGGGTGACCTCGACGTCACGGGTGCGGCGCACCACTTCCTGCTGGGCGGCGGGCAGCTCATCGACGCGCTCGTTGAGCTCGGCGCGGCGCTCCTCGAGCTGGCGCTTCTGACGCAGCAACGACTGATAGGTCGGGTGGTTTGGGGTGTAGCGCTCCCTTAATTCGGCTTCCTGGAACTCCAACTCGCTGAGCTGGCTCTCGAGCTCGATGAACTGCTGGATGGTGGCCTGGGCCTCGGAGCTCAGGTCGACGCTGTCCTGTTCGACACGGTACTCGTTGAGGCTGTCCTCGGCGGCGGCGAGCTGGTCACGCAGCTCGGGGGCCTGCTCCTCGAGGAAGGCCAGGCTCTTTTCCGCCTCGGCGGACTGGCGCTGGACGTTCTGGGTGAGGAAGGTCTCGGCGACGGCGTCCAGCGAGCGACGAATCTCCTCTCGGTCGGGGCCGGTAAGGGTCAGGCGCAGCATGCCGGTATCACTGCTACGGCCACCGCCGACCTCGGCCACGTTCAGCCGCCCTTTCAGGCTGCCGATGGCGGCCGCGCGGGTGCGCTGGACCACGGTGAACTCGGCCCCCTCGGGGGCCTGCAGCTCGGCCAGGCGCAGTTTGATGTCGCCGTTAGCGAATTGGGCAAGCTCCCCCACCCGGCCCTGGCCGAGCTCGCGAGGGGGCTCGTCTGCCGGGGCGTGGGTGAGCGTATAGCTACCACCCTGCCCGGCCGTGACGATCAGCGGCTGGCCGCGCAGGGCGTCGGCCACCTCCAGCCGGCCCAGCGTCAGGAACTCATTGCCCCAGACCTCGGGACGCCCCTCCATGAAGCCGGGGCGCTCGATGCCCTGGCGGCGCACGAACTCACCGACGAACGGCAGCAGGCGGGGCTGCACCACGGTATCCAGCCCCACGCGCTCGACGACCTGGCCGAGCACCATGCGCGACTGCAGGATCTGCACCTCGGCGGCGGTGCTGCTGCTGGGGTTCTCGCCCTGGCTGCCCATGACGTTGGCCAGATCGCCCAGCGGGCTGACGGAGGAGCGTTTTTCGACCTGCACCAGGGCATCGCCCTGGTAGATCGGCGTGGCGAGGGTGGCATAGACGGCCCCGCACACGGCGAAGAGCACGGTGATGGCGATGATCAGCCACTTGTGGTCGACCAGCAAGCCGAACAGCCGACCAAGGTCGATCTCGTCGTCGGCGGTGGTGTGAGGGGTTTTCTCGGTCATGGAGGTGTTCAAGGCTCTGAATGATAAAGATTAGGTGAGGGAGATTGGGGCGACCCCTGGTGGTTGCGCAATTTATTGCCGGTTCGACGCTTCGACGATTGGCGCCGATAGGCGCCCTGGGCTTAGTGCCTAATGCCGGGGAGGCCTCCGGCCTCCTTTCGCGATCTGAAGTCGGAACGCCGAACCGTCGCTCTCAAAGGGGCTTCAAGGGCCCATGGCTCCGGCCTAAAGCCGCTTCGCCCAGGCGTCGGTGCTCTCTTTCAGGAGCTTGTGCACATGGGCGAAGACTTCGTCGCTCTTGCGGTAGGGGTCGGAGATGTCACGCCCCTTGCCGTTATCGAGCCAGCGGCCGAGGAGCAGGGTCTTGCCGAGGGCTTCCGGGGCAAGCTCGCCGACGGCGCGACGCTGGCCTTCGCTCATCACCAGTACCAGGTCGTGGGCCACCAGCATATCGGGCGTGAGCTGGCGGGCCTGGTGATCACTGACGTCCAGCCCTTCGGCTTCGGCCAGGGCCCGGGCCTGGGGGGCTACGCCCCGCCCCTCCAGGGCACCGAGCCCGGCGGAGGCGATCTCACGCTCCGGCAAGTGGCGGCGTAGCATGGCCTCGGCCACCGGGCTGCGGCAGATATTGCCGGTACAGACGATCAGGATGCGCTGGAACATGGGCTCAGATGTCGCTGACGTCGGTGGAGGTCTCCGCCACCGTGCCGGGCAGGCTGATCGAGGGCAGCAGCAGGCTGATCACGCGGTTCCAGCGCGCCACCGGGGCCGTGGTGACGTAGATCACGTCCTGGGGCTGCAGCTGGAAGTCGCTGCCCATGGTGAAGGCCGTGGCATTGCTGATGTCGAGCTGGAAGACCGTGGCCAGCTTGTCACTACCTTCGTCTTGCCCACGGATCACGAAGATGCCAGAGGGTTCGGCGCTCTCTTCATTCACCCCGCCGGCCCGGGCGATGGCATCGGTCAGCGATAGCCGCTCGTTGCCCAGCGGCAGGTTGCCGGGCCGCTTCACCTGCCCCATCACCGCCACGCTCTGGTTCTCGGCGCTGGGCACGTGAACCACGTCGCCGTCGCGCAGCAGGCGATTCTGGCGCTGGTCCCCCTGGCGCAGCAGGGCATAGAGCGAGAGCCGCTCTTCCTGGCCATCGCGGGTGAGGATCACCTCGTGCCAGTTGGCGTCTTCCTGGGCGCCACCGGCCTGGCTGAGGGCATCGACCAGCGTCATGGGTACGCGCGTGATCGGCAGCGTGCCGGGCTCGCCCACCGCACCGCTGACGTAGACCTTCTTGGAATTGAAGGCGGCCATGCGCACGTCGACCTGCGGCTCGGTGATGTAATCGGCCAGGCGCCGGGCCAGTTCGACGCGGATCTCCTCCAGGGTGCGTCCGGCCACGTCCACCCGGCCGATGAAGGGATAGAAGATAGTGCCGTCACTGCGCACCTCGTTGCCGGCTTCGGCGGCGCTACGCTCGCTGCCGGCCGGGATGGTCAGTTCGGGGTGGTCGTAGACGATGATGCTGAGTACATCCCCCGGCCCGACCCGGTATTCGTAGTTATCCAGCGCCTGACGCAGGTCGTCGGCCATGGGCCGAGCCTGGCTGACCTGATGGCGATAGGTGGCAACCAGCCCCGGGGTGATCGGCTGGATATCGACCAGGTCATCGATGGGCGCCGTCTCGGCGCTATAGTCGATATGGCCGCCGGGAGCCATGGAGCAGCCGGTCAGCAGCATGACGCCCAGCAGGGCAGTCAGCGGGGAAAGGTGGCGTGGTGGGCGCATAGGGCACGGCCTCTCATTGATAATTCAGGTTACGAAGCGTAATACAACGTGAGTATGGCACAGGTGCAGACACGCTACCGCCCCAGGGTGTCATGGCGCATCCCCGAGGCCTGATGAAAGACTGACGCAGCCGCTAGCTTCCCCGTCGCAGATGACGAGAAAATGTCGATGTCAAGCGGCGAATGGGGCTTGCGCGTTGATTTCCGTGTTGAATTTCCGGGATGCAACGGTGGGCCCTGTCGGGGTGGGATACTACAGAACATCATTGGAAGCGCCTAGACCAGCCGCCCTACTCGGCGCGGATTGTCGGCGATCTCTTACAACATCAGGCTGATGACAGCGTGGCGCAGGGTGTTACATGGCCTCACTAAAGCGACGCCGCCGACCACGAAAAAGCACCTGCTGCCACCGGCGAGGCGGGGCAGGCAGGTGCCTGAGGGGATGCTCTCTTCCTTCTATGGCGCTATGGCGTCATGGCCATTCTTTCACCCCATCGACTCGCTGGCGGTGATCAGCCCGGTGTTGAGGCCAACAAAGCCCACGTCTTCGCTGATGTGATTTACCTCGCTGTCTGCGGACTGCTCCTCTTCGATGAAGATAGTCGCGCCGTCGGCGTTGATCGCCGCAGCCCGCACCGAGGCAGGGTCCGTTCCATCGAATGTCTGCATGTCGGCGAAGAATGCCACCTCGTCGAAGCTTCCGTCGAACTGGATATCAAAGGATGAAGAGGTCACTTGATCACCAGTGCGTCCGGCCAGCAGGCCATCGAGTGTGGTGCCTCCCTCGGAGATGGCGATCCAGTCGACAGACTCCAGGCCATGTCCCGAGGTATCGGCCTCCTCGTTCTGCAACCTTAGAGTGAAGCTGTCGCCATCGACCGCATCGATGCGATGCGTGACCGCCGAGGCCTCATTGACACTGGTGGTCTGGGCCAGCACCACGGGCGCAGCACCGAAGTCCGTGCCCAGTGAGATCTCGGCGGCGGTGCTGCTTCCCTGCCCCTTGCCGGCGGCAATCGTCTGGCCGTTAGCCAGGGTGTGAACCCCGCTATTGATCGCCAGCCAGCCCAGACTCTCTTCGATATGCACCCCGTCGAGGGAGTCCCACTCGTCGATCTGGAACTCGAAGCCGGTATCGGTGACGTTGCGCAGGCGGACCGTGACCTGCTCACTACCGTTGTAGGTAACCGGCCCCATGACCACCGCAGGATCCTCCAGAGGCTCGCTAAAACTGACGCTGGTCCAGCTATCGGCATCCGTCTGTGTCAGCGTCACAACGCCGCTTTCCCCGATGACTCCAGGCTCGGATGCCGAGGCATCGTCCTCCTCGACGATACCGCTTGCCGAGTCGGCATTGGGGTTGATGTCGTACTGGTCGTCGTTGACGCCGATCAGGCCCACCTCGACCGTATCGGGGCCGTTATCGACATCGTCGTTGGGGACCTCGATGGCCAGCGTGCCGACGTTACCGTTGAATGCCACGGCCTGGGTCTGGGTGGTACCGCCATCCACCGAGTAGAGGATGTCCAGCGTGGTATCGACCGTGTTGTCGGCGGTCAGCGCAAAGGCCAGCGTGGTGGTGCCGCTGTCGCCACTCTCGGTCACCGTCGGGGCGTCATCGATGCCGATCAGCGTGGCGGGGTCGCTGCCTCCTCCCGTTCCATGGCTAAGATAGATCGGCTGGGTGACCGGGCCCAGGGCGACCCCTCCGGAAGCCAGGTTGGGGTCCTCGATCACTGCGGCCATGAAACCCAGCGGTAGGGTATCGTCACCCTCGAAGCTCTCAGTTCCGTTGAGGAAGCTGTCGTAGGTGAACTGACCGGATACGTCGGCCGTACCGTTGCCATCCAGTTGCACGTCGACAAACTGGAATTCCGCGGCGTTGTTTGCGGCAAAGGACTCGCCGGAGAGGCGCCAATCGACGATTTCCGCGAGACTGCCGTTGGTATTGGCCACCGGCTGATGCCCCTTGGTCATGACCACCCGGACCCAGGCTCCGGGTTCCCCGGAAACCTGAACGGTGGGCACCTCGTTAGCGTAATTGCCGACGCCCCCCGGGTTGACGCCGTTCACGGTCAGGCTGGCCACGAGGTTCTGGCTCGCCTCGCTCACCAGCGCCTGGGAACCGGCCTGGCTGCCATCACCCATCAACTGGGCGCTGGCGATACTGCCATCGGTGAACTGCACATAGACGCGCGAGCCGGTCAACTCCGCCCCGGAGACGCCACCGACATCCCAGTCAGGCTCGGAATCGGTGTCGACGCCGAGTGTGCCGTTCTTCTCCATGCCGGCAATCGAGTTGGGATCCATGTCACCGCTGAAACCGACTGTCTCGCCCTGCGTGAAGCCACCATCTGCCGTAGCGGAGAACTTGACCAAGGCACCGCGATAGCCACCGTTGGTGTTCGGGTCAGTTGGGTTGGGGTCGGCCCCGGGGAGGAAGTAGTGTTCATACTCTGACGGCGAGATTGCCCCCGTGCCCCCGTCGGTATTGATGTCCCACGCTTTGAAGGCGGTATCTCCCCCCTTGCCATCCGGATCGAACACGCTGTCGCCATAGAGGGCCGAACGGACGTCGAAGAACACGGCCGCTATCTTCTTGTCGCCAGTATTGGTGACCTGGAAGGCGTCATTGCCGAAATTGGAGCTCTGGACGTTTTCATTACCCGGCATGATCGTCACCAAGGCGGACCCAATCATCGACGCATCGTAGGTTTCCGACTCTTCTAGATCAGCCCCCGCAAAGACCTGCTCCGCGGTCAGCGGGGCCGGGCCATCATCCTCACTGACGCTACCGCTGGCCGTGTCGGCAGCGGGATCGCTGTCATACTGGACGTCGTTGATGCCGACCAGGGTCACCTCGACCGTATCGGGGCCGTTGTCGATGTCATCATTGACGACATTCACTTGCAGCGTGCCGACATTACCGCTGAATGCCACGACCTGGGTCTGGGTGGTGGCGCCGCCGTCCACCGAATAGACGATATCCAGCGTGGCATCGACCGTGTCCTCGGCGGTCAGCGCAAAGGCCAGCGTGGTGGTGCCGCTGTCACCACTCTCGGTCACCGTCGGGGCGTCATCGATGCCGATCAGGGTGGGCGTCGATACGCCCTCGCTACCGGTGATCACCCCGGCATTAAGCCCCACATAGCCGACATCTTCGTGAGTATGGGTCAGCTCGCTGTCCGCCGACTGCTCCTCCTCCACAAAGATCGTCGCCCCCTCGGCACCGATGGCCCTGGCACGTACCGTGGCCGAGTCCGGACCATCGAAGGTCTGCATGTCGGCGAAGAAGGCCAGCTCCGCGAAACTGCCGCCGAAGTCGATCGCGAAGTCCTGGTGGGTGACCTGATCACCGGTGCGCCCGGCCAGCAGGCCGCCCGCCGTGCCACCGCCTTCGCTGACGGCGATCCAGTCCACGGCTTCGCTGACCGGGGCTGACGAGGCCCCCTCCTCGTGCTGCAGGCGCAGGTTGAAGCCGCTGGTGGTGACGCCATCGATTCGATCGGTGACCGCCGCGCTGCCGTTGGTGCTGGTGGCCTGCGCCAGGACGACCGGGGCCTCGGCGAAAGCCGTGCCATACGTGAACGCCGTCGCCGTGCCATCGGCCGCTCCCTTTCCGGCGGCAATCGTCTGCCCACTGGGCAACGTGTGGGTGCCGCTATTGATCGCCAGCCAGCTGATCGTTTCCT
Source organism: Halomonas gemina (assembly GCF_023554995.1). GTDB lineage: Bacteria > Pseudomonadota > Gammaproteobacteria > Pseudomonadales > Halomonadaceae > Halomonas > Halomonas gemina. Next base: position 820,408 of record NZ_JAMJPK010000001.1, read on the forward strand.
GGCCATGGACGCCGTCCAGGTAGTCCCACTCGTCGATCTGGAACTCGAAACCGCTGTCCGTCACATTGCGGACACGCACCGTCGCCGGCTCGCCGTCGTTGGTGGTGAGCGGCCCCATCACCACCGCGGGGTTCACCAGCGCCTCGCTGAACGTCACGCTGGTCCAGTCGCCGCTGCTCGCCTGGGTGAGGCTGGTCACCCCACTCTCCCCGATCACGTCGCTGGCCGGGGCATCGTCCTCCGCCACGGTGCCGCTGGCGGTGGTGGCCGCCGGATCGATGGCGTACTGGTCGTCGTTGACGCCGACCAGGCTCACCTCGACCGTATCGGGGCCGTTATCGACATCGTCGTTGGGGACCTCGATGGCCAGCGTGCCGACATTACCGCTGAACGTCACGGCCTGGGTCTGGGTGGCGCCGCCGTCCACCGAGTAGAGGATGTCCAGCGTGGCATCGACCGTGTCCTCGGCGGTCAGCGCAAAGGCCAGCGTGGTGGTGCCGCTGTCACCACTCTCGGTCACCGTCGGGGCGTCATCGATGCCGATCAGGGTGGGCGTCGATACGCCCTCGCTACCGGTGATCACCCCGGCATTAAGCCCCACATAGCCGACATCTTCGTGAGTATGGGTCAGCTCGCTGTCCGCCGACTGCTCCTCCTCCACAAAGATCGTCGCCCCCTCGGCACCGATGGCCCTGGCACGTACCGTGGCCGAGTCCGGACCATCGAAGGTCTGCATGTCGGCGAAGAAGGCCAGCTCCGCGAAACTGCCGCCGAAGTCGATCGCGAAGTCCTGGTGGGTGACCTGATCACCGGTGCGCCCGGCCAGCAGGCCGCCCGCCGTGCCACCGCCTGCGCTGACGGCGATCCAGTCCACGGCTTCGCTGGCGGGGGCTGACGAGGCCCCCTCCTCGTGCTGCAGGCGCAGGTTGAAGCCGCTGGCGGTGACGCCATCGATTCGATCGGTGACCGACGCGCTGCCGTTGGTGCTGGTGGCCTGCGCCAGGACGACCGGGGCCTCGGCGAAAGCCGTGCCATACGTGAACGCCGTCGCCGTGCCATCGGCCGCTCCCTTTCCGGCGGCAATCGTCTGCCCATTGGGCAACGTGTGGGTGCCGCTATTGATCGCCAGCCAGCTGATCGTTTCCTGGCCATGGACGCCGTCCAGGTAGTCCCACTCGTCGATCTGGAACTCGAAACCGCTGTCCGTCACATTGCGGACACGCACCGTCGCCGGCTCGCCGTCGTTGGTGGTGAGCGGCCCCATCACCACCGCGGGGTTCACCAGCGCCTCGCTGAACGTCACGCTGGTCCAGTCGCCGCTGCTCGCCTGGGTGAGGCTGGTCACCCCACTCTCCCCGATCACGTCGCTGGCCGGCGCATCGTCCTCCGCCACGGTGCCGCTGGCGGTGGTGGCCGCCGGATCGATGGCGTACTGGTCGTCGTTGACGCCGACCAGGCTCACCTCGACCGTATCGGGGCCGTTATCGACATCGTCGTTGGGGACCTCGATGGCCAGCATGCCGACGTTACCGCTGAATGCCACGGCCTGGGTCTGGGTGGTACCGCCATCCACCGAGTAGAGGATGTCCAGCGTGGTATCCACCGTGTTCTCGGCGGTCAGCGCAAAGGCCAGCGTGGTGGTACCGCTGTCGCCACTCTCGGTCACCGTCGGGGCGTCATCGATGCCGATCAGGGTGGCATCCTCCGAAGCACCGTCGGGCGACGTTACTCGAAGGTCTGCCCAGCGTGCCTCGAAGGAGTCCAACACCCCAAAATCGTTGGAGGTGACCCCCACTGCGGTGTTTGCCGCTGCGTCTAACAGGTTATCGAGCACCGGCGTCGGCAGAGTCTCCGCCTGGGCTGTGACGAAGCCTGGAGTTGCGGTCGCCCGCAGACCGCCGAGCACGGCACCCGAGTCAGCGTATAGGGTGACGATGGGCGTCACCGTACCCGCCGCCTTGTCGATGACCATCGACATCTCGACCTCGGCGATATCCTGCAAGCCGAGGCTGGTATCGTTGAGCATGTCGCCGAGCGCATAGGGGGTGTCGATACCGCCACTGGCATCGGGGTTAGACCAGATCTGGACGATGTTTCCGCTGTTTCCCGAAAGCACCAGCTTGACCAGCTCATTCTCGCCCTGGCTGCCCAGTCCGAACACAATCCCCTGTTGCGCATAGTTGGGAATGGTGTCAGGCGACAAGCCCTGATCCGTAAGCGCCGCCGGGAAGCCGTTGGTGAAGCGCGAGCTGATGGTCAACTCATTCAGGGACTCGTCGCTGAGATCCACGAACTTGACAAAGTCGTTGGCGCTGTTGCCATTGATGATGTCGCCGTCGGAGGTGTTGACGACCAGGTCGCCTCCCTCAATAGTGGTGACTACCGACCCGTCGTTCACGCCGCCCAATACGTCATCGAAGCCACCTTCATCCAGCGGCTCCCCCGCGGTCTCGAAGTCCAGCTCGAAGAGGGTAGCGATACCGCCCTCGTCACCGATGGTGAAGTCCGTCTCGAAGGCCGCGACGCCATTGCCGGATGTGTCCAGGTAGCTACCCTCGGCCACACCCACCGAATAGGTACCGCTCTCCCAGGCGTTGGTGTCGGAGGGAGGGGTGAGCTGGTACTGGACCGTGGCGGTCTTGCCGCCATTGCTGACCACGATAGACGACAGTGACACCGTTGCCGGCTCGATGCCGGTGATGATCAGCTCATCGCCTTCGACGGTGCCGATATCGACCTCGACATTGTCGTTAATGACCACCGTGGCAAGGATCGGACTATCGTTGTCCAGAGGGTCCTCGACGGTAATCGACTGGACTACCGGCGACTCGCTGTCAGGAACCCCGGAATCAGCACCGATCTGATTGATTTCGATAGCGTTGATCTTGGGATTTTGGTCGCCGTGATTGAAGGCCAGGTTGAGGGTGTCGTCATTCGCGGTGAAGGTGTAGGTACGTGACAATCCGAACCCCAGCAGCTCCGCATTGGTGGCGTCAGGGCCGAGGATATCCTTCGCCTCCTGAAGGGGGTTGATGTCGTTGAACACACCCGGCACCGCGCCTTCAACCTCGACATCGAAGATGCGATCGCCAGTGTAATTGAAAATGCCGCTCCAGTTCTCGGTGTAATAGAGCGTGACCGAGTAGGTCTCACCGGCGATAACCGGAAAGGCGTATTCGATCTTGGGTTCGGCGGCGCTTCCGTCATAGCGTTCCTGAGCAAAAACCTGCCACGGCACCACGTCGGCATCGAACTGGGTCAAATCTATCTCGGTTTCTTCATCTGTCAAGGAATCGCTATAGGTTTGCGTGGTATTGCCTTGCAGATACGCGAAGTCTGAATTGGTATCCCCTTCCCAATCCAGATCGCCGTCCAGGGCCGCTACGGTACCGCCACCGGCATTTACCCGATAGACGACCGTCTCAAGGCTGTAGGTGACCTGAGTTCCGAACGGAGTCTGCTCGAACTCGAATACGGAGGGGCCTTCATTGGGATCGAAGTCTTCGAACTGGGGCCCCGTGAAGCTGACCGACGACGTTTCGCCAGTATTTGAGTCGGTGAACGTCAGGATCAAGGCGCCCCCGCTGGAGCTATAACTGACGTCGTTGGCCGACAGGAAACTCTCGAGGATCAGCAGGTGATCGTCCTGGAGGAAATCGGTGATCACGCTGCCATCGATGGTCTCGAAGGTGCCGCGGATACTGTCGGCGCCGCCGCCACCGGTAAAGGTGTTGTTACCCGAACCGGCGATGAAGATGTTGTCGCCACCATGACCGGTGACGTGGAAGTCGGCACTGGATCCGCTACCATCGAAGTTCTCTACGCTCTGGTCCAGCGGTGCCAGGTTGGTATCGGTGCCGGTATAGAGGATCGTATCGATGCCGTCGGTGCCCTCGGCACCCACTTCTTCCCCGGTGGTCGCCTCGATCTCGTTGCCGATCGCCTCGACATTGAGATTAAAGAAGTCGACCCCCGACAGGCCATCCTCGCTGGCGGCATCCTCGGGCGTGGTCTCGGCGAGAAAGCCCACCGCCGCCCCGGAGGGCACCGTGATACCTCCATCGGTGATGGTGTGGTTGCCGGTGAGGATATCCTGCAGCACCCCGGGGGGCAGGCTGAAGCCTCCCAGATCCAGTTCGGTAGCCTGGCTCTGGGTGTCGAGTTGGTAGCTGGCCTTCACCGCGAAGCCGTTCTCGATATCGACCTCGAGATTCAGATCGAGGAGAGAAACATCGGTGGTGTTCAGATCCGGCACGCCGACAGTTGCCAGGGTGGTGTAGTTTGCGTCGTCGAGTTCGTAACCGACCTCGAAGCCCGGCATGAGCGAACCGTTGACCATGACGGCGCCGAACATGAAGCGCAGAAAGTTGGCCTGGGTGCCATCACCCAGCATGATACCGGTCAACTGCCCCTGCTTGATGCCTCCGGTGACCGAGGGGACCCAGTTCTTGATCTTGGAAGACATCACCAGGCGCTCGACGTCCTGCGCCGGCTTGATGCCCACGTGCATGGCATCGCGTGCGGTATTACCGGTGCCGACTACGCTGCCACCGACCACCTTCTTGATCTGGAAGATGGGCGCATTGCCGCCGGGGATGATGTTGCCCCCAAGGTCGTAGAGGCCGTCTTCCTGTTGATCTTCGCTGAAGCCTTCCTCTGCGGTCTTGGCATCGCGATTGGGCGTCATGCCATCCAGGGCCGCCCCCATCAGGCCGGTATCGAGGATGGTGCCCGGGTAGGGGCTACCCGTGGGCTGGAAGTCGAGAAAGACCCGCTCGCCGGCGGCGAGGTCGAAGCCGTTGTCTTCGCTGAATTCGAAGGGGTCATGGATATGGTCGATGCCATCCATGTCCTGATCGGTGGGATCAGAGGCCTCGCTGCCGGCCAGCGGCACCGCCCCGTTGTTGGGCTGCAGGATCTCGATGAAGGGCCCGTTCTGCTTGAACACCGTGGTCCAGATGGAGCCCTGGAAGGCCGTTTCACCACCATGGGGCCCCAGGTCGTCACCGATGGAGGTCAGGCCCAACGGGGCGCCGTTGACATCGATGATGGTGCGATCGTCAGCGAGGGTCTGTCCGCTACCGCCCACGCTGGTTTGCATGACCCCGTTCTCGTCGCGCCCCATGGCCACCAGACTGCCCTGGTTGAGGACGGCGGCCAGGATCGCTCCCGACATCTTCACGCCGCTGTCCGGGTCGTCGAGAATCGTCGAGGTGTATTCGGTCAGGCCATTGATCGAGCCCTTGCCGGAATCGAGCGCACCGTCGGTATAGCCGCCCTCGCGGTAGTCGCCTTCGATGGGGTTGAGCGTAGCGACGACCTCGTGAAAGTCGATCGGCATGCCGCTGTCGCCAAGGACCGTTTCGCCATTGATCTCGGTGGGCTGCTCGTCATAGTTGCTGGTCAGGTATGCATTTCCGGCATCGGTAATGTAGTAGTGCTCTCCCGGGGTGACGCCGATCAAGCGGCTGGTGAGGTCGCCCGTATCTACCGTGTCGTAGTCGATCTCTACCTGTTCCATCCAGTCGAAGACGTCATCGAAATCACTGGTTCCGGTATCTGGATCGACAACATTCGACAGCAACAGGTAGGCGTCTTCGACCCCATCCTTGGGGGTGAAGAGCATGCCCGACTGCCCGCCACTGGCGCGCGTGGGGTTGGGGTGGCCGCCGTAGACCAGGGTGAGGGTCTCGCCACTGTCCGGATCTTGCCACTGGTAGGTTTGTGCCCCGCCCTGGCCGGCCGAGAGCTCACGCCCGGAGAGGTCATCGGAGCGGGTGATCTCGTGGAACTGGTCGTAGTTCTTGGGGCTCCAGTTCTCGAGGTTGATGGGATCCCCAGTATTGATATCGCCATTGTTGAGGTTGGTGGCGATATAGTTGGCAAGTTGCGCGAAATCCTGGTTGCCCCCATCATCGCCTGCCTCACCGATGGGTCGACCGCCCCAGCTGTCGTTGGCGCCGTTATCGTAGGTCCAGACCCGGCCGTCTTCGGTCACTTCGACGTCGTAGGAGTTGCGGTAGCCCGCGGAGTAGATCTGCACCGGACCATCGGGATCGATCTTGCCGGCATTGAGGCTATCGTTGCCGCCGAAGGGGTCATTCTCGTCGGGATTACCCGGTCGAGTGGGATCATCCAGGGTGGGAACATCGTAGATGTACTGTCGCCCCGACGAGGTATCGGTGAGCACTGGCATGCCGTTGAGCTGGTCGAGGTCGACCTCCAGGATCGCCGCGCTATAGGCGGTCTCCTGCTGACCGGCGAAGTTGTTCGACGGCGCGCCGCTATTGGCATTCCCACCACTAGCGACGATCATGCGTTCGCTGACCAGATTACCGTTCTCGTCGACCTCCTGTACCACCTCGAGGCCATTGAGGGCGTGGTTCTCCTCGGAGCGTGCCAGGCCGCGCACCAGATCGATGGCCTCCCAACCGGTTTCGGTCTGATCGATACGTGTGATCACGCCGGAATTGGTGTCCAGCCCGCTGTCGGCACCATCACCGCCAGCACCCATGCGGCTGTCGCTGGAGGTAACATAGACCGATACCGCCGGCTTGCCGTCGATGATTACGGGGGTACCATCAGCGGCGTACTGCTGAACGACCGAAATGCCGGTGACCTGCCGGTTGTTGCCCGTGTTGGGTGAGCCGTCATCGTTGAAGTTGGGAATATCCTTGACCTGGCTGAGCGTCTCGGCCTCGGTGACATAGAAGGAGTTGATGTTCTCGCCGTCGTTCGGATCGACATCACCGAAGGCGACCGTCAACACCTTGACGCTACCCGTGACTTCCGTGACGTACAGCCGCCCGTCAGGCCCCCAATCCAGGGAGGTGGGCTGTGACAAGGTCACCTTGCCGTTCAAATCAAGACTGCTCTTGGAAAAATTATCGGTAACCATTGTTACTGCGCCCCCACGCCATGAATCCAATACCCACGATGTGCCGAATCGTTAAATCGACACCCAGTTTCCCATTACCCTTTAATCTTCTCTGTGAGCTTTCCGGTGAGATGTGTCTTCAAGACCCTTGACCAGAATGCTGCACTCTATGCGGCCACATCAGAGCTTAATCTGACCATGCCAGAACTTATTCAGCCACAAATACCGCTACGAAAAGCACTTGCGAATCCACGACATTGCATTCCGTTGATTGCCTCCCGTGTCCTTTAATCTAGCCCAATACAATAGCTTGTTACCAACAGAAATACTTGGTTACCATAATGAAATATAGTCCAATGCTTAAATGGCAAGAAGACTACTGTGTGGCTCTTAGAGGCTTGACGTTAATATCCACAAAAAAGCCGTCTTTACTGATAGTTAAAGAACTAGATTCTTCATTACTCACGACGGCTTCAGGGTGAGGCATATACGTCCTTGATATCGGAAAGCGATGGAGTCCCCGCCGTCCTTCGGACGTCATCCGCCTTGCTGGTCGTGATGCGTTGTAACAAGGACATGGCGTCGAACAGGTCGGCGGTATCCAGATCGCCCACCGCCGCCTCGAGGTTGAGCCTGTCGGCGATATGCTGGCAAATGACCTCGACGAACCTGATCCGCAGGTCATACAGCTCGGCACGCGCATCGATGACATCGACCAGGTCGCGCAGCCCCAGGTCCTCGCCGAGGATGGCCGCTTGCAGGAAGAGGCCACTGGACTCGATGGAACGCGACAAGGCATCGAGGCGACGGAACCCCCCTTCCAGGTTTCTCAGGCGCCTCTGGATCTCGACCGTGGCGAGGCGCGACTCGTTGAACACGGCTTCGCGCCCCGCGAGGTTGGTCAGCTCTCCCTGGCGGATATTCGCCGTGGTGTAGCCTCCGCGATACAGATCGGCACTGAGTTCGACACTCGCGGTCAGGTCCCGGCTGCGGCGCAACTCGTCCGAGCTGCGTCGGTCGCCGTAGCTGAGGTTGAGATTGAGCTGGGGATAGCGACTGGCCCGGCGCACCTCGGTGTCGCGGCGAGCCACCTCGTACTGCTGCCGGGCAAGCAGCACCTGGACGTTGTCGTCGGCTCTTTCCAGCCACCTCTGGCGCTGGGCGTGGTGCTGTCGGTCCAGCTCGACCGACTCCAGATCGCCCAGCGCCATGCCGGAAAAGTCCGCCAGCCGGCCCGTCAAGCGCTGAAGGTCACTCAGGGCGTTATCCAGCTCGTTCTCGGCCTCGACCTGATCCGCTACCGTCTGATCGAGGCGGGCCTGGGCTTCCATGACGTTGATCCGGTCGCCCAGCCCGAGCTCGTAGGCACGCTGGGACTGGCGCCGCTGCAAGGCCAGGGATTCCTCCTTGGCTTCCAGCAGCCCCTTCTTGCTCGACGCCAGATAGGCATCGAGGTAGGCGGAGACCACCTCCAGCGCCAGGTCCCGCTCCGTTACCGCGACCTCCAACAGGGCGGCATCGACTTCTTCTCGCGCGCGGTCTATCCCTTTCCAGCGTTCCAGGTTGAACAGCGGCTGAGACAGCTCCACCTGCCAGTAGGTGTCATCGGTGACCCCGGAGACGCGATCGTCGTAGACCTCATCGGGGTAACGCTCGGGATTGTCGGTATAGATATTGTCGGCCTGCTGATAGGAGTACCCGATATTGGCACTTACCTGGGGTTTCAATCCGGCGGTGGCCTTGGGAATCTCCTGGCGGGTTGCCTGCATCCGGTAGCGCTGACGGGCCAGCTGACTATCGTTCTTCAGCGCCAGCGAGAGGAGATGCGGCAGTGACGGCAGGTCGCCGGGGCGACCCGGCGGCACCTCCTCGGATAGCGCGGAGCGCCTCCATGTGGACTCCCCGATATCGCTTGCCATGGCCTGAACGGCCGCCCCGCTGTACATCATCCACAGCGTCAGCACCAACAATGTCTTCTTCTTCGAAACGCGTCTCATTGTGAAAGATGCCCTGATCATCAATCCTCCCTGATGGCGCGCGCCAAGATGTCATTGATCGGCTTGGCTATGTAGCTGGCGAAGGTGCGCTGGCCGGTACGAATCATCACCTCGGCGGGCATGCCGGCCAGCAGTTGCATGTTCTCGTTCATGTCTTCCTGCCCCCGGTCGGTGACACGCACTCTGGCCTTGTAGTAATGGGTTCGGGTGGCTTCGTCCTCGAAGCTATCCGCCGATACATGCACGACCTCGCCATCGATGACGTTGGATAAGCGCTGATTGAAGGCGCTGAAGCGAATCTCGGCTGGCTGGCCGACGAAGATATTGTCGATATCGCGATCCGGCACGCGGGCTTCGACCACGAAACCGTCTCCGGCTGGCACCAGATCCAGCAGTGGGTCTCCGGGTTTTGCGACCGCACCGATGGTATGCACCTGCAGCCCCACCACGGTGCCGTCTACCGGTGCGGTAACATGGGTTCGCCGGGACTGGTCCTGAAGGGCGATGATGCGCTCTTCGGCATCCACGACTTGCGCCTGTACCTCGCGCAGCCGCTCGCCCACCTCCTGCTGAAATTCCTGGATCCGAATTTCCTTCTCGAGCCGGTTTTCGCTGATCCTGGATCTCAGGCTGGCGGCTTCGGAACGGTTCTGGGCGATCTCGCTTTCGAACTGCAGGATCTGACGCTCCAGCTCTCGCATGCGCTGGTTGTTGCCCAGCCCCTCCTTGAACAGCGAGCGATAATCCGCGGCTTCGCCACCCAGGGAGCGAATATGGCGGCGAGCGATCTGCGTGCGCTCCTCGAGCCCTTCGATCTGCTCTTGCATCTGCACGACCTGCTCGTCGTGCGAGGAGAGTGCGCTCTGCAGCGATTCTTTGCGTGACTCAAACAGCCGGCGCTGGACGCGAATCACTTCTTCCACACGCGACGAACCGGTGTCGGTGAGGTCATCGGGAAATGCCAGCGACTCTTGTCCGGACTGCTCTGCCAGCAGGCGAATCTCGCTGGCACGGGCGATCGCATGCTCGGAACGGGCCATCTGCAGTTCGGCACGCACCTTCGTGTCATCGATGACCAGCAGCGTCTCGCCGGCGGAGACCCGTTGGCCATCCTCCACCAGGATCTGCTGGACGATGCCGCCTTCGAGGTGCTGCAGGGTCTTCTTGAAGGACTCCACCGATACCGAACCGGGCGCCACCACGGCCACGGCCAGGTTGGCTGATAGCGCCCAGCCGCCGAACCCACCGAAGGCGACCAGCAGGATCGCCATGCCCAGGCGACGACTGCCCTTGTCGGCGACCGGCAGCCTTTCGGGTGTTGCCGCCTCGGGGCCTTGACTCTCGATTGCACTTGTCTTGTCAGGCATCAGCTCTCTCCGCCTCTACTTCTCGCCGCCGTCCTGTGGGGCGGGGCTGTTCGTGGCAGCAGGCTTGACGTGCGCCAAGCCGCCCCCGGCACTTCTGATCGTGCCGCCCCGGGCAGTCTGGCCGGGTGCCGGCTTGACCAGCTGGGGCAATACTTCCTCGATGGGGCCGAACTTGCTCATCTGCCCCTCCTTGAGCATCAGGATCTTGTCGACGCCTTGCAGGATCGCCGGCCGATGGCTGATGACGAACAGGGTCGTTCCCTCTTTCTTGAGCCGCTGCAGACTCTTTGCCAAGGCCTGTTCGCCCGCCGCATCGAGGTTGGCATTGGGCTCGTCGAGGACCACCAGCACCGGCTGCCCGTATAGGGCCCGCGCGAGGCCGATACGCTGACGCTGGCCCCCCGAGAGCGACCCGTTGCCGGTGATATGGGTGTCGTAGCCTTCGGGCATGCGCAGGATCATTTCGTGGACGCCGGCTTTCCTGGCGGCCTCTACCACAGCGTGGGGATCGAGTTCACCGAAGCGGGCGATGTTCTCGCTGATACTCCCGTCGAAGAGCTCGATGTCCTGCGGCAGATAGCCGATATGGGGCCCCAGCTCGTTGCGGTTCCAGCGACTCACATCTGCGCCATCGAGGCGCACCTTGCCGGTGAAGGTCGGCCAGACACCCAGCAGTACCCGGGCGAGGGTCGATTTCCCCGAGGCACTGGGGCCGACGATGCCGATGTGCTCTCCCTTGGCGACCGCGAAGTGGATGCCGAGCAGGGTCTGGATACGCTCCCCGGGAGGCATGGCCGAGACGTTCTCGACCGAGATGCCGCCTTGCGGTGCCGGCAGTTCCATGCTCTCTTCGTCGGCCGGCACCTTGTTGAGCAGCTCATCGAGCCGATGATAGGCGCCCCGCGCGCTGACGAAGCCCTTCCAGCCGCCGATCATCTGATCGATCGGCGCCAGGGCGCGCCCCATCAAGATCGAACCGGCGATCATCATGCCCGGCGTCAGATCACCAAGCAGCACGAGGTAGGCGCCCAGCCCCAGGATCAGCGACTGGAACATCAGCCTCAGCATCTTGGAGAGGTTCGTCAGCACCCCGGCACGGTCACTGGCCTGCGACTGGTGCACCAGGTATTCGTGATGCTTGGCCGCCCAGCGCCCCATGATGTTGGGGAGCATGCCCATGGCGTGCAGCACCTCGGCGTTGCGCAGATTGCTGTTGGCCAGGTCCTGTGACTTGATGTGCTCGCTGTTGGCCACGGCGAGCAGCTGGCGGGTCAGCATCTCGTTGGCGACGGCCAGTCCCAGCAGAACGATGCCGGCCCCGGTCGCGAAGAACCCCAACCATGGATGGAAGAGGAATAGCACCCCCAGGTAGATCGGAACCCAGGGCGCATCGAAGAAGGCGAACAGGCCGTTGCCGGTCAAGAATTGGCGAATGTTGGTTAGATCGCTGAGAGGTTGTGCCGAGGGCGGACCGGCCATGGTCAGCGTCTTCTTGAACATGGCGCCGTAGAGGCGCTGGTTGATCAAGACATCCAGCCGATTGCCGACCCTGACCAGGATCCGCGATCGCACCAGTTCCAGCCCCCCCATCACCAGGAACAGGAACACCACGACCATGGTCAGCATCAGCAGCGTTTCCTTGCTTCCCGTGGTGACGACCCTGTCATATACCTGCAGCATATAAAGGGGCGGCACCAACATGAGAAGATTGATGAACAGGCTAAAAAACCCGACCATCAGGAAGGATCCCTTGCAGACCGCGAGAATGCGCGACAGGTCTGTCTCGTTGTTCGGCTTCTTGGCCATGGACTTCACCTTGATGATTAGAAGAAACGGCAAGAACCGGACGCTTTACCGCTGAACTTTACTTTTTTATCTCGTTTCTGATCATTCGCAGCAAGACCAATTAACTATAGGAATACTGGTAGTATCCATAGCCATAACTAGCTGCCGCCTTGCGCTCCATGGCGTTGAGGATCGCGCCTTTCACCGTCACCCCAGCACTCTCCAATCGACGCGTGGCGATCTGCATCTCGCGCAGCGGGTTGACCTGGAAGCGTGCCACCAAGAGCGTGGTGCCGCACTGGGCGCCGACCACGGCGGCGTCGGTGACGGCGAGCACCGGCGGGGTGTCGATGATCACCAGGTCGTAGCGCTGCCCCGCTTCCTCGAGGAAGCGGCTGAAGCCGGCGGTCATCAGCAGCTCCGAAGGGTTGGGCGGTGCGGTGCCGCGGGTCACGTAGTCCAGCCCGTCAATGCCGCTGGCACGGATCACCTCATCCAGCGGTAGCTGGCCGCCGAGCAGTTCTGAAAGCCCGTCGTTGCTGCTCACCTTGAAGGCGTGGTGGAGATGTCCCTTACGCATGTCGGCGTCGACCACCAACACCTTCTGCCCGGCCAGGGCACACACTCCCGCCAGGTTGATGGCGATGAAGCTCTTGCCAATGCCGGGGCTGGGGCCGGTGATCATCAGCCGGTTGTCACTGGCCTCGAGCATGGCGAAGTGCAGGCTGGTGCGCAGCCCACGCAGTGCCTCCACCGAGGTGTCGGCGGGGGCGCGATCGGCGAGCACGCCACTGACAACCTCGCTGGCGTGGCGGTCGCGGCGGTGCTTGATGCGCTTGACGAGTTTCTTCTGTTCGTCGGAGAGCGGTACCGTGGCGTAGACCGGCAGGCCGGCGTCCTCGAGCTGTTCAGGGGCCTCGACACCGCGGTTGAACAGGCTACGTACCAGCACGATGCCCACCGCCAGCATGCCACCGAGCAGGGTGGCAACCACCACGGCCAGCGGCTTTCTGGGGGTGATAGGCATGCCAGCGACCAGGGCCTCGTCGATGATGCGCACGTTGCCGACGGTGCCGGCACGGGCTACCTCCATCTCCTGCATCTTGTTGAGCACGTTGACGTAGATGGCCTGGGTGACCTCGACATCGCGAGTGCGACGTATCACTTCCTGCTGGGCGGCAGGCAGCGCATCGACGCGTTCGTTCAGCTCGGCGCGGCGCTCCTCGAGTTGCCGCTTCTGGCGCAGCAGCGACTGGTAGGTCGGGTGGCTCGGGGTATAGCGCTGGGCGAGCTCGGCTTCCTGGAATTCCAGCTCGTTGATCTGGCTCTCGAGCTCGATGAACTGCTGGATGGTGGCCTGGGCCTCGGCGCTGAGGTCGACGCTGTCCTGTTCGACGCGGTATTCGTTGAGGTTGTCTTCGGCGGCAGCCAGCTGGTCACGCAACTGGGGGGCTTGCTCCTCGAGGAAGGCCAGGCTCTGCTCGGCCTCGGCGGACTGGCGCTGGACGTTCTGGGTCAGGAAGGTCTCGGCGACGGCGTCCAGCGAGCGACGGATCTCCTCTCGGTCGGGGCCGGTGAGAGTGAGGCGCAGCATGCCGGTACCGGCGTTGCGCCCCCCTCCCACCTCGGCCACGCTCAGGCGACCGGCCAGGCGTTTGATGGCGGCAGGCCGGGTATGCTTCGTCAGGATGAATTCAGCGCCTTCAGCGGCTTGCAGCTCGGCCAGGCGCAGTTCGATGTCACCGTTGGCGAAACGGGCAAGTTCCCCCACTCGACCTTGGCCAAGCTCGCGGGGGGGCTCATCCTGGGGGATGTGGGTGAGCGTATAGGTACCGCCCTGCCCTGCAGTGACCATCAGGGGCTGGCCGCGGAGGGAATCGTCTACCTCGAAAACGCCCAGGCGCAAGAATTCTCCCCCCCACACCAATGACCGCCCCTGCAGAAAACCTGGAAACGAGAGTTCCGCCTTCAAGATGTCGGGGACGGCAATGCTGCCTTTAAGCGCTTCCGGCAATGCTGTGCTTTGCTGGACGAACTCAGGCAGTTCGATGCTTCGGGGCAGCCATTCGGCAAGGTCCAGACGGCCGGTGAGGAACTCGGGACGTTGAATCTGATGACGCGCTATGAAACTGCCGACCAGTGGAGGACGTTTAGGCTGTACCACGGTATCCAGCTCGACTCGGTCAACGACCTGACCCAGCACCATGCGAGATTGCAGGATCTGGACCTCGGCAGCGGTTGGGCTGCCAGTGGTTTCCCCCGTGCCCATGACATTGGCCAGATCTCCCAATGGGCTGACCGAGGAGCGGCGTTCGACTTGCACCAGGGCATCACCCTGATAGATCGGCGTAGCAAGGGTAGCGTAGATGCCCCCCGCCGCAGTGAACAGCAGGGTGCTGCAAATAATCAGCCACTTATGATCGAGCAAAAGACCGATAAGACGACCGATATCGAGTTCGTCACGAGTAGATTGAGTGATTGTTTTCGTATTCATGTCTCATCTTCTTCCACTGGATCACAGATTGCTGACGTCGGTGGCGCTTTCCGCCACATTGCCGGGAAGCACCAGCGAAGGCAGCAACAGACTGATCACACGATTCCACCGCGCCAACGGCGCGGTGGTCACGTAGACAACGTCCTGTGGCTGCAGCTGGAAATCGCTGCCCATGGTGAAGGCGGTCGCGTTGCTGATATCGAGCTGATAAACGGTGGCTAGTTTTTCGCTGCCTGCGTCGTGCCCGCGGATCACGAAGATGCCCGACGGCTCGGCGGTTGCTTCGTTCACCCCGCCTGCCCGCGCGATGGCGTCGGTCAGCGATAACCGCTCGTTACCCAACATCATGTTGCCGGGACGGCCCACCTGCCCCATCACCGCCACACTCTGGTTCTCGGCACTGGGTACGTGCACCACGTCACCGTCACGAAGCAACCGATTCTGGCGATGATCCCCCTGGCGCAGCAGCGCATAGAGGGATAGCCGTTCTTCCTGGCCATTGCGGGTAAGGATCACCTCGTGCCAGTTGGCATTTTCCTGGGCGCCGCCGACCTGACTGAGGGCGTCGACCAGGGTCATCGGTACACTGGTAATCGGCAACGTTCCGGGGTTCTCCACTGCACCGCTGATATAGACCTTCTTGGAGTTGAAAGCAGCCATGCGCACGTCGATTTGGGGCTCGGTGATATAGGCAGACAACCGGCGAGCCAAGTCGTCGCGGATCTGCCCGAGACTGCGACCGGCGACCTGGACGCGACCGATGTAGGGATAGAAGATAGTTCCGTCGCGGCGCACCTCATGGCCGGCTTCTGCCGCACTCCGCTCGCCGCCTGCCGGGATGGTCAGTTCCGGGTGGTCGTAGACGATGATGCTCAGCACATCTCCCGGCCCTACCAGGTATTCGTAGTTCTCCAGCCTCTCACGCAACTCTGGGCTCATGGGACGAGCCTGACTGACGGTCTCACGGTAGGTAGCGACCAATGCAGGGGTGATCGGCTGAATATCGACCAGGCCGTCGAGTGGAACAGCTTCGGTCTCGGCGCTGTAGTCAATATGGCCGCCAGGAGCCATGGAGCAGCCGGTGAGCAGGACGGCGCCCAACAGGGTCGCCAAGGGAGAGAGGTGGCGTGATGGGCGCATGCGCGATGGCCTCTGGCTGGAAAATGTAAAGAAATACAGGGTTACGAAGTGTAACTCAAGGTAATTATGGCACAGGGCCTCGCTCTTCGCGTCTGGCTATAACTTGAAACATTGCTGAAATATATAATACTTTTTTATGTCAACTTCGTGTTGGCCACTCATGATGACCACAAGCATGCTAGAGTGACGTTATCCATTGATTGTCATGAGAGGCTTCTGCTTCCTAGGGCATTGGCGCTCTATCGGATAAGCACCAGATAAGGCGGAATAGTGGCTGGAGGGAGACTTTTTTGAACCTCTCATCAATCTCTTACACGAATGTCGTCCTGGCGGCATTAGGGTCTCGAGAAGATATGTCGCGCTCAGCGGGTGCGCCCTGCGGGTTGTTCAGGCTCTATGCGGAAGAGACACAAAGCGTTACGCTTACTCGTCAGGTCATGAGCCGTACGTGACCACCACCCCCAAATGAGGAGGGATCCCATGATGATCAAGAAGCACGTTGCCCTGCTGGCCATTGCCGGCATGCTGACCAGCCCCATGGCCATGGCACAAGGTGCGGACGGTACTGGAGCCGCAGCGAGTTCAGGAGCTGCTGGCGGTGGCGCTGCTGCAGCAGATTCAGGCGGACCTGGGGGTTTCGCAGGCCTCGCCCAGGCAACGGGACTATCTCAGGCCCAGCTGGTTGCTGGTGGTGCTTTCATCGGTATCGGCATTGCGGTCTCAATGGTGTCGGGAGGTGGCGCTGGCGGTACAGGCACCACCGGTACGACTGGCACCACTGGAACCAACTGATTTCGGGGTAATTAATGCCGACGCCACGCCTTTCACGCCCCTTGCTGCCACGCTCATCATGCCGGGGAGTAGCTAACCATGTTGGCAAAGGATTGAACCTGGCAGTGATGGTTCTGTTTCTTTCGGGTTGTGCCAGTGGCGGCGTCACGCCGCTCGGCGACGCTCTAACCGGCTGGGCGACCAGTGACAGTAGCGTTGCCGAGCGTGCTGCATCGCTGGAGTATGCCTCGCTGTCCCTGGACACGGGCGATAGAAAGGGCTTGGTCGCGTTGGGGGCCGTGGCGGGCCCGGCCACTTACTGGCCAACCGGCAATAATGGCATGCTGGTGCTCTATCACGATGGCCTGCAGGCGACCGCCGGGTTGCAGCAGGATCTCCTCGAAACTCGGTACCGCTCCCTCGATGGCGCGGCCGGGGGAGCGTCCGATTTCGTGCCCTGGCAACAGGACACCCCTGGCAACTTCCGGATGGAGCGCCATTGGCAAGGAAGCGATGGATTGCCTAACCGACTGGCGGCTCGGGGCTCACTGACCTGTGGCGAAAGCCAACCCCGCCAGTTACCCCTTGGCGAACGGCAGCTACAACGCTGCGACATGCAGCTGGTCTGGGAAGATGGCCAGCGCACGCGTTCGACCCTGTGGCGCGACGCCGAAACCCTGAGACTCTGGGCCGCGGACACCACTCCATGGCCCGGCGGGCCGAGAATTCGCTGGGAAGTGGCTCGCGGCTGGTAGTGATAAGGGCGGCAGGCTGATTGCCATCAAGACTGACCATGAAGCGGCATAACGATAAAGGGAAGATAATGCTATTCAGGAGAGGGGGACCATGGGAATGGCCGGCCTGAAGCACTTGACTGTGGGCCTGGTGCTGGGACTGTCGATATCCCAAGCAAATGCCCAGACTGCCTCTTCGTCAACCCTGGCCGATGCCTGGTTGCAGTGGCAGCAGGCGAATCCGGCCCCGGTGGCATGGCAGTACGCCTTCGCGTTGCGACATGACACCGCTGCCGACTTGAGGAATCGACGCCGCCAGCTGATCGCAGAGCTTCGGACCCTGACGGTGAGTTCCCGGGTGGCCGGGCGGTCCGACCGTGTAGCAGCACTGACCGTCTGGCGCGAACGGCTGGCCTCCTGGGATGACGACCAGACGCGCACGCCCGGACGAATGGACCTGCCCTGGCTGGGGGCCAACCTGCGTCACAATCCGCCGCTCTCGCGTATCGTTCATCTTGGGGTCTGTGACACGCCGGGGTGGGTCGAGGTATGGAGCCTTGACGGTGTGACTCGCCTGGACTGGGTGCCCGACCTGACGATGGATGATGTGCTTGACGCTCTATCGCAGGAGGCAGCACAAGACGCTGATCATGCCGCCATCGTCAGCCCCAACGGTGACATCACACGCCGCGGCGTGGCGGCCTGGAATCACGAGACAAGCCCGCTGGTTCCGGGCAGCCGTGTGATGCTGGAGTTGCCGACTCGACAGGGCTTGCGCGCCGCCCTGCCCTTCCCGGGCACGACCCATGAGGCCGATCTGATCAATACCCGCTTGCCGGCGCTGCTTGCCACGCGCCTGCCCGGGGATGACTGCACCATGACAAGGACTCCCTGATGCAATGTCGCTCCCGCTTCCCCGACTCGTGTAAGGCACGCCGGCACGACGCCGCGCCACGACGCCACATGTCATCAATTGCGCCACTGACACTGGCCGTGGCCATGGCGTCCGCCTGGTCTATCCAGGCACATGCCCAGGGCCTGGCCGGTGAACTGGGTGCCGGGCAGAGTGATTTCGGTGGCGTAGGCCTGATGCAGACCCCCACTGCACGCATGGCGCCAGTCGGCACCATGTCGATCAGTGCCAGCCGCACCTCGCCCTACCGGCGCTATAACGTCTTCTTCCAGCCACTTAGCTGGTTGGAAGGAGGATTTCGCTACGTTGAGATTGAAAACCGAGAGTATGCAGCAGCTAGAGAGGAGCGAAACAATCTCGACAAAGGCTTCGACATGAAGCTTCGGCTGCTGGAGGAGACGCGTTACTGGCCTCAGTTGGCCTTGGGCTTTCGAGACGTGGGGGGAACGACCCTGTTCGGAGCGGAATACCTGGTGGCCAGCAAGCGCTGGTACGACCTGGATTTCAGCCTGGGCCTTGGCTGGGGATATCTAGGCAATGCCGAGGACGTTAGCTCGCCATTAGGCTGGGTGTCGGAACGCTTCGATGATCGCCCTCGTCGGGCAGGTGGCGACCAGGGGGGCGAATTCGCCATCGACGCACTATTCCGCGGGCCCATGGCACTGTTTGGTGGCGTCGAATACCAGACTCCCTGGGACCCGCTGGTGCTCCAACTGGAATATGAGGGCAATGACTACCGCAACGAGCCCCAGGAGAACGACCAGGCGCAGGATTCTCGATTCAATCTGGGGGCACGCCTGGGCGTGACCGACAATCTGGAGCTGCGAGCGGGTTGGCAGCGCGGTAACACCGCCATGGCGGGTGTGACCTACAACATCGACCTGGCGGGCCTGAGCCAGGTCAAGCGGGATCCTGCCCCCGCTGACATCGCCGCTCCGCGACGCGAGAGCTGGTCGGCAGTTGCCGGCGAGCTCGAAAAAAATGCCGGCATGCGCGTGGCAGCGATTCAGCGTGATGGAGACAGTGTGCGAGTAGTGGCGGAACCCGGCACATTCCGGTCACTCGCTCAGAGTGAAGGACGCGCCGGTCGCGTGCTGCACGCCCAGGCCGATGAGGATGTAGAACGCTTCCGTTATCGCTGGGAGAACCGTGGAATGGCACTGCGTGAAAGTGTCCATGAGCGTGAGGCGTTCGTGGCGGCGGCAGGCTCCGCTGAGCACGAGCTACAGCATAAGCACGGGATCTACGTGCATGCACGCCTCGACGATACCCACGACGATAACGCTCAACCTCTCTACTCCGGCTCGCCCCGCCGCTTCGACTGGCGCATTGAGCCGCGACTGGACCAGAACTTCGGTGGGCCGGACGGCTATCTGTACCGGCTGGTGGCAGCAGCCGACGCCGAGTATCATACCGACCGAAATGGATGGTTCTCAGGCAGCCTGGCCGCCACCCTGGCCGATAACCTGGACAAGTACGAGTATCGCGGACCATCGGAGCTGCCGCGGGTAAGAACCTTTATCGGCGACTATCTCAGCGAATCGACCCTGGGGATCGAGAACCTGCAGTACACGCGCACCGCTCAACCGAGCGACGACTGGTATGCCATGGGCTACGGCGGCCTGCTGGAGATGATGTTTGCGGGAGTCGGGGGCGAGCTACTTTACCGCCCGTTCGACAGCCCATGGGCCGTGGGGGGGGATATCAACTGGGTGCGTCAGCGCGATTTCGAGCAGGGCTTCGAATTACGTGACTACGACACCTGGACAGGTCATCTCACAGCCTACGTGAATACCGGCTTGGAAGATGTTCTTGCCCAGGTCAGCGTGGGTCGTTACCTGGCCGGCGACTACGGCGCCACCCTGGATCTGTCTCGTAAATTCGATTCCGGTGCCCGGGTGGGTGCCTGGGCGACCTGGACAGACGCCGACGATGACTTCGGCGAGGGTGGTTTCGACAAGGGGCTCTATGTATCGCTGCCTTTCGACGCCTTCTTCACGCGCTCCAGCCGCGCTAGCGGCACTATAGCTTGGCGACCACTTACCCGTGATGGGGGTGCCATGCTTCATCGCCGCCACTCTCTCTATAAGCTGACCGAAGAGCGGGACCTGGGTCGGTACTGGGACGAGTACGGCACTACCTGGCAATAAGCCCAGACCCAATATTTGACAGTATCTTCATGACCGGGCCCCCAAAAGGTGGCCCGGCTTTCATTAGTGGATGACCATACCTCAGCTACCCTACCTCATCCTGACACGATCAGTAAGCGTTCGGGCATCACCGCCGGCGCATGGTCAGGCGGTTTTTTGCCAGTTCTGCGGAAGGAGCTCGTGGAGCTGGCTGGCTTTCTGGGTCGGCAACCGTTCCAGCACGTCCTTCAGGTAGGCGT
>NZ_JAMJPK010000020.1 GCF_023554995.1 Halomonas gemina
CCTGGGGAGTACGGCCGCAAGGTTAAAACTCAAATGAATTGACGGGGGCCCGCACAAGCGGTGGAGCATGTGGTTTAATTCGATGCAACGCGAAGAACCTTACCTACCCTTGACATCGTGCGAACTTTCCAGAGATGGATTGGTGCCTTCGGGAACGCACAGACAGGTGCTGCATGGCTGTCGTCAGCTCGTGTTGTGAAATGTTGGGTTAAGTCCCGTAACGAGCGCAACCCTTGTCCCTATTTGCCAGCGATTCGGTCGGGAACTCTAGGGAGACTGCCGGTGACAAACCGGAGGAAGGTGGGGACGACGTCAAGTCATCATGGCCCTTACGGGTAGGGCTACACACGTGCTACAATGGCCGGTACAAAGGGTTGCGAAGCCGCGAGGTGGAGCTAATCCCGAAAAGCCGGTCTCAGTCCGGATCGGAGTCTGCAACTCGACTCCGTGAAGTCGGAATCGCTAGTAATCGTGAATCAGAATGTCACGGTGAATACGTTCCCGGGCCTTGTACACACCGCCCGTCACACCATGGGAGTGGACTGCACCAGAAGTGGTTAGCCTAACTTCGGAGGGCGATCACCACGGTGTGGTTCATGACTGGGGTGAAGTCGTAACAAGGTAGCCGTAGGGGAACCTGCGGCTGGATCACCTCCTTAAACGACCAGTCACTGCACCCGGCAAGTGTCCACAATGAATTACCTGATCGAACGAGCAAGACTGTTTGGGTCAACGGCCCAGTGGTTGGCAGCCGGGTCTGTAGCTCAGTTGGTTAGAGCGCACCCCTGATAAGGGTGAGGTCGGCAGTTCAAGTCTGCCCAGACCCACCAAATTTGCGTGATACTGCGTTGCTTCAAACCTCGCATAGCAGGCTATGCGTCGCATCGAAGCGCCTTGTCTCACACAAATTCCTTTCGGGGCCTTAGCTCAGCTGGGAGAGCGCCTGCCTTGCACGCAGGAGGTCAGCGGTTCGATCCCGCTAGGCTCCACCATTCATGGCAGGAGGTCAGCGCATCGAGCGAATCGTCGCACCGCCCGCTAGGCTCCACCATCCAACAGTCCTGCTGCAGAGACCAGCGGCAAGTCGTTTTGACTTTCCACTGTTCTCTGAACAGTTGCTCTTTAACAATGTGAATCATGCTGACAACGTTTCTTCCGAGAGGAAGAGACACGAGATACGTCTCAAGCGTATCCGGCAATTGTCGATCGTCATCGCGGACCAGACCTCTTGGGGTTATATGGTCAAGCGATGAAGCGCATACGGTGGATGCCTAG
>NZ_JAMJPK010000021.1 GCF_023554995.1 Halomonas gemina
TCTGAATGGGGAAACCCACCCACGGTAACGTGGGTATCCCACACTGAATCCATAGGTGTTGGGAGGCGAACCGGGGGAACTGAAACATCTCAGTACCCCGAGGAAAAGAAATCAACCGAGATTCCCCCAGTAGCGGCGAGCGAACGGGGACCAGCCCTTAAGCATGTGACGGATTAGGCGAACGTGCTGGGAAGCACGGCCATAGCGGGTGATAGCCCCGTAGCCGAAAATCTGATCATGTGAAATCGAGTAGGTCGGGGCACGAGAAACCTTGACTGAAGACGGGGGGACCATCCTCCAAGGCTAAATACTCCTGGCTGACCGATAGTGAACCAGTACCGTGAGGGAAAGGCGAAAAGAACCCCGGAGAGGGGAGTGAAATAGATCCTGAAACCGTATGCGTACAAGCAGTGGGAGCATGCAGGTCATGTGACCGCGTACCTTTTGTATAATGGGTCAGCGACTTATTTTCAGTGGCGAGCTTAACCGTATAGGGGAGGCGTAGCGAAAGCGAGTCTTAACTGGGCGACCAGTCGCTGGAAATAGACCCGAAACCGGGCGATCTATCCATGAGCAGGTTGAAGGTTGAGTAACATCAACTGGAGGACCGAACCAGGATCTGTTGAAAAAGATTTGGATGACTTGTGGATCGGAGTGAAAGGCTAATCAAGCCCGGAGATAGCTGGTTCTCCTCGAAAGCTATTTAGGTAGCGCCTCACGTAGCACCGCCGGGGGTAGAGCACTGTTTCGGCTAGGGGGTCATCCCGACTTACCAACCCGAGGCAAACTCCGAATACCGGTGAGTGACGCGTGGGAGACACACAGCGGGTGCTAACGTCCGTTGTGAAAAGGGAAACAACCCAGACCGTCAGCTAAGGTCCCGAAATCCTGGTTAAGTGGGAAACGATGTGGGAAGGCTCAGACAGCTAGGAGGTTGGCTTAGAAGCAGCCATCCTTTAAAGAAAGCGTAATAGCTCACTAGTCGAGTCGGCCTGCGCGGAAGATGTAACGGGGCTCAAACCAGGTACCGAAGCTACGGGTTCGTCGAATGACGAGCGGTAGAGGAGCGTCGTGTAAGCCGACGAAGGTGGATCGAGAGGTCTGCTGGAGGTATCACGAGTGCGAATGCTGACATGAGTAACGACAAGGGGAGTGAAAAACTCCCCCGCCGGAAGACCAAGG
>NZ_JAMJPK010000022.1 GCF_023554995.1 Halomonas gemina
TGGCTCTGGGCCGATACCCTGCATAGGAGAGAGCATGAAGATCCCGAATCAATACCTGCCGCACGTGTTGCACAAGTACTGGCGCGAGGGCTTAGGCGCTGGTGCTGATGGTCTGCCCTGGTCCCCACCTGACTACGACGGCAGAGGCTGGCGAGCGAAACAGCAGGCATGGTCTAGAGGCTGGTCAGACGGCAAGCTGATGCGCTCATTTCGAGCGTTCCCAGACGCCAGGTAGTCGCGGGGTATGGGGGCGCTGTAGCCCCCATGCAAGCTACTGCATCGGATCACTGCGGGCCGCGTTTGCGGCTCTCTGCGTTTGTGGGCCTGGAGCGTGTCCCGCGCCCTGCAATCCCCTGCTGAATTCGCGTTACCAGTAACGCTAAATCGAGACCTGTTGCGGGTTTCGCAGCGGTCGTGCATGATGCGTCTACGGCATATCCTTTGCGCCACCGAGTTGCTTATCCGGCTTGCTACCGGACCCGTCCCAGTTGAAAACAGCAAACGAAAAGCCCCGCGAGTGCGAGCAACACTCCGGGGCCGAGGCCGGTGGAATCCGATAAACGTTGAGCGTCTAAGGAACCGGCATGCGAAAGCGTACCACTTCTTCCCCTGCGCTCGCCATCTCTGGCGGGCGTCATGACTGAAAACCCCTCTGTTGTTGCTGGCCAGGTAACACCCCCTGAGGGGGGCGATCGCCTTTGGTTTGGGCCGTTGAGGGTTGGTGCCGAAGGCACCGACCCTGGGCTTGTCACTTCTCAAACAAGTGACACGTCAAACCAGCAAATCCTTATAGACACTGCCTCTACGAGACTTCGCCGGATGCGCTCGGCAGTCCTTACGGCTGCCCGCTTGCACTGCCAGGAGGTGCCCCGCTGGCGCGTGGCGATGCTCACCCCCACCTATGCAAAGGTCGGTGGTTGGTCTGCTCGGCACATCTCGGACCTGCTGAAGTCGATTCGCAACTGGATGGCTAGGAGAGGGCATGACCTCCGGTATACGTGGGTCATGGAGCTGCAGGAGAGAGGCGCACCCCACTACCACATCCTGATCTGGCTCCCTCGCGGCCTGAGCCTTCCTAAGCCTGATAAACAGGGTTGGTGGCGGCATGGCTCGACCAAGATCGAGTGGGCCCGCAACGCTGTGGGCTAC
>NZ_JAMJPK010000023.1 GCF_023554995.1 Halomonas gemina
AAGTTCGCACGATGTCAAGGGTAGGTAAGGTTCTTCGCGTTGCATCGAATTAAACCACATGCTCCACCGCTTGTGCGGGCCCCCGTCAATTCATTTGAGTTTTAACCTTGCGGCCGTACTCCCCAGGCGGTCGACTTATCGCGTTAACTGCGCCACAAAGGTCTCTAGGACCCCAACGGCTAGTCGACATCGTTTACGGCGTGGACTACCAGGGTATCTAATCCTGTTTGCTACCCACGCTTTCGCACCTCAGTGTCAGTGTCAGTCCAGAAGGCCGCCTTCGCCACTGGTATTCCTCCCGATCTCTACGCATTTCACCGCTACACCGGGAATTCTACCTTCCTCTCCTGCACTCTAGCCTGACAGTTCCGGATGCCGTTCCCAGGTTGAGCCCGGGGCTTTCACAACCGGCTTATCAAGCCACCTACGCGCGCTTTACGCCCAGTAATTCCGATTAACGCTCGCACCCTCCGTATTACCGCGGCTGCTGGCACGGAGTTAGCCGGTGCTTCTTCTGTGAGTGATGTCCTTCCTCGGGGGTATTGGCCCCAAGGCTTTCTTCCTCACTGAAAGTGCTTTACAACCCGAAAGCCTTCTTCACACACGCGGCATGGCTGGATCAGGCTTGCGCCCATTGTCCAATATTCCCCACTGCTGCCTCCCGTAGGAGTTCGGGCCGTGTCTCAGTCCCGATGTGGCTGATCATCCTCTCAGACCAGCTACGGATCGTCGCCTTGGTGAGCCGTTACCTCACCAACAAGCTAATCCGACATAGGCTCATCCGATAGCGCAAGGTCCGAAGATCCCCTGCTTTCTCCCGTAGGACGTATGCGGTATTAGCCTGAGTTTCCCCAGGTTATCCCCCACTACCGGGCAGATTCCTATGCATTACTCACCCGTCCGCCGCTCGACGCCTGGAGCAAGCTCCATCGTTTCCGCTCGACTTGCATGTGTTAGGCCTGCCGCCAGCGTTCAATCTGAGCCA
This sequence comes from Halomonas gemina, assembly GCF_023554995.1. Classification (GTDB taxonomy): domain Bacteria; phylum Pseudomonadota; class Gammaproteobacteria; order Pseudomonadales; family Halomonadaceae; genus Halomonas; species Halomonas gemina. Next base: position 986 of record NZ_JAMJPK010000023.1, read on the forward strand.
TGATCAAACTCTTCAGTTTAAAGTCTGATAGTTCCTAAGGTGGAACCAAACCTGGCTCAAGGTTCAAACGTCTCATTTGACGAGTCGCTTGCCTTGAATGTTGCAGTGACTGGTCACC
>NZ_JAMJPK010000024.1 GCF_023554995.1 Halomonas gemina
AGAAAAGCAGTATCCAGGTATTACTCAGCGAACTCTCACGGCGTAGATACCGATCCTGATGACAGAAGCCGCCGGGCAGCAGCTTCAGACCGTCCGATCAGGGCCCTCGTGAATGAAGCGGGGTGACGGCATCGACGCCGATATGGGCCTTCATGCCGAAGCACCACTGGTTGCCCTTCTTGGTCTGCTTCATCTCCGGGTCGCGTTGCTTGGCCTGGTTCTTGGTGGAGGGCGCGGCCGCCACGATGGTGGCGTCAACGATGGTGCCCTCGCGCATGAACAGGCACTGCTACCAGGTTGGCGTTGTCCGCATCGAAGATCCGCTGGGTCAGGGCATGCTTCCCCAGCAGATGCCGAAAGCGCCGCAGCGTTGTCGCGTCCGGCACGCTCTCGATGGCCAGGTCGTTACCGAAGAAGTTGCGCATCGTCTGGCTGTTGTAGATCGTATCTAGCTACCAGCAGGCCTTTGCATCAGGGTGAGCATCCATAGAGCCACGCTCGAGTTCATGTCGCTGATGTCCTCAATGAGGCCTTGCCTGCCGTGGCCATCAGCACCTCGACTAGTGATGCCATCTGCATATTCTCTCAGAGCTATCGAGCCGAGATGGCCGAGCTTTGCAGACGCGAATGCAAGACTCGGCGTGACTCAGGGAAACAGGGAACGCCTGCGGAGAAGGCCTATCCGGACACGAGGGAATTACGCCAGCGCGTATCGCGCGGCGACGGCCGGCGGTGCAATCGCTTGTCGAGCAGGGCCCGTGCCTTGTCCGCCTCGCCGCTGCGCATCAGCGACACGAGCAGGGTATCTTCGACGATCTCCCGCTGGGCGCCGCTGCCGCCAATCCGCACGA
>NZ_JAMJPK010000025.1 GCF_023554995.1 Halomonas gemina
GGGTGAAGTCGTAACAAGGTAGCCGTAGGGGAACCTGCGGCTGGATCACCTCCTTAAACGACCAGTCACTGCACCCGGCAAGTGTCCACAATGAATTACCTGATCGAACGAGCAAGACTGTTTGGGTATAGGCCCAGCGTGACCAATGGGTCTGTAGCTCAGTTGGTTAGAGCGCACCCCTGATAAGGGTGAGGTCGGCAGTTCAAGTCTGCCCAGACCCACCAATTTTATCCAGTTCTACGTTATTTTGTGACTCGCATAGCAGGCTATGCGTCGCCACAAAATGCCTTGACCTGAATAAAATTCCACTTCCCCATGTCACGTAATGGGAATCAGAGGGGCCTTAGCTCAGCTGGGAGAGCGCCTGCCTTGCACGCAGGAGGTCAGCGGTTCGATCCCGCTAGGCTCCACCATCCAACAGTCCACGACCTGATTGAGTCTGCAGTCACAAGCCATTGTCACATCATGTGATGTCAGGTTTGTGACTGTCGATTGACAGTCTGCTCTTTAACAATGTGAATCATGCTGACAACGTTTCTTCCGAGAGGAAGAGACACGAGATACGTCTCAAGCGTATCCGGCAATTGTCGATCGTCATCGCGGACCAGACCTCTTGGGGTTATATGGT
>NZ_JAMJPK010000026.1 GCF_023554995.1 Halomonas gemina
GGCTAAAACACCGCGCAGCGCGCTTATCACCAGCTTCGAACTGGAGCCGGTCGACGGTGGCGCAGTGGCAGAATACCGTCCGGGGCAATATCTCGGCGTCTGGCTGAAGCCGGAAGGTTTCCCACATCAGGAAATTCGTCAGTACTCTTTGACTCGCAAACCGGATGGCAAAGGCTATCGTATTGCGGTGAAACGCGAAGAGGGTGGGCAGGTATCCAACTGGTTGCACAATCACGCCAATGTTGGCGATGTCGTGAAACTGGTCGCTCCGGCAGGTGATTTCTTTATGGCTGTCGCAGATGACACACCAGTGACGTTAATCTCTGCCGGTGTTGGTCAAACGCCAATGCTGGCAATGCTCGACACGCTGGCAAAAGCAGGCCACACAGCACAAGTGAACTGGTTCCATGCGGCAGAAAATGGCGATGTTCACGCCTTTGCCGATGAAGTTAAGGAACTGGGGCAGTCACTGCCGCGCTTTACCG
>NZ_JAMJPK010000027.1 GCF_023554995.1 Halomonas gemina
GGCTGGCACCGATATAAAGTACGCTATCGTCGATGATAAAGCCTTTAAAGTGCAGAACACCAAGGGCTTCACGAGTATTGATTGGAACGCCATAAACCGGAACATCTACGCCCGGATTTTCCTGCGCCATGTGGCAGTACCAGTCAGCGTTAGTGTTAGATGCCGCAGCGCCAATGCGTCCACGTTGTGCACGATGCCAGTCGACCAGCACCCGCACATCCAGTTCCGGACGCTGCCTTTTAGCCTCATACAACGCGTTCAGAATGCCTTTGCCACCGTCATCCTGTTCGAGATACAGGGCGACAATGCAAATGCGCTGCTTCGCGCTGGCTATTTTTTCCAGCAGCGTCTCCCGGAAGTCGGCGGGAGCGTAAAAGAAATCGACATCATCAACTGATTGAGAAATCTTGGGTAGTTGGGCAAGGTGTTGTTGATGTTTATTACGCTTAAATTTTGACAACATCACAGTGCAT
>NZ_JAMJPK010000028.1 GCF_023554995.1 Halomonas gemina
CCAGTAGCCGTATGGATTTCTGGCTGGCGTTGGCAACCTGGAGAACAAAGTTGGCTACTAAAAGCGGCTTTTTGGGTTACTGAAACTGTCACCCAGCCCTGGGGCGTCATTACACATTTGATTTTATTCGGCTGGTTTCTCTGGTGTCTGCGTTTTCGCATTAAGGCTGCCTTTGTATTATTTGCCATTCTGGCGGCCGCAATCCTTGTGGGACAAGGCGTTAAATCCTGGATCAAAGACAAAGTCCAGGAACCACGACCTTTTGTTATCTGGCTGGAAAAAACACATCATATTCCGGTTGATGAGTTCTACACTTTAAAGCGAGCAGAACGCGGAAATCTAGTGAAAGAACAGTTGGCTGAAGAGAAAAATATCCCACAATATTTGCGTTCACACTGGCAGAAAGAGACGGGGTTTGCCTTTCCTTCCGGTCACACGATGTTTG
>NZ_JAMJPK010000029.1 GCF_023554995.1 Halomonas gemina
GGATGGGTGCCGGCTGTTCCGTGGCCAGTTGCACCCGCGCTGGCTGGCGGATGGGCTGGACGGCGCCCGCCGCGCGTTTGAACAGGTCCTGCTCGGCCAGGCGGCGGCGCTCGGCTTCCTTGCGGGCGGCCTCTTGCGCCGCTGCCAGCTTCTGCTGCTCGGCCAGCTTTTTCTGCACCAGCTTCAGGTCTTGCAGGGTGCGGACTTTCACAGCAGGCCTTTCTCGGCCATGGACAGTGCGTCGCCCGCGCCCACGATCACATGGTCCAGCACCCGCACGTCCACCAGCGCCAGCGCGGCCTTGAGGGTTTGCGTCAGGGCCTCGTCGGCGCGGCTGGGCTGCACCGTGCCGCTGGGGTGGTTGTGCGCCAGCACCACGCTGGCGGCCTGGTGGTGCAGGGCGCGCAGCACCACCTCGCGCGGGTACACGCTGGTC
>NZ_JAMJPK010000002.1 GCF_023554995.1 Halomonas gemina
ATGCCGAACTCAGCAGTGAAACCGCTCAGCGCCGATGGTAGTGTGGGGCCTCCCCATGCGAGAGTAGGTCATCGTCAGGCACCTATTCAGAAAAAACCCCGAGTTCACCAGAGCTCGGGGTTTTTTCATGGGCGGCACATCACGCCGTTACATGATGTTGCAACCCGGAGTGGAAAGGCCGTCTGCCAGCGACTAGGGTTTACGCTGCACGCCGCAATGGATCTGGACGTCTCAGAAGGAGATGAGCATGAAGAACGCCATGATACGCAAGCTGGGCCTGGCCCTGTTGATCGCCATGCTGGGTGCCGGCCTCGCGGCCTGCGAGGAAGAGCAGGGTCCGGCCGAGGAGGCAGGCGAGAATATCGATGAGTCCATGGAAGAGATGGGCGAAGGCATGGAGGAGATGGGCGAGGAGATGGAAGAGACAGCCGAGGATGCCCAGAACTGACTGCTTTCCATCACCGGCAGCAGAGACCGATGGCAGGAACATCAAGAGGCCGGGCACCATGCCCGGCCTCTTGCGTATCGGCCTGCCACTCCCTGGGCCTCGGTTCAGGGCATCAGGCGCCCGGGTTCTGCTCGATCCCCTGCAGGTACCAGGGCGCGCCGTCGCTCAGCTGGCGGGTCAGGTGCCAGGTCTCGTTGAACTCGTTCTCCTCCCCGTTCTCGGCGATGATGCCGTGGAAGATCACCGTGGCCTCTGCTGTCTGGTCCATCTCACGGATGCCGCCGAGCTCGGCAAACAGCCGCACGATCTCGGTGCGGTTGTTCGCCGGCTGGCGGTCACGCTCCTCACGCAGCAGGTTGTAGAGCTCCGGGGTCACGTACTCCTGGATACCGGCGAAGTCGTTGTTGTCCCAGGCGCGCTGCAGGGTCATGAAGTGCTCCTTGGCGCCGCCGAGGAAACGCTCCCGGTCGAACCACTCGGGCTCCGGGGCGAAAGCGGCCCCGCTGGCCAGCGGGGCCTGCTCGGCCTGGAAGTGCTGGGGCCCGGTGGTGGCATCCGGCTGGCCGGGGCCAGCGGCCACGGCCGGCCGGCGCCGGGCGAACAGTTTGAAGAGCAGGAAGGCCGCGCCGGCGACCAGCAGGAGGTCCATCAGGCGCAGCTCGTCGAAGGCGCCACCGAAGAAGAGCGCGGCGAGCAGGCCACCCGCGAGCAGGCCACCAAGCATGCCTCCCATCCGCGAGCCGGGGCGCGCCTGGGTGGCGCGATTGCCGGCGGCCTGGTTCTGGGTGGCCGCAGGTTGCTGCACGGTGCGGGACTGGCTGCCAAAGGTCTTGCCGCCACCCAGGCGGCGCGCATCGGCATGGTCCACGGCCAGGCCGAAGCCCAGCACGCCAACCACGAGCATGACGAGAAGGTGACGCATCGGGGTGTTCTCCATCGGGGAAGGGGATGAGAAGGGGTCGGAAGCCTCCATTCTAGCGGCTATGCTGGTCGGCCACGACAACTAACCACTCAAGAGGGGGCCGCCGATGCGCCTGACGCGAGAGAAGAGCCTGCTGCTGATCGTCGACCTGCAGGCCGGCCTGCTGCCGGTCATCGAACATGGTGACCAGGCGGTGACCGAGGCCGCCTGGCTGGGCGGCATGGCCGGCGAGCTGGAGGTGCCGGTATGGGTCACCGAACAGTATCCCGAAGGGCTGGGGGGCAGCGAGCCGCGGCTGCTGGAGGCGTTGCCGGCGCATCGCCTGTGGCACAAGGTCCACTTCGATGCCCACGCCGAGCCGGCCTTCGCCGAGGCCATGGCCGCCGGTGATCGTCAACAGGTGGTGCTGTGCGGCACCGAGGCGCATATCTGCGTGATGCAGACCGGCCTCGGCCTGCTCGAGGCGGGGTACGAGGTCTATTGGCTGGTGGAGGCCTGCGCCAGCCGGCGGGCCGCCGAGGCGCGACTGGCCAAGGAACGGATGGTGCAGGCCGGGGCGGTGCCGGTGAGCGCCGACATGGTCGCCTACGAGTGGCTGCACCGCTGCGACGACGAGCGCTTCAAGCAGGCCCATCGCCGCTTTCTCCGGGGGCGCTCGGCACGCCCTTTGGTGTTTACCGGCTAGGCCCTCAGGCGGCCCCCTCGGCGCGGGTGAAGACCAGGGTGTCGCCCTCCGAGAGCGTGGCGTCGTAAGCGTAGCCCGCCACGTCGAACTTCTTGAGGCCCTCGGGGTCGTCCAGGCGCTCGCGGATCATCCAGGCCGCCATCAGGCCGCGGGCCTTCTTGGCGTAGAAGCTGATGATCTTGAGCTTGCCGTTCTTCTCGTCCTTGAACACTGGCGTGATCACCCGCGCCTGGAGCGCCTTCGTGTCGACCGCCTTGAAGTATTCGTTGGAGGCGAGGTTGACCAGCACCGGGCTGCCGCTTTGCGCCACGGCGCGGTCGAGCTCGGCGGTCAGCGTCTCCCGCCAGAAGGCATAGAGGTCCTTGCCCGCGGGGTTCTCGAGCCGGGTGCCCATCTCCAGGCGGTAGGGCTGGATCAGGTCCAGGGGGCGCAGCAGGCCGTAGAGGCCGGAGAGGATGCGCAGGTGCTCCTGGGCGAAGGCGTTGTCGTCGTCGCTGAAGGTATCGGCCTCGAGCCCCACGTAGACGTCGCCCTGGAAGGCCTGGGCGGCGGGCTTGGCGTTCTCGGGCGTGAACGGGGTGTGCCACTCGGCGAAGCGGGCGGCATTGAGCCCGGCCAGCTTGTCGCTGATGCCCATCAGCTCGCTGAGCCGCTGGGGGGAGTAGTCGCGCAGGACCTCGATCAGCTCACGGCTGTGGTCGAGGTGGTCCGGCTGGGTGTGCAGGGTCGTGGTGGCCGGGGTCTCGAAGTCCAGCGTCTTGGCGGGCGAGATCACGCTCAGCATGGAGGCGCTCCTGTGCCAGAAGGGGGTGGCCTGGTGGCCGTTCAGGACAGTATACCAAGCGGCCCGGGGGCGAGGGGCTATCGGGGTGATAGCCCCTCGCGCCGGCACCGTCGGGTCAGGGCGCGGGGTTGGGGATACGCTGGTGAACGGCCTCGATGGCCTCCAGCACCTCGTCGTCGAGCCGCAGGGACTCGCTAAGCAGATTGCTCTCCAGCTGCTCCATGGTGGTGGCGCCGATGATGTTGCTGGTCAGGAAGGGCCGCGAGTTGACGTAGGCCAGGGCCATTCGGGCCGGATCCAGGTCGTGGTCGCGGGCGATCTGCACGTAGGCGGCGGTCGCCTCCTCGGCCAGTGGGTTGGTGTAGCGCTGGAAGCGCTCGAACAGGGTCAGCCGGGCCCCGGCGGGGCGGGCGCCATCCAGGTACTTGCCGGAGAGCATGCCGAAGGCCAGCGGCGAGTAGGCGAGCAGCCCCACCCGCTCGCGGTGGGCGATCTCGGCCAGCCCCACCTCGAAGGTGCGGTTGAGCAGGCTGTAGGGGTTCTGGATGCTCGCCACCCGGGGCAGGCCCAGGGTGTCGGCCAGGTGCAGGGCACGCATCACGCCCCAGGGGGTATCGTTGGAGAGCCCGATGGCGCGTACCTTGCCGGCATCCACCAGCTCCTTGAGTGCCGACAGCGTCTCCTCCAGCGGGGTGCTGTCCTCCTCGTCGTCGTGCTCGTAACCGAGCCTGCCGAAGAAGTTGGCCTTCCGGTCGGGCCAGTGCAGCTGATAGAGGTCCACGTAGTCGGTCTGCAGCCGGGCGAGGCTGTCGTCGATGGCCTGGTGGAGGTGCTCGCGGGTCAGCCGCGGGCCGCCGCGGACATGCTCGAGGCCGGGACCGCTGGCCTTGGTGGCGATGATCACGTCATCGCGGCTGCCGCGGCGCTTCAGCCAGCTACCGATATAGGACTCGGTGCGTCCCTGGGTCTCGGCCACTGGGGGCACCGGATACATCTCGGCGGTGTCGATGAAGTCGATGCCGAAGGCCACGGCACGGTCGAGCTGCTCGTGGGCCTCGGCTTCGCTGTTCTGCTCGCCGAAGGTCATGGTGCCGAGGCACAGGCGGCTGACCTCGATGCCGGTATCGCCTAGCGGTCGCGTCTGCATTCGTCACTCCTGGCAGGACTGCTGAAGGGGTTGACCCGGTAGGGTAGCGGGGCCCGGACGGGGCGGCAAATCCCGGGGTTGAGTCACTGCCGGGGCGCGCGTATGCTTGCTTCCCCGTTGCCCCGGCGGAGTCCGCAGGGCCACCTTTTTACGCAGGAAGCGATACCGGCCACAGGATGTGGCCGGTATCACTTCCGCACCATTGGACGCAGGGTTGTTGCCATGCCAGAGGCATCCTCACTGTTCACCCGGCTCGAGTACCGGCTTGCACAGCAGCTGTTCCATACTCGCTGGCTGCCCCGCTCGCCGCGTACCCAGCGCCTGACCATGCACCTCTTTCAGCGCTGTGCCGATGCCGGGCATCCGGCGGCGCTGTCGCAGTATGGTCATATGCTCTTCCACCGCGGCGTCAGTCCCCAGGACAAGGCCCGCGGGGCGCGCTATGTGCTCGAGGCGGCCCATGCCGGAGATGCCAAGGCCCAGTATCAGGCCGGACAGATCCGCGAGCATGGCTGCGCCCAGTATCCGCGTCGCGACGACCATGCCGTGACCTGGTATGCGCGCGCGGGCGAGGCGGGTCATCCCCTGGCAGCGGCCCGCCTGGCACATGCCTACCGCAACGGCGAGCTGGGGCTGCCGGAGGATACTGAGAAGGCCGCGCACTGGCAGGCCCTGGCCGATCGCCTGGCCGGGTTCGCCGGTTCGCTGGGCTCTGCTGGTTCTCTGGACTCTGGTTCGCTGGACTCTGGTTCGCTGGACAGGGCCGAAGGCGAGACGCGACACTAGACACTAGGAGCCTGTCGGGCTTGACCAATCGTCGTAGCGAGAGATTCGGGTTTCGAGACAAGTTCATCGATCTGTTGAGGCGAATAGCGTGCTCTTTAACGAAACAGATCGAATGAAATTGGCCGAAAAACCGGATTTCGCAGTAGATTAGCGTTAAGTCCGACAGGCTCCTAGACTTCGTCTCCATTGCCATCGGCCATCTCGACCAAGGACTCTCCCGCCCGTGACGCTACCCACAGTGCTGGATATCGAGGCGTCCGGCTTCGGGCGCGGCAGCTACCCCATCGAGGTCGGCCTGGTCCGCGCTGATGGCAGTACCTGTTCCTTCCTCATCCAGCCGCTGGCCGAGTGGACGCACTGGGACCCCAAGGCCGAGCTGCTGCACGGCATCAGCCGCGGTCGGCTGCAGCGCGAGGGCTACCCGGTGCGCCAGGTGGCCCGCTGGCTCAATGACGAGCTGGGGGAGATCGGCATCGCCTACAGCGACAGCTGGGGCTACGATAATACCTGGCTGTCGCTGCTCTTCCATCATGCGGGCATGCTGCCGGCCTTCCGCCTCGAGGCGCTGCGCATCCTGCTCAGCGAGGAGCAGCAGGCGCTGTGGAGCCGCACCAAGGAAGCCATCATCCGCGAGCAGGGCATCCACCGGCACCGGGCCGGCGAGGATGCGCGCCTGCTGCAGCTCACCTACCTGCGCACCCTCGAACTCGCCGCCGGCGCCTGACGCCGTGACGGGTCATCCGGCCGTGGCCAGCCGGGCCTCCAGCGCATCCAGCAGCTCGTCGGGCTCGGTGGCATCGACCAGCTCGGCCCGGGTGCGGCCATTGAGGAAGCCGTGCTCGACGGTATTGTCGAGGAAGGCCAGCAGCGGGGCATAGAAGCCGGCGGTGTCGAGCACGCCGATGGGCTTGTCGTGCAGGCCCAGGTAGTGCCAGGTCCAGGCCTCGAAGAACTCCTCCAGGGTGCCGATGCCGCCGGGCAGCACGATGAAGGCATCGGCATGGGCCGCCATGCTCGCCTTGCGGTCGTGCATGTTGCGTACCCGCACGAGTTCGGTCAGGCCATGGTGGGCCTGTTCGCGCTCGACCAGGTGGTCGGGCATCACCCCGATGGCCTCGCCGCCGGCCGCCATCACGGCATCGGCCAGCTCTCCCATCAGGCCGACCCGGGCGCCGCCGTAGACCAGGCCATGGCCGCGCTGGGCCAGCTCGGTGCCCAGTTGGCGCGCGGCCTCGAGGAATTGCGGGTCCTGGCCCTCCCGGGACCCCAGATAGACGCAGAATCTCGACATGCTCTCCTCCTTGGCAAGGCCATCATCCTAGCGGCCGCCGAGGGGACTCGAAAGCCTGCAAACGCCAGGGGCGCCGAAAAGGCGCCCCTGGTGGTGTGATGGTAGCCGGCCGGTTCAGCGAGAGCCTGCGGCATCGCGCTGCATGGCCTGGCGCAGCAGCCTCACGCCCACGCCGCCGATGACGAGCATGCTGGCGATCAGCGCGAGACTGGCAATCACATGGGTATCCAGGTACATCCGGGGGTCTCCTCGGTAGGGGGTCAGGGTAGGGGTGTTGTCGTGGTCAGGGCAGGCAGTCGGCCACCCCGTAGTGCGCATCGAGCCACTGGCCGATGACGTTCTCGCCGCAGAGGTGGTGGGCATACTGGGTGTGCAGGCAGCGCACCTGGTCGCGGTTGGCGATGCCGCCGATACCGCGCTCGGTAAGCACTCCCTCGTAGCCCAGGCGGGCGACCTCGGCCTTCTGGGCCTCGCTCATGCAGGCCCAGCGGGCCGCCACGTAGGCGTCGTGGCTGCGGTGGTAGGCGGCCAGGAAGTCGGGGTCCTGCTGCAGGCGGGTCTCCAGCTGCTTGATCACCCCGGCGGCCTCGATGCGCGAGATCTCGACCTTGAGCCGCTCTGAGCAAAGCCAGTAGAGGGTCGGGAAGGGCTTGCCGTCGACGATGGGCGCCATGCGCAGCACCAGCGGGGTGCCCTCGCCGTCGGTGGCGGCCAGGGCCTCGATGCCGCGAGGCGCGCGGCCGAGCTGTTCGGCGATGATGGCCAGCTGCCGGGCGTCAGGAGTCTGATCGGTGCGGATCACCATCGTCGTTGTCCCGTAAGAACTTGTTCGAATGCCCCACGGCGAGGAAGAAGGCGCGGTTGAGCTGCTCGGGGGTGGGGACATAGCGCCATTCCCGCTCGCAGTACTCACCGGCCCGTGCCATCAGCACCTCGTAGAGGCGATTGAACGGCGCATCATAATCGTAAGGGTCGGCGCCAAACAAGCGGATGTGGGGATAGTCGGCGAAGCGCGCGATGAAGTAGCGCTCCAGCTCGGCCTCGACGGCACGATGCCGGGGCGTGTCGTCCGGGTCCAGCCAGAGGGTGTAGCGGATGGCCATGTGCGGCTCCCGTCGGTGAGGTGGCGACCCTGTTGTGACAGCGCCGGCCAGGATTCGGCTCGGGGCGGTTCAGCGTCGGGCCAGGGCGGTTAGGCGGGCCCCGGTCAGGCGCGCCAGGTCGTCCGGGGCCAGGCAGATCTCCAGCCCGCGGCGCCCGCCGCTGACATGGAGGGTCGCGAGGCGCTCGGCGCCGGCATCGAGGAAGGCGGGCAGGCGCTTCTTCTGCCCCAGCGGGCTGATGCCGCCGACCACGTAGCCGGTGGCGCGCTCGGCCTCGGCGGGGTCGGCCAGGCGGGCCTTGCGACTTCCGGCCGCGCGGGCCAGGGCCTTGAGATCGAGCTGGGCGGCGACCGGTACCATGGCCATCACCAGGCGGCCGTCGTCGAGCCGGGCGAGCAGGGTCTTGAACACCGCATCGGGCGAGAGGCCCAGTGCCTGGGCGGCTTCCTCGCCGTAGGCGGGGCTGCGCGGGTCATGGTCGTACTCGGCCAGGCTGAACGCGACCCCGGCCTTCTCGAGAACCTTCACCGCTGGGGTCATGCGTCCGCCGGCTCCGCCTGGAGGTGGGCCTCAAGGGCCTCGCGCAGCTCGCCCTCGATGGGGATGGCCTTCTTGGCCTCGTGGTCGAAGTGCACCATCACGGCGTGGCCGAGGTTGGTCAGCTGGCCGTCCTGGCGCGCCTCCTGGCTCACCGTGAAGGAGCTGTTGCCGAGCCGCGAGACATAGGTGCGGATCTCGATCTCGCGGCCGTACTGCAGCTCGGCCCGGTAGTCGACCTCCATGCGCGCCATGATCAGCCGCCACTTGCGCGGGTCCAGGTCCGGCGTGAAGAGTCGGAAGAGGTCGTTGCGGGCTAGCTCGAACCAGGCCGGCAGCCGGGTGTTGTTGACGTGGCCCAGGGCATCGGTGTCGTAGAAGGCGGGCTCGATGGTGCGGGTGAACATCTGGGGTTTCCTTGTTGTGGTCTCTGCAGGGAGGACAGCTTTGCCCCGAGCAAGCGCTCGGTCAAGCCCTCGCGCGTGGGCTCGCGGCCAGGCGCGCGGCCCGCCAGGCCAGCAGGCGGGTCCAGGCCAGCAGCCAGGCGGTAGCCACGGCGAAGCCGATGAGGGTGCCGAGCACCAGCCCCAGGCTGTCGTAGGTCAGCGAGACGCACAGGGCGTACCACAGCAGGGCGCCGAGCCCGGCCGGGTAGTGCTTGATCACCGTGGCCACCGGGGCGGCACCGTGGGTCAGGTGCAGGATCACCAGGAAGGGGTACATGGTCACCGGGAAGGCGGCCATGACCCCGGCCCAGGCGGCCGGCATCACGTGGGCGAGGCCGGTGATCAGGAAGATGATCCCGGCGGCCAGGGCGGCGCGCAGGCCCAACGCCGCCCAGCTGAAGCCGCCGCGGGCGCCGGTGGCGGTTTCCGGTACCCGACGGTAGAGCCGGATGAAGAGGATGATCGCGGCCAGGGTGGTCAGGGTGCCGGTCAGGCGGGTGAACTCCACCTGGGTCAGCAGCAGGCTCACCGCCAGCCAGGCGGCAAGGCCTCCTGCCGTTCCTGCGAGCACGCCGGGCAGGCCGTTACGGCGTGCGCAGAGCAGGTAGCCGCCGCCCAGCGCCAGGGTGGCGGTGAAGCCGGCCAGCGTATGCACGGCACTCTGGGAGGCGAAGGCCGGGGAGATCTCCAGGCCGATGAAGAACAGCGCGATGGCGGTGCCAAGCGGGTAGCCCGCGAGCAGGCCGGCCACGCGGGTGCTGATCCGCTCGGCGATCATCGAGAGGCCGAGCACCACGCCGATCGATACCAGCAGCTTGGCCAGCTGCCAGCTCAGGGGAACTTCCATACTGTTTTCCTTCTCCCTTCGGGTGTGTCCTGGACTCTTGGAGGCCCGCATGGCCGACCATGATCTGTCGCCCCCACCACGTCCCGAGGCCTGCGAGCTATGTGGGCGCGCCGCGCCGTTGACCCGCCATCACCTCATCCCGCGGTCGCTGCATGGCAAGGCCCGCTATCGGCGTCGCTTCGATCGGGTAGAGCGGCTTACCGCCATCCTCTGGGTCTGCCACGCCTGCCACAAACACCTGCATGCCGTGCTCAGCGAACGTGAGCTGGCCGAGCATTATCGCAGCCGGGGGGCGTTGATGGCGCATCCCCAGATCCAGACCTTCGTCGCATGGCTCTCCACCAAGCCCGCCGGCTTCCGGCCCAAGAAGCGGGCGGCGCGGCGACGCTAGCCTGCCATCAGACAAGGCGCAGCCCCTTGAGGTCGGTCCAGGCGGCCCTCAAAGCAGCGGCCAGCGGTTCACGAAGGTGCTCGGGCAGCGCCTGCTCGGCGGCGGCGAGGTCCGCGAAGTCGCGGTTGCGCAGCCAGCAGTAGGCCCAGGCGCAGGCCTCGTCGTCACTGGCCGGCAGCGGTCGCGCGGGCATCTGCACCAGCAGGAAGGTGGCGGTGCGTGCCGCCCAGAGGGGCGGCTCCTCGCCGTCGGAGCGGCTCCAGCCGGCGAGGGTGTCGCCATCCGGCGTGCTCTCGGGGAGGCCGATCCGGGTCACCCGGGCGGTCTCGGCGAGCAGCAGTGCCAGGCGGTCGGCATCGCCCTGGCCCAGGGCCAGCCACTGGCCGACCAGGGTGGGCAAGCCGCGGCGTACCTTGGCATAGAAGCCCTCTTGGGGCATGGTCTCGTTCATCTTGCTGGCCTTCTGGGATCGGGAACTGCACATGGAATTTGATTTTGCCACGCCCGTCGAGCGTCGCCACCCGTCGGGCGGTGACTGGCCCTCGCAGAAGTGGCATCGCTACGGCGATGAGGTGCTGCCGCTGTGGGTCGCCGATATGGACTTCGCCTCGCCCCCCGCGGTCATCGAGGCACTGCGGGCCCGGGTGGAGCATGGCGTATTCGGCTATGGCCTGGTGCCCGACTCGCTGCGCGAGACCCTCTGCGCCTGGAGTGCCGAGCACTACGGCTGGGCCATCGAGCCCGACTGGCAGCTGTGGCTGCCGGGGGTGGTGCCGGCGCTGCACATGGCTAGCCTGGCGCTGACCGAGCCCGGCGACGGCGTGCTGACGGTGACGCCCATCTATCCGCCCTTCCTCAGAGTGGCCGAGCGCACCGGGCGGCGGCCCCAGCAGGCGGCGATGCGGGCCCCGGCCGCGCCCGGCGAGCCCTGGCGGCTCGACCTCGCGGCGCTGGAGGCGGCGATTACCGCCGAGACCCGGCTGCTGCTCTGGTGCCAGCCCCACAATCCCACCGGCCGGGTATGGACGCGCGAGGAGCTGGCGGGACTGGCCGCGCTGGTCGAGCGTCACGACCTCTTTGTGGTCTCCGACGAGCTGCACTGCGACCTGCTGCTCGACGAGGGCGCCCGCCATGTGCCGCTGGCGGCCGAGTTTCCCGGGCTGGCCTCGCGCACCCTGACCCTCTGGGCGCCGTCCAAGACCTTCAACCTGGCGGGGCTGACCACCGCCTGCGCGGTGATTCCCGACGCGGGTCTGCGACGTCGCTTCGCCAGGAGCATCAAGGGGCTGACGCCCGATGGCAACGTCCTGGGGCTGGTGGCCGCCGAGGCCGCCCATGCCCATGGCGAGCCCTGGCGGCAGGCGCTGCTGAGTGTCTTGCGTGGCCACCGCCAGGCGCTGGTCGAGCGGGTGGCCGGCTGGCCCGGCGTGGCCATGAGCCCGCCTGAGTCCACCTACCTGGCCTGGCTGGACCTGCGCAAGGCGCAAGCGCTTGAGGGGCTGGAGGGGGCACCGCAGCGGCTGCTGCTCGAGCGGGCCGGCGTGGCGCTCTCCGACGGCGCCGACTTCGGCTGGCCGGGCTTTGCCCGCCTCAACTTCGGCACCACGGCCCCCCAGCTGGAGGCGGCCCTGGCGCGGCTGGATAGCGTACTCGGGGGCTGACATACGCACGGCCGCCCCGGGAGGCGGCCGTGCGAGTCGGCGTTATGGCCGGCGCTTCAGTAGAGTAGGGCGAAGAGCTTGCGGCGGTAGGCGACCGTCAGCGGATGGTCGGCGCCCAGGGCATCGAAGACCTGCAGCAGGGTGCGGCGGGCGGCATCGTCGCCGTAGGCGCGGTCGCGTTTCATCAGCGCCAGCAGGGCATCCAGGCCGGCCTCGTAGTGGCCGTCGGCCACCTGGTGCAGGGCGCGCTTGTAGTGGGCCTCGCTGTCGTCGCGGCCCTCCAGGGCGGCCAGCTCCTCGGCGGAGGGCGCCTGCTCGCCGAACTCGATGCTGGCGCGCACGCCGCGGGCCGGAGCGGCGTCGCGCTCTTCCGGGGGAAGGTTGTCGAGCAGGGTGCGGGCCTGCTCGGCCTGGCCGTCGGCCACCAGGGCGCGGGCCAGCTCCACCTGGTAGGGGGTATGCTGGGGGTACTGCTGCACCAGCTCCTGATAGATCTCCCGGGCGGTGGCGGCATCGCCGGCGGCCAGGGCCTCGGCGGCCTGGTCCTCGGGGCTCGCCGGGGCCTCCTCCGGCGCCGGGAAGTAGCGCCCCAGCCACTCGCGCACCTGCTTCTCGGGCAGGGCACCCTGGAAGTGGTCGACCAGGCCGCCCTGGCTGATCAGCTTGACGTCCGGCACCGAGCGCACGCCGAGCTGGCCGGCGATCTCCTGGTTCTCGTCGATGTTGAGCTTGGCGAGGATGAAGGCGCCCTGATACTCGCGGGCCAGCTTCTCGAGGATCGGCATCAGGTTCTTGCAGGGCTCGCACCAGGGGGCCCAGCAGTCGAGCAGCACGGGTACCTGCATCGAGGTCTCGAGCAGCTGCTGGATGTTGCTGGCGTCGACGTCGATGATCATCTCGGCGTTCTGGCCGCCGGCAGACGGGGCGTCGGCATTCTCGCCGGCAGGGAGGTCGTCGGTGAGCGGTTCACCTGTGCGGGGGTCGACGATGGGCATGATCGCTAGCCTTGCGTGAGGATGAATTTGCCTAACAGATGCGGGTGATCGCCCGCGACTTCAAGGGGAGCCGGCCAGTGGTACGACGAATTCTGCGTGTGACCTCCGGGCTGACGGTGATGCTCGCCCTGCTGCTGGCCGGGCCGCTGTGGATGCTGGCCACCGAGAGCGTGGAAGGCCGTGGCCACTGGTCCACGGCCGATCGTGCCTCGGCCGGCCTGGCCCCGCCCCCTGACAAGGGCTCCGGAGCGGTGGTTCAGCTCTACGCGGCCAGGGCCTGGGGATGGCGTGGCGCCTTCGGGGTGCATACCTGGATCGCCACCCGGGAAGCCGGGGCCGACGCCTGGCGGATGCACCACGTGCTCAGCTGGCGCCGTCCGGCCCTGGAGTCGCGGTCGACCCCCACGCCGGATCGGGCCTGGTTCGGCAGCGAGCCGATGCTGCTGGCCGACTACCGGGGCGAGGCGGCCGCGCGGCTGATTCCCGGGATCGAGGCCGCGGTGGCGGCCTATCCGGCCCCCGCGACCTACCGTGCCTGGCCGGGGCCCAACAGCAACACTTTCACCGCCTGGGTGGTTCGCGAGGTGGAGGGGCTCGAGGCGACGCTGCCGGTGACCGCGGTGGGCAAGGACTACCTGTTCGACGGCGTGCTGGCCGCGGCGCCGGGCGGGCTTGGCGTCACCGCCTCGCTGGGCGGCCTGCTGGGGCTGACCCTGGGGCGCGACGAAGGGCTCGAGCTCAACCTGCTGGGCCTCGCGCTGGGGGTCGACCCGCTCCGCCCGGCGCTCAAGCTGCCGGGCATCGGCCGGCTGGGCATGGCCTCCGCCATCAAGGGGGAGGGGAAGGTAGCGGGGACCGCTGACCCTGAAACGAAAGGGAACCGATGACCGACCGACGGTCATGCGGCATACGAAAAAGCCGACTCCCGTAGGAATCGGCTTTCTCAATATTTGGTAGCGGGGACCGGATTTGAACCGATGACCTTCGGGTTATGAGCCCGACGAGCTACCAGACTGCTCCACCCCGCATCAACGTGAAATGTATTCTACAGGCTATGCGCCTTTGGTCAAGGGTTGATTTCAAACGCTCGTCCCGGCGGCACTCCCTGGTCCATACTTCCTGTGCTGTCATCAAGGTGACAGATCAATGAACAAGACTGGTGATGGCCGGCCTGGCGCCACGCCAGACAAGATGTCATGCATATCAGGGAGGTAGTCAATGACAACACAAGCACCCGTCGCCTGGGTCACCGGTGGTACCGGGGGTATCGGCAGCGCCATCTGCCGCACGCTGGCCTCAGAGGGCTACACGGTGGTTGCGGGATACCACAACCCGGAGAAGGCCAAGGCCTGGCTGGAGACCCAGAAGGCCGAGGGTTTCGACAACATCGACATTGCCGGGATCGACCTGGTCGACTTTGATTCCTGCGTGAAAGGGGTCAAGGAGATCGAGGAGAAGCACGGTCCCGTCAGCGTGCTGGTCAACTGTGCCGGGATCACTCGGGACGGCACCCTGAAGAAGATGACGCCGGAGCAGTGGCACGAGGTCATCGACACCAACCTCAACAGCGTCTTCAACACCTGCCGCAGCGTGATCGAGAGCATGCTCGAGAAGGGCTATGGCCGGATCATCAACATCTCGTCCATCAACGGCCGCAAGGGCCAGTTCGGCCAGGTCAACTATGCCGCGGCCAAGGCGGGCATGCATGGCCTGACCATGTCGCTGGCTCAGGAGACGGCCACCAAGGGCATCACCGTGAATACGGTGTCACCCGGCTACATCGCCACCGACATGATCATGAACATCCCCGAGAAGGTCCGTGAGGCCATCCGCGAGACCATCCCGGTCAAGCGCTACGGGACGCCCGAAGAGATCGGTCGCCTGGTGGCCTTCCTCGCCGACCGGGAGTCGGGCTTCATCACCGGCGCCAACATCGACATCAACGGCGGACAGTTCATGGGCTGATCGCCCGACCGTCGCACGCCCACTGCCGCCGGTGACCCTGGCGGCAGCCACGACAGCGCGAGGCATCTGCCTCGCGCTGTCGCGTCTGTGGGCGGCTAACGTGCTCAGGGCGGTGGCAACTCGGCCAGGCTCTCGAGCATGCGGTCGAGCTCGCCCACCTCGCGCTCCCAGAGCCCCTCGGGCATCGGGCCGGTGGCCAGCAGGTCGGCCAGTATCTGGTGGAGCTCCTCGGCGCGGGAGGTCTGCTGGCCCAGGTTGTCGTTGAGGCGTTCGACCTGGATCGCCAGGCGCAGCGGGTCGTCACGCCGGTTGACGCGACCACCGGCCAGCAGCGACAGGTGGGCCCGCAGGCGTGCCAGTCGCTCCTCCACCGCGTCGTCCGCACCGGCCTGGCGGGCGGCATTGCGGCTCGCGTGGGCGTGGCGCAGTGCACTCGACAGGGCCAGGTCGTCTGGTACGGCGACCTCCTCCACGGGGCCGCCGGCCAGGCGCTGGGCGTCTGCCTGCAGGTGGGCATTGAGCAGGGGGCGGATGGCCTGCCAGCGCTCGGCCTCCTCGGCCAGCGACAGGCGGGCCAGGCGCTCGCGACGGGCCCGCACGATACCCGTCCAGCGACGGCGCATGCCTTCGCTGCGTCGTCCCGAGGGCAGGGGCTCGAGTGCCGTGACCTCGCGTACCGCCTCGTCCAGCACGCTGGCCTCGCGACTGTGCGTCGGGTGCCAGCTGTCGAGCCGGTCGATCAGCGCCTGCATGGCCTCCAGTCGGGCCCGGTTGCGCTGGGCCTGGTCATCCCGGGCGGCCTCCCGGCTGGCGAAGATGTCGTCGCACAGCGAGCGGAACTCACGCCACAGCGCCTGCTCATCGCCCTTGGGAGCGCGTCCCAGGTCGCGCCAGCGGCGCTGCAGTGCCTTGGCCTGGTCGGCCCGCTTGACCGCGGGCATCTCCCGGGTCAGCAGCTCGCGGGTCTGCTCGATCAGGTCACGCTTGGCCTCGGCGATCTCATGGGCGCGCCGGTCGATCAGGGCCTGGAGGTCATGGCGGATGCGCCCGAAGCGTCGGCCGATGGTCTCGGCCTGATCCCGGGGCACCGGGGCGAAGCGGCGCCACTGTTCCCGCGAGCGGTCGCGGATCTCGCGCAGCGCATCGGGGTCGGCTTCGTGGGCGGGCTGCTCGAGCAGCGTCTCGAGCTGCTCGCAGAGCGCCTCGCGGGCCGCCAGGTTGCGCTGGCGCTCGGCCTGCTGGCGCTCCCGCCAGGGGGCCAGGCGCTCGTGGATACGGTCGGAGGCGGCGCGGAAGCGGGCGGACTGCTCGCGGTTGGCGGCGGCATCCCCCAGGGCCTTCCACTCCTTGATCAGCTGGCGATGGCGGCGGTCGAGGGCAGCGTCGCTGGCGCCCTCCTCATCGGCCAGCGCCTCGATGGCGAGGCACAGCTGGTCGCGCTTGGGGCCGGCGACGAAGCCGCGCCAGTCGCGCAGTTCGGCGAGTCGTGCCGCGAGGCGCTTGAGTCGCGCCTGGTGAGGCTGCAGCGGTGCCGGGGGCAGCCGTTCGGCCTGCTGGCGCAGCCGCTGGTGGAGCCGGCTGGCGCCCTTGAAGGCGCCGCTCTCCAGCAGGCGCTCGAGCTGGTCGAGCTCCTCGATGAAGCGCGACAGTCGGGCGTCCAGGTCGCCATCTTCCTGGGGAGGCTCGGCGGCGAGGCGCTGTCGGGCCCGCTGCAGCAGCGGCGCCGGTGCCAGTCCTGGCGGCCAGCCGCAGGCCTCCACCAGGGCCTCGAGGCGTTGGTCATCGCCGTCGGCCAGGGCCTGCTCGATCGCCTCGGCACGCTCGTCCAGGCGTACCCGCGCCTGGACGATGCCTTCGTAGGCGGCAAGCGCCCGGTCGTAGCGGTCACGCAGTGCCTCGTCGGCCAGGTGCTGGTCGGAGAGGGCCTGCCAGCGGCTGGCCAGCAGGCGCTTCTGGGCGCGCAGGCTGGCGATGTCCTGGTCGGTGAGCCGGTCGCCCTGGTGCAGGCCCTCGAGGCTCTCCTCCAGGGCCTCGACCAGGGCCTCCCGGGTCTGGTCGGCACTCTCGCGCTGACGATGGTCGGCATCCCGCGCATGCTCCTGGGCCTCGTGGTCGCCGATGACCTTGCGGCAGCGCAGGCAGGCCTCCTGGTAGCGGCGCTCCTGCCGGGCGTCCGGCAGGTCCTCGAGCTTGGCCCATTCGCGCACCAGGTGGCG
The DNA here is from genome assembly GCF_023554995.1 of Halomonas gemina. Taxonomy (GTDB): domain Bacteria; phylum Pseudomonadota; class Gammaproteobacteria; order Pseudomonadales; family Halomonadaceae; genus Halomonas; species Halomonas gemina. The sequence continues at coordinate 16,225 of NZ_JAMJPK010000002.1, forward strand.
GAAGCGGCCGGCATAGAGCGGTTCCCAGGGGCTGCCGGCGTGCTGCTCCAGGGTAGTGAGCAGGGCCTCGCGACGCTCTCGGGCGGCCGCCAGGGAGGCGGCATCGGCCCGTCGCCGATTGAGGCGTTCACGCGCCTTGCGGGCCACCTGACGGTCCCGGCGCGCCTCGTGGGCCAGGCGGGAGAGTCCCGCCTCGCTCTCGACCCGGGCGGCCGCGGCATGACGCACGGCGGCGATGCCGTTGTCGCAGGCCTGGCGGATCAGGTCCTCTTCCGCCTCGAGGCGGGCCAGGGCGGCGAGGCGCAGCTGCTGGTTGTCGCCCTGCAGGGCCAGCTGGTTGAGCAGGTCAGGGTCCTCGAGCCGCTCTACTAGGGCGATGCGCGCCGGCAGGTCATGCTGGCCGCGGCGTCCGGCGAGCAGAGCCACCAGGTGACGTCGCAGCTCCGGGGAGGTGGCGGTGGCGTCCCCCTGACTCAGGGCCAGCAGGCGCTCGGGGTCCTCCAGGCGGGCCAGGGCCGCCTCGCGTACCTCGGGCTCGGCGTCGAGGGCGAGCTGCTCGAGGGCATGGCGCTGGTCTTCGCGGGACGGGTCGAAACGTGCCACGGCCTGGCGGCGGACCTCGGGGTCCGGGTGTTTCCAGCGCGGGGCGAACAGGCGGCGAAGGAGTCCTGGCATGGGGCTTCCTGACAAAGGGAACACTTCCCGGCGGAGCGCGGGAGGGGCATTATTATTGGTGGCAACGGCGCAGGGCCTGGGTCGAGAGTATCTAAGCACGTGCCGAGGCTGCAGAAAAGTCCAGCCGGCGGGGAGGTGTGGCCCCCCGGAGACACTGACAACGGCCCCACCTTGACCGTATGATCGGTTGCAGGGGCGCAGCCACTCGCTTAGCTTTGTGGCTGTACCCCGATCATCACCCGACGTGGAGTTCGGCAATGAGTCTCAAAGTGGACAGGGACAGCATGGCATTCACCTTCAAGGGGGGGATGCTGCCGATGACGGTCATGGAGCTGACCAGCGCCGATCCCGAGCGCATTCGCGAGCAGCTCGCGGGCAAGCTCAGTCAGTCGCCGGCCTTCTTCCAGCATACCCCGGTCGTTCTCAACGTCGAGAAACTCGATGAACCCCATCTGGCCCTGGAGCGCATCTGCGCGGTCTGCCGGGCCCACAAGCTGCTGCCAGTGGCGGTGCGCGGCGGCCCGGATCCGGTCAAGCAGTCGGCCTGGGCCCTGGGACTGGGCTGGTTCCCGCCCCAGGAGGCCTCGCGCCCGCGTGCCCTGGAGAGCGTTGTCGGTGACGGCGACGTCGAGATGGCCGAGCCGCTCGAGCCGGCAGAGCCGGCCGGAGAGGAGGCCGTGACCCCCGACGCGCTACCCGGGACCACGGCGGGCGGTCGCATCTACCGCGGCACGGTGCGCTCCGGGCAACAGGTGACTGCGCCCGAGGGCGACCTGGTGGTGGTGGGGGCGGTCAATGCCGGGGCCGAGGTGCTCGCCGCCGGCAGCGTGCATGTCTACGGTGCCCTGCGCGGGCGTGCCCTGGCCGGGATCCATGGTGATGCCCAGGCCGGCATCTTCTGCCGTGAACTGCATGCCGAGCTGCTTTCGGTGGCCGGCAACTACAAGCGCCTCGAGGACATCGACCCGCGCCTGCTGGGCACCACCGTGCAGGTCCGGCTGAGCGACGACCAGCTCGGCATCACGCCGCTGGCCTGATGCCGGCTGGACCGATCGTACCACCATTCCCTTAATCATCATCACAAGACAGGATGCGACACTTGGCCAAGATCATCGTTGTGACCTCCGGCAAGGGCGGGGTCGGCAAGACAACCAGCGCAGCCGCCATCGCCACAGGGCTGGCGCTGCGTGGCAAGAAGACCGTGGTCATCGACTTCGACGTGGGGCTGCGCAACCTCGACCTGATCATGGGCTGCGAGCGTCGCGTGGTCTACGACCTGGTCAACGTGATCCAGGGCGAGGCGGGGCTGAACCAGGCGCTGATCCGTGACAAGCGGGTCGACAACCTGCATATCTTGCCGGCCTCCCAGACCCGCGACAAGGATGCCCTGACCCTGGAGGGCGTCGAGAAGGTGCTCGATACCCTTAACAAGGACTTCGACTTCATCATCTGCGACTCCCCGGCGGGCATCGAGCGTGGCGCCCAGCTGGCCATGTACTTCGCCGACGCGGCGATCGTGGTCACCAACCCCGAGGTCTCTTCGGTGCGTGACTCCGACCGCATCCTCGGCCTGCTGGCCTCCAAGACCCGGCGCGCCGAACGCGGCGAGGACCCGATCCAGGAGCACCTGCTGATCACCCGCTACAACCCGAGCCGTGTCGACCTGGGGGACATGCTCAACCTGGAGGACATCCGCGAGATCCTGGCCATCGACCTGCTCGGCCTGATCCCGGAGTCGGAGGCGGTGCTGCGGGCGTCCAACCAGGGGGTGCCGGTCACCCACGATGATGACAGCGATGCCGGCCAGGCCTATGCCGACACCGTGGCCCGCCTGCTGGGCGAGGAGGTGCCCCTGCGCTTCCACGAGTACCAGAAGAAGAGCCTGTTGAGCCGCATGTTTGGAGGAGTCCGCCGGTGAAGTTGCTCGATTTCCTGAAGCGAGAGCGCAAGAAGTCCGCGTCGGTCGCCAAGGAGCGGCTGCAGATCATCGTGGCCCATCAGCGCACCCAGCGGGGGCAGCCGGACTACATGCCGCTGCTGGAGAAGGAGCTGCTGGAGGTGATCCGCCGCTACGTGCAGATCGATGATGACGCGGTCAACATCACCCTCGACAGCGAGGACAACTGCTCGGTGCTGGAGCTCAACGTGACGCTGCCCAAGGCCTGAGCGGACAGCCCTGAGCGGTTGCTGCACGGAGAGCCCTGAGCGTTTCCTGGGCGACAGCCCGGCGGCTGAGTCGCCCGCGGGGCTGTGCTAGGCTGGGGCCCGTGAACCCACGCCTTTCGGAGAGCTCCCGCCCATGGCGCAGTCCCCCGCCGCCCCGCAGTCCTTCCTGTGGCACGACTACGAGACCTTCGGTGCCGATCCGCGTCGCGACCGTCCCTCCCAGTTCGCGGCCATCCGCACCGATGCCGACCTCAACGAGATCGGTGAGCCCCTCGAGCTCTTCTGCAAGCCGTCCGATGACTTCCTGCCCCATCCCCAGGCCTGCCTGATCACCGGCATCACGCCCCAGCAGGCCCGCCGTCGCGGCCTGCCCGAGGCCGAGTTCGCCGGCGTGGTCGAGGCGGCCATGAGCGAGCCGGGCACCTGTGTGCTGGGCTACAACAGCCTGCGCTTCGACGACGAGGTGAGCCGCCACCTCTTCTACCGCAACCTGCTCGACCCCTATGCCCGGGAGTGGCAGAACGGCAACTCGCGCTGGGACCTGATCGACGTGGTGCGTGCCTTCCATGCCCTGCGCCCCGAGGGCATCGAGTGGCCGGCGCGTGACGATGGTGCGCCGAGCTTCAAGCTGGAACACCTGACGGCCGCCAACGGCATCGCCCATGCGGGGGCCCACGACGCCCTGGCCGATGTCCGCGCCACCATCGCCCTGGCGAGGCTGCTGCGCGAGCGCAACGGCAAGCTCTTCGACTACCTGCTGGGGCTGCGCGGCAAGCGGGCCGTCGCCCGGCAGCTGGATCTGCCCGGGCGCAAGCCGGTGCTGCATATCTCGCGGCGCTACCCGGCGAGTCGCGGCTGCAGCGCCCTGGTGATGCCGCTGGCCGAGCATCCCTCCAACCCCAACGGGGTGATCGTCTTCGACCTCTCCATGGACCCGGCCCCGCTGCTGGAGCTCACCCCGGAGCAGATCCGCGAGCGGGTCTTCGTCAGCAACGATGACCTGGCGGAGGGGGCCGAACGCATTCCGCTGAAGGTGATCCACCTCAACAAGTGTCCGGTGCTGTTCCCGACCAGCGCCCTCAAGGACGTGGAAGGGCCGCACAAGGGTGAGTACGGCGCGATCGTCGAGCGGCTGGGGCTGGACCTGGCCGCCTGCCGTGCCCACTGGAAGCTGCTGTCGAACCGCCCGGAGGTGGCCTCCCGGGTCGCCGAGGTGTTCGCCTCACCGCCTCCCGAGCCGCCGCAGGACCCGGACCTGATGCTCTATTCCGGGGGCTTCTTCTCGCCGGCGGACCGTCAGCAGATGCAGCGGGTGCGCGAGACTGATCCCTGGGACCTGGTGGGCGCACGCTTCGCCTTCCAGGACCCGCGCCTCGAGGAGATGCTGTTCCGCTACCGGGCCCGCAGCTATCCGGAGACCCTGGAGAGCGAGGAGCAGGCACGCTGGGAGGCCTTCCGCTGGGAGCGCATCAACGATCCGGCTGTCGCCAGCCTGACCCTCAAGGAGTTCGCCCGGGAGATCGAGCGGCTCAATGGCGTGCCGCTGTCCGACCGTGACCGGCAGATCCTCGAGGAGCTGGTGATGCACGTGGAGGCGATCATGCCGCCCCAGGCCTTCGACTGACGGCAGGCGCCCCGCGCACTGCCAACGACAGCGCCCGGCCGATGGCCGGGCGCTGTCGTGTCGGGATGCCGAGTCTGGATGTCAGTCGTCGTGTTCGGGCAGGGGAGGCAGCTGGTGGCTCAGGGCGAGCACGTCGCTGGGCGCATCACCTGGATCGAAGCTCACCCGCGCTACGGCGTTCTCGCGCAGTGCCGGCCAGCCCTCGCGCAGCTCCTCGGCCGTCACGGCCAGGGCCCGCTCGGCGAGCCGGCGATGACGGTCGAAGGCGGTGTCGCCGTAGGCGAGCGCGCGCCACAGGCGGTTGGTGCGCCCGGAGAGGCTGGTGTCGCGCTGCATCAGCTCGTCGTGCACGGCCTGGCGGTAGGGCGCCAGGTCCTCGTCGTCGAGTGCCGCGAGCCGCCCGGTGAAGTCGTCCAGGAAGGCATCGATGCGGGCCTGGATCGCCTCGCTTTCGGTGTCGGGAGACTGCACCAGCAGGCTGATGCCCGGCGCGTCCAGCATCGGCGAGTAGCCCGCGTTAACCACATAGCCGAGCTGCTCCTCGGTGCGCAGGCGCTGGTAGAAGGGGGTCTCCAGCAGCTGGCCCAGCACCGCCAGGCGCGCCTGGCTGGCCAGCGAGCGGTCCGGCCCCTGGAGGTAGCGCAGCACCAGCGACTCCTCTCGGGTCGTGACCGGCGTCAGCGCGGGCAGGTCGTCCGCCTGCAGGGGGACGAGATCCGGGATCTCGTCGTCTGCAAGGGACGGAGAGAGTGCCTCGGCGACCAGCCGGGCCTCGCGCTCGGCGAGCGCGGCGGCGAGGTTGCCCACGGCCATGGCCTCCAGGCGCAGCTCGGCCAGGAAGCGCTCGCGGAAGTCGCGCAGGTCCTCCACGCCGAGCTCGCGGCTCGCCTCGAGCAGGGCATCGGTGGGCCACTGGGGGCGCACCAGGGCCTCGGCCAGGGTGCGGTGAGCCTGCCGGTAAAGGGCATCCTGGGGCGCGTTGCGCCATTCGCGCTGCAGGCGGTAGTGCACCCGGTCGAAGCTCGCCGCGTCGATCTCGCCCTCCTGCAGCTGGGCGAGGACCCGGGTGATCAGCCGGTCCTGGCGGTCCCGCCAGCCGGAGAACGACAGGGTGATGCCCCGGGCGTGGGCATAGGCCTCGAAGCCATGGCCGGCCAGGCGGGCCGGGTAGAGGGTTTCGTTGAGGCTGTCGCCGAGCCAGCCGGCGAGCAGCCGGGAGAGCGCCGCCTCGCGGGCCTCCCGGCTGGCGGCGGGGTGCTGCAGGCTGAAGCGCCACTCCACCTTGGGGGTGTCGAAGCTGGCATCCGCATTGTACCAGAAGCTGAAGCCTGGCTGATCGATGCGCTTCTCGGGGACCTCGTCGTGGAGGTCGAGCAGCGCGAGGTCCTCGGCGATGTAGGGGTTGGGCTCGGGCAGGGCGAGGCCTCCCAGCGACTCGGCCTCGCCTGTCGCCTCGACCTCGCGCCAGGGGGCGTCGAACCAGGGCGAGACCTTCTCGCCCTCGACCTCCGGGCCGCTGTAGAGCCGCAGCATCCTCTCGGGCCGCAGGCCGTCGAGCCAGCGCGTGATCTGGTCGCGATCGAAGCCGTCCATCAGGTAGGGCGCGACGTTGACGTCCTCCAGCGGGTAGCGTGACAGGTTCATGGCCAGCCGCATGGCATCGCCCTGGGGCGAGCCGTGCTGCTGGAAGCGGAACTGCTGCTCGGCCAGGCGCGCCTGTTCCTCGTAGCGCCAGGCCTCCAGGCCGGCGTCGCGGATCTGCTCGATGGTGGCGAACAGACTTTCCTGGATGCGGTCGAGCCGTTCGGCGCCCTCCGGCGTCAGGCTGATGTCCACGGCGAACAGCGCATGGCGGCCGTCGCCGCGGGTCACCCCCGCCGAGAGGCCGTCGGCCCAGCCCGCCTCGCGCAGCACCGCGAGCAGGCTGCCCTCGCCCTCGTGACCGAGCAGGTTAGCCAGGTAGTCGGCCGGCTTGTGGCGGTAGGCCTGCTGGGGGTCGGGCACCGGGAAAAGGAAGCTGACCCGCTGGCTGTCGCGGACCGACTGCATCTCGACGGCGCGGGGCAGGGTCTGCTCCGCCACCAGCGGCGCCTCGATGACCGGGCGGGAGAGGCCGCGGTCGGGCACCTCGGCGAAGCGCGCAGTGACCATGGCCTCCAGCTCATCGAGAGGCTGGGGGGCGACCACCGCCAGGTGCATCACGTTGGCACCGTAGTGGCCCTCGTAGAAGTCGATCACGCGCTCGCGCAGGCTCGGCTCGCCCTCGGGGCGGTCGGCCAGGGTCTCGCGGCTGCCCACCGAGAAGCCGGTGGTAGGGTGCTCGGGGTTGAGCAGCTGGTCGAGGACGTCCTGGGCGCGGCGCCCGTCGTCGCGGATGCGGGTCTGGTACTCGGAGTGCACCACGTTGCGCTCGCTCTCCAGGCGGTCGGCGTTGAACAGCGGGGCAACGAAGAAGCGGCTGAAGCGGTCCAGGGCACCGGCCAGGGCATCGGGCTCGATGTCGAAGAAGTAGTTGGTGTCGTGGGGGGCGGTGAAGGCGTTGTGGCTGCCCCCGTGGCGCGACAGGTAGGCCTGGTAGGCATCCGACTCGGGGTAGGCGTCGGTGCCCAGGAACAGCATGTGCTCGAGGAAGTGGGCCAGGCCAGCCAGGTCCTCCGGGTCCTGGGCGCTGCCCACGTCGACGTTCAGCGAGGCGGCGGCCTGGTCGGCCTCGGGGTCGCTGACCAGCAGCACGCTCAGGCCGTTGTCGAGGATCAGGGCGCGGTAGTCGCGGTCATCGTGGGGGCTGACCCGCGGTGACACGACCTCGTCGACGGCCGCTGCCGGCTCGGGTGCCTCGGCACGGGCGGTCAGGCCCATCATCAGGGTCGCGGCCACGGCAAGCCAGGCGAGCAGGCGGGCCGGTTGGCGCAAGGGGGCAGGCAAGGGCTGTGTCATCATCGCTCCTGTGGGATGGGCTGGCGCAGCATGGGCCCGATGGGATGGGCGCAGGCCGAATCCTGGTTGGCGGGATCGTTCACTCGTCTTGATACCGGAAAGGCGCCCAAGAGTTCCCCGGGAGCGGTCGCGAGCAGCGCGTGGGCCTCGGCCGCCGGAGTCCTGGAGTCGAGCCAGCGCCGGGCATCCTCGGGGTCGATCACCGCCGGCAGCCGGTCGGTGAGCGGGGCAAGCAGCGCCCCGGTGGGCACCGTGATCAGCGCCATGGAATCATTGTACTCGCTCAGGGTGGTATGGAAGCGGCACCAGAGCCCCGCCAGCAGCAACGGGCCCCGGTCGACGCGGGTCACCAGGAAGGGCTGCTTGAAGCGTGGCTGCGGTTTCCACACGTAGATGCCGCTGGCCGGCACCAGGCAGCGGCGGGCCTCGAAGGCCTCGCGGAACATGGGGCGGGTCGTCAGCGCCTCGGCACGCGCACAGTGGGGCGCATGGTCGAGCACCTTTAACCAGGGGGGCGTGAGCCCCCAGAAGGCGTTCACCAGGCGCGGCCGGCCCCCTTCCAGACGCACGATCGACAGGGGGCGACGCGGGGCCAGGTTGGCGCCGGTGATCGGGGTGGTCTCGGCGATGAGCTCGGGAAGCAGGCGCTCGAGCTCGAGGGGGGCGATGTGCAGTCGGCCGGCCATGGGGTCTCCGGGATGGTGGGGCGACAGGGTAACCAAGTCGACTTGACGAGAAAAGCGGCGAACGGGGCGCGATCCTGGCGCCGGCTTGCATCGTCATCCGTGTGGGATATGCTGTCGAAAACAGTGTTCGATGAGAGTATCCTTGTCGCCCGACCCGCGATGCCCGCCACTATCCCTGCGAGGAACCCGATGGCCCGTCCCAGACAGCATGCCCCCGAGGCACTCCATGCCCAGGTCATGGCCGCATGCGATGCCTGGCTGCAGGAGCATCCGGCCCACACGCTGTCGCTGCGTGCCCTCGCCCGGGAGGTCGGCTGTGCACCGAGTACCCTACTCAAGCTCTATGGCAGCTTCGGCAACCTGCTGCAGCACGTCAACATCGAGACCCTGGCGCGCCTGCGCGGGGTGATCGAGCCGCTGCTCGCCGATATCGCGCCCGAGGAACGGCTCAAGGCGCTGGCCCGGGCCTACTGGCAGTTCGCCCGCCAGGATGCCTACCGCTGGCAGCTGCTGTTCGACTACCCCCTGGCCCAGGAGGGGGAGCTGGACCAGCGCCAGAACGAGATGATCGAGGGGCTCTTCCTGCGCGTGGAGGCGACCCTCAGGGAGTACCAGCCGGCGCTGGATGATCCGGAGGCACGGCGGCTGAGCCGGACCCTCTGGGGCAGCGTCCATGGCCTGGTCCAGCTGGGGCTCAACGAGCGCCTCGGATACTGGCAGGGCGAGCCGCTGGAAGTGGGCGAACTGCTCGACCAGCTGCTGGCGACCATCCTGGCGGGTCTCAGGCACGCGCCCGGCGTGACCTGATGCCCTCCTGGCTGTGGGGGGTCACGGGCCTGGCAGTGGTCGCGGGGAGCTGGCGACTGGCCAGTGCGCCCCGGCCCTTCCTGCGCTGGCTGGTCTTCCTCTTGGTCCATCTCGTCTATCGGCTGCGTTTCCGCGGTCGACACCACATTCCCCCGCGAGGCCCCGCCATCGTCGTCTGCAACCACGTCAGCTTCATGGATGCCCTGGTGGTGGGCGGGGCAAGCCCCCGACCGCTGCGCTTCCTGATGGACAAGCCCATCTACGAGTCACCCCGGCTCAACTGGCTGTTCCGCCTGGTGGGGGCCATCCCCGTGGATGCCGACCGTCGCGACCCGGGCAGCGTGCGCCATGCGCTGGTCGAGGTCAGCCGCGCGTTGCGCCAGGGCGAGGTGGTGATGGTGTTTCCCGAGGGTCGCCTGTCCCCGGACGGCGAGGTGCACCCCTTCCGCCGCGGTCTCGAGCTGATCCTGGCCCGGGATGCGGTGCCGGTGGTGCCTGCCGGGCTGGCCGGTCTCTGGGGGTCCTGGACCTCGCACCATGGCGGCAAGGCGCTGACCAAGCCGCCTCGTCGCTTCCGGGCCCGGGTGGCCCTGTTCTTCGGTGAGCCCATGCCGGCCGGCGAGGCGAGCCGGCGCAACATCGAGGCCCGGGTGCGCGCGCTCAAGGCCGAGGCTGCCGGCTGGGCCGACAGCAATACGCCGCGCGGGTAGGCTCAGCCGCGTCGGGCGGGGCGCCGCACCGGCTGCCAGCAGCGCGCCGCGGTGATCAGATTGTCGCGGACCTCGAGGATCTCCATGCGCACGCTGTCGATCTGCAGGCAGGCCGGGCCGTCGGGGAAGGACTCCAGATGCTCGAGGATCACCCCGTTGAGGGTCTTGGGGCCGTCCGTGGGCAGCTGCCAGCCCAGTGCCTTGTTGATGTCGCGGATGTTGGCGGTGCCGTCGATCACGTGGCTGCCATCGTCCTGCAGGTGGATCTCCTGGTCCAGGCCCGCCACGTCGGTGGTGAACTCGCCCACGATCTCCTCGAGGATGTCCTCCAGGGTCACCAGCCCCTCCACGTCGCCGTACTCGTCCACCACGATGCCGATGCGCCGCTTCTGCTTCTGGAAGTTGAGCAGCTGGGTGTGCAGCGGGGTGGACTCGGGGATGAAGTAGGGCTCACGGGCCTCCTGGACGATGGCCGCCTTGGTCACCTCGCCGCGGGACAGGAAGCGTGCCGCGTTGCGCAGGTGAAGCATGCCGATGATGTTGTTGATGTCGCCCTTGTAGACCGGTACCCGGGTGTGCTGGCTGGTGCGGATGCGGGCCAGGATCTCCTCCAGGTCGTCGTCCAGGTCCAGGCCCATCACTTCATGGCGCGGGACCATGATGTCGTTCACGGTGACGTTCTCGAGGTCGAGGATCGACAGCAGCATCGCCTGGTGGCGGCGCGGGATCAGCGTGCCGGCCTCGTGCACTACGGTGCGCAGCTCGTCGCGGGTCAGGTTGTCGCTTTCACCGTCGATGCTCTTCACGCCGAGCAGACGCAGCAGGCCATTGGAGATGGCGTTGACCAGCCACACCAGGGGGTAGAGCAGCTTGAGCAGCGGCTCGAGCACCAGGGAAGCGGGGTAGGCGATGCGCTCGGGCTTGACGGCGGCGTAGGTCTTGGGCGTGACCTCGGCAAAGATCAGGATCACGATGGTCAGCACCAGCGGGGCGATGGCTGGGCCGGTCACCTCGCCGAAGAACTGGATGGCGAGCACCGTGGCGATGGCGGCCGCCAGGTTGTTGACCAGATTGTTGCCGATCAGGATCACGCCGATCAGCCGGTCCGGCCTGGCGAGCAGGCGCATTACCCGCAGGGCGCGCTCCTCACCGCTGTTCGCCTGGTGGCTCAGGCGGTAGCGGTTGATCGACATCATGCCGGTCTCGGAACTGGAGAAGAAGGCGGAAAGACAGACGAGCAGGAACAGCAGGCCGAACAGCAGTCCCAGCGGGAAGTCGTCACTCAAGTCGAAGGATCCTCAAAGGCGTAACAGGCTCGAGTTGTAGGGATTCGGTCATCCGGTGTCAAGGCGCGTGCCGGCGTCAGCTGCGGTTGAGCAGGATCTCCAGCACGAACTTGCTGCCGAAATAGGCCAGCAGCAGTACCGCACAGCCCCCGAGGGTCCAGCGGACCGCTCGCATGCCCCGCCAGCCCAGCCGGTGGTGGCTGAACAGCAGGGTGGCGAAGATCACCCAGGCGGCCAGCGAGAGGATCGACTTGTGGGCCAGGTGCTGGGCGAACATGTTGTCGAGGAACAGGAAACCGCTGACGATCGACAGGGTCAGCAGGACCATGCCGGCCCAGATCAGCTCGAAGAGGATCCGCTCCATGGTGGTCAGCGGCGGCAGCGACTGGACCACGCCGCGGATGTGGTGGTGGCGCAGTGCCTGGTTCTGGATGCCGAGCAGCACCGCCTGGATGGCGGCAATCGCCAGCAGCGCGAAGGCCAGCGCGCTGCTCAGGGCGTGCAGGGCGATCCCCGGGGTCATGCCGGTCGCGCGCTCGGGGCTCGGCAGGCCGACCGCCAGCAGCAGGGTGAGGCCGGCCAGCGGCAGCAGGCCGGTGGCGACATTGAGGACCGGCTTGACGAGGCTGACCACCAGCAGCACCAGCACGGCCAGGCCGCTGGCCAGCACCGCACTGGTGGAGAGGCCGGGCAGCAGGGAGTCGCCGCGGGCCAGCAGGGTGGCGGCCAGGGGCAGGTGGCAGAGCAGCCCGAGCAGGCCCAGGCCACGCACCAGCATGGCGCGGGGTGGCGCCCGCCTGGCCAAGGTCAGCCCCTGCCAGGAGGCGGCCCCGATATAGAAGATGAAGGCCATGACGGCAAGTGAGAGCGGCTGCATCGATCGCTGTCCGTGCGCCTTCGCCAGCGCCTGGTGGTAGGAAATGGAGCCGCTACTATACCGAATCCCTCCGGCCGCGCACAGCGCGGCGGCGTGTCGCGCCGGGGCGCGAATGCCCGCCACGCATGGAGACTGGCGGCCACAGGGCGTATAATTTTCGACCATTGCAGGGAGCCCCCGGTCGGTGCCGGGTCGGCTCTCCGGCCATCGTCAGTGGAGAGGCCCCATGTTCCAGAATCTCAGCGAGCGTCTGTCGCAGACGCTCAAGTCGATCAAGGGTCAGGCGCGCCTGACCGAGGAGAACGTCAAGGACACCCTGCGCGAGGTGCGCCGGGCGCTGCTCGAAGCCGACGTCGCCCTGCCGGTGGTCAAGGCGTTCATCGACCGCGTGCGCGAGCGCGCCGTGGGGCAGGAGGTCTCCCAGAGCCTCTCTCCAGGGCAGCAGTTCGTCAAGATCGTCCAGCAGGAGCTCGAGGCGATCATGGGCGAGGCCAACGAGGGGTTGACCCTCAAGGGTGCCCCGGCCGTGGTGCTAATGGCCGGCCTGCAGGGCGCGGGCAAGACGACCTCGGTGGCCAAGCTGGCGCGCTACCTGCGCGAGCGGGAGAAGAAGAAGGTGCTGGTGGTCTCCGCCGACGTCTATCGCCCGGCGGCCATCGACCAGCTCGAGACCCTGGCCCGCGAGGTCGAGGTCGACTTCTTCCCGTCGCGCTCCGACCAGCAGCCCGTTGACATCGCCGAGGCGGCGATCAAGCACGCCAGGATCCAGTTCCATGACGTGGTGATCGTCGATACCGCCGGTCGCCTGGCCATCGACGAGGCGATGATGGCCGAGATCCAGGCGCTGCATAAGGCTGTGGTGCCCGACGAGACGCTGTTCGTCGTCGACGCCATGACCGGCCAGGACGCGGCCAACACCGCCAAGGCCTTCCACGAGGCGCTGCCGCTGACCGGGGTGATCCTCACCAAGGCCGATGGCGATGCCCGCGGCGGTGCGGCCCTCTCGGTGCGCCACATCACCGGCAAGCCGATCAAGTTCATGGGTGTGGGCGAGAAGGTCGATGCCCTCGAGCCCTTCCATCCGGACCGTGTGGCCTCGCGCATCCTCGGCATGGGCGACGTGCTGTCGCTGATCGAGGAGGCCGAGCGCACCGTCGACAAGAAGAAGGCCGAGCAGCTGGCCAAGAAGGTCAAGAAGGGCCAGGGCTTCGACCTCGAGGACTTCCGCGACCAGCTCCAGCAGCTCAAGAAGATGGGCGGCATGGGCGGCCTGATGGGCAAGCTGCCGGGCATGGGGCAGATGGCCGAGATGGCCCAGGGGCCCGGCCCCGAGAAGGAGCTGGGCAAGCTCGAGGCGCTGATCAACTCCATGACCCCCCAGGAGCGGCGCAAGCCCGAGATCATCAACGGCTCGCGCAAGCGGCGCATCGCCGCCGGTGCCGGCCTTCAGGTGCCGGACCTCAACCGCCTGCTCAAGCAGCACAAGCAGATGCAGAAGATGATGAAGAAGGCGGGCAAGAAGGGCGGCATGCAGAAGATGATGCGCGGCATGTCCGGCATGATGGGCGGCGGCGGCCCGGGCGGGCCCGGTGGCATGGGGGGCATGGGCGGTCCCGGTGGCATGCCGTGGCGCTGAGCCGGCCCGTGGCGGGGCGGCTCCCGCAAAAAGGTTTCCAAGTCGGGCGGTTTTCCGTAGAATGTTGCGTCTTCACTGGCAGGACCGCGATCGGCGCGGTCATCGTCGTGACCGAATGACCCGAAGCCGGGCCGTCGGCCCGCTTCCCGTAGCAGATCGTCGAGGGCCAGCCGGGTATCGGCGCCTCGGCCGAAACATCCGCAACTTCAACCGAAGGATAATCAACGCATGGTTACCATTCGTCTGGCACGTGGTGGCGCCAAGAAGCGTCCCTTCTACCACCTCGCCGTGACCGATTCCCGCAAGTCCCGTGACGGTCGCTTCATCGAGCGTCTGGGTTTCTTCAACCCCGTGGCCCGTGGCCAGGAAGAGCGCCTGCGCATCGATCTGGAACGCATCAGCCACTGGCAGAGCCAGGGTGCCCAGCTCTCCGATCGCGTTGCCGAGCTGGTCAAGGAAGCCCGCAAGCAGGCCTGAAGGGCCTGACTTGCCGGCTGCAACGCTCCAGGGGTCGTCGATGAGCGAACACGCGCAAGCGCAGCCCGCCGACGATCATGTGGTGCTGGGTACGCTGACCAGCCCTTACGGCGTCAAGGGCTGGCTGAAGGTGTATTCGTACACCAGTCCCATGGAGGGCATCCTCGACTACGCAGCCTGGGTGCTGCGACAGGGGACGACGCTGACCCGGGTGAGCGTCCTTCAGGGACGTCGCCAGGGTAAGGGTCTGGTGGCCCGGCTCGAGGGTATCGACAGCCGCGAGACGGCCGAGGCCCTGGCCGGTGCTGAGATCCTGCTGCCCAAGGCGGAGCTGCCCCCCCTCGACGCTGGTGACTACTACTGGTACCAGCTGGAGGGACTCCGAGTGGTAACGCACGAGGGGCAGGCGCTGGGATGGATCGACTACCTGTTCGAGACCGGCGCCAACGACGTCATGGTGGTCAAGGGCGAGGTCGACGAGGGCATCGAGGCCCGCGAGCGATTGCTGCCCTACCTGCCCGGCGAGGTGGTTCTGGACGTGAACCTCGTGGCCGGCGTGATGACCGTCGACTGGGATCCGGAGTTTTGACGGAAGCGGCGTTGACGGAGTCCGGTGTGATGACCTCCGATTCGACGGCATCCGAGCCGGCGGCCGGCATGTGGATCGGGGTGGTCTCGCTGTTTCCCGAGATGTTCGAGGCGATCACTCGCCATGGCGTCACGGGTAGGGCGGTGGACAAGGGGCGCATCGCGCTCGAGTTCTGGAACCCCCGCGACTACGCCACCGACCGGCATCGCACCGTGGATGACCGCCCCTATGGCGGTGGTCCGGGGATGCTGATGAAGGTCGACACCTTGCGCGCGGCCATCCACGCCGCCCGCGAGCGGGCAGAGGTGGCTACCGGGACGCGGGCGAAGGTCATCTACCTCTCGCCCCAGGGGCGCCGCCTGGATCAGCGAGGCGTGCAGGAACTGGCGTCCGGCCCCCCCCTGGTGGTGGTGGCCGGACGCTATGAAGGCATCGATGAGCGGGTGGTGGAAGCCGACATCGATGAGGAGTGGTCGATCGGCGACTATGTGCTCAGCGGCGGCGAGCTGCCGGCCATGGTGCTGATCGATGCTGCGGCAAGGCTGGTGCCCGGGGTGCTGGGCCATCAGGATTCCGCGGTCGAGGACTCCTTCAACGACGGATTGCTGGACTGTCCGCACTACACGCGCCCGGAGACAGTCGATGGACGCGGCGTGCCGGAGGTGCTGCTCAGCGGCCACCATGGTGCCATCAGGCGCTGGCGGCTCAAGCAGTCCCTGGGGCGGACCTGGCTCAGGCGTCCCGACCTGCTGGAAGGCAGGACGTTGAGTGGCGAGCAGCGCGAGCTGCTCGAGGAGTTCATCGAGGACTACGCACTGTCCACGAGGTAGGTCAGGGCGGAGGTGCAGGACGTCATGCCCCCGAGCGGGCCCGGCGGACCTGTGTCACCAACTGCATTCCCGCGCTCTCGAGTTCGATTCGGGCGCCGGGATCACGATTCGCCGGCAACCCAAGCCGACCGGTGGATCAGGTTATCAAGGAGTCAATGTCATGAGCAGCAAGAGCAAGGTGATCCAGGCGCTCGAGAGCGAGCAGATGAGCAAGGAAGTCCCGGCCTTCGCCCC
This sequence comes from Halomonas gemina, assembly GCF_023554995.1. Lineage (GTDB taxonomy): Bacteria > Pseudomonadota > Gammaproteobacteria > Pseudomonadales > Halomonadaceae > Halomonas > Halomonas gemina. Next base: position 31,759 of record NZ_JAMJPK010000002.1, read on the forward strand.
CGGCGATACCGTGGTCGTCCAGGTCAAGGTCAAGGAAGGCACCCGCGAGCGTCTCCAGGCCTTCGAGGGCGTGGTCATCGGCAAGCGCAACCGTGGCCTGAACTCGGCCTTCACCGTGCGCAAGATCTCCCACGGTGTCGGTGTCGAGCGGACCTTCCAGACCTACAGCCCGCTGGTCGACTCCATTGCGGTCAAGCGTCGCGGCGACGTGCGCCAGGCCAAGCTGTACTACCTCCGCGAGCGCAGCGGCAGGTCTGCCCGCATCAAGGAAAAGCTGGCCTGAGGCAGCCGCCTCTGCCGGCCCGTGGTGTCGGGGCCCCTGGCCCCGCACCTCTCGCGAGACCCCGTCACCGCTGCCGCGGGGCGGGGTTTCGTGCTGCTGGGGATCGCCGGGAGCCGTATGCAAACCACCATGGATGCGGGTGCGCTGGTTGACGCCTTCCTCGACGGCCTGTGGCTGGAGCGGGGCGCGAGCGACAATACCCTGGCCGCCTATCGCCACGACCTGAGCGCCTGGCAGGCGTGTCTCGCGCGCGTCGACCAGCGGCTGTTGGCCCCGGCCGGCGGGGTGCTGCCGGCCTGGCTCGACGAGCGACGCGAGGCCGGCTACAGCCTGCGCAGCAACGCCCGGCTGCTCTCCAGCCTGCGCGGCTTCTACCGCTGGGCGTTGGCAGAAGGGCTCGTCGACCACGACCCGCTGGCCGAGGTGCGCCTGCCCCGGGTGCGCCCCTCGCTCCCCGATACCCTTGAGGAGGCCGAGGTGGAGCGCCTGCTCGCGGCCCCGGATCTCGCCACCGACCTGGGGCTGCGGGACCGGGCGATGCTCGAGGTCCTCTACGGGGCCGGGTTGCGGGTCAGCGAACTGGTCGGGCTGACCACCGATGCGGTCAACCTGCGCCAGGGCGTGGTTCGGGTACGGGGCAAGGGCGACAAGGACCGCCTGGTGCCGCTGGGCGAGGAGGCCGTGGCGTGGCTGTCGCGTTACCTGCGCGGTGCCCGGGGTGCGCTGATGGTCGATATCACCCGGCCGGCGCTGTTTCCCGGCCGCGGCGATCGTTGCCTGACGCGCCAGGCCTTCTGGCACCGCATCAAGGCCCATGCGCGTGCCGCGGGCATCGACCGGCCGCTGTCGCCACACACCCTGCGCCACGCCTTCGCCACCCATCTGTTGAATCATGGGGCCAACCTGCGTGTCGTACAGCTGCTGCTCGGTCACAGCGACCTCTCGACCACGCAGATCTACACCCATGTGGCGCAGGTGCGATTGGAAGCCCTGCATGCCGACCATCATCCTCGAGGCTGATTCATGAGACGATCGATCCTTACCCTAGGCGGCGGACTGCTCGCCGCCTCCCTGGCTCTGCTGCCCGTCGCCCAGGCCGACCCGGCCGAGCAACTGGCCGAGACCCTCACGGTCAACGGCCAGTCCATGCCCGTGGAGCGCGTGCGCGAGACGCCGCTGGAGGGCTTCTTCGAGGTCCGGCTGGAGAGCGGCGAGACCTTCTACAGCAACGCCGAGGGCAGCCACTTCCTGGTCGGTGACCTCTACGAGAACGCCGAGGGCGGCCTGGTCAACCTCACCGAGCAGCGGCGCAACGCCGAGCGCAGCGGGCGTCTTGCCGCGGTGCCGGAGAGCGAGCGGGTGGTCTTCCGCAGCACCGGCGAGAGCCGCGCCACCCTGATGGTCTTCACCGACACCACCTGCCCCTACTGCCGGCAACTCCACGAGGAGGTGCCGCGCCTCAACGAGATGGGCATCGAGGTGCATTATCTGGCCTTCCCGCGCAGCGGCCTGGGCTCGCCCGGGGGGCGCGAGCTGCAGCAGGTGTGGTGCGCCGACAATCCGGCCGAGGCCATGTCCGCGGCCAAGCGCGAGGAAGGGCTGTCGGGTGCCGCCGACTGCGACAATCCGGTCGAGGAACAGTATCATCTGGGCATGGAGCTCGGCGTCCAGGGCACGCCGGCCATCGTGCTGCCCGACGGACGCCTGGTGCCCGGCTATGTGCCGGCGGAGCGCCTGGCCGCCATGCTCGGCCTGAACGAGTGATGACCGACGTCGATGAACGTCGGCACGGTGGGCCCGGACGACGGGCCCGATCCACGCTGAGACACACGCCAGAACGAGGGGAATGACATTGAAACCGGTGAGAGTGGGAATCTGTGGCCTGGGGACCGTCGGTGGCGGAACCTTCAACGTGCTGACACGCAATGCCGACGACATCGCCCGGCGGGCGGGGCGTCCGATCGTCATCGAGCAGGTCGCCTTCCGCAGCCTCAATCCCGAGTGTGATACCACCGGCATCCGGACCACCTCCGACGTCTTCGAGGTGGCCACCAACCCCGACATCGACGTGCTGGTCGAGCTGATCGGCGGCTACGACGTGGCCCGCGAACTGGTGCTCACCGCCATCGAGCACGGCAAGCACGTGGTCACCGCCAACAAGGCGCTGATCGCCGTGCACGGCAACGAGATCTTCCGCGCCGCCCACGAGAAGGGCGTGATCGTGGCCTTCGAGGCCGCGGTGGCCGGCGGCATTCCGGTGATCAAGTCGCTGCGCGAGGGCCTGGGGGCCAACCGCATCGAGTGGGTGGCCGGTATCATCAACGGCACCGGCAACTACATCCTGACCCACATGCGCGACGAGGGGCGTGCCTTCGAGGACGTGCTCGCCGAGGCCCAGGCGCTGGGCTATGCCGAGGCCGACCCGACCTTCGACGTCGAGGGCATCGACGCCGCCCACAAGCTGACCATCCTCGCCTCCATCGCCTACGGCGTGCCGCTGCAGTTCGACAAGGCCTACACCGAGGGCATCTCGCGCATCACCGCCGATGACGTGGAGCAGGCGGACAACCTGGGCTACATCATCAAGCACCTGGGTATCTCCAAGCGCACCGAGGCGGGTCTCGAGCTGCGCGTGCACCCGACCCTGATTCCCAAGGAGCGTCTGCTGGCCAGTGTGCATGGCGTCAAGAACGCCATCGCCATCATGGGCGATGCCGTGGGGCCGACCCTCTACTACGGGGCGGGTGCCGGTGCCGAGCCCACCGCCTCCGCGGTGGTCGCCGACCTGTTGGACGTGGCCCGCGACATCGCCACCGACCACCACTACCGGGTGCCCTACCTGGCCTTCAGCGGTATCGGCGAGCAGGAGAGCGACCTGCCGATCATGCCCATGGAGGACATCATCACCGCCTACTACCTGAGGCTGCTGGCGGTGGACCGCCCCGGCGTGCTGGCGCGGGTGGCGACGATCCTCTCCGAGCAGGGCATCTCGATCGAGGCCTTGATCCAGAAGGAGGCCACCGAGGGCGAGCTGGTGCCGATCATCCTGCTGACCCACCGCACCCGCGAGAAGCAGATGAACGAGGCGATCCGCCTGATCGAGTCGCTGGCCGACATCGCCGGCCCGGTGACGCGGATCCGCGTCGAGTCGCTGGACGAGCAGGAGTAAGCCATGCGCTATATCAGTACCCGCGGGCAGGCGCCCGCGCTCTCCTTCGAGGAGGTCGTGCTCACCGGCATGGCCAGCGACGGCGGCCTCTATGTGCCGGAGGAGATCCCGCAGCTCTCCCGCGACGATCTCGCGGGCATGGCGGGGCTCTCCTACGCCGAGATCGCCTTCCGGGTGATGAGGCCCTACGTCAACGGCGAGATCGACGATACGACCTTCCGCGACATCGTCGAGGAGGCTTACGCCACCTTCAGCCACGACGCCGTGGTGCCGCTCAACCAGCTGGATGCCAACCACTTCCTGCTGGAGCTGTTCCATGGCCCGACGCTGGCCTTCAAGGACGTGGCGCTGCAGCTGCTCGGCCGCATCCTCGACCACTTCCTGCAGAAACGCGGCGAGCGGGCCGTCATCATGGGGGCGACCTCCGGCGATACCGGCTCGGCGGCCATCGAGGGGTGCCGCCACTGCGACAACCTCGACATCTTCATCCTCCACCCCTACCAGCGGGTCTCGGAGGTGCAGCGCCGCCAGATGACCACGGTGTTGGCCGACAACGTCTTCAATGTCGCCATCGAGGGCAACTTCGACGACGCCCAGGCGATGGTCAAGGCGAGCTTCGCTGACCAGTCGTTCCTGAACGGTACCCGGCTGGTGGCGGTGAACTCGATCAACTGGGCGCGCATCATGGCCCAGATCGTCTACTACGTGGCCTCGGCCGTGGCGCTGGGGGACCCCCACCGGGCGGTGAGCTTCTGTGTGCCCTCGGCCAACTTCGGCAACGTCTTCGCCGGCTACATGGCCAAGCGCATGGGGCTGCCGGTCAAGCAGTTCATCATCGCCACCAACGCCAACGACATCCTGCACCGCACCTTGGCCGACAATGACTTCTCGAAGCGGGAACTGGTGGCGACCCTGGCGCCCTCCATGGACATCGTGGTGTCGTCCAACTTCGAGCGGTTGCTGTTCGAGGCCTACGAGCGTGACGGGGCCTCGGTAAAGGCCCTGCTCGAGCGCTTCCAGGCCGAGCCCTCGGCGCTGGCCGAGGCGCCGCTGGCCAGGCTGCGCGAGTCCTTCGCCAGCCACAGCGTGGACGATGCCACCATCCTGGAGGTGATCCGCGAGGCGCATCACCGCACCCAGGAGATCCTCGACCCGCACACCGCCACCGGTTACCGTGCCGCCGAACAGGCGCGTGCCGATGCCACGACGCCGGTGATCACCCTGGCCACGGCCCACCCGGCCAAGTTCGCCGAGGCGGTGGTCAAGGCCGGTTTCCCGGGCGTGCCGCTGCCGCCGCACATGGATGACCTGCTGGAGCGCGAGGAGCGCTACACCGTGCTACCCGCGGAGCTTTCCGCCGTGCAGCAGTTCGTTGTCGAGAACCGCCGCTAAAGCTAGAAGCTATAAGCTGGAAGCGAGAGGCAGCGAGGGGCGCCGGGGACAGGCCGAAGAGGAGGTCCTACGCCAGGGATGGCGTCGGTAGCGCCCAGGGAGGGGTTCACAGCGCCTCCTCGCAGGCCTGTCGCCGGATCAGCCCCGAGCGAGCATCTGCCTCCCACCTCTCTTCTTCGTGTCTCTTAATTGCAGGAGCCGGGCTTGGACGCCGTCAGCGACCCCGTCGATCTTCATCAGCGCCTGAGGCCGCAGATCCTGCCGCGGCCCCGCAACGCCGACCTCTACGCCCGCGCCCAGCGCGAGGGGCTCTCCGAACTCCAGGCCCGGGTGCTGGCCGGACGCCTGGCCGGCTACCCGGGGGAGCTGGCACCACTGGTCTCTCCCAGCCTGCGCCACCTGGCCCACCCCGAGAAGCTGGCAGACGCACGGCGTGCGGCCGAGCGCATCGCCCAGGCGGTGGTGGACGGCGAGCATATCGGCATCCTCACCGATTATGACGTGGACGGCATCACCTCACACGTGGTGATCCGGCGCACCCTGGTCGAGCTCTTCGGGGTGCCCGAGGCGCGCCTGCACAGCCTGATCGGCCACCGTATCCATGATGGCTACGGCATCAGCCTGCCGCTGGTGGAGCGCACCCTGGCGCTCGCGCCGCGCCCGAGCCTGGTGATCACCGCCGATTGCGGCAGCAGTGATGAGCCGCGCATCGCCCGGCTCAAGGACGCCGGCATCGAGGTGGTGGTCAGCGACCACCACGCCCTGCCGCTGGAGGGGCCGCCGGCCTCGGCCTACGCCGTGGTCAATCCCACCCGCGACGACTGCGACTATCCTGACCCGACCATCGCCGGCTGCATGGTGGCCTGGCTGGTCATGTCGCTGACCCGCGGCGTGCTGCTCGAGTGGGGGGTACTGCCCGCGGCGACGCCCAAGCTCTCACCCTGGCTCTCCTACGTGGCGCTGGGTACGGTGGCCGACTGCGTCTCCCTGGGCGGAAGCCCCGCCAACCGCGCGGTGGTGACCCACGGCCTGGCGCTGATCAATCGCATGGAAGCCGCCTGCTGGCGTGCCATGGCGGCGCGGCTGGGGGCCGATAGCGTGCCCTTCGATGCCGAGACCCTGGCCTTCCAGATGGGGCCGCGAATCAACGCCCGATCGCGACTCGACGACCCCTATGCGGCGCTGCACTTCATGCTCGCCGAGCAGGATCATGTGGCGAGCCGCTATCTCGAGGTGCTGGATCAGGACAACCAGTCGCGCAAGGCGATCGAGGCCGACATGGCCGAGGAGGCCAAGGCCCTGGCCTTGCCGGCCCTGGCCGCCGACGAGCCCGCCATCGTCGTCTTCCTGGAAGAGGGCCATCCCGGCGTGCAGGGCATCGTCGCCTCGCGGCTGGTGCAGGCCTTCGGCCGGCCGGCGCTGGTGCTGACGCCGGCGGCGGCCCCCGGGATGCTCACCGGCTCCGGACGCTCTATCGAGGGGCTGCATCTGCGCGACGCCCTGCAGCGCACCTTCGAACTGGCGCCCGAGGCGCTGCCGCGCTTCGGCGGCCACCGCGGCGCCGCCGGGGTGGGCGTGCCGCGCGAGCACCTGGCGGCGTTCCGTACGGCCTTCCTGCAGGCGGTGGGCGAGCAGCTGGGGGATACCGAACTCTGCCCGCGGATCTTCACCGACGGCGAGCTGGCGCCCCATCAGCTCTGCCTCGCCACCCTGGACGAGCTCGAGCGGCTGGGGCCCTATGGCCGCGAGTTCGATGCCCCGCTGTTCCAGGGCGAGTTCCTGGTCGAGGCACTGCGCCCGGTGGGTGCCGATGGCAGCCACCTGATGCTGGAGCTCTCCGTCGGGGCCACGAGCCTGAAGGCGATCTGGTTCCGGGCCCTGACCCCTGGCGAGATGCCGGCCTTCGGCGTCGGCGATCGCCTGCGCTGCGCCTTCAAGCTCAACCGCAACCGCTGGCGGGGGCGCGAGAGTCTGCAGCTGATGGTCGAGCACGCCGAGCCACTATAAGAAGGAAAGCGAGATGGATCCCCAGGAACTGCCCACCGACCCCCATCGCCCCCATGAGGACGTGATGGCGATGCTGGTCGGCACGCTCTTCGTCGCCCTCGGCGTCAGCTTCTATACCCAGGCGATGCTGCTCACCGGCAGCACCGCGGGCCTGGCCTTCCTGCTGCAATATGCCACCGGCTGGCGCTTCGGGATCTGGTTCTTCCTGATCAACCTGCCGTTCTACTGGCTGGCGGTGCGTCGCATGGGCTGGTCGTTCACGCTGCGTACCTTCGTGGCCATCGGCCTGGTCTCGGTGTTCTCGGAACTCACCGCCGGCTGGATCCGCATCGAGTGGCTGCAGCCGCTCTACGCCGCCCTGATGGGTGGCAGCCTGATCGGCATCGGCATGCTGGTGCTGTTCCGCCACCGCACGAGCCTCGGCGGCATCAACATCCTGGCGCTCTTCCTGCAGGACCGCTATGGCTGGCGGGCGGGCTACGTCCAGCTGGGCATCGATGCGCTCATCATGCTGGTTGCCCTGCTGGTGTTGCCGATGGAGCGGGTGGGCCTCTCGGTGCTGGGCGCCGTGGCGCTCAACCTGATCATCGCGCTGAACCACAAGCCCGGTCGCTATATGGGCGTCAGCTAGGAGCCTGTCGGACTTAACGCTAATCTACTGCGAAATCCGGTTTTTCGGCCAATTTCATTCGATCTGTTTCGTTAAAGAGCACGCTATTCGCCTCAACAGATCGATGAACTTGTCTCGAAACCCGAATCTCTCGCTACGATTGGTCAAGCCCGACAGGCTCCTAGGCGTGGTGGCTCAATAGTTGGGCCAGACCCCGGGAGTGGCCAGTTCCAGCAGGTGGCCATCGGGGTCTCGGAAATAGATGCTCTCCCCGCCCCGCGGCCAGTGGGTCCGCCCCTCGATGGCAATGCCGTGGTCCTCGAGCTGGCCTTCCCAGGCCGCGAGCTCACGGGCGGCGATGGCGAAGGCGAGGTGCACCCGGCCGCTGCCGTCGTGGGGCGGAATGGTGCCCATCTCGTCCGGCAGCACCACCGTCTCCAGCGTCTCGCCATGCAGGAAGAGCAGCAGCACCGACGAGCCCGCGCCGGCGTCGTAGGCGGTGAAGCGATGGTCGGCGTTGAAGGGGGCGAGCCCCATTACGCCCTCGAAGAAGGTCCGTGCCCGGGTCATGTCCTCGACGTAGAGCGCGGTCTCCAGCACACCGTTCAACCTGGGCATGGCCACCTCCGCTTCCGGCAATTCCCCTTCAGTCTAGCAATGGTCAGCGCCGGCTCCCCCAGAACCACCAGGCGATCAGGGCGATCAGGGCCAGGCCGGCGAGATTGACGATCCAGCTCATCAGTTTTGCGCGAGATACCCCGTACTTTTAGTGCGGGGAGGGATAGCGCGTCGTCCGCCAGGACGACCCTTCTCTCGCTGCCTCCTTCTCAGGTGGTTGCTATCTATGCATGTTTATTTATACAGTGTAGGAATGACGAAACGCGCCTACCGATACCGCTTCTACCCGACCCCTGAACAGGAACACCTCCTGGCCAGGACCTTCGGGTGTGTGCGTTTCGTCTACAACGCGGTGCTTCGCTATCGCACCGATGCCTTCCGCGAACGCCGAGAGAAGATCGGCTACGTGGCGGCGAACGCGGAGCTGTCGCGGATGAAGAAAGCTGAAGAAACCGCCTTCCTCAATGAGGTCAGCTCGGTCCCGCTTCAGCAGTGCCTTCGCCACCAGCAGACGGCCTTCAAGAACTTCTTCGAGGGACGAGCCCGTTACCCGACCTTCAAGAGCAAGCGACACCGCCAATCGGCGGAATTCACGCGCTCGGCGTTCACTTACCGCGACGGGAAGCTGTTTCTGGCCAAGTGCAAGGCGCCGCTGCCGGTACGCTGGAGCCGTGAGCTGCCCAGCGAACCGACCACTGTGACCGTGTCGAAGGACTCGGCGGGGCGCTACTTCGTTAGCTGCCTGTGCGAGTTCAAACCCGCGGCGCTGCCCGTCACCCCGAAGAGGGTGGGCATCGACCTCGGCCTGAAAGACCTGTTCGTCACCAGCGACGGGCATCGAATCGGCAATCCCCGCCATACGGCGAAATACGCGACCCGTCTTGCCAAAGCACAGCGTCGGCTGAGCAAGAAGACGCTCGGCTCGAAGAACCGTGCCAAGGCCCGGAAGAAAGTCGCTCGTCTTCACGCCAAAATCTCCGATTGCCGGATGGACCGCTTGCACAAGCTGTCCCGCCAGATCGTCAACGAGAACCAAGTGATCTGCGTCGAGTCCCTCAAGGTGAAGAACATGCTGCGCCACCCTCGGCTGGCCAAGTCGATCAGCGATGCCGGCTGGGGGGAGTTTGTCCGCCAGCTGGAGTACAAGGCCGCCTGGGCAGGCCGGCAGCTCTCGGCCATCGACCCATGGTATCCCTCCAGCAAACGTTGCTCCGGCTGTGGGCATGTGATGCCCGAGATGCTGTTGCAGATTCGCACCTGGACATGCCCGGAGTGCGCAGCCGAACACGACCGTGATGTGAACGCTGCGATCAACATCAAAGCCGCCGGGCTGGCGGTGTTAGCCCTTGGAGAGAATGTAAGCGGCATGGAGCCCGTCTCCGTGTCCAGTTCTCGGTGAATTGGGAATCCTCTCCCTTCAGGGAGAGGAGCAGTCAACACTTGGCCTCCTTCTGCTGGTGGCTGCCGTTGACGCCGTCCCCGGTCTCGCTGGAAGGGCGGAACAGGCGCAGCCGGTTGGCGTTGCTCACCACGGTGATCGAGGAGAGCGACATGGCGGCCCCGGCGATCATCGGCGAGAGCAGGGTGCCAGTGACGGGGTAGAGCACCCCGGCAGCGATGGGAATGCCCAGCACGTTGTAGCCGAAGGCGCCCACCAGGTTCTGCTTGATGTTGCGCAGGGTGGCCCGGCTGATCTCGATGGCGGCGGCCACGCCGTGCAGCGAGCCACGCACCAGGGTGATGCCGGCGCTCTCGATGGCCACGTCGGTGCCCTGGCCGATGGCGAAGCCCACGTCGGCGCGGGCCAGGGCCGGGGCGTCGTTGATGCCGTCACCCACCATGCCCACGACCTCGCCCTCGGCCTGAAGGCGCTCGATCTCGGCATGCTTGTCCTCGGGCAGCAGGCCGGCACGGTAGTCGTCGATACCGACCTCCCGGGCGATGGCGGCGGCGGTGTGGGCGTTGTCGCCGGTGAGCATCACCACCTTGAGGCCATCGGCCTGCAGGCGCTTCACGGCGGCGATGGTGTCATGGCGCAAGGGGTCGCTGATGCCGAACAGCGCGGCCAGTCGGCCATCCACCGCCAGGTAGACCACGGTGCGCGCCTTCTCCTCCAACTCGCCGGCCTTCTCCCTGCCGCTTGCCAGGTCGATGCCGGCTTCCTCCAGCAGCCGGGCATTGCCCAGCAGCAACGCCCTGCCGTCGGGGGTCTCGGCCTTGACCCCGCCGCCGGTGACGGTGTCGAAGTCCCGTATCTCGCCGGGGTCGGCCTGCCGTGCTTCCGCGTGCGCCATCAGGGCGGCGGCGAGCGGATGCTCGGAGCCGCGCTCCAGGGCCGCCACCAGGCCCAGCACCTGCCGTTCATCGCCCTCGAGCACCTCCGACTCCGTCACCTCGGGCCTGCCCTCGGTCAGGGTGCCGGTCTTGTCCACCACCAGGGTGGTGAGCTTGCTGGCGGTCTGCAGGGCATCGCCACTGCGTACCAGCACGCCGTGCTCGGCCGCCTTGCCCACCCCGATCATGGTGGAGATCGGCGTGGCCAGGCCCAGGGCGCAGGGGCAGGCGATGATCAGCACCGTGGTGGCGGTGACCAGCATATGGATCACCCGTGGCTCGGCACCGACGTTGAACCAGGCCAGCGCGGTGATCACGGCGATGATCATCACCGAGGGCACGAAGACGCTCGATACCTGGTCGGCCAACTGGCCGATGGGTGGCCGGGAGTTCTGGGCGCTGGCCACCTGTTCGGTGATCTGGCCCAGGCGGGTGTCGGCACCGACGCGCGTAGCACGATAGACCAGCGAGCCCTTGCCGTTGACCGTGCCGGCGCTCACCTCGTCGCTCTCGCCCTTGGCCACCGGCAGGGGCTCGCCGGTGAGCATGGACTCGTCGATATGGCTCTGCCCCTCGGTTACCTCGCCATCCACCGGCAGACGCTCGCCGGGGCGTACGCGGATCTGGTCGCCCTCGCGCACCTCGTCGATCTCGACTTCGCGCTCCTCGCCGTCGCGGATCACCCGCGCGGTGCGGCTCTGCAGGTCGAGCAGCCGCTTGAGGGCATCGCTGGTGCGGCCCCGTGCCCGCAGCTCCAGGGCATTGCCCAGCAGCACCAGGCCGATGACCATCGCCGAGGCCTCGAAGTAGATGCCCCGGGCCACCTCGGGCAGCCAGGGCCCGGCGGCCACCACCGCCATGGAGTAGAGCCAGGCAGTGCCCGTGCCCATGGCAATCAGGGTGTCCATGTTGGCCTGGTGGTGACGGAAGTTCTTCCAGGCATTGACGAAGAAGTGGCGCCCCGGGAACACCATCACCGCCAGCGTCAACGCTCCGATCACCAGCCAGTAGAGCCGTCCGGCGCCCACGGGATGAGGGTGGAAGACGAACATGCTGGCCATCAGCGGCACGGCCAGGGCCAGCGACCAGGCGCTGCCCTTCAGGCGCCGGCGATACTCCCGCTCGTCGCGCTCGGCGCGCGCCTGCTCGGCCTCACGCATGTCAACGATGGGCTCGGCGCCGTAGCCCACGTCCTCCACGGCCTGGACCAGGGCATCCGGGTCGGCTTTCCCACGTACCTGAGCGGTGTGGGTGCCGAAGTTGACCTCTGCGCTGACCACGCCGGGCGTGCGCTCCAGGGCCTGCTGGACGCTCTTCACGCAGCTGGCGCAGGTCATGCCGCTGATCGACAACCGCCGGGTGGTGGCCCGTGCGTCGCGTTCTTCCGCCTCTGGGGCCTTGTCCTGCTCGGGCGCCGTCTCGGCGGATAGGCGCTCGGGCTCGGGCGCCGCCTCGGCCTCTGCGTCGTCAGCGTCCGTGGACAGAGTGGCCGGGTAGCCGGCCTGTTCCAGCAGCCGGTCCAGGGTGATGCCCTCCAGGGCAGTCTCCACCTCCAGGCGCTTCTCGTCCGGGAAGCCGGTCACCTCGGCCTCCGGGTCCTCGGCCTGGATCGCCTTGCGCATCCTACCGACACAGCCCTGGCAGCTCATCCCCGGCACGTTGCGCTCGTGACGTTGCCGGCCGGCGGCCGGGTAGCCTGCTTCGGTCAGCGCCTGGTCCAGATCCTCATCGGCCAGGGCGGTGGTGACCTCGAGGCGCTTCTCGGAGGGGGTGCCGGTGACCTCGGCCTGCGCGTCCCGGGCCTGTATGGCCCGGCGCATGGTGGCCACGCAGCCCTGGCAGTTCATGCCGGGGACCTGGCGTTCCAGGGTCTGTCTGGCGTTCATCGGGTCTCCTCGCCGGTCTCGTGGCCGGCAGTGAGCGGTTCGGGAAAGCTCTCGATCAGGCGGCAGAGGCTGTGGCCGTCGGGGGTGCCGTCGGGCATCTCCTCCCAGGCGGCCAGGGCCTGCTCCATGCGCGAGGCCAGAGATTGCAGCTCGCGGATCCGTTCACGGATCTGTGGCAGCCGGCTGGCCAGCAGGTCGCGCACCATGGGGCAGGGCGAGTCGCCATGGTCGGCATGGTCGAGGATGTCGCGGATCTCGGCCACGCCGAAGCCCAGGGTGCGGGCCCGCTGGATGAAGCGCAGCCGGTCCAGGTCGCCCTGCCCGAACAGCTGGTAGCCGTTCTCTGGATGGCGCTCGGGATGCAGCAGCCCCTCGCGGGTGTAGTGGCGCACGGTCTCGGCGGTGACGCCGGCCAGGCGTGCCAGTTCGCTGACCTTCATGTCGGGGTCTCTCGGGGATGTCATGCGGCAAGTGTAAAACCCTTGGGTTACCCATAGGTCAAGGGCCGATGGAGCCGTGTCGAGCGCGGAGAGCATGGGTTACCTAAGTCGATGAAAGTTCGAGGAATGAAACGATCGTGCGACCAAAGTATTAGCGTTTTTCGTTTTCAAACGACCGTTTGTGCTTGATCCCGGGTGGAGGATTCGCAAACACTGCGGGTACGCCAGAACGTTCAACGACAAGTACCCAGCATTATTACCCGAAAGGATATCGAGCCCATGCACAACAAGTTCAACAAGCTCTCCCTCGCCGTGGCCATCGCCTCCACGGCATTGATCACCAGCCAGGTGTCCGCCTCCGGCTTCCAGGTCCGCGAGCAGAGCGCGAAGACGCTGGCCAACGCCCTCTCCAACGCCACCGCCGGTGCCGAGGACGTCAGCTTCATGGCCTACAACCCGGCCGCCATCGGCAATATCGATGGCAACCAGGTCGCCGGCGGGGTGGCCTATATCGATGCCAATTTCGAGCTTCAGGATGCAGAAGCCTACCCTACCGGAGCATCCCCCCTTCTCAGCTACGATAGAGGTGGCTCGCGGAAAGGGGGCGAGTCCGCCGCAGTGCCAAGCTTTGCGGCCAAGACGCAGCTTAATGAGCAGTTCGACCTGGGTCTGGCCATCTATGCGCCCTATGGGCTCTCCACCAAGTACGATGAGGACTGGATCGGCCGCTACCACGCAGTGGAGACCGAGCTGACCACCATCGACTTCCAGCCGACCCTCAACTACCGGGCCACCGAGCGCCTTAACCTGGCGGTGGGCCTGCGGGCTCAATATGCGGATGCGACGCTTTCTAATTCCTTGGACCTGGCCTCCCTCGGAGCAAGAACTGCACAGGAACGAGGGGATTTAGCCACCGCGCAAGCTTTGGCCTCTCAGGCCGGGCGTGCCGATGGCTTTGCTGAGGTGACCGGCGACGACTGGGGCTATGGCTATACGCTGGGCGCACTCTTTCAGGTCACCGAAAGGATGCGGCTCGGCGCGAGTTATCGCTCCGAGATCGACCTGATGCTTGATGGCGAGGTCGACTATAGTTCGGATAACGCCACCGGTCAGCAGGTGCTAGAAGGTGCACAGTCTCAGGGACGCCTGCGCGATGGCGGGGGTACTGCCGATCTGACCACCCCAGCCAACCTGAACCTGGGCATCTACCACCAGCTGACCGATCGGCTGGCGCTGATGGCCAATGCCGAGTGGACCGAGTGGAGCAGCTTCGACGAGCTGGTGGTCGAGTTCGAGGATGGCACGGACAGCTCGACGACCGAGAACTGGGACGATACCTGGGCCTTCTCGGTGGGGGCCAACTACGCACTGACTCCGCAGTGGATGCTGCGTGCCGGCCTGGGCGTGGACGAGAGCCCGGTGCCGAGCGCCGAGTACCGCACCCCGCGGGTGCCGGATGCCGATCGCCAGTGGGCCACGTTCGGCGCCACCTGGATGCCCAGTCCGGAGCTCGGCATCACCGCCGGTTACATGCATGTCTTCGCCGATGATGGCGATATCGACCAGCAGGCGACCGCCACCAACGAAAATGCCTCTCGCGGTAACCTCTCCGGGACCTACGAGGTCTCGGCGGATGTCTTCGCCCTCTCGGTGGACTATCGCTTCTGACCATCGAGCCCGTGCCTGACCTCGAGACCCGGCTTCGGCCGGGTCTTGTCGTTGCAGGCCTGCCACCTCGGGCGTTCATGGTGGATGCGAGGGGAGGCCTGTTTCGCTACAATAGCTGCCTTTTCCGTGCCGTCGGGGCCCTGGCGTCGAGCCCGCGCCGCGGCGGCCATCGTTCCATCACAGACTCGGATGAGCCCCATGCTGGAAACCAACCCGATTCATCACCTCATCAAGGACCTGTCTGAGCGGACAGACGTCCTGAGGGGGTATCTTTGACTATGCCGAAAAGAAGGATCGGCTAGAGGAAGTCACTCGCGAGCTCGAGGACCCGGACGTCTGGAGCGACCCGGACAATGCCCAGAAGCTCGGCAAGGAGCGGGCGACGCTGGAGGCGATCGTGGCCACCATCGACGATCTCGAGCAGGGGCTCGGTGACAGCCGCGACCTGCTCGAGCTCGCCGAAATGGAGGAGGACGAGGGCACCGTCGCCGAGGTCCAGAAGGAGCTCGAGGGGCTGCAGGCCAGCCTCGAGAAGCTCGAGTTCCGGCGCATGTTCTCCGGTGAGATGGACGAGAACAATGCCTACCTCGACATCCAGGCGGGTTCCGGCGGCACCGAGGCCCAGGACTGGGCCAACATGCTGCTGCGCATGTACCTGCGTTGGGCCGAGCATCACGGCTTCAAGGCCGAGATCATCGAGGTCTCCGCCGGCGAGGTGGCGGGCATCAAGTCGGCCACCGTGCATATCCAGGGGGAGTATGCCTTCGGCTGGCTGCGCACCGAGACCGGCGTGCATCGCCTGGTGCGCAAGAGTCCCTTCGACTCCGGCGGCCGCCGCCATACCTCCTTCGCCTCGGTGTTCCTGTCCCCCGAGATCGATGACAGCTTCGAGGTCGAGATCAATCCCTCGGACCTGCGCACCGACACCTACCGCTCCAGCGGCGCCGGCGGCCAGCACGTCAACACCACCGACTCGGCCGTGCGCATCACCCACGAGCCCACCGGTATCGTGGTGGCCTGCCAGAGCCAGCGAAGCCAGCATGCCAACCGCGACTTCGCCATGAAGCAGCTCAAGGCGAAGCTGTGGGAACTCGAGATGCAGAAGCGCACCGCCGCCAAGCAGGAGGCCGAGGACTCCAAGGCCGATATCGGCTGGGGCAGCCAGATCCGTTCCTACGTGCTGGATGACCAGCGCATCAAGGACCTGCGCACCGGCGTGCAGTCGAGCAACTGCGACAAGGTGCTGGACGGCGATATAGACCAGTATATCGTCGCCAGCCTCAAGCAGGGTCTCTAGCCCTGCCGCTCATGGCGGGGCCATGGGCCCCGTCGTGGCGGTGCCCCTCCCTCGCCGCCGTTTTCCGCCTCAGCCCAACTTGATGACAGGTAGCCCTATGGCCAACGAGAGCCCCTCACCGGATAGCCCGCAGAACGACGAGAACCGCCTGATCGCCGAGCGTCGTGCCAAGCTGGCGGCGCGCCGCGAGCGTGCCGCCGAGACCGGCGAGAGCGCCTTCCCCAACGACTTTCGCCGCGACAGCCTGGCGGCCGAGTTGAACGACGAGCTCGGCGGCCACGAGAAGGCCGACCTGGAGGCCCTGGATCGCCGTGCCGCCGTGTCCGGGCGGATCATGCGCAAGCGTGGCCCCTTCATCGTCATCCAGGACCCGTCCGGGACGATCCAGCTCTATGTCGACAAGAAGGGGCTGCCGGCCGAGGTGCTGGAGGACGTCAAGGGCTGGGACATCGGCGACATCGTGGCGGCCCGCGGGCCGGTGCACAAGTCGGGCAAGGGCGACCTCTACGTGATGGTGGTGGAGGCGAAGCTGCTCACCAAGAGCCTGCGCCCGCTGCCCGACAAGTTCCACGGCCTCACCGACATGGAGGCGCGCTACCGCCAGCGCTATGTCGACCTGATCATGAACCCCGATTCGCGCAAGGTGTTCGAGACCCGCGCCGGGGTGATCAGCGCCATGCGACGCTTCTTCGAGCAGCGCGGCTTCATGGAGGTGGAGACCCCCATGCTGCAGCCGATTCCCGGCGGCGCCACCGCACGTCCCTTCGTCACCCACCACAATGCGCTGGACATCGACATGTACCTGCGCATCGCGCCGGAGCTCTACCTCAAGCGGCTGGTGGTGGGCGGCTTCGAGCGGGTCTTCGAGATCAACCGCAACTTCCGCAATGAGGGGCTCTCCACGCGCCACAACCCCGAATTCACCATGATCGAGTTCTATCAGGCCCATGCGGACCACAACGACCTGATGGACCTCACCGAGGAGATGCTGCGCAGCGTGACCCGCAAGGTGCTGGGCACCACCACGGTGGTGAATACCGTGCGCAGCGGCGAAGGCGAGGTGCTCGAGACCTTCGAGTACGACTTCGGCCAGCCGCTGCGGCGGATCACCGTGTTCGATGCCATCCTCGAGTTCAACCCGGAGATCCATGCCGAGGCCCTGGCCGACGAGTCCGCCGCGCGCCAGATCGCCGAGCGCCTGGACATCGACGTCAAGGACGGCTGGGGGCTGGGCAAGGTCCAGATCGAGATCTTCGAGAAGACCGTGGAGCATCGCCTCAATCAGCCCACCTTCATCACCGAGTACCCCACCGAGGTGAGCCCGCTAGCGCGTCGCAAGGACGCCAATCCCTTCGTCACCGAGCGCTTCGAGTTCTTCGTCGGTGGCCGCGAGATCGCCAACGGCTTCTCGGAGCTCAACGACGCTGAGGACCAGGCCGAACGCTTCCGCGCCCAGGCCGCCGAGAAGGAAGCCGGTGACCTGGAGGCAATGTACTACGACGCCGATTACGTGCGGGCGCTGGAGGTTGGTCTGCCGCCCACCGCCGGCGAGGGCATCGGGATCGACCGGCTGGTGATGCTGTTCACCGACAGCGCCTCCATCCGCGACGTGCTGCTCTTTCCGGCGATGCGTCCCGAGGTGGAGTGATCGGGGCCGGAAGTGTTGGTAAGGGGCGGCTCGAGCACCCATAATGGTCGTCGTTTCGATGTCGAGGAGACCGTGATGAAACTGCTCAACCGCTCCGCCCTGAGCGTCAGGCCGACCCGGCATTTCGTGGACTGGATCAATGCGCTGGAACCCACGATGGAGGGCGATGACCTGACCCTTGCCGACGTCGAACGCGAAAGCACCGTCTATCTGATCCCGGAGATGGACGCGCCCGAGGCCCTGGAGGCCTTCGTGCGCGAGCGCTACCTCGAGATCCTGGAGACCGAGCTGCGCGCCTGGGAAGAGGATGAGCGCCAGTGGCCGGAGGCCCTTGACTGGGCGCTCTTCCAGCGCTTCCTGCAGGTCGAGCACAGCTACCTGGCCATCGACCTCGACAACGAGGCGGCGCTGGAGATCTCCGAGGTAGATGATGCCCTCCTCCTGGAGACGGACCAGGACTGACCCTCCTGCCCGACTGCGATCATGGGAAACCGGCTTCGGCCGGTTTCCGCGTTATGGACCCCGCGGTATTGGAAACAGGATGAGCCGACTCTTCGATTCACGCCCCGGCGATGACGGCCTGCCGGGCCCCGAACGTCGCCTGGCGGTACTGGCGCTGATCCTGGGTACCCTGATGGCGGTGGTGGACACCACCATGGTCAATATCGCGCTGCCCTCCATGGCGACCGACCTCGGGGTCTCCGCCTCCCGGGTGGTGTGGGTCACCAACCTCTTCCAGGTCGTCTGTGCCGCCTTCCTGCTGGTCTTTGCCGCCCTCAGCGAACTGGTCAGCCGCCGGCGGCTCTATGCCGCCGGGGTGGCGCTGTTCACCCTGGCGGCCCTGGGCAGCGCGCTGGCGCCGAACCTGGAGACCCTGCTGCTGTTCCGGGCCCTGCAGGGCCTCGGGGCCGCGGCGACGCTGTCCATCGGCCCGTCGCTCTACCGCTCGATCTTTCCCTCGCGTCTGCTTGGCAGCGCCCTGGGGCTCTCCGCCCTGGTGGTGGCCGGTGGCTACGCCGCCGGGCCGACCCTCGGCGGACTGGTGCTCTCCGTGGCCAACTGGCCCTGGCTGTTCGCCCTGCACGTGCCGCTGGGGCTCTGCGCCTTCTGGCTGGCCTGGCGGGCGCTGCCCCGGGAGGCGGGGCGGCGCGACGGCTTCGACTGGCGCGGTGCGCTCTGTTCGGTAGCCATGCTGGCCGGGCTCTTCCTCGGCCTGGACGGCCTCGGCCACGGGGCGCCTGCCTGGCAGGTGCTCGCCTGGTTGGCCCTGAGCCTGCTCAGTGCCGTGCTCTTCCTGCAGCGCCAGCGCCGGGCCCGCCACCCGCTGCTGCCGCTCTCGCTGTTTGCCGAGCGACGCTTCACGCTGGCGGTCTCGGCCTCGGGGCTCGCCTTCGTCGGCCAGGGCCTGGCCTTCGTGGCGCTCTCCTTCCTCTACCAGCAGGAGATGGGGTTCACGCCGCTGGAGACCGCCTGGATGTTCACGCCCTGGCCGCTGGCGATCATGCTGGTGGGCCCCCTGGCCGGGCAACTGGCCGACCGGGTCAACCCCAGCCTGCTCTCCAGTAGCGGCCTGGTGCTGCTGCTGCTGGGCCTGGCCGCCCTGGCCGGGCTCGATGCCGAGGCCGGCGTGGTGGACAGCCTGTGGCGCACGGCGCTCTGCGGGCTGGGCTTCGGGCTCTTCCAGCCGCCCAACAACCGCGAGATGATGGCCAGCGTGCCCCGCGAGCGCAGTGCCCGGGCCTCCGGCGTGATGAGCACGACCCGCACGGTGGGCCAATCGCTGGGCGTTGCCCTGGTGGGGGCCTTCCTGGCCGCCGGGGCGCCGGTCCAGGCGACCCTCTGGGCAGGGGCGGGAGCCTGCGTGCTGTCGCTCGCGGCGAGTCTGGGGCGGGTGTCGCTGGCCGGCCGGGCCCAGCGCGAGGCGCGGCGTGGCGAGCCGCTGCGGGCGTCGTCGGACCCGGACTGAAGGCGTACAATGGGCCCATCACTCACACAGCATCGGAACCTCGACATGAGCACCCAGGCCACCATCGAAGACAAGCTCAGGGCCCTCGAGCCCGCCTTCCTGGCCGTGGAGAACGAGAGCCACCGGCATAACGTGCCGCCGAACTCCGAGACCCACTTCAAGGTCACCCTGGTCGCCTCGCGCTTCGAGGGGCTGATGCCGGTCAAGCGGCACCAGCAGGTCTATGCGTTGCTCGCCGATGAGCTCGCCGGCCCCGTCCACGCCCTGGCGCTCCATCTCTTCACGCCCCAGGAGTGGGAAGCCAGCGGCCGCTCCCGCCCCGAATCCCCCGACTGCCGGGGCGGCAGCCAGTCGTGACCCCGGAGGCGCAGCGCCTGCAGTACCTGGAGGCCATGGGCCTGACGGCCTGGGTCTCCCGCTATCGCCTGCCCAATGCCCTGGCCACGCCGGCCTGTGAGTGGGAGGTCGCCGCGCCGGTGGTCGAGGGGCGCCGCGCCCCGGGGGAGCGGCTGCATGCGCTGCTCGACGAGGCCGCCGAGGCGCAGACCGCCGCCCCGCGACCGGCCCCCGCCGAGCCCGAACCGCGTCAGCGTCCCGCGGCCGGCAAGGCTCGCGCGCTGCTCGGTGACCTGGTGCCCCCCGACGAGCAGGAGGCCACGCTCGAGGCGCAGCGCCCGGGTCCCGAGCGTCACAGCGGAGAGGCGCTGCGCTTCACCCTGCAGGTGGCCTGCCTGGATGGCCGCTGGCTGGTGCTGCTGCCCGGGGAGGCGCCGCCCGGCAGCGTGGAACTGCGCCTGCTGCGCCACCTGCTGCAGGCCGCCGGCGTGGTGCCCGAACAGATGCCGGCCTTCGAGGCCTTCCGCTGGCCCCAGGTGGAAGGGTTGCCGGTGGAGGCGCCGCTGGAGGAGGCTCGCGAGGGCCTCCAGGCCTTCCTGGCCGGCCGGCAGCGCCGAGGCTGGGCACCGGAACGGCTGCTGGTGTTCGGCGAGGATGCGACCCTCGCCGAGTTGCTGACTCTCGCCGACGGCCACTGTCCGCTGCTGGCGCTGCCGGCCTGGCAGGGACCTGCGCTTGGCGAGCTGGCCGGCAGTGCCGAGGCCAAGCGCGCCCTCTGGCCGCGGATGGCCGGCTGGCGGGATGCCTGGCAGGCGGGCCGTGAGCCCGACTGAGGCGGTGCGGCGGCTGGCCCCCGACGACCTGGCGATGCTGTCGGCCCTGGAGCAGGCCGCCAGCCCCGCCCCCTGGAGTCCGGGCCAGCTGCGGGCCGCGCTGGCCGACCCCGATACCCGGGTGTTCGGCATCGAGCAGGAGGCATGCCTTGTCGGCCATGCGCTAGTGGTGCGGCTGCCCTTCGAGGCGGAGCTTCAGGCGATCCTGGTAGATCGGGAGGCGCGCCGCCAGGGGATGGCGGGGCGGTTGCTGGCGGCGGTGATCGAACAGGCGCGTGCCTGGAACAGCGAGCGTCTGCTGCTCGAGGTGAGGGCGGGCAACGAGACCGCCCTGGCACTCTATCGGCGTGCGGGGTTCGGCGAGGACGGCAGGCGGCATGGCTACTATCCGGCACGCGTTGCCGGCCGGCGGGAGGACGCGCTGCTGATGTCGCTCCCGCTGGCCTGAGGCCGCCTCAGCTGCTGGTGGTCTCGACCTCGTCGAACTTGCCCAGCAGGGCGGAGAGGCGGCGCTCCCACTCCTCGCGCTCCTGCTTCAGGCGGGCGTTTTCCTCGCGCAGCTCCTCGGCTTCCATCCTCATCAACTCCAGGGCCTCGACGGCGCTGGTGACCTTCTGTTCGAGCTGGTTGAAGAGTTCGATACTCATCCTGTTCT
This sequence comes from Halomonas gemina, assembly GCF_023554995.1. Classification (GTDB taxonomy): domain Bacteria; phylum Pseudomonadota; class Gammaproteobacteria; order Pseudomonadales; family Halomonadaceae; genus Halomonas; species Halomonas gemina. Next base: position 52,901 of record NZ_JAMJPK010000002.1, read on the forward strand.
CCTGACATCCTGCGGGTGGGGCGTGCCCGTTGGCTTCCTTCAGCGCGCAGCGTAACGCCGCGCCCGGGGCTCAGCAAGCGTCGCCGTCGGGCGACCCCGAGCCAGGCGGGTGCCGGCGGTAGAGCCGCCCTGTGCTGTCACCGGCACGCACCTCGCGGTGCAGTTGCCAGCTGGCGGGCACCTCGGGGGCGAGCGCCGATTCGGTTTCCACGTAGACGAGCGCGTCCTCGGCGAGCCAGCCGGCCTCCAGGGCGTGGCAGCAGGCCCCGGCGAGCCCCTGGCGGAAGGGCGGGTCCAAGAATACCAGGGAGAAGGGGGTGGGGTCGCCGGAGAGGAAGGCCAGGGCATCGGCGGTGACCAGGCGCCCCCGCTCGTCGGCCCCCAGGGTCGCTAGGTTGTCGGCCAGCTGGCGCGCCACGCGAGCGTCGCGCTCGACGAACAGCGCCTGCCGGGCACCCCGCGAGAGGGCTTCCAGGCCGAGTGCCCCGGTGCCGGCGAAGAGGTCGAGGACCCGTGCTCCGGGCGTGGCGGCGTAGAGCCAGTTGAACAGGGTCTCGCGCACCCGGTCGGGGGTGGGGCGCAGCCCCGGCTGGTCGAGTACCGGCAGCTGACGGCGCCGGTACTCGCCGCCGATCAGGCGCAGCCGTCCGGCGTTCCGACGGCCGGGGCCCTTGGCCGGGGTGGCGGCCGGTCGGCGGGGCTTTCGAGAGGGGGAGCGGCGTCGAGTCATGGGGGCGGATTGTAACCGCCGGCTTGTCCACAGTCATGGTGCGCGATGGTAGGATGAGGCGATTCGTTCATCCGTGAGGCGTGATCCCCCCATGTTCGGTATTTTCAAGCGCAAGAAGAAGCAGGAAGGGCAGCAGACGACACCGGAACAGGAGGCCGAGCGCCGGTCGGACGAGCAGGCGGCAGACGACGACATCGAGGCCACGTCGCCGGCGGAGGAGGCCGCCGACGAGGTCGATGAGGTGGCCCCTGTCGGCCAGCCGGCGCAGGCGCCCGAACCCGAGCCCGAGCCCGAGCCCGAGCCCGAGCCCGAGCCCGAACCCGAACCCGAACCCGAACCCGAACCCGAACCCGAACCCGAGCCCGAGCCGCCCAGGGCGGCCCTGCAGGAGAAGCCGGTCGCCGAGAAGAAGGGCTGGTTCGCCCGCATGCGTGCAGGGCTTGGCAAGACGCGCGCCAACCTCACCGACGGCCTGGCCGACCTCTTCATGGGCCGCAAGCAGATCGACGGCGACCTCATGGAGGAGCTCGAGACCCAGCTGCTGATGGCGGACGTGGGCATCGAGGCCACCACCGAGATCATCGACCGGCTCACCGCCCGGGTCTCGCGCAAGGAGCTCAATGAGCCCCAGGCGCTCTATCGGGCCCTGCAGGAGGAGCTCGCGGCGATGCTCGAGCCCGTCACCCGGCCGCTGACGCTGCCGCCCAAGGGCGAAGGCCCCTTCGTGATCCTGGTAGTGGGGGTCAACGGCGTGGGCAAGACCACCACCATCGGCAAGTTGACCCAGCGCTTCCAGCGCGAAGGGCGCAGCGTGATGCTGGCTGCCGGCGACACCTTCCGGGCGGCGGCGGTGGAGCAGCTCAAGGTATGGGGCGAGCGTAACGACGTGCCGGTCATCGCCCAGCACACCGGCGCCGACAGTGCCTCGGTGATCTTTGATGCCGTGTCGGCCGCCAAGGCGCGGGGGGTCGACGTGCTGATCGCCGACACCGCGGGCCGCCTGCACAACAAGGCCCACCTGATGGAGGAGCTCAAGAAGGTGCGCCGGGTGATGGGCAAGGTCGATGACCGCGCGCCCCATGAGGTGATGCTGGTGCTGGATGCCGGGACCGGCCAGAACGCCCTTGCCCAGGCCTCGACCTTCAACGAGGCGGTGCCGGTCACCGGCATCACCCTGACCAAGCTCGACGGCACCGCCAAGGGCGGCATCATCTTCGCCCTGGCCCGCCAGCTCGGCACGCCGATCCGCTTCATCGGCGTTGGCGAGTCGCTGGATGACCTGCGCCCCTTCGTGGCGAACGAGTTCGTCGATGCCCTGTTCGACCGAGAACCGGTGTCGCCCGAGTCATGATCGCCTTCGAGCATGTCGGCAAGCGCTACGGAGGGCGCTTCGAGGCGCTCGCCAATATCGACTTCCGGGTGCGGCGCGGCGAGATGGTCTTCCTCACCGGCCACTCCGGGGCGGGCAAGAGCTCGCTGTTGCGCCTGATCATGCGCCTTGAACGGCCCAGTCGCGGCAAGGTGCGAGTGGCGGGTCATGATATCGACCGCCTCCACCACAGCCAGATCCCCTTCTATCGCCGCCAGATCGGCGTGGTCTTCCAGAACCACCAGCTGCTCTTCGATCGCTCGATCTACCACAACGTGGCCCTGCCGCTGGAGATCCAGGGGGTCGAGCACCGCGAGGCGGCACGACGGGTGCGAGCGGCGCTGGACAAGGTGGGGCTCCTGCACCGCGAGGCCGCGCTGCCCATCGAGCTCTCGGGTGGCGAGCAGCAGCGGGTCGGCATCGCTCGGGCGGTGGTCAACAAGCCGGCGCTGCTGCTGGCCGACGAGCCCACCGGCAACCTCGACCCCCAGCTCTCCGCCGACATCATGGCGCTGTTCGAGGACTTCAACCGCATCGGGACCACGGTGATGGTCGCCAGCCACGACCTGGCGCTGATCGCCCGGCTGCGTCACCGCACCCTGCGACTCCATGAGGGGCGTCTGGTGGCCGACGAGGAGGTCGCATGAGCCGCGAAGCCGCCCCTACGCCCCGTGGCGCGCGCACGCAGCGCCCGGCAGGCGGTGTCCGCTGGCGGGCGTGGGCCCGCCACCACCGTGCCATGGCCGTCGACAGTGCCCGCCGCCTGCTGCGCCGCCCCTTGGGCAGCCTGCTGACCATGCTGGCCATTGCCATCGCCCTGGTGCTGCCGGCGGGGCTCTGGCTGACCCTGGACAGCGCCCGCCTGCTCGACGCCGAGTTGGAGGAGAGCGCGACACTCACCGCCTATCTGGCCACCGGGGTCGGGGAGGGCGAGGCCGGGCGTATCGAGGAGGCGCTGGCCGCCCAGGCGGGGGTGGTCGGCACCCGGCTGATCACCGCCGCCGAGGGCATGGCCGAGTTCCAGCAGGCGCTGGGGCTGCGCGATGCCCTGGCGCGACTCGAGGGCAACCCCCTGCCGGCCAGCGTGGTGGTGCGCCCCGACGACCCTGACCCCGCGGCGGTACGAGGCCTCGCCGAGCGTCTCGAGGCCGTCCCCGGGGTCGAGGAGGTGCGCCTGGACCTCGCCTGGCTGGAGCGCCTGCGCCACCTCGCCGAGCTGGGCCAGCGGGTCACCCTGGCGCTGGGCGTGCTGTTCGGACTGGGCGTGCTGCTGGTGGTCGGCAACACCATCCGCCTCGCCGTGGAGAATCGCCGCCAGGAGATCGAGGTGGTGACCCTGATCGGCGCCACCCATGCCTTCGTGCGTCGCCCCTTCCTCTACAGCGGGGCCTGGTTCGGGCTGGGCGGCGGCCTGCTGGCCTGGGGCCTGCTGACGCTCGGCAGCGACTGGCTCTCGGCGCCCGTCTCGGCCCTGGCGGCGAGCTACGGAGCCAGCTTCCACCTGCCGCGGCTGGGGCCCGAGGGGTCTACAATTCTGCTTGCCTGTAGTACACTGCTTGGCTGGCTGGGTGCCTGGATTGCCGTGAATCGGCACCTGGCGGAGATCCGGCCTCGCTGAGGCGAGCGCCGGTCGAATCCACGGGATATCGGGCATCAGCCGGAACTTTCGTCGGCATTTACCGTCTTATGCGGCGACCATGTACAGCCTTATGGGTTTCGAAGGAGACAACCTGCACATGAGCACCAGTCTTCTGCCGGTGGGTCAACTCTCGCCGGGTCATGACCTGAACGGTTACATCCAGGCGGTCAACGGCATCCCCATGCTGACCGTCGACGAGGAGCGCGAGCTGGCCTTCCGCCTGCACGACGAGGGCGACCTCGAGGCGGCGCGTCGCCTGGTGCTCTCGCATCTGCGCTTCGTCGTCTATATCGCCCGCAGCTATTCCGGCTACGGCTTGCCCCAGGCCGACCTCATCCAGGAAGGCAATGTCGGCCTGATGAAGGCCGTCAAGCGCTTCGACCCCAACCAGGGCGTGCGGCTGGTCTCCTTCGCCGTGCACTGGATCAAGGCCGAGATCCACGAGTTTGTGCTGCGCAACTGGCGCATCGTCAAGATCGCCACCACCAAGGCCCAGCGCAAGCTGTTCTTCAACCTGCGGGGCGCCAAGAAGCGCCTGGCCTGGCTGAACAGCGACGAGGTCGAGGCCATCGCCAAGGACCTCGACGTCAAGCCCGAGGTGGTGCGCGAGATGGAAGGGCGCCTGTCGGCCCACGACGCCGGCTTCGATGCCTCGCCGGGGGAGGACGACGAGTCCGCCTACCAGGCGCCGGTGCACTTCCTCGATGATGCCAGCGCCGATCCGGCCACCCAGCTCGAGGACAGCGACTGGGAGCAGGATGCCACGCATCGCCTGCAGCAGGCCCTGGAGGCCCTCGACGATCGCTCACGGGACATCCTGCAGCGTCGCTGGCTGGGTGACGACAAGGCTACCCTGCACGAGCTGGCCGACGTCTACGGCGTTTCCGCCGAACGCATCCGCCAGCTCGAGAAGAACGCCATGAAGAAGATCCGCCAGCAGATCGGTGACGCCATGGCGGCGTGACGCCCTCCGGGCAGCGCCAAGCAGCCAAGAAAAACCTCCAGCAGAGTCGCTTGCTGGAGGTTTTTTGTTGCCATAGTGCTGCGCGAGCACCATCCTGCTCGGCGCTCGGCGCTCGGCGCTCGGCGCTCGGCGCTCGGCGCTCGGCGCTCGGCGTGCTACGCCGTCTGCGGGCTCTCACGCAGCAGTTGGGCGGAGAGCAGCGCCCACTGGTCGTTCCAATGCTCGGTGGGGCGGTGGCGAAAGTCGCTGCGCACGTAGCGCGAGATCTGCCCCTCGAGGTGGGCCAGCAGCAGGTTGGCGGCCGCCGAGACCGGCAGCGAGGGTCGCCGCCCCTCGCGCAGCTCCGCCTCGCGCAGCACCTGCTTGAGCTGGGTCTCCAGGCGCTCGAAGAGCTGGTGGATGCGCAAGCGCAGCCGTGACGTCTCGCCGGTCAGGGCGTCGCCGCCCAGCAGGCGCGAGAGGCCCGGGTTCTTCTCGGCGAAGGCCAGCACCAGGGTGAGGATCTGGCCGCAGCGCGGCAGCGCTTCCGGCACCTCCTCGAGGATGCGGCCGATGCGCTCGAAGAGGGATTCCTCGATGAAGGCGATCAGCCCCTCGAACATCCGCGCCTTGCTGGGGAAGTGGCGATAGAGCGCTGCCTCCGAGACGCCGACCTGGCGGGCCAGGGCGGCCACGGTGATGCGCTTGCCGCTGTCCTCCTCCAGCATCAGCGCCAGGCCCTGCAGGATCTGCTCGCGGCGACTGGGGGTACGTGTTTCCTGCGTCATGTCGTTATGTTCTTGTCGGTCGGGTGGATCGGGCCGGGGGCTCAGCCGGCGTTCGGGTCCTGGGGAATGTCGGTGATCAGGGTGCCCACCCCGGCGTTGGTGAAGATCTCCAGCAGGGTGGCATGGGGCACCCGGCCATCGATGATGTGGGCGCTCCTCACGCCGCCCTTCACGGCGTCCAGGGCGCAGCGGATCTTCGGCAGCATGCCGCCATGGATGGTGCCGTCGGCGATCAGGGCGTCCACCTGGCCGGTGGTCAGCCCGGTGAGCACCTCGCCCTCGGCGCTCATCAGGCCGGCGACGTTGGTCAGCAGCATCAGCTTCTCGGCATCCAGGGCCTCGGCCACCTTGCCGGCCACCAGGTCGGCATTGATGTTGTAGCTGCGGCCCTGGGCATCCACGCCGATGGGGGCGATCACCGGGATGAAGTCGCGGGCGGCGAGCATCTCGATGAGGTCGGTGGAGATGTGCTCCACCTCGCCCACGTGGCCGATGTCGATGATCTCCGGCGCGGTCATCTCCGGGCTCTGGTGCTCCACCTTGAGCTGGCGGGCACGGATCTGCGCGCCGTCCTTGCCGGTCAGGCCGATGGCCTTGCCGCCGCACTGGTTGATCAGGTTGACGATGCCCTTGTTGACCAGACCACCCAGCACCATCTCCACCACGTCCATGGTCTCGGCGTCGGTCACCCGCATGCCGTTGACGAACCGCGACTCGATGCTGAGCTTCTCCAGCAGCTCGCCGATCTGCGGCCCGCCGCCATGCACCACCACCGGATTGATGCCGACCTCCTTCATCAGCACCATGTCGCGGGCGAAGGAGTCGATCAGGGTGTCCTCGGTCATGGCGTTGCCGCCGTACTTCACCACCACGGTCTTGCCGGAGAAGCGCTGGATGTAGGGCAGTGCCTCGGAGAGCACCTCCACTACCAGGCGCGGGTCGCGGGTCTGTTCGGTCATCGGTCGGGTTCCCTCTCCTGTGTATGGTAAACCGCCCCTCAGCGGGGCAGTTCGAGGTCGGGCGACACCTGGCTGAGGGCGTCGGCGAAGCGGCCGCGGATGCGGGCCAGGGCGGCGTCGTCCTTGCCCTCGAAGCGCAGCACCAGCACCGGCGTGGTGTTGGAGGCGCGGCACAGGCCCCAGCCGTCCGGGTAGTCGACGCGGATGCCGTCCAGGGTCGTCTTGACGCCTTCCTCGCCGAAGTCGCCCTCCCGGGCCAGCCGGTCCACCAGCGCGAACTTGGTCTCGTCGGTGACCGTGATGTTGATCTCGGGGGTGCCGACGTCCTGGGGGTAGCGGGCGAAGAAGGTGTCGGCATCGTCGGCCTGTTTCGACAGGATCTCCAGCAGGCGAGCGGCGGCGTAGAGGCCATCGTCGAATCCGTACCAGCGCTCCTGGAAGAAGATATGGCCGCTCATCTCGCCGGCCAGCAGGGCGCCGGTCTCCTTCATGCGCGCCTTGATCAGCGAGTGCCCGGTGCGCCACATCTCGGGTGTGCCGCCGGCCTCCTCGATCACCCTGGTCAGGTTGCCGGTGCACTTGACGTCGAAGATCACGCGGGCGTCGCGATTGCGCGACAGCATGTCCTCGGCGAAGGCCATCAGCAGGTGGTCGGGGTAGATCAGCTTGCCGCTCGGCGTGATCACGCCGAGGCGGTCGCCGTCGCCGTCGAAGGCCAGGCCGATGTCCGCGCCGGTTTCCTGGACGGTGCGAATCAGGTCCTGGAGGTTCTCGGGCTTGCCCGGATCCGGGTGGTGGTTGGGGAAGGTGCCGTCGATCTCGGCGAACAGCGGAACGGTCTCGGCGCCGAGGCGTTCGACCAGCGCCGGGCCCAGTTCGCCGGCCACGCCGTTGCCGCAGTCGACCACCGCCTTGATCGGCCGGGCGAGGGTGACGTCGCCGAGGATGCGGGCGAGGTAGGCGTCACGCACGTCCTCCTGGCGCATGCTGCCCTGGCCCTCGCTGAGCTCGCCGTTCGCCAGGCGGGTGTGCAGCGCGGTAATGGCCTCGCCGGAGAGCGTCTCGCCGCCGAGCACGATCTTGAAGCCGTTGTAGTCCGGCGGGTTGTGGCTCCCGGTGACCATCACGCCCGAGGCTGTGCCCTCGAGCACGTGGGTGGCGAAGTAGAGCACCGGGGTGGGGACCATGCCGATGTCGACGACGTCGCAACCCGACGACAGCAGGCCGCGGGTCAGGGCGGCCAGCAGGCGCGGGCCGGAGAGGCGGCCGTCGCGAGCGACGACCACGGTGGACTCGCCGCGGGACCGGGCCTCGCTGCCGATGGCGAGGCCGATCTGCTCGACACCCGTCTCGGTCAGGGTGTCGTCGACGATGCCGCGGATGTCGTAGGCGCGGAAGATGGAGGCAGGGACTGCCTGGTTCGCTGCTTGGGTCATGGGGTCCGTCCTTTATGAAGTTTCGAGTGGCACGCTGCCGTCCCCGGGCGTCAGTGACGACCGGAGCTACCGAACCCGCCGGTGCCACGCTGGTCGGCGCCGCGGTGGCGTTCGTCGAAGGCTTCGACGACCTCGAGGTCGGCGTGCATCACGGGAACAAGCACATACTGTGCCAGCCTCTCGAAGGGCTCGATGGTGAAGGGCGCGTCGCCACGGTTCCATGTGGAGATCATCAGTTCGCCCTGGTAGTCGGAATCGATCAGCCCCACCAGGTTGCCGAGCACGATGCCGTGCTTGTGGCCCAGCCCCGAGCGGGGCAGGATCATGCCGGCGAGATTCGGGTCGGCGATGTGGATGGCGAGCCCGGTGCGTATCAGCTCGCACTGCCCGGGCGCCAGGGTCAGGGGGGCGTCGAGCAGGGCACGCAGGTCCATGCCGGCGGAGCCTTCGGTGGCGTAGTGGGGCAGGGCGTCACGCAGGCGCTCGTCGAGCAGCTGGATGGCGAGGCGCGGGCGGTCGGGAATCGCGGGCATCGTAGGTCCTCGGGGGGTCGGTGTCAGGGGGCGTGACGGGACGCCAGGCAGGCCAGGGCGCGGCGCACCACCGCCAGGGCGAGCCGCGACTTGGTCTGGGGAGCGAGGCTCTCGCTGCCTTCACTGTCGCCGTCCCGCCACAGCAGCAGGGCGGCGTTGTCGTCGCTGCCGAAGCCGAGTCCGGCCCGGGAGACATCGTTGGCGACGATCATGTCGAGCCCCTTGCGGGTTAGCTTGTCCCGGGCATAGGCCTCCAGGTCGCGGGTCTCGGCGGCGAATCCCACCACCAGCGGGCGCTGCGACTCGGGCAGCGCGGCTACGCAGGCGATGATGTCGGGATTCTTCACCAGGCGCAGGGTAAGGCTCTCCTCACCTTCGACCTTCTTGATCTTGTGCTCGGCGGCCGTTTCGGCGCGGTAGTCGGCCACGGCGGCGCAGCCGATAAAGATATCGCTGTCGGCGGCCAGCCGCTGGGCGGCTTCGTGCATCTCCCGGGCCGATTCCACGTCGGTGCGCTCGACGCCAGCGGGGGTCGGCAGGGCGACCGGGCCGCTGATCAGCCTCACCCGGGCGCCCAGCGAGGCCGCGACGGCGGCCAGGGCGAAGCCCATCTTGCCGGAGCTGTGGTTGGAGAGGTAGCGCACCGGGTCCAGCGGCTCCCGAGTCGGGCCGGCGGTGATGGTGACGGTCAGGCCATCGGCTTCCAGTGACCCATCCGGTGCGGCCGGCGCGCCATCGGATGCCTGGGCCGGCGCGGCTTCGGGCGCCATTGTGGGCGCGGCATCGGGCGCCAGGGAGAGCAGCGCCGCCAGGATCGCCTCGGGCTCCAGCATTCGCCCTGGCCCCACGTCGCCGCAGGCCTGGTCGCCGCTGTCCGGCCCCAGCAGCTGCCAGCCGTCCTCGGCCAGCTGGCGCGCATTACGCCGGGTGGCCGGGTGGCGCCACATGGCCTGGTTCATGGCCGGGGCCATCACCTTCTCGGCGTCGCTCGCCAGGCAGAGGGTGGTGAGCAGGTCGTCCGCCAGGCCCTGGGCGAGGCGCGACATCAGGTCGGCGGTGGCCGGGGCGATAAGGATGGTCTCGGCCCAGCGGGCCAGTTCGATATGCCCCATGCCGGCCTCGGCCTCGGGGTCGAGCAGCGAGGTGCGCACCGCTTCGCCGGTCAGGGCTTGCAGCGTCAGGGGCGTGATGAAGGCCTGAGCGCCCTCGGTCATCACCACGCGCACCTCGCAGCCGGCCTGGGTGAGCAGGCGGGCGAGCTGGGCGCTCTTGTAGGCGGCGATGCCGGCGCTGATGCCGAGCAGGACGCGCCGGCGAGGGGGTGTCGACATGGCGGTATCCGAGCGTGAATCCGGTCGCCTACCTTACCACCGGTGCCCGACCTTGCGTAGCCGCCGGGCCGGCTACACTGACAGTCATGGACGTCAGGCAGGGAGGCAGGGATGTCGATTCGGGACTGGCCGGAGGGGGAGCGCCCCCGGGAGAAGCTGCTGGCGCTGGGGGTGGAGGCGCTCTCTGACGCCGAACTGCTGGCGATCTTCCTGCGCGTCGGCGTGGAAGGGCGCTCGGCGGTGGACCTGGCCCGCGACCTGCTGTCGGCCTTCGGCGGGCTGCGTCAGCTGCTGGAGGCCGACCAGGCACGCTTCTGCGCCGAGCGTGGCATGGGCATGGCCAAGTACGTCCAGCTCAAGGCCACCCTGGAGCTGTCGCGGCGGCACCTCGCCAGCCAGCTGGACCGGGGCGATGCGCTCACTTCGCCGTCGCTGGTGCGGGCCTACCTCGCCGCCCGGCTGCGTCATCTCGGTCATGAGGAGTTTGCCGCGCTCTTCCTCGACAGCCAGCACCGCGTGATCCGCTACGAGTCGCTGTTCCGCGGCACCCTGGACAGCGCCTCGGTCTATCCCCGCGAGGTGGCCCGCCGTGCCCTGGAACTGGGCGCCGGCGCCATCATCTTAGCCCATAACCACCCCTCGGGCGTGGCCGAGCCCAGTGACGCCGACCGGCGCATCACCGAGCGGCTGCGCGAGGCGCTCGGGCTGTTCGAGGTACGCGTGCTGGACCACTTCGTGGTGGGCGACGGCGAGGTGGTCTCCTTCGCAGAACGCGGGTGGCTATAATACGTCAGGACTATCGCAGTTGGCTCCAGCGAGGAGCGCCGGGGGCAGGCCGAAGAGGAGGTCATACGCCATGGATGGCGTCGGTAGCGCCCATGGAAGGGTTCACAGCGCCTCCTCGTAGGCTTGCCGACGGAACAGCTCCGAGCAATTTGCTATCGGTGATTGCCATGTATAATGCGCCGCGTCGCTTGCCGAATGCGTCGGTCTCTGGTATAAAATGCAGCCTTTGAATTCCCTTGGGTCAAATGACAGCGGGGTCGTCCCGGTTTGCCCGACAGGTTTTGAACACTCAGGTCTTAACACCTGGCCAAGCGGTTGGAGGCTCTCATGTCCAAAGTATGTCAGGTTACCGGCAAGCGCCCGGTGACTGGTAACAACGTTTCACACTCCCAGCGCAAGACGCGCCGTCGTTTCGTGCCGAATCTGCATTCCCACCGTTTCTGGGTGGAGTCCGAGAAGCGCTTCGTCAAGCTGCGCGTCTCCTCCAAGGGCATGCGCATCATCGACAAGAAGGGCATCGAGGCGGTGCTCGGCGACATCCGCAAGCGCGGCGAAGCCGTCTAAGCGATTCACCAGGGGAGATAGGCGTCATGCGCGACAAGATCAGAATGATTTCCAGTGCCGGTACCGGCCACTTCTACACCACCGACAAGAACAAGCGGAACACCCCGGACAAGCTCGAGAAGAAGATGTTCGACCCGGTCGTCCGTCAGCACGTGATGTACAAGGAAGGCAAGATCAAGTAACGCTTGGTCGCTTCCGCCGCAGGCAGTAGCCTGTCAGCCTGAACCCGGCCCGATGGTCGGGTTCTTGCGTATCACTGCCTCTTCCGGACCCATCATGCCCGAGTTGCCCGAAGTCGAGACCACCCGCCGGGGCATCGCCCCCCATGTGGAAGGCCGCGAGATCACCGAGGTGATCGTGCGCCAGGCCCGCCTGCGGGTGCCGGTGCCGGCGGACCTCGTCGAGCGGCTGGTGGGGGCGCGCATCGGCGAGCTCACTCGGCGTGCCAAGTACTTGCTGCTGCCGCTCGCCTTGCCGGAACAGGGCGAGGCGCCGCGGACCCTGCTCTGGCACCTAGGCATGTCCGGCAGCCTGCGCATCGCCCGCCTGGGCGAGCTGCCGAAGAAGCACGACCATCTCGACCTGGTGCTCGACGACGGCGCCATCCTGCGCTACCACGACCCGCGCCGCTTCGGCTTCGTCGACTGGCTGGCCGGCAGCGCGGAACAGGACGCGCGCCTGGCCCGGCTGGGGCCGGAGCCGCTCTCCACGGCCTTCGACGGTGAGCGCCTCTTCGCGCGCTCCCGCGGGCGCCGCCTGGCCGTGAAGCCCTTCCTCATGGACAACGCCGTGGTGGTGGGGGTGGGCAACATCTATGCCGCCGAGGCGCTGTTCCTGGCCGGCATCGATCCGCGTCGCGCCGCCGGGCGTATCTCCCGGGAGCGCTTCGATCGCCTCGCCGCGGCGGTGCGCGAGGTGCTGGCCGCCGCCATCACCCAGGGCGGCACCACCCTGCGCGACTTCGTCGGCGGCACCGGCGAGCCGGGCTACTTCAAGCAGCGGCTCAATGTCTACGGGCGCGACGGCCAGCCCTGCCGCCGCTGTGGCGCCGAGCTGCGCCTGGTGACCCTGGGCCAGCGGGCCAGCGTGTTCTGCGGCCACTGCCAGACCTGACGGCGGCGCGGCCTTGCCGACGCCCCTCCACCCTTTCACGAGAGAGTCCCATGACCGCACTCCGCTCACTGCGCCTGAAGAAGCACGCCGACCGTCGCCTCAAGGCCGGCCACCTGTGGCTCTACTCCAACGAGATCGACATCCAGGCCACGCCACTCAAGGAGATCGAGGCCGGATCACAGGTGGTGGTCGAGGCCGCCAACGGCAAGGCCATGGGCGTGGCCTACGTCAATCCACACTCGCTGATCTGCGCGCGGATGGTCTCCCGCGACCCGGCCCAGGGGCTCGACCGCTCGCTGCTGGTCCACCGCCTCAACCAGGCACTGGCGCTGCGCCAGCGCCTCTACGACAAGCCCTTCTATCGCCTGGTGCACGGCGAGGGTGACCTGCTGCCGGGGCTGGTGATCGACCGCTTCGGTGACGTGCTGGTGGTGCAGCTCAACACCGCCGGAATGCAGGCGGTACTGCCCGAGCTGCTCGACGCCCTGGACAAGGTGCTGTCGCCGACGGCGGTGGTGCTGCGCAACGACACCAGCGGTCGCCGCCAGGAGGGCCTCGAGGCCGGCGTCGAGGTCGTCAAGGGCGAGCTGCCCGATCAGATCCTGCTGGAGGAGAACGGCGTGCGGTTCGTCGCCCCGGTGCTCGATGGCCAGAAGACCGGCTGGTTCTTCGACCACCGGGTCAATCGTGCCTGGCTCAACGGCCTGGTGGCCGGCAAGCGAGTGCTGGACCTGTTCAGCTACGTGGGCGGCTGGGGCGTGCAGGCCGCGGCCAACGGCGCTCGCGAGGTGCTCTGCGTGGATGCCTCCGGCCCGGCACTCGAGCGGGTCGCCGAGAACGCCGCCCTGAACGGGCTGCACGAGCAGGTGTCGGTGGGCGAGGGTGACGCCTTCGAGGTGCTCGCCGCCCTCAAGGCCGAGGGCGAGGAGTTCGACGTGGTGATCCTCGACCCGCCCGCCTTCATCCGCAAGCGCAAGGACATCCCCAACGGCGAGCGTGCCTACGGCAAGCTCAACCGCGAGGCGATGCGCCTGCTGGGGCGCGACGGCCTGCTGCTCTCGGCGTCGTGTTCCATGCACCTGGCCCCGGAGCGCCTGGTCGACGTGGTGCGCGGGGCGGTGCGTCACCAGGACCGCCAGGGGCAGATCCTCTTCCAGGGCCACCAGGGGCCGGATCACCCGATCCATCCGGCGATTCCCGAGACGTCCTACCTGAAGGCCCTGGGCGTGCGCGTCTTCCGGGACTAGCGCGCCGTGCTCCCCGGCTACGTTCGCGCCTTCGCCCACTCCAATACGCTGCTGGTCAGCCACGTGCACAACGTGCTGGCCGCGGCCGGCATCCCCGCGGAGCTGCGCAACCTGACCCTGGGCGGTGGCGCCGGTGAGCTGCCGCTGGGGGAGTGCGAGCCGGAGGTGTGGGTGGCACCGCACAACCTCGCGCGTGCCGAGGCCCTGATCCGCCAGGCCCTGGACGGCAGGAGCGATCGCCCGGCATGGACCTGTCCGGGGTGTGGGGAGCGCCTCGACGGCGCCTTCGACACGTGCTGGAACTGTGGCGCCCACCGAGAGCCCTGAGACAGGCCGAGGCCTGTCTGTTTCCGACTGAGCGAGATTGCCGTCCGGCGCGCCGCTTCGGGGCGCCCTGGCAGGGTTTCCTCCAGGGGAGCTGGCTGCAAGAAAAATCTCTGGCCAGAAGGCCACATAATGACAATATATTCCGTTCTTCTGCGTGGACTCTTCGTGTATGGACTGCCTGTGCTGTAATGGGGAGGAAAGCCACCCAACAGCAGCCCAGGAGTAAGCCATGCAGATCGCCGTGCCCAAGGAGATCAAGAACCACGAGTACCGCGTCGCCCTGACCCCCACCGGCGCCCGGGAGCTGGTGGGCCGCGGCCATACGGTGACGGTGCAGGCCGGCGCCGGTGAGGGGGCCGGCTTCGCGGATGCCGCCTATGAGGCCGCCGGGGTGCGTCTCGAGGCCGACGTGGCCAAGGTCTGGGGCGGCGCCGAGCTGATCCTCAAGGTCAAGGAGCCGCAGCCCGAAGAGGTCGCACGCCTCAAGGCCGGCCAGACGCTGTTCACCTACCTGCACCTGGCCGCCGAGGAGTCGCTGACCCGCGGCCTGATGGAGAGCGGCGCTACCTCCATCGCCTACGAGACCATCACCGACCGCCAGGGCGGCCTGCCGCTGCTGGCGCCGATGAGCACCGTGGCCGGGCGCATGGCCATCCAGGCCGGCGCCCACAGCCTGGAGAAGGCCCAGGGCGGCTCCGGCGTGCTGCTGCCCGGGGTGCCCGGGGTGGCGCCGGCCAGGGTCGCGGTCATTGGCGGCGGTGTGGTGGGCGAGAATGCCGCCCGCATGGCGCTGGGCCTCGGCGCCGAGGTCACGGTGCTCGACAAGTCGATCCCGCGCCTGGAGACTCTGGACGACCGCTACCAGGGCCGCATGAAGACGCTCTTCTCCACCGCCGACGCCATCGATGAGGCGGTGCGCGAGTGCGACCTGATCGTGGGTGCCGTGCTGATCCCGGGGGCCGCCGCCCCCAAGCTGATCACCCGCGAGATGCTCGCCGAGATGAAGCCCGGCAGCGTGCTGGTGGACGTGGCCATCGACCAGGGCGGCTGCTTCGAGACCAGCCGGGCCACCACCCATACCGACCCGACCTACATCGTCGACGGGATCGTCCACTACTGCGTAGCCAACATGCCCGGCGCCGTGGCGCGTACCTCCACCCAGGCACTGACCAACGCCACCCTGCCGTTCGTGATCGCCCTGGCCGGCAAGGGCTGGCAGCAGGCGCTGGCCGATGACCCCCACTTCGCCGCCGGCCTCAACGTCCACGCCGGCCAGGTGACCTATCAGGCGGTGGCCGAGGCCTTCGGCCTGGAATACGTCGATCCGGCCGGCCTGCTGGGTTGAGTGCACGGGCCTCGGTCGCCTTGATCGGGGCCTCGCGTTACCATAGCGGCCATTTCCGAACAGTAGAGTCCGCTTTCCCCATGAGTGCAGCTTCCGAGAAGACCCGCGTTCTCACCGGCATCACCACCACCGGCACCCCCCATCTGGGCAACTACGTGGGGGCGATCAAGCCCGCCATCGCCGCGAGCCAGGACCCGAGCGTCCAGTCCTACTACTTCCTCGCCGACCTGCATGCGCTGATCAAGTGCCAGGACCCGCGTCGGGTTCAGGAATCGCGCCTGGAGATCGCCGCCACCTGGCTGGCGCTGGGCCTGGATACCGACAACGCCATCTTCTATCGGCAGTCGGACGTGCCCGAGATCCCCGAGCTGACCTGGATGCTCTCCTGCGTCTGCGCCAAGGGGCTGATGAACCGCGCCCATGCCTACAAGGCGGCGGTGGCCGAGAACGAGACCGCCGGCAACCAGGACCCGGACAAGGGCATCACCATGGGGCTGTTCGGCTACCCGGTGCTGATGGCCGCCGATATCCTGATGTTCAATGCCAACAAGGTGCCGGTGGGGCGCGACCAGATACAGCACATCGAGATGGCTCGCGACATCGCCGGACGCTTCAACCACCTCTACAAGGGGCAGTACTTCACCCTGCCCGATGCCGTGGTGGACGAGCGGGTGGAGGTCCTGGGCGGCCTGGATGGCCGCAAGATGTCCAAGAGCTACAACAACACCATCCCGCTGTTCGTCTCCGAGAAGAAGCTGCTGAAGCTGGTCCGCAAGATCAAGACCAACTCCCTGGAGCCCGGCGAGCCCAAGGACCCGGCGACCTGTACCCTGTTCCAGATCTACTCGGCCTTCGCCACGCTTGAGGAGACCGAGGCCATGCGCGCCGAGTACGCCAATGGCATCGGCTGGGGCGAGGCCAAGAACCGCGTCTTCGAACTGCTCAACGACCAGCTGCGCGAGCCTCGCGAGCGCTACCAGGCGCTGATGGAGGACCCCGGCCATATCGAGCAGGTGATGATCAAGGGGGCCGAGCGGGCCCGTGCCGAAGCGGCGCCCCTCATGGATCGCCTGCGCCAGGCGGTGGGGCTCGGGCGTTTCGTCTGAGCATGGCTGCGCCATGTCGATAGTGCGGGCACCCTCGGGTGCCCGTTGTCGTTGGGGGAGGGCGACTATTATGCAATTTGGTTATTGATCATTTTATTTAAATGCTTTCACGTGCGCTTCGTGGGTCGTTAACATGGCCGGTCATCCGGGCTCCCCGCCCCTGACGACCTCGAGAGAGCACGCCATGAGTGAACTCGCCCTGACCCAACGTCCCCGACTCTCCGTCTCCGCCGTGGCGGCCGGCGCCCTGCTGTTGGGTGCCCTGGCCGTGGGTGCCGCCTTCGGTGCACGCCTCGGCGTGCTGATGGTGGTGGGTGGCCTGCTGGGCATGGTGCTCTACCATGCCGCCTTCGGCTTCACCGCCGCCTGGCGGGTCTTCATCACCGAGCGGCGCGGGCGTGGGCTGCGCGCCCAGATGGTGATGCTGACCCTCGCCGTGCTGCTGTTCTTCCCGGCGCTGGGGGCGGGCAGCCTCTTCGGCCAGTCGGTGTACGGCTTCGTGGCCCCGATCGGCATCTCGGTGGTGGTCGGTGCCTTCCTGTTCGGCATCGGCATGCAGCTCGGCGGCGGCTGCGCCTCCGGCACCCTGTTCACCGCCGGCGGCGGCAATGCCCGCATGGTGATCACCCTGCTGTTCTTCGTGGTAGGTTCGGTGATCGGTACCGCCCACTTCACCTGGTGGCAGGGCCTGCCCGCCTTCCAGCCGGTATCGCTGGTCAAGACCGTCGGCACCGGGGGCGGGATCGCCATCAGCCTGACGCTGTTTGCCGCCATTGCCGCCTTCACCGTGGTCATGGAGCGGCGTCGCCACGGCCAGCTGGAGCGGGCCCCGACCATCGACGCCGGCAACCGGCGCTGGCTCACCGGCCCCTGGCCGCTGCTTGCCGGGGCCGTGGCCCTGGCGCTGCTCAACTTCGCCACCCTGGCGCTCGCCGGCCGCCCCTGGGGCATCACCTCGGCCTTCGCCCTGTGGGGGGCCAAGGGCTTCGAGGCCCTCGGCGGCGATGTTAGCCAGTGGGGCTACTGGCAATCCTCGTGGAATGCGGCCGCCCTGGAGACCACGATCTGGCGTGACATCACCAGCGTGATGAACATCGGCATCCTGCTCGGCGCGCTGTTGGCGGCGTCGCTGGCCGGCAAGTTCGCCCCCAATTTCCGTATCCCGGCACGTTCCGTGCTGGCGGCGGTGATCGGCGGCCTGATGCTCGGCTACGGGGCCCGTCTGGCCTTCGGCTGCAACATCGGCGCCTACTTCAGCGGTATCGCCTCCGGCAGCCTGCATGGCTGGATTTGGCTGGTGGCCGCCTTCGCCGGCAACATGCTCGGGGTGAAGCTGCGTCCCTTCTTCTTCGAGGGCGAGGCAGGCCGACTGCCCGCAGCGAAGGGCTGTTGAGCCGTCTGTCTACCCGCAGCGCATCGCGACGCCCCGGCCCCAGGCCGGGGCGCCGTCGTTTGCGGCGTGCTAGAGTTGGCGGCAAGGTGCCGACAGAGCACCAACGGCCCGTTCCAGTCACCTTATCGAGGCGAGAGATGACCATCGACCAAAAGCGCCCCCTCTACATCCCCTATGCCGGCCCATCGCTGCTCGAGATGCCGCTGCTCAACAAGGGCAGTGCCTTTACCCGCGAGGAGCGCCTGGAGTTCAACCTGATCGGCCTGCTGCCGCAGAACGTGGAGACCATCGAGGAGCAGGCGGAACGGGCCTATCGCCAGTACCGGCAGTGCCGGAACGACCTGGACAAGCACATCTACCTGCGTGCCATCCAGGACGACAACGAGACCCTCTACTACCGGCTGGTCATGGAGCATCTCGAGGAGATGCTGCCGATCATCTACACCCCCACGGTCGGCAAGGCGTGCGAGGAGTTCTCCAACATCTACCGCAACCACCGGGGGCTGTTCATCGCCTACCCGGACCGCGACCGCATGGATGACATCCTGCGCAGCTCCACCAAGGACAAGGTCAAGGTGATCGTGGTCACCGACGGCGAGCGCATCCTGGGGCTCGGCGACCAGGGCATCGGCGGCATGGGCATTCCCATCGGCAAGCTGGCGCTCTATACCGCCTGCGGCGGCATCAGCCCGGCCTATACCCAGCCGATCATGCTCGACGTGGGCACCAACAACCAGGCGCTGCTCGACGATCCCATGTACATGGGCTGGCGTCATGAGCGCGTCTCCCAGGAGGAGTATGATGCCTTCATGGCGGAGTTCATTGCCGCGGTGAAGCGTCGCTGGCCGGGGGTCCTGCTGCAGTTCGAGGACTTCGCCCAGGCCAATGCCCTGCCGCTGCTCGACCGCTATCGCAACGAGCTCTGTTGTTTCAACGACGACGTCCAGGGGACCGCCTCGGTGGTGGTGGGTACCCTGATGGCAGCCTGCCAGGCCCGCGACGAGGGTATCGGCCAGCAGCGGGTGGTGTTCGTCGGGGCGGGCTCCGCCGGCTGCGGCATCGCCGAGCAGGTGGTGGTGGCCATGCAGACCGAGGGCCTGACCGAGCGGGAGGCACGCTCGCGCATCTACATGGTCGACCGCGAGGGGCTCGTCACCTCCGAGCAGACCTGGCTGCGCGACTTCCAGGCCCGGCTGGCCCACGACCCCGGGATGGTGGCCGGCTGGGACGGCCAGTCGCTGCTCGAGGTGGTGCGACGCATCGAGCCCACGGTGCTGATCGGCGTCTGCGGCATGCCGGGCATCTTCACCGAGGAGGTGGTGCGTGCGATGCATGCCGGCTGCGAGATGCCGCTGATCATGCCGCTCTCCAACCCGACCTCCCGGGCCGAGGCGGTGCCGGAGGACGTGATCCGCTGGACCGATGGTCAGGCCTTGGTGGCCACCGGCAGCCCCTTCCCGCCGGTGGAGTACGGTGGCCGCCGCATCCCCATCGCCCAGTGCAATAACGCCTACATCTTCCCGGGGATCGGCCTGGGCGTGGTGGCCGCCGGAGCCAGGCGCGTCACCGACGCCATGCTGATGGCCTCGTCCCGGGCACTGGCCCGCGAGGCGCCGCTGGTCAAGCAGGGAGAGGGGGCGCTGCTGCCGCCGCTCTCCAAGATCCGTGAGCTCTCCAAGGCGATCGCCTTCGACGTGGCCGCCCAGGCCCAGGGCGAGGGCGTGGCGCTGAAGACCAACGGCATCAAGCTGCGTGAGGCCATCGAGCGCAGCAGCTGGACGCCGGTGTACAGGCGCTATCGCCGCCGTTCCTTCTGACGCTTCGCCTGGAACGACGAAGGCCCTACCGGGTAATCCGGCAGGGCCTTTTGAGATCTGTTTCAGCTGTAGAAGCTTAAGGCTGATTCGGCGACAGGCCTGCGAGGGGGCGCTGTAAACCCGTCCTTGGGCGCTACCGATGCCCTCCCTGGCATAGGACCCCCTCTGCGACCTGTCCCCGACGCCTTTCGCCGTCAGGCTGCTCCGATCATGCCGCCCCGATCATCCTGCGCAGCACATAGTGGAGGATGCCGCCGTGGCGGTAGTACTCCAGCTCGTTGGCGGTATCGATGCGGCAGAGCGCCTCGAGCGTCTGCTCGCCCTTGTCGCTCTTGATGGTCACCTTGACCTTGCCGCCCGGGGTGAGCTCGCTGAGCCCCTCGATGGAGACCGTCTCGTCGCCGGTCAGGCCCAGCGTCTTGCGGCTCTCGCCCTCCGGGAACTGCAGCGGGACTACGCCCATGCCGATCAGGTTGGAGCGGTGGATCCGCTCGTAGGACTCGGCCAGCACCGCCCGCACGCCGAGCAGGCGGGTGCCCTTGGCGGCCCAGTCGCGGGAGGAGCCGGTGCCGTACTCCTTGCCGGCGATCACCACCAGCGGCGTGCCTTCCTGCTGGTACGTCATGGCGGCATCGTAGATCGCCATCTGTTCACCGGAGGGTACGTGGCGGGTCTCGCCGCCGACCACGCCGTCGAGCATCTCGTTCTTGATGCGCACGTTGGCGAAGGTGCCGCGCATCATCACCTCGTGGTTGCCGCGCCGCGACCCATAGGAGTTGAAGTCCACCGGCTTCACGCCGCGCTCCTGCAGGTAGCGTCCGGCGGGACTGTCGGGCTTGATGGCACCGGCCGGCGAGATATGGTCGGTGGTCACGGAGTCGCCCAGCATGGCCAGCACCCGGGCGTCCTTGACGTCCTCGATGGCGGGAGGCGTGCGCCCCATGCCCTCGAAGAAGGGCGGGTGCTGGATGTAGGTGGAGTCCTTCGACCACTGGTAGACCTTGCTCTGCGGCACCTCGATGGCCTTCCAGGTGTCGTCGCCATCGAACACCGCGGCGTACTCCTTGCGGAACATCTCGGTGTTGACCTGCTCCACGGCCTCGGCGATCTCCGCCTGGCTGGGCCAGATGTCCTTGAGGGTAACCGGCTTGCCGTGACGGTCGGTGCCCAGGGGGTCACGGGTCAGGTCGAGCTGGACGTTGCCGGCCAGGGCATAGGCCACTACCAGCGGCGGCGAGGCCAGCCAGTTGGTCTTGACCAGCGGGTGCACCCGGCCCTCGAAGTTGCGGTTGCCCGAGAGCACCGAGGCCACGGTCAGGTCGGCCTCCTCGATGGCCTCCTCGATGGGGCCCGCCAGGGGGCCGGAGTTGCCGATACAGGTGGTGCAGCCATAGCCGACCAGGTTGAAGCCCAGGGCGTCCAGGTCCTCCTGCACGCCGGCGGCGGCCAGGTAGTCGGTGACCACCTTGGAGCCCGGTGCCAGGGAGGTCTTCACCCAGGGCTTGGTGTGCAGGCCCTTCTCGCGGGCCTTCCGGGCCAGCAGGCCGGCGGCCATCATCACGCTGGGGTTGGAGGTGTTGGTGCAGGAGGTGATGGCGGCGATCACCACGGCCCCGGGGTTCAGCCGGAAGGCCTCGCCGTCGAGGTCCACGTCCTGGCTGTCGTGGTGCTCGTAGCTCTCCTCGACGCCCACGGCGGTCTGGCCGCCCTCGGACATCAGCTTGCCCTTCTCGGTGGTGGAGAGGCGCTTGCCGTCATCCTCCATCACCTTGGCGAAGGCCGATTTCATGTCCTTGAGCGCCACCCGGTCCTGGGGCCGCTTGGGGCCGGCCAGGCTGGCCTCGACCTCGGTCATGTCCAGCGCCAGGGTGTCGCTGAAGACCGGCTCGTCGCCAGGCTCGCGCCACAGCCCCTGGGCCTTGCTGTAGGCCTCCACCAGCGCCAGCTGGGCGTCGTCGCGGCCGGTGAGGCGCATGTAGGTCAGCGTCTCGTCGTCCACCGGGAAGAAGCCACAGGTGGCGCCGTACTCCGGGGCCATGTTGGCGATGGTGGCGCGGTCGGCCAGCGGCAGGTCCTTGAGGCCGTCGCCGTAGAACTCGACGAACTTGCCCACCACACCGTGGTTGCGCAGCATCTGGGTGACCGTCAGCACCAGGTCGGTGGCGGTGATGCCCTCGCGCAGCTTGCCGGTGAGCTTGAAGCCCACCACCTCGGGGATCAGCATCGAGACCGGCTGGCCGAGCATTGCCGCCTCGGCCTCGATGCCGCCCACGCCCCAACCGAGCACGCCCAGGCCGTTGATCATGGTGGTGTGGGAGTCGGTGCCCACCAGGGTGTCCGGGTAGGCCAGCGTCCTGCCGTCCTGCTCCTTGGTCCAGACGGTCTTGCCCAGGTACTCGAGGTTGACCTGGTGGCAGATGCCGGTACCGGGCGGTACCACGCGGAAGTTGTCGAAGGCCTGCTGGCCCCAGCGCAGGAACTCGTAGCGTTCGTGGTTGCGCTCCATCTCGATGGCCACGTTGTCCTTGAACGCCGTGGGGTCGCCGAACCTGTCGACCATCACCGAGTGGTCGATGACCAGGTCCACCGGCGACAGCGGGTTGATGCGCGCCGGGTCCTCGCCCAGCGTCTCCACCGCGGCGCGCATGGAGGCCAGGTCGACGACCCCGGGCACGCCGGTGAAGTCCTGCATCAGCACACGCGCCGGGCGATAGCCGATCTCGCGGTCGGAGCGGCCCTGCTGCTGCCAGTCGACCAGCGCCTGCATGTCCTCGCGGGAGACGCTCTCGTCATCGGCGAAGCGCAGCTGGTTCTCCAGCAGGATCTTCAGGGTCTTGGGCAGGCGGTCGATGTTGCCCAGTGCATCGGCGGCCTTGGCCAGGCTGTGGTAGTGGTAGGTCGTGCCGCCGGCGTCCAGCGTCTGCAGGGTATCCGGTGTGGACTCGTTGCTCATGCTGTCTGTCCTCCTTTCGCATCGCGGGGAGTGAGGGCACCATCCTGGTACCTTGTGGATGACATGGTCATGATAGATGCCCTTTTCAAGCGCCGCCCGGGAAGCGTGCCGGTTCGGCGCCCTTGAAATGCCGGCCTAGCCCCCGCATATTGCTGCGATACGGCACGACGGTTACGGGAGGCCGGATGCACGAGGAAGCGCTCGAGTCGCGGACGGTGAACTGCCCCTACTGCGATACACCGTTCGAGCTGCTGGTGGACCTCTCCCAGGGCAGCCATGCCACCTGGGAGGACTGCCCGCAGTGCTGCGCGCCGATCCAGCTGCGCATCGAGGTGTCGCCGGTCAGCGGCGAACTGGTCTCCCTGGACCTGGGACGCGATGACGATGTGCTCTAGCCCGGCACGACCCGCGAGACACGGGCCCGCGTCTCGCTGCGCCTGACGGCATCCTGTCCCGGGCCGTACGCTGCGGGCTGCGCCATGCCGGCGCCTGTCGGCATCGCCCAGTCCACTGCGCCATTCCCGACTCCACGAGGTCATCTCATGAGCGACGCGCGTCACGAACGCCTGATCATCCTGGGCTCCGGCCCCGCCGGCTACACCGCGGCCGTCTACGCGGCCCGGGCCAACCTGAAGCCCCTGCTGATTACCGGCATCCAGGCCGGCGGCCAGCTGACCACCACCACCGACGTGGACAACTGGCCGGGGGACGATGCCGGCGTCCAGGGCCCCGAGCTGATGGAGCGCATGAAACGCCATGCCGAGCGCTTCGACACCGAGGTGCTCTTCGACCATGTCCACGAGGTGGAACTGCGCAATCGCCCCTTCACGCTCAAGGGCGACAACGGCATCTACACCTGTGACGCCCTGATCATCGCCACCGGCGCCAGCGCCCGCTATCTGGGGCTCGAGTCGGAGCAGAAGTTCATGGGGCAGGGGGTCTCGGCCTGCGCGACCTGCGACGGCTTCTTCTACCGCAACCAGGAGGTGGTCGTGGTGGGCGGCGGTAACACCGCCGTGGAAGAGGCGCTCTACCTCTCCAACATCGCCTCCAAGGTGACCCTGGTGCACCGCCGAGACAGCCTGCGCGCCGAGAAGATCCTCCAGGACAAGCTGTTCGAGAAGGCCGAGAACGGCAACGTGGTGCTGGAGTGGAACCAGACCCTGGACGAGGTGCTGGGCGACAGCAGCGGCGTGACCGGGGTGCGCCTCAGGTCCACCGCGACCGGCGAGACCAGGGAGATCCAGGCGCCCGGGCTCTTCATCGCCATCGGCCATAGCCCCAATACCGGCATCTTCGAGGGCCAGCTCGAGATGGCCGGCGGTTATATCAGGGTCCAGTCCGGCCTCGACGGCAATGCCACCGCGACCAGTGTGCCGGGCGTGTTCGCCGCCGGCGACGTGATGGATCATGTCTACCGCCAGGCCGTGACTTCCGCCGGCACCGGCTGCATGGCAGCGCTGGACGCCGAGCGCTACCTCGACGAGCTCTGACAGCGCCAAGTCGCAAGCGCCGAGCGGAAAGCTGTTCTGTGGCGGGCGGCAAGTGTTGAGGCGAGAATGCGATACCCCGTCAGCCTGTTCTGACGGGGTAACTTGTTGACGACGGCCACGACGGCGGCATCATCCTGCTCGGCGCTCGGCGCTCGGCGCTCGGCGCTCGGCGCTCGGCGCTCGGCGCTCGGCGCTCGGCGCTCGGCGCTCGGCGCTCGGCGCTCGGCGCTCGGCGCTAGTAGTGCGGCGGCACCTCGTCCTCGGGGCCTGGCGTTGCTGTGTCGTTCTCCTGCAGCGCCCGCTGCTGGTCGCGCAGTCGCTCCTGCATCAGTGTATTGAGCCGCTCGAGGCGCGTCAGCCGCTGCTCCTGGCCGGCCACGGCCGCGTCCAGGGTGTCGAGCCAGTGCTCCTGGTAGGCGATGCGGCTCTCCAGGGCCTCGAGGCGTCGTGCCAGCTCGGCAGGCGTCGAATCGGTGCTCATGGTAGAATCCTCGCGCTGGGTGTCGCCGTTCATCGTGGCACCTCCATGATGGTTTCTTTCTTCCTTTCACCCCGATAAGAGAGTTTTACAGGTCCATGAATCGAAAGGTCGTGTTTCGTTGCAGTCTCATCAGCTTGCTGCTGGCCGCGCCGGCGCCGCTGCTGATTGCGCTGTTCGTCCATCTCACCGGCGGCGTGCTGTCACGTGAGCTGTTTTCCAGCCTTCAGGTCGGTGGCGTGGCCGTGGTCTATTTCGCCGCCGCCGCCGCGGTCTTCCTGGTGTTGCTGGTCGCCACCCTGGCGGTCAACGCCCTGACACCCCAGTTGGTCAACCTGGCCGAGGTCGAGGATGACGATCGCGAGATCGGCGAGGTCAAGTGGTTCAACGTCAACAAGGGCTATGGCTTCATCACCCGTGACGATGGCGAGGATGTCTTCGTCCACTTCCGGGCCATCCGCGGGCGGGGGCATCGCACTCTGGCCGAGGGCCAGAAGGTGCGCTACCACGTCATCCAGAACGAGCGGGGGTTGCAGGCCGACGACGTCACTGTCATCACCTGAAAAACGGCCTGCGCTCGATCTTACTGCGTTGGAAGGTCGTCTCGCGCGCGAGCCCGGTCGAGATGCTCATTTAGCAGCTTGTAAACTCCGCTCTCTCGACTACCTTCCGCCTTGTCTGATCTTCGCTCGGCGCGTTTTTCCGCATTTCCAGCGTTCATCGCCCCGCCGTCGCGGGGCGATGGCGTTTCAGGGCTACTGACCCGAGTCGGGCCAGTCGATCGCCTGTTCGCTGCCGTCGGGCTGCACCTGCAGGAAGCGGTCCGGGTCGTCGCCGGGCTGCCAGCCGCCCAGCGAGCAGCGCACCTCGCAGCCCAGCCGGGCGGCGGCTTCCCGGGCACAGGCCGCGTCGGTCGCCCAGGGAGTCTCGGGGCTGTCGAGCCACAGGCTCGCGAAGCCGTCGGCGGCCTTCTCCACTACCAGCACCGGCACCTCGCCGGCCTCGGCGCGGCCCAGGGTGCGCCACTTGCGCTTGCCCGCGGGCGACAGCGGCTCGGCGCCGATGGCCTGCCGCAGCCAGGCATCCAGGCGCGCGATGTCGCAGTGGGCCAGGTAGATCTCGATATCGGGATAGGATTGCATGGGCGCCTCAGGGCCGGGCCGTGCCGTTGACGAAGAGTCTGGCGAGGATCGCCTCGTAGACCCGGCTGAGGTCATCGAGGTCCGAGGCCAGTACCCGCTCGTTGACCTGGTGGATGGTGGCATTGCAGGGACCGAGCTCGACCACCTGGCTGCCCAGGGTGGCGATGAAGCGCCCGTCCGAGGTGCCGCCCGCCGTGGAGAGCTCGGGGCGGTGTCCCAGGGCTTCCTCGACGCCGCTGACGGCGGCCTCCACCAGTTCGCCCTCGGCGGTGAGGAAGGGCTCGCCGTTGAGCGTCCAGTCCAGGTGGTAGTCGAGGCCATGGGCATCAAGCAGCGCCTCGGTGCGTTGCTTCAGCTGCTCGTGGGTCACCTCGGTGGAGAAGCGGAAGTTGAACACCACCTCGACGTCGCCGGGGATCACGTTGGTGGCGCCGGTGCCCGAGCGGATATTGGAGACCTGGAAGCTGGTGGCGGGGAAGAAGGCGTTGCCGGCGTCCCAGTGCTCCCGCGCCAGGGCGTCCAGCGCCGGCAGCGCCTGGTGGATGGGGTTGCGCGCCAGGTGCGGATAGGCCACATGGCCCTGGATGCCCCTGACATGCAGCACCCCGCCCAGCGAGCCGCGGCGCCCGTTCTTGATCACGTCGCCGAGCCGGGCGGTGGAGGAGGGCTCGCCGACGATGCAGTAGTCGAGCCGTTCGTGGGCCTCGCGCAGGTGCTCGACCACGGCCCGGGTGCCGTCCACCGCCGGCCCCTCCTCGTCGGAGGTGATCAAAAAGCCGATCCGCCCGTGGTGGTCCGGGTGGGCGGTCACGAAGCGCTCCACCGCGGTGACCATGGCCGCCAGGCTGCCCTTCATGTCGGCGGCCCCGCGGCCGCGGAGCATGCCGTCATCGTCGATGCAGGGCTCGAAGGGCGGGAAGTCCCAGCGGGTATGGGGGCCGCTGGGCACCACGTCGGTGTGGCCGGCGAAGGCCAGCAAGGGCCCGTGGTGGCCGCGGGTCGCCCATACGTTCTCCACGTCGCCGAAGGGCAGGCGCTCGACCCGGAAGCCGAGCGCCGCGAGGCGCTCGATCATCAGCGCCTGGCAGCCCAAGTCATCCGGCGTCACCGAGGGGCGCCGGATCAGCTCGAAGGCGAGCGCGAGGGTCGGGGAGAGCGCGGTCGGCTCAGTTGTTGGCATGCAGCGCCTCGTTGAGCGCGATGGCGCTCTTGTTGGTGAGGCACTCGATGCGCCCGTTCTGCGAGTTGCGGCGCAGCAGCAGGTCATCCTGGCCGGCCAGCTCGCGGGCGGCCACGGTCTCGACCTCCTGGCCCTGGTCGTCGAGCAGGGTGACCTTGGCGCCGGCGGTGATGTAGAGGCCGGCCTCCACGGTGCAGCGGTCGCCCAGCGGGATGCCGATGCCGGCATTGGCGCCGATCAGGCAGCCCTCGCCCACCTTGATGACGATGTTGCCGCCGCCGGAGAGGGTGCCCATGGTGGAGCAGCCGCCGCCGAGGTCCGAGCCCTTGCCGACCATCACGCCGGCGGAGATGCGCCCCTCGATCATGCCCGGCCCTTCGGTGCCGGCGTTGAAGTTGACGAAGCCCTCGTGCATCACCGTGGTGCCCTCGCCCAGGTAGGCGCCCAGGCGCACCCGGGCGGTGTCGCCGATGCGCACGCCGCCGGGCACCACGTAGTCGGACATCTTGGGGAACTTGTCGACGCAGTCCACGGAGAATGGTCGCCCTTCCAGGCGGGCCTTGAGGCGGCGTGCCGGCAGCTCCTCGATGTCGATCGCGCCTTCACTGCTCCAGGCGATGTTACGCAGCAGGCCGAACATGCCGGTGAGGTCCAGGCCGTGGGGCTTCACCAGGCGGTGGGAGAGCAGGTGCAGCTTGAGGTAGACCTCCGGAGCGCTCTGGGGCGGGGTGTCCACGTCGAGGAACATCGCTACCAGCGGGCGGCGGCTCGCGGCCAGGGACTCGGCCAGCTCGGCCTGCTCGTCGTGGCCGGCGGCCTTCAGGGCGCCGGCCAGCTCGGCGCACTGCTCGGGCAGGAAGCTGACCGCGGCGTTGCCGGCAGGGGCGTCGAGCACCTTGGCGGCGGCGGCCACCAGGCCGGCATCGGGCTCGAACAGCGGGGCCGGGTAGTAGATCTCCAGCCAGTCGCCCTGGGTGTTCTGGGTGCCGATTCCGAGTGCAAAGCTCAGCATGGGGGTGGTGTCCTCTGGAAGCGTGGGGGAGGGCCCGGATAGGCCCTAGAGTGAGTCGTAGTCGCCGTCGCGGTAGCCGACGAGGATCTCGTCGCCGGTATCGAGCAGTGGGCGCTTGAGCAGGGTGGGGTGGGCCAGCATCAGCTCGCGGGCCTTGTTGGCGTCGATGTTGGCCTTCTCCTCGTCATCGAGCTGGCGCCAGGTGCTGCTGCGCCGGTTGAGCACCTCCATGACCGGCACCCGGTGCAGGATGTGCTCCAGCAGCGGGGCCGAGAGGCCGTCCTCGCGCAGGTCATGGACCTGGTAGGGGAGACCCTTGCCGTCCAGCGCCTTGCGGGCCTTTCGGCAGGTGTCGCAGTTCTTGATCACATAGAGTGTCAGCATCGGGAACTCCTCTCGATGAAGCGGCGGATGCGCCAGGCGGCCTCCACCGTGGCCTCGACCTCGGCGACCAGCGCCAGACGCAGCCGGCCCGCCCCGGGGTTGGTGCCGCTGCTGCCGACCCGGCCCATGTAGCTGCCGGGCAGCACGCTGACGTTCGCCTCGGCATGGAGTGCGCGGGCGAAGGCCTCATCATCGCCGCCGGGCACCGCCGGCCACAGGTAGAAGCTCGCCTCGGGAGCGGGGAAGTCCAGCACCGGGGCGAGGACCTCGGTCACCGCGGCGAACGTCTCGCGGTAGGCATCGCGGTTGGCGCGCACGTGGACCTCGTCGTTCCAGGCGGTGATCGAGGCCTGCTGCACGGGCAGCGACATGGCGCAGCCGTGGTAGGTGCGGTAGCGCCTGAACGGGGCGATCAGCTCGGCGTCGCCGGCGACGAACCCGGAGCGCAGCCCCGGCAGGTTGGAGCGCTTGGAGAGGGAGTGGAACACCAGGCAGCGCCGGTAGTCGTGCCGGCCGAGGCGCGCACAGGCCTCGAGCAGCCCCGGCGGCGGGGCGGCCTCGTCCAGGTAGAGCTCCGAGTAGCACTCGTCCGAGGCGATCAGGAAGTCGTGTTCGTCGGCCAGGGCGATGAGTGTCTCGAACTCGGCCAGCGGGGTCACCGCGCCGGTGGGGTTGCCCGGCGAACAGAGAAAGACCAGCTGGACATCGCGCCAGGTCTCGGCGGACACGCCGTCCAGGTCCGGGCGGAAGCCGTTCTCGGCCGTGGCGTCGAGGTAGAGCGGTTCACCGCCGGCGAGCAGGGTGGCGCCCTCGTAGATCTGGTAGAAGGGGTTGGGCATCGCCACCCTGGCCGGGCGGGTGCGGTCCAGTGCCGCCTGGACGAAGGCGAAGATCGCCTCCCGGGTGCCGTTCACCGGCAGCACCTGATGGTCGGCGTCGAGCCCGGCCAGCCCGAAGCGTTGCCTTGCCCAGTCGGCGATCGCGCGACGCAGCTCAGGGAGGCCGGCGGTGGCCGGGTAGCGGGCGAAGTCGGCCTGGTGGGCGTGCAGCGCCTCGAGAGCCGCCGCGAAGGGCGCGTGCTGTGGCTCGCCGATGGTCAGCGGTATGTGGGCGAGCTCCTCGGGCGGCGTCACGCCGGCCTTGAGGGCGGCGAGTTTCTCGAAGGGGTAGGGCTTGAGGGCGTCGAGGTCGGGGTTCATGGCTGTCCAGGGGCGGCTCGGACAGAAGCAGGTGTCCGGCGTCGTTGTCGGTGGCGGCCCGCGTGCCGGCGGGCAGGGCATCGATTATAGGGAAGCCCCGGGGCGGCCTCAAACGCCGGCCCGCTGCCCGGGGCTGGTGGGCGGCGTCAGCCGGGGATGGCGAGGACCTCGATGAGGCGTTCGCGCAGGCGCTGCTGGCGTTCCGGGTCGGTGAGCGGCGCGCCGGCCTTGTCGGTGATGAAGAAGACGTCCTCGACCCGCTCGCCCAGGGTCGCGATCTTGGCCGCCGACAGCGCGATGTCCTGCTCCATGAAGATGCGTCCCACCCGGGCCAGCAGGCCGGGGCGGTCGGGCGCGACGAGTTCGAGCAGGGTACGCTCGTTGGCCGGGTCCTGCTCGATGCTGACCTCGGTAGGCACCCGGAAGTGCTTGAGCTGGCGCGGGGTGTGCCGGGTGACGATCTGCGGATAGTCGTCCGGGTCGTCGAGCTCCTCCACCAGGTGGCGGCGGATCTCCTCGATGCGCTCGCGGTCGCGGATAGCCTGGCCGTGGTCGTCCAGCACGATGAAGGTGTTCAGCGTCCAGTCGTTGCTGGAGGTGGCGATGCGGGCGTCGTGGATCGATAGCCCCAGCTGGTCCATGGCGGCGGCGGTGGCGGCGAAGAGGTCGTCCACCGAGCGGGTGTGGATGAAGACCTTGGTGCCGCCCTCGGCCATGTCGTCGGTGGGGGCGTTGATCAGGATCAGCGGCAGCTGGCTGTCGCCATGGTCGAGGATGCCCTGGGTCTGCCAGACGATCTCGCTGGGCGCGTACTGCAGGAAGTAGTCCTCGCCCAGCGACTCCCAGAGCCGGTCGACACGGGCCATGTCGGCGCCCACCGAGGCCAGCAGGGAGTGCGCCTCGCTGCGCGTCTCTTGCACCCAGTCGTCGCGCTCCAGGGGGTTTTCGAGGCCGCGGCGCAGGGCGCGCTTGGTCTCGCTGTGCAGCTGGCGCAGCAGCGAGGCCCGCCAGCCGTTCCACAGGGTCGGGTTGGTGGCGTTGATGTCGGCCACCGTCAGCACGTAGAGGTAGTCGAGCCGTGTCTCGTCGCCGACCAGGCGCGCGAAGTCGGCGATCACGTCGGGGTCGGTGATGTCGCGCTTCTGGGCCACCATGGACATCATCAGGTGGTGCTCCACCAGCCAGCTGACCAGGCGGGTATCGCGGCTGGAGAGCCCGTGGCGCTCGCAGAAGGCCTCGGCATCCCGGGCGCCGAGGGTCGAGTGGTCGCCGCCGCGTCCCTTGCCGATGTCATGGTAGAGGCCGGCGATCCACAGCAGCTCCAGCTTGGGCAGCTGGTGGATCAGGTGGGCGGCGACCGGGAACTCCTCCTTGGCCTCAGGCTTGCGGAAGCCGTGGATGCACTTGAGCAGGCGCAGCGTATGGGCATCCACCGTGTAGATGTGGAAGAGGTCGTGCTGCATGAGCCCCACCGCCTGGCCGAACTCGGGCAGGTACTTGCCGAGCACGCCGTAGCGGTTCATGCGCCGCAGCTGGCGGGCCACGTTGCCGCCGGAGCGCAACAGGGCCATGAACAGGCTCTGGTGGCGCAGGTCGTCACGATAGAGGTCATCGATCTGGTGGCGGTGGTCGCGAATCAGGCGGATGGTGTCGGCCCGTACCCCCTCGATCTCCGGGTGCTCGGCCATCAGCAGGAAGAGCTCGAGCAGCGCCGAGGGGCGCCGGCGGAAGACATGACGCGAGCGCGCCTGGATATAGCCCCCCTTGATCTCGAAGCGCTCGTTGAGAGGCACGGTGGTGAGGGCCTCGCCGGCATGCAGGATCGCCTCGTCGAAGTGCTGCAGCAGCATGTCGTTGAGCCCGGCCAGCGCCGTGACGTGGCGGTAGTAGCGCTTCATGAACTGCTCCACGGCCAGGCGCTCCGGGGTGTCGCGGTAGCCGAACAGCTCGGCAATGGTGCGCTGGTGGTCGAACAGCAGGCGGTCCTCGGCGCGGTCGGTGAGCATGTGCAGGGCGTAGCGCACCTGCCACAGGAAGGCCTGGCCCTGGCTGAGGATGCGCAGCTCGGGGTCGTTCATGAAGCCGCCCGCGACCAGGTCCTCGTAGCGCTGGGTGCCGAAGTGGCGCTTGGCCACCCAGCCGATCATCTGGATGTCGCGCAGCCCGCCCGGCGAGCTCTTGATGTTGGGCTCGAGGTGGTACTCGGAGTTGTTGTAGCGATAGTGACGGCTGATCTGCTCCTGCCACTTGGCCTCGAAGAAGCGGTCGGCCGGCCACAGCCGCTCGGTGGAAAGACGCGCCTGCATTGCCTCGCGCAGGCGCTCGGGGCCGGCCAGGGTGCGGGTCTCCAGCAGGTTGGTGATCACCGTCACGTCGGCGCCGGCCTCGCGTTCGCAGTCGGCGAGCGAGCGCACGCTGTGGCCGATCTCCAGGCCGATGTCCCACAGGAAGGTGATGAAGGCCGTCAGCGGTTCGCGATACGGCGTGTCGTCATCGTGCTCGAGCAGCAGCAGCAGGTCGATGTCGGAGTGGGGGTGCAGCTCGCCGCGGCCGTAGCCGCCCACGGCGAGCAGCGCCACCCCGTCGTCGGGCCAGGCGTGCTGCTCCCAGGCGATGGCCAGCAGGCGGTCCAGGCACCAGGCCCGGCCGTGCACCAGGTCGCGGATGTCGGCGCCGGCGCGGAAGCGCTCGTCGAGGCGGGCCTGGATGCCGCGCAGCGCCGCCTTGAAGGGGGCGATCGGCGAGCGCTCGCCGGCGAGCTCGGCGCGGAAGGCCTCGACATCGAAGAGGCCATCGTCGGGGACGAAGCGGTAGTGGTGCAGTAGCATGGCGATCGACTCAGCGGTCGAGGAAGGAGAGGTCTTCGTCGCCACGGGCGGTGAGCACCTCCACCCCCGTCGCGGTGACCAGCAGGGTGTGCTCCCACTGGGCGGTCAGGCTCCTGTCCTTGGTCACCGCGGTCCAGCCGTCGCGCAGTACCTTGGTGCGATAATCGCCGACATTGATCATCGGCTCGATGGTGAAGCACATGCCCTCCTCCAGGGCGATGTCGGCCTCGGGGGCATAGCCGTCGTAGTGCAGGATCTGTGGATCCTCGTGGAAGCCGGCGCCGATGCCGTGCCCGCAGAAGTCACGCACCACCGAATAGCCATTGGCCTCGGCGTGGGACTGGATGGCGCGGGCAAGGGTAGAGAGGTGCACGCCCGGGCGCACCAGGGCGATGCTGCGGTAGAGGCACTCCTGGGTGACCCGGCAGAGCCGCTCGCCCTGGATGGTCTCGCCGATGACGAACATCATGCTGGTGTCGCCGTGATAGCCGTCGGCGGTCTTCACGGTGATGTCGATGTTCATGATGTCGCCCTTCTTGAGCTTCTTGGCGTCATCTGGAATGCCGTGGCAGACCACGTGGTTGATCGAGGTGCAGATCGACTTGGGGAAGCCGTGATAGTCGAGCGGCGCCGGGGTGGACCCCAGCTCGTCGACGATGTAGTCGTGGCAGAGCCGGTCCAGCTCGCCGGTGCTCACGCCGGCCTTCACGTGGGGGATGAGCATCTCGAACACGCTGGCGGCCTGGCGGCCCGCCTCGCGCATCTTCTCGATCTCGTCGGGCGTCTTGATGGGTACGTTCATGGAATCTCGGATCAGGGGTGGTGTCGCCCGGGTTACGGCGGGCTCGAGCATCGGACGACTTCATCTCGGAGGTCATCCATGGTATAAAGCTGCGCGCTTTCCTGCAATCGTGGAGCCCTGCCGACCCGTCGGCGCCTAGGCGAGGCTGGGGAAGTGCGCTCAATCATCAATGCAATGCCTTGAAATCACACATGCACCGTCACATGGTCCCGGGTGCTGTCGGGTTGCTCCGGCGGTCGGATCCATGGGGTGCGTGGAGGCCTAACCCGATTTTCCAGGAGTCATCCATGGCACACGTCAACATGCGTGACCTGCTGAAGGCAGGCGCTCACTTCGGTCACCAGACCAAGTACTGGAACCCGAAGATGAGCAAGTACATCTTCGGCGCGCGTAACAAGATCCACATCATCAACCTCGAGCACACCCTGCCGGCCCTCAACGAGGGCATCGACGTGGTCGAGAAGATGGCAGCGGCCAATAACAAGATCCTGTTCGTCGGCACCAAGCGCAGCGCGAGCAAGATCATCAAGGAAGAGGCCAATCGCGTCGGTCAGCCGTTCGTCAACCACCGCTGGCTCGGCGGCATGCTGACCAACTACAAGACCATCCGCGTTTCCATCAAGCGCCTGCGTGAGCTTGAAGCCATGCACGAGGACGGCACCTTCGAGAAGTTGACCAAGAAGGAAGTGCTGATGGCGACCCGCGAGCAGGACAAGCTCGAGCGGTCCGTGGGTGGTATCAAGGAAATGGGCGGCCTGCCCGATGCCCTGTTCGTGATCGACGTCGACCATGAGCGCATCGCCATCAACGAGGCGAACAAGCTGGGCATTCCGGTCATCGGCGTGGTGGATACCAACTCCGATCCCGATGGCGTCGACTACGTGATCCCGGGCAACGATGACTCCATTCGCGCCATCCAGATCTACGTCAAGGCCATTGCCGACGCCTGCGCACGTGCGAAGGAAGGGCGTCCCGACGAGTTCGTCGAGGTCACCGATACCGAAGAGAGTCAGAGCGACGCCGCCGCCGAGTGATCGTCGGCCCGCCTGGGCCGGTCGCCGTGCCGTCATTTCGGTGACGGCCCGCCGGACAGGCGCAAGGGGGCTCAGGCCCCCTTTCTTCTCTTCTTTCCGCTACCCATTCCAGGTCGAACCATTCAGAGGACACTACCATGGCAGCTATCAGCGCCTCCCAGGTCAAGGAACTGCGCGAGCGTACCGGGCTCGGCATGATGGAGTGCAAGAAGGCACTCACCGAGACCGATGGTGATATCGAGCAGGCCATCGAGAACCTGCGCAAGAACTCCGGCCTCAAGGCCGCCAAGAAGGCCGGCCGCACCGCCGCCGAGGGCGTCGTGGTCACCCGCGTGGCCGAGGACGGCAGCTACGGCGTGATGGTCGAGATCAACTCCGAGACCGACTTCGTCGCCCGTGACGACAACTTCAAGGCCTTCGCCGAGAAGATCGCCGACGCCTTCTTCGCCGCCAAGAGCGAGGACGTGGCCGCCGTCATGGACGGCGAGCTCGAGACCGCCCGCGAGCAGCTGGTGCAGAAGATCGGCGAGAACATCGGCGTGCGCCGCAGCGTCGTCGTCGAGGCCGGCGACGGCAACCTGGTCGGCGAGTACGTCCACGGCGGCCGCATCGGCGTGCTGACCGTGCTCAAGGGCGGCAACGCCGAGGTGGCCAAGGACGTCGCCATGCACGTCGCCGCCATCAACCCGGCCGTGGCTCGCCCCGAGGACATGCCCCAGGAGCAGCTGGATGCCGAGAAGGCGATCATCCTGGCCCAGCCCGACATGGCCGGCAAGCCCGAGCAGATCGCCGAGAAGATGGTTCAGGGCCGCCTGAAGAAGTACCTGGCCGAGAACAGCCTGACCGAGCAGCCCTTCGTCAAGAACCCGGACCAGTCCGTGGCCGAGTTCGTCAAGGCGGCTGGCGGCGAGGTGGTCGGCTTCACCCGCTTCGAGGTGGGCGAGGGCATCGAGAAGGAAGAGGTCGACTTCGCCAAGGAAGTGATGGAACAGGCCAAGCGCAGCTGAGGTCACAGGTTCCAGTGTGAAGATGGCGTGCGCGCGAGCGCACGCCTTCGCGTATCCGGCCGGTCATTCCGGCCATCCACCAGGTCCTATCCATCAAGCCCCATGCGTCGAGAACCCGGGAGATACCCCATGACCAGTGCCGATCACCCCGCCCCCAGCAAGCCCGAGAAGACCCGCGCCGAGGTGTCCAAGTACAAGCGTATCCTGCTCAAGCTCTCCGGCGAGGCCTTGACCGGGGATGCCGAGTTCGGCATCGACCCCAAGGTGCTGGATCGCCTGGCGCTGGAGATCGGCCAGCTGGTAGGGATCGGCGTCCAGGTCGGCATCGTCGTCGGCGGTGGCAACCTGTTCCGCGGGGCGGCCCTGCACGAGGCGGGCATGGACCGGGTCACCGGCGACCACATGGGCATGCTGGCCACGGTGATGAACGCCCTGGCCATGCGCGATGCCCTGGAGCGCTCCAACATCCGTTCGCGGGTGATGTCGGCGATTCCGATGAGTGGCGTGGTGGAGCACTACGACCGCCGGACCGCCATCCGCTACCTGACCTCCGGCGACGTGGTGCTGTTCTCGGCCGGCACCGGCAACCCCTTCTTCACCACCGACTCCGCGGCCTGCCTGCGCGGCATCGAGATCGATGCCGACGTGGTGGTCAAGGCCACCAAGGTCGACGGGGTCTACGACAAGGACCCGGTCAAGCACCCCGAGGCGGTCAAGTACGAGCAGCTGTCCTATGATGATGCGCTCGACCAGAAGCTCGGGGTGATGGATTTGACCGCCATCTGCCTGGTGCGGGACCATGACATGCCGGTGCGGGTCTTCAACATGAACAAGCCAGGTGCCCTGCTCAACCTGGTGGTGGGTGGCAAGGAAGGCACGCTGATTGACAGAGGGTGAGACAGTGATCGACGACATCAAGAAGGATGCGCAGAGTCGCATGAAGAAGAGCCTCGAGGCCCTTCACCAGAACTTCAACAAGATCCGTACCGGTCGGGCGCACTCCAGCATCCTGGATGCGGTGACCGTGGAGTACTACGGCAGCCAGGTGCCGCTCAACCAGGTGGCCTCGATCAACGTCGAGGATGCCAGGACCCTGAGCGTGGTGCCCTGGGAGCAGCAGATGGTGCCCAAGATCGAGAAGGCCATCATGACCTCCGATCTCGGCCTCAACCCGGCGAGCGCCGGCACCGTGATCCGCGTGCCCATGCCGATGCTCACCGAGGAGACGCGCAAGGGGTACATCAAGCAGGCCCGCCAGGAGGCCGAGCATGCCCGGGTGGCGGTGCGCAACGTGCGCCGCGATGCCAACGGCGATCTCAAGTCGCTGCTCAAGGAGAAGGAGATCACCGAGGACGAGCAGCATCAGGCCGAGGAGGCGATCCAGAAGCTCACCGACAGCATCGTCGCCGAGATCGACAAGGCGCTGGAGTCCAAGG
The DNA here is from genome assembly GCF_023554995.1 of Halomonas gemina. Lineage (GTDB taxonomy): Bacteria > Pseudomonadota > Gammaproteobacteria > Pseudomonadales > Halomonadaceae > Halomonas > Halomonas gemina. The sequence continues at coordinate 89,275 of NZ_JAMJPK010000002.1, forward strand.
AACACGACCTGATGCAGGTCTGAGGACGGCAGGCGCCGCCGGCGAGGGATCGCCCCTCGGCGAACCGCGGGCTAGGCGTCCGCGCTTCGCCGGCCTTCACGCTCTTACCCGCCATGCGAGACATCATGACGTCACCGCAGTCTCCCCGTACAGGGGCCAGCCCCGACGACGGGCCTAGCGCCGGCGAGGCGCCCCTGCCGCGCCACGTGGCCATCATCATGGACGGCAACAACCGCTGGGCGAAGGCGCGTGGCATGTCCGGCGTGCGTGGCCATCATGCCGGTGTCGAGGCGGTGCGTGCCGTCATCCGCCGCGCCGCCGAGCGCGATATCGAGACCCTCACGCTGTTCGCCTTCTCCAGCGAGAACTGGAAGCGGCCCGCCAACGAGGTCAATGCCCTGATGGAGCTCTTCCTCATGGCGCTCAAGCGCGAGGTCAAGAAGCTCCATCGGCACGGCATCCGCCTGTCGGTGATCGGTGACCGCAGCGGCTTCTCGGCCTCGATCCAGAAGCATATCGCTGGCGCCGAGGCGCTGACCCGCGACAACACCGGCCTGCACCTGGTGATCGCCGCCAACTACGGGGGGCGCTGGGATATCGCCCGTGCTGCCCGGCGGCTGGCCGAGCGGGTCGCCGCCGGCGAGCTCGAGCCCGAGTCGGTCGACGAGCGGGCCCTCGACGAGGAGGTCAGCCTGTCCGCGGATGCACCGGTGGACCTGTGCATCCGCACCAGCGGCGAGCAGCGGATCTCCAACTTCCTGCTCTGGCAGATGGCCTATGCCGAACTCCATTTCACCCCGGTGCTGTGGCCCGACTTCGATGGCGCCGCCTTCGACCGTGCGCTGGCCGACTTCCAGCGGCGGCAGCGGCGCTTCGGCATGACCGACGATCAGGTCGAGGCGCGCGGTGCTTAGACAACGGATCCTCACCGCGGCCTGGCTGATCCCGCTGGCCCTGTTGGGCCTGTTCGCCCTGGAGGGCGAGGGGTTCCGGCTGTTCACCGCCGCCATCGTGCTGCTCGCCGCCTGGGAGTGGGCCAACCTCGCCGGCATCACCTCCTCGGGACGTCGCCTGCTTCCGGTGGCGGGCCTCGCCGTGCTGATGGCGCTGTGCTGGGCGTCCGGCGGCGTGCTGTCGACCTGGCCGCTGTGGCTGGGGGCGCTGGGCTGGCTGGCCAACCTCTACTGGGTGACCGGCTACCCCGCGCGCCTCGCGCAGTGGCGCTCGACCGGCATGCGCCTGGCCATGGGGCTCTGGGTGCTGCTGCCGACCTGGGTAGGCTTCAGCGTGCTGCGCGAGGGCGGCGCCGTCTGGCTGCTCTTCGTGCTGCTGCTGGTATGGGGCGCCGACATAGGTGCCTACTTCGTCGGCCGGGCCCTCGGCCGGCACAAGCTGGCCCCCAGCGTCAGTCCCGGCAAGACGTGGGAGGGCGTGGCTGGCGGACTGGCCGTCACCTCGCTGCTGGCCGTGGGCTTCGCCGCCTGGCAGGGCCTCGGCGTCGCCGCTGGCCTGCTGCTGCTGGGGGCAACGGCGGTGGTGACGCTGGCCTCGGTGCTGGGCGACCTGCTCGAGAGCATGCTCAAGCGCCATCGCGGCATCAAGGATTCCAGCCAGCTGCTGCCGGGCCACGGCGGGGTGCTCGACCGGGTCGACAGCCTGACCGCGGCGGTGCCGCTCTTCGCGCTGCTGCACGGGGGGCTGCTGTGATCCTGCGCCATGTGACCGTGCTGGGCGCCACCGGCTCCATTGGCACCAGCACCCTGGACGTGCTCGGTCGCCACCCGGAACGCTACCGGGTGCATGCCCTGACCGCCCACCGCTCCCGGGAGGCGCTGCTGGACCAGTGCCGGCGTCATCGGCCGGCGGTGGCGGTGCTCGATGCCGAGGAGGACGCCGCCTGGCTGCGTGGGCAGCTGGCCGAGGCGGGGCTCGCCACCGAGGTGCGGGCCGGTCGCGAGGCGCTGGTCGAGGTGGCCGAGGCCCGCGAGGTGGATACCGTGATGGCGGCCATCGTCGGTGCCGCGGGCCTGCTGCCCACGCTGGCCGCGGTGGAGGCCGGCAAGCGGGTCCTGCTGGCCAACAAGGAGGCCCTGGTGATGTCCGGGGCGCTGTTCATGGACGCCGTGAAGCGCCATGGTGCGACCCTTCTGCCCATCGATTCCGAACATAATGCCATCTACCAGTGTCTACCCGTCGAGCATCGCGGTGGCCTGAGTCGCCACGGGGTGACCCAGCTGCTGCTGACCGCCTCGGGCGGTCCCTTCCGCGGCTGGGCGTGGGATGATCTGGCCCGCGTGACCCCGGATCAGGCCTGCGCACACCCCAACTGGTCCATGGGGCGCAAGATCTCGGTGGACAGCGCCACCCTGATGAACAAGGGGCTCGAGCTGATCGAGGCCTGCTGGCTCTTCGACGCGCGTCCCGACCAGATTCAGGTGGTGGTTCACCCCCAGAGCGTGATCCACTCCATGGCGGCCTACAGCGACGGCTCGGTGATCGCCCAGCTGGGCAACCCCGACATGCGCACCCCCATCGCCTACGGCCTGGCCTGGCCGGAGCGCATCGACGCCGGGGTGGAGGCCCTGGATCTCTTCCGGGTCGCGCGGCTCGACTTCGAGCCCGCCGACGAGGTGGCCTTTCCCTGCCTGCGCCTGGCCCGGGAGGCCATGGCCGAGGGCGGCACGGCGCCGGCGGTGCTCAATGCCGCCAACGAGGTGGCGGTGGAGGCCTTCCTGGCCGGCCGACTCGGCTTCACCGGCATCGGCGAGCTGGTGGCCCGGGTGCGCGATGAGTGCCCGGTCGCGTCGGCTGGGGACCTCGAGACCATCCTCGAGGCCGATGTCCTCGCCCGGCGAGCGGCACAAGTCTGGTTGGCGCGGCAATGACGCACGCGCCTCGACGCAGTTGACTGCAAGGAGATTGCCTTGGGCCTAATCCAGAACGTGCTGGCCGTGATCGTGGTGCTCGGCCTCTTGATCACCTTCCACGAGTTCGGCCACTTCTGGGTGGCCCGGCGCTGCGGCGTCAAGGTGCTGCGCTTCTCGGTGGGCTTCGGCAAGCCGCTGTGGTCGCGCCGCGACCGCCACGGCACCGAATTCGCGGTGGCTGCGATCCCGCTGGGTGGCTACGTGAAGATGCTCGACGAGCGCGAGGGCCCCGTCGACCCTGCGGAGCGCGATCAGGCCTTCAACAACAAGACGGTCTGGCAGCGCATCGCCGTCGTGGCGGCTGGACCCCTGGCCAACTTTCTGCTGGCCATCGTGGCCTACTGGGCACTGTTCGTGGCCGGCACCACCACGGTGGCACCGGTGATCGGCAGCGTGACGCCGGACTCCCCGGCCAGCCGTGGAGGCCTCGAGGCGGGCCAGGAGATCACCGCGGTGCGCGGCGAGGCGGTGCGCTCCTGGGATGAGATCAACCTCAAGCTGGTCGCGGCCATCGGCGAGAGCGGCGAGCTCGAGGTGCAGGCCCGCGACGAGGCCACCGCCGACTCCCGGGTCTATCGCCTGCCGGTGGAGGAATGGCTGGTGCGCCAGGATCCTCCCCGGCCGCTGCCGAGCCTGGGCCTGACCCCCTGGCAGCCCGAGATCCCGGCGGTGCTGGGCCAAGTGGTCGAGGGCGAGGCGGCCGCCGAGGCCGGCCTGCGGGTGGGCGACGAGGTGGTCGCAGTGGACGGCGAGCCGGTGGCGGACTGGATGGCCTTCGTCGACCGGGTCCGCGCCAGCCCGGGCGAGCCACTCGAGCTCGAGGTGCTGCGCGACGGCGAGCGGCTCGAGCTCACCGTCACGCCCGGCCGCAACGAACTGGAGGAGGGCGTGGCCATCGGCTATATCGGCGCCGGCGTCGAGGCCGTCAGCTGGCCCGAGGAGTACCGTCGCGAGATCCGTTACGGCCCGCTGGCCGCCGTGGGACAGTCGTTGTCGCGCACCGGCGAGATGACGGTGCTGACCCTGGGGGCCATCCGCAAGATGGTGGTGGGGCTGATCTCGCCGTCGAACCTCTCCGGCCCCATCACCATCGCCCGGATCTCCGGCGACTCGGCGCGGGCGGGCCTGGAGAGCTTCGTCAGCTTCCTGGCCTACCTCTCGATCAGCCTGGGGGTGCTCAACCTGTTGCCGATCCCGGTGCTCGACGGCGGCCACCTGCTCTATTACCTGGTCGAGGTGGTGCGCGGCCGCCCGGTCTCCGAACAGGCCCAGGCCGTGGGCATGCGCATCGGCCTGGCGCTGGTCGGCACCCTGATGCTGATGGCGCTCTATTTCGACCTGATGCGGCTCTGGTAGCCGGGCGCCGGCTTGTCAGTGGCCAGTACAAATGTATAAGGTGCCTGTCTGGACAGGACGGCAGATCAACGCGAGCGAATCGACTGCATGAAAATCAAGACCATCGGACTGGCGGCACTGCTGCTCGTAGGTGCCCAGGCGGCACAGGCACAACCTTTTGACGTTTCCGACATAAGGGTAGAGGGGCTGCAGCGGGTCTCGCCCGCCTCCGTGTTCAATGCCTTTCCTGTCAGTGCTCGCGACCGGGTCGACGAGCGCGAGCTGGCCGAGGCGGCCCGCGAGCTCTTCGCCACCGGCCTGTTCGAGGACGTCAGCCTGGCCCGCGAGGGCGACGTGCTGATCATCCAGGTGGTCGAGCGCCCGACTATCGCGCGCCTCAACATCGAGGGCAACAACCAGATCCCCGACGAGGACCTGCGCGACGGCCTCAAGCAGGCCGGGCTAGACGAGGGGCAGGTGCTGCAGCTCTCCACCCTCGAGGAGATCCAGCGCGAGCTGGAAGGCGTCTACCAGGCACAGGGGCGCTACAGCGCGCGGATCGAGACCTCCGTCGAGGAGGTCGGCGAGGGCCAGGTCCAGGTCAACATCGACATCGACGAGGGGGCGGTGGCCAAGATCCGCCAGATCAACATCGTCGGCAACCGTGACTTCGACGATGACGAGCTGCGCGAGGTCTTCGAGCTCGACGACCGGCCGGGCTGGTTCTTCGGCTGGTTCTCCAGTGACGAGTACTCCCGCGAGGCCCTCTCCGGTGACCTGGAACGGCTGCGCTCCTTCTACCTGGATCGCGGCTACGTGAACTTCAATATCGAGTCGTCCCAGGTCTCCATCAGCCCCGACAAGTCGCGGATATTTGTCACCGTGAACATCGACGAGGGGCGGCAGTACCGCCTGGGCGACATCCGCTTCGCCGGTGACCTGCGGATTCCCGAGCGCGAGGCCCGCGAGCTGCTGGAAGTGGAGTCCGGCGAGATCTTCTCGCGCAGCGACGTCACCGCCTCCACGGAGGCCCTGCGCTCGCGGCTGGGGGCCGAGGGCTTCGCCTTCGCCAATGTGGACGGCATTCCCGAGGTCGCCACCAGCGGCGACAGCGTGGACCTGACCTTCCGCGTCGAGCCGGGACGCCGGGCCTACGTGCGGCGCATCGAGTTTGCCGGCAACACCACCACCCAGGACGAGGTGCTGCGTCGCGAGATGATCCAGATGGAGGGCGCACCAGCCTCCACCGAGTCGATCAGCCAGTCGCGCCAGCGCCTGGAGCGCCTGGGCTTCTTCAAGCAGGTCGACGTGGAGACGCGTCCGGTGGCCGGCGAGCCCGACAAGCTGGACGTCACCTACACCGTGGAGGAGCAGCCCTCGGGTTCGATCTCGGCGAGCATCGGCTTCTCCCAGAGCGCCGGGGTGATCTATGGCGCCTCGCTTTCCCAGAACAACTTCCTGGGGACCGGCAACCGGGTCAACCTCGGTGCCCAGCGCAGCGACACCTTCACCAGCCTCAATTTCGGCTTTACCGACCCCTACTGGACCCTGGGCGGCATCTCGCGCGGCTATAACCTTTTCTACCGCGAGACCGACTACGAGGATTCCGATATCTCGACCTACTCCACCGACGCCTACGGTGGGGGCATCAACTTCGGCTATCCGATCAACGAGTTGACGCGGCTGAATTTCGGCGCCTCGGCCGAGGACCTGTCGATCAAGACCTACCGCGACACCCCGGCAGAGATCATCCAGTATGAAAATGACCAGGGCAGTGACGCCCAGAGCCTGAAGCTCACCGCCAGCTGGACCCGCAACAACCTCAATCGTGGGATCATGCCCACCGCCGGCAACTACCAGCGCCTGTCGCTGGAAAGCGCGGTGCCGGGCAGCGACGCCGAGTACTACAAGCTGCGTGCCCGGGCGCGCCAGATCATCCCCTTCAACGAGGAGCAGACCTGGGGCCTGAAGTTCAGCGGCGAGCTGGGCTATGCCGACACCGTCGGCAACGACCCCTACCCGTTCTACGAGAACTTCTTCTCCGGCGGCCTGGGCTCGGTGCGCGGCTTCACCGGCAATACCCTGGGGCCGGCCACCACCGAACGCAACGGTGGGGATGACCGCACCCTGGGCGGCAATGTCCTGGTGGAGGGCAGCGCCGAGGTGCTCTTCCCGGTGCCCTTCGTCGAAGACCAGCGCTCCCTGCAGGCCTCGCTGTTCCTGGATGCCGGCAACACCTTCCTGACCGACTGCTACGACGTGCCTGAAGACTTCACCTCTTCGTGCGAGTCCGGCGTCGACCTGGGCGAGCTGCGCTACAGTGCGGGGGTCGGCCTCTCCTGGCTGACCCCGGTGGGCCCGCTGACCTTCAGCGTCGCCGAGCCGCTCAACGACAAGGACGGCGACGACACCCAGTTCTTCCAGTTCTCGCTGGGTCAGACCTTCTGATCTCCGGCCCCTATCGAGGAGTCCCCACCATGCGCAAGCTCTCCGTCGCCCTCTGCCTCGGCCTGCTGGCCGTCGTCACCCTCCCGGTCCAGGCCGATGAGGTGGCCGTGCTCGACTGGCGCGCCGCGCTGATGGAGACCGACGCCGCTCAGCGTTCGATGAACGAGCTGCGCAATCGCCTGTCCGGCCAGCAGCAGGAGGCCGAGACCCTGGGCCAGGAGCTGCAGCAGATGCAGCAGCGCCTGCAGCAACAGGGCGAGAGCATGACCGAGACCGAGCGGCGCACGGCCATGCAGGCGTTCCAGCAGAAGGGGCAGCGCTTCGAGCAGCTGCGCCAGGAGATCGGCCAGGCGCGCCAGCAGTCCGAGCAGCAGTTCCTCCAGGAGGCCGAGCCCAAGCTGGACCAGGCCGTCCAGCAGGTCATCGACCGTCACGGCGTCGAGGTGCTGGTGGACCCGAACGGCGTGCTGCACGCCGAACGGGAGCTGCAGAACCTGACCGGGGAAGTCACCGAGATCCTCAACACCCTCCAATGAGCCGGCCGCCCCACGACAGCGAGTCCCCATGAACCAAGACGTCCGAACCCTCACACTGGCCGAGATCGCCGAGCGCCTGGGAGCCCGCCTCGAGGGGGACGGGGGACGGCAGGTGAGTGGCCTGGCCACGCTCAGGGATGCCGAGCCGGACCAGGTGGCCTTCCTCGCCAACCGCGCCTACCTCAAGGACCTGCCGGGAACCCGGGCGGCGGCGGTGCTGCTGGCGCCGGGCCATGCCGAGAGCTGTCCGGTGGCGCGCCTGGAGATGGACAACCCTTACCTCGGCTACGCCGAGCTGTCGCGGCTCTTCGACCCCCTGGCCGGGCGGTCCCCGGCCGGCATCCACCCCACGGCGGTGGTCGCCGACGATGTCCGCCTGGGCGAGCAGGTGGCCATCGGGCCCCAGGCGGTGATCGAGTCGGGGGTCGAGCTGGGTGACGAGGTGGTCGTCGGCCCGGGCTGCGTGGTGGGCGCCGACTCCCGCATCGGCCCCGGGTCGCGTCTGCATGCCAATGTCACCGTCTGCCATGGCGTGGTGATCGGGGCCCGGGCGATCCTGCACAGCGGCTGCGTGATCGGCGGCGACGGCTTCGGGTTCGCCCACGACGGGGCGCGCTGGCACAAGATCGCCCAGCTGGGCGGCGTGGTGCTGGGCGATGACGTCGAGGTGGGCAGCTGCTCGAGCATCGATCGCGGCGCGCTCGGCGACACCCTGATCGGTGACGACGTCAAGATCGACAGCCAGGTGCAGATCGCCCACAACGTGCAGATCGGCGACCATAGCGCCCTGGCCGGCTGCGTTGGCATCGCTGGTTCCACCCGGGTGGGCCGGCACTGCATGCTGGGGGGCGGCGTGGGGCTCTCCGGCCACCTGACCATCGCCGACGGGGTGCAGGTCACCGGGATGAGCCTGGTGACCAACTCGATTCTCGAGCCCGGGATCTACTCGTCGGGAACCGGCGCCATGGACAATGCCCAGTGGCGCCGCAACGCGGTGCGCTTCAAGCAGCTCGACGACATCGCGCGACGCCTGGCGCGGCTCGAGAAGGCCGGCCGCAGCGGTTGAGGCCGCGTCGCTGGGCGGTATAATCCACCGCCTGTTTCCGCCGGCCCCTGCCGCCGGCCATGCCCCTCCGCGGGGGGCATCCTGTCATTTCAGAGGTCGCTACGATGGTAATGGACATCAACGAGGTTCGTGAGTATCTGCCCCACCGCTACCCCTTCCTGCTGGTGGACCGGGTGACGGAGATCACCCTGGGCGAAGCCATCGTTGCCTACAAGAATGTCAGCATCAACGAGCCGTTCTTCAACGGCCATTTCCCGCATCATCCGATCATGCCCGGCGTGCTGGTGGTCGAGGCGCTGGCCCAGGCCTGCGGCATCCTCGGCTTCAAGACCGTCAACAAGCTGCCCGCCGACGGCTATGTCTACTACCTGGTGGCAAGCGACAACGTGCGCTTCAAGCGCCCGGTGATGCCGGGCGACCAGCTGGTGCTGGAAGCCAGGGTCCAACGCACCAAGCGTGGCATCTGGAAGTTCGCCTGCCGCGCCACGGTGGACGACGAACTGGTCTGCGAGGCCGACATCACCTGTGCCGAGAGGAAGGTCGCTTGATACACCCCACCGCCCTCATCGATCCCGCGGCGCGCCTGGCCGACGATGTCGAGGTCGGGCCCTTCACGGTGATCGGGCCCGATGTCGAGATCGGGCCCGGCAGCCACATCGGCCCCCATGTCGTGCTCAAGGGGCCCACCGTGCTGGGCGCGCGCACCCGCATCTTCCAGTTTGCCTCGGTGGGCGAGGACTGCCAGGACAAGAAGTACGCGGGAGAGCCGACCCGTCTGGTGATGGGCGACGACAACGTCATCCGCGAGGGGGCCACCCTGCACCGCGGTACCGCCCAGGATCGCGGCGAGACCACCATCGGCTCGCGCAACCTCTTCATGGCCTATGTGCACGTCGGCCACGACTGCGTGATCGGCAACGACTGCATCCTGGCCAACCAGGTAACCCTCGCCGGCCATGTGCACCTGGGCGACTCCGTCATCCTCGGGGGGCTCTCGGCCATCCACCAGTTCTGTCACTTCGGTGACCACGCCATGGCCGGCGGCGGGTCGATCATCACCAAGGACACTCCGGCCTACGTGATGATCAACGGCAACCCGGCCCAGGTCCATGGCCTGAACCTGGTGGGGCTCAAGCGCCGCGGCTTCTCCAAGGAGGCCATCCGCGCGCTGGGCGAGGCCTACAAGCTGGTCTACCGCCAGGGCCTCACCACCGAGCAGGCCCTGGTCGAGATCCGGGAGCGCTTCGCGCTGCCCGAGACCGAGGCCTTCGCCGCCTCCATCGAGGCCTCGACCCGCGGCATCATCCGCTGAGGAGGGCGGCGTCATGACGGTCCGGCGCGTCTACCTGGTCGCGGGCGAGCTTTCGGGCGACATCCTCGGCGCCGGCCTGATGCGTGCCCTCAAGGCCCGTCATCCCGGCGTCGCGTTCCGCGGCATCGGCGGCCCGCGCATGATCAAAGAGGGCATCGACAGCCGCTTCCCCCTGGAGACCCTCTCGGTGATGGGCCTGGTCGAGGTGCTCCGGCACCTGCCCGGCCTGGTTCGGGTCAGGCGAACCCTTCGGCAGGACGCACTCGACTGGCGGCCCGATATCATGGTTGGCATCGACGCCCCGGACTTCAACCTCGGGCTGGAGCGGCAGCTGCGCGAGGCCGGCCTGACCACCGCCCACTACGTCAGCCCCTCCGTCTGGGCCTGGCGGCAGGGGCGGGTCAAGGGCATCAGTCGGGCCGTCGACGCCATGCTGACCTTTCTGCCCTTCGAGGCGGCCTTCTATGCGCGGCACCGGGTGCCGGTGGCCTTCGTCGGCCACCCCCTGGCCGACGAGCTGCCCCTCGACAACGACCGTGCCGCCGCGCGTGCCGAGCTGGGCCTGGCCGATGCCGAGCAGGTGCTGGCCGTGCTGCCCGGCTCCCGGGCCAGCGAGATCCGTTTCCTGGGCGAGACCTTCCTCGCCGCTGCCGAGCGATTGTGTGCATCGCGGCCGGGCCTGCGGGTGGTGATCCCAGCCGCCACGCCCGAACGCCGCACCGAGCTGGAGGCGCGGCTTGCCGAGCATCCCGCCCTGGCGGGGCGCCTGAGCCTGGTCGACGGCCAGGCCCGCGAGGCCATGGTGGCCGCCGATGCGGTGCTGCTGGCCTCGGGCACCGCGGCGCTGGAGGCGATGCTCTGCCATCGCCCCATGCTGGTCGCCTACCGGATGGCACCGGCCACCCACTGGCTGGCCAGGCGGCTGGTCAAGACCGAGTGGATCTCGCTGCCCAACCTGATTGCCCGGGAGGGCCTGGTGCCGGAGCTGATCCAGGACGCGGCCAGCCCCGAGGCCATCGCCGAGCTCCTGGGCGAGATGCTCGACGATCCCGCGGGTCGGGCGGCCCTGGAGGCCCGCTTTGCGGCGATGCATGCCGGCCTGCAGCGCGATGCCAGCCGCCGGGCGGCCGAGGCCATCGAGGCGCTGGTGGCGGGGCAGCCCCTGCCGGCGAGCGTCGCCCCTGAGCAGGGCGTCGAGCAGCGCGGGGAGGTGGCGCCATGAGGGCCAAGGCGGGTGCGCGGGGCAAAGGGGCCCGCGAGCTGCCGCCGCTGGTGATCGACTATGCCGGCGAGCGCCTGGCCGGCGTCGACGAGGTGGGGCGCGGCCCGCTGGTCGGCCCGGTGGTCGCCGCCGCGGTGATCCTCGACCCGGCACGGCCCATCGCGGGCCTCGCCGATTCCAAGGCGCTCACCGCCCGGCGTCGCGAGGCCCTGGCGATCGAGGTCCGCGAGCGAGCACTGGCCTATGCCGTGGCCGAGGCGTCGGCCACCGAGGTGGACGCGCTCAACATCTACCATGCCACGCACCTCGCCATGCGCCGCGCCATCGATGCCCTGGTGCCGGCGGCCGAGTACCTGCTGGTAGACGGCAACCGGCTGCCCGGGCATCATGTCTCCGGCCAGGCGGTGGTCAAGGGCGATGCCCGCCACCCGGCCATCGCCGCCGCCTCGATACTGGCCAAGGTCGCCCGCGACGCAGGCATGGTGGCCCTCGATGCCCGGCACCCCGACTACGGTTTCGCCCGCCACAAGGGCTACCCGACCCGCGAGCACCTGGCCGCCCTTGAACGCCTGGGGCCGCTGCCGGAGCACCGTCGCTCCTTCGGTCCGGTAAAGCGCCAGCTGGCACTGTTCTGATTCACCAATCTCGAGCCCATCATGACCACGCCCTTCGTTCATCTTCGCGTCCACAGCGAATTCTCCCTGGTCGACGGCCTGGTGCGTCTCAAGCCGCTGGTCCAGGCCGCCGTGGACCAGGGCCTGCCGGCCCTGACGCTGACCGACGAGGCCAACCTCTTCGGTCTGGTCAAGTTCTACAAGGGCGCCCAGGGCGCGGGGCTCAAGCCGATCATCGGCAGCGACCTTTGGCTGGCCAATCCCCATGACGAGGGGCATCCCTATCGCCTGACGCTGCTGGCCATGGACGAAACCGGCTATCGCAACCTCACCGAGCTGATCTCGCGGGGCTGGATGCACGGCCAGCGCCAGGGCCAGGCGTTGCTGGACAAGGCCTGGGTGCTCGAGCAGAGCGCGGGGCTGATCGCGCTGTCCGGTGGCCGCGAAGGGGAGGTCGGCCGTCACCTGCTCAGCGACCATCACGACGAGGCCCGCGCCCTGATCGAGGAGTGGAGCACCGCCTTCCCGGCACGCTTCTATCTGGAGCTGACCCGCACCGGGCGGCCGCTGGAAGAGGAGTGCGTGCACCTCTCGGTGGACCTGGCCGTCGAGACCGGCACCCCGGTGGTGGCCACCAACGACGTGCGCTTCCTGGCGCGCGAGGACTACTGGGCCCACGAGACCCGCGTCGCCATCGGCGAGGGCAAGGCGCTGGACGACAAGCGCCGCGAGCGGCGCTACACCGAGGAGCAGTACCTCAAGAGCCCCGCGGAGATGGCGGAGCTGTTCGCCGACATTCCCGAGGCGCTGGAGAACAGCGTGATGATCGCCGCGCGCTGCAACGTGGAGGTGCGCCTGGGCGAGATCTTCCTGCCGGAGTTCGCGATTCCCGAGGGCATGACCCAGGACGAGTACTTCCGCAAGATCTCCCACGACGGCCTCACCGAGCGCCTGGATGTCCTCTATCCGGCCGAGCGCTATCCGCGCGACGGGGCGGAGTATGCCGAGATCGACGCCCGCTACCGCCAGCGGCTCGACTTCGAGCTCGACATCATCATCCAGATGGGCTTCCCCGGCTACTTCCTGATCGTGATGGACTTCATCCAGTGGGCCAAGGACAACGACGTCCCGGTGGGGCCGGGGCGTGGCTCGGGGGCCGGCTCGCTGGTGGCCTACGCCCAGAAGATCACCGACCTCGATCCCATCGGCTACGATCTGCTGTTCGAGCGCTTCCTCAACCCCGAGCGGGTCTCGATGCCCGACTTCGACGTCGACTTCTGCATGGAGAAGCGCGACCGGGTGATCGACTACGTGGCCGACCGCTACGGCCGCGACGCCGTCTCGCAGATCGTCACCTTCGGCACCATGGCCGCCAAGGCGGTGGTGCGCGACGTGGCCCGTGCCCAGGGCAAGCCCTATTCGCTGGGCGACAAGCTCTCCAAGCTGATCCCCTTCGAAGTCGGCATGACTCTGGCCAAGGCCATCGAGGCCGAACCCCAGCTCAAGGAGTTCATCGAGGCCGACGAGGAGGCCGCCGAGATCTGGGAGATGGCCCTGAAGCTCGAGGGCATCACCCGCGGTACCGGCAAGCACGCTGGCGGCGTGGTGATCGCGCCGACCAGGCTCACCGACTTCTCGCCGCTGCTGTGCGACGAGGACGGCAACGGCCTGGTGGTGCAGTTCGACAAGAACGACATCGAGGAGGCGGGGCTGGTCAAGTTCGACTTTCTCGGCCTGCGCACCCTGACCATCATCGACTGGGCGCTGGAGATGGTCGACAAGGTGCGCGCCGTCGAGGGGCAGGGGCCGCTGGACATCGACACCATCCCGCTCGACGACGCCCCGACCTTCGAGATGCTCAAGAAGGCCGAGACCACGGCGGTCTTCCAGCTCGAATCCCGCGGCATGAAGGAACTGATCAAGCGCCTGCTGCCCGATTCGCTGGAGGACATGATCGCCCTGGTGGCGCTGTTCCGCCCCGGCCCGCTGCAGTCGGGCATGGTCGACGACTTCATCAACCGCAAGCACGGCCGGGCGGAGATCTCCTATCCCCACCCGGACTACCAGCACGAGCTCCTGAAGCCGGTCCTCGGGCCCACCTACGGCATCATCCTCTACCAGGAGCAGGTGATGCAGATCGCTCAGGTGATGGCGGGCTACTCGCTGGGCCAGGCCGACATGCTGCGCCGCGCCATGGGCAAGAAGAAGCCCGAGGAGATGGCCAAGCAGCGCGCCGGCTTCATGGAGGGCTGCGCGGCCAACGGCATCGACAAGGACCTCGCCGGCAACATCTTCGACCTGGTGGAGAAGTTCGCCGGCTACGGCTTCAACAAGTCGCACTCGGCGGCCTACGCGCTGGTCTCCTACCAGACCGCCTGGCTCAAGGCGCATTATCCCGGGCCCTTCATGGCCGCGGTGATGTCCACCGAGATGGACAACCTCGACAAGGTGGTGCCGCTGATCGAGGAGTGCCGCCACCTGGGCCTCACGGTGACCCCGCCGGACGTCAACGTCGGCGGCTACAAGTTCACCGTCGACGACCAGGCGCGGGTCGTCTATGGCCTGGGCGCGATCCGTGGGGTCGGCGAGGGCCCCATCGGCGCCATCGTCGAGGCCCGCGAGGTGGACGGCCCCTTCGAGGACCTCTTCGACTTCTGCCGCCGGGTCGATCCCAAGCGCATGAACAAGCGGACCCTGGAGGCGCTGATCCGCTCCGGCGCCCTGGACACCCTGGGGCCGAGCCGTGCGGTGCTCACCGCGGCACTGGAGGATGCCCTGAAGGCGGCGGTCCAGACCCAGACCAACCAGAACCTGGGAATGATGGACATGTTCGGCGAGGCCTTCGTCGACGAGTCGGCCGAGGATGCCTACGCCGACTACCGCCAGGCCCGCGAGTGGAGCGACAAGGAGCGCCTGGCCGGCGAGAAGGAGACCCTGGGGCTCTACCTCACCGGCCACCCCATCGACGAGTACGAGGGCGAGCTCGCCCGCTTCGTCTCGACCCGCATCAGCGACCTCAAGCCCTCCCGGGAGCCCCAGCGGGTGGCGGGTCTGGTGGTCGGCGTGCGGACCATGAAGTCCAAGCGCGGCGATACCATGGCCTTCATCACCCTGGACGACCGCACCGGGCGCATCGAGGCCTCGCTGTTCGGCGAGCTCTATGACCAGCTGCGCGGTCGCCTCGAGGCCGACCAGGTGATGATCGTCGAGGGCGAAGTGTCCAGCGACGACTACTCCGGCGGCCTGCGCCTGCGCGGCAAGGAGGTCACGCCGATGGTCGAGGCGCGCAGTCGCTTCGGACAGGCGGTGGAGCTCTCGCTGGACGGCGGCCGCCTCAACGGGCGGCTGGTGGACACGCTGCGCGCGAGCCTCGCGCCCTTCTGCGACGGGGAGGGCCTGCCGGTGCGGCTGCGCTACCGCAATGCCGAGGCCTCGGGCTGGCTGGAGCTCGCCGAGGAGTGGCGCGTCACGCCGAGCGACGAGCTGCTCACCGGCCTGCGCGAGGTGCAGGGCCAGGATGGGGTAAGGCTGAAGTATCGGTAACTGGCTGCGAGCTGCGGCTTGTAGCATGCCAGCGAGGGGCGCCGGGGACAGGTCGAAGAGGGGGTCCTATTCCAGGGATGGAATCGGTAGCGCCCAGGGAAGGGTTCACAGCGCCCCCTCGAAGACCCTGTCGCCGGAACAGCCTCGAGCGGTGCGATAAGCCTGCAGCCTACGGAGCTCGCCTTGCGCCGCACGTTGAGGGTGCCATAATGCCAGCCACTTCACTTTTCGCGCCGCGCCTGGCCTCGACGGGCAGGGCGGTGAAACACGACAAGGCATCCGGCCAATGAATCCGAACTATCTCGACTTCGAACAGCCCATCGCCGAACTCCAGGCCAAGATCGAGGAGCTGCGGCTGGTCGGCAACGACAGCCAGGTCAACCTCAGCGACGAGATCGGCCGGCTCGAGGAGAAGAGCCGCAAGCTCACCGAGTCGATCTTCAAGGACCTTTCCCCCTGGCAGGTCTCGCAGCTCTCGCGCCATCCCAAGCGCCCCTACACCCTGGACTACCTGGAGCACGTCTTCAGCGACTTCGACGAGCTCCACGGTGATCGCAAGTTCGCCGACGATGCCGCCATCGTCGGCGGCGTGGCGCGCCTGGATGACAAGCCGGTGATGGTGATCGGCCACCAGAAGGGGCGCGACGTCCACGAGAAGGTACGCCGCAACTTCGGCATGCCGCGCCCCGAGGGCTACCGCAAGGCGTGCCGTCTGATGGAGATGGCCGAGCGCTTCAGGATGCCGGTGCTGACCTTCATCGACACGCCGGGCGCCTATCCGGGTATCGATGCCGAGGAGCGCGGCCAGTCCGAGGCCATCGCCTACAACCTGGCGGTGATGTCGCGCCTGAGGACGCCGATCGTCGCCACCGTGGTCGGCGAGGGCGGCTCCGGCGGCGCGCTGGCCATCGGTGTCTGCGATGAGCTGGCCATGCTGCAGTACTCCACCTACTCGGTGATCTCCCCCGAGGGCTGCGCCTCCATCCTCTGGAAGAGCGCCGAGAAGGCCTCCGATGCGGCCCAGGCCATGGGCATCACCGCCGAGCGCCTCAAGGAGCTGGGACTGGTCGATACCCTGATTCCTGAGCCCCTGGGCGGTGCCCACCGCCATCCGGTGACCACTGCCGAGCGGGTCAAGGCGTCGCTCCAGGCAAGCCTCGACCGCCTGGAGGCACTGGACACGGACCAGATGCTGGCGCGTCGCTACGAGCGCCTGATGAGCTACGGGGCACCCGTCTAAGGGCCGTTCTGCGCTCTGCCATGTCCCTTCAGTGCCTGATCGATCGCGCCCTGGCGGCTACCCCGCCGGGGCGTTGCGTCTGGGTGGCTCTCTCCGGCGGCCTGGACTCCTCGCTGCTGCTGACCCTGGCCGCCGCGGCCGCTCACCGTCACCCCCGCCCCCTGCGTGCCCTGCATGTCCACCATGGGCTGCAGCCCGCCGCCGACGCTTTCGAGCGCCACTGCCGGCGGCTCTGTTCGCGCCTCGGTGTGCCGCTGTTCGTGGAAGGTGTCGCCGTCGACCGGGCCGCCGGGCAGGGCCTGGAAGGGGCGGCCCGGGAGGCGCGCTATGCCGCCTTCGCTCGGCGCGTGAGACCCGGGGAGACCCTCTGGCTGGCCCAGCACCGGGATGACCAGGCCGAGACCTTTTTGCTGGCCGCCCTGCGCGGCAGCGGGGTGGGCGGCCTGGCCGGGATGGCGGCGTGTCGCGCCTGGTGCGACCGGCGACTCGAGCGCCCATTGCTCGATGTCGCCCGCTCGACCCTCGAGGCCGAAGCGGGGCGTCGGGGACTGGCCTGGGTGGAGGACCCCTCCAACGATGACCAGGGCCTGGATCGTAACTTCCTGCGCCACACCGTGCTGCCGCGGCTGGCGTACCGCTGGCCGCATGCCGTCGCGGCCCTCTCCCGCAGCACGGCGCTGGCCGGTGAGGCCGACGCCCTGCTCGCCGAACTCGCCGAACTCGACCTCGAGCGCCTGGGCGGTGACCCCGGCCGGCTGTCGGTACCGGGCCTCGCGGCGCTCTCCGACCCTCGCCGACGCCTGCTGGTGCGCCATTGCTGCGCGCGGCTGGGCCTTACGCGGCCGCCGGCGCGCCGGCTCGAGACGCTGCTGGCCCAGCTCGGTGCCGGGGAGGATGCCGAGGTGCGGGTGGCCTGGCCCGGTGCCGAGGCCAGGGTCTGGCGAGGGCGGCTCCACCTGCTCGCGCCCCCTGAAGCGCTGCCGGCCGGCTGGCAGGCCGAGTGGGACGGTCACGCGCCGCTGATGACGCCGCTGGGCGAGGTGCGGGTCGCGCTGGGCCGGGCCGACGGTGCGCCAGCCCGCCTGCAGGTGGGGCCACGGCAGGGGGGTGAGCGGCTGCGGCTGCCCGGCCGAGGCGGGCGCGACCTCAAGCGGCTGCTGCAGGAGCTTGGCGTGCCGACCTGGGAGCGCGGGCGGCTGCTGGTGGTGCGGGCGGGTGACACCCCGGTGGCGCTGCTCGACCCGCTGGAAGGGGCGTGGCTGGTGCTCGCCGAGGGCTGGGTCAGCCGCGCAGCACCAGGGGGAAGTCCGCGGCCTGCTGGTAGGCCGCCTCCTGCTCCAGGTCGTTGAGCAGCAGCGCCGGGGGCTCGTCGCCGGCCAGCGTCAGCGTCAGCGTCTCGCCCTCGGCCTCGAGCCGCGGCACGGCGGGGAGCTGCTCGGGCCGCGAGTGGTTGAGGATCACCGCCAGGCGCAGCAACCGCGCCAGGCGGGCGTGGGGACGGCGTTCCGACTCGGGCAGGGCCTGCCACTCCTTGACCGGGAACTTGCGACGGTGGGCGCGCACCAGGAAGGCCAGCAGGCGCTGCTCGGGACGCGAGAAGCCGGCCAGGTCGGAGTACTCCAGCAGGTAGGCGCCATGGCGATGGAACTGGCTGTGGGAGATGGCCAGGCCGATCTCGTGCAGTCGGCTGCCCCAGTCGAGGAAGCGCGCCTGGTCGTCGTCGAGGCCCCAGGCATCGCGCACCTGGTCGAGCAGGGCACCGGCGGTGGCCGCCACGTTGTCGGCCTGCCGGCCGTCCACCTGGTAGTTGCGGGCCAGGCCGTCCAGGGTCTTGAGGCGCGAGTCCTCGGGACTGTTGCGCCCCACCATGTCGTAGAGCACCCCCTCGCGCAGGGCCCCGTCGGCATAGCGCATTCGCTCCAGGTCGAAGGCCTCGAAGATCGCGCCGAGGATCGCCACCCCGGCCGGAAAGACCCGCGAGCGGTCGGCCTTGAGCCCCTCCATGGCCACCTTGTCGAGCTTCTTGCACTTGATCAGGCGCTTGCGCAGGGCGGCCAGGCCGGTGCGGGTGATCATCCCCTCCGGGACATCCCCGGCGGCCGCGATCACCGCGGCCGCCGCCTTGATGGTGCCGCTGGAGCCCACCGGGTCGGCCCAGCCCAGACGCTGGTAGGGGCGCTGGATGTTGGCCAGTTCCGAGAGGGCAGCGAGCTCCGCCTTGCGCATGCGCTTCTCGCTGATCTCGCCCCCCTCGAAGAAGCGGCGGGTGAAGGTCACGCAGCCCATGCGCAGGCTCTCCAGCGCCAGGGGCTCGAAGCGCTCGCCGATGATGAACTCCGTGGAGCCGCCGCCGATGTCGACGATCAGCCGGCGGCCGTCCTCGGCCAGGGCGTGGGCCGCACCCAGGTAGATCAGGCGGGCCTCCTCGCGGCCGGCGATGATCTCGATGCGGTGGCCGAGCAGGGCCTCGGCGCGCTCGATCAGCGCCTGGCTGTTGGTCGCATCGCGCAGCGCGTTGGTGCCCACCACCCGCAGGTGGCCTGGGGTGATGTCCTCGAGGAAGGGGGCGAAGCGGGCCAGGCAGTCCAGGGCGCGCTGCATCGCCGCCTCGCCGAGCCGGCCGTCGTCGTCGAGGCCGGCGGCCAGCTGGACCTTCTCGCCGAGGCGGGCCACTACCTGCAGGCGGTCGTCCCGGTAGTTGGCCACCAGCAGGTGGAAGCTGTTGGAGCCGAGGTCGATGGCGGCGAGCCGGGTGGGATCGCCGGCCACGGCAGCCGGAAGCGGGTTGGCAGCGGAGGGCGCCGGGTCCTGTGGCGAGGTCATGGCAGTTCCTTCGGATCGGTCAGGGGCAAGGGTGCGCGGCGCTCCCGGTCGTGTCAATTGTCGCGGGTCCCGGGGCTTGCGTTCGCTCGCCGCCTTGACTAGTATCGGGTCGTTCGCCTGTTCCGAATGCTTCCCGACCGTCTCGCGGCGATCCCGTCACGGTCAGTTTCCAAGTCGTCAGACAGCCCACTGCTTCAGCCCGCGATCCCGGCCGCCTGGCCCGGACCCGCAGGTCAGGCGAAAACGAACCTGCTTCCTCGCTTCCGATATCGGCCCGGCAACCCCAGAGTGCGGTCGCCCGCCCTTGGCCATACGATGCAGCATGACGAGAGGTAGCCTGTCCGGGCTCTGAACGCATCCACAGGGCGTCATCGTCTCGCCTCCTGTCTTTCCTCACGGCGCACTGCCGCCCGGCTTCCACGAGCGAATTCTGAACACACCGATGAATCTTACCGAACTCAAGCAAAAGCCAGTGCCGGAGCTTCTGGAGATTGCCCGCGAGATGGGCATCGACAACCTGGCGCGTTCCCGCAAGCAGGACATTATCTTCGCCATCCTCAAGAAGCACGCCAAGAGTGGCGAGCCGATCTTCGGCGATGGCGTGCTGGAGATCCTGCAGGATGGCTTCGGTTTCCTGCGCAGCGCCGACAGCTCCTACCTGGCCGGCCCCGACGATATCTACGTCTCGCCCTCTCAGATCCGGCGCTTCAACCTGCGCAAGGGTGACTCCATCTCCGGCAAGATTCGCCCGCCGAAGGAAGGCGAGCGCTACTTCGCGCTGCTCAAGGTCAGCGAGATCAACTTCGACAAGCCGGAGAACGCGAAGCACAAGATCCTGTTCGAGAACCTCACGCCGCTGTTTCCCCAGGAGCGGCTGCGGATGGAGATCGGCAATGGCTCCACCGAGGATCTCACCGCGCGGATCATTGATCTCACCGCCCCCATCGGCAAGGGCCAGCGTGGCCTGCTGGTCTCCCCGCCCAAGGCGGGCAAGACCCTGATGCTGCAAAACATCGCCACCTCGATCACCCGCAACAACCCCGAGTGCCACCTGATCGTGCTGCTGATCGACGAGCGCCCGGAGGAAGTGACCGAGATGTCGCGCACGGTGCGCGGCGAGGTGGTGGCCTCGACCTTCGACGAGCCGCCGGCGCGCCACGTGCAGGTTGCCGAGATGGTGATCGAGAAGGCCAAGCGCCTGGTGGAGCACAAGAAGGATGTGGTGATCCTGCTCGACTCCATCACCCGCCTGGCGCGGGCCTACAACACCGTGGTGCCGAGCTCCGGCAAGGTGCTCACCGGCGGTGTCGACGCCCATGCCCTGGAGAAGCCCAAGCGCTTCTTCGGTGCGGCGCGCAACATCGAGGAGGGCGGCAGCCTGACGATCATCGCCACGGCGCTGGTCGACACCGGCTCCAAGATGGACGAGGTGATCTTCGAGGAGTTCAAGGGCACCGGTAACATGGAGGCGCATCTGGACCGCAAGCTGGCCGAGCGCCGCGTCTACCCGGCGATGAATATCCGCCGTTCGGGCACTCGGCGCGAGGATTTGCTGGCCTCCGAGGAGGAGATGCAGCGCATGTGGATCCTGCGCAAGCTGCTCAACCCCATGGAGGATACGGCGGCCACCGAGTTCCTGATCGACCGCCTGAAGGACACCAAGACCAACCTCGAGTTCTTCGAGGCGATGAAGCGCCGCTAGTCGGTATCGGGCAGTGAGCGAAGGGGCGGCATGCTATGCTGCCCCTTTCGTCATTCTGGAACCGGGAAATCCGAATGAAGTACAAGGACCTGCGCGAGTTCATCGCGGTGCTCGAGGCCCAGGGCGAACTCAAGCGCATCACCGCCGAGGTCGACCCCTACCTCGAGATCACCGAGATCTGCGACCGCACCCTGCGCGCCGGAGGGCCGGCGCTGCTGTTCGAGAACGTCAAGGGCCACACCATGCCGCTGCTCGGCAACCTCTTCGGCACGCCGCAGCGGGTGGCCATGGGCATGGGCCAGGACTCGGTCGCGGCACTGCGCGAGGTGGGGGAACTGCTCGCCTTCCTCAAGGAGCCCGAGCCGCCCAAGGGGTTCCGCGACGCCTGGAGCAAGCTGCCGATCTTCAAGCAGGTGATGAGCATGGGGCCGAAGACGGTGCGCTCGGCGCCGGTGCAGGCTCTCGCCTACGAGGGGGAGGAGGTCGACCTCGACCGCCTGCCGATCCAGCACTGCTGGCCGGGTGACGCCGCGCCGCTGGTCACCTGGCCGCTGGTAATCACCAAAGGGCCGCACAAGAGCCGCCAGAACCTGGGGATCTACCGCCAGCAGAAGCTCGGCAGGAACCGCCTGATCATGCGCTGGCTCTCCCATCGCGGCGGCGCCCTGGACTTCCAGGAGTTCCAGAAGGCCCACCCCGGCGAGCCCTTCCCGGTGGCGGTGGCGCTGGGCGCTGACCCGGCCACCATCCTCGGCGCGGTGACCCCGGTGCCCGACAGCCTCTCCGAGTACGCCTTCGCCGGGCTCCTGAGAGGCTCGCGCACCGAGCTTGTCAGCTGCGGCCATGCCGACCTCCAGGTGCCGGCCTCGGCGGAGATCATCCTCGAGGGATTCATCTATCCCGACGACATGGCTCCGGAGGGCCCCTACGGCGACCATACCGGCTACTACAACGAGGTCGAGCGGTTCCCGGTGTTCACGGTGACGCGCATGACCATGCGCGAGGATGCCATCTACCACTCCACCTACACCGGCCGCCCGCCCGACGAGCCGGCGATCCTGGGGCTCGCCCTCAACGAGGTGTTCGTGCCCATCCTGCGTCGCCAGTTCCCCGAGATCGTCGACTTCTACCTGCCGCCGGAGGGGTGCTCCTACCGCATGGCGGTGGTGACCATGAAGAAGCAGTACCCGGGCCACGCCAAGCGGGTGATGATGGGCGTGTGGAGCTTCCTGCGCCAGTTCATGTACACCAAGTTCGTGGTGGTGCTCGACGACGACGTCTGTGCCCGGGACTGGAAGGACGTGATCTGGGCCATCACCACGCGCATGGACCCCGCCCGGGATACCGTGATGGTGGAGAACACCCCCATCGACTACCTGGATTTCGCCTCCCCCGTGGCCGGCCTCGGCTCCAAGATGGGCCTGGATGCCACCAGCAAGTGGCCCGGCGAGACCGACCGCGAGTGGGGCACGCCCATCGTCATGGACGAGGCCGTCAAGGCCCGCGTCAGCGAGCGCTGGAACGAGCTGGGCATCGATCTCCCCGACACACACCCTGACAACGCATGAGGCACGCATGACGCCAAGGACCCTGACCTGCCTGGTCACCGAGGTCGAGGACCTCACCCCGGACGTCTTCCGCGTCCAGCTGGAGGGCCGGCCCGAGGCCGTGGCCCATGATCCCGGCCAGTACCTGGAGCTCAAGCTCGACGACGAGACC
This sequence comes from Halomonas gemina, assembly GCF_023554995.1. GTDB lineage: Bacteria > Pseudomonadota > Gammaproteobacteria > Pseudomonadales > Halomonadaceae > Halomonas > Halomonas gemina. The sequence continues at coordinate 111,762 of NZ_JAMJPK010000002.1, forward strand.
TGGGTGCCGTTCTCCATCGCCAATGCCCACGGCGGCGATGGCGGGATCGAGCTGCACATCCAGCACTGGCCCGAGCGGGAGAACTCCGCCCGGCTGCGCGAGCTGATGCAGGTGGCCGAGCGCTTGACCCTGCGCCTGCCCGGCGGTGACTGCATCCTCGACCCCGACAGTACGCGTCCGCTGCTGCTGGTCGCCGCGGGGACCGGCTTTTCCCAGATGAAGGCGATCGTCGAGGCGGCGCTGCACGACGATCCAGAGCGCGAGATCGACCTCTGGTGGGCGGCCCGCGAGCGTCGCGACCTCTACCTGGAGCGCCTGCCCCGGGAGTGGGCGGAGGGCCATGCCAATGTCCGCTTCCATGCCGTGACCGAGGTCGCGCCCGAGGAAGCCATGGCAGGGGAGCGGGTCATCGGCCACCGCGGCCGCATCGACCATGCCCTGGCCGTGAGCCTCGATGACGTCTCGGGGCATGACGTCTATATCTCCGGCTCGCCGGGCATGGTCTACGCCTGCGTGGACGTGCTGGCCTCGCTGGGCCTCGAGGCCTCGCGGGTCTTCTCGGATGTCTTCGCCTATGCGCCGCGGGACCCCATCGTGCCCACCGCGGGCAGCCTGGTGAGGGAGGGGCGGCCATGAGCGCCTCGCCGATCCTGATCACCGGCGGCGCCCAGCGCCTGGGCCGCCACTGTGCCGAGCGCCTGCGTGACGACGGCCACCCGGTGATCATCAGCTATCGCCGCGAGCGCCCCGAACTGGACGCGCTGCGCGAGCGGGGCATCGTCACCCTCTCGGCCGACTTCGCGACGGAGGCGGGCATCCTCGACTTTCTCGCGCGACTCCAGGCCGAGACGACATCGCTGCGGGCCATCGTCCACAACGCCAGCGACTGGGCGCCGGACTCCAGCGGCCCTGAGGCGGGGGCCACCTTCGAGCGGCTGTTCCGCATCCACATGCTCGCGCCCTACCTGATCAACCTGCACGCCCGGGCGCTGCTCGAGGCCTGCAGCGAGCCCCAGCGCGACATCGTGCACATGACCGACTACGTGGTGCAGAAGGGCTCAAGAAAACACGCCGCCTATGCCGCCACCAAGGCGGGGCTGGACAACCTGACGCTGTCGTTCGCCGCCATGTACGCCCCGACGATCCAGGTCAATGCCATCGCCCCGGCGCTGATCATGCTGGGCGAGGGCGATGACGAGGCCTACGCCGAGAAGGCCCGCGCCAAGTCCGCCATGGAGATGATCCCTGGCCCCGGCGTGATCTACCAGAGCCTGCGCTACCTGCTCGACAACCGCTACGTCACCGGCGTGACCCTGCCGGTGGACGGCGGGCGCCACCTGCGCTGAGCCTGCGACCATCGGTGCCGTGCCGGATGCTGCCATCTTCGCTAGAATGCGGCCCTACCCTGACACGATACGAGGAGCGACACATGGCGGGACACGACACGAACTTCAAAGACGACAGCGGCCTGCTGTCCGTGGTGCTCGGCCTGGTGGTGCTGGTGGCCATGAGCTGCCTGCCGGCCACCATCGGCTGGTACCAGCTGTTCGCCGGCTGAGCGGACGACCCTTGCCAGCCATGCCGCAATGCGGCAGGATGAGACGAGACCTCAGGAGCGACCCATGTCCATGACCCGCCGTGCCCAGCCCGAACTTTGCGTTGCCCGCAGTGGCAGCGTGGCGTTCGTGGTGCGCGGCGACTGGTATGGCTATTGGTTTATTCCCGGGGTGCCCGTGGCCATGTCCTGAGCGCAAGACGCGACATCGCCGGGAGGCACCCCCCATCAGGGCCGCCTCCGCCAGAACCCCCGGACGGCTGCCCCGCCCGGGGGTTCTGCGTTTCACGGCCCCGACCACACAATTGACATCCAGGAGAGAGACCATGACCGCACCCATCGCCATCCGCCAGACCCCGGGCTTCGCGGGCTATTACGGCTATTGGCGATTTAGCGAGCTGCGGTCGGCTCACCCCGCCACGCCCGGCCGTAGCGAGATCGGTGGCACCCGACCGACACGATGTATGACCGCTATCCGGAGTTGATGACGCCATGAACGCTTCCCTTGCCGCCGCCCCCCTGACCGAGCCCCTGCACTCTGCCGCCAACCCGGCCCGGCCGCTGCCCACTCCCGGGGAGCTGCGCCGCGAGCTGCCGCTTTCATCGAAACTGGCGGCCCGCATCGACGCCCAGCGCCGAGCCATCCACGAGATCCTCGCCGGCCACGATGACCGCCTGCTGGTGGTGGTCGGCCCCTGCTCCATCCACGATCCCGAGGCGGCCCTGGAGTACGCTCGCCGCCTGGCCGCGCTGGCGCCACGGGTGGAGGACCGGCTGCTCCTGGTGATGCGCGTCTACGTCGAGAAGCCGCGCACCACCGTGGGCTGGAAGGGGCTGGCCTACGACCCCGACCTCGATGGCAGTGGCGATATGGCCCGCGGCCTGGAGGTATCACGGCGGCTGATGCGCGAGGTGGCCGAGCTGGGGCTGCCGGTGGCCACCGAGCTGCTGCAGCCGATGCTGGCACCTTATCTCGAAGACCTGCTCTCCTGGGTGGCCATCGGCGCCCGTACCACCGAGTCGCAGCCGCACCGCGAGCTGGCCAGCGGCCTCGATGCCGCGGTGGGCTTCAAGAACGCCACCGGCGGTGACATCGGCGTGGCGCTGGATGCCATGCGCGCCGCGGCGCATTCGCACGGCCACTTCGGGCTGGATGAAGCAGGGCGCCCGGTGATCCGCGAGACCGCGGGCAACCCGCACACCCAGTTGGTGCTGCGCGGCGGTCACGGCGAGCCCAACTACCAGGCCCCCCACGTTCAGGCGGCGCGCCGCGCCCTGGAGGAGGCCGGCCTGTCGCCGCGGCTGATGGTCGACTGCAGCCACGCCAACGCGCGCAAGGACCATCGCCGCCAGAGCGAGGTGCTGCTCGATGTGCTGGCCCAGCGCCAGGCCGGCGAGACGGCGCTGGCGGGGCTGATGCTGGAGAGCCATCTCCACGAGGGCAAGCAGGCGCTTGCGCCCGGTCGGCTGCGCCCTGGGGTCTCGGTCACCGACGCCTGCATCGGCTGGGAGACCACCGAACACCTGCTGCTCACGGCCGCCGAGCGTCTGCGTTAGCCCTGTACCCTGGGTGGTGATGTCGGGATAATGCCGTCGATTGCCGATTCGCCACCCAGGAGAGCGCCATGCCGTTCCAGTTCGAGGACCACGACCCCGAGACCTATCGCCGCAAGGGGCGTTTCATCAGCCTGGCCATGGCCGGCCAGCTGATCGTCTTCGGGCTGGTTTTTGTCCAGCTGCTGCAGGCCGCCTTCGAGGGCGGTTTCTGGCTCAACGTGCTGGGCGTGCTGCTGGGGCTGGTCGCGACCAGCCTGGTGTTCGCGGTGCTGCGCGAGCGCCCCTGGATGGTCGAGGTACGCTATGTCTGGCAGCTCAAGCACCAACTGTCCCGGGTCAGCGGCTACCTGCCGGCACTGCGCCGTGGCATGGCGGAGGGCAATGACACGGCGCTGGCGGTGCTCGCCTTCTACCACCAGGGCATGGCCCAGCTCGCCGAGCTCAACGGCCGCACCCTGGACGACGATGCCGAGTTGCTCGCCGAGCGCGAGGTGGTGCAAGCCGCCCGTCGCGAGCGCGGCCTGCCCGAGCGCGTCTCCGGGCTCGACCCCCACGACCTGGATGCGTTCCGCAAGGGCTGAGTCACGCCCTGGCGGCGTAGGCGAAGAGCAGGGTCTCCTGGGCGCTGATCGGGGCCGCGCCGCCGGGCTGCTGCTTGACGTAGAGGCCGTCGCTGCGCAGTAGCCAGCTCTGGCAGTTGTCCACCAGGTAGGTCTCGAGGTCCTTGCGGACCCGGGCGGCCAGCTTCCTGTCGAGAAGCGGGAAGCAGGTCTCCACCCGATGGAACATGTTGCGTGCCATGAAGTCGGCACTGGAGCCCCAGGTCTCCGGCTTGCCGTCGTTGTGGAAATGGAACACCCGGGTGTGCTCCAGGAAGCGGCCGATGATCGAGCGCACGCGGATGTTCTCCGAGATGCCGGGAATGCCCGGGCGCAGGCAGCACATGCCGCGGATGATCAGGTCGCACTCCACGCCGGCCCGCGAGGCCCGGTAGAGCGCCTGGATCAGCTTGGGCTCGGTGAGCGAGTTGCACTTGATGATCAGGTGGGCGCGTTTGCCCTTGCGGGCATGCTCGGCCTCGCGGTCGATCCTGGCCACCATCTGTTCGTGCAGGGTGAAAGGGGCATGCAGCAGCTGCTCGATATGCCGGGCACGGCCCATGCCCGAGAGCTGCTGGAAGACCTTGTGCACGTCCGCGCACAGCACCGGGTCGGCGGTCAGCAGGCTGTAGTCGGTGTAGAGCTTGGCGGTGCGCGAATGGTAGTTGCCGGTGCCCAGATGGGCGTAGTGGCGCAGCTTGCCCCGTTCTCGGCGCACGATGTGCATCATCTTGGCGTGGGTCTTGTAGGCCATCACCCCGTAGATGACGATGGCCCCGGCCTCCTGCAGGCGCGAGGCCAGGGCCAGGTTGTCGGCCTCGTCGAAGCGTGCCCGCAGCTCGATCACTACCGTGACCTCCTTGCCGTTGCCGGCGGCCTCGACCAGGGCGTTGACGATGGGCGAGTCGGCGCCGGTGCGGTAGAGGGTCTGCTTGATGGCCAGCACGTCCGGGTCCCGGGCGGCCTCTCCGAGCATCTCCTCCACCGGGGAGAAGGACTGGAAGGGGTGGTGGAGCAGGATGTCGCCATCGGTGATCGCGGCCAGCACGCTGTCGGCCTTGCGCAGTGCCTTGGGGAGCCCGGGGGTAAAGGGGCGGTAGAGCAGCTCGGGACGTTCCACGTCGTCAAGCACCGACATCATGCGGGTCAGGTTCACCGGGCCGCTGACCCGGAAGAGGTCCGCCTCCTCGAGCTGGAACTGCCTGAGCAGGAACTCGGCCAGCTCGTCGGGGCAGTTGTCGGCCACCTCCAGGCGGACCCCGCTGCCGTAGCGCCGCGACAGCAGCTCGCCGCGCAGCGCCGAGGCGAGGTCGGAGACCTCCTCGGGGTCCATGGAGAGGTCGGCATTGCGGGTCAGCCTGAACTGGTAGCAGCCGAGCACCGCCATGCCGGGAAAGACTTCCTCGGCATGGGCATGGATCATCGAGGAGAGGAAGACATACTCGCTGAAGTCCGCCTCGCAGAGCGCCTCGGGCAGGGCGATCACCCGCGGCAGCGAGCGCGGTGCCGGCAGGATGGCCAGGCCCCCCTCGCGGCCGAAGGCATCCTTGCCCTCCAGCTGGACGATAAAGTTGAGGCTCTTGTTGACCAGCCGCGGGAAGGGGTGGGACGGGTCCAGGCCGATGGGGCTGATCACCGGCATGATCTCGGTCTCGAAGTAGTCGCGCACCCAGGCTTGCTGGGCCTCGGACCAGTCTCCGCGGCGGCGGAAGCGCAGCCGCTGTGCTTCCAGGGCGGGGATCAGGACCTCGTTGAGGATCTGGTACTGGCGCGCCACCTGTTCATGGGCGATCTGGGAGATCTCGGCCAGCACCGAGCGGGGCGAGCGGCCGTCGGCGCCGGTGGAATCATCGCCGAGCAGGACCTGACTCTTGAGGCCGGCTACCCGGATCTCGTAGAACTCGTCCATGTTGGACGAAAAGATCAGCAGGAACATCAGCCGGTTGAGCAGCGGATGGGCCTCGTCCAGGGCCTGTTCCAGCACCCGGACGTTGAACTGCAGGTGGGAGAGCTCGCGGTTGAAGTAGAGCCCGGGGTCGGCCAGGTCCGCCTCCGGGTCCGGCAGCGCCTTGGGCTTGATGCCGGTGCGGGTATGGTTCAGCCGCGGGGCGGGTGGCTCGGGAGGCTCGCCGCTCCGGCGTGGGGTGGGCAGGTCGGGCTGCCGGTCGGGACCGCGTGTCTCTTCCATGGGATCTCCCTGTCGTCGGGCGGAAGGGTGCTGTCCCTCCCGTCGTCTATGTCGTCGCGAGCAGCCGGGCCGCCCGCTTGGCGAAGTAGGTCAGCACGCCGTCCGCACCGGCGCGCTTGAAGCAGAGCAGCGATTCGAGGATCACCGCATCCGCCTCCAGCCAGCCGTTCTCGAAGGCGGCCATGTGCATGGCGTACTCGCCGCTCACCTGGTAGGCGAAGGTGGGCACCTTGAGCTCGTCCTTCACCCGGCGCACCACATCCAGGTAGGGCATGCCGGGCTTGATCATCACCATGTCGGCCCCCTCGGCCAGATCCAGGGCCACCTCGTGTAGCGCCTCGTCGCCGTTGCCCGGGTCCATCTGGTAGGTGGTCTTGTCGGCGCGGCCCAGGTTGCCGGCGGAACCCACGGCGTCGCGGAAGGGGCCGTAGTAGCGCGAGGCGTACTTGGCGCTATAGGCCATGATCCGGGTGTTGACCAGCTGCTCCTGCTCCAGCACCTGGCGGATCGAGCCGATGCGCCCGTCCATCATGTCCGAGGGCGCCACCACGTCGGCACCCGCCTCGGCGTGGGAGAGTGCCTGCTTGAGCAGGGTCTCCACGGTGCGGTCATTGTGGACGTAGCCCGCATCGTCGAGGATGCCGTCCTGACCGTGGCTGGTGTAGGGGTCGAGCGCCACGTCGGTGATGATGCCGAGTCCGGGGATCGCCTCCTTGAGGGCGCGCACGCTGCGCTGGACGAGGCCCGAGGCGTTGTAGGCCTCCTCGGCGAGTTCGCTCTTCAGCTCCGTGCCCACCACCGGGAACAGGGCGATGGCCGGGATGCCGAGCGCAAAGGCCTCGCGGGCCTCCTCGATCAGCAGGTCGAGCGAGAGCCGCTCGACGCCCGGCATGGAGGGCACCGCCTCGCGCTGGCCCTCGCCCTCGAGCACGAACACCGGCCAGATCAGGTCGGCCGCGGTCAGGGTGTGCTCGCGCATCAGGCGGCGCGAGAAGTCGTCGCGGCGCATGCGGCGCAGGCGCGAGGTCGGGAACTGGCGTGTGGTCATGAAGCTCAAGGCGTCTCTCCGGATATGGGGATCGGGACCGCCGTCGCGTCATTGTGGCGATGCAGGATGACGGATTGATGACAGCGGCAGTCGAATGTCTCGAGTATATCAGTGTCGTCCGGCGTCGAAAGCCGCGCCTTGTCGCACCCGGGCCGACTCTCTAAAGTGAAGGCTTCAGAATTTCAGGGCCTGGCTTCGCCGGGCGCCTACCTTCAAGGAGAAAGGCATGAGCAAACAGGTGGCGGTCATCCTCTCGGGATGCGGGGTACAGGACGGTGCCGAGATCTACGAGACCACCCTGACCCTGCTGCGCCTCGACCAGCTGGGTCTGGGCTATCGCTGCTTCGCCCCCGATATCGAGCAGCATCATGTCGTCGACCATCGTCGCGGCGAGGTGGCCGAGGGTGAGCGTCGCAACGTGCTGACGGAGTCGGCACGCCTGGCCCGCGGCGATATCTCGCCTCTCGACGAGCTCGAGGCCGACGACTTCGACGCGGTCATCCTCCCCGGCGGCTTCGGTGTCGCCAAGAACCTCTCGAACTACGCCGAGGCAGGGGATGGCATGCAGGTGCTCGACGAGCTCAGCGAGGCGCTGTCCGGCTTCCATGAGGCGCGCAAGCCGATCGGCCTGATGTGCATCAGCCCGGTGCTGGTGCCGCGCCTGCTCGGCCCCGGCATCTCCGTGACCGTGGGGCATGACCCGGGCGTCTCCGGGGCGATCAGCGCCATGGGCGGCCTGCACCGCAGCTGCGGGGTCGAGGACATCGTGGTGGATTTCGAGAACCGCGTGGTGACCACCCCGGCCTACATGCTGGCCACGCGCATCAGCGAGGCGGCCACCGGCATCTTCAAGCTGGTCGACCGCGTCGACGAGCTGATGGACTTGTAAGCTTCAAGCGCCGAGCTATAAGCAAGCCCCGAAGGCCGAGACCTTCGGGGCTTGCTTTTGCGGGGTTGGATCTTGGTCGGGTCTTATCCTGCTGGTCGCTTGGTCGCTTGGTCGCTTGGTCGCTTGGTCGCTTGGTCGCTTGGTCGCTTGGTCGCTTGGTCGCTTGGTCGCTTGGCCGCTTGGCGCTATTGCTCCTCGTCCTCTTCGTCCTTCTCCCGCTTGCGGCGCACCAGGCGGCCGAACAGCAGGCCGACCTCGTAGAGCAGGTACATCGGCACCGCCAGCAGGCTCTGGGAGACCACGTCCGGCGGGGTGAGCAGCATGCCGATGACGAAGCAGCCGAGCACCACGTAGGGACGCTTCTTCGACAGGCTCTCCACCGTGGTGGCGCCCGAGAGGATCAGCAGGAAGGTGGCGATGGGGATCTCGAAAGCCACCCCGAAGGCGAAGAACAGCTTGAGGACGAAGTTCAGGTACTGATTGATATCGGTCATCACCGCGACGTTCTCCGGCCCGGTCTGGGTGAAGAACTGGAACAGCAGCGGGAAGACCACGTAGTAGGCGAAGGCGGCGCCGCCATAGAACAGCGCCACGCTGGAGGCCAGGATCGGCAGCGCCAGCGCCTTCTCGTTGTCGTAGAGCCCCGGGGCCACGAAGGCCCAGGCCTGGTGCAGCACATAGGGAATGGCGGCGAACACCGCCACCACCAGGGTCAGCTTGAAGGGGGCCAGGAAGGGCGAGGCCACCTCGGTGGCGATCATCTGCGAGCCTTCGGGCAGCAGCGCCATCAGCGGCTGGGCGACGAAGGAGTAGATGTCGTTGGCAAAGGCATAGAGGCCCAGGAAGATCACCAGGATCGCGATCACCGCGCGCATCAGTCGTGAGCGCAGCTCGATCAGGTGCTCGATCAGTGGGGCCTGGTTCTGCTCCTTGGGGTCACCGGTCTTGCTCATCGGGGGGCAGAATCCTTGTCGGCGGTGGAGGCATCGGCGGGGCGCTGGGCATCATCGCCCTCGCTGCCCGTGCGGGCCCTGGCGAGGGCGTCGTCGAGACGCTTCTCGGGGGGGGCGGTCGGCGGGGCCTCACCGGCATCGTCAGTCGTCGAGGCCGACTCGCGCTTGCCGCTCTCCTCCTCGGCGATGCTCTCCACGCCGCGCTTGACCTGCTGGACGCCCTCGTCGAGCTTCTTCTGCTGCTCATTGAGCTTCTGGCGCAGCTCCTCCGCCTCGAGCTGGGCACTGATCTCGCGCTGCATGCTCGAGACGCTGCGCTTGATCTTGCCGATCCACAGCCCCAGGGTGCGCGCCGCCTTGGGCAGGCGCTCGGGTCCCAGCACCAGCAGGCCCACCACGCCGATGAGCATCAGTTCGAGAAAGCCCATATCGAACATGGCGGGTTACTTGCGCTCTTCCTGGTGCTCTTCTTGGTCGTGGGCCTTCTTCTCGGCCTTGACGTCGTAGGTGTTGACCTCCTCGTCATGGCTGACACGGGCCTGGGGGTCGTCCGCCTTCTCGCCCTCGTCCTTCTCCTTCTCCTTCTCCTCCTCGTGCATGGCCTTCTTGAAGCCCTTCACGGCGCCGCCCAGGTCGCCGCCGACATTGCGCAGCTTCTTGGTGCCGAAGATCAGGATGATGATGCCGAGAACGATCAGCAGCTGCCAGATACTGATACCACCTAACATAATTGCTTCCTCAGGTTGGGGCTCCGGGAGGTCCCGGAAGGGCCAGTTGACGCTAGGGTTGCCGTGCGGCCTTCTCGTCGTGTCCGGAGACGCCGAAGCGGCGGGCTAGCTCATCCAGGACCATGCGGTGGTCGAGGCCCAGGTGCGAGAGCATTACCAGGCTATGAAACCACAGGTCGGCCGTTTCGGCGATCAACGCTTGACGTGCCGGTTCGTCGCCATGCTCGGCGTCCTTGGCGGCCAGCAGGGTCTCGGTGGCTTCCTCGCCGACCTTCTCGAGTATCTTGTTCAGTCCCTTGTGATGCAAGGCCGCCACATAGGAATCCTGTGGCTCCGCGCGGCGGCGTTCTTCGAGCACAACGTGAAGGCGGTCGAGGATATCGCTCATGGGTCAAGGTTCCGTTGCAGTGGGTGGAAGGATGGGGCGGGCCCTCAGTGCCAGGCCAGCAGCAGCACGCCGAGGGCGGCGGCGGCCAGGGCCGGCCAGGGCTGGCCCGCGGCCCACTCGCTCAGCGGCTGCCAGGCGAGTGCGGCGGCCAGCAGCAGCAGGCCCAGGCGCAGCCGTCGCTGGCTCCTGCCCCGCTGGCTCAGCGCTCGGGAGATCCCGCCCATGGCGTCGACCTGGCGGCGCCGCTGGCGGTGCTCCAGCTCGGTGCGGGCGAGGACCTGATGGGCGAGCACCGGCAGCTCGGGCAGCTGGCGAGAGAGCTCCGGGGCCTGCCGCTTGAGCGACTCCCAGAGGCCGCTGGCGCCGGCGCGCTCCTTCATCCAGCGCTCCAGGAAGGGCTTGGCGGTGCTCCACAGGTCTAGGTCGGGATAGAGCTGGCGGCCCAGCCCCTCGATGTTGAGCAGCGTCTTCTGCAGCAGCACCAGCTGGGGCTGCACCTCCATGTTGAAGCGTCGCGCGGTCTGGAACAGGCCCAGCAGCACCTGGCCAAAGGAGATGTCCTTGAGCGGCTTCTCGAGAATCGGCTCGCACACGGTGCGGATCGCCGCGGCGAACTCGTTGGCCCGGGTCTCCTCGCCCACCCAGCCCGACTCGATGTGCAGCGCCGCCACCTCGTAGTAGTCCTGGTGGAAGAAGGCCAGCAGGTTTCGCGCCAGGTAGTCCTGGTCCTCGCGGGTCAGGCTGCCGACGATGCCGCAGTCGATGGCGATGTACTGCGGGTCCAGGGGATGCTCGAAGGAGACGAAGATATTGCCCGGGTGCATGTCGGCATGGAAGAAGTTGTCGCGGAACACCTGGGTGAAGAAGATCTCCACGCCGCGCTCGGCCAGCTTCTTGAGGTCGGTGCCCTGGGCGAGCAACGCCGCGGTGTCGGCCACCGGGACCCCGTAGATGCGCTCCTGCACCATCACCCGGCGGTGGGTCAGCCCCCAGTGGATGGCCGGTACATAGAGCAGCGGCGAGCCCTTGAAGTTGCGCTTGAGTTGGGAGGTGTTGGCGGCCTCCTTGGTCAGGTCGAGCTCGTCGAAGAGCGTGGCCTCGTAGTCGCGGACCACCTCCACCGGGCGCAGCCGGCGGGCCTCGGGAATCCGTGCCAGCACGCTGGCGAAGCGATACATCAACGCCATGTCCTGGCGCATCACGCGCTCGATCCCCGGGCGGATGATCTTGACCACCACGGCCTCGCCCCCGTGCAGCCGGGCGGCATGCACCTGGGCCACGGAGGCCGAGGCCAGGGGCTCGGGCTCGAAGCCGGCGAAGGCATCCTCCAGCGACATCGCCAGCTCCTCCTCGACCAGCGCCATGGCCTGGTGGCCGGGAAAGGGCGGCACCTGGTCCTGGAGTCGCTGCAGCTCGTCGGCGATGTCCTCGGGCAGCAGGTCGCGGCGGGTCGAGAGCATCTGGCCGAACTTGACGAAGATCGGCCCCAGCGACTCCAGCGCCAGGCGCAGGCGCTCGCCGCGGGCGCGTTCGCCGATCGGCACCAGGCGCAGCGGCGAGAGCGTGAACAGGCCGCGCAGCCACCAGGGCATCCGCGCCAGCGGCAGCAGGGTGTCGAGCCGGTAGCGGGTGATCACCCAGACGATGCGCGCCAGCCGCAGGATCATGGGGTCGTCTCCGGCTCGGCCAGGCGGCGGCGCAGCCGTGCCAGGCGCGCCTCGAGGCGGTCAGTGGCGATCTCCATCTCGGTCAGGTGGTCGCGCAACGCCTCCAGCTGGTGGCGGCCCGGCAGCAGCCGTGCCTCCTCGAAGACATACTCGCCCACGTCGGCGCAGAACTCCTGGCGGGTGCGCACCCCCCAGCGAGAGAGGCTGCGCAGCCCCTCGGCCAGGCTATGGGCCGGGATGTCGCCGAGCCAGCGGGCGAGTTCCGCCTCCCAGTCCAGGTCGAGGTCGAGCAGCAGGTCGCGGGTCGCCTCCAGCAGGTGGGTGCGCCCCCGCACGGCGAGCTTGCCCTGGAACATCAGGCGCTCGACGGAGGCCCCGCCGAGCAGCTCGCCGAGGGTCTCGGCATCCAGCTCGACCACCGCGTCGAAGCCCTCTTCGGCGGTGTCGTCGGGGCGCAGCAGGTCGAGCCCGGCCGGGTGGAAGTGGATGGCCAGCGCCAGGGCGGGGCGCTCCAGGCGCAACAGGATGCGGTGGCCAGCCAGCCGGGCCAGGCGCGACGGCGCCGCCGGGTCGCGGGCGAGCAGGGCATTCAGGGTGCGTTCCAGGCCGGCCAGCAGGAGTAGGGGAGACAGCGCCATCATGCCCTCACAGCTTGATGCCGCGGTGCAGGGCGACGATGCCCCCGGTGAGGTTGGTGTACTCGACCCGCTCCAGCCCGGCCGCTTCCATCATCGCCTTGAGGGTCTCCTGGTCGGGGTGCATGCGGATCGACTCGGCCAGATAGCGGTAGCTGTCGGCGTCGCTTGCCACCAGTTCGCCGATCTTCGGCAGCAGGCGGAAGGAGTACTCATCGTAGGCCCTGGAGAACAGCGGGTTGCCAGGTTTGGAGAACTCCAGCACCAGCAGGCGGCCGCCGGGCTTGAGCACGCGGGTCATCGAGCGCAGCGCGGCGTCCTTGTCGGTGACGTTGCGCAGGCCGAAGGCGATGGTGATGCAGTCGAAGCTGTTGTCGGGGAAGGGCAGGCACTCGGCGTTGGCCTGGACATACTCGACGTTGCCGCCGACGCCCCTGTCGAGCAGCTTGTCGCGGCCGACCCGCAGCATGGACTCGTTGATGTCGGCCAGCACCACCCGCCCGCGGGGGCCCACCATGCGCGAGAACTTTGCCGTCAGGTCGCCGGTGCCGCCGGCGATGTCGAGCACGCTGTGGCCCGGGCGCACGCCGGAGCGCTCGATGGTCAGCCGCTTCCAGAGGCGATGGATGCCCATCGACATCAGGTCGTTCATGATGTCGTAGCGGGCCGCCACCGAGTGGAAGACATGGGCCACGCGTGAGGCCTTCTCCTCGACTGGGACTTCCTGATAGCCGAAGTGGGTGGTGTGCTTGTCACTGGCGCTCATGCCGTGGGCTCCCGAATCGCTGCGGTGGGGGAGGCCTGACGGCCTCGCAATGGGCGCCATTGTAGCCCTCCCCGCAGGCGATTGTCTTGACGCTGCCCCTACAGCTGCTTGATCTCGATGCTCAGGGGCTCCCGCGAGGCGCCGGCCTCCTCCAGCCGGCGCAGGTAGTCGGCCCAGTTGACCTCGCGCTTCTCGATCAAATCGTAGAGGTAGTCCCAGCTGAAGAGCCCGCTGTCGTGGCCGTCGTCGAAGTGCAGCTTGAGCGCGTAGCGGCCGGCCTGGGTGATGTTCTGCAGGCCGACGTGCTTCTTGCCCACCTGCAGGGTAGCGGTATCGGGGCCATGGCCGCGCACCTCGGCGGAGGGCGAGAAGACCCGCAGGTACTCCACCGGCAACCGGTAGCTCTCGCCGCTTGCGTAGGTGAGCTCGAGCTCGCGGTCCTTCCTGTGGTAGTGCACCTTGGTAGGTATCGGGGCGGACATGGCAAGGCTCCTAAAGAATATACCGCGACAGGTCCTCGTCCATCGCCAGCTCGCCGAGCTGGGAGTCGACGTAGGCGGCATCGATCGACAGCGGGCTGCCGAAGTCGCCGCCCAGGTAGGAAGCCTCCTCGAGCAGGCGCTCCATCACGGTGTGCAGGCGGCGGGCGCCGATGTTCTCGGTGCCCTCGTTGACCTTCCAGGCGATCTCGGCGATACGCGCGATGCCGTCCTCGGTGAAGGCGATCTCGAGCCCCTCGGTGGCCAGCAGCGCCTGGTACTGCTTGGTCAGTGCGGCGGAAGGCTCGGTGAGGATGCGCTTGAAGTCTTCCGGCGTCAGGGCGTTGAGCTCGACGCGGATCGGCAGCCGGCCCTGCAGCTCGGGGATCAGGTCCGAGGGGCGCGACAGGTGGAAGGCGCCGGAGGCGATGAACAGGATGTGGTCGGTGCGCACCATGCCGTGCTTGGTGGAGACCGTGGAGCCCTCGATCAGCGGCAGCAGGTCGCGCTGCACGCCTTCGCGGGAGACCTCGCCACCGCTGGACTGGCCGCTGCCCTTGCAGACCTTGTCGATCTCGTCGAGGAAGACGATGCCGTTCTGTTCCACCGCCTCGACGGCGCGGCTCTTGATGTCGTCCTCGTTGACCAGCTTGCTGGCCTCCTCGTCACGCAGCAGGCCGAAGGCGTCCTTCACCGCCACCCGGCGGGTCTCGCTCTTCTGCTTGCCCATGCCGGCGAACAGGTTCTGCAGCTGGCTGGTCATCTCCTCCATGCCCGGCGGGGTCATGATGTCGACGCCGGTGCCCTGGGGCGTGACCTCGATGTCGATCTCCTTGTCGTCGAGCTGTCCCTCGCGCAGCTTCTTGCGGAAGATCTGGCGGGTCGAGCTGTCCTGGCGCGGCTCGTCCTCCTGGCCACGGGGCGGCGGCAGCAGGGCGTCGAGGATGCGCTCCTCGGCGGCATCCTCCGCACGGTGGCCTACCTCGGCCTTGGCCTGCTCGCGCACCAGCTTGATGGCGGCCTCGGTCAGGTCACGGATGATCGACTCGACGTCGCGGCCCACATAGCCCACCTCGGTGAACTTGGTGGCCTCGACCTTGATGAAGGGCGCCCCGGCCAGCTTGGCCAGGCGGCGGGCGATCTCGGTCTTGCCCACGCCGGTGGGGCCGATCATCAGGATGTTCTTGGGCGTCACCTCCTGGCGCAGCTCGCCCTCGAGCTGCATGCGACGCCAGCGGTTGCGCAGGGCAACGGCCACGGCGCGCTTGGCGTCCTGCTGGCCGACGATGTACTGGTCCAGGGCGTGGACGATCTCGCGGGGGGTCATCCGAGTCATGATCAGAGCTCTTCCAGGGTGACGTTGTGGTTGGTGAACACGCAGATGTCGCCGGCGATGGACAGCGACTTCTCGGTGATCTCGCGGGCACCGAGGTCGGTGTTCTCGAGCAGCGCTCGCGCGGCGGCCAGGGCGAAGTTGCCGCCGGAGCCGATGGCGATGATGCCGCCCTCGGGCTCCACCACGTCACCGTTGCCGGTGATGATCAGCGAGGCATCCTTGTTGGCCACGGCGAGCAGCGCCTCGAGACGGCGCAGGGCGCGGTCGGTGCGCCAGTCCTTGGCCAGCTCTACCGCGGCCTTGACCAGGTTGCCCTGGTACTTCTCCAGCTGCGCCTCGAAGCGCTCGAAGAGGGTGAAGGCATCGGCGGTGCCGCCGGCGAAGCCGGCCAGGACCTGGCCGTGGTAGAGGCGACGCACCTTGCTGGCGTTGCCCTTCATCACGGTGTTGCCCAGCGAGACCTGGCCGTCGCCGGCGAGCGCCACCTGGTTACCGCGGCGCACGGAAACGATCGTGGTCATGGAGGGGACTCCTTGGGGGAGCAGAGGGCTCCCGATGACTGGCGGCGCCGCGGTCAGGGCCGGGCGCCGTGGATGAACTCAGCACGTGACGTGCGGGCGGGAGACGAGGAATTCAACCTTGGTCGTGCCTCCCTTGCCGGTCGGACGGGTCAGTTCTGCAGCTGGATCAGCAGCGGCTCGATGCCTTGGGTGACCATCAGGTCCTGGGCGCGGGTGAGCTCGCGACGATCGCTGTAGGGGCCGACCTGGACCCGGTGCCAGGTGTCGCCGCCGCCGGCCTTGACCTCGCTGATCTTGGCAAGCAGGCCGAAGTCGCGCAGCCGGCCCGCCAGCTTGCTGGCATCGCCCGCCTCGCGGAAGGAGGCGGCCTGCAGCATGAAGCGGGCATCGGCGGGTGGCTTGTCCGTCGCCTGCGCATCCGGGCGGTCGTCCTGCGCCGAGGCGTCGGTATCCAGGTTGGCGGCGATCACCTGGGCGATGGGGTCCTCGCCGTTCGTCGCCGCGGGCGCCTCGGGGCGCTCCGGCGGGGTGGCCGTGGAGGCCGGCACCTTGCCGCCCGGTGCGATCACCTCGGATTCCGGCAGCAGGGTGTAGAACTCGAAGGTCGGCATCGGCGGCTCCTCGGGGGTGGCGGCCGGCTCGCCGTCACGGGATTCCCGGGGGGCCTCGGGCTTGGTCAGCACCGTGGCCAGCGGCGAGTCGCTGCCCTCCTGCCAGGGGGCGATGCCCTGCTGGTGCTGGGCCAGCAGGAAGCCTGCCACTAGGCCGACCAGGCCCCACAGCCAGCCCGGGATGCCGCGGCGTGGGGGTGGCGCGGCACGGCGCCGCGGGGTGCTGGTGGCGCCACGCTTCTTCGCGGGCTGCTTCCGGGTGGCCATGGCTTACATCTCCTCGGGCGCGCCGACACCCATCAGGTCGAGGCCGTTGCGCAGGACCTGGCGCGTGGCCAGTCCCAGCGCCAGCCGGGCGTTGCGCTGGGCGTCATCGTCGACCATCACCTTCACCGCGTTGTAGCAGGTGTGGAAGTCGGCGGCGAGGTCGAGCAGGTACTGGGCGATCTGCTGGGGCTCGTGGGCGGTGGCGGCGTGCTGGACCACCTCGGGATAGCGGGCCAGGCGGTTGAGCAGCGCCTTCTCCTGGTCCTCCGCGAGCAGGGCGAGGCTCTCCATGGCCAGGGCGTGATCGAAGGGCGTCTCCTCGGCCTCGGCCTTGCGCAGCATGCTGCAGACCCGGGCGTGGGCATACTGCACGTAGTAGACCGGGTTGTCGTTGGACTGCGAGCGGGCCAGGTCGATGTCGAAGGTGAGCTGGGAGTCGGCGCGACGCGCGGCCAGGAAGAAGCGGGTGGCATCGCGGCCCACCTCGTCGATCAGGTCGCGCACCGTGACGTAGCTGCCGGCACGCTTGGAGAGCTTCACCTCGACCCCGGAGCGGGTGACCATCACCATCTGGTGCAGCACATAGTCGGGCCACCCCTCGGGAATGCCGGCCTCGAGGGCCTGCAGCCCGGCACGCACCCGGGTGACGGTGGAGTGGTGGTCGGCGCCCTGCTCGTTGATCACCGTCGTGAAGCCGCGCTGCCACTTGTCCAGGTGGTAGGCGACGTCGGGCAGGAAGTAGGTGTAGTGGCCGTCGCTCTTGCGCATCACCCGGTCCTTGTCGTCACCGAAGTCGGTGGTGCGCAGCCACAGGGCGCCGTCCTGTTCAAAGGTATGGCCCTTCTCGATCAGCCGCGCCACGGCGGCCTCGACCTTGCCCTGCTCGTAGAGCGAGGACTCCAGGAAATAGACGTCGAAGGTCACGCCGAAGGCCTTGAGGTCGAGGTCCTGCTCGCGGCGCAGGTAGGCCACGGCGAAGTCGCGGATGGCGTCGAGGTCGTCCGGGTCGCCTGTCGCGGTGACGTGACGGTCATCGGCATGCACGGTCTCCCCGGCCAGGTAGGCGTTGGCCACGTCGATGATGTAGCCGCCGCGGTAGCCGTCCTCCGGCCAGCCCGGGTCGCCGGGATCGATTCCCTGGACCCGCGCCTGCACCGAGCGCACCAGGTTGCTGATCTGGGCGCCGGCGTCGTTGTAGTAGAACTCGCGGGTCACCTCATGGCCGGTGGCCTCGAGCAGGCGGCTGATGCAGTCGCCGATCGCCGCCCCGCGGCCGTGGCCCACGTGCAGCGGCCCGGTGGGGTTGGCGGAGACGAACTCCACTTGTACACGGCGGCCCTGGCCGGTGAGGTTGCGGCCATAGGCATCCCCGGCCTCGAGCACCTGGCGCACGACCTGGGCGGCGGCGTCAGTGGCGGCGAAGAAGTTGACGAAGCCGGGGCCGGCGATCTCCACCTTCTGCACGGCGTCGCTTGCCGGCAGGGCCGCGACCAGCGCCTCGGCCAGCTCGCGGGGCTTCTTGCCGGCAGGCTTGGCCAGCATCAGCGCCAGGTTGGTGGCGTAGTCGCCGTGGGCCTTGTCGCGGGTCGGGTCGACCTTGATGCTCGGCGCGATATCGGCGGGCAGCACGCCCTGCTGCCGGAGGTTGTCCAGGGCGCCCTCGAGCAGCGCGATGATGGTCTCTTTCATGGAGGTATCCGGTGTCCTGTGGCGTGGGCGGTGCAAGGCGACCGCCGGGCGAGTCTGGGGCGCCATTATCGGCAATCGGCGCCGGGCTTTAAAGGTGTGCGCTCAGGCCAGGGTCTGCGGGTCGATATCCAGCGACCAGCGTACCCGTCGTGCCTCGGGTCGGCCCTCGAGCCAGGCGACCAGCCAGGCGCCGGCCTCGTGCAGCTGGCTGCGGCGGTCGGCGGCCAGCATCAGCTGCAGGTGGTAGCGGTTCTGGCGCCGTTCCATGGGGGCGGGCACCGGCCCCAGGCAGTCGACCGCGAGGCCGCGTTCGTCGATCCGCTGGCGCAGGGCCTCGGAAGCCAGACCGCCCAGGGCGACCACGGCCGCCTCGCCGGGGGCCTCGAGGCGCAGCAGGGCGAGGAAGCGGAAGGGCGGCAGCCGAGCGGCCCGCCGCTCCTCCAGCAGCTGGCCGGCGAGGGCGTCGTAGCCCCGCTCGGCCAGCAGGCGCAGGTGCGGGTCGTCGGTGTGCAGGGTCTGCACCAGCACCCGGCCGGGGTGGGCGGCGCGGCCGGCGCGGCCCGCCACCTGCTCGAGCAGCTGGGCACTGTGCTCCAGCGCCCGGAAGTCGCTGGCATAGAGCCCGGCATCGGCATTGACCACCACCACCAGGGTGACGTGGGGCAGGTGGTGTCCCTTGGCCAACATCTGGGTGCCCACCAGCAGGCAGGGCTCGCCGCGGCGTACCTCGGCTAGCATCTCCTCGAGGGCGTCGCGGCGCCGGGTGCTGTCGCGGTCGATGCGGTGCACCGGCACCTCGGGGAACAGCGCCGCCAGGGTCTCCTCGGTGCGCTCGGTACCGCTGCCCAGGGGGCGCAGGTCGACGCTGCCGCACTCGGGGCAGGCGTCGGGGAGGGCGCGGCGACGGTCGCAGTGGTGGCAGGCCAGCAGCGGCGGCTGCCGATGCAGGGTCATGCGGGCGTCGCAGTGGTCGCACTCGGCCATCCAGCCGCAGGCGTGGCAGGCCAGGGTGGGGGCGAAGCCGCGGCGATTGATGAAGACCAGCACCTGGTGGCCGGCGGCCAGGGTCTCGCGCACCGTCTCGATCACCGGCGGGATCAGCCCGCCCTGGCGGCGCCGGCCGCGCAGGTCGACGAGCTCCAGGCGCGCCGGGGCATGGCGGCTGGCCCGGCGGGTCAGGCGCAGGTGGCGATAGTCGCCGTGCAGCGCCCGCTGCAGGGACTCCAGCGACGGGGTGGCGCTGCCCAGCAGCAGCGGGATGCGGTGGCGGTGGGCGCGGGCCACGGCCAGGTCGCGGGCATGGTAGCGCAGGCCGTCCTGCTGCTTGTAGGAGCCGTCGTGCTCCTCGTCGACGATGATCACCCCGGGGCGGGCCAGGGGGGTGAAGATGGCCGAGCGGGTGCCCAGCACGATGGGGGCCCGGCCGCTGGCGGCGGCCTCCCAGGCATCGAGGCGCTCGTGGTCGGTGAGCCCCGAGTGCAGGGCCACCACCGGCGCCCGGAAGCGGCGGCGGAAACGGGCGAGGGTCTGGGGCGTCAGGCCGATCTCGGGGACCAGCACCAGGGCCTGGCGGTGGCGGCCGATGACCGCCTCGATGAGCTGCAGGTAGACCTCGGTCTTGCCGCTGCCGGTGACGCCATGCAGCAGGCAGGGGTGGAAGCCGTCGAGCCGCTCGTGGACGGCGGCTAGCGCCACGGCCTGCTCGCGGTTGAGGGGCAGGGCGGGTTCGGCGAGCCCCGCCTCGCCCTCGACCGACGGCGAGGCGGCCAGGGGTTCCTCGTGACGGGCTACCAGGCCCTTGTCGGCCAGGGCACGCAGCTGGTCGCGGCTGAACGACTGGGCGAGGATCGCCTGGCTGACCAGCCCGTGGGGGTGCTGGCGCAGCATGGTCAGCAGCTCTGCCTGGCGGGGGGCCCGGGCCAGGCTCGGCGGGGCGTCCTCGCGGCCGGTCGCGGTCACGCACCAGCGCTCGCGGGTGCGGGCCTCGAGCGCCCGGCCCTGGCGCAGCAGCCCCGGCAGCGCCTGGTGCAGGGTGTCGCCGAGGGCATGCTGGTAGTAGCGGGCGGCGAAGCGGCACAGCCACAGCCAGTCGGCCGGCAGCGGGGCGTCGTCGAGGCAGCCCGCCACCGGCCTGAGATTCGTGAGCGGCAGTTCGCTTTCGTCGCGGCACTCCACCACCACGCCGACCACCTCGCGGCGGCCGAAGGGCACCTTCACCCGCAGGCCGGGCTGCCAGCCCCCCGGGGGCGACTCGCGGCAAGGGCGATAGTCGAACAGCCGGCGCAGCGGCGAGGGCACGGCAACGCCCAGTACGCGTGGCACGGGCGGGCAGGGGGAATCGGGCAATTGGCCTCCGGCGTCGGCTCTGCTAGAATGTTTCGCCGCTGCGGACACCCTGGCCCTGAGTGAGGGAGCGTGGCGGCAACCGGTTCGCATCTACAGACAACCCGTATGCGGTGCCTGGCAGAAGATCAGGTGGCGGCATACAGCTTCATGAGGCTCAAGATGAAACAAGGTATCCACCCGGATTACAAGACGGTCACCGCGACCTGTTCCTGCGGCGCGACCTTCGAGGTCGGCACCACCGCCGGTCACGACTTCTCCCTGGACGTCTGCTCCCAGTGCCACCCCTTCTACACCGGCAAGCAGAAGCAGGCGACCACCGGTGGTCGCGTCGAACGCTTCAACAAGCGCTTTGGTGCCGCCATTAAGCGCTGAGCCGCCCGGCACAACGCGCCATCGAGAAACCCGCCCACCGTGGCGGGTTTCTTTATGTCCGGCTGTCGGTGCTGCCGTTGTCCCTCTGCCAGCCGCGAGGACAAGCAAAGTGTCATGGCTAGCGGGTTCAGCCATAAGTGCCGGCAAATGGCCGGCAACGTCTTCAAACGAGCGTACAACAGGGGAGATGTCTGGCGAGTTGAGCGCGTCGGGCTTTTTGTATACGCTAGCTGACCTCTCACTGTTTACCGGATCCTCTCAGCATGACTGACGCGAAGAAGAAGGCGGCGCTGGATTACCACGCGAAACCCATTCCCGGGAAGTTGTCTGTGGAGCTCACCAAGCCCACTGCCACCGCCCGGGATCTCTCCCTGGCCTACAGCCCGGGCGTGGCGGAGCCGGTTCGCGAGATCGCCAGTGACCCGGAGAACGCCTACCTCTACACCGGCAAGGGCAACCTGGTGGCAGTGATCTCCGACGGCAGCGCCATCCTGGGCCTCGGCAACCTGGGGCCGCTGGCCAGCAAGCCGGTGATGGAAGGCAAGGGGGTGCTGTTCAAGCGCTTTGCCGGCATCAATTCGGTGGACATCGAGGTCAACGCCGAGAGCCCGCAGGCCTTCATCGACACCGTGGCGCGCATCGCCGACACCTGGGGCGGCATCAACCTCGAGGACATCAAGGCCCCGGAGTGCTTCGAGATCGAGCAGGCGCTGATCGAGCAGTGCAGCATCCCGGTGTTCCACGACGATCAGCACGGCACGGCCATCGTCACCGCCGCGGGCATGCTCAATGCCCTGCAGATCGCTGGCAAGTCGCTGGAGAGCGCCCGCATCGTCTGCCTGGGGGCCGGCGCCGCGGCCATCGCCTGCATGAAGCTGCTGGTCTCCTGCGGCGCCCATCCCGAGAACATCGTGATGCTCGACCGCAAGGGCGTGATCCACAGCGGTCGCGAGGACCTGAACCAGTACAAGGCGATGTTCGCCGTGGAGACCGATAAGCGCACCCTGACCGATGCCATCGAGGGCGCCGACGTCTTCGTCGGCCTCTCCGGCCCGGGGCTCATGAGTGCCGACCACATCCGCAGCATGGCCCCCAATCCGGTGGTCTTCGCCTGCACCAATCCCGACCCGGAGATCCATCCCGACGTGGCCCGGGAGGCGCGCCCGGACGTGATCATGGCCACCGGCCGCTCCGACTATCCCAACCAGGTCAACAACGTGCTGGGCTTTCCCTTCATCTTCCGCGGGGCGCTAGACGTGCGCGCCACCCGCATCAACGAGGAGATGAAGGTCGCCGCCGTCCATGCCCTCAAGGACCTCGCCCGCGAGCCGGTGCCCAGGGAGGTGCTGGAGGCCTACGAGATGGACGAGATGAGTTTCGGGCCGGAGTACATCATCCCGACCCCGGTGGACATCCGCCTGCTCGACCGGATCTCCTCGGCGGTGGCCCAGGCCGCGGTGGACTCCGGGGTGGCGCGCAAGCCCTATCCCTCCCACTACCCGCTGAAGAGCGTGGATGACGTCTACGGTGGCTGAGCCCCGGATGCTCTCCCCGTTGCGTGACGACGCCGGCTCTCGAGCCGGCGTCGTCGTCTGTGGCGTGCGGGGACAAGGACCTACCAGTCGTAGAGAAGGGAGGCACTAGTGGTCTGGTCGGTGCGGGCCCCGGCGCCCTCCGGCGGGCGGGAGTTTTCCCGGACCTCGTGGGAGAGCCGCAGGGCCAGGTGGGAATTGAGCCGTGAGGTGAGCGACGTCAGCGAGCGCGAGGTGGTGTTGTCATCGGTCGCCTCCACCGAGAGCTCCTGCTCCAGGCTGGAGGTCTCGGAGAAGGCCCATTGGTAGGCCAGCGCCCCGTAGGCCACGCCCAG
Source organism: Halomonas gemina (assembly GCF_023554995.1). Taxonomy (GTDB): domain Bacteria; phylum Pseudomonadota; class Gammaproteobacteria; order Pseudomonadales; family Halomonadaceae; genus Halomonas; species Halomonas gemina. Next base: position 134,223 of record NZ_JAMJPK010000002.1, read on the forward strand.
GCTGGCGTTCTCCTCCCCCTCGATGCGGTCGTAGCGGTAGCCCGGGCCCGCCTCCAGCGAGAGCTTGTGCGTTTCGCCGTCGAGCAGGTCGCGGCCGTAGCCGCCGATGGTGGTGAACTGCTGGTCGTAGCCGCCGAAGCGGTCCTTCTCCCAGCGGGCGAAGCCGAACACGTAGTGGGGGCCATCGAGCTCGTAGCGCTCGCGGCCGGCCACCAGGTACTGCTCGGCGCTGGTGTCGCCGTTGCGCGAGACGTTGCGCACCTCGCCGCGCAGGGTGTGAGTCCAATCGTCGACCACCCAGGTGAGTCGGACCTTGCCGATCAGGGTCTGGCTGTCGGTGTTGCCCGAGAGGTGGGTGTAGCCCAGCTCGGCGCTGGCGCTGAAGCCCTGGTCGTCCTCCTCGGGCGGCGGTGGGGCGTAGAAGGGGCCGGCCTGGGCGCCGCCGGCGATCGCCAGCAGGCCGCAGAGAGCCGCCCATCGGATCAGCGAAGGGCGTGTCGCGGGATGCGGCATGATGTTGGACTCCCCGGGTTGCCGGATGTCGGTGGTGGCCCGAAGCGGCGTGCGAGGTTGCGCTGCCCGGGCGGCGTCCCTGCCGCCCGGTGCAGGATACGGATGTCGGCCTAGAAGATGGCCTCGTAGGCGCCGGTGCCCTGGGAGCCGCTCTCGCGCTCGACTTCACGCTCGACGCGACGCGGCTGGAAGTCCGGCAGGTGGTCGGCCATGAACAGCTCCTCGATGCCGCCGCCCTGGCCATCGCGCAGCAGGCGGCCGGTGTCGGGGTCGACCCGCTCGGTGACCACGCGCTCCGGCCGCTCGGGCCAGCGCTCGGGCTGGCCCTCCAGGGCCTGGCCCATGAAGTCCATCCAGATCGGCAGGGCGGCCTGGGCGCCGTACTCGGCGGTGGAGGAGTTGTCGTCCTTGCCCACCCAGGCGGTGGTCACCAGGTCGCTGTTGAAGCCGGCGAACCAGGCATCGCGCTGGTCGTTGGTGGTGCCCGTCTTGCCGACGATGTCGCCGCGGCCGAGCTCCAGGGCCTTGCGCGCGGTGCCGCGCTCGACCACGTCGCGCAGCATGTCGCGCAGGATATAGACGGCGGCGGGGTCGGCGACCCGGGGGGCGACCTCGAAGGTCTCGCCATCGCGCTCGACGGTCGCCTGGTCATCGGAGCAGTCGCGGCAGGCGACGCGCGGGCTGGCCTCGTCGACGACGGTGGCGTCATCGCCGCGGGTGACCCGCTCGATGAACCAGGGTGACACCTGGAAGCCGCCGTTGGCCAGCACCGCATAGGCGTTGGTCATCTCCAGCGGGGTGAGGCTTGCGCTGCCCAGCGCCAGGGAGAGGCCGCGCGGCAGCTGGTCGCCGGCGAAGCCGAAGCCTTGGAGGAACTCGATGGTGCGATCCAGCCCCAGGGACTGCAGCACGCGGATGGTGACCAGGTTGCGCGAGCGGGCCAGGGCATCGCGCAGCCGGATCGGGCCGAGGAAGTCGCCGCTGGAGTTCGCCGGGCGCCACAGCTCGTTGCTGCCGTCCTGCATCACCACGGGGGCATCGTTGACCACGCTGGCGGGGTTCATCTCGCCGCTGTCCAGCGCCGCCAGGTAGACGAAGGGCTTGAAGATCGAGCCGGACTGGCGGCGGGCCTGGGTGGCGCGGTTGAACTTGCTGGCATCGAAGTCGAAGCCGCCCTGCAGAGCCAGGATGGCGCCGGTGTCGGGGGCCATCGCCACCAGTGAGCCCTCGGCGTCGGGGCGCTGGGAGAGCCGCCAGCTGCCGTCTTCCCGCTGCAGGATGCGCACCAGATCGCCGCGGCTGGCGATCTCGCTGGCCGAGCCCGGGGCGGCGCCCCGGCTCTTGGCGCTGAGATAGGGGCGCGCCCACTCCAGGCCGGCCCAGTCGAGGGTATGCAGCTCGCCGCCGCGGGCCAGCACCCGCATCTCGCGGCCCTCGCTCTCGACCACGATGGCCGGTTGCAGGGGGCCATAGGCGGGGGTGCGCTCGAGGACCTGCAGCCAGTTGCTGACATCGCCCTCGATACCCTCGACCTCGGTCTGGCTGCGCTCGGCGGCGCGCCGGGCGGTCTGCATGATCTCGGGCGACTCGGCGAGCTCCTCCTCCAGGCCCTCGCGCCCGGTCTGCTCCTGGGCCTCGGCCAGGCTGCGCGGGATCTCGGTCTGCTCGGGCCCACGCCAGCCATGGCGGGTGTCATAGCTGATCAGGCCGCCGGCCAGGGCCTGGCCCGCCAGCGGCTGCAGCTCGCTGTCCAGGGTGGTATGGATGCGATACCCGCCGGTGTAGGCCCGGTCGCCGTAGCGCTCCACGGCGAACTGTCGAGCCATCTCGGCGACGTAGTCGGCCTCCACCTCGAGCTGGGCGAGGTGGCGGCGTGCGGTGACCGGGGCCTGGACGGCCTCCTCGTAGGCCGCCTGGTCGATGGTACCCAGCTCCCGCATGCGGAACAGGATCCAGTTGCGGCGGATCAGCGCCCGCTCGGCGTTGGCCAGCGGGTTGAAGGCGGAGGGCGCCTTGGGCAGGCCGGCGATCATCGCCGTCTCGGCCAGGGTCAGTTCGGCCAGCGGCCGGTCGTAGTAGACCTCCGCGGCGGCGGCGATGCCGTAGGCGCGGTTGCCCAGATAGATCTTGTTGACGTAGAGCTCGAGGATCTCCTCCTTGGAGAGGATCTGCTCCATCTGCAGCGCCAGCAGGATCTCGCGGATCTTGCGGGTGAAGGTCCGGTCCAGGGTGAGCAGATAGTTGCGCGCCACCTGCATGGTGATGGTCGAGCCCCCGGACTGAATGTCGCCGCCACTGGCCGCCAGCTCCACCGCGGCGCGCGCCAGGCCCTTGGGGTCGACGCCGCGGTGGTCGAAGTAGGTGGCATCCTCGGCGGCCAGCAGGGCCCCGATGAGTGGCTCGGGGATCTCCTCATACTCCACCGGCGTGCGGCGCTCCTCACCGAACTCGCCGATCAGCTTGCCGTCGCGCGTGAAGATGCGCAGCGGGGTCTGCAGCTCGAAGTCCTGCAGCTGGCGCACATCGGGCAGGCCGGGGGCGAAATAGAGCGCGGCACCCACCACGCCCAGTACCCCGGCGGCGGAGAGCGAGACCAGCAGCCAGAGGACGGAGATAACCAAGGTTTTGAGTAACTTCATGAAAACGCGGTATCCATGCTGGGAACGGGGGCGGAGCGGTGGCGATGAGCGTGGCCTTCCCTTGCGGCGGCCATTATAGGAAGCCGAGGGGGTGGTCACCAGCGTTGACGCCTGGCGACACCGTCATTCGTGTGAGATACGGCAATATCATGTAACCTTCGATTACGGATCGGGTATGATGAATTTCATCTATTCCGCCCCGGTTCGGAGTGGATAATCATAATGAGCGGCGCGCCGCATGGATCAGGCAGGGGCATGACTCAAGATGCGACTGAGAGCATCCGGCAAGGGACTGGTCGGTGTCGACATCACCTCGGCAACCGTCAAGGTCATCGAACTCAAGCGCGCTGGTAGCCACTACCAGGTCGAAAGCTACGCCGTCCGGCCCCTGCGCGAGGGCGCCGTGATCGAGCGACGCATCCGCGACATGTCGGCCGTGGTGGACGCCCTCAAGCGCGCCGTGGACCATGCCCGGCCGGGGTCGCGCAACGCCGCCGTAGCGGTGCCGGCCAGCGCCGCCATCACCAAGACCCTCACCTTGCCCGCCTCGCTCGATGACGACGAGATCGAGGCGCGCATCCAGCTCGAGTCTGACAAGCATATCCCGTTTCCGTTCAGCGAGGTCGCCTTCGACTTCCAGCGGCTGGGCCTCAACTCGCGCTACGGCGACCAGCAGGACGTGTTGCTGGTCGCCTGTCGCCAGCAGGACGTCAATCAGCTGACAGAGGCCTTGCTGCAGGCCGGGCTGACCCCGGCGGCCGTGGATGTCGAGACCTTCGCCATGGAGCGCGCCTTCCAGGAGCTTCGCCACCAGCTACCCTCGGACGAGGGCGAGCATGAGTGCGTGGCCCTGGTGGATATCGGCGCCACCATGAACGCCTTCCACGTGCTGCGCGAGGGTCGCGTTACCTATAGCCGCGATACCGTGTTCGGTGGCCGCCAGCTGACCGACGAGATCCGCAATCGCTACGGGCTGAGCCTGGAGGAGGCGGGCCTGGCCAAGAAGCGAGGCGGCCTGCCCGATGACTACCAGCGCAGCGTGCTCGACCCCTTTCTCGACACCCTGGTGCAGCAGGTGGGTCGCTCGCTGCAGCTCTACTATACCGCCGGGCGCAAGCAGGAGGTGCGGCGGATGATCCTGGCCGGCGGCACCAGCGTGCTCCCGGGGCTGGCCGAGCGCCTGGCCGAGGAGAGTGGCATGGAGGTGGTGATCGCCAACCCCTTCCGGCGCATGAAGGTGAACCCCCGCATCGACGTCCCGACCCTGGCCAGTGATGCCCCGGCCATGCTCACGGCCTGCGGCCTGGCGATGAGGGTAGGCAAATGACCATCGAGATCAACCTGCTCCCCTGGCGGGAAGAAGTGCGTGCCCGGCGTAGCAAGCGGTTCTACCTGGCGCTGGCGCTGATGGCGCTGATCGGCCTCGGCGGCGGCTATGGCATGACCTGGTACTACGAGCAGCAGTTGAGTGCCCAGCAGGAGCGTAACCAGTTCGTCGAGGCCGAAAGCAGGAGACTGGATGCCGCCATCCGTGAGATCAGCGAGCTCGAGGAGATCCGGCAAACCATGGAGGCGCAGGTGCGGGTCTTCACGGAACTCCAGGGAGGTCGAGGCCTGACCGTTCATGTTTTTAACGATCTGGTGACCAGTCTCGTCGACGGTGTGCATTACACCCGGCTTAACCGGCAGGGAGATAACCTGCAGATGGCGGGTGTGGCAGAGAATAACCGCCAAGTGTCCGATCAGCTGCGAGCTCTGGCTGCCGCGACGTCTCTCACCGAGCCTGTTCTTTCCGAAGTCGAGGCCGAGCAGGAGGGGGAGCTTCGGCATTTCAGCCTGAGCCTCGGTCAGCGCATGCCATCTGCGTCTGATGATGCATCTGGAGGACAGCCATGAGCATGAAGGACGAATGGCGCCGGCTACGCGACATGGACTGGGGGGAAATGGACATCAAGGAGTCCGGCGGCTGGCCCTTCCTGCTGCAGTTGATCTGCTGCGTGCTGGTCCTGGTGCTGACCCTCGCCGGCATGTACTGGTACCTGGCCGCCCCCAAGGCCGAGGTGCTGGACCAGGCCAGGGCCGAAGAGGAGCGGCTGATCAGAGACTACCGGAGCAAGGCGGCTCAGGCGGCGCGTCTGGATGTCATGCGGGAGGAGATGGCCGTCCTCGAGGAGCGCATGGGGGTCCTCAGGGAGATGCTGCCCACGGGCGCTGAGGTGCCTTCGCTGATCGATAACATCAGTGAAGCGGCTATCAGCAACCAGCTTTCCATTGAGTTCATCCGCCTGCGTAGCCCTGTCTCGCAGGAGTTCTATGTCGAGCAGCCATTCGATATTCGAGTGCAGGGCGACTATCACCGCATCGCGGAGTTCTTGGCGACTGTCGCTAGCCTGCCTCGCATCGTCACCCAGCATGACCTGATGCTCGAGCCCACGGAGGGCACTGGCGGTCAGCAGCTGCAGCTGTCCATGCTTGCCCGTACCTACAGTTACCGTCAGCCGGACGAGGAGGCACCGTGACCAGACTGAACGGACGCCATGCGCTCCTGGTCCTCGGCATGGCACTACTGACCGCCTGTGCGGACCCTGAGCTCCGGAGTCTCGAGCAAAAACTGGCGGAGGTTCGAACGGATCCGGGAGACGTACCCCGGGTAGATCTCCCGGAAATTCCACAGGTTGACCGGGTTGCGTATTCGGGGAGTGATGCCAGGAGCCCCTTCGAGCCTCGGCGGATGCAGGATCAGCGTGAAGTGCCTGAGGCCGGTGAGCTTGCCCCGCCGCCTGATCGTCCCCGTGAGCCGCTCGAGGCCTATGACCTCTCCGAGCTGGATCTGGTCGGCACCTTGACGGTGGGCGGAGAGCCATCGGCGCTCGTCCGGGGGCCGGATGGCAAGGTGCATCGGGTCCGGATCGGCGACTACATGGGGCTGGATCATGGACGTATCGTGAGTATCACGGATGCTTCTCTGGTACTGGTAGAGACCGTGCTTGAGCGAAACGCCTGGCAGGAGCGCTCCAGGCGAATAGCCCTTGGTGAGGGCGAATAGAACAGTTCATGCCGTGTCGCCGGGCTGGAGGCGGCAGAGGCCAGCAGGGGGAAAGGGAACAATGCAACCGATGATTCGTGGTCTCGCTATCGTGGCACTGCTGGCGGTCTCCACGGCCGCCATGGCGGCCTCCACCCTCACCGACCTGGAGTTCCGCCAGGGCAGTGACGGGGCGCTGGAAGTCGATCTCGACTTCCAGGGTCCGGTGCCCGAGGTGCGCGGCTACCGCCTCGACGACCCGGCCCGGCTGACCATCGACCTGATGGAGACCGACAGCGCCCTGGAGCGCCGCCGTGAGGAGCTGGGCATCGGCGGGGTCGAGCGGGTCACGGCCCTGGAAGCCGGCTCGCGCACGCGCCTGGTCTTCGAGCTCGAGGGGCCCCTGCCCTACGATACCCGCCAACAGGGCGACCGCCTGCGCCTCTCCATCGGGGGCGGGGCCGGCCAGTCGCCGGCGGCCAAGACCGCCTCGGCCACCACCTCCTCGACCGCCGCCTCGTCGAGCCCGAGCCGCGATACCGTTTCGGCATACGATGAGCCGAGCATCCAGGATATCGACTTCCGTCGCGGCGACGGTGGGGCCGGGCGACTGGTCGTCACCTTCGACCGCACCGGGGTGGATGCCCGGGTGCGCGAGAGCGGCCGCAACCGCATCGTCGCCGAGCTGCGCGGGGTCGAGCTGCCGGCCTCCCTGGACCAGGTCTACGACGTCAGCGACTTCGGCACGCCGCTCGAGCGCGTCACCCCACGGGTGGGTCGCGATGGCGTGACCCTGGACATCGAGGGCAGCGGTGGCTTCGCCATGGTCTCCACCCAGAGTGGTCGCCAGCTGACCATCGAGGCCCAGCCGGTCACCCAGGCGGAGCGCGAGGAGCGCACCCGCGAGCAGTTCCCCTACACCGGCGAGCGCATCACCCTGAACTTCCAGGACATCGAGGTGCGCTCGGTGCTGGCGATCATCGCCGACTTCACCGGCCTCAACCTGGTGGCCAGCGACAGCGTGACCGGCCGCGTCACGCTCAACCTGCAGGACGTGCCCTGGGACCAGGCCCTGGACCTGGTGCTCAAGAGTCACGGTCTGGCCAGTCGCCAGGAGGGTAACGTCATCGTGGTAGCGCCGGCCTCTGAGCTCGCCCAGCGTGAGCAGATCGAGCTTCAGGCGCGCGAGCAGCTCGAGACACTGGCCCCGCTTGAGTCCGAGTATGTCCAGATCAAGTATGCCAAGGCCGAGGACATGGCCCGCCTGCTGCGCGGCCAGGAGGGCTTCGGCCTGCTCTCGGAACGGGGCAAGGTGGCCGTGGATGCCCGTACCAATACCCTGTTGATCCAGGATACCGCCGAGAACATCGACTCCATCCTGGCAACCTTCGAGACGCTCGATGTTTCAGTACGCCAGGTACAGATCGAGGCGCGTATCGTTATCGCCCGGGACAGTGCCACCCGTGAGCTGGGGGTGAACTGGGGAGTTTCTGGAAATCGTGATCCCGGCAGCCGCGGTTTTAACGTGGGAGGGGCAGCATCTGGTAACAGTCCGGACCAAGTGTTTTTCGATCCCGTGGCGGAGGAACTGGTGTATCGTGAGAGAGGTGGGTTAGCGGTGGATCTTGGTGGGGATGGCCGAAATAATCTTTCATCTTTTGCCTTTGGCTACCTCTCTGGCGATATCCTGCTCGACTTGGAACTGCGGGCGCTGGAGAGCGAAGGCAAGAGCCAGACCATCTCCCAGCCGCGGGTGATCACCGCCAACCAGAAAAAGGCGGTGATCAAGCAGGGCACCGAGATTCCCTATCAGGAAGCTGCTGCTAGTGGTGCTACGAATGTGGAGTTCAAGGAGGCGGTGCTGGCGCTGGAGGTGACGCCGCAGATCACCCCGGACAACCGCATCATCATGGACCTGGTGATCAACAACGATACGGTGGGGGAGCTCTTCAACGGCGTGCCCTCCATCGATACGAACTCCATCGAGACCCAGGTGCTGGTGGACAACGGCGAGACCGTGGTGCTGGGCGGGATCCTCACCACCGAGGAGGTGCGCAGCCTGTTCAAGACCCCCTTCCTGGGCGACCTGCCGGTGCTGGGGAACCTCTTCCGCTATACCGAGAACACCAATGATAAGGTAGAGTTGCTGGTATTCATCACGCCCCGAATACTGGACGACAACCTGGCCATTCGCTGATGCAGGCACTTCCCAACCTGATACTGATCGGCCCCATGGGGGCCGGCAAGAGCACCATCGGCCGCCTTCTGGCGGCCGTACTGTCACGCGAGTTCTACGACAGCGACCACGAGATCCAGGCGCGCTGCGGCGCCGACATCCCGTGGATCTTCGACGTCGAGGGCGAGTCGGGCTTTCGCGACCGTGAGACCCAGATGATCCGCGAGTTGACCCGCCGCGAGGGCGTGGTCATCGCCACCGGTGGCGGTGCGGTGCTGCGCGAGGAGAACCGCCGTCTGCTGCGCGAGAGCGGCTCCGTCATCTACCTGCTCACCACCGTGGAGCAGCAGCTGCGGCGTACCGCCAAGGATCGCAACCGGCCGCTGCTGCAGCGCGGCGACCGCGAGCAGCTGCTACGCGACATGTTCGCGCTGCGTGACCCTCTCTACCGCGCCACCGCCGATGTGGTGGTGCGTACCGACCGGCGCGGCCCGCGTGCCGTGGTCAACGAGATCGTGCGGCGCGTCACGCGCCTGGTCGATCCCCTGCAATGCAAGGCCTGAGCCCATGAGCGATCCCCGCAATGCCCCCGGCACCCTCGAGGTGGCGCTGGGCAGCCGCAGCTATCCCATCCACATCGGCCCCGGTCTGCTCGGCGATCCCCGCTGGTTGACCCCCCACCTGGCCGGGCGCCAGGTCATGGTGGTCACCAACGAGACGGTGGCGCCCCTCTATCTGTCACGCCTCCGTCAGGGGCTTGGTGACAACCTCGAGGTGCGCGAGCTGGTCCTGCCGGACGGCGAGGCCACCAAGACGCTGGCCAGCGTCGAGCGGATCTGGGATGCCCTGCTGGCGGCCGGCTTCAACCGTCGCTGCACCCTCATCGCCCTGGGCGGCGGGGTGATCGGCGACATGGTCGGCTTTGCTGCGGCCTGCTACCAGCGCGGCGTGGCCTTCGTGCAGGTGCCGACCACGCTGCTCGCCCAGGTCGACTCCTCGGTGGGTGGCAAGACGGGGGTCAACCATCCGCGCGGCAAGAACATGATCGGCGCCTTCTGGCAGCCGCGGGCGGTGCTGGTCGATACCGATACCCTGGCGACACTGCCGCCGCGGGAGCTCTCCGCGGGGCTCGCCGAGGTGATCAAGTACGGGCTGATCCGCGATGCCGACTTCCTGGCCTGGCTCGAAGGCGCGATGGAGGCGCTGCGCGGGCTCGACCCCGCCGCCCTGACCCGGGCCATCGAGCGCAGCTGTGCCCTCAAGGCGGAGATCGTCGCCGAGGACGAGACCGAGCAGGGGGTGAGGGCGCTGCTCAACCTGGGCCATACCTTCGGCCACGCCATCGAGGCCCATCAGGGCTACGGCAACTGGCTGCATGGCGAGGCCGTGGGCACCGGCATGCTGATGGCCGCCGAGCTCTCGGCGCGGCTGGGATGGCTGAGCGACGCGGAGGTGGCGCGCACCCGGGCGATCATCGAGGCCGCGGGCCTGCCCCTGGCCGCCCCGGCCGACATGGGCGTGGATGACTTCCTCGCCATCATGCGCCTCGACAAGAAGAACCTCGACAGCCGCCTGCGCCTAATCCTGCTGCGCACCCCGGGGGAGGCCTGCATCCATGACGCGACGCCGACCGAGACCCTGGCCGCCCTGCTCGAGGCGTTCCCGCGCCGCTGATACCTGCCCGTATTCTCCGTGCCTGCCGACGCCCGCCCTGTGCGGGCGTCGTCATGTCTGGAGAGAGGAGGAGCGCGCGGTCGGCGACCTCCGGCCGCATGTATCTGCATGGCATATGCCGTATCGGCATGGGGTGACGGCGCAAATATAGACCAAAGTCTAGTGTGTATTCCGATGCGTTGAAGGGGCGTTGTTGGTTCTTGCAAGCCATTGAGTTGGCGGGTTTTTTCGAATATTTGGCGATGCAAGTAACGGATTTGTCGATGGTTTTTCGTGGCGTGACCGGGGCGTGATATTGCGCGGCGGGGGCGGCTCTGGCTATGCTGGTCGGCCTTTTGTCGAGCAGTCGCGCCCCCGTTTCGGGCGCAGCATGAAAAAAGAAAAAAACACAACAATATCATGCGAAGACTGACAAAGAAACCCTTCAATCGAGGCACGCCCATGAACAGAGGTCTTCATCAGCCCGGCGAGTTCCGCGACAACTGCGGGTTCGGCCTGATCGCCCATATGGAGGGCCAGGCCAGCCATGACCTGCTCAAGACCGCCATCGAGTCATTGACCTGCATGACCCACCGCGGCGGCATCGCGGCCGACGGCAAGACCGGCGATGGTTGCGGGCTGCTGCTGCAGATGCCGGATGCCTTCATGCGCGAGGCGGCTCGCGAGGCGCTGGGTGTCGCCCTGGGCGAGCACTACGCCGTGGGCGTGGTGTTCCTGCCCGACGACGATGCCCGCGAGGCCCGCGGGCGCGAGACCCTGGTCGCCGAGCTCGAGGCGCGTGGCCTGCGGGTGGCCGGCTGGCGCGACGTGCCGGTGGATGCCAGCGTCTGCGGGCCCATGGCGCTCGACTGCCTGCCGCGGATCCGCCAGCTGTTCGTCGAGCCGGGTGACGATGACAAGGCCGGCCAGTTCGATGTGGACCTGTTCATGGCCCGCCGCCGCGCCGAGGAGAAGCTGCGCGACGACGAGGACTTCTATGTCTGCTCTCTCTCCCGCGAGGTGGTTTCCTACAAGGGGCTGATGATGCCGGTGGACCTGCCGGCCTTCTATCCTGACCTGGGTGACGAACGCCTGGAGACCGCGATCTGTGTCTTCCACCAGCGCTTCTCCACCAACACCGCGCCGCGCTGGCCGCTGGCCCAGCCGTTCCGCCTGCTGGCCCATAACGGCGAGATCAATACCGTGGAGGCCAACCGCGGCTGGGCCAACTCGCGCAAGGAGAACTTCGTCAACGAGCGGCTGCCCGAGATCGCCGGGCTCGACGAGATCGTCAACACCTCCGGGTCGGACTCCTCGAGCATGGACAACATGCTCGAGGTGCTGCTCACCGGTGGCATGGAGCTGCATCGTGCGGTGCGCATGATGGTACCGCCGGCCTGGCAGAACGTGGAGCTGATGGACGGCGACCTGCGCGCCTTCTACGAGTACAACTCCATGCATATGGAGCCCTGGGATGGCCCCGCCGGGGTGGTGATGACCGATGGCCGCCAGGCGGTCTGCATGCTCGACCGCAACGGCCTGCGCCCGGCGCGCTGGGTGATCACCAGGAACGGCTACATCACCCTGGCCTCGGAGATCGGCACCTACGGCTACAAGCCGGAAGACGTCGTCGCCAAGGGGCGCGTCGGCCCGGGCCAGATACTCGCCGTGGATACCGAGACCGGCGAGGTGCTGCACACCTCGGACATCGACGAGCGCCTCAAGTCCGCCTATCCCTACAAGCGCTGGCTGAAGCAGGAGGCCCAGTACCTGGAGTCGGCGCTGACCGAGCTCGCCAGCTTCCAGAACATGGACCCCGAGGCCCTGCTCACCCAGCAGAAGATGTTCCAGGTCAGCTTCGAGGAGCGCGACCAGGTGCTGCGCCCGCTGGCCGAGAGCGGCCAGGAGGCGGTGGGCTCCATGGGTGACGACACCCCCATGGCGGTGCTCTCCGGCAAGCAGCGGCTGCTCACCGACTACTTCCGCCAGAAGTTCGCCCAGGTCACCAACCCGGCCATCGACCCGCTGCGCGAGGCGATCGTGATGTCGCTGGAGACCTGCATCGGCGCCGAGCTCAACGTCTTCAAGGCGACCCCGGAACACGCCCATCGCATCATCCTGACCACGCCGATCCTCTCGCCGCGCAAGTTCGCCGCCCTGGTGGACCAGGACGATCCTGCCTTCGCCAGCCATACCCTCACGCTGGGCTATGACCCCGAGGAGATCGGCCTCAAGGGTGCGATCCATGAGCTCTGCCGCCAGGCCGAGGAGGCGGTCAACGACGGCAAGGTGCTCCTGGTGCTCTCCGACGCCGAGCTGGGCAAGGGGCTGGTGCCCATCCATGCGGCGCTGGCCGTGGGCGCGGTGCACCATCATCTGGGCCGCCTGGCCCTGCGGCCGCGCTGCAACATCGTGGTGGAGACCGGCTATGCCCGCGACGCCCACCAGATGGCGGTGCTGTTCGGGGTCGGGGCCACCGCGGTCTTCCCCTGGCTGGCCTACCAGGTCATGGCCGACATGCACCACACCGGCGAGCTGGTCGGCAACCCCGCCGATGCCCGGGAGAACTACCGCAAGGGCCTGCAGAAGGGGCTGTTCAAGATCCTCTCCAAGATGGGCATCTCGACGCTCGCCTCCTATCGTGGCTCGCAGCTGTTCGAGGCGGTGGGTCTCTCCTCCGAGGTGGTCGATCTCTGCTTCACCGGCATGGCCTCGCGCATCGAGGGCACCGGCTTCAGCGAGCTGCAGCTGCAGCAGGAGCTGCTGGGGCGTGAGGCCTGGACGCCGCGCAAGGGGGTCTCCCAGGGCGGCCTGATGAAGTACGTCCATGGCCACGAGTACCACGCCTACAACCCCGATGTGGTCATGGCGCTGCAGGAGGCGGTCCAGGAGGGCGACTACGCCAAGTGGAAGAAGTTTGCCCGCCTGGTCAACGAGCGCGCGCCGGCCACCCTGCGTGACCTGCTCAGGCTCAGACCCGCCGCCGAGCCGCTGCCGATGGAGGAGGTCGAGGCGGTCGAGGATCTGCTGCCGCGCTTCGACAGCGCCGGCATGTCACTGGGCGCGCTCTCCCCGGAGGCCCACGAGGCCCTGGCCCAGGCCATGAACGAGGCCGGCGGGCGCTCCAACTCCGGCGAGGGGGGCGAGGATCCGGCCCGCTACGGCACCATCCGTTCCTCGAAGATCAAGCAGATCGCCTCCGGTCGCTTCGGCGTGACGCCGGCCTACCTGGTCAACGCCGAGGTGCTGCAGATCAAGGTGGCCCAGGGCGCCAAGCCTGGCGAGGGCGGCCAGCTGCCCGGCGGCAAGGTCAACGAGCTGATCGCCCGGCTGCGCTACTCGGTGCCCGGCGTGACCCTGATCTCGCCGCCGCCGCACCACGACATCTACTCCATCGAGGACCTGGCGCAGCTGATCTTCGACCTCAAGCAGGTCAACCCCGATGCCCAGGTGTCGGTGAAGCTGGTCTCTGAGCCCGGCATCGGCACCATCGCCACCGGTGTGGCCAAGGCCTATGCCGACCTGATCACCGTTTCCGGCTACGACGGCGGTACCGCGGCGAGCCCGCTGACCTCGATCAAGCATGCCGGCAGCCCCTGGGAGTTGGGCCTGCCCGAGGTGCACCAGGCGCTGCGCATCAATGGCCTGCGCGACAAGATCCGCCTGCAGACCGACGGTGGCCTGAAGACCGGCCTCGACGTGGTCAAGGCGGCGATCCTCGGCGCCGAGAGCTTCGGTTTCGGCACGGCGCCCATGGTGGCGCTGGGCTGCAAGTACCTGCGCATCTGCCACCTCAACAACTGCGCCACCGGCGTGGCCACCCAGATGCAGTACCTGCGCGACGAGCATTTCCGCGGCACCGTGGACATGGTCAAGCACTACTTCCGCTTCATCGCCGAGGAGGTGCGCGAGCTGATGGCGCTGCTGGGGGTTGGCAAGCTCACCGACCTGATCGGCCGCACCGACCTGCTGGAGGCGATCGAGGGCGTCACCGCCTCCCAGCGCAAGCTCGACCTGTCGGGACTGCTGGGCAACGACTTCGTGCCACAAGACGCGCCGCAGTTCTGTGCGGTCAGCCGCAACGTCCCCCACGACCCGGGGGCCAAGAACCAGGAGGTGCTCGAGGCCCTGCGCGATGCCATCGAGGCGAGGTCTGGTGGCGAGTTCGATTTCGCCATCACCAACTGCGACCGCAGCGTCGGGGCGCTGACCTCCGGCGCCATCGCCAAGCGCTACGGCGAGGCGGGGCTCGAGGAGGCGCCGGTCACCGCGCGCTTCACCGGCGTCGCCGGCCAGAGCTTCGGTGTGTGGAATGCCCGCGGCCTCCATCTCTACCTGGAGGGCGATGCCAACGACTATGTCGGCAAGGGCATGAACGGTGGCAAGGTGGTGATCGTGCCGCCTGCCGGCAGCGCCTTCGAGAGCCACCGCACCGCCATCATCGGCAATACCTGCCTGTATGGCGCCACCGGCGGCAAGCTGTTCGCCGCGGGAACCGCCGGCGAGCGCTTCGGGGTTCGCAACTCCGGTGCTCATGCGGTGATCGAGGGCGCCGGCGACCACTGCTGCGAGTACATGACCGGCGGCCTGGTCTGCGTGCTCGGCGAGGTGGGCGTCAACTTCGCTGCGGGCATGACCGGCGGCTTCGCCTATGTGCTCGACGAGGACCGCACCTTCGTCGACAAGTACAACCATGAACTGGTGGAGATCCACCGGGTGAACACCGAGGCCATGGAGGCCTATCGGCGTCATCTGCGGGAGATCATCGAGGAGTACGTGGCCGAGACCGGCTCTGCGCGCGGCCACGCGATCCTCGAGGACTTCAGCGACTTCGTCCGTCACTTCTGGCTGGTGAAGCCCAAGGCCGCGAGCCTGGGCAGCCTGCTGGCTGAATCCCGGCGTCGACCGGAATAAATGACTGTCGAGACGACGATATCGCCACGCAGAGACCAGGAGAAGAGACCATGGCAAACCGCTTGAGCAACGATTTCCAGTTCATCGACGTGGGTCGCCAGGACCCGCAGAAGAAGGACGCGCGCACCCGCGCGCGAGAGTTCGCCGAGATCTACGAGCCCTTCAAGCCCCAGGAGGCGGCCAGCCAGGCGCATCGCTGCCTGCATTGCGGCAATCCCTACTGCGAGTGGAAGTGCCCGGTGCACAACTACATCCCCAACTGGCTGCAGCTGGTCAGCGAGGGCAACATCCTCGAGGCGGTGGAGCTGTGTCACAAGACCAACTCCTTGCCCGAGGTGTGCGGGCGGGTCTGCCCCCAGGACCGTCTCTGCGAGGGCGACTGTACCCTCAACGACGGCTTCGGCGCGGTGACCATCGGCTCGGTGGAGAAGTACATCACCGATACCGCCTTCGCCATGGGCTGGCGCCCGGACCTTTCCCGCGTCACCCCGACCGGCCGCAAGGTGGCGGTGATCGGTGCCGGCCCCGCGGGGCTGGGCTGCGCCGATATCCTGGTGCGCAATGGCGTCAAGCCGGTGGTGTTCGACAAGTATCCGGAGATCGGCGGGCTGCTGACCTTCGGCATCCCCGAGTTCAAGCTCGACAAGACGGTAATGGAGCGCCGGCGGGCCGTCTTCGAGGAGATGGGCATGGAGTTCCGCCTCGGCGTCGAGGTCGGCAAGGACATCGCGTTCGATCGCCTGCTCGAGGAGTACGATGCCGTCTTCCTGGGCATGGGCACCTACAAGTACATGGAGGGCGGCTTCCCCGGCGAGGACCTGCCCGGGGTGCACAAGGCCCTCGACTACCTGATCGCCAACGTCAACCACTGCCTGGGCTTCGAGAAGGACCCCGGGGAGTTCACCTCGCTGAAGGGTCAGCGCGTGGTGGTGCTGGGCGGTGGCGATACCGCCATGGACTGCAACCGCACGGCCATCCGCCAGGGTGCCGCCAGCGTGATCTGCGCCTATCGCCGTGACGAGGAGAACATGCCCGGCTCCAAGCGCGAGGTGGCCAACGCCCGCGAGGAGGGGGTGGAGTTCCTCTTCAACCGCCAGCCGGTGGCGGTGGTCGGCGAGGGCAAGGTCGAGGGCGTCAAGGTGGTGCGCACCCGCCTGGGCGAGCCCGACGAGAACGGCCGGCAGCGCCCGGAAGTGGTGCCGGGTTCCGAGGAGATCATCCCCGCCGACGCCGTGGTCGTGGCCTTCGGCTTCCAGCCGAGCCCGGCCCCCTGGTTCGAGACCGTGGGCATCGAGCTCGACGAGCGCGGCCGGGTCAAGGCGCCGGAGGAGGGGGGCGCCCACGCCTTCCAGACCACCAACGAGAAGATCTTCGCCGGCGGCGACATGGTGCGCGGCTCCGACCTGGTGGTCACCGCCATCTATGAGGGCCGCCAGGCCGGAGAAGGTATCCTCGACTACCTGGGCGTGTAAGCGCCGAGCTACAAGCGCCGAGCCGCCAAGGGGCGTGGCCAGTAGAAAGTGGCAAGTAAAAAGTAGCAAGAGACGATGTGGCTCTTGCTACTTTCCACTTTTGACTTGAACCTTCGCTAGGCCGCTCGGCGCTGAAATTGAGCCTTTGGTCGTATTCTGCTAGTCTGTCGTCCCATCCTGGTGCGGCTTCCTGCCGTGCCTACCGATCACGTTTCGACAGGTTCTCCATGACACGATATATCTTCGTGACCGGCGGCGTTGTGTCCTCTCTCGGCAAGGGCATCGCGTCGGCCTCGCTGGCGGCGATTCTCGAGGCGCGCGGCCTCAAGGTCACTATGCTCAAGCTCGACCCGTACATCAACGTGGATCCGGGCACCATGAGCCCCTTCCAGCACGGCGAGGTGTTCGTCACCGAGGATGGCGCCGAGACCGACCTGGACCTGGGCCACTACGAGCGCTTCATCCGCACGAAGATGACCCAGGCCAACAACTTCACCACCGGACGCGTCTACGAGAGCGTGCTGCGCAAGGAGCGCCGCGGCGACTACCTGGGCGGCACCGTACAGGTGATCCCGCATATCACCGACGAGATCAAGCGCCGCGTCTATGCCGGCGGCGAGGGCTTCGACGTGGCGCTGGTCGAGATCGGCGGCACCGTGGGCGACATCGAGTCGCTGCCCTTCCTGGAGTCGATCCGCCAGATCAGAAGCGAGCTTGGCGCGAGCCGGGCAATCTTCATGCACCTGACGCTGGTGCCCTATATCAAGACCGCCGGCGAAACCAAGACCAAGCCGACCCAGCACAGCGTCAAGGAGCTGCGCTCCATCGGCATCCAGCCCGATATACTGATCTGTCGCAGCGAGGTGGAGCTCGAGGAGGGCGAGCGGCGCAAGATCGCGCTGTTCACCAACGTGGAAGAGCGGGCGGTCATCCCGCTGCAGGACGCCGACACCATCTACCGCATCCCGCTGATGCTCCACGAGCAGGGCCTCGACGACATCGTCTGCGACAAGCTGCGGCTCGAGGCGGACGAGGCCGACCTCGGCGAGTGGGTGCACGTGCTCGACGCCAAGCTCAACCCGCTGAAGTCGATCAACATCGCCATGGTCGGCAAGTACATGGAGCTGCTCGACGCCTACAAGTCGCTCAACGAGGCGCTGATCCACGCCGGCATCCAGACCCGGGTGAAGGTCAACGTCGACTACATCGACTCCGAGGACATCGAGCGCTACGGCACCGAGCGCCTGGCCGGCAAGGATGCCATCCTGGTGCCCGGCGGCTTCGGCGAGCGTGGCGTGGAAGGCAAGATCGCCACGGCCCGCTTCGCCCGCGAGAACGGCATTCCCTATCTGGGCATCTGCCTCGGCATGCAGGTGGCGGTGATCGAGTTCGCCCGCAACGTGGCCGGCTGGGAGGATGCCGACTCTACCGAGTTCACCCACGACACGCAGCACCCGGTGGTCGGCCTGATCACCGAGTGGCTCAGCCCCGAGGGCAAGGTCGAGCTGCGCGACGCGGCCTCCGACCTGGGTGGCACCATGCGCCTGGGCGGCCAGGTCTGCCAACTCAAGGCCGGCAGCCGGGCGCGGGAGGCCTATGGCAGCGACGAGATCGTCGAGCGCCATCGCCATCGCTTCGAGGTGAACAACCAGTTCATCGACGAGCTCGAGCAGGCCGGCCTGGTGGTCTCCGGCAAGAGCGTCGACAACTCCCTGGTGGAGATGGTCGAGTTGCCGGACCACCCCTGGTACGTCGCCTGCCAGTTCCACCCGGAGTTCACCTCTACGCCGCGTGATGGCCATCCGCTGTTCACCGGCTTCGTCAATGCGGCGCTGGAGCACAAGGCGGCGCGCATCCGCGCCCAGTCCGCCCACCAGGAGTGAGGCCCATGTCCGTGACGAGCGAGTCCGCCCCCGAACGGCATCTCCCGGAGCGTCATATATCAGTCGCCGGCCTGACGGCCGGCAATTCGTTGCCACTGATGCTGCTGGGCGGCATGAACGTCCTGGAGTCCCGCGAGCTGGCCCTCGAGGTCGCCGAGACCTATGCCGCGGTGACGGGCCGTCTCGGCATGCCCTACGTCTTCAAGGCCAGCTTCGACAAGGCCAACCGCAGCTCCATCCACTCCTTCCGCGGCCCGGGCCTGGAGAAGGGGCTGGAGATCCTGGCCGATGTGAAGGCGCGCTTCAATGTGCCGATCATCACCGACGTCCACGAGCCCTGGCAGGCCGGACCGGCGGCCGAGGTCGCCGATATCATCCAGCTGCCGGCCTTCCTGGCGCGCCAGACGGACCTGGTGGTGGCCATGGCCGAGACCGGGGCGGTGATCAACATCAAGAAGCCGCAGTTCCTGGCCCCCCACGAGGTTCGCCACATCATTCGCAAGTGCGAGGAGGCCGGCAACGACCGGCTGCTGCTGTGCGAGCGCGGCTCCAGCTTCGGCTACAACAACCTGGTCGTCGACATGCTCGGCTTCGGCGACATGAAGCAGACCGGGTATCCCGTCTTCTTCGATGTCACCCACTCCCTGCAGCGCCCCGGCGGCCGCGCCGACAGCGCCGGCGGGCGGCGGCAGCAGGTTGCCGAGCTGGCCCGTGCCGGGGTGGCGGTCGGCCTGGCCGGCCTCTTCCTGGAGGCCCACCCCGACCCCGACAACGCCAAGTGCGATGGCCCCTGTGCCCTGCCGCTGGATCGCCTCGAGCCCTTCCTGGCCCAGCTCAAGGCCATCGACGAGCTGGTCAAGGGGTTTCCCACACTAAGAATCGAATAACCCGGTAAACCGAGCAGCGCTGGCAAGCCGAGAGAGCACGGCAGTTTCCCAATCAACGCTGACAGTATGGAAGGACGACACAGATGACCAAGATCGTCGATATACGCGCCATCGAGGTGCTCGACTCCCGCGGCAATCCCACCGTGCAGGCCGAGGTACGCCTGGAAAGCGGCGCCGTGGGCGTGGCCTGTGCACCCAGTGGGGCCTCCACCGGCTCCCGTGAGGCGCTGGAGCTGCGTGACGGCGACAAGAGTCGCTACCTGGGCAAGGGCGTGCTGAAAGCCGTGGAGGCCGTCAACACGACCATCCGTGAGCGCCTGGTGGGCATGGACGCCCGTGATCAGCGCGGGCTGGACGACGCCATGCTGGTGCTGGACGGCACCGATAACAAGGCATCGCTGGGTGCCAATGCCATCCTGGCGGTGTCGCTGGCGGCGGCCAAGGCCGCGGCCAATGCCAAGGGCATGCCGCTCTATGCCCATATCGCCGAGCTCTACGGCCAGCCCGGGAAGTACCTGATGCCGGTGCCGATGATGAACATCCTCAACGGCGGCGAGCATGCCGACAACAACGTCGACATCCAGGAGTTCATGATCCAGCCGGTGGGGGCGCCGACCTTCCGCGAGGGCCTGCGCATGGGTGCCGAGATCTTCCATGCCCTCAAGAAGGTGCTCGGCGCCCGCGGTCTTGCCACCTCGGTGGGCGACGAGGGCGGCTTCGCGCCGAACCTCGACTCCAATGCCGAGGCCCTGGCGGTGATCCAGCAGGCGGTGACGGACGCCGGCTACCGCCTGGGCGACGACGTGACCCTGGCGCTGGACTGCGCCTCCTCCGAGTTCTACCGGGACGGCCAGTACGACCTCGCCGGCGAAGGCCAGGCCTTTGACGCCGCGGGCTTCGTCGACTATCTGGCCGAGCTCTGCAAGCAGTTCCCGATCGTCTCCATCGAGGACGGCATGGACGAGTCCGACTGGGACGGCTGGCAGGCGCTGACCGAGAAGCTCGGCGACAAGGTCCAGCTGGTGGGGGATGACCTCTTCGTCACCAACACGAAGATTCTCAAGCGCGGCATCGACGAGCGGATCGGCAACTCCATCCTGATCAAGTTCAACCAGATCGGCTCGCTCTCCGAGACCCTGGAGGCGATCCGCATGGCCCAGGATGCCGGCTTCACTGCGGTGATCTCCCATCGCTCCGGCGAGACCGAGGACACCACCATCGCCGATCTCGCGGTGGGCACCTGCGCCGGCCAGATCAAGACCGGCTCGCTGAGCCGCTCGGACCGCGTCGCCAAGTACAACCGCCTGCTGGTGATCGAGCAGGAGCTGGACGGCCAGGTGGGCTACCCGGGGCGTGCCGCGATCAAGGGGCAGTAAGCGAACAGCGTTGCCTTTTGCCTGTCCTCCTGTAGGAGATCGCCGACAGAGTGGCGAAGAGATTCGCCACTCCTGCGTCGGACAGGCCCGACCCCGTGCAGGGTCGGGCCTTTTCATTTCATTGATTCAAATGGGTTTTCCTGACCGCCTTCGTGGAAGGGCGGCCTGGCGTGATCGTCGCCGGCGCGCCACGGGTGGGGTTGTGCTGCAATGCGGCTATGCCACACTGCACTCGGGATGTGGGAGAGCGGGGATGCTCTTCCGGCAGGATGCAACGGGATGCGTGAAGTGATGCGCTCGGTGCGGCAGGAGGCCGCTCCCGGGCAGGGAAGGCATCACGGGAGTCGGGCGGAGGGAGCCGCTCGAGGATCGGCTGGGAGCGGGCGGCCTGCGGGCCGCCTTTCTTGCCGAGTGTTCTCCTTCTTCGCTCAGGGCAGAGACGACGACGCCGGATGTCACATGACATCCGGCGTCGTCGTGTCCGGCCGCGGCCCCGGTTCAGCGCTCGAGCAGTTCCAGCTTGCCCGGCTTGCCATCCCACTCCTCGGCATTCTCCGGCGGATCCTGCTTCTCGCTGATGTTGGGCCAGACCTCGGCCAGCTCGGCGTTGATCTCGATAAACTGTTCCTGGCCCTCCGGCAGCTCATCCTCCGAGAAGATTGCCTCGGCAGGGCACTCCGGCTCGCACAGGGCGCAGTCGATGCACTCGTCGGGGTGGATCACCAGGAAGTTGGGGCCTTCGTAGAAGCAGTCCACCGGGCAGACCTCGACACAGTCGGTGTACTTGCACTTGATGCAGTTCTCGGTGACGACGAATGTCATGCCAGTCTCCCATTCTCTGGCCGTGGCAGGGCGCGGCCGGTAGTCGATGATGCTAAATGAGTTATAAGAAGAAAAATTCTTATAATTTCCAGGATTTGATCGAGCCATTCTAGTCGCGGCGGGGGTGGCCCCGCAAGCGGCGCTCGGCGCCATTGTCGGCCATTCACAGGGCCTCCTTCCAGCGGTAGAGCAGCTCCAGGGCCTGGCGGGGCGACAGCGCGTCGGGATCCAGGCTGCCCAGCTGCTCGACCAGCGGGTGGGGCGTGCTGGCGAAGAGGTCGGCCTGGTGGGGCGCGGCCGGCCGTTCTCCCGCGGCGGCCGTGTCGACCGGCAGCCGGCTGCCCTGGTCGATCTCCTGCTGCTCCAGGGTGGCGAGCTTCTCCCGGGCCCGGGCGATCACCCCCTGGGGAACGCCGGCGAGCTGGGCCACCTGCAGGCCGTAGCTCTGGCTGGCCGGGCCGTCCTCCACCCGGTGCATGAAGACGATCCCGTCGCGATGCTCCGCGGCCGTGAGGTGCACGTTGGCCACCCCCTCGGCCTGCTCGGCCAGCGCCGTCATCTCGAAGTAGTGGGTGGCGAACAGCGTGAAGGCGCGGCTGCGGGTCAGGTGCTCGGCGCTGGCCCAGGCCAGCGAGAGGCCATCGAAGGTGCTGGTGCCGCGGCCGATCTCGTCCATCAGCACCAGGCTTTCGTCGGTGGCGTTGTGCAGGATGCTGGCGGTCTCGGTCATCTCCACCATGAAGGTGGAGCGTCCGCCGGCCAGGTCGTCCGAGGAGCCGATGCGGGTGAAGATGCGATCCACCGGCCCGATGGTGGCCGCATCCGCCGGCACGAAGCTGCCGGTGTGGGCGAGCAGGGTGATCAGCGCGGCCTGGCGCATGTAGGTGGACTTGCCGCCCATGTTGGGGCCGGTGATGACCAGCATGCGGCGCCTGTCGTCCAGCACCAGGTCGTTGGGCACGAAGGGGGTCTCGGTGACCTGTTCGACCACCGGGTGGCGGCCGGCGCGGATGTCGATCCCCGGTGACTCGGGCAGCGCCGGGCGTACGAACTCCAGGGCCCGGGCGCGCTCGGCGAAGGCGCACAGCACGTCCAGTGCCGCCAGCGCCCGCCCGGTGCCCTGCAGCGCGGCGAGCTCGGCGTTGAGGGTGTCGAGCAGGCCGTCGTAGAGCAGCTTCTCCCGGGCCAGGGCGCGGGACTTCGCCGAGAGGGCCTTGTCCTCGAACTCCTTGAGCTCGGGAATGATGAAGCGTTCGGCGTTCTTCAGGGTCTGGCGGCGGACATAGTCGACGGGGGCGTCCCGGGCCTGGGCCCGGGGAATCTCGATGTAGTAGCCGTGGACCCGGTTGTAGCCCACCTTGAGGCCGGGCAGTCCGGTCCGCTCGCGCTCCCGGGTCTCCAGGCGGATCAGGTAGTCGCCGGCGTGCTCGGCGAGCCCGCGGTGCTCGTCGAGCTCGGCGTCGAAACCCTCGGCGATCACCCCGCCGTCGCGGATCACCACCGGCGGGTTCTCCACCAGGGCGCGGGTCAGGGTGTCGGCCAGCGCCGGGAAGGGGTGGATATGCTGGCGGAGCTCGTCCAGCGTGCTGCCCTCGCCGTAGGCCGCGAGGTCGGCCTGGAGCTCGGGCAGGGCGACCAGGGCGTCGCGCAGGCGGGCCAGGTCGCGCGGTCGCGCGCTGTAGAGGGCCACCCGGGCCAGGATGCGTTCCACGTCGCCGATCGCCTTGAGCGACTCGCGCAGCGCGATGAAGCCCTCATCGTCGAGCAGCAGCGCCACCGCCGCCTGGCGGCCACCGACCTGGGCGCGGTCGCGCAGCGGGCGGTTGAGCCAGCGCTTGAGCAGCCGCGAGCCCATGGCTGTGGCGGTGGTGTCGAGCACGCTGGCCAGGGTGTTGTCGGCGCTGCCGCCGAGGTTGACGTCGATCTCCAGGTTGCGACGGCTGGCGGCATCGATCACTACGGCGTCGTCGCGGCTCTCCACGCCGATGGCGGTGACATGGGGCAGGGCCGTGCGCTGGGTGTCCCGGGCATAGTCGACCAGCACCCCGGCGGCGGTGATGGCGGCCTCCAGGTGGGCGCAGCCGAAGCCGCGCAGGTCCTGGACCTGGAACTGGTCGCACAGGGTGCGCGTCGCGCTCTCGAGGTCGAACAGCCAGTCATTCTGGCGACGCAGGCCACGGCGCCCCTCCAGGGCGCTCGGCAGGGCCAGGCTCTCGGCCACCAGCAGCTCGGCGGGGTCGAGGCGCTGCAGTTCGGCAAGCATCTCGCCCTCGCCCTCGACCTCGAGCACGTTAAAGCGGCCGCTGGAGAGCTCCAGCCAGGCCAGCCCCCAGCGCTCGCCGAGCGGGGCCACGGCGACCAGCAGGTTGTCGCGGCGGGCATCCAGCAGCGCCTCGTCGTAGAGGGTGCCGGGGGTGACGATGCGCACCACGCGGCGCTCCACCGGCCCCTTGCTGGTGGCCGGGTCGCCGATCTGCTCGCAGATCGCCACCGACTCGCCGGCGGCCACCAGGCGGGCCAGATAGCCCTCGGCGCTGTGGTAGGGCACGCCGGCCATGGGAATCGGCTTGCCGGCGGACTGGCCACGCTGGGTCAGGGTGATGTCGAGCAGGGCGGCGGCACGCCGGGCATCCTCATGGAACAGCTCGTAGAAGTCGCCCATGCGATAGAAGAGCAGCACGTCTGGGTGCTCGCGCTTGATCTTCAGGTACTGGCTCATCATGGGGGTATGCTGGGCACTGGCCTGTGACATCGGGTTCCTGCTCTGGCGGATGACGGATGGCTGGCGTCGAATGCGCCATGCATGTCGCTGACAAAGCCGTTATTGTACGGAAAAGTCATCGCTCACGCGCGGCCGACGTCGCCTCGGCCGCTGCGAATATCCAGGAGTCATGCCATGCCTACCCGCGCCTCCCGCCTGGCCGATCTCGACCTCGTGGCCCTCGCCGAGCGGCTGGGACAGCGTTGCAGGGAGCGGGGCATCACGGTCACCGCCGCGGAGTCCTGCACCGGGGGTGGGGTGGCCAGCGCCATCACCGCCGTGGCCGGCAGCTCCGACTGGTTCGAGACCGGCTACGTGACCTATGCCAATGGTGCCAAGACCCGGCTGCTGGGCGTGCCCGAGGCACTGCTGGCCGAGCATGGGGCGGTGAGCCGCGCGGTCGTCGAGGCGATGGTGGCCGGCGCCTGTCGCGACAGCGGCGCCGGGCTCGGCGTGGCGATCAGCGGGGTAGCCGGTCCTGGCGGCGGCAGTCCCGACAAGCCGGTGGGCACCGTTTGGCTGGCCTGGGGCGATGCCGAACGGGCCGAGGCGGAGTGCCACCACCTCGCGGGTGACCGGGCGGCCGTGCGCGAGCAGGCCGTGCGCGAGGCGCTGGTCGGCCTGGTGCGGCGGCTCGAGCCTGCCTGACCGCTCATCGGCCGGCGGCATCGTGTCGGCGGTGCTGGTCGCGCCGGGATTTTTTCGCCATACTACTGTGCAGTCATACAGTGGTTGCCGGCCATCGTTACTCTCATTTGCTACGTCCCATTCGCTACCTCTCAGGAGTTCCTTATATGGCTCAGGACGAAAATCGCAGCAAGGCGCTGGATGCCGCCCTCTCCCAGATCGACCGCCAGTTCGGCAAGGGCACCGTGATGCGCCTGGGCGATGCCCCGCGCGTGGTGATGCCCTCGGTCTCTACCGGCTCGCTGGGCCTGGACATCGCCCTGGGGATCGGCGGTCTGCCGCTGGGTCGGGTGGTCGAGATCTTCGGTCCCGAATCCTCGGGCAAGACCACCCTGACCCTCTCGGTAATTGCCCAGGCCCAGAAGCAGGGCAAGACCTGCGCCTTCATCGATGCCGAGCACGCCCTGGATCCGAGCTATGCCGAGAAGCTCGGCGTCAACCTCGACGACCTGCTGGTCTCCCAGCCGGATACCGGCGAGCAGGCCCTCGAGATCTGCGACATGCTGGTGCGCTCCGGCGGCGTCGACGTGATCATCATCGACTCGGTCGCGGCGCTGACCCCGCGGGCCGAGATCGAGGGCGAGATGGGTGACTCCCACGTCGGCCTGCAGGCACGCCTGATGTCCCAGGCCCTGCGCAAGATCACCGGCAACATCAAGAACGCCAACTGCATGGTGGTGTTCATCAACCAGATCCGCATGAAGATCGGCGTGATGTTCGGCAGCCCCGAGACCACCACCGGCGGCAATGCGCTCAAGTTCTACTCCAGCGTGCGCCTGGACATCCGCCGTACCGGCTCGGTCAAGCAGGGTGATGAGGTCACCGGCAACGAGACCCGGGTCAAGGTGGTCAAGAACAAGGTCGCGCCCCCGTTCCGCCAGGCCGAGTTCCAGATCCTCTACGGCAAGGGGATCTACCATGCCGGGGAGGTGGTCGACCTGGGCGTGCAGTGCAAGCTGATCGACAAGGCGGGGGCTTGGTACAGCTACCAGGGCAACAAGATCGGCCAGGGCAAGGCCAACGCCGCCCAGTTCCTCGAGGACAACCCGGCGGTGATGGAGGAGATCGAGAGCCAGATCCGCACCCAGCTGCTCGCCCCGGTGGAGCCCAAGAAGGAAAAGGAACAGGCCGTGGACGAGGCGGTCACCGCCGAGGCCGGCCGCGACGACGACCAGCCCTGAGCCATGCTTGGACAGCCCTCCGGCGGCGGCGAGTCGTCGCCTCGCGACGATGCCGTCCGCCTGCTGGCCCGACGCGAGCACTCGCGCCGGGAGCTGGCCGAGCGCCTGGCGGCCAAGGGGCACGCGCCCGAGCGCATCGCCGAGTGCCTCGACGAGTTGGCCGAGCAGGGTCTGCAGTCTGACGCCCGCTTCGCCGAGAGCTTCCTGCGCTCACGCATCCTGCGCGGCCAGGGGCCGCTGAAGATCCGGCTGGAGCTGGAGCGACGCGGCCTTGGCCGGGAGGAGATCCGTCACGCCTTCGCCGAGAGCGAGCAGGCCGGCGAGGGCGACTGGTTCGCCCTGGCCTGCGCGGCGCTCGCGCGGCGCTTCACGGGACCCGGCGATACGCCTCGCGAGTGCGCTCGCCGCGAGCGCTTCTTGGCCCAGCGCGGCTTCGATTTCGAGCAGGTGCGCCACGCCCTGGAGCACGCCTGGGATTCGGCGCCGGATTAGCCTCGAGCGGCACCGCTATTTGCGATAACCCTGGCCGGGACAGACCGCCCCTTCAGTCCCTTGACAACTGCGCTATAATGGCTCCCTTTGCGAACGCCCCGGGTGGCACCCCGCGGCACCACGAAGCGCCCGCAGAAGGGGCGCAGTGGTGGCCGCCTCGAGCCAGCGTCGCCCGCCGGGTCACCCCGTTCATCGCCACGGATACCCCATGAAAAGCGCAGACATCAGACAGGCCTTTCTGAGTTACTTCGAGGCGCACGGCCATACCGTCGTGCCCTCCAGCTCACTGGTTCCCGGCAACGACCCGACCCTGCTGTTCACCAATGCCGGCATGGTGCCGTTCAAGGACGTCTTCCTGGGTCGTGACCCCCGCCCCTACGTGCGCGCGGCCTCGTCCCAGCGCTGCGTGCGCGCCGGCGGCAAGCACAACGACCTCGACAACGTCGGCTATACGGCGCGCCACCACACCTTCTTCGAGATGCTGGGCAACTTCAGCTTCGGCGACTACTTCAAGCGTGATGCCATCCGCTTTGCCTGGGAGTTCCTCACCGAGACCCTGGGCCTGCCCAGGGAGAAGTTGTGGGTCACCGTGCACGTCAGCGACGACGAGGCCGAGCGCATCTGGAAGGACGAGATGGGCATCGACCCCGAGCGCTTCTCCAAGCTCGACGAGGACAACTTCTGGCAGATGGGTGACACCGGCCCCTGCGGGCCGAGCTCCGAGATCTTCTTCGATCACGGTCCCGAGGTGTGGGGAGGCCCGCCGGGCAGCCCCGAGGAGGACGGCGACCGCTATATCGAGATCTGGAACCTGGTGTTCATGCAGTTCGACCGTGACTCGGCCGGTACCCTGAACCCGCTGCCCAAGCCCTCCATCGATACCGGCATGGGCCTGGAGCGCATCGCCGCGGTGATGCAGGGCGTGCACTCCAACTACGAGATCGACCTCTTCCAGAATCTGCTCGAGGCGGCGGCCCGTGCCACCGGCCACGGCGACACCAGCACGCCCTCGCTGCGGGTGATCGCCGACCATATCCGCTCCTGCGCCTTCCTGATCGCCGACGGCGTGCTGCCCTCCAACGAGGGGCGCGGCTACGTCCTGCGTCGGATCATCCGTCGCGCCATCCGCCACGGCCACAAGCTGGGCGCCCGCGGCAACTTCTTCCACCGGCTGGTGGGTGCGCTGGACGTGGAGATGGGGGAGGCGTTTCCGGAGCTGCGCGAGGCGCGTCACCAGATCGAGCGCGTCCTGCTCAAGGAGGAGGAGCAGTTCGCCCGTACCCTGGAGCACGGCATGGGCCTGCTCGAGGAGGCCCTGGCCGGACTCGAGGGCGAAACCCTGCCCGGCGAGACGGTCTTCAAGCTCTATGACACCTACGGCTTCCCCTATGACCTGACCGCCGATGTCTGCCGGGAGCGTGGCGTGAGCCTCGACGAGGCCGGCTTCGAGCGCGAGCTGGAGGCCCAGCGGGAGCGGGCCCGCGCAGCCAGCCAGTTCGGCGCCGACTATGCTGCCGCCTTGGACCTCGAGGGCGAGACCGCCTTCACCGGCTACGACCTGCTGGAGGATCGCGCCACCGTCACCGCCCTGGTGGATCGGGAGGGTAATTCCCTGGCGCGGCTCGAGCCGGAGCAGCGTGGCGTCGTGGTGCTCGACCGCACGCCCTTCTACGGCGAGTCCGGTGGCCAGGTGGGCGATACCGGCTACCTGGAGCTGGAAGGGGGGCGCTTCCTGGTCACCGACACCCAGAAGCAGGGTGGCCACCATCTGCACCATGGCGTGCTGCTCGAGGGAGAGCTGGCGGTGGGCGCCGAGGTCCACCCGCGGGTCGACGCCAGCCTGCGCGCGGCCACGGTGCGCAACCACTCCGCGACACACCTGATGCACAAGGCGCTGCGCCTGGTGCTGGGCGAGCACGTGGCGCAGAAGGGCTCGCTGGTCACCCCCGAGCGGCTGCGCTTCGACTTCAGCCACTTCGAGCCGATGACCGCCGAGCAGCTCGCCGAGGTGGAGCGCCTGGTCAACGCGCAGATCCTCGCCAACGCACCGACCCGGATCCAGCACATGAGCCTCGACGAGGCCAAGGCCAAGGGTGCCGCAGCGCTGTTCGAGGCCAAGTATGCCGACAGCGTGCGGGTGCTGACCATCGGCGCCGATGACTTCTCCATCGAGCTGTGCGGCGGCACCCATGTGGCGCGCAGCGGCGACATCGGTTGCTTCCATATCGTCAGCGAGGCGGGCATCGCCTCGGGCGTGCGCCGCATCGAGGCGATCACCGGTGAGGGGGCGCTGGCCTGGTTCCGCGAGCAGGAGGCGCGCCTGAATCGCATCGGCGAGCGCCTCAAGGCCAAGCCGGAGCAGGCCGAGGAGCGCGTCGAGTCGCTGCTCGAACGCAACCGCACCCTGGAGAAGGAGCTCGAGCGCCTCAAGGCCAAGCTGGCCAGCGCCGCTGGCAACGACATGGTCAATGAGGCCCACGAGGTCAAGGGTGTCAAGGTGCTGGCCAGGCGCCTCGAGGGCGTGGCCGGCAAGGAGCTGCGCGGCATGCTCGACCAGCTCAAGAACAAGCTCGGTTCCGGCATCGTGGTGCTGGGCGTGGGCGACGCCGAGGCCGGCAAGGTCAGCCTGATCGCCGGCGTCACCGATGACCTGACCGGCCGGGTCAAGGCCGGTGAGCTGGTCAACCACGTGGCGGCCCAGGTCGGCGGCAAGGGCGGTGGCCGGCCCGACATGGCCCAGGCCGGCGGCAGCGACGTCACGGCGCTGCCGGGCGCGCTTGCGAGCGTGCCGGTCTGGGTCGAGGAGCGACTCCAGTAAGGACCACGAGGGCCGGGGCAGCGATGTCCCGGCCCTCGTCATCTTCACTCACCTTTCACTCATCCGAGCGCGACTCGCACTCGACGCACGAGGGAAATCGGCATATGGCACTATACGTACAGAAATTCGGCGGCACCTCGGTGGGCTCCGTGGAGCGCATCAAGGCTGTGGCCGAGAAGGTCAAGGGCTTTCGCGACAACGGCCACCAGGTCGTCGTCGTGGTCTCCGCCATGAGCGGCGAGACCAATCGCCTGATCGGCATGGCCAACGAGATCAACGACGAGCCGACGCCGCGCGAGATGGACATGCTGGTCTCCACCGGCGAGCAGGTGACCATCTCGCTGCTGGCCATGGCTCTTCACAAGATCGGCGTGCCGGCGACCTCCTACACCGGTTCCCAGGTGGGCATCCGCACCGACAGTGCCTACACCAAGGCGCGCATCCAGCGCATCGAGACCGATGAGCTGCAGGCCGACCTGGACGACGGTCAGGTGGTGGTGGTCGCCGGTTTCCAGGGCGTCGATGAGGAGGGCAACATCACCACCCTCGGCCGCGGCGGCTCCGATACCACCGGCGTGGCGCTGGCGGCGGCGCTGAAGGCTGACGAGTGCCAGATCTATACCGACGTCGACGGTGTCTATACCACCGACCCCCGCGTTGTCTCCCGGGCCAAGCGCCTCGACAGCATCACGGTCGAGGAGATGCTGGAACTGGCGAGCCTAGGCTCCAAGGTCCTGCAGATTCGCGCCGTCGAGTTCGCCGGCAAGTACAATGTCCCGCTGCGCGTGCTGTCCAGCTTCGAGGATGGCCCCGGCACCCTGATCGTTGCAGACTCCGACCAAGACGAGGATTCCATGGAAGAACCGCTGATCTCCGGTATCGCCTTCACCGCCAACGAAGCCAAGCTGACCCTGCTCAACACCCCCGACGTGCCGGGTGTCGCCTCGCGCATCCTGGGGCCGATCGCCGATGCCAACATCGAGGTCGACATGATCGTCCAGAACGTGGCGCCGGCCGGTGACTACACCGACTTCACCTTCACGGTGGCCAAGGGCGACTACAAGCAGACCATGAAGATCCTCCAGGAGCAGGTGATCCCCGACCTGGGCGGCGGCGAGCTGCGCGGTGACGACAACATCGCCAAGGTCTCGCTGGTCGGGGTGGGCATGCGCTCCCACGCTGGCGTGGCCTCGAAGTTCTTCCGCGTGCTGGCCGACGAGAACATCAACATCCGCATGGTCTCCACCTCCGAGATCAAGATCTCCGTGGTGATCGACGAGAAGCACATGGAGCTGGCGGTCAAGGCGCTGCACAAGGCCTTCGGCCTCGACAAGAGCGATATCGCCGCCGAATAAGGCTCCCTCGGGGCGACGACAGCTTCTACGCTTGTAGGGAAGGCCACGACACCCGTGCCACAGGGCTTCCTTTCAACGTGGTGCGGGCGTCTCATGGGTCGGCGCCATTGGTCAGGGACGACGACTTGTCGCACAATGTAACTTCGTCGTCCCTGCCGGCGAGCATCCCGTAGCCAGAAGTCTGAGAAGGAGATCAGTCATGCTCATCCTGACCCGCCGTGTCGGCGAAACCCTGATGATCGGTGACGACATCACCGTGACCGTCCTTGGCGTCAAGGGCAATCAGGTTCGCATCGGCGTCAATGCCCCCAAGGATGTCGCCGTGCATCGCGAGGAGATCTACCAGCGCATCCAGCGCGAGAAGGCCGATTCCGGCCTCGAGAGCGATGACTAGCACGCGGCCGGTGATCGGGGCGGGAGCGCCATCGCGGGGCCATGGCGAAAAATCGCCCGGGTCGCTGGACAATGGCCTTCTAAAACGGTAGGATACGCACCGTGTCGATGAGGGAGAGGTGGCCGAGTGGCTGAAGGCGCTCCCCTGCTAAGGGAGTAAGGGGTTTATAGCCTCTTCGAGGGTTCGAATCCCTCCCTCTCCGCCATTGTCGTCACGCGAAGGTCAAGCGCCCGTAGCTCAGCTGGATAGAGTACCTGACTACGAATCAGGTGGTCGGAGGTTCGAATCCTCCCGGGCGCGCCACCTTCACTGCGGATGCGGTCGGCGCATGAATCCGATTCATCCCCTGCGACGAGATTGTTCGTTGCCTTACGCGCCCGTAGCTCAGCTGGATAGAGTACCTGACTACGAATCAGGTGGTCGGAGGTTCGAATCCTCCCGGGCGCGCCAGATCTCGACCCGTCCTCCCTGCGAGGGCGGGTCTTCTGCTTTCTGGGCCCGCTGTGCCCAATGTCCTGCGTTCTGCTAGCCGGGTCGGCGTTCCTCGCATGCCGGCCCTGCGATCGTTTGAGGCGCCGTCGTGATGCGACGAGCGCCTCTTTTTTATGCCCGTCTTCGCGGGGCTGTCGCCTTCTGGTGATCCGTCGTCAGGCCGTCGCGCTCCGATGGGGGGAGCGAACGGGGATAGGGGGTCGGATGGCGGCCTCGGGAGGCTCGAGGCCCGCGAGCAGGGCGTCCAGCTCGCGCAGGCGTTTCACGGCCTGGAAGCGGCGGGCCGCCTCGGGGTCGCGCTGGCGCATATGGTTGAGCCACTGCTTGACCAGGGCAGTGACGACACGCGCCGGAAGTGTGCTACGCTGCAATGCAGCAAAGTCGGCGAGGATTTGCGCCCGGGCCCGCCAGGGCGTGTCGGGCAATCGCTCCCCCGTCGCCTGCCAGTGGCGGATGCGCGCCGCCAGCCAGGGATCAGCCAGGGCGCCGCGGCCGAGCATCACGTCGCGACACCCGGAGAGGGTACGGGCCTTCCAGTAGTCCTCCAGGGACCAGATGTCGCCGTTGGCGACCACCGGAATGGAGAGGCGCTGACGGATGCGGCCGATCCACTCCCAGTGGGCAGGAGGACGGTAGCCCTCGTCGCGGGTGCGGCCATGGACCACCAGCTGCCGGGCGCCGGCGTCCTGGGTGGCGAGGGCGCAGGCCAGGGCCAGGCGGCGATCGGAGAAGCCCAGACGGATCTTGGCCGTGACCGGGATCGCGTCGCCCACGGCGCGGGACACCGCCGACACGGCGGCATGAACCCGTCGCGGGTCACGCAGCAGCGAGGCGCCGCCATCGTGACGGTTGACCAGCTTGGCCGGACAGCCGAAATTGAGATCCAGGCCGGTGGCGCCGAGACGCAGGGCCTGGCGAGCATTGGCCGCCAAGGCCTCGGGGTCGGAGCCAAGCAGTTGCAGCTGCACGGGGACGCCGCTCGGCGTGGTGATGCCAGGGCGCGCCAGTTCCGGGCAGTGGCGGTGGAAGACGCGGGGCGGCAGTCGGGCGTCCACCACGCGCACGAACTCGGTCACCACCCAGTCGAAACCGGGAGTGCGGGTCAGCAGGTCGCGGGTCACCGCATCGATGACCCCTTCCATGGGTGCTAGGCCGATCCGCCCGTTATGTAGTAAATTAACAACGCTGACTTCCACCATGACGCCATTGCAATCTGTCGGGGATGTGGCAGGTTATAGCATCCTAAAAAATGCGCAAGCCGGTTTTTCTCGTGAGATCGAGGCCAACTATGCGCAAGAAACAGGAGAACTCGCATGCAGGACTCGCAGCTGCTCAATGAAGGGCTTGCCCTGATGGGCCTCGGCATGGGCTTTGTCTTTGTTTTTCTTACCGTGCTGGTGATCGTCACCACCCTGATGTCCAAGGTCATCGGTCGCTTCTTCCCCGAGCCGCCCGCCCCTGCCGCGACCGGCAATCGCCGCCCGCCGGCGCCTCGCCAGGACGATGACGTGATGGTCGCCATCACCGCCGCGGTGCATCGCTATCGCCGCCGCCACCGTCGCTGAGGCGACCGCTCCCCCTTTCCCCTTTCATCCAACACGACAAGGTCACGACCATGACTGACAAGACACGCCCGCTTGGCATCACCGATGTCGTCCTGCGCGATGCCCACCAGTCGCTGTTCGCCACCCGCATGCGCCTCGATGACATGCTGCCCATCGCCGAGAAGCTCGACCGCGTCGGCTTCTGGTCGCTGGAGTCCTGGGGCGGGGCCACCTTCGACGCCTGTATCCGCTACCTCGGCGAGGATCCGTGGGAGCGGATACGGGCGTTGAAGGCGGCCATGCCCAACACCCCCCAGCAGATGCTGCTGCGCGGCCAGAATCTGCTCGGCTACCGCCACTACGCCGATGACGTGGTCGACCGCTTCGTCGAGCGGGCCAAGACCAATGGCGTCGATGTCTTCCGCGTCTTCGATGCCATGAACGACCCGCGCAACCTGGAGCGGGCCATCCAGGCGGTACGCAAGGTCGAGGGCCACGCTCAGGGCACGCTCTCCTATACCGTGAGCCCGGTGCATACCCTGGATGGCTGGGTCGAACTCGGCAAGACCATCGCCGCCATGGGCGCCGATTCCCTGGCCATCAAGGACATGGCAGGCCTGCTCAAGCCCTACGACGCCTATGAGCTGGTCACCAAGCTCAAGAAGGCGGTGGATATCCCCATCCACATGCAGTGCCACGCCACCACCGGCATGTCCACCGCCACTGCCCTCAAGGCCGCCGAGGCGGGCATCGACAACGTCGACACCGCCATCTCCTCGATGTCCATGACCTACGGCCACAGCCCCACCGAGTCGGTGGTGGCCATTCTCCAGGGCACCGAGCGCGACACCGGCCTGGACCTCGAGCTGCTCGAGGAGATCGCCGCCTACTTCCGCGAGGTGCGCAAGAAGTACGCCGCCTTCGAGGGCTCGCTCAAGGGCATCGACTCGCGCATCCTGATCGCCCAGGTGCCGGGCGGCATGCTCACCAACATGGAGGGCCAGCTCAAGGAGCAGGGCGCCGGCGACAAGCTCGACGACGTGCTCAAGGAGATCCCGCGCGTGCGCGAGGACCTGGGCTTTATCCCGCTGGTCACCCCCACCTCGCAGATCGTCGGCACCCAGGCGGTGATGAACGTGATGATGGGGGAGCGCTACAAGTCGATCTCCAAGGAGGTCCAGGCGCTGCTCAAGGGCGAGTACGGTGCCGCCCCGGCGCCGTTCAACAAGGAGCTGCAGGCGCGCGTGCTGGAGGGGGGCGAACCGATCACCTGTCGCCCGGCCGACAACCTCAGCCCCGAGATGGACAAGCTGACCGCCGAGCTCAAGGAGAAGGCCAGGGCCGAGGGCATTCGCCTGGCCGAGGGCGAGCGCGAGATCGATGACGTGCTCACCTATGCGCTCTTCCCGCAAATCGGCCTGAAGTTCCTCAAGAACCGCGATAACCCCGACGCCTTCGAGCCGGCGCCCCAGGCACCGGGTAAAGAGGCTCCAGGCGCCAGCGCCCGCCTGCCCGCGAAAGCAGAGGCCAAGGCACCGGCGACTCAGGGCACGGCGCCGGCCGGCCCCGAGACCTATACCGTCAAGGTCAACGGCAAGGCCTACGTGGTCGAGGTCGCCGAGGGCGGCGAGGTCGGTGCCGTCCAGGAGCAGGCCGCTCCCGCCCCGTCGGAGGCCGCGCCGGCCGCCAGCGGCGAGACGATCAACGCGCCGCTGGCCGGCAACATCTTCAAGGTCAACGTGCGCGAGGGCGACAGCGTCGAGGAGGGGGACGTGGTGATCATCCTCGAGGCCATGAAGATGGAGACCGAGGTGCGCGCCACCGGCGCCGGCACCGTCTCTGCCGTCAATGTCAGCGAGGGCGATAGCGTCGCCGTCGGTGATGTCCTGATCGAGCTCTGAGGAAGGTCCCATGACGGAGAAACTACTGACGCTGTGGACCGGCTCGGGGCTCTACAACCTGAATGTGGGCCAGGTCGTGATGATCCTGGTGGGGCTGTTGCTGCTCTATCTGGCCATGGCCAAGAAGTTCGAGCCGCTGCTGCTGGTGCCGATCGGCTTCGGCGGTATCCTCGCCAACATTCCCGAGGCGGGGCTGGCGCTGTCGGCGCTGGATCAGGCCATCGAAGTGGCGAGGCCCGCCGTGCTGCAGCAACTCGGGGCCGCCCTGGGGGCGAGCCTGGATCCGCTGGCCGATGTCGAGACATGGCGCGAGACGCTCAAGGGGCTGGCCCATGACGGGGCGGCACCGGAGGAGCTGCGTGCCGCCCGCGACGTGGCGGTCGGCGTCGGCTACGGCGACGGCATGCTCTACAGCTTCTACACGGTGGCTATCGCCTCGGGCATCGCCCCGCTGGTGATCTTCATGGGCGTGGGGGCGATGACCGACTTCGGCCCGCTGCTGGCCAATCCCCGCACGCTGTTCCTGGGCGCGGCGGCGCAGTTCGGCATCTTCGCCACCCTGTTCGGCGCCGTGGGGCTCTCCGCGCTGGGGGTGATGGATTTCTCGCTCAACCAGGCCGCCGCCATCGGCATCATCGGCGGCGCCGACGGCCCCACCTCGATCTATGTGTCGAGCGTGCTGGCGCCGGAGCTGCTGGGCGCCATCGCCGTGGCCGCCTACGCCTACATGGCGCTGGTCCCGTTGATCCAGCCGCCGATCATGAAGCTGCTGACCAGCAAGAAGGAGCGGGAGATCACCATGACCCAGCTGCGTCCGGTGTCGAAGCTCGAGAAGGTCGTCTTCCCGATCGCGATCCTGCTGCTGGTGGCCTTCTTCCTGCCGGATGCCGCGCCGCTGCTGGGGATGTTCTGCTTCGGCAACCTGATGCGCGAGTGCGGGGTGGTGGAGCGGCTCTCCGACACCGCCCAGAACGCGCTGATCAACATCGTGACCATCTTCCTGGGGCTCTCGGTGGGCTCGAAGCTGATGGCCGACAGCTTCCTGGCCCTGGAGACCCTGGGCATCCTGGGGCTGGGCATCGTGGCCTTCGGCATCGGCACCGCCGCCGGGGTGCTGATGGCCAAGCTGATGAACCTGATGAGCAAGATGCCGATCAATCCGCTGATCGGCTCGGCGGGTGTCTCGGCGGTGCCGATGGCGGCGCGGGTCTCCAACAAGGTGGGGCTCGAGGCTAACCCCCACAACTTCCTGCTGATGCACGCCATGGGGCCCAACGTGGCCGGGGTGATCGGCTCCGCGGTGGCCGCCGGGGTGATGATCAAGTACCTGGCCTGATCGGCAGGATCCCGCGGAATCGGAACGGCGCCTTCGGGCGCCGTTCGTCGTGATGGTGGCTCAATCGTCCAGCAGTGCCAGCCGTCCGCGCAGGCGTGTCTCGAGGGCGGACAGGTCGGTGGGGGCGTCGCTGGGCCAGCCCACCCTGAGCACTACCCCATCGGCAGCGTAGTCGGCCTGCTCGACCGGCACCTCCTGCTCGGCCAGCCAGGCGCGGGCCTCGGCCTCGCCGGCGAAGTCGACCCGCAGGCGCAGCGGGGTGCGTTCGACCACCGTGCGGCGCGGCAGGGCCTCCAGGCCCTCGGCGACGGCGCGGGAGTAGGCGCGTGCCAGGCCGCCGGTGCCGAGCTTGGTGCCGCCGAAGTAGCGGGTCACCACGCAGCCGATCTGGCCCAGGCTCGCGCCCTCCAGCACCTGGAACATGGGGCGCCCGGCGGTGCCGCCGGGTTCTCCATCGTCGGAGAAGCCGTTGGCGGTCTGCTCGCCGGGCGGGCCGGCGATGAAGGCACTGCAGTGGTGGCTGGCGTTGGGGTGGGTGCGGCGCGCCTCGGCCAGCAGCGCTTCGAAGGCGGCGGTATTCGGCGCATGGCATAGCCAGGTGATGAAGCGGCTCCTCTCCACCTCCAGTTCGCTCTCCTGCCAGCGTCCCGCAGGGACATCGGGAACGGCATAGCGCATCAGGCGGCCAGCTCTGCCTGGCGCACCACGCCCATCACCAGGCCGATCACCTGGATGTCGTCGTTGCGCAGGTAGATGGGGGCCATGCGCTCGTTGGCGGGCTGCAGGCGAACGCCCGACTTCTCGATGTAGAGCTTCTTCAGGGTGACCTCCTGGTCGTTGATCATCACCACGGCGGTCTCGCCGTTCTCGGCGCTCTCGCGACGCTCGATGATGATCACATCCCCGTCGAAGATGTTGCAATCGACCATGGAGTCGCCGCGTACCCGCAGGGCATAGGTGTTGCGGCGCACCATCTGGGTGGGCACCTGGATGCTGCCGGCCTCGGGGCAGGCCTCGATGGGCATGCCCGCCGAGACGCGGCCGAGCAGCGGG
Organism: Halomonas gemina; assembly: GCF_023554995.1. Taxonomy (GTDB): domain Bacteria; phylum Pseudomonadota; class Gammaproteobacteria; order Pseudomonadales; family Halomonadaceae; genus Halomonas; species Halomonas gemina. Next base: position 171,597 of record NZ_JAMJPK010000002.1, read on the forward strand.
ATCTCGGTCAGGTCGTCGGGCTCGATGGCCGCCCAGGTGCGGGCCAGTGGGAGGTTGGGGCGGCGTTCCAGGTACTGCGCTGTGACGTTGGGCATGCGATGTCTCCCCTGTCGTCGAAAACTGTCGATACATACAGTGTTTCACGAGCATAGCAGCGGGCCGGAATCTGGCAAGGGATGGCTGTCCACGCAAGCCTTGATCCAGGGCAAGTGCGACCGGCTGACGCAGCCGCCGCGACTGGTAGCCAGGGCCCTTTCCGTGTAGAGTTCCGGGCGAAATTACCCATGCCGGGAGAGTGCCTTGAGCCTGCGTCTGCAAGCCCGAAAGCTGGCCTGTGAGCGGGACGATCGCTGGCTGTTCCGGGACCTTGACCTGGACATCCACGCCGGCGAGATCGTGCGAGTGGAAGGCCCCAACGGCAGCGGCAAGACCACCCTGCTGAAGATCCTTTCCGGGCAGCTGGCCGACTTCCAGGGCGAGCTCTACTGGAACAACCATCCCATGCGGCGCACGCGCCAGGACTTCCTGGCCAACCTGCTCTACCTGGGTCATGCGCCGGGGGTCAAGGCGGCACTGACGCCGCTGGAGAACCTGGCCTGGTACCAGGCCCTGGCGGGCGAGCCCGATGACGAGGCCGCGCGCTTCGCCGCCCTGGCGTCCGTGGGGCTCGCCGGCTTCGAGGACCTGCCCGCTGGCCAGCTCTCTGCCGGCCAGCAGCGCCGGGTGGCCCTGGCCCGGCTGGAGCTGATCCCGCGTCCGCTGTGGGTGCTTGACGAGCCCTTCACCGCCATCGACCGCGACGGCGTGGCGGCCCTCGAGGGTCGCCTGGCGGCCCATGCCCGGCGCGGCGGCTGCGTGCTGGTCACCACCCACCACGAGCTGGCCGACTCTCCGGTGTTGCGCCGCATCCGGCTGGGGCAGGGGGGGGACGATGCCGCACTCTGAGTCACGCCTGGGGCAGGAGCCGGCTGACATGCCGCTGTTCCGGGAACCCGAGGGCGGTGCCGGGGTCGCAATCCGAGCGACGCTGAAGCGTGACCTGGTGCTGATGATGCGCCGGCGCAGCGAGGTGCTCAATCCGCTGGTGTTCTTCGCCCTGGTGATCACCCTGTTCCCGATCGGCATCTCGCCGGACCCGGAACTGCTGGCGACCATCGCCCCGGGCCTGCTGTGGGTGGCGGCGCTGCTCGCGGCGCTGCTCTCCCTGGACAGCCTGTTTCGCAGCGACTATGACGACGGCTCCCTGGAGCAGTTGCTGCTCTCACCCCAGCCGCTGCCGGCGCTGGCGCTGGCCAAGGTGGCGGTGCACTGGCTGCTCACCGGTCTGCCGCTGGCGCTGATGGCACCGCTGCTGGGCATCATGCTGTCGCTGCCGGCGGGCAGCTATGCGGTGCTGGCGCTGTCGCTGGCGCTGGGTAGCGCCAGCCTGAGCCTGATCGGGGCCATCGGAGCGGCGCTGACCGTGGGGCTCGCGCGGGGCGGCGTGCTGCTCTCGCTGCTGGTGCTGCCCCTCTACATACCGGTGCTGATCTTCGGCGCCGGGGCCGTGCAGGCGGCCATCCTCGGCGATGGCGTCTCCGCGCACCTGGCCATCCTGGGTGCGCTCCTGGCAGCGGCGCTGAGCCTCGCCCCCTGGGCGATCGCGGCGTCGCTGCGCATCAGTATCAACGGTTGAGGACGACAATCGGCATGTGGGCCTTCATACACAAGCTCGGCTCCCCCAAGTGGTTCTACGCCATCAGCGCGCGCCTGCAGCCCTGGTTCTGGGGGGCGGCGGCAGTGCTGATCCTGGTCGGCAGCGCCTGGGGGCTGGCCTTCGCCCCGGCGGACTACCAGCAGGGCAACAGCTTCCGCATCATCTACGTGCACGTGCCGGCGGCCTTCCTGGCCCAGTCGATCTTCGTCAGCATGGCGGTGGCCGGTGTCATCTTCATGGTCTGGAAGATCAAGATCGCCGACATGGCGGCGGCGATGATGGCTCCGCTGGGCGCCGCCATGACCTTCGTGGCACTGTTCTCCGGCGCGGTGTGGGGCGTGCCGACCTGGGGCACCTGGTGGATGTGGGACGCGCGCCTCACCTCGATGCTCATCCTGCTGTTCCTCTATTTCGGCGTCATCGCCCTGCGTGGCGCCTTCGCCAGCCGCGACAGCGCCTCCCGGGCCGCCTCGGTGCTGGCCATGGTCGGCGTGATCAACATTCCCATCATCAAGTACTCGGTGGACTGGTGGTACACCCTGCACCAGCCGGCCACCTTCAGCGTCACCTCGCGTCCGGCCATGCCGCTGGAGATGTGGGCGCCGCTGCTGATCATGGTGCTGGGCTTCTACTGCTTCTTCATCGCACTGACCCTGATGCGCACCCGCAGCGAGATCCTGCGCCGCGAAGCGAGCAAGCGCTGGGTGCGCGAGCTGGCCGGGGAGGTTAGCTGATGGCATTCGATTCCCTGTCGGCCTTCCTGGCCATGGGCGGCCATGGCGTCTACGTCTGGGCGGCCTGGGGCGTCACCGGGCTGCTGCTGGCAGGGGTGGTGCTGCATGCCCGCGCCGAGCGGCGAGCGCTGCTGCGCGACCTGCGGCGCCGGGCGCGCCGCGCGCAGCACCATGGCGCATCGGGCACCGCCGCGACACCGGTTTCACATCAAGAGGGCCATGCCCGTGAGAGCTAAACGCAAGCAGAAGCTGTTCGTGATCCTGGGGCTGGTCTCCCTGACGGCCATCGCCGTGGGCCTGACCCTCTACGCCCTGCGCAGCAACATCAACCTCTTCTTCAGTCCGGTGCAGATCGCCGCCGGGGATGCCCCCCTGGAGCGGCAGATCCGGGCCGGCGGCATGGTCAAGGAGGGCACGGTGGATCGCGACAAGGAGAGCCTCGAGGTGAGCTTCACCGTTACCGACTATGTCGACGACCTCGAGGTGCGTTACAGCGGCATCCTGCCCGACCTGTTCCGCGAGGGGCAGGGCGTGGTGGTGGTTGGCGAGCTCCAGCAGGAGGGCTGGCTACGGGCCGATCAGGTGCTGGCGCGTCACGACGAGAACTACATGCCCCCCGAGGTGGCCCAGGCACTGGAGGAGGCCGGCTACGCGCCGGAGGACTACCAGGCCAAGGCCGCCGAGGTGGGCAAGCGGATGGAAGCCCAGGCGGACGACGGCGGCGACGGCCGGACCAATTGAACGGAGTGCCAATGCAGACCCTGATGATCCCTGAAATCGGCCACTACGCCCTGATCATTGCCCTGCTGATGGCGCTGGTCCAGGGGGTGATGCCGCTCGCCGGGGCGGCCACGCGTCGCCCGCTGTGGATGGCCTACGCGCGTCCCATGGCCACCGGCCAGTTCCTCTTCCTGGCCATTGCCTACGCCTGCCTGACCGCCAGCTACCTGCTCGACGACTTTAGCGTGGCCAACGTGGCCAACAACTCCAACTCGATGCTGCCCTGGTACTACAAGGCCAGCGCCGTGTGGGGCAACCACGAGGGCTCGGTGCTGCTGTGGAGCCTGATCCTGGCCGCCTGGAGCTTCGCGGTGAGCCGCTTCTCGCGGGAGCTTCCCCGCGACATGCTGGCCCGGGTGATGGGCGTGATGGGGCTGGTCAGCGTCGGCTTCCTGGCCTTCGTGCTGATCACCTCCAACCCCTTCGAACGGCTGCTGCCCAACGTCCCCCAGGATGGGGCCGACCTCAATCCGCTGCTGCAGGACTTCGGCCTGATCGTCCACCCGCCGATGCTCTACATGGGCTACGTGGGCTTCTCGGTGGTCTTTGCCTTCGCCATCGCCGCCCTGCTGGGGGGGCGCCTGGATGCGGCCTGGACCCGCTGGGCGCGTCCCTGGACCAACATCGCCTGGGCCTTTCTCACCGTGGGCATCGCCCTGGGCAGCTGGTGGGCCTACTACGAGCTGGGCTGGGGCGGCTGGTGGTTCTGGGACCCGGTCGAGAACGCCTCGCTGCTGCCCTGGCTGGCCGGCACGGCGCTGATCCACTCCCTGGCGGTGACCGAGAAGCGGGGGTCCTTCAAGAGCTGGACGGTGCTGCTGGCGATCATGACCTTCTCGCTGTCGCTGATGGGCACCTTCCTGGTGCGCTCGGGGGTACTCACCTCGGTGCATGCCTTCGCCAACGACCCCTCCCGCGGGCTCTTCATCCTGGTGCTGCTGGGCATCACCGTGGGGCTCTCGCTGCTGCTGTTCGCGCTGCGCGCCCCGCGCGTCAGCCACCAGGTGGGCTTCAGCTGGCTCTCCCGTGACGCCCTGCTGTTGATCAACAACATCCTGCTGGTGATCATGACCGTCACGGTGCTGCTCGGCACGGTCTACCCGCTGCTGCTTGACGCCCTGAACCTGGGCAAGATCAGCGTGGGCCCGCCCTACTTCAATGCGCTCTTCGTGCCGCTGACGGTGGTGCTCTGCCTGTTCATGGGGCTGGGCCCCCTGGCACGCTGGAAGCATACCCCGGCCCGCGACCTCTTCCGGCGCAGCTGGCTCGCCGGCCTGGCGGCCCTGGTGATCGGCGCGGTCGCGCCGCTGCTCTATCGCGGCGAGTGGAACCTCAAGGTGAGCCTGGGGGTGGCGGTCGCCCTGTGGATCGTGCTGCCCATGGCCCGCGACCTCTGGGCCAAGTCCCGCCACTCCGCCGGCCGTTTGGCCGGCCTCAGGCGCCTCTCCCTGGCCTACTGGGGGATGATCCTCGGCCACCTGGGTATCGCGGTGACCATCATCGGCGTCACCGTGGTCTCCAACTACGCCATCGAGCGCAACGTGCGCATGGGCGTGGGCGACAGCGTCGCGGTGGCCGGCTACACCTTCACCATGACCGAGCTCGCCAACCGTCGCGGGCCGAACTACCTGGCGGACGCCGCCGAGATCGAGGTGCGCCGCGGTGACAGCCGGCGCAGCTTCACCATGACCCCCGAGAAGCGCCTCTACATCGCCCGCGGCATGCCGATGACCCAGGTCGCGCTGCGCCCGGGGCTGTTCCGTGACCTCTACGTGGCCATGGGCGAGGACCTGGAGGACGGCAGCTGGGCGATGCGCATCCAGTACAAGCCCTTCGTGCGCTGGCTGTGGCTCGGGGCGCTGCTGATGGCCGCCGGCGGCGTGCTGGCCGTGGCGGACCGGCGCTACCGGCGCACCGTGACGGCCCGCGACCCGGAGCGTGCCATGGCCCCGCCCCGGGAGGCCACCACATGAAGCGTCGCCTGCTGCTGCTGCTGCCGCTGGTCGGCTTCCTGGTGCTCGGTGCCTTCCTCTACATGGGGCTGTCGATCAACCCCTTCGATCGCGATTCGGCGCTGATGGCCCGCGAGTTCCCGGCCTTCGAGCTCACCACCCTCGAGGATCCCGAGCGGGTGGTGGACGCCTCGCTGCTCGAGGGCGAGGTCACCCTGGTCAACGTCTGGGGCGAGTGGTGCCCGACCTGCAAGCAGGAGATGCCGCAGCTGCTCGACCTCGCCGAGCGTGGCGTGCGTCTGGTGGGGGTCGACTACAAGGACACTCGCGAGAAGGGGCGCGAGTTCCTCGCCGAGTTCGGCAACCCCTTCGAGGTCAACATCTTCGACCCGGAGGGCAGCCTGGGCTTCGACCTGGGTGTCTACGGTGCCCCGGAGACCTTCCTGGTCGACCGCGAGGGCATCATCCGCTATCACCATACCGGCTATATCCGGCCGGAGGACGTGCGCGAGACGATACTGCCGGAGGTGGAAAGATGGCGTTGATCACCCGACTGCTGCTGTGTCTCCTGTTATGGCTGCCCGCCCTGGGCCAGGCGGCGGTGGAGGTGCGCGAGTTCGATGACCCGGTCACCGAGCAGCGCTACCGAGACCTCACCGCGACCCTGCGCTGCCCCAAGTGCGAGAACCAGGCCATCGGTGACTCCGATTCGCCCATCGCCGGCGACATGCGCGAACGGGTCTATCTCCAGCTCCAGGATGGCCGCTCCGACAAGGAGATCCTCGACTTCATGGTCAACCGCTTCGGTGACTATGTGCTCTACAATCCGCGCCTCGAGGGGCGCACCCTGCTGCTGTGGGGGCTCCCCGCGGGCCTGGTGCTGCTGGGCGCCGTGGTGGTGGTGTTCATGGTTCGCGTCCGTCGGCGCACCTCGGCCCGCGACCTGAGCGCCGAGGAGCGTGCGCGCCTGGATGCCCTGATCAAACGCGAGAGGACCGAATGACCCTGCTATGGATCGCCCTTGCCGTCCTGCTGCTGCCGGCCCTGTGGCTGCTGGTGGCCCCCCTGCGGCGTGCCGCCGCCGTGAGCGCCGCCCAGCGCGACTATGAAGCCAACGACCGCACGACCGACCAGAACCTCGCCATCTACCGCCGCCGACTGGCCTCGCTGGAGGCGGCCCGCGAGCGGGGCGACATCGACGCGGAACGCTTCGAGGAGGATCGCCTCGAGCTCGAGCGCAGCCTGCTCGAGGATACCGAGCACCTGGAGCGCGCGCCGCTGAAGCCGGCCGCGTCCGGCAAGCTGGCAGTGCCGGTCGTGATGGTGGCCGTGGTGCTGGCCAGTCTCGCCTGGTACCTCCAGGAGGGGGCGGAGGGCGACCTCACCCTCTACACGGTCCAGCAGCAGGTGATGAACGACCCCGAGGCCTCGCTGCCGATGCTGGTCGAGCGGCTCGAGGGGCAGGCCGCCCGCCAGCCCGACAACCCCAACGTCTGGCGGGCGCTGTTCCCGCTCTACCGTGACAGTGGGCGCATCGCCGAGGCCACCCGCGCCCTGGAGCGGCTGATCGAGCTCGAGGGACGCCAGCCCTGGCTGCTGGCCGAGCTGGCCCAGATCCGCTATTTCGCCGCCGGTCGCGAGATGACCGACGAGGTCCAGACGCTGGTCGACGAGGTGCTGGCGATCGACCCCGCTCAGCCCACGGTGCTCGGCATGCTCGGCATCGATGCCTTCGAGAACGGCGACTTCGAGACCGCCATCGACCGTTGGCGCCGGGCCATCGCCGGCATGGACGACCCCGACACTGCCGACGCCCTGCGCCAGGGCATCCGCGTCGCCCAGCAGCGCCTGGGGATCGCCCCGGACGAGGCCGAACAGGCCGTCGCCGAGGGGCCCGGCATCGCCGTCCGGGTTCGCCTGGCGGAGGAGCTTGCCGGCCGGCTCGACGACGGCGCCACCGTCTTCGTGGTGGCCCGCGACCTCGAGGGGGAGTTGCCGCCGCTGGCCGTGGCCCGGGCCCGGCTGGACGAGCTGCCGCTGACCGTGGTGCTCGACGACTCGCGCTCCATGTCTCCCCAGGCACGGCTCTCCCAGGTCGACGAGGCACGGCTGATGGTCCGCGTCTCCGAGAGCGGCCAGGCCACGCCCCAGCCCGGCGACCTGCTTGGTACCCTCGAGGGGGCGACGGTGGGCGATACCGAGGGTGAGCCCGTCGAGGTGGTGATCGACCGGGTCGTCGAGTAAGCCGATGCGCCTGAAGTCGATCCGCCTGGTGGGGTTCAAGTCCTTCGTCGACCCGGTCACCGTGCCCTTCGACGGCAACATGACCGCCATCGTGGGCCCCAACGGCTGCGGCAAGTCCAACATCATCGACGCGGTGCGCTGGGTCATGGGCGAGTCGTCGGCCAAGACCCTGCGCGGCGAGTCGATGACCGACGTCATCTTCAACGGCTCCACCGGCCGCAAGCCGGTGGGGCTGGCCTCCATCGAACTGCTCTTCGACAACCGTGACGGCGCCATGGGCGGCGTCTATGCCCAGTACGCCGAGATCGCCGTCAAGCGCCAGGTCACTCGCGACGCCCAGTCCAGCTACTTCTTCAACGGCCAGAAGTGCCGTCGCCGCGACATCGCGGACCTGTTCCTGGGCACCGGCCTGGGCCCGCGCTCCTATGCCATCATCGGCCAGGGCATGATCTCACGGCTGATCGAGGCACGCCCCGAGGAGCTGCGCTCGACCCTCGAGGAGGCCGCCGGCATCTCCAAGTACAAGGAGCGGCGCCGCGAGACCGAGAACCGCATGCGGCGCACCCAGGAGAACCTGGAGCGCCTGGAGGACATCCGCGAGGAGCTCGACAAGCAGCTCGAGCGCCTCAAGCGCCAGGCCGAGGCGGCGCGTCGCTACCAGACCCTCAAGCAGGAGGAGCATCGCCTGAAGGGCGAGCTGGCGCTGCTGCGCGGCCGCGCCCTGCGCGCCAGCCAGACCGAGGAGGAGACTCGCGTCCGCGAGCTCGAGACCGCCGTGGAACGCGAGGTGCTGGGCATGCGCCAGGCCGAGAGCCGCCTGGAAGAAGCCCGCGCCGAGCATGACCGCCTGGCTACCGAGCTCGACGGCCGGCAGTCGCGCTTCTTCGAGACCACCACCGCCATCGCCCGTCTGGAGCAGGACCTGGAGCACACCCGCGCCCGGGACCAGCAGCTGGCCCGCGACCTCGAGGCCGCCCGGAGCGAGCTCGCCGAGCTCGCCCGCCTCGGCGACGACGACAGTGAACGCCTGGCCCGCCTGGACGAGCGCCTCGAGACCCTGGGGCCGGAACAGGAGGAGGTGGCCGAGCAGCTCGCCGAGCTGGAGGCCGCCCTGGAGGAGGCCGAGCCCCGGGCCGAGGAGGCCGACGCCGCCTGGGAGAGCTTCGGCGAGCGCTGGCAGGAACAGAGCCGCGAGGCCGAACGCGCCCAGGACCGGCTGCGCGACCTGGAGAGTCGCCTCGAGCGACTGGCCGCCGACGAGCGCCGCCGTCGCCAGCAGCACGAGGAGCTGCCCGACATCGCCGGGCTGGGCGAGCAGCGTCGCGAACTGGCCGAACGCCATGCCGAGCTCGAGGCACGCCTGGCCGCGCTCGAGGCGCGCCGCGGCGAGCACCAGGCCAGCCGCGACGGCGCCCGGGAACAGGTGCGGGTGGCCGAAGCGGCCCGCGAGGCCGACCGCCAGCGGCGCAGCACCCTGCAGGGCGAGCTGGCCTCGCTGGAGGCGCTGATCCAGGCGGCCCTGGCCGACCACGACGAGGCGCTCGATGCGCACCTGGCCGCGCATGGCCTGGCGCAGCAGCCTCGCCTCGGCGAGGCCCTCGAGGTCGAGCCCGGCTGGGAGGAGGCGGTCTCCTGGGTGCTGGCGCCCTGGCTGCGCGCGCGTCTGGTGTCGCTGCCCGGCGCCCGCGAGGCCCTGGCCTCGCCGCCGGACGCCGAACTCGGCCTGCTTGAGGCCGAGGCCTCGCCTGCCCCGGCCGACAGCCTGGCGGCCCGGGTGCGCGGCGCCGGGGCCGCCGGCCAGTGGCTGGCCGGGATCCGCTGCGTCGCGGACCGCGAGGCGGCCTGGGCGGCCCGCGAGGAGCTGGGGGCCGGCGAGAGCCTGATCACCCCCGATGGCCTCTGGCTGGGCACCGGCTGGGTGCGCCATCGTGGCGCTGGCAATGGCCCGGACGCCCTGCTGGTCAGCCGCCGCCGCGAGGCGGAGGTGAGCGAGACGCTGGCCGAGGTGGAAGCTCGCCTCGCCGACCAGGACCGCCACCTGGAGGAGGCCGCGGCGCGGGTCGAGCAGGCCGAGGCAGACCTGGAGCAGGCGCGACTCGAGGAGCGCGAGCTCGAACAGCAGCGTCAGCAGCTGGCCGTGCAGGAGAGCGGCCTGGCCAGTCGGCTCGAGCACCTGGAGGGGCGCGCCGCCGAACTCGCCGAGGAGCTCGAGGGCCTGGCCGAATCCCGCGAGGAGGCCCTGCTGGCCCTCGAGGAGTCACGCGAGCAGTGGCAGGCGGCGATGGCGCGGCTGGAGGAGGGCGCCGAGACCCGCGAGCGACTCGAGCGGGAAAGGCGCGAGGCCCGCGAGGCACTGGCCGCGCTGCGGGCACGCCAGCGGCCCCTGGCCGAGCAGGCCCAGCGCCTGGCCCTGGAGCAGGAGCGGACCGCCACCGAACGCAATGGGCTGGCCGAGCAGTTGGGGCGCGCCGGCGAGTCGCGGGAGCGCCTCGCGTTGCGGTGTGCCGAGCTCGAGGAGGCGCGCGAAGGGCTCCACGAACCCGACGAGGAGCGTCACGAGCGTCTCGACGAACTGCTGGAGCGTCGCGAGCGCGAGGAGCGGGTGCTCAACGAGACCCGTGCCCGCGCCGCCGAACTGGTCGAGCGGCTGCGCGAGGATGAGCAGGCCCGGCAGGGCCACGAGCGCAGCCTCGAGGGCATTCGCGAGCGCCTCCAGGAGTCGCGCATGCAGGTCCAGGCCCTCTCCCTCAAGGCCGAGGCCCAGGACGAGCAGCTCGCCGAGCTGAACCACGACGCGGCGAGCCTGTCCGATTCCCTTGACCCCAACGCCACCGAGTCCGCCTGGCAGGCCCGGCTGGAGGAGGTCGGCGAGCGGGTCCGCCGGCTGGGGGCCATCAACCTGGCGGCCATCGAGGAGTATGACCAGCAGGCCGAACGCCGCGACTACCTGGAGGCCCAGCATGCCGAGCTCTCCGAGGCGCTGGAGACCCTGGATCGGGCCATCCGGCGCATCGACCAGGAAACCCGGACGCGATTCCGCGATACCTTCGAGCGAGTCAATGCCGGCCTGCAGGCACTTTTCCCGCGAGTATTCGGCGGGGGAACCGCGTGGTTGACCCTGACCGGCGAGGATTTGCTGGAAACCGGGGTAGCCATCATGGCGCGTCCCCCCGGCAAGAAGAACAGCACCATTCACCTGCTCTCCGGTGGGGAAAAGGCGCTCACCGCCCTGTCGATGGTATTTGCCATCTTCCAGCTCAATCCGGCGCCCTTCTGTATGCTCGACGAGGTGGATGCCCCGCTGGATGATGCCAATGTGGGACGCTACGCGAAGCTGGTGAAGGAGATGTCCGACACCGTCCAGTTCATCTACATCACCCACAACAAGATCGCCATGGAGGCGTCGGAACGCTTGATGGGGGTGACCATGCAGGAGCCCGGGGTGTCACGCCTGGTGTCGGTCGGCGTCGAGGAGGCCGCGGCCCTGGCAGAGGCCTGACGGGCTTGAACGTGAACGGCAAACGGGTTAACAAGGAAGACAATGAATACTGCATTGCACGGAAGCACGGGGAACCTGAAGGGCGATTGCGAAGGGCCCGGTCGGGTTGCGGCAGGAAAATGCCGAGCTTGACAAATAAAAAAGTGGCCCTTTTTTTGGCAATCGCGCTATGCTGTTGACGGACAACCATCAGGCATGGCGCCTTAGCAAAAGGCATGACGACCCATGGAACTAAGAGAGTGGCTGATCATACTAGGGCTGGCGCTGGTGACGCTCATCGTCATCGATGGCGTGCGTCGCCTGCAGCGTCAGCGTCGTGTTCCACGTCTCGACCAGGTCTCGGACCAGGATGAGCGTGGCCCCGCGGGGAGCGACGAGGACCCTGAAGCCGCGGCCCGCGCGGCCGAAATCAACTGGGAGCTGCCCAACGGAGGGGCGCGGGTCGTCAGGCCGGCGGACGACCGGGGGGTACAACCCAAGCCCAAGCTGCAGCGCCAGGAGCACCCCGGCCCCTCGAGGGTGCTGGCGGAGTTTCGGCGCCATGCCGAGGGCCCCGAGGCATCGGGCCCCCGGCCGGCTAGTGCTCACGCCGAGCGTGGGCCGAACGTCGCCCGCCCCACCGCCGAGGCACGGGAGACCGTCCGGCCGGTGAGCCGTGACCCGGAGTTCAGGATGCATCGTGCTGAGTCAGAAGCCGCGTCCGGGCACGCCGATGGCCACATGGCCGACGACCGGGACCCGATGATGGATTCGGCCCGGGCGCACCTTGATGCCGACGAGCGCCGCGAGCCGGGACTCTCGAGCCTGGATGGCCTGGATGAGACGGCCACGGAGACCACGGCGTCGCACGACACACCCCCCCTGGCGGCCGATCCCGAGGATCACGACACCTACGCCGACGAGGAGCACTACCGCCTGGTGGACCTCGAGGGCATGGGCGACTCCTTCAAGAGCGGCTCGAAGCGGGTCGGCTCCTCCATGCAGCGCTTCGGGGCCTCCCTGCAGAAGAGTCTCGCCGAGCGGCGTGAGCACAAGCGCAGCGAGAAGGTTCGCCGTGAGCAGGAGCGTGCCGAGAAGGCCGCTCGGGAGGCGGCGCATCGCCAGCAGGCCGAGGACGAGCAGGCCGTCCGGGAGGCCGAACGGCGTCGTCTGGAGGCCGAGGCGGTCGCTTCTGCCGATGATGATGACCCGCTCTTCACCCCCTCCCATCACCAGCAACAGGCGTATGAGGAGGCCCCGGTCGAGGCCGCGATGGATGACGTGGCCCCGCGCGACGACGTCGTGCGCACCCACCCGGTGCTGGAAAGGGCCCTGCGCCACGACGTCAACGCCGAGCATGCCCGCGAGACCTTGAGCCAGGCCGACGAGATCATCGTCATCAGCGTGATCGCCCGGGACGAGGAGGGTTTCTCCGGTACGGCACTGCTCGACCTGATGCTGGCCTGCGGGCTGCGCTACGGCCGCGACATGGGCATCTTCCATCGCTTCGAGACCGAGGACCCCGAGAGCCGCCTGCAGTTCTCCATGGTCAACGTGGTCAAGCCGGGGACCTTTCCCATCGAGGCCATGGACGACTTCCGGACCCAGGGCATCACCCTGCTCATGCCGCTCCCGGGGGCCAGCGACACCGCGGCCGCCTTCGAGGCGATGGTCGAGACCGCCATGGTCATCGTCCGTCACCTCGGCGGCGAGCTGAAGGACGAGAATCAGAGCGTGATGACTGCCCAGACCGTGGAGTTCGCCCGCCAGCGGGTCCAGGAGTTCGAGCGACGCAATCGCCTCAACCGCTATCAGGTGAATTAGCGGCAAGCTCCAAGCTGTAAGCCGGACGACGACCCCCGTGAGCTGATCCCACGGGGGTCGTTGCTTTGGTAAGCTAGGCGACCATGCTGGCTTTGAGCCTTTGCAACCAGACAGGGACGCCATGACCCAAGCCGACCCGCAGATCCTCGACGAGGTGGCGCGCCTGCGTGCCGAGCTCGACGACGCCAACTACCGCTACTTTGTGCTCGATGAGCCGCGGCTCACCGATGCCGACTACGACCGCCGCCTACGCCGCCTGCAGGAGCTGGAGGAGGCCTATCCCGACCTGGTGACCCCCGACTCGCCGACCCAGCGGGTGGGAGCCGCGCCCGATGCCGGTTTCCCCGAGGTGCGGCACGCCGTGCCCATGCTCTCCCTGGACAACGCCTTCAGCGAGGAGGAGATCAAGGCCTTCGTCAGGCGTGTCGCCGACCGCCTGGAGGCCCATGGCGAACCGCTGGCCTTCTGCTGTGAGCCCAAGCTCGACGGGGCCGCTGTGTCGCTGGTCTATGAGCAGGGCATGCTGGTCAGTGGCGCTACCCGCGGCGACGGCCGCACCGGCGAGGGCATTACCTCCAACCTGCGCACCCTGCGCTCCATCCCCTTGAAACTGCGCGGCGACGCCCCGCCCGACCTGCTGGAGGTGCGCGGTGAGGTGATCATGAGCCATGAGGGCTTCGAGGCGTTGAACGAGCGGGCCCGGGAGTCGGACGACAAGGTGTTCGCCAATCCCCGCAACGCCGCCGCCGGCAGCCTGCGCCAGCTCGACCCCAGCGTCACCGCGACGCGCCCGCTGGAGTTCAGTGCCTATCAGGTGGCGCGCCTCGAGCCGGAGCGGGGCGACGCCAGCCACAGCCAGCTGATGGACCGGCTTGGCGAGTACGGCTTTCGCACCAGCCGGGAGCTGGCGGTGGTCGAGGGGGCCGAGGGGGTCATCGACTACTGCCGGCGGCTCGGCGACAAGCGCGACGGCCTGGGCTACGACATCGACGGGGTGGTGATCAAGGTCGATGACTTGCGCCTGCAGCGCGAGCTCGGCTTCGTGGCGCGCGCCCCGCGCTGGGCCATCGCCTTCAAGTTTCCCGCCCAGGAGGAGACCACCCGGCTCAACGACGTGGAGTTCCAGGTCGGCCGCACCGGGGCGATCACCCCGGTGGCGCGTCTCGAGCCGGTCTCGGTGGCCGGGGTCACCGTCTCCAACGCCACCCTGCACAATGCCGACGAGATCGCCCGGCTCGGCGTGATGATCGGCGATACCGTGGCGATCCGCCGTGCCGGCGACGTCATTCCCCAGGTGGTCCGGGTGCTGGAGGAGTACCGTCCGGCCGATGCGCGGGCGATCGTTTTCCCCGAGCACTGCCCGGCCTGTGGCTCGGACATCGAGCACCTGGAGGGCGAGGTGGTGGCGCGCTGCTCCGGGGGGCTCTACTGTCCCGCCCAGCGCAAGGAGGCCCTCAAGCACTTCGCCTCGCGCCGGGCGCTGGACATCGACGGCCTGGGCGAGAAGCTGATCGAGGCGCTGGTCGAGCGCGACTGGGTCACCACCCCGGCGGACCTCTTCCGGCTCGAGGCCGAGCGCCTCGCGACGCTTCCGCGCATGGGCAGGAAGTCCTCCGAGAACCTGGTGGCGGCGCTGGAGAAGGCCAAGCAGACGACGCTTGCCCGCTTCATCTATGCGCTCGGCATTCGCGAGGTGGGGGAGGCCACGGCCGCCAACCTGGCGCGCCATTTCGGCCGCCTGGAAGCGCTGATGGAGGCCGGCACCGAGGCGCTGGAGGCCGTGGAGGATGTGGGCCCGGTCGTCGCTGCCCATGTGCATACCTTCTTCCGCCAGCCCCACAACCGCGAGACCATCGACGACCTGATCGCCTGCGGGCTGAGCTGGGACGAGGAGGAGGTCGGCGAGCGCCCACAGCCGCTGGCCGGCCAGAGCTGGGTGCTCACCGGCACCCTGGAGAGCATGACCCGCGACGAGGGCAAGGCGCGACTCCAGGCCCTGGGGGCCAAGGTGGCGGGCAGCGTCTCCCGCAAGACCGCCTGCGTGGTGGCCGGCGAGGCCGCCGGCAGCAAGCTGGAGAAGGCCGAGCAGATGGGGGTGGAGGTCATCGACGAGGCCGGCTTCCTCGCGCGGCTGGCCGCCTGGGAAAAGGGAGAGACCGAAGCATGAACGGCGACCGCTTTGTCGAGGTGCCCTACCGCATGCTGCCGGGCGAGACCCTGGATGCCCTGCTGGAGGCCTTCGTCACCCGCCAGGGCTATGACACCACCGACACCGGCGAGGGCATGCGTGGCTGGGTGGCCCAGCTCAAGACCCAGCTCGAGCGCGGCGAGCTGCTGATCGCCCATGACCTTGAGACCGAGTCCACCGAGGTGATGACCCTGGCCCAGTGGCGCGCCTTCGGCCGCGACCTGGCCGACGACGAGGAAGAGGGGTAGGGCCCCCTCTACGCGCTGTTTCCGACGCCTCTGGCTGATGCTGATTCATGCCTCCCTCGTATCAGGTCGCGGATCAGGCGCCGCCCCGGGTGCAGATGGTCCGCCAGCGGCTGCTCCAGGGGCAGCGGCTCGTCGCAGATCTGTGATGCGAGAAGCTCCGCGCACAGCGGGGCGCTGGCCAGGCCGCGCGAGCCGTGGGCGGCGCTGATCCACAGGCCCCCATGGTGCTTGCCGGGCGTTTCGGGCACGCGGGTGGCGTCCCTGGCCAGTCCCGCGTAGTCGGCCTGCCAGGCCTCGGCGTCGGGCACCGGGCCGGCATAGGGAGACTTGTCGGGGCTGGCCGCCCGCACCGCCGTGCGACCCTCGAGACTCGCCGGGGCCAGCTCGACTCCGGCCTTTCGCAGGGCGCCCACGAAGGCGGGCAAGGTGCCCTCGAGCTCCGCCAGGTTGGCCGCGTGGTCGGCCGCGCGGACCCCGGTGTCCGCCTCGCGGGGCGCGAAGGTGGCACCGAAGGTGAGCACGCCGTCCAGCGCCGGCGACACATAGCCGCCCGCGCAGACGACCCGCTCGAGCCCGGGCGCACCCGGGGGCAGGGTGAGCCGGCTGACCTGGCCGCGCACCGGCTGCAGCGGCAGCCGCGCCGTCTGGGCGAAGCGGTTGGCCAGCGCCGCGGTGGCGATTACCACCTGGTCGGCGTCCAGCATCGAGCCATCGCCGAGGCTCAGGCGCCAGCCGTCCTGCCTGGCTTCCAGGCTCTCCACCTCGGCCTGCCGGAAGCCAACGCCGGGCGTCTCGGACAGCCGGGCGCAGAGGGCGGCCGGCCGCACCCAGCCCGCCTGGGGGTACTCCAGTCCGCCGTGGGCGATCGGCGTGCCGGCCAGCCGGGAGGCCTCATCCGCCGTCACACCCCGCACCACGTCCTCCGGCAGCGGGTGGTGGGCCAGGAAGCGTGCCTGACGGCCTCGCTCCTTCTCGCTGGTGGCCAATTGCAGCACGCCGCAGGGCGCCCAGAGTTCCCGCGCGGGGTCGAGGGTCTCGAGCCAGCGGCGGCTGTGCAGCAGGCCGACGAGGTAGACCCGGCTCTGGGGGTTGGTGTCGGCGGCGAGCTTGACGTAGAGCGCCCCCTGGGCGTTGCCGGAGCCGCCGCTGCCGGGCCCCTCACGGTCGATCAGGGTGACCGTCACGCCGCGCCTTGCCAGGGCGGCGGCGGTGCTGGCGCCGGCGATACCGGCGCCGATCACCGCCACATGGTGGGCGCGGCGCGGCGCCGGGGGCGAGAACCAGGGCGTGCGCTCGCGGCGACGATCCGCGGCGGGTTCGGCGATCTCGCCGGTGAGCATCTCGCGCTTGCGCCCGAAGCCCGGCACCTTGCGCCAGCGGAAGCCGGCGGCGGCCAGGCCACGCTTGACCACCCCGGCGCAGGTGAAGGTGGCCAGGGTCGCCCCGGGGCGCGAGCGGGCTGCCAGCGCCTCGAACAGTTCGGGTCGCCACATCTCGGGGTTCTTCGCGGGAGCGAAGCCATCGAGGAACCAGGCGTCCACCCGGCCGTCGAGCAGCGCGAGCCGCTCGACGGTGTCGCCGAGGTGCAGGTCCAGGGTGACACGCGCATCGAGCCATAGCCGGTGCACGCCGGCCACCGGCTCTGGCCACTGGGCGACCAGGCGCGCGGCCCGCGCGGCCAGGTCCGGCCAGGCGGAGAGCGCCCGGGCCAGGTCGTCTCGCTGCAGCGGGAACTTCTCGGTGGAGACCAGGTGGAGGCGCGCGACCGGTGGCGCATGGGCATCGAAGCAGGCCCAGGCACAGAGCATGTTGAGCCCGGTACCGAAACCCGTCTCGCCGATCACGAAGGGGCGCGACGCCTGCCAGCCGGCGAACCGCTCGGGCAGTCGGTTGGCGGCGATAAAGACGTGCTCTGTCTCGGCGCGGCCGTCATGGCGCGAGAAGTAGACATCATCGAAGGCGGTGGAGTGGGGCGCCTCCTCGCCGTTATCCTCCCGGCGCCACTCCAGGCGGGCGTTTTCCAGGCCGGACAGCGGGGGCAGGGCATCGGCGGCAGCGGTCACGGTGGGGCTCCGGGGCTGGGGTCTAGGGGCTGGGGGCGAGGAACGGGCTGGTCAGGATTTGATCGATCTCGTCGCGGCGGCCTGAGCTCCGGCCTGGCAAAAGGCGTCCGCGGCGTTTCAACAGACTTGTCCACAGCAGCTGTGGGAAACTCGCTGTGGACAGACGGGCGCCTGCTAGGGCAGGACCTTCTTGAAGGGCTTCACGCTGGCCTTGGCATAGACGCCGGCGATCATGTAGGGGTCGGCATCGGCCCAGGCCTGGGCGCTCTCCAGGTCCTCGAACTCGGCGACCACCAGGCTGCCGGTGAAGCCGGCCTCGCCCGGGTCCTCGCTGTCGATGGCGGGATGAGGGCCGGCCAGCACCAGGCGGCCCTCGTCGCGCAGCGCCTCGAGGCGGGCCACGTGGTCGGGGCGGGCGGCCAGCCGCCGCTCCAGGCTGTTGTTCACATCTTCACTGATGATGGCGTAGAGCATCTCGGGTCTTCCTCGGTGGTGGGCGGCTCGCGCCGGCATTGACCGTCACCGGTCGGGCACGCAACATGGAAGGATATTCTGACAAAGTCGCTTGCCGCCGTCATGCCCATGCCAGCACTTCCCGTGCGCTTCGAGGGCGAGCCCCTCACCATCGACCTGCATATGCACTCCACGGCCTCGGACGGCACCCTGCCGCCGGCCGAGGTGGTGGCGCTGTGCCGGGCCCGGGGGCTGACCCACATGGCGCTCACCGACCATGACACCATGGACGGCATCGCCGAGGCGCAGGCGGCCGCGCGCCGCGAGGGGATCAGGCTGATCCCCGGTACCGAGCTCTCCACCCAGTGGCGCGGCATCAACATCCACGTGGTGGGATTGCTGCCCGAGGGGCCCCGGGGCGACCTGGTGGCCGGGCTCGCCGCCCAGGCCCAGGCCCGGGAGCGCCGTTCGCTGAAGATCGCCGAGCGCATGGAGAAGGTCGGACTCCCCGATGCCCTGGCGAGGGCTCGTGAGCAGGCCGGATCACAGCGCCCGCTGGGCCGGCCGGACTTCGCCCGGGCGCTGGTCGCGGCGGGGCTGGTGCCCGATATCGGCACCGCCTTCAAGAAGCACCTGGGCAACGGCAAGGCCGGCGACGTCAAGGCCCACTGGCCCTTCCTCTCCGCGGCGGTGGCTTGGATCCTCGACGCCGGCGGCGTCGCGGTGCTGGCCCACCCGCTGCGCCACGGCCTGACCCGGCGCAAGCGCGGCCTGCTGCTCGACGACCTCGCCGCCGCCGGGGGCCAGGCCGCCGAGCTGGTCAGCGGCTTCCAGAATGCCGATGAGACCCGCGACCTGGCGCGCCAGCTCCAGGAGCGCGGCCTCTACGGCTCGGTGGGCAGCGACTTCCACTTCCCCGGCGGCCACCTGGCGCCGGGCAGCATGAGCCCGGTGCCGCGTACCGCTACGCCACCGGTGTGGACCCACCCGCGTCTGGCCGGCCTCGCCGCCCCGACGGCCGCCTGAGGCCGGGATGCAGGACCGCGACGCGCTATAGTGACAGAAACCTTCTACCGGCCACCGAACAGGGAGCTCGCATGAGCCAGTTCTTCCATATCCACCCGGACAACCCCCAGAAGCGCCTGATCGACCAGGCGACCCAGATCATCCGTGATGGCGGCGTGGTCGCCTACCCGACCGATTCCGGCTATGCCCTGGGCTGCCACCTGGGCGACAAGAAGGCCATCGAGAAGATCAAGTGGCTGCGCTCGCTGGACGACAAGCACAATTTTACCCTGGTCTGCTCCGATCTCTCCCAGATCGGTACCTATGCCAAGGTGGACAACGACGTCTTCCGCTTGCTCAAGGCCCACACCCCGGGGGCCTATACGTTCATCCTGGATGCCACCAGCGAGGTGCCGCGGCTGCTGCTCCACCCCAAGCGCCGCTCCATCGGCGTGCGCGTGCCGGACCATGCCATCACCCGGGCACTGCTCGCCGCCCTGGGCGAGCCGCTGATGAGCGTGACCCTGATCCCGGTCGGCGAGGAGCTGCCGATGACCGACGCCGAGGAGATCCGCGAGCGTTTCGGGGCCCACCTCGACCTGATCATCGACGGCGGCGCCTGCCACCTCGACGCCACCAGCGTGATCGATCTGCGCGACCTGCCGCCGAAGATCGTCCGCGAGGGCCGTGGCGACCTCACTCCCTTCCAGGCCTGACCCCTGCCCGCCGCCGGCTCAGTGGGCCGGCGGCTCTTGCTCAGCGTCCTTCTCGTCGCCGCCGTGTTCGCGCCACCAGGCCTCCTGTTGCTCTTCGGTCAGGTGCGGGTCGGGGGAGTTCTCGTCCAGCCAGGTACCGCACAGCAGGCAGTACTTGGCGCGCTGCTCGTGGCGGTCGTGGCCGCAGCCGGGGCAGGCCTCGTCGGAATAGCGGTCGGCGCGGATCGAGCGGATCACCTCGGCCGAGAAGACCCCGGTGGGCACGGCGATGATCGAGTAGCCAATCAGCATCACCATCACCGAGATCGCCTGGCCCAGCGGCGTCACCGGCACGATGTCGCCGTAGCCCACCGTGGTGAGGGTGACGATCGCCCAGTAGATCGCCGTGGGAATGCTGGAGAAGCCCGCCTCGGCGGGCTCGATCAGGTAGACGATCGAGGCGAAGATCGACACCAGCATGAAGACGGTGAACAGGAACAGGAATATCTGGTGGCTGCTGCGCCTCAGCGCGCCCACCAGCAGCCGTCCCTCGCCGACGAACTCCATCAGGCGCAGCACGCGGAAGATGCGCAGGGTGCGCAGCAGGCGCACCATTACCAGGGTCTGGGCGCCGGGCACGATCAGCGTCAGCCAGGTGGGCAGGATGGCGATCAGGTCGACGATCCCGTAGAAGCTCTTGAGGTACATCCAGGGGCGTTCGAGGCAGTAGAGGCGTACCGCCAGCTCCAGGGTGAAGGCGAGGGTGAAGCCCCACTCCAGCCAGAAGAACAGGGTGCCGTAGTCGGCGCGCAGGCTCTCGATGCTCTCCAGCATCACCACCAGCACGCTGGCGAGTATCGCCACGATCAGGGCGATGTCGAAGCCCTTGGCCAGCGGGGTGTCGGACTCGAAGATGATCTGGAAGACCCGGGTGCGCAGGCCTTCGCCGGCGGGCTTGGGGAGGTGGTTCACGGGGTTCGTCCTTGTGGTGGCCGAGGCCGGTCAGGCCAGGTCAACGTCGCCGGGGAGCCGGCGGGCCAGCCGCAGCATCCGGCGGCCGAAGGCCGGGGTCAGCCAGGCCTCGGCGTCCAGCGCCTCGGCGAGGACGCGGGCGTCGTCGCGCAGAGCCTCCTCGGCGAGGGCATCATCGCCCGGTTCGGCCAGGCGTTGGAAGGCCCGGTGCGCCGCGTCGCGCCAGGCCGGCTGGCCGGTATCGGCCAGGGCATCTAGCGCCACGATGGCGCGATGTAGCCAGGTAGCGGGGCCGCTGCCCTCGGGCAGCGTCCAGCCGCCGCCGAGCAGCGCCCCGCCGCGGGCCGCCTTGCTGGTGTCCGAGGGGCGCAGCGCCACGCCTTCGGCCAGCGTCTCGGCCAGCAACCACAGCGCCGCCGGCTCGCCCGCCTTGAGCTCCAGCTCCAGTTCGCGGATCGCCACTATCTCGCCGCCTGCGCGAATCTCGCCCAGGTCCAAGGCCAGCTCGAGGGTCACGCCGTCCTCCTCGAGCCACCAGGTCTCGCGCTCGAAGTCGGTGGCAAAGCGTGGCACCAGGCGCTCGAGCAGGCCCGGGTCGCGCTCGGCCATGGGGGGCAGGGCGGCCAGCCCGGCGAGGTCGAGCCCCGGGCCCGGGACCTCCCACTCCCACTCGCCGCGGGTCGAGAGGCCGCCGCCGCCCTGGCCACGGGTCTTGAGGGTCTGCAGCAGGCGCTCGCCGTCCCGGCGCAGGCGCAGCGCCATGCGCGCCTGCTCCAGGTCGCCCTCGGGGGTGTCGTAGTAGGTATTTCCCAGGCGGTTGCGCGCGGGGACCAGGCCTGCCAGGCGGGGGTGGCGGCGCAGGGCCTCTGGCGCCTCGGCCCCCAGGGCCAGCTTGAGCTCGATCTCGTCTGCCATCTGGGCGCTACCTCGGTTTGATGAATAATGGATGATTTTTTCATGACGGTGACGGTGTCAGTCACTATACTGACGCCGCCATTTTCCAGGTTCACAGATGCCCCATGGTGACATCCAACCCCTTCTCCGCGATGTTCGGCCGCTCGCCATTCCATCCGCTGCTGGACCATATCGTCAAGGCCAACGAGTGTGCCGACGAGCTGCTGCCCTTCTTCGAGGCTTCCCTCGTGGGCGACTGGGACACCGCCGCCCAGCATCGCGAGACCATCACCCGCCTCGAGCATGAGGCCGACGAGCTCAAGACCGACCTGCGCCTCAACCTGCCCAACACCATGTTCCTGCCGGTGTCGCGCTCCGACCTGCTCGACCTGATCAGCGTCCAGGACAAGATCGCCAACAAGGTCCGCGACATCACCGGCATCATGCTGGGGCGCAGGATGCAGATGCCCCAGGAGCTGGCCCAGCCGATGCGCGACTACATGCGCACCGCGGTGGCCTGCGTGGCCCAGGCACGCCACGCCCTGGAGGAGCTCAAGGACCTGCTCGAGTCGGGCTTCGGCCGCAACGTCTCCGACGTGATGCAGAAGATGATCCGCGAGCTGCACGTGCTCGAGCAGCAGGCCGACGGCCAGCAGGTGGCCATCCGCCGCCAGCTCTTCGAACTGGAGGACCGCCTGCCCCCGGTGGACGTGATGTTCCTCTACAAGATCATCGACTGGGTGGGCGAGCTCTCCGACCGTGCCGAGCGCGTCGGCAGCCGCCTGCAGATCATGACGGCCAACTGAATACCGCGGCCCCGGCGATCCCGGGGCCGCCTCGTGTCGACCTCCTTCAGACCGCAACAAGGGAACCCTCCCTATGTCGATCATTGCGCAGCACGGTGAGATCTTCATCATTCTCGCCTGTCTCTTCGGCTTCTTCATGGCCTGGGGCGTCGGGGCCAACGACGTGGCCAACGCCATGGGTACCTCGGTGGGCTCACGGGCCATCACCATCAAGCAGGCGATCATCATCGCCGTGATCTTCGAGTTCCTCGGTGCCTGGCTGGCCGGCGGCGAGGTCACCGACACCATCCGCAAGGGCATCATCGACCCCGAGCTGCTGCAGGAGGACCCCCAGCTGCTGGTCTATGGCATGCTCGCGGCGCTGCTGGCGGCGGGAACCTGGCTGCTGATCGCCTCGGCCAAGGGTTGGCCGGTCTCGACCACGCACTCCATCGTCGGCGCCATCGTCGGCTTCGGTGCGGCCGGCCTGGGTGCGGGCGCGGTGGACTGGGGTGCGGTGGCCCAGATCGCCGCCAGCTGGGTGGTCTCGCCGCTGCTCGCCGGCTCGATCGCCTTCATGATCTTCAAGTCGGTGCAGCACATGATCTTCGAGGCCCACGACCCCTTCGCCGCGGCCAAGCGCTACGTGCCCATGTACGTCTTCCTGGTCGGGTTCATCGTCGCCATGGTGACCCTCACCAAGGGGCTTAAGCACGTCGGCCTCGACCTCGACTTCGGCGCCAGCCTGGTGGTGGCACTGATCTTCGGTGCCCTCTGTCTGTTGCTGGCAATCCTGCGCGAGCGCCGGATCAGCAAGATCAGGCGCAAGACCGACCAGTTCGGCTTCGGCAGCGTCGAGCAGGTCTTCGGCGTGCTGATGATCTTCACCGCCTGCGCCATGGCTTTCGCCCACGGCTCCAACGACGTGGCCAATGCCGTGGGGCCGCTGGCGGCGGTGATCAGCGTGGTCCAGACCGGCGGCGACGTGGAAGGCGCGGCCCTGGTGCCCTGGTGGGTACTGGTGCTGGGCGGCGGCGGCATCGTCGTCGGCCTGGTCACCTACGGCCACAAGGTGATCGCCACCGTGGGCACCGGCATCACCGAGCTCACCCCGAGCCGCGGCTTCGCCGCCACCCTGTCCGCCGCCACCACTGTGGTGCTGGCCTCGGGCACCGGCCTGCCGATCTCCACCACCCATACCCTGGTGGGGGCGGTGCTGGGCGTGGGCCTGGCCCGCGGCATCGCGGCGCTCAACCTGCGGGTCATCGGCACCATCATCATGTCATGGCTGATCACCCTGCCGGCCGGCGCCGGCCTTGCGATCCTCTTCTTCTTCACCTTCAAGGGCATGTTTGGTTAAGCGCCAAGCACCGAGCTACAAGCGCCGAGCTACAAGAAAACCCGTAGGCTGAGGCCTTCGGGTTTTCTTTTGCGGCGGTTGATCTCATGCTGCTGCTTGGCTGCTTGGCTGCTTGGCTGCTTGGCTGCTTGGCTGCTTGGCTGCTTGGCTGCTTGGCTGCTTGGCTGCTTGCAGCTGACCGGTGCCGCCGTTTTCGTCGCTCTGATATAGTAGCCATCGACTCCTTCCTTCGTTCACCTGCTGCCGGAGTGCGGCCTTGGATACTCGTTTCCCCTTCGTCGACTGGTTCCGCAATTCCTCCCCCTATATCAATGCCCACCGCGGGCGCACCTTCGTGATCCTGATCGAGGGCGAGGCCATGGCCAGCGGGCGAGGAGAGCAGCTGGTCCAGGACCTGGCGCTGCTGCACACCCTGGGCGTGCGGCTGGTGGTGGTGTTCGGCATCCGGCCCCAGGTGCAGCAGGCCCTGGACGAGGCGAGCATCGCACCCAGGCGCCACCAGGGACGTTGGGTGGCCGACGAGGCGATCATGGCGCGGGTCGAGCGCATCGCCGCCGAGCAGCGGCTGTGGCTGGAGGCGCGGCTCTCCCCGGGGCTGCCCAACACGCCGCTGCACGGCATCGAGATGACCGTGGTCTCCGGCAACCTGGTGATGGCCAAGCCGCTGGGCGTGCGCGAGGGCGTCGACTTCGACCACAGCGGCGAGGTGCGTCGGGTGCGGGCGCAGGCCATCGAGGGGCTGCTCGAACGCGGCTCGCTGGTGGTGCTGCCGCCGCTGGGCTTCTCCAGCACCGGCGAGGTCTTCGACCTGGACGCCGCCGAGGTGGCCCGCCACGCCGCCACGGCGCTCGGCGCCGACAAGCTGATCCTGCTCGGCGAGGCCAGCGGGCTTTACGACCGCAGCGGCCAGCTGCAGCGCCAGCTGACCCCGCGGCAGGCAGAGCCGCTGCTCCGCCAGGCCGACCCGGCCAGCGAACTGGCCCGGCACCTCGGGGCGGCCTGTGCCGCCGCGCGACATGGCGTGGCCCGCACCCACCTGCTCTCCTGGCACGACCATGACGCCCTGCTCGGCGAGCTGTTCACCCGCGACGGCGTGGGCACCATGATCACCGAGCATCGCTACGAGCAGCTGCGTGCCGCCGAGCTCGGCGACATCGGCGGCCTGCTCGAGCTGCTCGATCCGCTCGAGCGGCGCGGCATGCTGGTGCCGCGCTCCCGGGAGCGGCTGGAGTACGAGATCGACGACTACCAGGTGATCGAGCGCGACGGCATGATCATCGGCTGCGCCGCCCTGCACACCTTCGGCGAGGCCACGATGGGGGAGCTGGCCTGCGTGGCGGTCCATGACGACTACCGGGGCGGCGCGCGCGGCGAGCTGCTGCTCGCCGAGATCGAACGGCGAGCGCGCCGCCTGGGGCTCTCGGCGCTGTTCGCCCTGACCACCCATACTACCCACTGGTTCTTCGAGCACGGCTTCCGCCTGGCCGGCATCGAGGCCCTGCCGCCACTGCGCCGCGACACCTACAACCATGCGCGCAAGTCCAAGATCCTGGTCAAGGCCCTCGCCTGAGGGGCACGCTGTCGCCGTGAGGCGTCGCCGGGACTTCCGGCGTCGCCATCTGGATACGTTCTAACTTTCTGAAAATAAACGTTATACCAGAAAACGTCCGAAAGGCGTCGTCATCTGGCGACGAAAATCCCGCCATTCCCCCTGCCGCTTGGCCACTCCGCAGGCCCCTGTCTGCCTGATCCCCTTTTTGTGTTTTTTAATAAATTGATTTTAAAGGAAGAATGCATTTCCTGGCACGCCGTTGGCAACAGTCAGGGCGAGCAAGGGAAAACGGTTCATACGGCTTGAACCGTTTCCCGGTCGCCGAAGGGAGGCGGGCCATCACTGCCCTGTGCTCCCGCTCCCCGAGGCGGCCAGTGTCTGCTCCAAGCGATGTGTGACTTTAGGTTGCGATGAGACGGTACCGCCGCCAGGCAAGGATCGGTATCGAGAGGGCAAGGACGCCCTGGCATGGATGCCTCTCCCCCGAACCGGGGGATCGAATCGCGCAGCATCGCCGTCGGCCTTCTGCCGAGGCGGTGGTGCCAGGAACGGAGCAGGGCGGCGCGCCACGCGATGGCTCGCCACCCGCATGAGGACGACCAGCCCCTGGTGGCAGATGGCGCCTCATGGCTTCGGGGCCTCCCCGGCCCATGGACATTCGGGCAATGGACGGACCAGGTCGTCGATTGAGCGAATGTTCGGACCCTTCAGTTCCCTGCGTATTGGGCCGGCTCTGCCGGCCTTTTTTTTTCCTTGCGGGAGGTTTGCTGCGAGGTTGCGCCGATTGGCCGCGGGGCGCTCGGCTGAACTCTGGTATCCTTGGGGATGGACGATGCTGGTTCCCGTTACCCTCCTGCAAAGAATGCTGTCCATGACCTCAGCCGTTACGCGCCGCTGGCGGCCGCGCTCGCTGTTGCAGCTGGTGCTGCTGGCCTTCCTGGTAGTGATGCTGCCGCTGGCCGTGCTGATGATCCAGGCCGGCCAGGCCCTCTCCGAGCTGTCGCGCCTGGCCGATGTCAGTGCCCGCCAGGCGGTGGAGGAGACCCGGCGCGCCCGCTCGCTGGGTGCCCTGGCGCTGGAGATGGAGCGTGGCGCCCGCCAGTATGCCGTGGTCGAGCAGGAGAGCCTGCTGCAGATCTTCGACGAGCGTCTCACGGAGTTCCGCGAGTTGCTGGCCCAGCAGCGCCAGCTGCTGCCCGATGATCCCGATGTGGCGGCGCTGGAGGAGGCGCTCGACGACCTCGCCGAGCTGCCCGACCTGCCGCTCGAGGAGTTCACCGCCCGGCTCTCCGACTTCCTGCCCTTCGCCCAGCACACCGAGGCGATGCGCCGCGCCACCAACCAGCGCATCGACGAGCGCATCGAGGGCATTCGCGCCCGTGCCGAGGCCGTGCAGGTGCGCCTCTGGTGGCAGACCGCGGCGCTGGTCTCGGCGAGCCTGGTGCTGATGTTGCTGTTCACCCGGCTGATCATCCATCCGATCCGCCAGCTCGAGCGGCGCATCCTGGGGATCGGCAGCGTGGGCGGCGACAGGGGGCAGAAGCCGCGGCCCTTCAAGGGCCCCGCGGAGCTGGTGACCCTGGATGAGCGGCTGGACTGGCTGGCCTCGCGACTAGACGAGCTGGAGGCCCAGAAGCAGCAGTTCCTGCGCCACATGTCCCACGAGCTCAAGACCCCGCTGGCCAGCGTGCGCGAGGGGTCGTCGCTGCTCGCCGACGGCGTGGCCGGCGAGGTCACCCCGCGCCAGCGCGAGATCCTCGACCTGATCGATGCCAGCGGTCGCGAGCTGCAGCAGCTGATCGAGCAGCTGCTCGACTACAATTTGCTCCAGCACAACCGCCAGCTCGACATCGAGCGGCTGGATGTCGCCACCGTGGCCAAGGAGGTGCTGGCCAAGCACCGCCTGGCCCTGGACAACAAGGAGATGCGGGTCAGCTGCTTCGATGGCCCCCTGGCCTGGGCGCTCGACCGCACCGCCACGGCCCGGGTCCTCGACAATCTGGTCTCCAATGCCGTCGCCTATGGCGAGGACGGCGGTGAGCTGGAGATCCGTGCCCGACCGCTGCGCGACCGGCTGGTGATAGAGGTCGCCAACAGCGGCGAGCCGATCGCCGAGGAGGATCGCGAGCGGCTCTTCGAGGCCTTCTTCCAGGGCAGCGTTCGCCGCAAGGGGCCGCTCAAGGGCTCCGGAATCGGCCTCTCGGTGGCCGCCGACTGTGCCCGCCTCCAGCATGGCAGCCTGGAGCTCGTGGACGATGCCCGGCTGGCGGTGTGCTTTCGCCTGACCCTGCCGCGGCAGGTTCCGGCGCCCGAACAGGACCATGAACCCCCGACGCTCGCCATGGCGGGCACCGACTCGAGGAGTGACACCCCATGACCGCGCGCCCCTGGCTCCTGTGCCTGGCCACGGCCTGGCTGGCCGGCTGCCAGTATCTGCCCGAGCAGCTGCAGTCGCCCTCCGGCCCCTCGCCCCTCCAGAGCCCTTCCACCGGGTCGGCGTTCTGCCATGCCGAGTTGCCGGACTTCGACAACCCTCCCTGCCTGCTCGACGACTGGACGGCCTTCGGCCTTGCCTCCCAGCGCGGCGACCGGGTGTGGCGCGAGGCCACCCTGACGCGCCTCGGCGGCGAAACCACCGAGCGTCGCCTGGCCCGGGCCGTACTGCTCGCCTGGGGCGACGAGCAGCAGTGGGACCGCGCCTCGGAGCTCTACAAGGCCGAGCTGCACGGGGCGCCGCCCGAGCTGCAGCCGCTGCTGCGCTACTGGCTCAACGAGCTGGAGGGGCGTCGTAGCCTGGCCGGCCAGCTGGCCGAGAGCCGGGGCGCGCACCAGGCCGCCGTGGAGGAGAAGGAGGTCCTCACCGAGGAGCTCGAGGCCATGGCCGAGAAGCTCGAGCAGCTCACCGCCATCGAACAGAGCATCAATCTGCGACAGCAAGCAGAGTGAATGAACCGGGAGAGACGACATGAAGCAGACCGGACGCCTGCTCAACGCCGGTGACAACGGCGCACACATCCTGCTGGTGGATGACGACGTCAGCCTGTTGAAGCTGCTGGGCATGCGGCTCGAGAGCCGCGGCTATCGTGTCACCACCGCGGAGAGCGGTCGCGAGGCCCTCAAGCGGCTGGAAGTCGCACGCCCTGACCTGGTGCTGTCGGACCTGCGCATGGACGAGATGGACGGCCTGGCGCTGTTCCAGGAGCTCCAGCGCCGGGTGCCGGGCCTGCCGGTGATCATCCTCACCGCCCACGGCTCGATTCCCGATGCCGTGAGCGCCACCCGCCAGGGGGTGTTCAGCTTCCTTACCAAGCCGGTGGATCGCGACGAGCTCTTCTCCGCCATCGACGATGCCCTGGCCCAGACCACCACCTCTGCCACCGAGGGCGACGATCGCTGGCGCGAGGCGATCATCACCCGCAGCCCCGAGATGGAGCGCATCCTCGAACAGGCCCGCATGGTGGCCGCCTCCGACGTCAGCGTGCTGATCACCGGCGCCTCGGGGTCGGGCAAGGAGCTGCTGGCCGGCGCCATCCACAAGGCGAGCTCGCGGGCCGACAAGCCCTTCGTGGCGATCAACTGCGGCGCGCTGCCCGAGCAGCTGCTGGAGAGCGAGCTGTTCGGCCACGCCCGGGGCGCCTTCACCGGCGCGGTGAGCGAGCATCGCGGCCTCTTTCAGGCGGCCGATGGCGGCACCCTGTTCCTCGACGAGATCGGCGACATGCCGCTGACCCTGCAGGTCAAGCTGCTGCGCGCCCTGCAGGAGCGTCAGATCCGCCCGCTCGGCTCCACCACCTCGATCCCCATCGACGTGCGTATCATCTCGGCCACCCACCGCGACCTGGACCGCGCCATGCACGAGGGGGAGTTCCGCGAGGATCTCTACTACCGCCTCAACGTGGTGAACCTGCGGCTGCCGCCGCTCAAGGAGCGCGCCGAGGACGTGCCGCTGCTGGCCAAGCACCTGGTCGCCCAGGCCGCTGCCCGGCACAAGCCCTTCGTCAAGGGTTTCTCCCCGGAAGCCCTCAACCTGCTGGCCACCTCGGCCTGGCCCGGCAATGTGCGCCAGCTGGTCAACGTGGTGGAGCAGTGCGTGGCGCTGACCACCTCGCCGATGATCCCGGAGGGCCTGGTCGCCCAGGCGCTGGCCGCCGAGGACAACGCCCTGCCGACCTTCAACGACGCCCGGGCCGGCTTCGAGCGCAGCTACCTGGTCAAGGTGCTCAAGATCACCGAGGGCAACGTCACCCAGGCGGCGCGCATCGCCGGGCGCAACCGCACCGACTTCTACAAGCTGCTGGCCCGCCACGAGCTCGAGCCCGGCGCCTTCAAGCCGGCCGCCCGCCAGGCCGAGCACCACTAGGGGCTCTTACCACCGTGGGGCACGATTGCGGGGTACCAAGCAAGACCCCTGCCGAGGCAGGGGGTCGTGTGGCGAGTGGTAAACTGCCAGCCTTACTTGGGCAGCTTGGCCCGGCGCAGGTAGGGGAAGATGGTCTCGAACTCGCCGAACTTCGCCTTGGCATCCTCGTCGGAGACCGTCGGCGGGATGATTACGTCCTCGCCGACAGTCCAGTCGGCCGGCGTCGCCACGCCCTTGCCGTTGGCGGTCTGCAGGGCGTCCAGGGCGCGCAGCACCTCGGCGAAGTTGCGGCCGACGTTCATCGGGTAGGTCATGGAGAGCTTGAGCTGCTTGTCCGGACCGATGATGAACACCGAGCGCACGGTGGCGCTGTCGGCCGGGGTGCGGCCGTCCGGCAGGTAGGCATCGGCCGGCAGCATGTCGAACAGCTTGGCGACCTTGAGGTCCTCGTCGGCGATGATCGGGAAGCCGACATCGCAGCTGGCGAAGCTTGCGATGTCATTGATCCACTTCTTGTGATCTTCCACGCCGTCCACCGAGATGCCGATCACCTTGGTGTCGCGTTTCTTCCACTCCTCGCTGAGCTTGGCGACGGCGCCGAACTCGGTGGTGCAGACCGGGGTGAAGTCCTTGGGGTGCGAGAAGAGGATCGCCCAGCCGTCGCCGATCCACTCGTGGAAGCGGATCGGGCCCTGGCTGGTATCGGCCTCGAAGTCGGGTACGACGTCATTGATGCGCAGTGACATGGTGATACTCCCTGGTTGGTGGGATATGTCCCCGAGCGACCGGTAGCCGGGCACGGGGAGGACTCTGGTTCCTTGACGGTTAGGCATTGGCTCGGTCACGTCAAGGCCTTCTTGTTCGGTACAATTCTAGTTATCATTATTTGGAATATCTATATTACAAATCCTATCGCCCCGATGGCTTTTCGCCATGGGGCGTGGTGTCGCAGGCCTCGACGCGGGTTACCGAAAGGGCAAGCCGCCCCTCGCCCAGCCGCGCCTCCAGCGCCTGGCCGGGGGCGGTGTCCGCGGCTCGGCGCACGACCCGGCCCTGGGCATCCTCGAGGATCGCGTAGCCGCGCCCCAGCACCGCCAGCGGGCTCACCGCCTGCAGTTCGCGGGCGAGCCCGCCCAGCCGCTCGCGATGGCGGGCCGACTCGCGCGGCATCGCCTGGTGGAGCCGCCCGCGGGCGCGGGTGAGCCGTTGCCGGGCCTGCTCCACCAGGCGGTCCGGAGAGCGCAGGGCGAGGCGCTGGCGCAGGTGGTGCTCGCGGCGCCCCTCGCTGGCGAGCCTGGCCTGCATGGCCCGCCGCAGCCGTCCCTCCAGCTGGGCCAGCTGTTGGCGACGCGCGGCCAGCACCTCGCCGGGGTGGCGCAGCCGGGCCCGCAGGTGGTCAAGGCGCTGGGCCTCGGTCTCCAGGCGGGCGCGCTGGGCCCGGGTCAGCCGCTCGGCCAGCCGCTCGAGGCGGTGGAGCCGCTCGCGGCGGTCGGGCACTAGCTGCTCGGCGGCGGCCGAGGGCGTGGGGGCGCGCACGTCGGCGGCGAAGTCGGCCAGGGTGACGTCTACCTCGTGACCCACCGCCGACATCACCGGCAGCCGCGAGTGGAAGATCGCCCGGGCCAGGTGCTCGTCGTTGAAGGCCCAGAGGTCCTCCAGGCTGCCGCCGCCGCGGGTGATCAGGATGGCGTCGCGGGTCGGGTCCAGCGCCTGCTGGCGGTTGAGCAGGCCCAGCGCCGAGATCAGCGCCTGGGCGGCCTCGCGCCCCTGCACAGGCACCGGGATCAGCGTCACCTGAACCAGCGGCCAGCGCGCCGCGAGTACCGCCAGCACGTCGCGGATCGCCGCGCCGGTGGGCGAGGTGAGCACCAGCAGGTGGCGCGGCGGATAGGGCAGGGGGCGCGCGTTGGTGAAGACGCCCTCGGCGGCGAGCCGGGCCTTGAGCCGCTCGAAGGCCGCCAGCAGCTCGCCTTCGCCTGCCGCCTGCACCGCCTCGACGATCAGCTGGTAGTCGCCGCGGGGCTCGAACAGCGACACCTGGCCGCGCACCTTGACGCGGTCACCGTCGCGCAGGGGGGCGGCGACGAAGCGCGCCCGGGTGCGGAACAGCGCGCAGCGCAGCTGGGCGCGGTCGTCCTTGAGGGTGAAGTAGATGTGCCCCGAGCCAGGCCGCGACACTCCGGAGAGCTCGCCCTCCACCCACACCTCGCCGACATCCTGCTCCAGCGCCTGGCGGGCGCGGCGGTTGAGCTCGCTGACGGAAAGCGGGGCGTCCTCGGGGTGGGGCATGGCGCGGTCATCCCTGGCGGGTGTAGGGGATACCCTAGCATGCGCCGC
The DNA here is from genome assembly GCF_023554995.1 of Halomonas gemina. Taxonomy (GTDB): domain Bacteria; phylum Pseudomonadota; class Gammaproteobacteria; order Pseudomonadales; family Halomonadaceae; genus Halomonas; species Halomonas gemina. The sequence continues at coordinate 203,217 of NZ_JAMJPK010000002.1, forward strand.
GGCCTCGGTGGCAGCGCCCGGGGACTGCGGAAACCCCGATGCCTGCCACTTGCATTGCCGGCCCCCGGGCAGGGTCGCTATAATGGGGGATTAACTTCACTCCCTCCCACCAGTCCACTGGGTGTTGCCGCATATGCTACGTATGGCCCAAGAAGCTCTTACGTTCGATGACGTATTACTCGTGCCCGGGTATTCCGATATCCTGCCCAACGACGTCAGCCTCAGGACCCGCGTGACCCGCGACCTCTTCCTGAACATCCCGCTGCTCTCCGCGGCCATGGATACCGTTACCGAGGCTCGCCTGGCCATCGCCATGGCCCAGGAAGGCGGCATCGGCATCATCCACAAGAGCATGACCATTGCCCACCAGGCGGCCGAGGTGCGCAAGGTCAAGAAGCACGAGAGCGTGATCGTCAAGGACCCCGTCACCGTGGGGCCCAAGGCCAAGCTGGCGGACCTGCTGGCGATGGCCGAGGAGCACGGCTTCTCCGGCTTCCCGGTGGTGGAGGGCGAGACCCTGGTAGGCCTGGTGACCCAGCGCGACATGCGCTTCCAGCCCAACCACGGCGACAGCGTGGCCGACATCATGACCCCCGGCGAGAAGCTCGTCACCGTGTCGGTGGGTACCGATCTCTCCGTCATCAAGGGCAAGATGCAGGAGCACCGCATCGAGAAGATGCTGGTGGTGGATGATGAGTTCCGCCTGCGTGGCCTGGTCACCTTCCAGGACATCGAGAAGGCCCGCACCTTCCCCTATGCCGCCAAGGATGCCGACGGTCGCCTGCTGGTCGGCGCCGCCGTGGGCACCGGCCCCGAGACCCCCGACCGCATCGCTGCCCTGGCCGAGGCCGGCGTCGACGCGGTGGTGGTCGATACCGCCCACGGCCACTCCAAGGGCGTGATCGACCGGGTGCGCTGGCTGAAGGAGCACTTCCCGCAGATCCAGGTGATCGGCGGCAACATCGCCACGGCGGAAGCGGCCAAGGCGCTGGCCGAAGCCGGTGCCGACGCCGTCAAGGTGGGCATCGGCCCCGGCTCCATCTGCACCACCCGCATCGTCGCCGGTGTGGGCGTGCCGCAGATCACCGCCGTCTCCAACGTGGCCGCCGCGCTGGTGCCCTACGACATCCCGCTGATCGCCGATGGCGGCGTGCGCTTCTCCGGCGACCTGGCCAAGGCCATCGCCGCCGGTGCCAGCACCGTGATGGTCGGCGGCCTGCTGGCCGGCACCGAGGAGGCGCCGGGCGAGATCGAGCTCTACCAGGGCCGCACCTACAAGGCCTACCGCGGCATGGGTTCCATGGGCGCCATGTCCCAGAAGCAGGGCAGCGCCGACCGCTATTTCCAGGACAAGAGCGAGGGTGCCGAGAAGCTGGTGCCGGAAGGCATCGAGGGCCGGGTGCCCTACAAGGGCATGATGAGCGCCATCGTCCACCAGCTGATGGGCGGCCTGCGCGCCTCCATGGGCTACACCGGCTGCCGCGACATCCAGGAGATGCGCACCAAGCCGCAGTTCGTGCAGATTACCGGGGCCGGCTTCAACGAGTCCCACGTGCACGACGTGCAGATCACCAAGGAAGCCCCGAACTACCGCGCGGGCTGATACACGCTTGAAGCCGGAAGCTTGAAGCTGGAAGTGGCCATGCCGCTTCCAGCTTTCGTGTTTCCGGGCCGTTCGCCTCTCAAAGGAAAGGCCAGATGACCGACATTCACGCCCACAAGATCCTGATCCTCGACTTCGGCTCCCAGTACACCCAGCTGATAGCCCGCCGGGTGCGCGAGATCGGCGTCTACTCCGAGGTTCGCGCCTTCGATATCACCGAGGCCGAGATCCGCGAGTATGCCCCCAACGGCATCATTCTCGCCGGCGGCCCGGAGTCCGTCACCGAGCTGGACTCGCCACGCGCGCCCCAGTGCGTGTTCGAGATGGGCCTGCCGGTGCTGGGCATCTGCTACGGCATGCAGACCATGGCCGAGCAGCTGGGCGGCGCAGTGGAGGGCTCCCACGTCCACGAGTTCGGCTACGCCCAGATCCGCCTCGACGCCGAGACGGCGCTGTTCCGCGACATCGCCGACCACATCGACCACGCGACCGGCAAGAACCTGCTCGACGTCTGGATGAGCCACGGCGACAAGGTCTCCCGGGTACCCGCCGAGTTCACCGTTACCGCCTCGACCCCCAGCTGTCCCATCGCCGCCATGGCCTGGGAGGAGAAGCGCTTCTTTGGCGTGCAGTTCCACCCCGAGGTGACCCACACCCTGCAGGGCCTGCGCATCCTCGAGCACTTCGTGCTGGAGATCTGCGGCGCCGAGCGCCTCTGGACCCCGGCCCAGATCATCGAGGACCAGATCGCCCGGGTGCGCGAGCAGGTGGGCGAGAGCCACGTGCTGCTCGGCCTCTCCGGCGGCGTGGACTCCTCGGTGGTGGCGGCACTCCTGCACCGCGCCATCGGCGACCAGCTGACCTGCGTGTTCGTCGATAACGGCCTGCTGCGCAAGGCCGAGGGCGACCAGGTGATGGAGACCTTCGCCCGCCACATGGGCGTGAAGGTGATCCGCGTGGATGCCGAGAAGCTGTTCCTCGACAAGCTGAAGGGTGAGGCCGACCCCGAGGCCAAGCGCAAGATCATCGGCAACACCTTCATCGACGTCTTCGATGATGAGGCCGGCAAGATCGAGGGCGTGGACTTCCTGGCCCAGGGCACCATCTACCCGGACGTGATCGAGTCTGCCGCCAGCAAGACCGGCAAGGCCCACGTGATCAAGTCGCACCACAACGTCGGTGGCCTGCCCGAGACAATGAAGCTCAAGCTCGTCGAGCCGCTGCGCGAGCTGTTCAAGGACGAGGTGCGCAAGCTCGGCGTCGAGCTCGGCCTGCCCTACGACATGGTCTACCGCCACCCCTTCCCGGGGCCGGGCCTGGGCGTGCGCATCCTCGGCGAGGTGAAGAAGGAGTACGCCGACATCCTGCGCGAGGCCGATGCCATCTTCATCGAGGAGCTGCACAAGGCGGACTGGTACCACAAGACCAGCCAGGCCTTCGCCGTCTTCCTGCCGGTGCGCTCCGTCGGCGTGGTCGGCGACGCCCGCCGCTACGAGTGGGTGATCGCCCTGCGCGCCGTGGAGACCATCGACTTCATGACCGCCCGCTGGGCGCACCTGCCCTACGAGCTGCTGGAGACCGTCTCCAACCGCATCATCAACGAGATCACCGGCGTCTCCCGCGTGACCTACGACGTCAGCAGCAAGCCGCCCGCGACGATCGAGTGGGAGTGATCGGCCATTTCCGGCATCCCCGAGTGAGACGTCCAGGTTCCGCGTCAGCGCGCTACGTTGCACGAACAACCGTATCGCCAGGACGCGGATCATGCCGCATCTGTTGCTCATTATGGCCCCCGCGATGTGGGGGCAGGTCCTGCCGGTCTCCGGTCCGGCTCCTGCCGTAACCTGCCGCCAGGGGCACCTCCAAGACACTGGAAGCATATACAGAAGACGAATGTCTAATTCCTTCATGAAACCGGTTTCATGATCATCAGTAGGGCATTCCTTTGCTATACGTCAGCTCTCAAATGAAACCGCTTTCATTTGCTTATGCTCTCAACTTGGTGGAGTTACCATGAAATTAACAAAAATGTCTCTCGCTTTTCTCGCGCTGTCGGCGGGTATGACCTCCATGCCGACTTACGCAGAGAAGTCGGAGGGATTCGAGTTCCACGGCTATTTTCGAGCGGGCGTTCTGTTTAACGCGAACGATGATTTCAAGCGTTCAAAATTTCCCGGCTCAAAAGAGCGTCTGGGGCGGCTGGGTATCGAGTCGGACAATCACTTTGAGCTGGCCCTGCAGAAGAATTTCGAAAACGACAAGAGTCAGCAGGTTCGTATAAAAACGCGAGCCGGCGCAGATAACTCGCAATATGCCACCAACCAGTTGGGTGCCAATGCCGACGCGGCAAACAGCGAAATCGGCATGGTCGAGACGTATGTTGAGTTCGATGGTTATACGGAGACCGGCACAGTATGGGGCGGTAAGCGTTTTTATGGCAAAGACAATTACATCTTCATGACTGACTTCTTCTATACCGATATGTCAGGCACTGGTGCGGGTGTCGAAGGGATCGAGCTGGGTGGCAACAAGTGGGATTTTGCTTATATCGCCAGTGATGACTCAGGGGATATGGGGTTCTGGGGAGACAGCAACAATGTCATGCATGCGGTGCATGTTGGTGTTGACCTGGGAGGTGTCGAATTGCACGCCATGGGTAAGCACCTGCCCGATAACTTCGTTGAAGAAGACGGTGTATCCAATGAGTACGCCTCCAGTGGCTATGATCTGAGTGCCATCGTTCATTCGGAGAGTGTCTATGGCTTGTCCGAAAAGGGCTTTACCAAATATATCGGTCAGGTGGGTAAAGGGCTGGGGTCCGGGCAGTTGCTGGGTGGCACGCTGACAACGTACAACACTTACGCGCCGGGAAGTAACGTAACAGGCAACAAGATCACTGGAACCGACTGCGGAACCTCATGCGTGAAAGCAGTGGAAAGCGGTGATATGTCCACGCGTGCGCTGGTCTGGGGTGGATACTTCTTCGATAACGGTGTCAGCGTGTTCCATTCTCTGCAGGGGCAATATAATGACAAGGAGAATGGAAACACGGACAGCTGGGCGTCGGCGATGGTTCGTCCCACGTTTCCCATCAGCGACAACCTGGATTTTGTCACGGAAGCCGGCTATCAGTATAACCGCGAAAAAGATGCTTCAGGTGTAAAATCGACCAGTTACGATTACAAGCTGACGGCAGGGCCCAAGCTTAAAGTCGACACCGGTTTTGGTCCGACGCCGGAGATTCGTTTCCTCGCCACCTATCTGGATGGTGATCAGCGCGACGAGAGCGACATCATCGTGGGCGTTCAAGCCGACATGTGGTGGTAACCACGTACTGAAGCGATATTCATCTCGCTGCCATGGAGCCTGCTTGCAAGCAGGCTCCTTTTTTCCAACCTGGCAGGTGCGCTTGCCCCCGGATTCTTAGGGCAACCGGGGACAGACCCTCATTCTTGGCTCGAAACAGCCACCGTCGCATAGACTGAATGTGCTGATCCCGTGGCCCTGAATCTCGTCTGCTCGCTATGGTGATTGATAGGGCACAGGCCGGGAGGTAATCGCGGTGGAACAGCGCGTAAGTCTGATCACCCTGGGCGTCTGCGACCTGGCGCGGGCGCGGCGCTTCTATGAGGAAGGGCTGGGCTGGCGGGTGGTGAAGCCCGCCAGCCGGGCGGAGTGGGGCGGGTATTCCGGCTATTTCGCTGACCCCGACGGCCACCTCTGGGAGGTGGCCTACAACCCGGGGTTCCCCATCGATGCCGAGGGCAATACCCGGCTTGGCTGAGCGAGGCATCCCGGTGTTACCGCAGGGACGAGGCTTGCCGGGCACCTGACCATGCGCGTCGTCTCCGATGGAGTGGCTACACTGAAAGACACAGCCACCGCAGGGAGGACACCATGAGCACTCGCCTGTTACGAGGGTTGATGGCCGGGTTCGCGGCCACTCTGGTCATCTCCTTGATCCTGGTGCTGCGCCTGGCGGCGGGCATCATACCTTGGTACGACCCCATCGAGGTCATGAACCTGGCCGCTCAGGACCTGCTCGGCGCGCCGGACAGCTACATGCTGGCCTGGGGCATCCATTTTGTCGTGGGCACGCTGATCTGGGGGCTGCTGTTCGCGCTGCTGGTCCCTTATCTCCCGGGCCGCACTCCCATCCGGCGGGGCTTGGAGTTCGGCGTGGGCAGCTGGCTGGTGGTGATGGTCACGGTCTTTCCCCTGGCGGGCTCTGGCCTCTTCGGGCTGGGCTTCGGGCTGGTGGCACCGCTGTCCATGCTGATCGCCCATCTCATCTTCGGGGCGGTGATTGGGGCCGTCTACGGCTGGGCGGAAGGCGTGCTCTAGCACTGGGAGAGGCGGCAAGACAAGGTGGTGGCAACGCCGAGATCGCTGTCTGATCTTGGCGCGGCTATCAGTGAACCGCCACGCGGTTCCTGCCTTCATGCTTGGCCTGGTACATGGCGGCGTCGGCGCGCTGCATGACGGCCTCGATGCGCGCATCGGTGGGCTTGAAGCCGGTGACGCCGATGCTCACCGTGAAGTAGAAGGGCAGCGTCTCGGCCTCGATCGTGGCCTCGGCGATCTGGCGCAGCAGGCGCCAGGCGACGGTTCGGGCTTCCTCGGGCGACATGCCGGGCATGATCACCATGAACTCCTCGCCGCCGGTGCGGCAGGGCAGGTCGCTCTGGCGCAGGCTGTGTCGCAGGGTGTTCGCCAGCAGCCGCAGGCCCTTGTCGCCCTCGGCATGGCCCAGGGTATCGTTGATCGCCTTGAAGCGGTCGATGTCGATCATCAACAGGGCCGCTTGGCATGCCTCTTCCTTGACCGATCGGGCGATGCTTCTGGCGGCTTCATCGAAGGAGCGGCGGTTGGCGAGCCCGGTCAAGGGGTCGGTACTGGCCTTGCGGGCCCAGTCGGCCTCCTGATGCCGTTGCCGGGTGATGTCCCGATACACCCAGAGGTGCCCATGGTACTCGTCGGCGACGAACAGGGGCGTGTAGGAGCGCTCGAGGAAGCGGCCGTCCGCCATGGCCAGCAGGTCGCGGGTCTGCTTGCGCCTTTCCGCGACGAGCTCCTCGATTCGCGTCACGAAACCTTCCGGCTCCGCGAAATGGCCCTTGGTGGACTCGGCGGCCTCCCGGCAGTCCATGCCCACGAGCTGCTCGGGAGGCACCTCGAGGCCGAACAGGTCGCAGAAGGCCTGGTTGGCCACGATCACTCGGCGCTCCTCGTCCTCGAGCAGCAGGCCCACGTCCAGGCCCTCGATGACCACTTCCAGCTGCCGCTGGGAGACGCGCCGAGCGGTCTCCAGCGCCTTGCGCGGCGTGATGTCGAACTCGCCCATCACGAACATCGGCAGGCCCGTCTTGGGGTCGGTGGCGCGACACAGGTCGACATGGTGCCAACGCTCGCGGCCGTTGACCCGCATGATTGCCTCCAGCGCGTGTCTCGGTTCGCGCTCGAGCCGCTGGAGGAGCTGCTCGGCCATGGCGTGATCCGCGAAGCAGGCGTCGAAGGAGCTCAGGCCCTGGCGTGCCTCGAGCGCGGCCGGATTGCGCACCAGCAGGCGCCCCTGGCCGTCGAACACCGAGACCATCATGGGCGTGTGCCGGATGGCTTCCAGGGCACGCAGGCTGGAGGCATCCAGGGAGATGTCGCTTTCCATCCCTTCCACCAGCATGCCGGTTCGTCCATCGTTCATGACGACAGGGCTGCAGCGACAGTGCAGCGAGATGGCCTCTTCGCCGGGGTAGAAGCTCCAGTGTTCATCGATGACCTCTCCCCGCGCCAGGCGCGGGAGGTAGTCCGCCAGGCGTCGCCGCGTTGCCTCGCTCATCGTCGAGGAGAAGTCGCGGGCATAGAGCGCCTGGGGCGTTGTCGCCTCCCAGAGCCGCAAGGCGGCGGCATTGGCATAGTGCATCCGCTCCTGCTCGATATCGAAGATCCAGACCGGGGTATGGAGCCGATCGAGCAGGGCGGCCTGGTCGCGGATAGCCGTCTGAGGGGCGTTATGGAAGGTGGTCACGATATCGGAGGGGCCCTTGCGGTGGTCGAGGGTATCCGTCGTCGGTGTCGATTCATCGCGAGTCATCGCAGATTACCGCGTTTCACAAACCGTAACCTTATCACTGGATGAGAGATGCATCAGCCCTCTGTGCCATGAACGCCGTCAATATGGATGAGATTGTCATCTCCCCCGCAGCGTCATGCCGCGATTGGCCCCATTGGCGGTACGCCTTCGTGACGTCCGTGATGATATTACCCGCCTCCGCGCGACGCGATGCCCGGCTGATCGCGCTTCCAGGGGCTAGGCTGGTGGAAATCCCTTGTCAGGAAACGACCATGCTCAAGGCGGTACTGCTCGATATCAGTGGCGTATTGACCGAGGATGGCGAGGCCCTGCCCGGCGCCGTGGAGGCGGTGGCGCGGCTTCAGGCGAGCGGCCTGGCGCTTCGTTTTCTCACCAACACCTCACGCAAGACCTCGGCAGCGGTCTGCGAGGAGCTGCAGCGGCTTGGCTTCGCCGTGGAGCCGGCGCAGGTGTTCACCGCCCCGGGGGCGATCCGTCGCTATCTCGAGCGCCATCGGCTCTGCCCCTACCTGCTGATCCACGAGCGACTCGAGCCGGAGTTCGCCGGCCTGCCCCGGGGCGAGCCCAACGCCGTGGTGCTCGGCGATGCCGAGCAGCGCCTGGACTATGCCCACCTCGACGAGGCCTTCCGGCTGCTGCTGGACGGCGCACCGCTGCTCGCCGTGGGTACCAATCGCTACTTCCGCCAGGCGGGGACGCTGCACCTGGATGCGGGGCCCTTCGTGCGTGCCCTGGAGTACGCCGTCGGTATCGAGGCGCGAGTGCTGGGCAAGCCCACGGGCGACTTCTTCCGCACCGTGCTCGAGGAGGCCGGGGTGGCGCCCGGCGAGGCGCTGATGGTGGGCGATGACGTGGAGTGCGATGTGGCCGCCGCCATGGCGGTTGGCCTGCAGGCGTGCCTGGTGCGCTCCGGCAAGTATCGCCCGGGCGACGAGGCGCGGGCGCCTGAGGCACGCTGCGAGGCAAGCCTGGCCGACCTGGTCGAGGTGCTGGCTGGTCGGCAAGGAGTCGCAGCGCCAGACAGCGACGGCACACCACCGCATTGACGGCCCGCGTTTCCCCGCCAGGGGCGGCCGGGTATCGCGGCAGCTGGCGCCCGCCGCCCGGGTACACCACGCTTCAACGACGTCCGTGCGAAGGCGCCCCATCCGCGCCCTTCCCGGCATCAACTCGATCAGGAGCCCGTCACCATGAGCCAACCCGTCATCGCCGACAACAAGCCCGTCCAGGTGAAGCTGACGAAGGGCAAGGAGTACGCCTTCTGCCGCTGCGGGCGCTCGGCCGACCAGCCGTTCTGCGATGGCTCCCACGCCGGCACCGGGTTCACGCCCAAGAGCTTCGTCGCCGAGCAGGATGGCGAGGCCCCCCTCTGCCAGTGCAAGCACACCGCCGATGCCCCCTTCTGCGACGGCACCCACCAGCAGTTTGCCGATGACCAGGTGGGCAAGGAGGGCCCCGGGGAGGAGCAGGGTGAGGGCGAGAGCGATGAGTCGCCGCAGGCCAAGGCCCCGGAGGCCAAGGCGACCGAGGAGGAGCCTACGGTGGCGTTCATCCATCGGCTGGCCCGGGAGGGGCTCGAGCAGATGGGGCCCCATGGCCCGACCACCGCCATGGGGGTGCCGCGCCACACCCTGCCGCACTGGGACGACCTGCAGATCATGGCCGCCCAGCTGGCGACCCAGCCACTGATGGAGGAGGCCGAGGTCGCCTCCGAGCTGGTCATCGGCCCCGAGGCCAACAAGCCGCTGACCCTCGGCATGCCGCTGTTCGTCTCGGACATGAGCTTCGGGGCCCTCTCCGAGGAGGCCAAGATTGCCCTGGCGCGCGGCGCCGAGCTGGCCGGCACCGGCATCTGTTCCGGGGAAGGCGGCATGCTGCCGGAGGAGCAGCAGGAGAACTCCCGCTACTTCTACGAGCTGGCCAGCGCCCGCTTCGGTTATCGGGAGGCGCTGCTCGAGAAGGTCCAGGCCTTTCACTTCAAGGGCGGGCAGGGCGCCAAGACCGGCATCGGCGGCCATCTGCCGGGCAACAAGAACACCGGCAGGATCTCCCAGGTGCGCGGCATCCCGGAGGGCGAACCCGCGGTCTCGCCGCCCACCTTCCAGGACCTGCACACGGTGCAGGACTTCCGGCGCTTCGCCGACCGGGTACGGGAGGTCACCGGCGGCATCCCGGTGGGCTTCAAGCTGAGTGCCAACCACATCGAGCGGGATATCCAGTTCGCCCTCGATGCCGGTGCAGACTACCTCATCCTCGACGGGCGCGGCGGAGCTACCGGCGCGGCACCGGCACTCTTTCGCGACCACATCAGCGTGCCCACCATCCCGGCCCTGGCCCGCGCCCGGCGCCACCTGGACGCGCAGGGCGCCAGCGGCCGGGTCACCCTGATCGTCACCGGCGGGTTGCGCCTACCGAGCGACTTTGTGAAGGCCATGGCCCTCGGGGCGGACGGCATTGCCATCGCCAACAGCGCCATCCAGTCGATCGGCTGCGTGGCCGCGCGGATCTGCAACACCAACAACTGTCCGGCCGGCGTCGCCACCCAGCGCAAGGACCTGCGCCAGCGGCTGGACGTCGACACGTCCGCCCGCCAGCTACAGAACTTCCTCGAGGCCTCCGTCTCGCTGATGCAGGTCATGGCGCGGGCCTGCGGCCACGACCGCCTGGACCAGTTCAACCGCGAGGACCTGGCCACCTGGCACCGCGAGATGGCCCTGCTGAGCGGGGTGCGCTACGCGGGCCTGCTGGACCCGCGTGGCTGAAGGCCGGGATCCCCGCTTTCCCGGTAACGACATCAGCCGGCCCCGCGCCGGCCCACCCCGCCGGGAAGCGTCGTCGGGTAGCCGGCTGTAAGCCCTCGCGTGGTTAGCCCCGGGCGGGTCGACTATCGTCAAGGGAGGGGAAGGACTCTCCAGGGGCAAGGAGGCCCCGGGGTTCGGAGGCCGCACCATGCAGCGCATCCGGCATATCCATGCCATCACCAGGCGCCTGATCGTCATGACCACGGTGGCGGTCGCCGTGCTGGGCGCGATCTTCGCGCTGACCTTCTTCTACAACCAGCGCTTCCTGGTGACCTGGGCGGTGCCCCTGTGCGGCATCATCGGGGGGTTCGTCAGCATCCAGCAACGCCTGAACAAGGTCACGGACGAGGAGCTCGCGTTGCTGAACGCCTCCTGGTTCCAGATCCTGCTGGTGCCCATCTTCGGCGGGGTGTTCGCCCTGGTGCTCTACCTGGTGTTCCTCTCCGGCATCGTCTCGGGCGATCTCTTCCCCGCCTTCTCGTTCCCGAGCCGGTACGATATCAAGGAGGGCGAGGACTTCATGCTGCGTGTCTTTCAGGAAACCTACCCGAGTTCCGGTCCTGACCTGGCCAAGCTGCTGTTCTGGTCATTCGTGGCGGGCTTCTCGGAACGCTTCGTGCCCCAACTGATCAGCAAGGTCACGTCGTCGGTCTCCGAGGCCGCCGAGCGGGACGAGCGGGACGAGCGGGACGACACGGAGCAGCGCTGAGTGATCAGCGCCAGCCCATCTGCCAGGTAGCCTCATCCTGGAGGGCCCGCCAGGGCAGGGTGGTCTCGCGGCGGGTGTAGACGGCCTCGAGGACCACCGCGACCACTGTCTCCTCCTCGTCGCGTTCCAGCGCCGTCACCAGGAAGTGCTTCTCCTTGTTCCGGGGCCGCACCGCGGTCCATTTGCTGTGGTACAGCTTCTCGGGATTGATGGCGTGCATGGCCGTTTCCTCGGCTTGCGGAATAGCGCTCGAGCGTCAGGCAGGGCCGTCGGCTGAGGACACAGGATGCGCCGGCCGGCCAGCGCATCCTGCATGCAGGGACGTTCGGATCAGAGCCTGACCAGCATCTTGCCGCGGTTGGCGCCCTCGAACAGCTTGAGGAAGGCATCCGGGGTACGCTCGAGGCCATCCTCTACGGTCTCCTCGTAGTCGAGCTTGCCGCTCTCGACCTGCGGGCCGACCTCCTCGAGGAACTGCGGATAATGCGCCCAGTGGTCGAAGACGATGAAGCCCTCCATGCGGGCGCGGCGGATCAGGATCATCGCCAGGTTGCCCGGACCGGCACTCGGCGTGGCCTCGTTGTAGCGAGCGATCATCCCGCAGACGGCGATGCGCGCGCCGACCCTGAGGGAGTTCAGTGCGGCCTCCAGGCAGGTGCCGCCGACGTTCTCGTAATAGACGTCGAAGCCCTCGGGGCAGGCGTCCTGCAGCGCCTCGGTGAGCTGGGCAGCGTCCTTGTCCCGGTAGCTCACCGCCTTGATGCCGTGGGACTCCAGCCACTCGAGCTTCTCGGGGGCGCCGGCGATGCCGACCACGGTGCCGCCCCTGGCCTTGGCCAGCTGCACGGCCAGCGAGCCCACTGCGCCGGCGGCGCCGCTGACCAGCACGTTGTCGCCTTCCTGCATCTCGGCGATGCGATTGAGGCCCGTCCAGGCGGTCATGCCCGGCATGCCGAGTACGCCCAGGTAGGCCTGCTCCGGCACCTCGAAGGTGGGCAGCGGCTCCAGCTGGTCGCCGGGAAGCTGGGCGATATCCCGCCAGCCGCCCATATGGCGCACCTTGCTGCCCACGGAGAAGGCCGCATCGCGGGACTCGATCACCTCGCCGATGGCCGCACCTTCCAGGGGCGCGTTCAGCTCGAAGGGCTCGATGTAGGTCGTCACGCCGCTCATGCGGCCGCGCATATAGGGGTCCACCGACAGCCAGGTGTTGCGGATGCGCACCTCGCCCTCGGCGAGCGGGGGCAACTCCTTCTCGTGCAGCTCGAACAGCTCGCGTGCCGGGGTGCCCTGCGGATGGTCGTTGATGGTGAAGTAGCGGGATTGCATCGTGCGGCTCCTTCGCTTCGGTGAGTAGACGACCAGTCTAATGCAGGGGTGGCGGCCAGGCCAACCTGGCCGGTCGGCCGGCATGATGGACGCCGGGCCCCACGGCAAGCACGCCCATGCTCGCCTTCGGCATGTACGTCTCCTTCATACGCATGCGGCTGTGATGGATGAGGGACCCGATGGGCCATGCGCAAGAGGGCCCATCAGGTCGATCCGATGGGCCGTGCTCAGGGCGTCATGATGGGTATTGCGGAGAGGCAGAGGCGTCAGCGTAGTTCGCCGCTGGCATTGGCAGAGCCTTCCGCCTCGGCAGTAGTGCCCAGGTTACCGGTAGCCTGACCTGACGCTTGCGTGGCTTCCTCGTGCCACTGCTCACTCGTTTCCCGGCCGGCTTCGAGGGTGTCGGAAGCCCCTTCGAGAACCGATCTCGAGCGATCCGAGGCCTCTGCGGCGGTGTCGTGCCCGGTGCCTGTCGCCGATTCCAGGGTGCCCTCGACGCCGGCGTCGCCACGATGTTCTGCACCCGTCTGGCTCCCGGCGCGAGTATCGGTTTGCAGCTCGCCTTGCTGCTGGAACTCCCTTTCGGTTCGGGTGGAGCCGTCGACGCCGACCTCCACGCCTACCTGGGTACTGCTGCTGACACCGAACTGGTCGTTGCCTGTTTGGCTATCCAGCGTCGAGTCTGTCGCGCTGTTGGTCTGGACTCCCAGACTGCCGGATTCGGCGTGGGCGGCTGAGCCTGCGAGACCAACGAAGGCCAGCGTCATGCCGGCAGCGAGTGTCTTGAGTCTCATTGTGCCTCCCTTTTCACCCCGCTGTCTCGGGGCTAATGGTGTGTTTGGGGTTGGCTCTTCCCTGAGCCCTCGTCGTGATGAGTCTTGCCCTGAGGGGGTGGCTCTTCCTTGAACCGCTCATCGCGACGAGTCCTTCTCCTGCCAGGTATCTAGCCAAAGGCGTGCCAGGGTCAATGAAATATCCTGTAAATCAGGTGGTTGGAGTTTTACGGTGGTCAAGGTGTCTTGCCCCGGCCCGGCGAGAGCGAGCAGACTGTTGCCAGCCGCCAACACGTTCGGCGCGCAAGGCGAGAAGACGGGCTGCTGCGGGAGCAGAGGCTGTCGCCTATAAGCGACAGTCGCCGTCCTGCAAGGCGTGCAGGCCCCTGGCAATCAGCTCGTCGGCCATCGCCCGGGCGGCCAGGGCGAACTCCACCCGTGCCGTGGCCAGGGCGCTCAGGTCGCGCGAGTCGACCTCATTCTCCAGGCGGTCGAGGCGCGCCTTGGCCTGGGCCAGTCGCCGGGCCAGTGACATCTCCAGGCCGATGCACGCCGGAGGCAGGTCGGGCATCGGAAACAGCTGCTCCACCAGTTCTTCGGGTGCTGCATCAGGCAGCTCGCATGCCAGTGTCGGGATGTTCATTGTGCGACCTTCTCGGCCTCGGAGGGGCGGCAAGGATGTGATGTCCTGTGGTCCAGGGCCCACCGGACGCGGGACAGGACCCTCTCTGTGAATATAGTGTGTTTTTTTGTAAGTCAAGGGGAGAATCTGGTGCTGCCGTGGCTGGACTAGGCTGGTGGTTGTGCCTCGGGTCTCGAGGGTGCCGATGAGTGACCTCCATCCCCTGTTTCGCCTGCTCCTCTGGCTGCTGCTGGCCTACGCCATGCTGGTGATGGTGGCCTGTGCCTTCCAGGGCCGGCTGCTCTATCTGCCTCACGTGGGCGGGCGAGAGTATCTTGCCACCCCACAGGATCGCGGCCTGGAGTATGAGCCGGTCACCCTGGGTACCGAGGATGGCCTGCGCCTGGACGCCTGGTGGGTGCCGGCCCGGACGTCACGGGGCGGTCTGCTGTTCCTGCATGGCAATGCCGGCAACATTTCCCACCGCCTGGCTTCGATCGAGCAGTTCCACCGCCTGGGGCTCTCGGTGCTGATTCTCGATTACCGAGGCTACGGTCGCAGCGAGGGCAGTCCCTCGGAGGCGGGCACGGCCCGCGATGCCCGGGCCGGCTGGCGCTGGTTGCGCGACACGGCTGGCCTGCCGCCCCATGAGATCGTGCTGTTCGGCCGTTCGCTGGGGGCCGCCGTGGCGGCGAACCTGGCGGGGGACCTCAAGGGCGAGGTGCGCCCCGCGGCACTGATCCTGGAGTCGCCGTTCCGCTCGGTTCCCGAGCTGGCCCAGCGACTCTACCCCATCCTGCCGGCCCGCTGGCTGTCGCGCTTCGACTACGATACCGCGGACTATGTGGCACAGAGCGAGGCGCCGGTGCTGGTCATCCACAGCCGGGAGGACGACATCATCCCGTTCGCCGAGGGCGAGGCTGTTCATGCGGCGGCGTCCGAGCCCAAGCGGATGCTGGTGATCGACGGCAGCCACAATACCGGGTTCCTGGAGAGCGAGGCGGTCTACCTGGCGGGCATCGAGGCGTTCCTGGCGGAGGTCGCGGGGTTACCCGCTCGTTGATGAGAGACACGTTCGAAAAAAAGGTTCATCGCAGACTGGCGTGATGCAGTCCTGTGGGGGCGCAATTCATTGCGCGAATGGCGCCAACAGGTGCCCCGGGGCTGAGTGCCTATTGCCGGGAAGGCCTCCGGCCTTCTTTCGCGATCTGAAGTCGGAGCGCCGAACCGTCGCTCCCACAGGGGGACTTCGCTTGCTTCCCGCCAAAATGCGATTATCCAAAAAACACCCCATCCGGCCAGGGGCCGAATGGGGTGTGGTGACTGCACCTGCAGGGACGGTCACGGCCTCAACGTTGAGGCGCTTCCTCGAACAGCTCCGCCTTGGCATCACGCATGACATCTTCGCAGGCGGCCTGGTGGGCGAGCTGGGTGAGCAGGCTCTGGCTCAGGGCGAAGCCCTTCTCCAGGCAGGTGTCGACCTCCTCACGGCTCACTTCGGGGGTGACGTTGCAGTCAATCTTGATCGTTCTTCCACCACCGTCCAGCCTGTCGGCGAATTCCCGAAAGCGCCAGGCGATTCGCTTCTTCCAGCTGGCTGATTCTTCCACGCCTTCGTTTACGCTAAACGTGCACTGCCATTCCGGTTTGTAGACCTTCATGAGAACCTCCCGTGCTGGCTTGAAAGAATGATCGATCGTGTTTTCTGCTCCGTATCTGAAGATGTTGCACAATCATCATACAGGCTTTGTGCCGCCGGGCCAGTGCCTTCGCCAAGGAGTCCGCGAAGAAGGGGCTAACCTGGAAGGCGCCTGGCCATCGGGGGTGTAGCACGGATGAGGGTGACCCTGACCCGTCGATGGTGCTGGCTCGGAGCACGCAGTAGGCATCGTCAGCCCAGGTAGGCGGCGAAGGCCTCGAAGGCGTCACGCTGCAACTGGGCCTGGTGTGCCCAGCACTGTAGCACGTAGGAATCGAACGAACGGGAATGCGCTTGTGGGGTAGTCATTGCAGTTGCCCTCCTGAAGGGGATTGCCTAATCACCATAAGCGCTTTCTTGCTGCATTGCAGCAAGAGTTTTTCGGACATGCCTGCGTGCGCCCTGGTCGCCCCTTGGCGATCACCGCGAAGCCGCGCTCTACCGCAGCTTGACCTCGCCCAGCACCCCGGTCAGCCGCTCCAGCGCCTCGCCGCTGTGCCGCCAGAAGTGCCAGTAGAGCGGCACGGCCAGCGAGCGCTCGGGGGCGATGCTGGCCAGCCGGCCCTCTGCCAGCAGCGAGGCCACCTGCAATCGCGGCAGCATGCCGTAGCCCATGCCGGCACCGGTCAGGCGCACGAAGCCTTCCGACGAGGGGCAGAGGTGGTAGGGAAAGCTGCCGTGGTAGCCGCAGCTGGCCAGGAAGCGGTGCTGCAGCTGGTCATGGGGGCCGTAGACGATGGCCGGTGCCTGGCGGAAGGCCTCGGGGGTCGGCCCGTCCGGGAAGTGGCGGGCGATATAGGCCGGGGTGGCGAAGGGGTGATAGACCATGGTGCCCAGCGGCACGCAGCGGGCCCCGGCGATGGGCTGGTCGCTGGCGCACAGGCAGGCCGCCACCTCACCGTCGCGCAGCCGCTTGAGGCCCACGTCCTGGTCCTCGATCACCATGTCCAGCAGCAGGCCCTCCGCCCGGCAGAAGTCGCCGACGGCCGCGGCCCACCAGGTCGCCAGGCTGTCGGCATTGAGGGCGATGCGCAGCCGGGGCGAGGCCTCCTCCAGGGTCGGCAGGGCCGTGCGCAGGTCGCGCTCGAGCAGCTGGACCTGCTGGACGTGGTTGAGCAGCCGCTGGCCCGCCGGGGTGGGCCGCAGCGCCGGGTGGCGGACCAGCACCGGCTGCCCCAGGCGGACCTCCAGCGCCTTGATCCGCTGGGAGACCGCCGACTGCGAGAGCCCCAGCTGTTCGCCGGCCCGCTCGAAGCCACCGCACTCGACCACCGTGGCCAGCGCCTGGAGCAGCTTGTAGTCCAGCATGGGACCTCCGTGCCGGGAAGGGTTGGGCGCCCAACTATAAGCAGAACTGATGCAGTATTAGCAGGATGATTTTCCGGCATGTCGAGGCGTCGCTATGCTGGCCGCTCTCGACGGGTGCCATGACAGGGGAAACGCGATGCTGGAGAGCTATCTCACCGGGCTGGTGGTGTGCGGCGGGATCATTATCGCCATCGGCGCGCAGAACGCCTATGTGCTGGGGGTGGCCGTGCGGCGGGAGCACCACTGGTGGTCGGCCGGGCTGTGCATGAGTACCGATGTGCTGCTGCTGGTGGCCGGGATGTTCGGGGTCAGTGCGGTGCTGCTGAGCATGCCGGGCGCCCTGGAGGCGCTGCGCTGGCTGGGGGTGGTGTTCCTCGCCTGGCTGGCGGCCCAGGCCTTCCATCGCGCCGCCACCGGCCGACAGGGGCTGTCCGGCGGCGCATCGGGCGGGCGCAGCCGCCGGGGGGTACTGCTCGCCACCCTCGCGGTCACGCTGCTCAATCCCCAGGTGTACCTCGACACCCTGCTGCTGATCCCGGCCATCGGTGCCCAGCAGCAGAGTGCGGCCACCTTCGTGGCAGGCGCCATCAGCGCCTCGATCCTCTGGTTCAGCCTGCTGGCCTGGGGCGGCTCGGCGCTCTCGCCCTGGCTCTCCCGGCCCCTGGCCTGGCGGGCGATCGACGGCTCCATCGGCGTGATGATGGCGGCCATCGCCGTGCACCTGGCCTTCGGCTCGGGCCTCGTGGCCTGACACGGCCCGGCGGCGCACGGCTCACCTGACGCTCTCGGCCTTGGCCTCGCGCGAGGCCGAGGCATTCACTCCCCGTCAAGCGACGTTTCCACCGCGGCGCCGATCACGTCCTGGTAGTTGCGGATCCGCTGGACGTAGTGCACCGGCTCATAGCCTCGCGCATAGCCGTAGCGGGTCTGCGGGTAGTAGCGCTTGTCGGCCTTGAGCGGCAGCACCTCCCTCATGTCCTCCCAGGAGTCCGGGTTCTTGCCGAGCTCGCGCGCCAGCTCCCGGGCGTCCAGCAGGTGGCCACGGCCGATGTTGTAGCTCGCCAGGGCCAGGTAGGTGCGGTCCGGCTCGGGAATGCTCTCGGGCAGCCGCTGGTGGCGGTCGGCGAGGTAGCGCGCGCCGCCGTCGATCGCCGCGGCTGGGTCCAGGCGATTGGCGACGCCCAGCGACTCGGCGGTGTTCTGCGTGAGCATCATGATGCCGCGCACGCCGGTGGGCGAGACGGCCTGCGGGTCCCAGTGCGATTCCTGGTAGGCCAGGGCCGCGAGCAGGTCGGCGGGCATGCCGGTGGTCGCCTCGGCGGCCAGGAAGAGCTCGAGGAAGGAGGGCAGGCGCTCGTCGATGCGCCGGTTCAGCGCGCGCAGGTCGACGAAGTCGAACTCGCCGATATAGGCGTAGTAGCGGTTCTCCATCGCCGCGATGCTCTGCTGGCCCTCGGTGCTCTCTATCCACTCTCCGGCCATGTCGGCCAGCGCCTGGTGGCCGGCCGGCAGGTACCAGCCCAGCCGGTCGCCGCTGGTCAGGTTCATGGCGACCTCCAGATGCGGGAAGTGGCGGCGCACCACCCGCACGATGTTGGAGTCGGCCAGGGTGCAGTCGATGTGCCGCTCGGCCACTTCGGCCAGCAGTATTTCGGTGGTGCGCGGGTCCTCCTCGTAGGCGATGCCGGTGTGGCGGTTGACCAGGCTCTCGAGCTTCTCCGCATAGCTGGAGTCCGCCGTGACGCGGATCTCGATGCCGGCCATCTCCTCCACCTCCCGCGGCAGGGGGCGCATCTCGCGGTGGCAGACCAGCTGCTCGACGATGTCGGTATGGCCGGGGCCGCGGCGGAAGCGCTCGTCGCGGGAGGGCAGGTGGGTCAGCCCGGCGGCGGCCAGGTCGACCTCGCCGGCTTCCAGGGCCTGCAGCACCTCGGCGGTAGACGCTCGCAGCACCCATTCGACGTCCCATCCGTTAGCCTCGGCGAACTGCTGAACCAGGTCATGTTCCGGCCCCGCCGGGGTCTCGTGGCGGTCCAGGTAGTAGGTGGTGGCGGCGTTGCGGGTGGCGACCCTCAGCGTCTCGCCCGGTTCGGGCGGGTCGAGCAGCGTGACCGGGGGCTCGCTCGGCTCGCAGCCCTGGAGCAGGGCCAGCGACAGCAGCAGGCTGGGGGTGAGCAGGCGGGATCGGGACATGGCACGGGTATCCTGACCGGAGGGGGGATCGGGCGCTGAGAGGACCAGCCTACCAGGCTCTGGCCGAGTCCTCGGCGAGGCGAGTCAACGCAGGACGTGGCGTGTCGGCCACAGCCGCGCATAGACCCGCGGCGAGAACATCAGCAGCTCCTCGGGGCGATAGCTCCACCAGGCGCCGCCGCCCAAGCCCTACAGCCCTCGCACGTGGTCGGCCATGCGGCGGCGCATGGCGTCGTCGGGCAGCGGCTCGCGGGCGGCGGCGAGGTTCTCGCGGACATGCTCGACGCGGGTGGTGGCGGGGATGGCGCAGGTGATCGCCGGGTGGGAGATGATGAACTTGAGGATGAACTGCGCCCAGCTGGCGGCGCCGATCTCGACGGCCCAGGGCGGCAGCGGCTTGCCCGCCAGGCGTCGGATCAGGCGCTTGCGCTGGAAGGGGCGGTTGGCGATCACGCCGATGCCGCGCTCCCGGGCGAGGGGCAGCAGGCGACTCTCTGCCTCGCGGTCGACGATGTTGTAGGTGAGCTGGACGCTGTCCAGCGGCGCGCGCCGCATGATGCGCTCGACCTCCTCATGGCGTCGTCCGTGTGAGGTGGTGATGCCCAGGTGGCGCACCTCGCCGGCCGCCTTCATCGCCTGCAGGGTCTCGAGATGGCCTTCCCAGCCCAGCAGGTTGTGGACCTGCAGCAGGTCGAAGCGCGGCACGCCCCAGGCCTGGCGGGAGGCCTCGATCTGCGTCGGGCCCCCGGCGGGGCGCGAGGTCCAGACCTTGTCGGCGGCATAGACGCGATCGACGGCCTCGAGGCGCTCCAGGGCATGGCCGATCGTCGCCTGCGACGAGCCATACATCGGCGAGGAGTCGATCAGGCGTCCGCCCGCGGCGAAGAAGGCCGCCATGACCGCGGTGCACGCCTCGAGCAGCACCGGGTCATCGCCGACGTTGAAGGTGATCCAGCTGCCAAGGCCGACCCGGGGCAGTGCCTCGCCGGTGCCGGGAAGCTCGCGGGTCAGCGGCTCGGCCGCCCGTGCCAGGGTGACGGCAGAGGGCAGCGCCGTGACGGCCGCCGCGGCGAGCAGGCCGCGCAGCAGCCGGCGGCGGGAGAGGGGAGGAGGAAGAGGCTGGGCCATGATGTGCTCCTGGGCATGCTGAGCACAGTGTAGCTGCCGGGGGAGGTGGGCCGTGTGCCGTCAGGGAGAAGGGGCGGCCTGCAGGGCCAGCCAGCCCTCGAGCAGGTCACGGAGCTCCTCGGCGGTGGGCTCGGTCTGGCGCAGGATCTCGTCGATGCGGTTGAAGTGCAGCAGGCGCACGCCCCGGGTCTCCGGACGCAGGTAGATGTCGGGTGGCTGGTGGTGCAGCGCCTGTTGGATGATCGCCTGCTGCATGATCTTGAAGCTGTTGAACAGCATGTCGCTCAGGCCGAGTTCCTCGCCATCCTCCTGCCGGCGGCTGCCCGAAACGTCCACCGCGATGACCAGGTCGACCTCGCCGTAGAGCAGGTCGAAGGGCAGGGGCTTGGAGATGCCGCCATCGATCAGCAGCTGCTTGCCATGGTGGATGGGCAGGAAGAGCCCCGGCACCGCCATGCTGGCCTCGATGGCGGGGAACAGCGGGCCCTCGTCGAGGGTCACGCTCTCCCCCGTCCAGTAGTCGGTGGCTACCACCTCGAGCGGGATGCGCAGCGCGTCGAAGGTGCGAACCTCGGTATGACCGGCCAGGAAGTGGAGGAAGCCGGCCGAGTCGAGCAGCCCGGCATCGTCGTGCCCGAACGGCACCAGTGCCGACAGCTCCACCTCCGACTCGGCCAGGCCCGAGAGGGCATCCAGCGGCGAGCCGGCCACGTCGTCGAAGATGTCGCGAATCGCCTCGGCGGGAAGTCCGGCGGCATAGAGCCCGCCGATCACCGCCCCGATGCTGGTCCCGACGATGCGGTCGGGTACGATCCCGAGATCGTCGAAGACCTGCAGGATGGCGATGTGCGCCAGGCCGTTGGCCCCGCCCGAGCCCAGCGCCAGGCCGATGGTCGGGCGGGGCGCCGGGGTGTCGGGGGATGCCGCCGCGCCCGCCGCCGGCAGGGTGGCGGTCAACAGGGCGGCGGTGAACAGGGCCGACGTGAGACGGGCGGTGATGCGCCGTGGCGTCATGCTCAGTCTCCGGGCCCGCACTCCATGCAGCGCTCGGTGATGGCCGGGCCCTGCTGCAGGTTGGCGTTGAGGTCGCGCAGGGCGCCGCGCAGGCCCTCCTCGAGCACCGGGTGGTAGAAGGGCATCTCGAGGATGCGGCTGACGCTGGGCTTCTGCTCCAGCATCCAGGCCAGCAGGTGCGCCATGTGCTCCACCCGCGGACCGAACAGCTCGGCGCCCAGGAACTGGCCCGAGCCGTGCTCGGCGAAGAGGCGCATCAGGCCGCGATTCTGGCGCATCACCACGGCGCGTCCCTGGTCTTCGAAGGAGGCCTCGCCGGTGGCGATGCAGTCGCAGCCACCGTACTGGACTTCCAGGTCGGCGCGGCTGGCGCCGATGGTGGCCATCTGCGGGTCGGTGAAGACCACGGCCAGTGGCACGTTGCGGGTGCCGGCGCGCAGCTCCGGGTAGCGCCCGGCGTTGTCGCCGGCGATGCGTCCCTCGGTATTGGCCACGTGCAGCAGCGGCAGCTCCTGGTTGGCATCACCGGCGATGAAGATGTGGCTGGGGCTGTCGTCGGCATTGCGGCACTGCAGGGTGAAGCGGTTGTAGTGGGGCACGCCCTTGTCGTCGACATCCAGGCCGGCCTTCTCCAGGTCGATCCGGTCGAGGTTGGGGCGCCGGCCGGTGGCCGCGAGCAGGTAGTCGAAGCGCTCGGTGAGGCGCTTGCCGGTATCGCGCTCGAGGAAGGTGATCACCACGGCGTCGCCGTCGCGCTCGATGCTCTCCACCTTGGCATCGGGGTCGACGTAGAACTCCTCGTTGAAGGTGCGGTCGGCGTAGTCCCTCACGGCCTCGTCCTGGAAGGGGCCAAGGGCGCCGCCCACGCCGAAGACCCGCAGGCGCACGCCCAGCCGATGCAGCGCCTGGCCGAGCTCCAGGCCGATCACGCCGGGGCCGAACACGGCGACCGACTCGGGCAGGTCGTCCCACTCGAAGACATCGTCGTTGACCACCAGCCGGTCGCCGGCCTTCTCGAAGAAGCCCGGCCAGGTGCCCCGCGAGCCGGTGGCGATGACGATGTTACGTGCCGTCACCCGGGTATGATCGCCGACGATCAGGGTGTGCGGGTCGTCGAAGCGCGCGTGGCCCTCGAGGCGGTTGGCCTCGCCCAGGCGCTCCACCGTCTTCATCACGCGCCCCACGAAGCCATCGCGTTCGCGCCGGACGCGCTCCATGACGGCGCGGCCATCCACCTCGACCGGGCCGGTTTTTACACCGAAGCCGCCGGCATCGCGGGCGTGGTGGGCGGATTCGGCGGCGGCGATCAGCAGCTTCGAGGGCATGCAGCCGACCCGGGCGCAGGTGGTGCCATAGGCCCCACCCTCGATCAGCAGCACGCTCTCGCTATGCTGGCGAGCGGCGTGCCAGGCACTCAGGCCGGCGCTGCCGGCGCCGATGATGGCGATATCGACCTCACGTTCCTGCATCGGGCTCTCCTCTTGGCGATGTGCATGTCTCGATGTGCATGCGTCGATGTGCATGGCTCCACTATGGCACAGGGTGGGGATGGGCCGCCGCGACACAACGGTGGCGTCTTGACGCAGGACAAGGCCGCCGGCCCCTCAGGCGGCCAGGCGCAGGGCGAAGCCGATCATCAGCGAGCCGAAGGTCCAGCGCTGCAGGCGCGCCCTCAGGGGGCTGCCGGCGAACCAGCGCTGCAGCGCAGCCCCCAGGGTGGCGTAGCCGGCATCGAACAGCAGGCCGATGCCCACCAGCAGGCCGCCCAGCAGGGCGAACTGCAGCAGCACGGGCCCCTCGTCGGGATGCACGAACTGGGGCAGCAGCACCGAGCAGAACAGCAGCGACTTGGGGTTGAGCAGGTTGGTCAGCAGGCCACGGCGCCAGGCGCGCCGGTGACCGGCGGCGAGGATGCCCACCCGGTCCGCGTCGGTCTCGGCCGTGGCGCCCGGGGAGCGCAGCAGCTGCAGGCCTATCCAGGCCAGGTAGGCGCCCCCCGCATAGCGGACCGCATCGAAGGTCCAGGGCGCGGTGGCGAACAGCGTGGCCAGCCCCAGGGCCGCCAGGGCCACGTGGAGGCCGCGCGCCACGGCAAGGCCGGCCGCGGTGGCCAACGCCCGGGAGTGCCCCTGCTGGCTGCCGGTCTGCAGCACCAGGATCATGTCGGGGCCGGGCAGCAGGTAGATCGCTGCCAGGGCACCGATGAACAGCCACAGCTCCATGGGCTCGCCTCCCGCCGTCGTGACACATCCGTCTGGAACGCTGCCAGTCTAGCCCCGGGGACGCCGGCAGGTCCTTGCGAAGTCGGCCAGGAAAACGGCTACAGTTGGCAGAATATGCCAATGAAAAATGAAGAGGTGAAGGTTCATGCCAAGTTATCGGCTGGATGCCATCGACCGCCACATCCTGGCGGCGCTGCAGCGCGATGCGCGGCTCACCAACGTGCAGTTGGCCGAGGAGGTGAGCCTCTCGCCCTCGCCCTGCCTGCGCCGGGTGCGCCAGCTGGAGGCGGCGGGGCTAATCCGCGGCTATCACGCCGAGCTGGACCGCGGCGGGGTGGGGCTCGGCCTCACCGTCTTCGTCGGCATCAAGGTGGAGCGCCATCACGAGGCCCAGGCTAACGCTTTCCGCGAGGCGGTGGTCGCCCTGCCGGAGGTGGTCTCCGCCCACCTGGTGTCGGGCGAGTCGGACTTCCTGCTGCAGGTGGTGGTGGCGGACCTGGCGGCCTACGAGTGCTTCCTGACCGGGACCCTGCTGCGCCTGCCCGGCGTCAGCGACATCCGCAGCAACTTCGCCATCCAGACCGTCAAGGAGCACGGGCCGCTGCCCTTGGGGCGGCTCGAGGGCGAGGGCCGGGAGCCGATGCCGGTCGCCCGACGCCCCTGAACGCTGCTGCGGGTCGGCGACTAGCCGCCGTCGAGCCAGCCTAGAACCGCCTCGTGCAGTCGCCGGGCCTGCGCCTCGTCGAGCTTGGGTGTCGTCATGTCGGGGTCAGGCATCTCGATGCCGATGATCCGGATGCCCGCCCGGAAGAGCCCCAGCGCCTCGACCAGCGCCAGGGTGCTCGCCAGGTCGAGGCCGTGGGACGACAGCCGCGCGGCGGCCTCGGGGAGCTCCCCCGGCGCAAAGACCTTGAGGGTGCCGGGAGGCCCCTGGCCCCGCATGGCATCGACCAGCAGCAGGCGGTCGCGGGGCGTCACCGGGTGGAGGAAGAGGTCGACCGGCTGGTCGAGTCGCGCGACCGTGATGTCGTCCCGCTCGCCCAGCGCGTCGCCCAGCCACTCGGCGGCGAGCCAGCCGAGGCGGTCCCCGCCATGGGGCGAGCCGAGCCCGAAGAGGTAGTCATGGCCCTTCGGCAGGTCGTCGGCCCCGTCCTGCCCGGCCAGGCCCGCCCCGGTCACGCCCGGGTCATTCCCGCGTGGCTTATTTTCGCAAGACATTTTTTCGCAAGACATTGAAGTCCAGGAAGTGGGTGGCGCAGGAGATGCAAGGGTCGTAGTTGCGGATCACCATCTCGCCATGCAGTCGCAGGGCATCGTCGTCGCGCTCCAGGCCGAAGCGCGTCAGGCTCGCCGCGAGATCCTCCTCCATCCGCGCCTGGTTCTGGCTGGTCGGGGGGACGATCCTGGCCTCGACGACCCGGGCCTCATCGTCGAGCGCGTAGCGATGCCAGAGGATGCCGCGGGGGGCCTCGGTGCAGCCGACGCCGACCCCGGCCCGGGGGGGCGCCTCGACATGGGGCTCGGCGGCGGGGTCGTAGTCCTCGGTGAGGCGTAGCGCCTCGCCCAGGGCGACATGCATCTCCACCGCCCGGGCGACGATGCTGTGGAACATGTTGCGGCTGGGGAAGTGCACGCCGCCGTCGTCGAGCAGCTGTCGCAGGTCGTCGGGCAGTCGGTCGAGGTTGTTGTTGAGCCGGGCGAGCGGCCCGACCAGGTAGGGGTGGCCGTCGAGCTGGGCGTGCAGCGCGGTCGAGTGGGGGACCTGGAACTCGCTGAAGTGCTGCTCGAAGTCGGCCGGGTCGATGTCGAGCCCCTGGTCGGAGACGATCCGCCCCACGGTGATGGGGTAGTCGCAAGGATGGCGCAGCGAGACGGAGACGAAGGCCTGGTCGTCCTCGGGAAGCGGGAGTTCCGCCGTCCAGGCGATCAGTGCGCGGGCCTCCTCGAGGCCTGCCGCCAGGCGCTGACGCAGGGCCTGCAGGGTCGCGGCATCCGGGGCGCGGAAGAAGCCGCCCGGGCAGATGCCGACCGGGTGCACCGAGCGGCCGCCGAAGGTGCGGATGATCTCGTTGCCGAGCCCCTGGAGCCGCAGGCCGCGGCGGACCTCTTCTGGGTAGTCCCTGGCCATCGCCGGGGCGCTGTCGTAGCCGAGGAAGTCGGGGGCGGCCAGCAGGTGGATGTGCAGGCTGTGGCTCTGCAGCCATTCGCCGCAGTACATCACCCGCCGCATCGCCTCCACCCAGGGGCTGGGCGTGACGCCGAGGATCGATTCGATCGCCACCACCGCACTCATCTGGTAGGCCACGGGGCAGATGCCGCAGATGCGGGCCACGCTGTCGATCACGTCTTGGGTGCTGCGCCCCTCCAGAAGCTTCTCGAACAGCCGGGGTGGCTCGAAGATCCGCAGCGTCAGCGCCTCGATCCGGCCGGCCTCGATGCGGATATCCAGGGCGCCCTCGCCCTCGACCCGTGCCAGGATGGGGACATGGATCTCGCCGGTTCGCGTGTCGTGACTCATCCCTGCTCCTCCTCGCTGCCCTGACGCTTGATGACCCGTGCCTGCCAGTCCAGGCCCTCGCCCCGGAACGGCTCGGCATGGCCGTTGATGAACAGCAGGCGCCGGGCGACCTCGTCGGCGGGCATGCCGCCATCGGCCAGGTGAGTGGCCAGGGCCGAGACGTTGGCCTGCACGGCGGGCCCGTAGCAGGCGTAGCAGTCGCGCTGCCAGCGGGGACAGATCGCCCCGCAGCCGGTGCTGGTGACCGGGCCCATGCAGGGCCGGCCTTGGGCGACCATCACGCACACCGCCTGCTGGCGCTTGCACTCCATGCACACCGCGCTGTGGTCGACCCGGGGCAGATGGCCGGCCAGCAGCGCCTTGGTGGCGCCGAGCACCTGTTCGCCACTGACCGGGCAGCCCCAGAGTTCCAGGTCGACCTTGACGCTCTCGGCAATCGGGGTCGAGTCGGCGAGCAGGTCGATATGCTCGGGCTGGGCATAGACCCCGGACACCCACTCGTCGGCGTCGTGGAGGTTGCGCAGCGCCTGGATGCCGCCGGCGGTGGCGCAGGCGCCGATGGTGACCAGGAAGCGGCTGCGACTGCGGATGCCGCGCAGGCGCGCGGCGTCCTGGGAGGTGGCCACGCTGCCCTCGACGAAGGCGATGTCGACCTCGGCCTCCTCGTCGACCGGGCCGGCCTCGGCGAAATGCAGGATGTCGACGCTCTCGGCCAGGGCCAGCAGGGGCTCGCCCAGGTTGAGGAAGGCCAGCTGGCAGCCGTCGCAGGAGCTGAACTTGTGCACGGCGATGCGCGCGCGGTGGGTCCCGGTGGTCATGGTCAGACTCCCCTGTGCGACAGGTAGGGCGCCAGTTCCCGGCAGGTGAAGACCGGGCCGTCGCGGCATACGAACTTGGGCCCCAGCTGGCAGCGGCCGCAGGAGCCGATGGCGCAGTGCATGTTGCGCTCCATGCTCAGCCAGATCCGCTCTTCCGGCACCTCGCGCTTTCGCATCGCCTTGATCACTGCCCGCATCATGCCCTCCGGTCCGCAGATGAAGACCGAGCAGCGCGCCGGGTCGAAGCCGATGCGGTCGAAGAACTGGGTCACCGGGCCGGTATGCCAGGGCCAGAGGGTGTCGCCGGTGTCGGCGGTCAGGTAGACCTCGACGTCCGGGTGCCGGCGCCAGGCGTCGTAGCGATCGCGCCAGATCAGGTCGTTGGAGTGCTTGACCCCCTGGATGATGTGCAGGCGGCCGTAGCGTCCGCGCCGATGCAGCACGTACTCGATCAGCGAGACCGACGGGGCGCAGCCCAGCCCCCCGGTGACGATCACCAGGTCGGTGCCCTCGGCCTCCTCCGTCGGCCAGCCGCGACCGTAGGGGCCACGCAGGCCGAGCCGGTCGCCGACCTGCAGCAGGCCGAGGTTGCGGGTGATCGAGCCGACCTTGCGGATGGTGTGGTCGATCATCGTCTGCTCGTCGGGGTCGGAGACGATCGAGATCGGCACCTCGCCCATGCCCGGCAGGCAGAGCATGTTGAACTGGCCCATCGCGAAGCGGTAGGCGGCCTGCACCTCGGGGTCGGTGAAGCGCAGCTGCAGGCTGAACATGTCCGGGGTCTCGTCCTTGCGGCCGACGACCTCGGCTTCAAGGGGCACCAGCGGGCTCGTCATGGCTGGTCCTCCCCATCGGGGGCCTGAGAGGGCGCGGCGTCGGGCGCCTTGGCCGGCGCGTCGTCGGGCGCTATGGACAGCGAGGCCAGCTCCTCGGTCACGTCGATGCCCACCGGGCACCAGGCGATGCAGCGGCCGCAGCCCACACAGCCGCTGCGGCCGTACTGCTCCACCCAGGTGCCGAACTTGTGGGTCAGCCACTGGCGGTAGCGCTGGGGCCGCTCGGCGCGGATGACGCTGCCATGGATGTAGCTGTGGTCGGGGTCGAAGCAGCTGCCCCACTGCCGGTCGTGGGTGGCGGTCGCGCCATCCAGCGAGAGCTCGTCGACGTGGGTCTGGCAGAAGCAGGTAGGGCAGACCGCGGTGCAGTTGCCGCAGGTCAGGCAGCGGTCGTTGAGGCTCTGCCAGTGCGGATGGTCGACGGCCGCCTGCAGCATCTCCGGCAGCGAGCCCTCGGGCAGCCCCCGCGTCTGCTGGCGCGCGGCATGGTCGATTCCCGCCTCCACTCGCTCGAGCTGGTCACCGTTCACTGGCGTGGTCTCCAGGGCGTCGAGAATGGTCTGGCCCTGCTGGGTGTGGGCCTCCACCACGAAGCCCTCGTCGAGTTCGGAGAGCGCCAGGTCGAAGCCGTGCTGTGCCCGCGGGCCGTCCCCGGTGGCGGTACAGAAGCAGGTGGCCGCGGAGCGCATGCAGTTGACGGCGACCAGGAAGAGGTTCTGGCGTCGCTCGCGGTAGTGCGGGTCGGGATGGGCGTCATGCAGGAAGTGGCGGTCATGGATCGACAGCGCCGCGAGGTCGCAGGCGCGCACGCCAATGATCGCCGTCGGCTGGGCCTCGGGGGGCTGCTCGCGGAACACCAGCCTGCCGTCGGGCTGGCGCTCGCTCCGCCACAGCGTCTCGCGAGGGGCGAAGGTCAGCGGCTTGATCGCCTGGGGGCCCGTGGCCCAGTCGAAGACGCGTCCGGAATCGGTGCGCTCGAGCCGGTAGTGGCCGGGGGCCTGCTCGTCGGTGATCCCCAGGGGGAGCTGCTCCACCCGCGAGAGGGGCTCGAAGAGGATGGCATGATCGCGCACCCTGGGGCCGATGACCTCATAGCCCGCCTCCACCAGCCGGTCGAGGAGTGACTGGAGGCGCTCCCTTGCCAGAAAGTGCTGTACCTTCATGGTGCCATGTCCCGTTCAAAGGTCGTCAGGTGGCCGGCGCGCCGACGCCGCCGGGCCTCAGCAGATGCGCGGCAGCGGGTCGTCCTCGAGCTCCTGCAGGAGGCGCTCGCCGCCCCACTCGTTGACCAGCAGCAGCCGGTCGTGGTGCGGGTCGAGCGTGCCGATCCGCTGCGCCCCTCGCCCCTGCGGCAGCGACTGCCAGCGGTGCAGGGCCTCGTCGGCCTGGTCCTCGGCCACGATGGCCACCACCCGTCCCTCGCAAGCGATATAGAGGGGGTCATAGCCGAGCATGTCGCAGGCGCTGCGCACGCTGCCGCGGATCGGCAGCCGCGCCTCCTCGAGGGTCACCCCCTGGCCCGTGGCATGGATGACCTCGTGGAGCACGGTTGCCAGGCCGCCGCGGGTCGGGTCGCGCATGAAGCGCAGGCCGGGCATTTCCAGCAGTGCCTGGGTCAGGGGCACCACGCTGGCGCTGTCGGAGGCCAGCGTGCCGCTCAGGCCGAACTCCTCGCGGGCCAGCATCACGGCAATGCCATGGTCCCCCACCGGCCCGCTGACCAGCACCGCATCGCCGGGGCGAATGGCGTCGAGGCCGAGGGCCAGGCCGCGCGGGCGCATGCCGATCCCGGAGACCCCGAAGTAGAGCCCGCCACACAGGCCGCGCGGCAGCACCTTGGTATCGCCGGCCACCACCTGGACGTCGCAGGCCCGGGCCGCGGCGGCGAGGCTTTCGACGATCCGCTCGAGCTGCTCCAGCGCCAATCCCTCCTCCAGGAAGGCGTTGACGCTGAGGTAGCGCGGCATGGCGCCGGCGACGGCGAGGTCGTTGACGGTGCCGTGCACGGCGAGGCTGCCGATGTCGCCCCCGGCGAAGAACAGCGGCTGCACGGTGACCCCGTCACTGGTGAAGACCAGCTCCTGGTCCTCCTCCGTGGCGGCGGGCAGCACGGCGGCATCGGACAGCGGGGCCAGCCAGGGGTTGCCCAGTTGGCGGACGAAGACCGACTCGATCAGCTGGCGCATGAGGCGCCCGCCGTTGCCGTGGGCCAGGGTGACGGTGGCCGTGTCCGGTGCAGGCTGTGTCATTTACTCCTCCTCGTGCCGGGCCAGGGCCTCCATGACCTGGCCGACGCTGATGGCGGCGTCGTTGCAGGGCAGACGCTGGTGCAGCAGCACCCTGAAGCCGTCGCCTTCCAGGGCTTCCACGGCCGCCTCGGTCAGCCGCCGGTTCTGGAATACGCCGCCGGTCAAGCCAAGGGTATCCACCCCGCTCGCGTCGCGAACCACGCTGGCCTGCCGGCGAAGCACCTGGACCAGGGTGGCATGGACGTCCGCGGCGCGCCGGGCTGGGGCAATGCACGCGTCAAGGAGGTGGCGGATCAGCGGGCGCCAGTCACAGCGTAGCACCCCGCTCGGGTCGCGATGGTGAGGCAGGTCCAGGGGACAACCGTCGCCGTCGGCGAGGGCTTCCAGCCGCATGGCGGCCTCGGCCTCGTGGCTGATCCGGCGAATCGGCAGCAGCAGGGCCGCGGCGGCATCGAAGAGCCGGCCCACGGCGGAGCAGGACGGGGCGTTGAGGCGTCGCTCCCAGCCTCCCCGCAGCAGCGCCAGCTCGTCGTCGGTCGCGGGGGCCTGCGGTGTCGCGAGCCCGCTCTGCCAGGCCAGGGTGACGGCCAGGCGCCAGGGTTCCCGGATGGCCGCCTCGCCGCCGGGCAGGTCAAAGGGCGCGAAGGAGGCGTGGCGCTGCCAGCGTCCGGGTCGGCCGAGCAGGGCCTCGCCGCCCCACAGGGTGCCGTCCGGGCCCAGCCCGGTGCCGTCCCAGGTGAACACCAGGGTCGGCTCCCGGAAGCGGCCATGTTCCCCGCACAGGGCGGCGGCATGGGCGTGGTGGTGGGCGACCTCGCGGCAGGGCAGGCCGCTGTCGCGGGCCCAGCGGGTGCCGTGGTAGCCCGGGTGGGCATCGTGGAGGATCCGCTCCGGGCGCACGCCATAGAGCCGCGACAGGGTCGCGACCTGGCGCTCGAAGGCCTGCTGGGCGCCAAGGCTCGAGAGGTCGCCGATATGTGGCGACAGCACCAGCCGCGCCTCCCAGGCGAGGCAGACCGTGGCCTTCTGGTGCGCGCCCACCGCGAGCACGGCCCGGGACGCTTGACAGGACAGGGGCCAGGGCAGCTCGAGCTCCAGGGGGGCGGCGCCTCGCCCCAGGCGCAGGGGGCGCGCCCGGCCGGCGATGGGACGCCGGACGCCGTCGTCGACGCCCTGCAGGATGGGCCGGTCATGATGCAGGAAGGCGTCGGCGACCCGGGCGAGGCGCTGCTCGGCCATGGCGGGGTCGGTGACGATGGGCTCGCCGGCGAGGTTGGCCGAGGTGGCGACCAGCGGGCGCCCCAGGGCCTCCAGCAACAGGTGATGCAGCGGCGCATAGGGCAGCAGGGCGCCGACCTCGTCGAGCCCGGGGGCAATCCCCTCCGCGAGGCCGTGATCGGCCCGCAGAGGGAGCAGCACGACCGGACGCTCGTCGGCGCGCAGGGCCTCGGCGGCCAGCGGCTCGAGCCGGGCGTGCTCGCGAACGGCGTCCAGACCATCCTCGCCCCGCCAGGGAAACATCACGGCGAGCGGCTTGTGCGGCCGGTGCTTGCGCTCGCGCAGGGTTGAAACCGACGCCGCTCGGCCGGCATCGACCATCAGGTGGTAGCCGCCGACCCCCTTGACGGCCACGATCCGGCCATCGGCCAGCGCCGCGATGGCGGCATCCAGGGCCTCCCGCGGGTCCGGCAGCGTCCGCTCGTCCTGCACGAAGCCCTGTTTGAACTTCAGCCGGGGCCCGCACTGCGGGCAGCCGATCGACTGGGCATGGAAGCGCCGGTTCTTCGGGTCCTCGTATTCCCGCCGGCAGGCAGGGCAGAGCGGGAAGGCCTTGAGGCTGGTGCGCGCACGATCGTAGGGCAGCCGTTCGATCACGCTGTAGCGCGGGCCGCATTGGTCGCAATGGGTGAAGGGGTAGCGGTAGTGGCGGTCCTGCGGGTCGTGCAGCTCCGCCAGACAGGCCGGGCAGACCGGGGTATCCAGCGGCAGGTGGACCGGGCCCGCCTGTTCGTCCTCGTCATCGCTTGGCTGGATCACGAAGGGCCGGGTCAGCCTCGCCGCGATCGTCTCGCGACAGGCGAGGCGCGGGCGCGCCAGCCGCGGGGCATCAATGAGCAGGCCGCGCTCGAACGTCGCCAGCCGGTCGGCGCTCCCTTGGGCCTCGATCACCACCTCGCCGCCATGGTTGCGCACCTGGCCGTCGAGCGCCAGCCGGCTGGCCAGGCGCTGGACGAAGGGGCGAAAGCCCACGCCCTGGACGACCCCGGCCAGCCGCCAGCGTCGCGCTTCCAGCCCGGGCGTTGGCTCGACCGGGGCCGTCTCACTAGGCGCAGCGTCGACCGAGGTGGCGGCGATCCGCCCGGTGGACGGGCCCTGGGCCGAGCGGACGCCGTGGCTCCACCAGATCCGGCAGGCCCCTTCCTCGGAGACCATGCAGGGGCCCACGGGGCTGTCCGGCCGGCAGGCGCTGCCATAGAGCCGGCACTCTGGCGGTCGGATTCGCCCCAGCACCACCTCGGCGCAGTCGCAGCCGGGCGGCATCTCGCCGCGGCGGGCATAGGCGGCCTCGAACACCTCGGGAAACTGCCGGCGGGCGTCGCGGTGGGCGAGGGCGTCCGTGCAGGCATAACCCGAGTCGGGAAGCGAGCCGATGCCGCGCCACTCGGCGTCGCTGACCTCGAACCGCGAGGCCATCAGCGCCTGTGCCCGGCGGTTGCCGCTGGCGGTGACACACTGCGGGTAGGCGTTGTCGAGCCGCGGGGACCGGTCGAGCGCCTGCAGCAGCACCGCATGCAGGCCCGCCAGGATCAGGCCGGGGGTGAAGCCGGCCACCGCGGTGGGCAACCCGTGCGTCTCGGCCACGAAGCGCCACTGCTCGGCGCCCATGATGGTGGCCACATGCCCCGGGGCGATCAGCGCATCGAAGCCCGCGGTGCCGTCCTTGAGCAGGTGGGCGATGGCCGGCCAGGTCTGGCGGGCGCTGAGCAGCAGCAGCAGGTTGTCCGGCAGGTCCGTCCGCGAGAAGAGGGCGGCGATCGGCGCCATGGTCGTCTCGAAGCCGGCGGCGAAGAAGACCACCCGCTTTCCGGGATGCCGGCGGGCCAGCGCCAGCACCTCGCCGGGGGAGGCGACCGGGACCACCCGGCCGCCGAGGGCGCGGGCCGCCTGCAGGGAGCGGGGCTCCCGCCGGGGCGCATTGCAGGGCACCCGCACCATGTCGCCGAAGGTGGCGACGATGACGCCGTCCGCGAGGCTCAGCGCCACCGCGGCATGGATGTCCTCCTCGGGGCAGACGCAGACCGGGCAGCCCGGCCCGGGGATCAGCTCCAGGTAGTCGGGCAGCACCTTGCGCAGGCCGGCCTGGGTGATGGTGCGCTCGTGGCCGCCGCAGACGTTCATGATCCGCAGCTGGCCGGATGCCGGACGGGGCAGGGCGCGTATCCGGTCCAGCCACTCGCCGGGAGACGGGGACATCATGGGTCAGGCAGCGCCGTGGGGGCGTGTCAGCAGGCTCTCTCCGCCAGGCGAGGGGGCCGGGCGGAAGGCCGGGCGGCGCCGCTCGGCGAGGCCGGCCTCGAGCCACGCGAGCCAGGCATCGAGCGGGCCCGACTTGCTGCTCAGCGCCATCACCGGGGCGCTGGAGGCGAGCCGGTGCATGTGCGCCGCCACCGCCTCGACGTCGAAGTCGTCGAGGACCGGCAGCAGGTCGGTCTTGGTGACCAGCACCAGGTCGCTGGCGCGGAACATGACCGGGTACTTGAGCGGCTTGTCGTCGCCCTCCGGGGTCGAGAGCAGGGTGACATTGGCATGCTGGCCCAAATCGAAGCTCGCGGGGCAGACCAGGTTGCCGACATTCTCGATGAACAGGATGTCCAGCTTGTCCAGCGGCAGCGCATGGGCCGCGCGATGCACCATGGAGGCATCCAGGTGGCAGGCACTGCCGGTGGTGATCTGGACGGCGGGCACGCCCCTGGCACGAATGCGCCGGGCGTCGTTCTCGGTCTCCAGGTCGCCCTCGATCACCGCCAGGCGGCAGCGGGAGCCCAGCGCCTCGATGGTGGCCTCCAGCAGGCGCGTCTTGCCGGCGCCGGGCGAGGACATCAGGTTGACGACCAGCAGCCCGGCACGGTCGAAGTGCTCGCGATTGTGATGTGCGACCGCGTCGTTGTGGGCCTGCAATCCCTCGAGCACCTCCACGGTGTGGACGTCGTGCTCGGTCGAGGCGTGCTGCAGGTGGTCGGGGAAGGCACAGCCGCAGGTCTGGCACACGATGAGGCTCCTGTTATCCGGTCGGGGGGAGAGGGATATCGGCGAGGTCGACGCTGACCAGCAGGAGCTCGTCGCCGCCGGTCAGCCGGGTCTGCCAATGGCCACAGAGGGGGCAGGCCAGGTCATTGACGCTGGCCTCGGCCTCCTGAGCGCAGCGCGGGCAGTGCACCCGGACCGGCGAGGTCGTCATCTCCAGCCGCGCGCCCTCGGCGGCGGTATGGCGGCTGGCCAGCGGGAAGGCTTCGTGCATCAGCGCGGCCTCGACTCCGGAGAGCGGCCCGATGCGGAGGCAGACGCGACGAATGCGCGGCGCGTCATGCTCGGCGGCGACCCGGCCGGCCTGGCGGACCAGCGAGCGGCAGAGGCTCAGTTCATGCATGCATCTGGCCTCCGTCGCCCGTCTCTGCGGGGGTGGCGTCGTCCATCTCGTCGAGCAGTCGCCAGGTCGCCAGGGCCTCCTCGGGGTCCAGTCGCTGGAGGGCGTAGCCGACATGCACGATGACGAAGTCGCCCACGGCGAGGTCCTGGTCCTGGACCAGCATCAGGTCGATGTCGCGCTCGATGCCACGGGAGGCCGCGCGCGCCGTCTCGCCGTCGATGCGGGTGATCTGCATGGGAATCGCCAGGCACATGATCCTCTCTCGACTCCCCATGAGGTGATCGTCGCTGGTACTGGACGATCGGCCGTTGATGAAAAGGGCATGGCCATCTCGCGGTCACACCGGCCTCTCCCTTCACTATAGAAGAGGGACCGTTGCGGGGACATGATCGTGCTCCAGTGGGGGTGGGGGAGCTTGCAGAAGTCCGTGACAGCATCATCGGTTGGGGTGATACGCGGCACTTTCTGCTATCCTGCCGGTCTTCGATTATCGCTCCCACGGCCCCGGCCCGACGGCGCCCGCCCTCCTCGGGCGCTGTCCTGGTGCCCGCTTTCCCTTGCAGGTCTATCCACGTGTCTGATTTCTCTCCCGATTTCGCCACGCTGTCGCTGGCGCCGGAACTGCTGGCCAACCTCGATTCGCTGGGCTATCACGCCATGACGCCGATCCAGGCCGAGAGCCTGCCGCCCATGCTGGCGGGCCGCGACGTGATCGCCCGGGCGAAGACCGGCTCGGGCAAGACCGCCGCCTTCGGCCTGGCGCTGCTGTCACGGCTGTCGGTAGCGGACTTCCGGGTGCAGGGGCTGGTGCTCTGCCCGACCCGCGAACTGGCGGACCAGGTGGCCGGCGAGATCCGCCGCCTGGCGCGCAGCCTGCCCAACGTCAAGGTACTGACCCTGTGCGGCGGCGCCCCGCTGGGGCCGCAGCTGTCGTCGCTGGAGCACGGCGCGCACATCGTCGTCGGCACCCCGGGGCGGGTGGAGGAGCACCTGCGCAAGGGCTCGCTGGCCCTGGGGGCGCTCGAGACCCTGGTGCTGGACGAGGCCGATCGCATGCTCGACATGGGCTTCCAGGCGGCCATGGAGGCGATCATCGCCGAGACCCCGGCGGACCGCCAGATGCTGCTGTTCAGCGCCACCTATGCCGAGGGCATCCGGCCCATCGCCGAGCGGCTGATGCGTGAGCCGGTGACGGTGGAGGTGGCCGAGCCCCATGATGCCACCACCATCCGCCAGCACTTCTACCGGGTGGCGGACGAGTCGGCCCGCTTCGAGGCGCTGCGTCGTCTGCTGCTGCACTTTCGGCCCGTCTCCAGCGTGGTGTTCTGCAACACCAAGCGCGAGACCGACGAGGTCGCCGAGGCCCTGAACGACGCGGGCTTCAGCGCCCTGGCGCTGCATGGCGACCTGGAGCAGCGCGACCGCGACCGCCTGCTGGTGCTGTTCGCCAACGGCAGCGCCTCGATCCTGGTGGCCACCGATGTGGCGGCGCGCGGGCTGGACATCGACGCCCTGGATGCGGTGTTCAACTACCGCATCGCCCGTGAGCTCGAGGTGCATGTCCACCGTGTCGGGCGCACCGGCCGGGCCGGCGGCTCCGGGACGGCCTGTACCCTGCTCACCGAGCAGGAGGACTACCGGCTGGCGCGGCTCGCCGAGCTGCTCGGCGAGGCACTGGAGACCGAGCCGCTGCCCGCCCGTGCGGTGCTGGCTCGCCAGCCCTTCCGCCCTGCCATGGCGACCCTGCAGCTGGGTGGCGGCAAGAAGCAGAAGCTGCGACCCGGCGACATCCTCGGCGCCCTGACCGGCGAGGGCGGGATCGCCGGGGATCAGGTGGGCAAGATCAAGGTGCTCGCCAACAGCGCCTACGTGGCCGTGCGGCGTGACGTCGCCGCGGCGGCCCTCGACCAGCTGGGCAACGGCAGGCTCAAGGGGCGCACCTTTCGCGCCCGCCGCATCAGCCGCTGACCGTAAGCCAAACGTGATACGCCCGCGGGATACCCAGCCGACGGGTTCTATGCCAACGTGGTGACATGAAGATACCCAAGAGATTGCAACCGCTGGTCGACGACGGCCTGATCGACGCGGTCGAGAGCCAGCTGATGAGCGGCAAGGAAGCCCAGGTGTACGTGGTGCGCTCCCATGGGGAGCGGCGCTGCGCCAAGGTCTTCAAGGAGGCCAAGCAGCGCAGCTTCAAGCAGGCCGTGCAGTACCAGGAGGGACGCAAGGAGCGCAACAGCCGCCGGTCCCGGGCGATGGCCAAGAAGACCCGCTACGGCCAGAAGGAGCAGGAGCAGGCCTGGCTCAACGCCGAGGTCGATGCCCTCTACCGGCTGGCCGCGGCGGACGTGCGGGTGCCCAAGCCCCATGGCTTCGTCGACGGCGTGCTGCTGATGGAGATGATCACCGATGCCGAGGGCCTGACCGCGCCGCGGCTGGATGACGTGACCCTGACGGCCGACGAGGCCCGGGCCCATTACGCCAAGGTGATCAAAGACGTGGTGCGCATGCTGTGTGCCGGCCTGATCCATGGCGACCTCTCCGAGTTCAACGTGCTGCTCGCCGCCGATGGCCCGGTGATCATCGACCTGCCCCAGGCGGTGGATGCCGCCGGCAACAACAGCGCCGAGCGGATGTTCGAGCGCGACGTCGACAACATGCGCCGCTACTTCGGCCGCTTCGCCCCGGAGCTGCTGGCTACCGATTACGGCAAGGAGATCTGGGCGCTTTACGAGGCCGGCGACCTCCACCCGGACAGCCAGCTGACCGGCTGCTTCGAGCACGACACCACCACCGTGGACGTGAATGAGCTGATGACCGTGATCGACGACGTGCGTGAGGAGGAGGCCGAGCGGCGCGCCGCGCTTTCCCGCGATCAGGAACCCGGCGTGGAGGAAGCCGCCGAGGCCTGGCGGGAGTCCCACGGCGAGCGCTGAGGCCCGTGCTCGCGTCGCTCGCCGTGCCCGGCTCGACTACGCTGTAGGCGAGTGTCGCCCGACGCGGGCGACCCCCCGGTCAACGACGAGGAGACGGCAATGTACAAGTGGATAGCGGGCCTGGCCCTGGCGGGTGGCATGCTGCTGGCCGCCCCGGCCCTGGCCCAGATGGAACGCGCCTCGGCGCCGGAGGGCACCGAGGTCTACTTCATCTCGCCGGAGGCGGGGGCCACCGTCGAGAGCCCGCTGACCGTGCGCATGGGCCTCAAGGGCATGGGCGTGGCGCCCGCCGGCACCCAGGCCGAGGGCACCGGCCACCACCACCTGCTGGTGGACACGCCGCTGGACGAGGTGGATCTCGACCAGCCCCTGCCGGCCAATGACGCGATGCGCCACTTCGGCGGCGGCCAGACCGAGACCACCCTGGAACTCGAGCCCGGCGAGCACACCCTGCAGCTGCTGTTCATGGATGCCAACCATGTCAGCTTCGACCCGCCGGTCACCTCCGAGCCCATCACCATCACGGTGGAGTGATCCCCCCGAGTCGGGCGCACCCGCGGCGCCCGGCTCCCCTCGATCATCAGGCCTCTGCCCTGCGTGATGAGCCCGCCTGACCCCCTCGACTGATTTTCCCGCTTGCGGCTGGCGCTTGCAGGCTCGTGGCACTGTACTGAGGTGTGCAGTGGAAGGTGAAGCGGCTCAGGGAGGACTCCGGAGTTCCGGGAGGGCGTATGCCCTGCTGGCGATGACCTGATGGATAGCGTGGCCACCGCCGCGATGCTCCCTCCCGCACTGGGAGGACGACGACAATGATGAAGCTCAATGGTGGTATGACGCGGATGGCCGGTCCCGGCCTGGCCGTGCTGCTGGCGAGCCTGGCCGGCTCCGGCGTGGCCGTGGCCGACCAGGCGAAGATCGACGATGCCCTGGCGGCCGCCTGGCCGGGCATGGCGGAAGGCGCCCAGGTGGTCGACTGGGAAGGCAACGTGCTTAAGGAGGGCTCGAACGGCTATACCTGCATGCCGACGCCACCGAGCATGACCGGGACGGCACCGATGTGCCTCGACGAGGCCTGGCAGGAGTGGGGGCAGGCCTGGCAGAACAAGGAACCGTTCGAGGTCGAGTCGATGGGCATCGCCTACATGCTGGCCGGTGACGAGGGGGCGAGCAATGTCGACCCCTACGCCGAGGGGCCCACGGACGACAACGAGTGGATCGTCGAGGGGCCGCACCTGATGCTTATCGCCCCGGCGGAACTGCTCGAGGTCTACCCGACCGACCCGCACAACGGCGGGCCCTACGTGATGTGGAAGGGCACGGACTACCAGCACCTGATGGTCCCCGTCGGGGCGCGAGACTGAGACTTCGCTACTGCTGGTAGATGACAACGGCCGGCCACCATGGCCGGCCGTTGTCGTCGGGACGCAGGAGAGTGAGGGGTGCCTCACGCCTCGCTTTCGATCTCGGCGTTGTGGAAGACGTTCTGCACGTCGTCCAGGTCGTTGAGGGTGTCGAGCAGCTTCTCGAACATCGCCACGTCGTCGCCCTCGACCGGGGTCACGGTCTGGGGCACGAACTGGATCTCGTCGACCTCGAAGTCGAGCTCGCCGAAGGCGTCGAGCAGCGCTTGCTTGGCCTTGGCGTACTCGGTATGGGGGGCGAAGACGGTGATATTACCCTCCTCGCTCTCGATGTCGGTGACGTCGACATCGGCCTCCATCAGCGCCTCGAGCGTGGCCTCCTCGTCATCGCCGGGGAAGGCGAGGATGGCGCAGTGGTCGAACATGTGGCTGACGCTGCCGGGGGTGCCGAGCTTGCTCTTGGCCTTGTTGAAGCAGGCCCGCACGTCGCCGAAGGTGCGGTTCGGGTTGTCGGTCAGGCACTCGACGATGACCATGCAGTTGCCCGGCCCGAAGCCCTCGTAGCGGGCCGGCGAGAAGTCCTCGCCGCCTACGCCGGACGCCTTGTCCAGGGCCTTGTCGATCACGTGGCTGGGCACCTGGTCCTTCTTGGCGCGCTCGATCAGCCCGCGCAGGGCCAGGTTGCCGGCGGGGTCGGTACCGCCCTGCTTGGCGCAGACGTAGATCTCGCGGCCGTACTTGCTGTACACCTTGGTCTTGGCGGCGGCCGTCTTGGCCATGGATTCCTTGCGGTTCTGGAAGGCCCTGCCCATTGCATTGTCCTGTGACGTCGAAACTCGAGGCTGGATTCTACGAAACCGGGGCGAACGCGAACAGGGATATTTTGCCGCGATTCCCGGGGGACCCGACGCCCGTCATGGCTACACTGGCAGGGAGTCTCGTCCACCCAGGAGCGTCATCCGATGGATCATCACGCCTACCGCCATGCGCTGGCCGACTGCCTCGCCGAGAGCGAGCTACCCTTTGCCGCCGAGGAGTTCGCGGCGCGACGCCGCCGCGTGCGACAGGCCATGCAGGCCGCCGGGCTTGAGGCTTTGCTGCTGACCGACCCCGCCGACATCTTCTACCTGACTGGCTACCACACCTTCGAGGTCTCGGTGTACACCTGCCTGGTAGTCTCGGCCGACCGCCTGGTGCTGCAGGTGCCCTCCATCGAGACCGGCCCGGCCGTGGTCACCGCCACGGTGGACGAGATCCTCGGCTATCGGTGGGAAGGGATCGAGGAGGTGATCGCGCCGCTGGCCGAAATCCTCGCCCCCTTCCGGGCCATCGGCCTGGACCTCTTCGGGGCCGGCCTGCGCTTTGGGGTCATCCGCGAACTGCAGGCACGCCTCGGCAGTGAGCGCTTCCGTGACGACGGCGGCGAGCTGCTCGACCGCATCCGCATCGTCAAGTCGCCCGCGGAGCTCGACTGCCTGCGCGAGAGCGCGCGGATCACGTCCCTCGGCCTGCGGGCGGCGACCGAGGTCATCGCGCCCGGGGTGACCGACAACGACGTCGCGGCGGCGGGCAGCCGCGCCCTGCTGGAAGCCGGCAGCGAGTTCATGAGCCTGCAGCCCATCGTCACCACCGGTCGTCGCATCAGCGTCATCCACGTCAACCACAAGCGGCACGTGATCGCCGCAGATGAGCCGGTCTTCCTGGAGTTCGGCTCGGCCTTTCACCGCTATACCGCCCCCATGATGCGCACCGCCGTGGCCGGCCGGGCGAGCGCCGAGATGCAGGCGCTGCGCGATGTGTGCCGCGGGATGTACGAGGCACTGACCGCGGCGATGCGCCCCGGTAACAGCTTCGATGATGCCGCCCGGGCCGCCGAGGCGGTGCTCGCCCCCCACGCCGAGCGCGTGTTCTTCTCGGGGGTGTACGGCTATGCGGTGGGGGCCCAGTTCCCGCCGAGCTGGGTCGAGGGCACCGGCTACATCGCCCGCGGCCAGCATCGCGAGTTTGCCGCCGACATGGTCTTCCACCTGCCGCTCTGCCTGCGCCTGCCGGGGCAGTGGGGCATTGGCCTGAGCGACACCGTGCGGGTCACCCCCGAGGGCGGCCAGCCGCTCACCGACAACGACTGGCAGCTGGCCGAGCGCCCCGGCTGAGGCCGTGAATCCGCAAGGCAGGATACGTCAGGCGACGGCCTCAGGCGGCGAGCCGTTTCTCCAGGTAGCCGATCAGGCCGTCCAGGGTGGCGAGCTCGTGGTAGTCGCTCTCCGGCACGCTGACGCCGAGGCGCTTCTCGAGGTCGACCAGGATGTTGAGGAAGTCGAAGGAGTCGATCTCCAGCGCCTCCCGCCAGGGGCGGTCGGCGGGCAGGGCGTCGACGTCGGCCTCGGGGGCCACCGCCAGGATGGCGTCGATGACGGTTTCGCGGAGGGTGTCGTGGTTCAGCTGGGCCATAGGCGCTCGGGCTCCGTCAGCAGGTCGGTCAGTCGGGTCAGGAAACTCGCGCCAAGAGCGCCGTCGGTGACCCGGTGGTCGGCGGCCAGCGAGGCGTGCAGGCAGCGGGCGGCCACCACCTTTCCGTCGCGGACCCAGGCCCGCTCGGCGATACGCCCGAACCCGACCAGCGCCACCTGGGGCGGGTAGATGACCCCCTGAACGCTCTCCACGCCCAGGTCGCCCAGGTTGGTGACCGTTAGGCCGGCCGCGGTGAGCTCGGAGCTGCGCAGCCGGTCCTCGCGGGCGCGGGTCAGCAGGTCGCGCAGCGCGGCCATCATGGCGTCCGGCGCGAGCCGGTCGGCGTCGTGGAGTGCCGGGGCGACCAGCCCGCCGCCGCGCAGGGCGATGGCCACCCCCAGGTGCACCCCCTCGGCCGGCTGGAAGGTATCGTCTCGATACCAGCCGTTGAGCGCCGGCACCGCCTCGAGCGCCAGCGCCACGGCGCGCAGCTGCAGCACCGGGAAGATCAGCCGCTCGGCCACCGGGCGCTGGGCGTTGTGGGCCTCGAGCCAGGCCAGGGCCGGCTCCACGCAGAGGGTGTTGCCCAGGTAGTAGTGGGGGATCTCGCGCTTGGAGCGCGCCATGGCGGCGGCGATGGCCTGGCGCATGGCGGCGTGTGTCCCGGCCTTGGGGACCGGCCGGGCGGAAGGGGCGGCCTGTTCCCCCTCGGCCGACCGGGCCGCGCGTTCGATATCCTCCAGGGTGATGCTGCCCCCGGCCCCGCTGCCGCTCACGCCTGCCGGGTCGA
Source organism: Halomonas gemina (assembly GCF_023554995.1). Lineage (GTDB taxonomy): Bacteria > Pseudomonadota > Gammaproteobacteria > Pseudomonadales > Halomonadaceae > Halomonas > Halomonas gemina. Next base: position 245,316 of record NZ_JAMJPK010000002.1, read on the forward strand.
GGCCAAGCTCGGCGGCCCGCTTGCGCGCGGCAGGGGAGATGCGAAGCCGCCCGCCCGTGGTCGCCAGCGAAGGTGTCGCCGCGGCTGGCGGCGTAGTCGGGCCGGTTGACCGTGGCCCCTCGGGGGCGGGGCGCTCGGCCGGTGTCTCCTGGCCGATTTCCTCGCCCTCGGCTTTTTCGCCTTCGGGACGGATCACCGCCAGCACCTCGCCCACCGGGACCTTCTGGCCCTCTTCCGCCACCAGACGCTCCACGGTGCCGGCCTCCCAGACCTCCACGTCGATGGCGCCCTTCTGGGTCTCGACCACGCAGACGATCTGCCCGCGCTCGACCCGCTCGCCGGGGCGGATGTTCCACTCGACCAGGGTGCCGCTCTCCATGTCGGCGCCCAGCGAGGGCATGCGGAACTCGCTCATGGGGGCATTCCTCTCACTTGCCTATGCATCAGCCGAGCAGCCGCTGGACGGCGGCGACGATGTCCTCCACCTGGGGGATCGCCGCGTCCTCGAGGTGCTTGGGGTAGGGCACCGGCACCTCCTGGCTGCAGACCCGTACCGGCGGGGCATCCAGCTCGAAGAAGGCCTGCTCGTTGATGCGGGTGATGATCTCGGCCGACAGGCTGCCGCTGCGCCACCCCTCGTCGACCACCACCACCCGGTGGGTCTTCGCCACGCTGGCCATGATCGCCGCGTCGTCCAGCGGGCGCAGGGTGCGCAGGTCGAGCACCTCGGCGTCGATGCCCTCGGCGGCCAGCCGCTCGGCGGCCGCGAGGCTCTTGTGCAGCATGCCGCCATAGGTGACCAGGCTGACCTGGCGCCCCTCGCGGCGGATGGCGGCATGGTCGAGCTCCATGGGGTGTGGCTCGCCCTCGACCGTCCCCTCGGCATTGAGCAGCAGGGCATGCTCGAAGATCAGCACCGGGTCGGGGTCCTGCAGGGCGGCGAGCAGCATGCCGCGGGCATCCTCGTGGGTCGCCGGGGCGACGATCCGCAGCCCCGGAATATGGGCATACCAGCCCTCCAGGCTGTGGGAGTGCTGGGCGGCGAGCTGGCGGCCGCCGCCGGTGGTCATGCGGATTACCAGCGGCACGCTGAGCTGCCCGCCGGACATGTGCCTCAGGGTCGCGGCATTGTTGATGATCTGGTCGAGGGCCAGCAGGCTGAAGTTCACCGTCATGATCTCGACGATGGGGCGCATACCGTTGAGCGCCGCGCCGATGCCGGCCCCGGTGAAGGTCGACTCGGAGAGCGGCGTGTCGCGGATGCGCGCCTCGCCGAACTCCGCGAGCAGGCCGTGGCTGACCGCATAGGTGCCGCCGTAGCGGCCCACGTCCTCGCCCATCAGGAACACCCGCTCGTCGCCGGTCAGGGCGGCGCGCAGCCCCTGGCGCAGGGCCTCGCGGTAGGCGATCGTCTGCGTGGTCATGGCCGCACCTCCCGGGCATAGACGTCGTGGCAGAGGTGCTCCACCGGCTCCCAGCTGCCCGCCTCGGCGAAGGCCACGGCGGCGTCGATCTCCTCGGCCACCTCGCGCTCGATCTCGTCGCGCACCGCGGTGGCGAGCAGCCCGCAGGCCACCGCGTCACGGGCGAAGGTCTCGACGGGGCAGCGCTGTTTCCACTGCTCGACCTCCGCCTTGTCGCGGTAGTGCTCGGGGTCGAACATCGAGTGGGCGCGGAAGCGGTAGGTGCGGTACTCGAGGAACATCGGCCCCCGGCCGGCGCGCACATGGTCGACCGCCGCCGCGGTGGCTCTTGCCACCGCCACCACGTCCATGCCGTCCACCGATTCGCTGGGCAGGCGGTAGGCGGCGGCCTTGGCGGCCAGGTCGACCTGGGACTGGTGCCGCTCCAACGCGGTGCCCATGGCGTAGTGGTTGTTCTCGCACAGGAAGAGCACCGGCAGCTGCCAGAGGGCGGCGAGGTTGAGCGACTCGTGGAACTCCCCCTCGGCCACGGCGCCATCGCCGAAGAAGCAGGCGGTAACGCTGTCGCGTCCGGCCAGCCGGTCGGCCAGGGCATAGCCCACCGCCAGCGGCAGGGAGCCCCCCACGATGGCGCTGCCGCCGAAGAAGCGCCGGCCGGCGTCGAAGAGGTGCATGGAGCCGCCGCGGCCGCGACTGCAGCCCTCCTGCTTGCCGTACATCTCGGCCATGATCGCCCCGGCGGGAACGCCACGGGCCAGGGCGTGGCCGTGCTCACGGTAGGTGGCCAGCACATTGTCCCGCGCGGCCAGCGCCGGCATGGCCCCGGCGGCGATCGCCTCCTCGCCGATATAGAGGTGCAGGAAGCCGCGTATCTTGCCGGCGCTGTAGAGCTCGGCGCACTTCTCCTCGAAGCGGCGGATGCGGATCATCTGCCACAGCAGTGCCCGGGCCTTTTCGGGGGCATCCAGGCCGGCCGCGCCGACGGCGGGTTGGGGGGCGGGGCCATGGTGGGGAGGCGAGGCGCTCATCGGGAGGTCTCCAGGGTCGAGGTGTCACCCTCGGGCAGGCCCAGTTCCCGGGCCTTGAGCAGGCGACGCATGATCTTGCCGCTGCGGGTCCTGGGCAGCGAGGCCTGGATCTCGATCTCCTTGGGCGCCACCGCCGGGCCGAGGCGCTTTCGGGCGAAGCCGAGCAGCTCGCGGCGCAGTGTCTCGTCGGGCGCATGGCCCGGCTTGAGGGCCACGAAGGCCTTGACGACCTCGCCGATCACCGGGTCGGGCTTGCCGATCACCCCGACCTCGGCCACCGCCGGGTGCTCCATCAGCGCCGACTCCACCTCGAAGGGGCCGATCAGGTGGCCGGCGGACTTGATCATGTCGTCGGCGCGGCCCACGAACCAGAAGTAGCCCTCGGGGTCGCGCCGGGCCAGGTCGCCGGTGAGGTACCAGTCGCCGACGAAGCAGCGCCGGTAGCGCGCCTCCTCGTGCAGGTAGGTGCGAAACATCGAGGGCCAGCCGACACGCAGGGCGAGCTCGCCCTCCTCGTCATGATGACCGACCCGCTCGACGTCGCCGTCGGGCAGGTGGCGCATCACCGCGGCCTCGATGCCGGGCAGCGGCTTGCCCATGGCGCCGGGGCGGATGTCCATGCTGGCGAAGTTGGCGATCATGATCCCGCCCGTCTCGGTCTGCCACCAGTTGTCGTGGATCGGCAGCCCGAAGGCCTCCACGCCCCAGTGCACGGCCTGGGGGTTGAGCGGCTCGCCGACGCTGGCGATGAAGCGCAGCGACGGATAGGCCCGGCTGCGGGCCCGTTCTGAGCCGCCCTTCATCATCATCCGTACCGCGGTGGGGGCGGTGTACCAGACGCTGACCGCCTCCTCGTCGAGGATCCGGTACCAGCGCTCGGCGTCGAACTCCGCCTCGTCGACGACCAGGGTGGCGCTGAGGGAGAGCGGGGCGATGATGCCGTAGGAGGTGCCGGTGACCCAGCCGGGGTCGGCCGTGCACCAGAAGACGTCGCCCGCGCGCAGGTCGAGGGCGAAGCGGGCGGTGGCGTGGTGGGCGACCACCGCCTGGTGGACATGGAGCGCCCCCTTCGGCGTGCCGGTGGTGCCGCTGGTGAAGTGGAGCAGGGCCGGCTGCTCGGGGTCGGTGGCCGGGATCGCATAGTCGGGCGGGGCCGCCTCGAGCAGCGGCCCGAGCTCCCGGGTGCCCTCGGGCAACGGCTGGTCGTCGTCGCGGACCACCAGCACCTGTTCGAGGCTTTCCAGTCGGTCGCGGATCGGGGCCACCTTGCGCCGGTAGAGGCTGGTGGTGGTCACCAGCACCCGGCCCTCGCCGAGGGTCAGCCGGGTCGCGATCGGTTCGGGACCGAAGGCGGAGAACAGCGGGGTGACCACGGCACCGTGCTTCAGCGCCCCGAGCACCGCCAGGTAGAGCTCGGGAATCCGCCCGGCGAGCAGGAAGACGCCGGCCCCGTGGGCCACATCCAACGCATCGAGCACGTTGGCGAAGCGGGCGCTGAGCTCGGCCAACTCGCGGTAGCGGATCTCGCGTCGCGCCCCCGCCTTGCCGAGCCAGCGGATCGCGGTGCGCTCGCCATCCTCCCCGGTGGCGTGACGATCCACCGCCTCGTGGGCGATGTTCAGCCCGCCTTCGCCGGGCAGGCCGTCGAGCCAGGTCCGGGCCTCGTCCCAGGAGAAGCGGGCACAGGCCGAGGGGTAATCGTCCAGCACCGCTTCCCGGGCCTCGCGGCGGCTCTTGCGCAGTATCTCCATGCGCGCTGACCTCGTGGCGTCATGTCCCCCTCAGCATAGTCCTCGGGCCTGGTTTCGCCTGCCTTCCCTGGCCTCGGCTTGATCCGGGACAAGCGTCGCGCGGATCGCCTGACCGGTGGCGGGGAAGCAGCTATAACTACACTGACGGCAGGGGAGGGGCATGCCCCTCTCGTCGCCTCCCGGTACCGTCCGGTGCCGGACACGCCAATCCCCTGTTGCGGAGGGTGTCATGACACAGACCGTTACGGCTGCCTATGGCAGCATCGACAAGGCCGCCAACGCCTTCGATGAGCTGGTCTCCGAGGGCTTTCCCCGGGAGAAGCTGTACCTCGACAAGGAGACCAACGAGGTCAAGGTGATCGTCCCCGAGGCGTCGCAGCCGGAGGCGGAGGAGATCCTCAAGCGTCACGAGCCCGACGAGGTGCGGGCCCGGCCCTACGAGACCCCGTAGGCGGTCGCGCGCTCCTGGTGCCGGGTGACATCGCCCGGTGCTGCGGGTCGAGGCTAGGCGATGAGCACGCTTTTCATCAGCCACAGCAGCCACGACGCCTCGGCGGCGCGCGAGATGGCGGCCTGGCTGCAGCAGCAAGGGCACCACTCCTTCTTCCTGGACTTTGATCCCGAACTCGGCATTCCTCCCGGACGCGACTGGGAGGCAGAGCTTTACCGGCACCTGCGTGCCTGCCAGGCACTGATCGTGCTGTGCAGCGAGTCGGCCATGGCGTCCTGCTGGTGCCTCGCCGAGCTGAGTCACGCCCGTGCGCTCGGCAAGCGAATCTTCCCGGTACGGATCGCGCCCTGCACCCTGCGCCCCCAGTTGGCCGAGCTGCAGGTGATCGACCTGATCAAGGAGCCGGAACTGGGCTACGAGCGGCTGGGCCGTGAACTGACCAGCGTGTTCGACTGGGATCGCAGCCGCCCTCCCTACCCCGGCCTGATGGCCTTCCAGGAGGCGGATGCCGCCATCTTCTTCGGCCGCGATGCCGAGATCCAGCAGGCGATGGACCGTCTCCACCAGCTGCGCGACTTTGGCGGGCCGCGGCTGCTGCTGTTCCTGGGGGCGTCGGGCAGCGGCAAGTCGTCGCTGGTGCGTGCCGGCCTCATGCCACGACTGCGAGCCGTTCCCGATGCCTGGACGGTGATCGGCCCGATTCGCCCCCGCGACCGGCCGCTGGATGAGCTGGTGGTGCAACTCGAGCACGGGCTTGCCGCCGCCGGGGTGGAGGTCGGGACGCAGCCGGCACTGGCGACCCTGGCCGAGGCGGATCCCGGCGCCTTGAGCGAGCTTCAGCACGTGCTGCGACGCTACCCCGGCAGGGCCCACTCGACCCTGGTGCTGGTCATCGACCAGCTCGAGGAACTGCTGTCGAATTCGGCCCAGGCCGAGCAGTTCATGCGCCTCGTACGCCCCGTGCTGCAGGACACCGGCGCTCCCGTGCTGTGTATCGCCACCCTGCGCTCGGACTTCCTCGGCGCCCTCCAGGCCCATCCGGCCTGGCGTGACCTCTCCCTGGTCCCGGTGACCGTGGAGCCGCTGTCGGTGGAGGGATTCTCGGCGGTCATCGAGGGGCCGGCGGAGCTGGCCGGGCTCGAGCTGGAACCCGGCCTGGTCCGGGCGATGGTGGCGGATACGGCCACCCAGGATGCCCTGCCGCTGCTGGCCTTTACCCTGCGTGAACTCTGGGAAACCGGAGGGGCCGATGGACGCCTCACCCTGGCCGAGTACCGTGACCGTCTTGGCGGGTTGCACGGCTCGGTGGCCAAGGCCGCCGAGGCGGTTCTCGCCGCCGCCGCGCCCTCCCCTGAGCAGCGGCGGGCCCTGCGAGCCGCCCTGTTTGACCTGGTCCGGCTCGACGAGGAGGGGCGCTTCACGCGGCAGGTGGTGCCCTGGGAGACGCTGCCCGCCTCGAGCCACCCTCTGCTCGAGCGCTTCGTTCAGGCACGCCTGCTGATTGCCGGCAGCGACCACGGGGTGCGTACCCTGGAGGTCGCCCATGAGGCGCTGTTCCGGGTTTGGCGTCGGCTCAATCGCTGGCTGGAGGCCAATCGAGCGGCGCTGCGGACGCGTGATGCGCTGCGTCGCGCCGCCAGCGAGTGGCAGGCAGCCGGACGTCCCGGCGAGCTGCTGGTCCACCGGGGCAGTCGCCTGGAAGGGGCCCTGGCGCTCACCACGGCGGCCTCCTTCTCCCTCGATGACACCGAGGTCCGCTACCTCCAGGCGTGCCGACGGCGGGAGCGGCTGAAGCGTGGCTGGATCACCGCAGCCTGGGTTTCCCTGCTGTCGGCGGTCGTCGGTCTGTCCTGGCTGGCCTGGTCGCTGCACCAGCAGGAACGGATGACCCGGCAGGGGCTGGCCGACCTGCACTGGGCCAATGCGGTGAGCGCCCGCGACCGTGATGCGCGCCCTCTCAAGGCGAGCCACCACTTCATGCAGGTCGCGGAGCTGGCGCTGGACCCGCAGCGCGCCGCGAGTGCTTACTGGGCCGGCACATGGCCGGGGATCGGACCGCGGCTGGCGGGCGCGGCGGATCTGGGACCCGCGCTGATGATGGCCGACTTCGAGGCCGGCGATGCCGCCGGCGACGCCGTGCGCCTGTGGAGTGGCGCCGGGGTCAGCCAGGCATGGTCCTGGAGCGATGCCGCGGCGCCGCCCGCCTTGCCGGCGGGGCGGCATTGGATACAGACCTTTTCCCCGGAAGGGCAGCGCTGGGAGCACCGCTTCGTCCTCCATGACGACAACGGTCCGGCCCAGATACGTGACCGGCGCAGCGGTGCCTTGCTGGCCGAGCTGCCGCCGGCGGTGGACCGAGTGTGGATCGGCGGGAGCGACGAGACCCTGGCGGTGACCACCAGCCCGGCCGGCGACACCCGGATCTGGAATCTGGCCGGTGGTGAATCGCACGAGGGCTGGCGTCATGCCGCCGGCCTTGCCGGGGTGGCCATCTCGCCGGATGGGGCGCGCCTGCTGATCTGGACCCGGGACGGGGCGGCCGTGGTCTGGGGTGTCGACGGCGCCAGGGTCCAGGCGCGCCATGAGGGTGACATCGTCGGCGGGGTCCTCGGAGGACAGCCGCACGAGGTCGTGCTCTGGAACCGCGATGGCCGGCTATGGCTGCCCGGGATGTCGGACTTCGCGCCGGACGCCGCGGAGGGGGGACGCTGCAGCCCGCGGGCCATCGGGGCCCGGTTCCTCGATGCCCCGCATCGCCTGCTGGTCTGGAACCATGGCGCCTGCGGCACCGCCCGCCTGTGGGATCTCGAGGAGCAGCGTTCCGTCGGCGCCGTGATCCGCCATAGGGATGAACTCGCCCCCCCCGTGCTGCAGGGGGACCGCCTCGTCACCTGGAGCCCGACAGGCGGGCCTGCCCGTCTCTGGCACGCAGGCAGTGGCGAGCCGGTGGCGACCCTCGACGGCCCCGTGGCCGCTGCCCGTTTCATCCGCGATGATGCCCTGCTGACCCGGGGCGGAAGCGATGTACGGCTGTGGTCGAGCCACGACGGCGAGCCGCTGGGGCTGCCGCTGCGGCATGCGGCAGGGGTCCGGGCGGCGTCCGTCAGCGAGGACGGACAGCGCCTGCTCAGCTGGGGCGGTGATGGCGGCCTGCGCCTCTGGCAGCTGCCCGTCCGGCGGACCGCGACGTCGTGGCGGTTACCGGCAGTCGTGCTCGATGCCGCGCTGGTGGCGGGCGAGGCGACGGTGAGGGCCGTCACCCTGGACGGGCGGCTGCACGTCTGGCCGACGACCAGCGACGCGGCACCGGAGAGCCGTCCGCTTGATGCCCAGGCCGTGTTCGCGGCTTTTGCCCCCGGCGGGCACCGTCTGCTGACCGCCGGCGCCGATGGCGACGTACGCCTGTGGAGCTGGGAGGAGGGGGACTTCCGGGCGCTGGCCTCGCCCGGCGGTACCTCGGGTGATGCTCCGCTGGCCGGCGTGGCGTGGAGTCCCGACGCCGACCGGCTGCTGTTCTGGGGGGCGCAGGGCTGTACCGCCTGGCTGTGGCGGGTCGGCAGCGCCCGTACGGTGGCGATCCGGCATGGCGATGACGTGGAGTGCCGTCTGCGTGGCGCGAGCTTCGCCGCCGGTCAGGGAGGCGTCTTGACCTGGGGGGAGGATCGCCGCCTGCGGCGGTGGGACGTCGAGTCACCGGTGCCGATGGCGCCCCTCGTCGAGGGGGTGCTGGTCCGCCATGCCGAGCTCGATGGCGGGCAGCTGCTGGTCGCCAGCGACGATGGCGTCGTGCGCCTCGGGTCCTGGTCGGGGGGCGGCGACGTCGAGACGCTCTTCCCCCACGATGACGTCCAGGGTGCCCGACGGCATACCGGAACCGGAAGGCTGCTGAGCTGGGGAGGCGGCACGGCGCGGATCTGGGAGGCCGATAGCCGCACCCTGATTGCGTCCCTGGCCCACGATGGCGATATCGCCGGCGCCGCCTTCACTCCCGATGGGGAGCGAGTCCTCAGCTGGCAGCGTCGCGGTAGCGTGCGGCTCTGGGACGCGATCAGCGGGCATCCCCTGACACCCGCGTTACAGGGCACGGGCCGCACCCCACCGGCGATCGATGTCGACTTCACGGCGGGGGCACATCGGCTGCTGGTCACCTCTGGCGAGGAGCTCACCCTCTGGCAGCTGCCTCCGGTGTCGCCGCCGCCGCTCAAGCCGGCCCTGCATCAGCAGCGATCGACCGGAACCTGGCTCACCTCCCCGGGGGAGGTCGAGGTGCTGTCGGCAGCGGCCTGGCGGGAGCTCTCGACCGAGCTCGCCCCGCCCGATGACTGATGGCCGACCCGGACGCGGTCGCTCAGGGCGAGACGTCGACGCGCGAATCCGACCAGACGGTCAGCCAGCCCTGTGTCGGTGCCCAGGCGCGGATCTTCAGGCGATGCGTTCCCGTGGAGATGCGCTGGCCGGCGTCGCGCCCATCCCACTGCCGCGGCTCGATGCTGCGCCCGGCACTCACCCCGCCGTCGATGGCCTGCTCGTCGACGAAGAAGTGGCGCTCGCCATCCTCGGCCGGCTCCACGCGCATGAAGTCGGCCATGGCACTGGGGAAGTCGGAGTGCGAGAAGAACCGGTAGGAGGCCTGCTCGCGAGCCTGAGCACGAATCAGGCGCGGCAGGAACGACACCTCCTCGATGGCCACCGAGCCCACGGCCCGGGGCCCGCAGCCGAGGGCCAGCACGCGGAACGAGGGAGCGGTTCGCTCGCCGCTCATGTCGGTGGCGGTCACGGCGATAGCCGCGGGGCGCTCGCTGTCGCCGAAGGCCGGTGGCAGCAGGAACTGCAGGCGGTGGTGCCCCGTCTCTTGCGCGCCGAACGGGAAGCGCAGGGTGTAGATATCGGGAACCCCCCGGGCGCTGATGCGCAGGGTGACGATAACCGGCTGGTCGTGGACAAAGTCGAGCACGAATGGCCAATTGCCCTGCACCATGCCCATGGCCGCAAAGGCGCTGGTATTGTACAAGGGGGCGAATTCCGGGCCTTGCTGCTGCAGCGTCACCAGCTTGTCACGCTCGTCCGCGGTGGGTTGCTGTGCCGCCTGACGGCGCTCCCGCAGCCAGCGAATCAGCAGCGCGGAGGCCGCGGCGCCGGCCACGATCGCCGGAACCGTCCAGTCGCTGCCGCCGTTGCCCTCCGGTTCCCTGCTGGGACCGTCGTCGTAATCGACGTCGTCGCCGCTGCTGCCGGTTGGGCGAACGACCTCGTACTGCGCCACGGCCAGCGGCGATATGGCCAGCATGGCAGCTAGCAGGCAGGCGAGACATCGCTTCCACCGGCGATCTCCTGCATGGAACTCGTTCATGAGCACACCCCTAGACAGTGGACCAGGTCTGGTCGTCCGGGCGTCGGCAGGCCGTACCCTCGGTGCGGCGCGGCTCGCCGTCGACCATGACCTGCATCTCGAAGTGGCGGCACTGCTGATCGCCCTGCGTGAAGGTCTCTTGCGGCGTCATGGTGAATGCGTTGCCGGTCTCCGGGTTGCTCCAGCTCCGTGACTCCCCGGCGGGCGTCTCGTCGAGGGCCTCGCTCATCGCCTGGCGGTCCTCGCAGGTCAGCCGGGTGCCGATCTCCCGGCCGATCAGGGCCCCCAGCCCGGCACCGACGATGGCGGCGGCGGTGCGGCCGGACCCGCTGCCCACCTGTGAACCGAGGACGCCACCGATGACGGCGCCCAGGCCGGTGCTGATCCCTTCGCAGCGGCTGGAGTCGACGGTCTGGCAAGCGCCGAGCAGCAGGCTCAGCAGCATGATGAACGCCACGCGCAGGGTGCTTGAAAGGGAAAGTGCCATGCTGGCCTCCCGTTGGGTGGCGGGCCTCGCGGCGACGACTCGCCACCGTGATCGTCGAGGCCTGAGAGATATGCCGGGGCAGGCCCCATGCCCCTGTCATCAGTATTGCACTCCCCTCGTACTTGCTCCATGCCGGAGAACCCGGGCTGCTATCTTTGGTTGCAGGGGTGCCGTCGCATCCCATGGGCAGGGGCGATGGCCAACGGAGGCAAGGTGGACGATCCCGGTATCAGCGGTGGCGGCGAGGCACCAGGCGCCGAGGGGCCCCAGGTCGCCGCTGCCCTGCGCGAGCGCCCCGAGTGGCAACGCCTGGAAGACCAGCTCACCTGGTATGGACAGCGCAGTCGACACTGCCGGCGTTGGCACAAGCGCCTGCGCCTGCTGCAGGTGGTCTTCGCTGCTACTATTCCGGTGCTCTCGATGGCCGATTCGCCGCTCTTCCGTTGGCTGACGGCAGTGCTCGGGGCCTCGATCGCGGTTCTCGAGGCCATCGAGCAGATCAACCAGTTCGGCCCGCTGTGGATCCAGTACCGTGGCACGGCCGAGCACCTCAAGCATGAGAAGTTCCTGCTGCTTGCCGGCGCGGGTCCCTATCGTGACCTGGAGCGCGCCGAGGCGTTACGCCTGCTCGCGGAACGGGTGGAAGAGCGGGTGTCCAGCGAGCATGCCCGCTGGGTGCGTGCCGCCGAGAAGAGCGTGGCTTCCCTCAAGGAGGACAAGCCGCTCTAGGTGTGTAAACCCAACGGTGATGCCATGTTCCGCTTCTTCGAAGACCTGGTGGATCCATACCCTTCCGGCGAGCCCGGCACGCCGCCTCGCGGGCTGTTCGCCTTTATCCTGCACTTCTCGCGCCCGGTATTAGGACTGCTGGTCGCCATGTCGCTGGTCACGGCGCTGGTCTCGGCCGCTGAGGTGCTGTTCTTCCACTACATGGGTCAGCTGGTGGACTGGCTGGCGGACGCCGAGCGGGAAGGCTTCCTGGCCGAGTACGGCTGGCGCCTGGCGGGCATGGCGGCGCTGGTGGTGATCGGCCTGCCGCTGCTCACCCTGCTGCAGGCGCTGGTGACCCACCAGAGCATCTTCGGCAACTATCCGATGATCGGGCGCTGGCTGGCGCACCGCCACATGCTCGGCCAGAGCCTGGCCTTCTACCAGGACGAGTTCGCCGGGCGGGTCTCCCAGAAGGTGATGCAGACGGCCCTGGCGATCCGCGAGACGGTGATGAAGCTGATGGACCTGATGGTCTACGTGATCGTCTACTTCGCCGGCGCCATGCTGCTGATGGGCCAGGCCGAGCCCTGGCTGATGCTGCCGCTGGTGATCTGGCTGGCCGGCTATATCGCCATCATGTGGGGCTTCGTGCCGCGGCTGCGGGCCGTCTCCATGGCCCAGGCCGACGCCCGGGCACTGATGACCGGGCGCATCGTCGACAGCTACAGCAACATCCAGACCATCAAGCTGTTCGCCGACACCCACCGCGAACAGGCCTATGCCCGCGACGCCATGGAGGGCTTCATGGCCACCGTGCACCGCCAGATGCGCCTGGCCACCGGCCTCACCGTGAGCCTGACCCTGCTCAACTCGCTGCTGCTGGCCGGTATCGCCGCCGCGGCCATCGGCGCCTGGTACATGGAGGCGGTATCGCTGGGCGCCATCGCCGTGGCCATCGCCCTGGTGATGCGCATCCGCTTCATGAGCAACTGGATCCTCTGGGAGGTGGCCGGGCTGTTCGAGAATATCGGCACCGTGCAGGACGGCATCAACACCATCGCCCGGGAGCCTGCCGTCAGGGACCGCCCCGGCGCCGCCGAACTCGCGGTGCCGCAGGGCGAGATCCGCTTCGAGGCGCTGCGCTTCGGCTATGCCCGCCCCGACGGCGAGGGGGTGCGCGTGTTCGACGGCCTGGACTTGACACTCGCCCCCGGCGAGAAGGTGGGGTTGATCGGCCGCTCAGGGGCCGGCAAGTCGACGCTCGCCAACCTGCTGTTGCGCTTCTTTGATCTGGAGGGCGGGCGCATCCTGATCGACGGCCAGGATGTCGCCACGGTGACCCAGGAGTCGTTGCGCCGCCACATCGGCATGGTCACCCAGGACACCTCATTGCTGCACCGCTCGGTGCGCGACAACATCCGCTACGGTAGCCCCGGGGCCAGCGAGGAGGCGATCCTCGAGGCGGTGCGCCGCGCCCATGCCGACGCCTTCATCGACGACCTGGTGGACCTTCAGGGACGCCGCGGCCTGGACGCCCACGTCGGCGAGCGGGGCGTCAAGCTCTCCGGCGGCCAGCGCCAGCGCATCGCCATCGCCCGGGTGCTGCTCAAGGACGCGCCGATCCTGGTGCTGGACGAGGCGACCTCGGCGCTGGATTCCGAGGTGGAGGCGGCGATCCAGGAGCAGCTCTATGCGCTGATGGCGGGCAAGACGGTGATCGCCATCGCCCACCGCCTCTCGACCATCGCCATGCTCGACCGCCTGGTGGTGATCGACGAAGGGCGTATCGTCGAGAGCGGCAGCCATCGCGAGCTGCTGGCCCGGGGCGGCCTCTACGCCGCCCTGTGGCGCCGCCAGTCCGGCGGCTTCCTGGGGCTGGATATCGGTGACGAGGCGGCGCTGGGCGAGTGAGCGGTTCGCTATCGGGCCATGCCGCCCTCGGGCCGGTAGAACAGGAACTCCCCCGTCTCGGCGGTGCGGGGATAGACGCTGGCCCAGTCGGGCGCCACCGTGCGGTGGTGGAAGTAGAGGGCGCCCCCGGTGTGGTCGGCCAGCTCCAGGTTGATGGCCTGGCGGGCCACCTCCCTGGCGACCTCGTAGGCATCGGGTTCCACGATCTCGTCCGGACGGCCATCGCACCACCAGGAGAACTGGCAGGGGGGGTGCTCGGAGCCCTCGGTGACGACCTCGCAGATCGAGTTGGGGAATCCCTCGTGGGCGAGCCTGTTCATGACCACATTGGCGACGGCTTCCATGTCGCGCCCGGCCACGCCCTTGGCTTCCCAGTAGATGCTGCGCGCCAGGCAGGTGATCGGCTCCTCCAGCGGGTCGCTGCCCGCCGGGTCCACGGCCTGCACCTCCTGTTTGGTGATCGGCTCGTCGGGCGGGGTGGCGTGGGTGTCGGGGGCGACAACCCGCTCCAGCACCTCGGCCTTGGCGGCGGCGGCCTCTGCGTGTTCTTGCTGATCGGCGATGGCCGGGCTGAGGGCGAACGGCAATGCCAGCAGTGCAGCGGCGACCCATGGGCGGTGCATGGCCGTACCTCTGGCGATCGAGGGCGTCTGGTCCACCGCGCCGCTGGCAGTGCCTCGGTGCTGGCTGGCCGGTCGGTCTGGGGGAAGGTTTACAGTATAGCCTGCCGTCGTCCTTGCGGTCGTGGCGATGGGCGGCATCGTCCACGATACTGAGTGTTGTGGGCGTCGACGCCCTTCCCCTCCACCGACGAGGTGGCCATGCGTCAGGATGCGCGATTCCGGGGCGCGCAGCGTCGGCATGAGGGCGCAGGAGGCCTATGGCGAAGCACACTCTTCGCCGGGGGAGCGAATCGCCCAAGGTCGGTGTTATCGCCTAGCTGATCCTGTTGGACATCGAGCCCGTGAGGGTCGCCCCAGGCTGGGCGCCGGTGCGGCCTAGGGCGGGAGGAGGAAGCGATGTTGCCGGAACTGCTGTTGATGGTGGCCCTCGGCCAGGCGAGCGACCCGGTCTCGGCGGCGCTGGCCCGCGTCGAGCAGGTGAATGCCTACCGCCTGGTGCTGCGCAGCCAGGGGCGTCGCGGCGAGGAGGTCATCCGCTTTGCCTATCGTCGCCCGGGCTTCATCCGCTTGGACCTGGTCTCGCCCTATCCGGGGGCCGTGGTGATCTACAGCCCCGAGACCCGGCGGGTCCGGCTGTGGCCCTTCGGGTCTCCCGAGCGGCGTGCCGGCCTCTCCCTCAGCCCCCTCAACCCGCTGGTGCGCAGCGCCCGGGGACACCGGGTGGACCAGTCGGACGTCGCCTCCCTGCTGCGCAACGTGCAGCGGCTGCAACGGCAGGGCCAGCTGCGCCTGCTGGGCGAGGCGCCGGTCGATGGCCGGCGCAGCCATCATCTGGTCGTGGAGGGCGATGCGGGGCATCGCGTGGGCGAGGTCGCCGGCTATGAGCTGTGGCTCGACGCCGAGACGCTGTTCCCGCGCCGGGTCATCAGCACCGATGGCCGGGGCAGGGTGATCGAGCGGGTACGGTTGGAGGAGATCGTCATCGAGCCCGACCTGCCAGCCGGCTTCTTCACGCCCTGAGTCGTGTCCCGGTCGCTGCGCAGGAGCCCACCCATGGCCGAGCTGCGGTTTGTCACCACCTGGTGGCTCGAGGCCCCCATCGACGATGTCTATCGGGCGATCGCGGACGCGCCGGGTTGGCCGGCCTGGTGGAAGAGCCTGCGCGACGTGGAGGAACTGGCACCGGGCGACCGCGAGGGGATCGGCCGCGTCTATCGCACCACCTGGCAGAGCCGGCTGGGCTATCGGCTGTGCTTCGATGTCCGCGTGACCCGTGTCCTGCCGGGGAGGTTGATCGAGGGCCTGGCCCGGGGCGACGTGCAGGGGACCGGCCGCTGGCGGCTGAGCGAGGAGGGGCGCGTTAGCAGGGTGCGCTACGAGTGGCGGGTGCGCCCCGTGCGGCGCTGGATGGCACTGGCCGCACCGGTTGCGGGGCCGCTGTTCGCCTGGAACCACCACGCCGTGATGCAGGACGGGGCCGAGGGGCTCGCCCGGCGGCTCGAGGCGCGGCTGCTGGCGACGTCGCACGACTGAGTCGGTGCCCTACAGCCACCAGGCCAGCGTCAGCCCCGCCGCCATCGAGGCGACCATCGGCAGGGCGACCCGCTTGCCGAGCTGGCGGGTGCCGAAGGCGGTGGCCAGCCCCGACTTGAAGAGGTTGTTGACCGCGGCGGCGATGACGATGCCCAGCACCGCGGTGCTGGGCGCGATGCGCTCCAGCGACATGCGGGTCAGCGACAGGGTGATGGCGTCGACGTCGGCCACCCCCGAGGAGGCCGCCAGCAGGTAGATGCCGGCCTCGCCCAGGGCGCCACGCAGCCACTCGCCGAGCAGCATGATCACCGCCAGCAGGCCGCCGAACAGCAGCGCGGTGCGCAGCTCCAGGGGGTTCTGGATCGGGGTGGGGCTGTCGACCCTGAGGGCCTGGCGGTGGTGGCGCCAGAGGTACAGCGCCGGCAGGTAGAGCATCAGTCCCATCACCGTGACCGGAAGCAGCAGTGCCGGCAGCAGCCCGGGGCTGATCACCGCCGCATAGAGCAGAATACGCGGGAACATGGTGCCGCAGGCCAGCAGGATGCCGGCGGCCAGCATCGCCTCGACCTCTTGGCTCTGGCGCGAGGTGCGTGCGAAATGCAGGGTCAGCGCCGTGGAGGAGGAGAGCCCGGCGAACAGCCCGGTGAAGAGGATGCCCTTCTCGGTGCCGCCCAGGCGCACGGCGAAGTAGCCGACGAAGCTGATCGAGGCGATCAGCACCACCATCCACCAGATCTCGTAGGGGTTGAGCACCTCGCCGGGGCCCATGCCGCGGTCGGGGAGCAACGGCAGCATCACCACGGTGATCAACAGCAGCTTGAGGCCGGCATCGAGCTCGTGGGCCTGCAGCTTGTTCAGCAGGCCGTGGATCTCGTGCTTGTTGTCGAGGATCACCGCGGTGATCACCGCGCCGGCGGCGGCCAGGGCCAGGTCGATCGCCACGGCCACCGCACCGAAGCAGAAGGTCAGCAGCAGGCCCACCAGGCCGGTGATGCTGTAGTCGTGCTGCTCGGCGAGCTTGGCCCGCCAGGCGACCAGGCTGATGCCGGCCACGGTCACGAAGATGAGCGGGAAGGCCCAGTCGCTGACGATATCCGAGAGCAGCGCGGCGATGCCGCCAAGCAGCCCGACCAGCGAATGGGTGCGGATCCCGGCGATGCGCTCGCCGGACTTCTGCTCGCGGGCCACCCAGCCGCGCTCGATGCCGATCAGGGCACCCAGCAGCAGTGCCACCCCAAGGCGGATGGCGGATTCATTGGCAGTGAGGAACTGGCTGGCGACATCGTCCATGGGCGGGCCTTCCCGACGCCGTCCGGTGGTCGGCGGATACCCTCATGGTGGCCTGCGCGGGCTCGGGCTTCAATGCTCGATCCCGCGGCAGCGGTTTTCCAGGGGCTCCCTTTCGAGGTTTGCAGAAAGTAATTTCCGGGGCGAGCCATTACACTGAACCCATTGATTCAACGCAGGGATTGCCGGTGACATGAGTGGCGAGTCGCTCCCCCCCGAGGAATGGCCCGAGAGCGGCCATCGGCGCATCCGCCGTCGTGCCATCGCTCTCTACCTGTTGGCCCTGCTGGCCCTGCTGCTGCTGTTCGCCGGAATCCTGCTGGACCAGCACCGGCGTGACCTCGAGGTGGGTCAGGAGCGTGCCAGCGCCCGGGCCGATCTGGTGGCCGAGTGGGTGGCCAGTACCTTCGAGGTCAGCGAGCACACCCTCTCCAGCCTGGTGCAGGTGTTCCAGTCGCCTCTTGGGCAGGCTTTGGTGGCACGCCGCGGCAATGATGCGGCCCTCGAGGCACTCCTTCGCCAGCACAGCCATCGCCATGCCTTGATCGATGACCTGGGTATCGTCAGTGCCGAGGGGATGCTGCGGGCCTCTGCCAACCCGGCATTTCCACCGGGTCTCGACGTCACCGGCCTGCCCTATTTCCAGGCCTTCGAGCAGGATGCCGATCTCCAGGAGTGGGTGTCACCGCTCTACTGGTCGGCCGTCAGCCAGGATTTCCACGTGGCGCATGCCCATCGCCTGCAAGGGCCGGATGGCGACTTCCGGGGCCTGGCGGTGGTGCGGCTCAATCCCGCCCTCTTCGGAGAGACCCTCGAGCGACTGAACATGACCCGTGGCGAGAGCATCGCCATCGCCGATACCGAGATGCGGCTGATTACCCGCCGACCGGCCTTTGGCGAGGGCGGCGCCATGGATGTGCTCGGCACCCCGGTCAGCGAGCCGTTGACTCGCGCCTTTCTCGACAGCGGCGAGGCATCGACGACCCTGCGCACCGCCTCGCCGCTGGACGGCAGCGAGCGCCTCTACGCCATGCAGCGAGTGGAGGGACTGCCGTTCCTGGTGGTGGTCGGCGAGCGGGTCGAGGTGCTGCTGGCCGGCTGGTGGCAGCGGCTCTGGCTGCTGGTCGGCATCTTCCTGGTGGTGGCGGCGCTGGGCGGGTGGCTGCTGCGCCACTATCTCGGCCGGCTGCGGCTGGAGGGCGGCCTGCGCATCGCCGCCACCGCCTTCGAGACCCACCTGGGCATGGTCATTACCGATGCCCAGGCCAGGATCCTCAAGGTCAACGACACCTTCACCCGCATCACCGGCTATGCCGAGGCCGAGGTGCTGGGTCGCAATCCGAGCCTGCTCAGCTCCGGTCGCCACGACGAGACCTTCTACCGGCACCTCTGGGAGGACGTCCGGGAGAAGGGCAGCTGGCAGGGCGAGGTCTGGAATCGTCGCAGGAGCGGCGAAGTGTTCCCCGAGTGGCTCACGATCAGCGCGGTATACAATGAGGCCGGCGAGCTGACCCACTATGTGGCCACCTTCAGCGATATCACCCAGCGCAAGGCCGCCGAGGCGGAGATCCACCAGCTCGCCTTCTATGACCCCCTGACCGGGCTGCCCAATCGCCGGCTGATGCTGGACCGCCTGGAAGGTGCGCTCAAGGACAGCTATCCCAGCGGCCAGTTCGGGGCGCTGCTCTATCTCGACCTGGACAACTTCAAGCAGGTCAACGACACCCTGGGACACCATGCCGGCGACCAGCTGCTGCAGCAGGTCGCGAGCCGGCTGGGTGAAGTGTTGCATGCGAGTGATACCCTGGCACGGCTGGGCGGCGACGAATTCGCCGTGCTGTTGCACGACCTGGGCCGCGACCCGCAGCGGGTGGCGGCCGTCGCCGAGCGCATTGCCCACAAGCTGCTCGGAGCGCTCCAGGTGCCGCTCAGCCTGGCCGGGAGCTCGGTGACGATAACCGGCAGCATTGGCGTCACGCTCTACCGCGATCACCATACGACTCTCGACGAGATTCTCCAGCAGGCCGACATGGCCCTCTTCCAGGCCAAGCGGGCCGGGCGCGATACCCTGCGCTTCTTCGACCCGGCCATGCAGGCGCAGCTTCACGCCCGTGCCCGGCTCGAGGCGGACCTGCGCCAGGCATTGGCCCGGGACGAGTTCCTGCTCCACTACCAGCCCCAGGTGGATGCCGACCGGCGCCTGATCGGCGTCGAGGCGCTGCTGCGCTGGCAGCACCCGGAGCGTGGCATGGTCTCCCCAGGCGAGTTCATCCCGCTGGCCGAGGAGAACCGACTGATCGTGCCCATCGGCGGTTGGGTGCTGGAGGCCGCCTGTCGGCAGCTGGTCGCCTGGGCTGGGGATCCCGCCACGGCCGACCTCAGGGTCTCGGTGAACGTCAGCCCCCAGCAGTTCCGCGAGGTGGGGTTCGTCGAGCGGGTGCTGGCTACCCTCGCGCGAACCGGGGCCCCTCCCGAGCGCCTCAAGCTCGAGGTCACCGAGAGCCTGTTCGTCCATGAGCGCGACGAGGCCCGCGAGACCATGCGACGCCTCAGGGAGCAAGGCGTGACCTTCGCCCTGGACGACTTCGGCACCGGCTACTCCTCGCTCTCCTACCTCAAGCGGCTGCCCCTGGACCAGCTCAAGATCGACCAGTCCTTCGTGCGCGACCTGCTGGAGGACGAGGCCAGTGCGGCCATTGTCGCCAGCATCATCGCCCTCTCCGGGAGCCTGCAGCTGGAGGTGATCGCCGAGGGAGTCGAGACCGAGGCCCAGCAGGCCTGGCTGGTGGCGCATGGCTGCCACGCCTTCCAGGGCTATCTCTTCGGGCGACCCGGGCCCGTGGAGGCACTGGTGATAGGCCGCTGATCGTCGGGTTCAGCCCTCGCTGTTACCCAGGTGGGCCTCCGCCTCCTCGGCGCTCTCGTAGATGTGCGGCGAGACGGCGCGCGCCTCCAGGGCGTGGCCGAGCTTGCGGCGCATGAAGCCGCTGGTGGTGTAGCGGGTCACCTGGCTGTAGAAGCGCTGCTCTAGGCCGCGCACCATCTCGGTGTAGGGGGTGAGCAGGGCGTCGTCGATGCGGAAATGGTCGTAGTTGACGATGGCCTGGACCCGGCGGCCCAGCGGGGCGAGGCGGCGCTCGACCTCCCGCTCGATGGCGTCGATGTCCGCCCGGGAGGCGACCCGCAGGTGCTCGAAGTTGATGAACAGCACCTCCCTGGTCTCGTCGAGGCTGAAGCGTTGCGCCAGGGGCTGGTCGAGCAGTTCCTCGGCGAGCCCCATGGGCGCCTCGTGGAAGATGCGCGTGTCCATCAGCCGAGGCGGCTCGGGCATCCGCGGGGTGAAGGCCATCAGCGCCAGGACGTCGCGCTCCAGGTCGACCCCCGGGGCGATCTCGGTGAGGGTGAGCCCCTCCGGAGTGAGCTCGAACACCGCCCGCTCGGTGACATAGCAGACCGGCTTGCCGTCGGCGGCGGCCAGGGTCCCGCTGAAGGTACGGTGCTCCACCTCGGTGACGAACTTGCCCTGGCCGCCCGGAGGCGCCTCGAGCCGCCCATCGACGATGGCGAGTGCCTCCTTGGTGGCCACGAAGGTGCCCATGAAGACCACCTTGCGGGCGTTCTGGCTGATGTTGATGAAGCCGCCGGCGCCGGCCAGCCGCGGGCCGAAGCGCGAGACGTTGACGTGCCCCGCGGCATCGACCTGGGCCATGCCCAGGAAGGCGATATCGAGCCCGCCGCCGTCGTAGAAGTCGAACTGGGCCGGCTGGTCGATGATCGCCTGGGTGTTCAGCGCCGCGCCGAAGTCGAGCCCGCCGGCCGGCAGGCCGCCGATCACGCCGGGTTCGGCGGTCAGGGTCAGGTGCTCGAGCAGGCGCTCCTCGCTTGCCACCGCGCCGACGCCCTCGGGCATGCCGATCCCCAGGTTGACCACGCTGTTGGGCCTGAGCTCGAAGGCCGCGCGCCGGGCGATGACCTTGCGCGCCGAGAGCGGAAGCGGCTCGGGCGCCGCCATGGGCGCGCGGATCTCGCCGGAGAAGGCCGGGTTGTAGGCGGTGCGGAAGGTCTGCCAATGGTGCGCCGGGTCCTCGCAGACCACCACGCAGTCGACCAGGATGCCGGGGATCTTGACGTCCTTGGGATGCAGGGTGCCGTGCTCGGCCAGGCGCTCCACCTGCACGATCACCACGCCCCCGGAGTTGCGCACCGCCGTGGCGATGGCCAGCGCCTCCAGGGTCAGGGCCTCGCGCTCCATGCTGACGTTGCCCAGGGTATCGGCGGTGGTGCCGCGCAGCAGCGCCACCTGCAGCGGCAGCGCACGGTAGAAGAGGTACTCCTGGCCGTCGACGGGCAGCAGCGACACGCGCTCCTCGAGGGTGACGTCGTTGATCCTGCCGCCGCCCAGGCGCGGGTCGACGAAGGTGCCCAGGCCCACCCGGGTCAGGGTACCCGGCTTGCCGGCGGCGATGTCGCGGAAGAGGTGCGAGATCACCCCCTGGGGCAGGTTCCAGGCCTGGATGCGTCCCTCGATGGCGAGCCGCTGCAGGGCGGGTACCAGCCCCCAGTGGCCGCCGATCACCTTCGCCACCAGCCCCTCGTGGCCCAGGTGGTTGAGCCCGCGGCTCTTGCCGTCGCCCTGGCCGGCGGCATACATCAGGGTCAGGTCGCGGGGCTCGCCGGTCTCAAGGAAGCGCGCCTCCAGGGCCACGGCGAGTTCCTCGGCGAAGCCGATGCCGACGAAGCCACCGGTCGCCAGGGCGTCGCCGTCACGGATCAGGTTCACGGCCTCGCGGGCGGAGACCACCTTGCCCTTCGCGGTGAAGGGCTGGCGAGAGAGCAGCGGATGGGGCATGGCGGGCGTCCTGGTGAGGGTGCTTTGGGATTGTTCTTTGTGACGGTTCTTCGTGATGGTTCTTTGTGATGGTTCCTTCACGGTAGCACGCGCCCCGGCGTGTCGGCAGGGCTTGCCAGGCGGGGGAGAAGTGTCGAATACTGTTCGCATATACAGTATTCGAGAGGGAGGCCCATGATGTCGTCGCTGTCCACCACTGCCCGGGTGATCGGTCGCGCCGTGCTGCTGCCCGGCGACACGGCCCAGCCGCTGATGGGGTGCCGGGTGCGGGCGGGCTTCCCGAGCCCTGCCGACGACCATCTGGACGTGGAGATCGACCTGCATGCCCACGTGGTGAGGCGCCCGGCCGCTACCTACTTCGTGCGGGCCGAGGGCGACTCCATGCTCGGCGACGGCATCCACGACGGCGACCTGCTGGTGGTGGACCGCAGCCTGGAGCCGCTGCCCGGGCGGGTGGTGGTGATCGCCGTGGATGGCGAGCCCACCGTGAAGCGCCTGGAGCGCCGTGGCGAGCAGACCTTCCTGGTGGCCAGCAACCCGCGTTTCGCGCCGATCCCCCTGGCGGGCCGCGAATGCGAGGTATGGGGCGTGGTCACCCATGTGCTTCACGCCCTGCCGGGAGGCGAGCCGTGATCGCCCTGGTCGACTGCAACAACTTCTACGTCAGCTGCGAGCGGGTCTTCGACCCGCGCCTGGAGGGGCGCCCGGTCGGCGTGCTCTCCAACAACGATGGCTGCGTGGTGGCGCGCTCCAACGAGCTCAAGGCGCTGGGCGTGGCGATGGGCGCGCCGCTGCACCTGCTGCCGCCGGCCATCCGTCGCCAGGCGGTGCTGCTCTCCAGCAACTATGCGCTCTATGGCGACATGAGCCGGCGGGTCAACCTGATCCTTGACGAGTTCTCGCCGGATGTGGAGGCCTACTCCATCGACGAGAGCTTCGTGGGCTTTTCCGGCTTCGCCCCGGACGGCCTGGAGGCGCATGCCCAGCGGCTGCGCGAGACGGTACGCCGCGACACCGGCATCCCGGTCTGCGTGGGGCTGGCGCCGACTCGGGTGCTGGCCAAGGTGGCCAACCGGGCAGCGAAGAAGATGCCCGCCTACGAGGGCGTCTGCCTGCTCGAGGCCGACGGGCCCGCCACCTGGGCGCTGCTCGAGGCCCTGCCGGTGACCGAGCTGTGGGGCGTGGCGCGACGCACCGCCGAACGGCTGGCGCTGATGGGGATCCACACCGCCTGGCAGCTGCGCAAGGCCGCCCCCAAGCAGGTCCGGCGCCATTTCTCGGTGGTGCTGGAGCGCATCGTCTGGGAGTTGCGCGGCCGCCCGGCCTTCGTGCTCGATGACGTCAATGCGCCGCGCCAGCGCATCATGGTCTCGCGCTCCTTCGGGCGGCTGACCGGCGCCTTACCGGACCTGCAGGAGGCGGTGCGCCAGCACGCCGCCAGGGCCGCCGAGAAGCTGCGCGGCCAGGGCAGCCAGGCCCGGGCGCTGATGGTCTTTGTGCGCAGCAACCCGCACCTGGCCGGCGAGCGCCAGTACCGCAACAGCGTGGTGGTGGCCTTGCCGGCCCCCAGCGACGACAGTCGCGAGCTGCTCGAGGCCGCCGCCCGGGGCCTCGCGGCGATCTTCCTCGAGGGCGTGCGCTACCAGAAGTGCGGGGTGATGCTGCTCGACCTGGTGGAGGCCGACCGCCACCAGCTCTCGCTGCTGGCGCCACGCAGCGAGGCGGCGCGTGGGCGCAGCCAGCGGCTGATGGCGACGGTGGACCGCCTCAACCGCGAGATGGGCCGCGACACCGTGCGCTTCGGCCTGCCGCGCCAGGGCACCGCCTGGGCGCTGCGCTGCGAGCGGCGCACCTCGCGCTACACCACCCGCTGGGACGAGTTGATGCGGGTCAAGACGCGCTGAGAAAGTGCCGGAAACCTCTACGCTACGTGGTTTCCGTGGCGTGGCGATTGGCTACACTGGGGGCGCATCGGCGGGACGTTCGTCGCGCCGGACGGTCATCGACAGGGAGAAGACCCATGCGCATGAAGGGCAAGAACGTCATCGTCACCGGCGGCGCCAGCGGCATCGGCCTGGCCAGCGTGGAGCGCTGCCTGCAGGAGGGCGCCAGCGTGGTCATCGCCGACCTCGAGGGCAGCGACGGCCAGGACCAGGCCGCCCGGCTCGATGACCGCTACGACGGCCGCTGCCTGTTCAAGGCGTGTGACGTCACCGATACCGCCCAGGTCGACCGCCTGTTCGCGGACAGCGTCGCTGAGCTCGGCAGCGTGGAGGCGGTGTTCAACAATGCCGGCATCGGCGGCATCTGCCCCTCCGACGAGGTGACCGACGAGGAGTACCTGAAGGTCATCGACATCAACCTCAACGGGGTCTTCCGAGTGGCCCGGGCCGCGCTGCGGGTGATGTATCACCAGGGCGGCGGCAGCATCGTCAACTGCGCCTCCATCCTCGGGGTCTTCGGCCAGTCCCAGACCGCCGCCTACACCGCCGCCAAGGGCGGGGTGGTCAACCTGACCCGGACGCTGGCCATCGAGGCGGCGCCGAAGGGCGTGCGGGTCAACGCCATCGGCCCGGGCTACATCGACACCCCGCTGCTCGAGGCCCTGGACGACGAGATGCTGCAGGGGCTGGTCGGCCTGCATCCCATCGGCCGCCTGGGCCGCCCGGAGGAGATCGCCAACGCCTTCCTGTTCCTGGCCAGCGACGAGGCCAGCTTCGTCACCGGGGCCCACCTGCTGGTCGACGGCGGCTTCACCGCCGGCAAGTCCTGAGGCGCTAGCCGGCGCCGCCCCCGAGCGGTAGCTGCCCGGCCGCCTCGCGGCGGGCGGCGAGGCGGGCCTGGCGGATCAGCCACAGGCCGACCAGGGCCACGCCGGCGAGCACGGCGAAGACCGGCGTGTAGCGGCCGAACAGGCCATGCAGCGCCGTGAACAGGGGCAGGCCGAGTAGCACGCCGCCATAGGTGAAGACCAGGCAGCCGCCGGCGGCATCGGCGATGCGATCGGCCGGCGCCAGCTGGGTGATCTCGGCCATGAAGACGCCGTTCCAGCCCA
The DNA here is from genome assembly GCF_023554995.1 of Halomonas gemina. GTDB lineage: Bacteria > Pseudomonadota > Gammaproteobacteria > Pseudomonadales > Halomonadaceae > Halomonas > Halomonas gemina. The sequence continues at coordinate 269,776 of NZ_JAMJPK010000002.1, forward strand.
GCGAGGAGAGGCTCAGCAGGCACAGCAGGCCGGTGACCAGCGGCCGGGGCCAGGCCGGCGTCATGGTGGCCACCAGCAGGGCGCCGACCGCGGTGGTGCAGGCGATCACGGCGAGGGTGGTCAGGCGGTCGCCCAGCAGGTCGCCGATCCAGCCCCAGCCGATGCGCCCGGCGATCCCGACGACCTGCACGCTGGACATCACCAGCCCCGCCTCGACCAGGCCGAAGGCCAGGTCCTCCACCAGCAGCGCCACGGTAAAGGCCGAGACCGACAGCTGGATCGCCGAGAAGCAGAGGCTGAGCAGCGCCACGTGGCGCAGCGAACGCTGGTGCCAGACGACAGCGAGCCCGGCGAAGGGCGTGGTCAGCCAGGGGGTGCGAGGGTCGCGCTGGTCGTCCCAGCGCGGGCGGGCGAGCTGCAGGGCGGCGATGCCGGTAAGCGCGAGGCCGGTGAGCAGCAGCAGCCCCGCCTGCCAGCCGATCGCCAGCGCCAGGGCGGGGGCGCTGGCGCCAGCGATGACCCCGCCCAGGGGCACGCCGGACTGCTTGAGGGAGAAGATCAGCCCGCGCCGCCCGGGCGGGGTGAAGCGCACCAGCAGCAGCGAGGCCGAGGGGTTGGTCAGGCCATAGCCGAGGCCGGCCACCAGCGAGGCGACGGCGAAGCTCGGCAGGGAGGGGATGGCCAGCAGCCCGGCACCGCCGCCCAGCAGGGCCAGCGAGAGCTGGCTGGTGCGGCAGGGGCCGAGGCGCCGGGTCAGCGGGCCGCCCACCAGGGAGGTCAGCATGGCGCCGGCGAAGATCAGGCTGACCTGCAGGCCCACCGTGGCCGAGGAGACCCCCAGGGCCCTGGCCACCTCCGGCGCGATGGCGGCGGGAAACAGCGCCACCAGCGCGGAGAAGGCCAGCACCAGGGTGGTGGCGAGCAGGACGACCGGCACGACGGCTCAGGCCACCTGGCCGCGGGGCACCTGGCGCAGGTGGCTGGCGGTCTGCCCCCCGGGGAGGGCGGCGATGGCATCGGCCGCCTCCAGCAGCCGCGACAGGTTGATCCCGCTGTAGACCTGGCCCCCGTTGAGGGCGTAGACGAGGTCCTCCGTGGCCGTGTTGCCGGTGGCACCGGGGGCGAAGGGGCAGCCGCCCAGCCCGGCGCAGGCGGTGTCCACCGTGGTGGCGCCGTGGTGGATGGCGAACAGCGCGTTGGCCACGCCCATGCCGTAGGTGTCATGGCCGTGGAAGGCCCAGGCCAGGTGCGGCCCGCGATGGCGCTCGACCAGTCGGCTGAAGTGGTTGGCCACCTGGTAGGGCGTGGCGCGTCCGGTGGTGTCGCACAGCGCCACTTCGAGGTGGAGGTCCCCGCACAGGGCGCGGGCCCGGGAGAGGACGTCATCGACCTGATGCCAGGCGATGGTGCCCTCGTAGGGGCAGTCGAAGCTGGTGCCCAGGTCGAGGCGCAGGCAGGCGTTGCCGTCGCGCCCGAGCAGCGCGACGATGCGGGCGAGCTCCTCGAGGGACTGGGCCACGCTGCGCCGCACGTTGGCCTGGTTGTGGGACTCGGAGACCGAGACCACGAAGACCAGCTCGCGGACGCCCTGGGCCAGGGCCAGCTCCGCGCCCCTGAGGTTGGGCACCAGGGCCGAGAAGCGCATGGCGGCCCGGTCGGCGAAGGCGGCGACCAGCGCTCCGGTATCGGCCATCTGCGGGATGGCCCGGGGGCTGACGAAGGAGCCGATCTCCATGCGGGTGACGCCGGCCTCGATCAGCAGCTGGATGCAGCGGATCTTCTCGTCCGTGGGCAGCGGCTCGCGGATCGACTGGAAACCGTCGCGCGGGGCGACCTCGACGATGTCCACCCGTTCGGGTGGCGACAGCAGGTTCATCGGGTTTTCTCCTCGTCAGCGGCACCGGCCAGTCGTGGCACGGCCGCCAGGGCATCGATCAGGAACTGCAGGCCCAGGGCGGCGAAGCCGATCGGCAGCAGGGCATAGGGATAGACCATGGGGGTGCCCAGCGAGCTGGAGACCCGTTCGCCGTACTCCAGCGCCTGCAGGGCCATGATGCCGCCGCGCCACACCAGGATGGCGCAGAAGGCGACCCCCAGCAGCCCGGTAGCCAGGTCGATGGTGCCGCGCAGGCGAGGCGGCAGCTTGTCCTTGAAGTAGGTGATGCGGATATGGGCGTCGTGGCGCTGGGCCTCGGCGGCGCCGATCACGGCCAGGTAGACCAGCAGGAAGGAGTTGAGCTCCAGACTCCAGCTGGTCGGGGCCGTGAAGACGTAGCGCATGATGGCGTCGTAGCAGATCGACGCCATCATGAACACCAGCACCGCCATCGACGTCCAGCGCAGGACGGCCAGCAGGCCGTCCCAGCTGCGCATGGCAGTCATCGTCATGACACTCTCCCTCAGGCCTCGCCCAGGGCCAGCGCGATGGCACGATTGCCGACCTCCTCGCCGACCTCGCCCGTCCAGTGGTCCCAGACGTCCTGGACGCCGGCATTGAAGGTCTCGAGGTCCTCCTCGGTGGGCTCGACGATCTCCACGCCGGCCTGCTCGACCTGGGGCCAGTACTCGTTGGGGTAGATGTCGTTGTTGCAGTGCTCGATGAAGTTCGCGTCGTACCAGTCGGCGGCCTGCTGCAGCACGGCACGGACGTCGTCGTCGAGGTTGTCCCAGGTGTCGCGCAGCATGAAGGGCGCCACCGAGAAGCCGGTGATCGGCAGCTTGTAGCAGACCTTGAGCTGCTCCTGGAGGCTGCGGCCGATGACCGTCGAGATGTTGAAGACGCCGGCGTCCACGGTACCCCGCTGCAGGGCCATGTAGGTCTCCGAGGAGGGAATGCGTGTCGCCCCCACGTTGTAGGGCTCGAAGGCCTGGGTGGCCTCGAAGCCGACGATGCGCACCTTCTTGCCGCGCACCTCGTCGAGGCGGCGGATCGGGCTCGCCTCGGTGCTCCACAGGTACTCCGGCTCGAGGATGCCGCCGCCAGAGGTGAGCATGTAGAGGTTCTCCTCGGCCAGCACCTCGTTGATCAGCGTCATCAGCGGGCTGCCCTGGCGCAGGCGCTCCGGGTGGCGGTAGAGCTCGCCCACCACCCCGGGCAGGCCGGTGACGCCAAGTATCGGGATCGAGCGGGTGATGTAGGAGAAGGTGTGGAACATGAAGTCGATGCTGCGCGCGCGCAGCGCCGGCAGCTGTTCATCCACCTTGAGCAGCTGGCCGGAGTCGTAGAACTCCACCGAGAGGGCGTCGCCGCCGTTCTCCTTGAGCATCTCCACGAAGCGATTGGAGCCGTAGGTCAGCGCCTTGTAGGAGTCGGGCAGGTAGGTGACACCGGTCAGGGTGGTGGCGGCGTGGCTGCGGGGCGCCAGCAGGCTCTGGGTGCCGAACAGGGTGGCGCCGGCGGTGGCGAAGGTGCCGTACTTCAGGACTTGGCGACGGGACAGAGTCATGGTAAATCTCCTGCTTGTTGTTGTGATGGACCGTTGTGATGGACCTTGCGACGGTCGGTTGTGACGGTTCGCGTCACTGACGTTGAAACACCGGGGCTACATCAGCCCCGGCAACCACAGGCTGAGGCCGGGGAAGAACACGAACAGCATCAGCACGAGGAACTGCACGGCGACGAAGGGCAGGGCGCTTTTGATGATCTCCTCCACCGAGAGCTCGGGGCAGACCCCGCGCAGCGCGTAGAGGTTGAGCCCCACCGGCGGGGTGACCACGGCGATCTCGAGGTTGAGCACCATGACGATGCCGAACCACAGCGGGTCATAGCCCAGCGCGGTGATCAACGGCAGCAGCACCGGGGTGGTCACCACGATCAGCGACACGGCGTCGACGATCATGCCGAGCAGGATCAGCAGCAGCATCACCGCCACCAGGATCGCCCAGGCGGGCAGGCCGGTGGCGGTGAGGGCTTCGGTGAGCAGCTGCGGGACCCGCACCATGTTGAGGTAGTCGCCGAAGATCTTGGCGCAGCCGATGATCAGCAGGATGGCGCCGCTGATCCTGGCGGTGGTGGCGAGTATCTCCAGGAACTTGCGCCAGCTGAGGCTGCGAAACACCAGGGTAGCGATCAGGAAGGCGCCGGCGGCGCCGATTCCGGCCGCCTCGCTGGGGGTGGCCAGGCCCGAGTAGATCGAGCCCAGCACGGCCACCACCAGCAGGCCGGCGTGCCAGATGTTGGCCAGGCTCGCCCAGCGCTGGCGCCAGGTGAAGCGCTCGGCGCTTGCCGGCGCCTCGGCCGGGTTGAGGCGCACGCGGATATAGATGAACAGCGACAGGGCCAGCGCCAGCACGATGCCGGGCACGATGCCGCCGATGAAGAGCTCGGCCACCGAGACGCTGGAGACGGCGCCGTAGATGATGAAGGGCACGCTGGGCGGGATCAGCATGGCCAGCGCCCCGGCGCTGACCACGGCACCGGCGGCCAGCGAGCGGCTGTAGCCGCGCGCCAGCATCTGCGGCACGGCAATGGAGCCTACCGCGGCGACACCGGCCAGGCTCACCCCCGAGACGGCGCCGAACATCGCCGAGGCGCCCACCGAGGAGATCGCCAGGCTGCCGCGCAGCCAGTTGAGCCAGCGCACCGCGGCGGTGAACAGGCTCGAGCCCACCGGCGTGGCGCCCAGGAAGTTGCCCATCAGGATGAACAGCGGCAGGGCGATCAGCTCGAAGGCGTTGAGCTGACCGAACAGCGACGAGGGCGCGAAGAAGAAGGCCAGCGAGCCACGGGCCATGTAGAGGCCGACCAGGCCGGAGAGGCCGAGGGCCAGGAAGATCGGGAAGCCGATGGTGATCAGCACGACCAGCACGGCCAGGACGATGATGGGATCCATGGGGTGGCGTCCTCAGATCACGCCATCGGCGCGCAGGGCGTCGAGGGCCTCGGGGGCCAGACCCAGCCAGCCGGTCAGCACCTGCTCGGTGTGCTCACCCAGTGCCGGCCCCACCTCGCGGACGCGTCCCGGCGTGTCGGAGAGCCGTGGGAAGACGTTCTGCATGGGCAGCGGGCGACCGTGGCGGTCGGGCACCTCGACGATCGACCCCCGGGCCTGGAAGTGCGGGTCATCGAGCATGTCCGGCGCACGGTAGACGAGCCCCGCCGGGACGCCGGCCTCGGCCAAGAGGTCGACCACCTGCTGGGCGTCGTGCTCGCGCGTCCAGGCGGCGACGAGGTCATCGATGGCCGCCTGATGCTCGCCTCGGGCGCGGTGGGTGGCGTAGTCGGGGTGGTCGGCGAGGCGGGGCTGGCCCATCGCCTCGCAGAGCCGACGGAACACCGTGTCCTGGTTGGCGCCGATGATCACGTCGCGGCCATCGCGGGCCGGATAGGCATTCGAGGGGGCGATCTTGGGCAGGAAGCTGCCGCTACGCTCGCGCACCTTGCCGGCGCGGGCGTACTCCGGGACCAGGCTCTCCATCATCGCCAGCACCGACTCGAAGATGCTGCTGTCGACCACCTGGCCGCGGCCGCTGCGGTCGCGCTGGTGCAGGGCCATCATGGTGCCCAGGGCGGCGTGCAGGCCGGCCAGGGTGTCGCCCAGCGAGATGCCCACGCGCACCGGCGGGCGGTCCGGATAGCCGCTCAGGTGGCGCAGCCCGCCCATGGCCTCGCACACCGAGGCGAAGCCGGCCCGCGAGGCGTAGGGGCCATCCTGGCCGAAGCCGGTGACGCGCACCATTACCAGCCCCGGGTTGTGGCGCGAGAGCTCCTCATAGCCGAGCCCCCAGCGCTCCATGGTGCCGGGGCGGAAGTTCTCGATGATCACATCGGCCTGGCTGGCCAGCTCACGCAGCAGCGCCTGCCCGCGGGGCTGTCGCAGGTCCAGGGTCAGCGACTGCTTGTTGCGGCCGATGACGTTCCACCACAGCGGTTCGCCGGTGTCGCGGTCGGCCTCGCCCCACTGGCGCATGGCGTCGCCCTTGCCGGGCGGCTCGACCTTGATCACCTGGGCGCCGAAGTCGGCCAGGACCTGGCCACAGTAGGGCCCGGCGATCAGCTGGCCCAGCTCGAGGACCTTGATATCGCTGAGGGGCGTCGGGGATCGGGTATCGTGCGGCGTCATTGTTGTTGTGGTGCCTCTTCAGGGTCAGTGGGGGGAGGTCCCCGGCGGGGCGCCGTCGGGGACGTCGGTTGACCGGACATGCAGGGCCTGGGCGGCCAGCAGGTGGGCGCGCATCACGTGCTCGGCCCACTCGGGGCTGCCGGCGACGATGGCCTCGAGGATCTCGCGGTGGTGGCGCATGCTGCGGCGCAGGTTGGTGAGGTCGTAGTTACCAAAGTTGCGGCGAATCACCGAGGTGCGCACCACGCTCTCCAGCACGCTGGCCAGGCGTTGGTTGTCGCTGGCCAGCACCAGCTCGCGGTGGAACTCATGGTTGAGGAAGGCGATCTCGTTGCGCACGCCGGGGTCGGTCTCGACGCGCTCGGTCAGTGCCTCCATGCGCTCGGCCAGTGCCTCCAGGCGTGCCAGTCGTGCCCGGTCCAGGCGTTCGCTGGCCAGTCGCACCGCCATGGGCTCGAGCACCAGGCGCAGCTCGAAGACCTCGCGGGCGTCCTTCTCGGTCCAGGCGACCACCCGGGCGCCATGGTGGGGGATCGCCTCGAGCCAGCCCTCGGAGACCAGTTCACGCAGCGCCTCGCGCACCGGCGTGCGGCTCACCTCGAGCTCGCGGGCGACGCTCGCCTCGCGGATGTAGTCGTGGGGCCGGTAGCTGCCGTCGAGGATGCGCTGCTTGATCGCCTCGTGAACCTGGGCAGTGGCCGTTCTGGCGACGGGGGCGGCATCGAGGTGTCGGGTCGTGCTCACGGCGGATGTCCTAAGTTGCATGCAATCTACAAGATAGGAGAGATTCGGGGCGCCGTATCACTAGACTTTAGGCTAGAGTTGCATGCAATTTAAGAAAGGTGCGGCCTTGTCCGGCGGCAGGGAGAGGGGAGCAAGGCAGCAAGCCGCCCGGCGGGTGCCCGAGCGGCTTGCTGTTAGGGACTCGCTGCTTGCGACCTGAAAGCCTGAAACGAGAAACGGCCACTGCGATTATTCGCCAAGTAGCCGTTTCTATTGATGTTTTTGGTGCCGCAAAGAGGAGTCGAACCTCCGACCTACGCATTACGAATGCGTTGCTCTACCAGCTGAGCTATTGCGGCGGCAGGGGCATGGTAGCGCCGCTTGCGGCCCGATGCCAGGCGTCAGCGGCGCAGCCGGGTCAGCCCCTCCTGGGCGCTGGAGGCGACCAGCCGGCCCTGGCGGTCGTAGATGCTGCCGCGGGCGAAGCCCCGTGCGCCGCCGGCCCAGGGGCTGTCCATGTCGTAGAGCAGCCAGTCGTCGACCCTGACGTCATGATGGAACCAGAGGGCATGGTCGAGGCTGGCGATCTGCAGCTGGGGGTCGCGGAAGTCGATGCCGTGGGGCACCAGGGCGGTGGTCAGCAGGTTGAAGTCGGAGCTGTAGGCGAGCAGGTAGCGGTGAAGGGCCTGGTCATCGGGCAGCTCGCCGACCAGCCGGAACCAGAGGCGCTTGCGTGCCGGTCGGCCCGCCTCGGCCTCGTCGCCCAGGTGCAGGAACTCGATGGGGTGGCCGGGGAATCGCTCGAGGCGGGCATCGCTGTCCGCCAGCGTCTCCGGCGGGGCGACCTCGGGCATGGCCGGCTGGTGGGCGATGCTCTGCTCCTCGCCGTGGAAGGAGGCGCTGCAGAAGAAGATCGGCCGTCCCTTCTGGATGGCCGTGACCCGGCGGGTGGTGAAGCTGCCGCCATCGCGCACCGCATCGACCTGGTAGACCACCGGGCGATGCGGGTCCCCCGGGCGCAGGAAGTAGCCATGCAGGGAGTGGGCCCGGCGTGTCGGGTCGACGGTCTGGCTGGCCGCCGAGAGCGCCTGGCCCAGCACTTGCCCGCCGAACAGCTGGGGCAGGCCCAGGTCCTGGCTGCGGCCGCGGAACAGGTTCTCCTCCAGGGCCTCCAGGCCGAGCAGGTCCACCAGAGCGTTCAGGGCATCGGGCTTCATCGGTCTCCTCCGGGGCGATGGCGTGCCGGCCATCGGTATCATACGATCGTCTGAATGCTATCCAGTCTACGGGAGTTCACGACAGTGCGCAGCGACGAGTTCTACATGCACCGGGCGCTGGATGAGGCCCGGCGGGGGCTTCGTGCCGGTGAGGTCCCGGTGGGCGCGGTGGTGGTGGATGCCGCGGGCGAGGTCGTCGGTGCCGGCTTCAACGCCCCGGTGGGGGAGCACGACCCCAGTGCCCATGCCGAGATCCGTGCCTTGCGCGATGCCGGAGCGCGGCTCGGCAACTACCGGCTGGACGGCTGCACCCTCTACGTGACCCTGGAACCCTGCCTGATGTGCACCGGGGCGATCATCCATGCCCGCCTGGCGAGGGTGGTCTACGGCGCCGCCGAGCCGCGCAGCGGCATGGCGGAGTCGAAGGCCAACCTCTTTGCCCAGCCCTGGTACAACCACCGGGTCACGGTGGAGGGCGGGGTGCTGGCTGCCCGCGCCACCCGCCTGCTGCGGGACTTCTTCGCCGCGCGCCGCGACGGCCCCGAGCAGGGCTGAGGCGGGTGTTGCGTGGCTAGAGAACGGGCGGCACCTGCTCGAACAGGGCGCTCTCGTCCTCGTCGGGCAGGCGCGCGTTGAGTTCGTGAAACTGCTCCTGGCTGCGGTCCAGGTAGGCCAGGATCTCGTAGTAGCGCCGGATGTTGCGCACATAGATCACCGGCTCGCCGCCCCGGGCGTAGCCGTGGCGGGTCTGGCTGTGCCACTCGCGCTCCTGGAGCAGCGGCAGCGACTCGCGCACGTCGCGCCACAGGTCCGGGTCGCCGCCACGCTGCTCGGTGATCTTGCGGGCATCGTAGAGATGACCGAGGCCGACGTTGTAGGCGGCCATGGCCATGAACAGGCGGTCGTCGCCGGTGATCGATTCGGGTAGCCGCTCGATCAGCTGGCGCAGGTAGCGGGCGCCGCCGTGGATGCTCTGGGCCGGGTCGAGGCGATTGTCGACGCCGAGATCGCCGGCGGTGGCGTTGGTCAGCATCATCAGCCCACGCACCCCGGTGGGCGAGGTGGCCCTGGGCTTCCAGTGGGATTCCTGGTAGCCCAGCGCGGCCAGCAGCTTCCAGTCGAAGCGGGTATTGCGGGCGGCCTCGCGGAACAGCTCGGTGTAGCGGGGCAGGCGCTCGCGGGCATGGGCGATGAAGGTGCGGGCGCCCACGTACTCGAGGTAGTCGTCGTGGCCGAAGTAGCTGGCCACCAGGGCGTCGAGCTCGCCGTCGCGGCGCAGGTCGTCGAGGAAGCGGTTGGCGGCGTTGACCAGCCCCAGTCCACGTCCGACGGGGAAGGCCCAGGCCAGGGAGAGCGGCTTGCCGAGGGTGAAGCCATCCTCGACCTCGGGGAAGAACAGCCGATTGAGGCGGAACTGGTGCTCGAAGACCACCGCGGCATCCAGGGTGCCCCGGGCCACCTGGCCCAGCAGCTCGGCCACTTCCAGTTCGCCGGCCTCCTTCCAGCTCAGCCCCGGGTGCTCGGCCTGCAGCTCGCGCAGCACCCGGTCGCTACCGGAGCCGCGCAGGGTACCGATCTCCAGCCCCTCCAGCTCGGCGATCGTTTCCGGCGGGTGCAGGCCGCGGCGATAGACCAGCAGCGGCTGCAGCAGCATGATCGGCCGGCTGAAGAGCAGGCCGTCCAGCGTCGGGTCCAGGGGCAGGGCGGCGGCGCCCAGGTCGCCCTCCTCGCGCACCGCGTCCAGCACCCCCTGGATATGGTGGTCGGCCTCCAGGGTCAGGCTGACCCCCAGGTGGTCGGCGAAGCGCCGCATCAGCTCGTATTCGAAGCCGGTGGGGCCCTGGCGGCCTTCGTAGTAGGTAGTGGGGGTGTTGCGGGTGTGCACGCTGAGGAAGTCGCGGGCCAGCACCTCCCCCAGGTGCGGGCCCTCGGGCGTACCGGAACGCCCGGGCAGCAGCGCCAGCAGGAGGGCGCTGCACAGGAGGGCGGTCCCGCGCCACTGGCGCCGGGCAGGGTCGGTCGGGAAAGCGGGCATGTGGGCGACGTGCGGCGATGAGACCCTCAACCTTAACCAGCCCGCGGGCGGCTGTCACCTTCGCCGATTTCTCGCGCCCGGCGCTTTCCAGTATCATGTTCGCTCGTTGCCGCCGGCCGCGGCCCCGAATTCTCCCCCTGTTTCAGAGGCTCCAGGATATGCTCGAACTGCGAGGCGCGCCCGCCCTATCTGCTTTCCGTCATGCCAAGCTGCTGGACGCCCTGCGCGCATCCGTTCCCGAGGTCGAGTCCCTGCACGCCGACCATGTCCACTTCGTCGACCATGAGGGCGACCTGGGAGACGACGAGCGACGCCTGCTGGAGCAGCTGCTCGACTACGGCCCGGCGCACGAGGAAGAAGGCCGCGCCGAGGGGCAACTGTTCCTGGTGGTGCCGCGCATCGGCACCCAGTCGCCCTGGTCCTCCAAGGCCACCGACATCGCCCGCAACTGCGGGCTTTCCCGGGTGCGGCGCATCGAGCGCGGCGTAGCCTACCGGGTGAAGGTCGCCGGTGCCCTCTCCGAGGCCGCCTTCGAGCAGATCCATGCCGCCCTGCACGACCGCATGACCGAGAGCGTGCTGGCCGACGCCTCCGACGCCGCCAGGCTCTTCGCCCACCACGCGCCGGCGCCGCTGGGCAGCGTCGAGGTGCTCGAGGGGGGGCGCGAGGCGCTGGTCACCGCCAACGCCGAACTGGGGCTGGCGCTGGCCGAGGACGAGATCGACTACCTGGTCGAGGCCTTCCGCGACCTGGGCCGCAACCCCACGGACGTCGAGCTGATGATGTTCGCCCAGGCCAACTCCGAACACTGCCGCCACAAGATCTTCAATGCCGACTGGGTGGTGGACGGCGAGGCGCAGAGCCACTCGCTGTTCGGGATGATCAAGAACACCCACGAGCGCTCGCCCGGTGACATCCTCTCCGCCTACAGCGACAACGCCGCAGTGATCAGGGGCTGTGAGGCACCGCGGTTCTTTCCCGCCCCGCTCACTGGCAAGGAGGGCGAGCGCGCCGTCTATGGCAGTGCCCGGGAGTCGATCCAGATCCTGATGAAGGTGGAGACCCACAACCACCCGACGGCCATCGCGCCGCACCCGGGGGCAGCCACCGGCGCCGGCGGCGAGATCCGCGACGAGGGCGCCACCGGCATCGGCGGCAAGCCCAAGGCGGGGCTGACCGGCTTCACCGTCTCCAACCTGCGCATCCCCGAGTTCGTGCAGCCCTGGGAGGCCTTCGACTACGGTAAACCCGAGCGCATCCAGTCGGCGCTGGAGATCATGCTCGAGGGCCCCATCGGCGGCGCCGCCTTCAACAACGAGTTCGGCCGCCCGAACCTCGCCGGCGTCTTTCGCACCTACGAGCAGGACGCCCTGGGGCACGACGGCATCGAGCGCCGTGGCTACCACAAGCCGATCATGCTCGCCGGCGGCTACGGCAATATCCGCGACGGCCACGTCCAGAAGGGCGAGATCCCGGTGGGCGGCAAGCTGATCGTGATGGGCGGCCCGGCGATGCTGATCGGCCTGGGCGGCGGCGCGGCCTCCTCCATGGCCTCCGGGGCCTCCAGCGCCGACCTGGACTTCGCCTCGGTGCAGCGCGGCAACCCCGAGATGGAGCGCCGCGCCCAGGAGGTCATCGACCGCTGCTGGGCGCTGGGGTGCGAGAACCCCATCCGCTTCATCCACGACGTGGGCGCCGGCGGGCTCTCCAATGCCCTGCCGGAACTGGTCAAGGATGGCGAACGCGGCGGGCTCTTCGACCTGCGTGCCGTGCCCAACGCCGAGCCGGGCATGAGCCCGCTGGAGATCTGGTGCAACGAGGCCCAGGAGCGCTACGTGCTGGCGGTGGCGCCCGAGGACCTCGCGACCTTCGAGGCGCTGTGCGAGCGCGAGCGCTGCCCCTATGCCGTGGTGGGCGAGGCGACCGAGGCCCACCACCTGGCGGTGACCGACGGCCACTTCGAGAGCCAGCCGGTCGACCTGCCGATGAGCGTGCTGTTCGGCAAGCCGCCGAAGATGCAGCGCGAGTTCACGCGCCGGGCCAATACGCTCTCCGGGGTGATGCTCGACAACCTCGACCTGCGCGAGGCCATGGACCGCGTGCTGCGCCTGCCCGCCGTGGCCTCCAAGAGCTTCTTGATCACCATCGGCGACCGCTCCATCACCGGCCAGGTGGCCCGCGACCAGATGGTCGGCCCCTGGCAGGTGCCGGTGGCCGACGTCGCCGTGACCACGGCGAGCTTCGACACTCATGCCGGCGAGGCCATGGCCATGGGCGAGCGCCCGCCGGTGGCGCTGATCGACCCGGCGGCCAGCGCGAGGCTGGCGGTGGCCGAGGCCATCACCAACCTGGCCGCCGCGCCCATCGACACGCTCGGCGACATCAAGCTCTCCGCCAACTGGATGAGCGCCGCCGACCACCCGGGCGAGAACCAGGCCCTCTTTGACGCCGTCCATGCGGTGGGTATGGAGCTCTGTCCGGCACTGGGCATCGCCATCCCGGTGGGCAAGGACTCGATGTCCATGCGCACCGCCTGGCAGGACGACGACGAGGAGAAGAGCGTCACCTCGCCGCTGTCGCTGTCCGTGACCGGCTTCGCCCCGGTCACCGATGCCATGCGGACCCTGACCCCGCAGATCAACCTGGAGCAGGACGAGTCCGACCTGCTGCTGATCGACCTGGGTGGCGGCCGGAATCGCCTGGGCGGCTCCGCCCTGGCCCAGGTCTACGGCCAGGTGGGCAACGCGTGTCCGGACCTGGACGACCCCGAGGACCTCAAGGCGTTCTTCGCGGTGATCCAGGGCCTCAACGCCGAAGGCACGCTGCTGGCCTACCACGACCGCAGCGACGGTGGCCTGCTGGTGACCCTGCTGGAGATGGCCTTCGCCGCCCACGCGGGCCTCGAGATCAAGCTCGACTGGCTGATCGACGAGCCCGTCGACGCCTTCAACGCGCTCTTCGCCGAGGAGCTCGGGGCGGTGATCCAGGTCAACCGCCGGCACACCGAGGCGGTGCTGGCCCAGTTCGCCGCCGCCGGCATCGAGACCTGCGGCGTCATCGCCCGGCCGCGCTACGACGACCAGGTGCGGGTGACCCTCTTCGAGGAGCCGCTGCTGGAGACCACCCGGCTGCTCGCCGAGCGGACCTGGGCCGAGACCAGCTACCGCCTGCAGGCGCTGCGCGACAACGCCGACTGCGCCAAGAGCGAGTTCGATGGCCTGCTCGACGGCCGCGACCCGGGGCTCTCGGCCCAGCCAAGCTTCGAGGTCGACGAAGACATCGCCGCACCCTACCTGAATACGGCACGCCCGGCGGTGGCCGTACTGCGCGAGCAGGGCGTCAATGGCCAGCTGGAGATGGCCTGGGCCTTCGACCGCGCCGGCTTCGAGGCCGTGGACGTGCACATGAGCGATATCCTGGAAGGGCGGGTGTCGCTGGAGGCCTTCAAGGGCCTGGTGGCCTGCGGCGGCTTCTCCTACGGCGACGTGCTGGGCGCCGGCGGCGGCTGGGCCAAGTCGGTGCTGTTCAACCCCCGCGCCCGGGAGCAGTTCGCGGGCTTCTTCGCGCGCGACGACAGCTTCTCGCTGGGGGTGTGCAATGGCTGCCAGATGCTCGCCCAGCTACGTGAGCTGATCCCCGGGGCCGAGGCCTGGCCGCGCTTCGTGCGCAACGAGTCCGAGCAGTTCGAGGCCCGGGTCTCCATGGTGCAGGTGGAGGAGAGCTCGTCGATCCTGCTGGCCGGCATGGAAGGCTCGCGCCTGCCCATCGCCGTGGCCCACGGCGAGGGCCGCGCCGAGTTCCGCGACAGCGCTCACCTGCGCAGCATCCAGGGCAGCGGCCAGGTCGCCCTGCGCTTCCTGGACAACCACGGCCAGGTGACCACCCGCTACCCGGCTAACCCCAACGGCTCGCCTTCCGGCATCACCGGCCTGACCACGCCCGACGGCCGGGTCACCATCATGATGCCGCACCCCGAGCGGGTGGTACGCGCGGTGACCAACTCCTGGCGGCCCGCCGAGTGGACGAGGGATGGGGCCTGGATGCGCCTGTTCCGCAACGCGCGGGTCTGGCTGGGCTGAGCCGACCATGGCGATGCGACAGCCCGCAGCGAAGGCGGCCTCCGGGCCGCCTTCGGCGTCTTCGGCGCCGGCCCTGCGCCCCTACCAGCAGGAGGCGGTGCGTCGTGTCGTGGCGCACTTTCGCGGCTCGGATGAGCCGGCGGTGGTGGTGCTGCCCACGGGTAGCGGCAAGTCGCTGGTGATCGCCGAGCTGGCGCGCCTGGCCCGGGGGCGGGTGCTGGTGCTGGCCCATGTGCGCGAGCTGGTGGAGCAGAACCACGCCAAGTACCAGGCCTATGGCCTCGAGGCCGATATCTTCAGCGCCGGCCTGGGGCGCAAGGAGGCCGGGCGCCAGGTGGTGTTCGGCTCGGTGCAGTCGGTGATGCGCAGCCTCGAACGCTTCGACGATGGCAACTTTACGTTGCTGGTGATCGACGAGTGCCACCGGGTCTCGCCGGCCGAGGACGCCAGCTACCGCCGAGTGATCGACCGCCTGCGCACGGCCAATCCGCGGCTCAAGGTACTGGGGCTGACCGCCACCCCCTACCGGCTGGGACAGGGTTTCATCTACCACCGCCATCACCATGGCATGGTGCGCGGCGAGGCGGACGCCTTCTTTCGCGACTGCGTCTTCGAGCAGCCGCTGCGGCTGATGGTCAGGCAGGGCTACCTGGCCGAGCCACGGCGCATCGATGCCGCCGTCGAGCGTTACGACTTCTCGGCGCTTGTCCCGGCCTCGAGCGGGCTCTTCCGCGAGGAGGAGCTCAACCGGGTGGTGGCGGGGCACCGCGCCACGCCGGGCATCATCGCCGAAGTGGTGGCGAGGGCCGCCGATCGCCAGGGGGTGATGCTGTTTGCCGCAAGCGTGGCCCATGCCGAGGAGATCCTCGGCTACCTGCCGGCGGGCGAGGCGGCGCTGGTCACCGGCGAGACGCCCTCCGCCGAGCGCGAGCGGCTCATCTGTGCCTTCAAGGCGCGCGAGCTCAAGTACCTGGTCAACGTGGCGGTGCTGACCACCGGCTTCGATGCGCCCCACGTGGACCTGATCGCCATCCTGCGGCCCACCGAGTCGGTGAGCCTCTACCAGCAGATCGTCGGCCGTGGCCTGCGCCTCTCGCCGGGCAAGCGCGACTGCCTGGTCCTCGACTATGCCGGCAACCCCTGGGACCTCTATGCCCCGGAGGTGGGCTCGCCGAAACCGGCCGGCGACAGCGAGCCGGTGCAGGTCGAGTGCCCGGCCTGCGGCCACGCCAACCTCTTCTGGGGCAAGCGCGACGGCGAGCTGGTGATCGAGCATTTCGGCCGGCGCTGCCAGGGGCTGGTTCTTTCTCATCGCGCCCGACCCCGCGCGGCTGTTTATCGCGCCCGACCCCGCGCGAAAGACACAGACACAGAGTCAAAACCGGCATCATCTGCGATGGAGCAATGTTCGTTCCGCTTCCGCTTCAAGGTGTGTGGCGATTGCGGCGCCGAGAACGACATCGCCGCGCGGCGATGTCTCGGCTGTGCTCGCTTGCTGGTGGACGCTGACGACAAGCTGAAGGAGGCGCTGCGCCTGCGCGATGCCCGGGTGCTGCGCGTGGCCGGCATGCAGCTCGAGGCCACCGTCAACGGCCGCGGCATGGCCCGCCTCAAGGTGACCTATCATGACGAGGATGGCGCCACGCTCGCCGAGTGGTTTGCTATGGAGACTACGGCCCAGCGCGTCGCCTTCGCCGCGGCCTTCCTGCGCGACCACCTTCGTGCCCCGGGCGTGGCCTTCCGGCCGACCAGCCCCGAGGAGGTGATCGCCGAACAGCGGCGCCTGCGCCACCCGGACTTCGTGGTGGGCCGCAAGGTGGGCCGCCACTGGCAGGTGCGCGAGAAGCTCTTCGACTACACCGGGCGCTATCGCCGCGCGGAGGCTGCGGAGTAAGGCGTCAGAGCTGTCTCCTGGGGCGTGCTCTTGCTAGACTGCCCCGTTGATCCTGCGTCCCCGGAGAGGCACGCCGCGTGAGCGCCACCCCCGATACCGCCAGCCCCGAACAGACCGATGCCGCGGCCGGTCACGCCGAGGTGCTGGGGCGGCTGTTCGACCAGCCGATCACCAAGCTGCCGGAGGATCTCTATATCCCGCCGGAGGCGCTGCGCGTCTTCCTCGAGGCCTTCGAGGGGCCGCTGGACCTGCTGCTCTACCTGATCCGCCGTCAGAACCTGGATATTCTGGCCATCGACGTGGCCGCCATCACCCGCCAGTACATCGAGTACGTGGAGCTGATGAAGGCCATGGAGATCGAGCTTGCCGGCGAGTACCTGCTGATGGCGGCCATGCTGGCCGAGATCAAGTCGCGTACCCTGCTGCCGCGCCCGCCCAAGGAGGGCGGGGACGACGAGGAGGAAGACCCGCGGGCCGAGCTGATCCGCCGGCTGCAGGAGTACGAGCGGCTCAAGCTCGCCGCCGAGTCGCTGGCCGAGCTGCCGCGGCTGGGGCGCGACTGGTTCCCGGCCCGTGCGGCGCTGCCGGCCCTGGAGGCGCGGGTGATCCACCCCGACGTGGAGCTCGACGAGCTGCTCGGGGCGCTGGCCGGCATCCTGCGCCGCGCCGAGCTCAACCAGGCCCACCAGATCAGCCGCGAGGGACTCTCGACCCGGGAGCGCATGCTGGCGATCATGGAGCGCCTGGACCACGAGCACTATACCGCCTTCGAGGCGCTGTTCACCCTCGAGGAGGGGCGGGCCGGGGTGATCGTCACCTTCATGGCGATCCTCGAGCTGGCCAAGGAGGCGATGATCGAGATCGTGCAGAACGCGCCGCTCTCGCCGATCCACGTTCGGGCTCGGCTGGACGAGCAGGATGCCTTCGAGCCGGAGGCGGTGGAAGAGGGCGAGGATGGCGAGAGCCCCTTCGATGACCGCCGGCACAGTGACAAAGACGGGAGCGGCTCGGCATGACCGCCATGGAATTTCCCGATGCCCTGGATGAGATCCTCGAGGCGGCGCTGCTGGCCGCCGGGGAGCCGCTGGGGCTGGAGCGCCTGGAGGCGCTGTTCGACGACCGCGAGCGCCCGCCGCGGCGCGCCCTGCGCGAGGCCCTGGAGCGCCTGGGGGAGCGCCATGAGCGGGGGGCCATGGAGCTGATCGAGACCGCCTCGGGCTACCAGCTGCGCATCCGGCCGCGCCTCTCGCCCTGGGTGTCGCGTCTGTGGGACGAGCGGCCCCAGCGCTACTCCCGGGCGCTGCTCGAGACCCTGGCGCTGATCGCCTATCGCCAGCCGGTGACCCGCGGCGATATCGAGGAGGTGCGGGGCGTCTCGGTGAGCGGCTCGATCATGCGCACCCTGCTCGACCGCGGCTGGATCCGCGTGGTGGGCCACCGCGATGTGCCGGGGCGTCCGGCGGTCTACGCCACCACGCGAAGCTTCCTCGACGACTTCGGCCTCAAGACCCTCGACGCGCTGCCGCCGATGCACGAGCTCAAGCACTTCGATGAGCCGACCCTGGAGGAGGAGCCACCGCCCCCCCAGCACGAGCTGCTGGCTCAGGCGGACGAGGAAGCCGCGGATTCGCCCGAGGCGGACGGCGAGGTGGCACCGGAAGGCGCCGAGACAGCGCGGGAGGCGACCGAGACGACGGCCGGGAGGGCCGACGAAGACGAACACGCCGGGACGGCGTCCGAGCGGGCAGGGCTGAGCTTCGCCGATCTGGAGGCTCGCCTGTCCGAACGTGCCCGGGGCCGCGTCGCCGATGACGCTGCCTCGGGGACGGAATCCACACCCAGTGAGAATGACGACCGATGAGCACTACCACCGAGAAATTGCAGAAGGTCCTGGCACGCGCCGGGCTGGGCTCGCGCCGCGAGATGGAAACGGCCATCGCCGACGGCCGGGTCAAGGTCAACGGCAAGGTCGCCACCCTGGGCGACCGCATCGAGATGCGCGACCGGGTGGCCTTCGATGACCGCCCGGTGACCCTGCGCGGCGCCGAGGAGGTGCCGCGCCGGGTGATCATGTACAACAAGCCCGAGGGTGAGCTGTGCACTCGCAAGGACCCGGAAGGGCGGCGCACGGTCTTCGATCGCCTGCCGCGCCTCAAGGGCGAGCGCTGGATCGCCATCGGCCGCCTGGATATCAACACCAGCGGCCTGCTGCTGTTCACCACCGATGGGGAGCTGGCCAACAAGCTTATGCATCCCTCCACCGAGGTGGAGCGCGAGTATGCCGTTCGGGTGATGGGCGAGGTGCAGAAGGAGCAGGTGGTGGCCATGGTCGAGGGCGTGATGCTCGACGACGGGCCGGCGCGCTTCACCGACGTCCAGGAGTTCGGCGGCGAGGGCATCAATACCTGGTTCCACGTGGTGATCATGGAGGGCCGCAACCGCGAGGTGCGCCGGCTCTGGGAATCCCAGGGACTGACCGTCAGCCGCCTCAAGCGGGTGCGCTACGGCAACATCTTCCTCGACAAGCGGACCAAGGCCGGCGAGTGGGTGGAGCTCTCCCAGGACGAGATCGACGACCTCTCGGCGACGGCCGGGCTGGCGGCACGCAAGGTGCCGGAGCTGACCCCGGACGAGAAGAACCGCTGGAGCCGCGACAAGCACAAGCGCCGGCCGGTGCAGGCGATGCGCAAGCCCCAAGGGCAGCGCGGGCGCTGAGCGCGGCTCCGCCGTGCGACGAAAGGCAAAAAGCGCTTGCCAACACGGGGGCAGATCAGTAGTATCTGCCCCCGTTCGGAAGGGTCGTTAGCTCAGTTGGTAGAGCAGTTGGCTTTTAACCAATTGGTCGTAGGTTCGAATCCTACACGACCCACCATCCGAGCCTGTATGCTTGTTCGCAAGCACCGGGTCGTTAGCTCAGTTGGTAGAGCAGTTGGCTTTTAACCAATTGGTCGTAGGTTCGAATCCTACACGACCCACCAGATTGTCACGACAAGGCGCCCTCGCTTCCAGGAAGCGAGGGCGCCTTGCGTATCTGGGGTCCAAGTGAGTGCGCTGTCCGGCATGGCTCATACTACCGGCAATCACCTCGCTCTCTGATGATGGTCACCGACACGTTTCCAGTGAGAGGGTACGTCCGCGGCCGGCAGTCTCTCGGCGTCTGATGCCTTGCCAATCCACTTGCTCTTCGCTTCTCTCAACGAAGGCCGAGAACGGACAGGACCACCAGAACGATCACGACGGCGCCGACGATGTAGACGATGTTGTTCATTAAATAATCCTCTTTGGCGCATGATCCTGTGCCAGGATGCTGCGGGATGGCTCGTGTCATGATGGCGTCGCCGTCCGTGCGACGCGTGGTGCAACTCCCTGTACAAGCAGTTCCCTTGCCTCACCCAATTGGATGATATGCGAACGGTGCCTCGCCATCTGTGCGCTGGCGTACAGTGCGCCTCCCTTCCGATGCCTGGCGGAGCGCCCGGCCCTTCACTAGAAGTCGAGAACGTATTGCGAGGGCTGGAGGGGGGGATGCAGGCCTGGTTCGGTCCGCCGTCGTTGAAGGGGTCGGGTATTCATCTCGGCCGTGAAGCAGTGATGTCCATTTCGACCATTTCGCTTGGCGTGGTACATGGCCGTGTCGGCGTTGTGCATGAGGGTATCTTCATCGTCGGCATCATCCGGATAGAGGCTGATGCCGATGCTGAGCGTGATAAGGAGTTCATGGCCCTGGATACAGTATGGCCTGCCGAGGACGGCGAGCAGTTTTTCCGCGACTCGCTTGGCATCCTGGGGGCGCCTGATCTCGGCGAGCAGGATCACGAATTCGTCGCCACCCTGGCGGCAGACGGTGTCGATGTCGCGCATGCACTCCTGAGCACGACTCGCCACCGCCTGGAGCAGGCTGTCCCCTACGGCATGGCCGAACGAATCATTGATGGGCTTGAAGGCGTCAAGGTCGAGATAGAGCAGGGCGACCAGGTGTCGGTGTCGTCGGGCCAGGCCAAGGGCGCGGGAGAGCCGCTCCGTCAGCAGGACGCGATTGGGCAGGCCGGTGAGTGCATCATGCTGCGCCTGGTGGGCTATCCGCTCCAGCATGACCTGTGACTGGGAGGCATCGTGGAACACGATCACCGCGCCGGTGACGCGTCCCTCCCGGTCGTGGATGGGCGCCGCGGAGTCCTCGATCGCAAGCTTGCTGCCATCCTGTCGGACCAGCACGCAATCCAGGGCGAGGCCTGCCGTTCGGTTCTCCTCGATGGCGCGCCGCCCGGGGTAGATGGCCGTCTGGTGTGTCTTGCCATCGACGAGAGGGAATACTCGGGAGAGTGGCGCTCCGATGGCCTCCGGTTGTGACCAGCCTGTCAGGGTCTCCGCCGCTCGGTTCATGTAGGTGACCGTCCCCTGGAGGTCGATGGTCAGGACGGCATCGCTAATGGTGTCGAGGGCCACCCGCGCCCATGCTTTCTCGGCATCCAGTGCGGCTGCGAGGTCCCTTCCCGAGGCGTTGGTCGCTGTTCGCTCGGGAAGGTATCCCGTTCTCGCGGTGTGACCTTGCCGCAGCGGCTGCTCGACAGGGAAGGAGGTGGAGTTGCGCGGCGTCCAGGCGGTGTCTTGAAGTATCGAGTCGTACATCATGCACTCGACCCGGGTGCGTGCATCAGCCATGGGCCGTACGCCCGGTGGAGAGGCAGGGGCGGTGTGGCCCGCCGGGGCGCTCGAGGGCGTGAGACAAGAGATCTGATCATCAGAAGGGCGTGCACTACCATGAGCCGGTTTCCTGTTCTGCCTATGCCGGATCTCCGCCGGGACGACGTTGCCTGACCCGAGCCTTGGAGCGCTTGGCCAATATCCAGCGAGCGTAGTGGCGTGACGGCGCCCCTTCCGTGCGTTAGCGTACACATCATGGGCTTCGCTTCCTGCGAGTGTGTCGGCGGGTGGGGGAGTGCAGCGAGACTCGCATGATTCAGCGTTTCTCAATTTATTTCAATGGGTTATCGAATTTTGGTGCTGCATAGTAGCCTGTGGTCTGTCTCTTGACGTGATCCGAAGTGAGTCCGGCAAGGCGTTCCAGCGTCTGCCTCGGCTCGTCAACCACCATCGGACAAGTCCCCTCTTCTTACCCTGTTGACGGGGTGGCTTGCCCGAACCGGGAGTCTCAGTCATGGCCCTGCAACATGACCCTCGTCAGAACCACCTGCTGGCGGCCCTGCCGAGGGATGAATACCAGTGCCTGGCGCCCCACCTCGAGTGGGTCGATCTGACGCTGGGGGATTCGCTGGTCGAGTCGGGCAAGGTCATGCGCCATGTCTATTTCCCGACGGACTCCATCGTATCGCTGCTGTGTGTCATGGAAGATGGCGATTCGACGGAAATTGCCGTTGTCGGTGCCGAGGGTATCGTTGGCATCTCGCTGTTCATGGGCGGCGAAACCACGCCGAGCCGTGCCGTCGTGCAGAGCGCTGGCAGCGCCTACCGTCTCCAGGGACAGCTGCTGAAGGATGAATTCGATCGCGCATCGACGCTCCAGCATCTATTGTTGCGTTACACTCAGGCCCTGATTACCCAGATGGCGCAGACGGCGGTATGCAACCGGCATCACAGCCTGGACCAGCAACTTTGTCGCTGGCTGTTGCTGAGCCTGGACCGGCTGCCGACCAACGAACTGATGATGACCCAGGAGCTGATCGCCAACATGCTCGGCGTCCGTCGAGAGGGCGTCACCGAGTCGGCCGGCAAGCTGCAGAAGGCCGGGCTAATTTCCTACCATCGCGGGCGCATCAGTATCCTGGACAGGCCTGGCCTGGAAGCACGGGTCTGTGAGTGTTATGCCGTCGTCAAGAAGGAGTACGATCGCCTGCTGAGCTATCATCGTCCCGGGTGATGGGCCCCGTTCCTCGTGACGCGATCTCGTGCTCGAGCAGCACGTCTCCTGCGTATGTTTCCTGGCGCACTGACGGCATGATGGTGAACATGTCAATGTGCGCTTGGCGGCTTTTCGGTGATTACCTGATCGTCCCGGCTGCCGCCGGCCTCGGAGCCTGGTGGTTGCCTGCCTTGTGCCGATTGTAGGGTCTTCATCAGGAGCGTGCACATGCAGTCCTCTACCCCCAGTCCGATCACTAACGACCTGATCGACAGCTTGCCGCCTCAGGACCGGGTCTTTTTCCTTGCCGACTGCGAGACCATCGACCTAGCGTTCGGTGAGGTGATCACCGAGCCCGGTGGGCGAATCCTGCATGTCTTTTTTCCGCTCGACGGCTTCATTTCCCTGATTGCCAGTCTGGGTGACAGTGAGCGACTGGAAGTGGCAATGGTCGGCAGTGAAGGGATGTATGGAATGCCCTTGACCCTGGGGCTCGATGAGTCGCCCATGCGCGCCCTGGTGCAGGGGGCAGGGCCGGCCCTGCGCATGCCGGCGGCTGTCTTTGGCCGGCACCTGGAGCAGTGCCCTGCGCTTCAGGCGCTGCTGAAGCGCTATCTCTATGTGCTGATGCACCAGCTTTCCCGGGTGGCGGCTTGCACCCACTTCCACCAGGTCGAGGCGCGCCTGGCGCGCTGGCTGTTGATGACCCAGGACCGTGCGCACTCGGATCAGTTGCATCTCACCCATGAGTTCCTTGCCACGATGCTGGGGGTGAGGCGTGCCGGAATCACCCTGGCCGCCATGGCGCTTCAGGCGCGCGGATTGATCCGCTATTACCGTGGGGATATCACGGTACTGGATCGGGCGAGTCTGATCGAGGCCTCCTGTGGCTGTTATGCTGCCGATCGAAGCCTCTATCGTCGGGTCATCACCGAAGAAGGTGTAACCGAAGGAGGCTAATCATGACATCGGCCGGCGTGCCCCCGAAGAGGTCGCGTCGGTTCTCGCGCTTCAGTCGCTCACGCTCGAACGTCGTGGTGCCTTGTGATTTGCCAATTGCTGCGTCCTGAATGCTGTGCGTTATCGGCGCCGCATCAGCGACGAGTAGAGTGCGCCAGCGATAAAGGCGATGCCAATGGACATTAGCGGGTTTCCGCACACATGGCTCTTCACGCGTTCGAGCACATGATCGGCTCGCTCGCGCCCTTGGGATGCCGCCTCGCGAACGCGCTCATCGGCGTGGTAGGCGTGCTCTCGAACGTACTCCTCGGCTTTGCCCGCGGTCTCGGCGGTCTTGTCCACCGTTTCATGAGCCTTGCCCGCAATCTGGTCGGTGGTCTCGTGACTGCCTACTTTCTTTGCCATGATTGTATCCTCTTTATCGCGGTGTAGTCGGGTCAAGATGATGTGTCAGATGTGACGATCATCGTTGCCAATGACTCCAATGGTTGTGCTGAGTAAATGCAGTTGGCGTCTTCGTCATTGTTGCTCATCTGGTTAACGTTAGTCTGCCGGCCCCTCCCGAGTCTGGAGAGCAGTTCCCGAGGCGAGAAAACGCTACTTCAGCTTAGGCATAAGCGAACGTCTTTTCGGTGCGGTACCGCACGTATTCGTTGTTCTGTGACGCAGCCTCCTTGCGCCTTCAAGGCGCTATTCTCAGTTTGATTCCAGGGCTTTCAGGTATTTCTGTTCGGAGACTGACGTTCGATCAGTCACGCCTACCTGCCTTTCCGTGTGAGCGCTGGCCACGATGAGGGACAGATTAAGCCACAGTAACGATATGCGGGCTGGTTTCCCCGGAGGCCTGTAAGAAAAAAATGACTTTGCGTATGTTAGACACCGCACAGACCATGCTTCGAGCTTCCACTATATAAGTATTGGTAGCCTCACTCTGTCTTTACATGAGTTAATGGTGAGAGGCATAACCCAAACGGAACCATCATTTGGAGATCAGCTCATGAACAAGAATCAGGTAAAAGGTCATGCGAAGGAGGCGAAGGGGAAGGTAAAGGAGGTTGCCGGCAAGGTGGCCGGCAATAAAAGCATGGAGTACAAGGGTAAAGCCGAAAGCCATGCCGGCAAGGCTGAAGCCAAGTACGGAGATCTCAAGAACGATACCAAAAAGGCAACGAAATGAACGATTCAATCGCACAATCGAATACAACGTACGGCGCCACTGATGACATGTAGGCTGGTTTAACGTTGCTGAGTTCCTCCACCATTACCGGCGATGAAGTGTGTAACATGCAGGATGAGAAGCTTGGCAAGATTCAGGACATTATGCTCGATATAACTGAGGGTAAGATACGTTACGCAGTCTTGGCATCAGGCGGTTTTCTGGGCATGGGTGATCGGCTGTTTGCTGTTCCATGGAAGTCCTTGATGCATGACGCGGAGAACAAGTGTTTCATGCTCGATATAGATGTCGAGCACTTGAAGAACGCGCCGGGTTTTGGCCGGCACAGTATAATCATTGCTCGCCAACAACCCCGGTAATGGGTGCGATGTCCGGGTTGAACATCAGGTCGATCGCGATGCCGCTAACCGCACTGGGTAAGGGGTGGCCGAATCCGTGCCTGTAAATATGCTCTTTCCTTCATGATTTCAAGTCCTTACGCAGGGCTTGTTCAAGCTCCTTGGTGGCGGTGATATCCACAAGGGTGATCACAACCCCGTCAATCACGTTGTCAAGCCGGCGATAGGGCATGATTCGCACCGTAAACCAGCGACTGTCTGTGGCGAGGATCTGCTTCTCGGAAAATTCCAGGGTGCTCAGGGTGGTGAGCGCATCGTCGTGAAGTTCCGGATACAGGAGGCTGGTGGTGAGATCGCTGAGGGGGCGTCCGATATCGCTTTCACGGATGTTGATGATCTTCGATGCCCTTTCGGTGTAACGGCGAACGTTCAGGTTCTGGTCGAGAAACACGATGGCTATCTCGATGCTGTTGAGCAGGTTCCTCATGTCGCTCTGCGCGAGGGCGAGATCGTCGAGCTTGGTCTGCATTTCCGCGTTGATGGTCTGCAGTTCCTCGTTCATGGACTGCATTTCCTCTTTCGACGTGGTCAGCTCTTCGTTGGTCGACTGCAATTCCTCATTGGTCGACTGCAATTCCTCATTGGCTGATTGCAACTCTTCCTGAGACGCGCGGTTTTCCTCCCTCAGCGTCTGGATTTCATCCAGGTACTGTTGCAGCTCCTTCGCATGAGGATGTTGCAAGGCTTTTTTCGTCTTGTTTGTGTCTGACAGGCCGGCATGAGCCGGTACGACGTCGCGGAACACGATCATCGTCATCCCGCGCAGGGCGGCAGGTTCTCGCAGCGCCTGTACGGTGATATCGACGCTCTGCGTGGCCCCGCCGGGCAGTTGCACCTGCAGGCCTTGCAGGTGCACTGGTTCGCTCTGGCTCACGGCATGGCGCAGGGCGCTTGAGATGGCTGTCCGCAGACCTTCCCGCACCATGGCGTGAAAATTCCAGTTGGCCTTGCCGGCAGCAGGTTCCAGGTATTTTCCCGTCCGCCCGCTGATATAGACGATATCACCCTCATCGTTGACCACCACGGCGGCGGGAGCGTAGACCTGCAGTAACACCTGGTCGGCTGCCGACTGCAGATTATCATTGGTATGGGAGGATGAGTCGCTGGGGGACACGGGAAGCTCCTTGGCTATCCTGGCCAGGGGGGGGAATGACTTTACCGGCAACCCGATGTCGCGGTTCTGGACATTATCCTGGCGCCGGTAAAGTCGCAGTTTGGACTGGATGGGGGCAAACAACGGGGTGTGGCGTCCTACCGTCTCCGAGCTCCCCAGCAACAGTATTCCCCTGGCACGCAGGCTGTAGTGAAACAGGGGAATGAGTTTGCGTTGCAGGCTCTGATCGAAGTAGATCAGCAGGTTGCGGCAGGAAATCAGGTCCAGATGAGTAAAGGGGGGATCAAGCACCACATCCTGCTGGGCGAACAGCACTAGGTCGCGGATATCCCGGTTGATCTTGTAGCCTTCACCATGAACGCTGAAAAAGCGTGCCAGGCGCTCCGCCGAGACACTGCTGCTGATGTCGGCGGGGTAATGGCCTAGGCGAGCCGTGGCAATGGCATCCGGACTCAGGTCGGAGGCAAAGATCTGCAGGGTGACGTCGTGGGGACGTGGCAGTTTGTCCAGCGTCTCCGTAAAGAGCATGGCCAGGGAGTAGGCCTCTTCGCCGGTCGAACAGCCGACCACCCAGGCACGCAGGTAGGGCTCACTATACTTTCGCGAAAGCAGTTCCGGTAGAGTGGTATCCGCCAGATACTGCCAGACCTCGGCATCACGGAAAAAACTGGTCACCCCGATGAGCAACTCCTTGAACAGCAGGTCGATCTCCTGGGGGTTGCGCTGGAGAAAGTCCGCGTAAAGCGTCAGGGTGGCGATTTCATGGATCGCCATGCGCCGCGCCATGCGGCGGTGCAGAGTGCTGGGCTTGTAGAGGGAGAAGTCGTGGCGGGTTCGCTGTTGAAGCAGACGGAGTATCCGCGACAGGGGCGATGATTCCGACCCAGGCTCTGCCCTTGGCTCTCCCGATGGCCTGGTGGAGGCGCCCGTGGCGGGTGCCTGGGCAATAAAGGCCAGGATGCGGACGGGCAAGTCGCCAGGCGGGGCGACGATATCGGCGCAGTGGGCGGTGATGGCACTTTTGGGCATGGCATCGAACTGTGCGGTGTCGGGCTGTTGCACCGCGGTGAGGCCGCCCACGGCCTTGATCGCCTGTAAGCCCAGGGTACCGTCGGAGCCCATGCCGGACAGAACCACTCCGATGGCATGCTCCCCCTGGTCCCGGGCCAGGGAAGAAAACAGCACGTTGATAGGCAGGCGCATACCCCTGGGTTCCATGGGCTGTGCCAGGTGTAGCAACCCCTCGGCAATGCTGAGTTCCGTATTCGGCGGAATCACATACACGCAGTCAGGCTCGATGGGCATGCCATGGGTCGCCTGGCGAACCGACATCGGGGTGATGCGCTGAAGTAATTCTGGCAGCAACGCCTTATGGGTGGGATCGAGATGCTGCACTACCACATAGGCCATGTGGCTGTGGGGCGGGATCCGGGCAAGGAACTCTTCCAGCGGGGCCAGGCCACCGGCGGATGCGCCAATGCCCAGGATACGAAAGGCCGCCGGCTGGGGGGTCGATGAATTGGCAGGGGTCATGGGAGCCATGGCTTGGAGCGGCTAATCGGGTTACTCCACACTGGCGCACTCGCAGCAGGCCAACAGAATATGCTCCTGCCTCGGGAGGGTGGATGCAATAAACTGTAAGTGCCGAGAACCCTGTGCGCCTCCAGCCGTCTCGGCTACACAGGAATCCCTGGAACCGCTCTGTGCGACATGCTGTAGCAGCCCAAGCAGTCGTGGCCGGTTCTCCGCGAGCAGGAATGTGTCGATGCGGTGTCCCTCAAGATCGTTAGGCCCAACGCGAAAGAGTTGCGCGGCGGCAAGGTTGCCCTGGATAACCTTGCCCTCTGAGTCGATGATAAAATAGCCGAAGGGGGCGGAGTCGTAAAGGTTCCGATAAAGATCCGACTCTTCCTCAAGTGCCTGCTTATTGGCGGAAACTTCCTCGCTCTGCAAGTCAAGTTCCACCTGGTAGACCTGCAGTTCATGGAGCAATTTGAGGGCGTCTTCCGCATTGTCGGGATTGCTGGATAGCCGGTGGAGAAGGCTCAAGGCGTCAACGCTCACCGAACAGTGGCTCGCCGTCGGTGTCGTGCCCGCCTGCAGCAGCGCTTCAGCCTTGTTTCGCAGTTGTATATAGACGTTGGATTCATTTATGGATGTGGGCATGGCAGGCTCCAATATTACGCTATTCACTCAGCTTCATAATAGCTTATCTCGACGGGAATTTGTATGGCGAACTTGGCTATCTTCAGGATGCACGGTTCTCACTTTTAGCGCATGGTCGTACCGATTCTTCGTGGCTTCGTGACGACAGTCCGTTGCGGGTACACACCGCAAGGAAAGTAAACGGCAACCGGACATCTATCGATACCGGCTCGATGAGCTGTCGATTTCACGAGAACGCAAAAAACCATAGCCTGAAAAGTCTCACCCTGTTCGTGGCGAAGAACGACTGAATAATTCCCAAGGCCACCATGATCTGAAAAAACCACTCCGCCTAGGTTAGTCGCCGCACAGATCTTGCCTCCAGCTTCAGCTATCTTGGGAATCTCACCCTATATCAAGATGAGTTCTTGGTGAGAGATGACCCCTAACGGATTAACCATCTGGAGATCATCTCATGAACAATCATCAATCCAAAGCTCATGCGAACGGGGCGAGGGGAAAGATCAATGAGGTTGGGTTGCCGGCAAGGTGATCGGCGACAAAAGCATGGAGTACAAGGGTAAAGCAGAAAAGCAGGGCAGCAAGGCAGAAGCGAGGTGCGGCGATCTCAAGAGCGATATCAAGAAGTCAATGAAGTGAACGTTTCAACAGCATCCTCGAAGTGCCGGTATGAACCGGCTCGGTAATAAGTAGACGCGGATTCTCGGATTCTCGTTGCCGGATTAGGCTGGCGCATCTCGTCGAGGGTGCGCCAGCCGGTATGCTACAAGAGAGGGTCGAAATCGACCGCGTTGATATCCTGGCTCATCAGGTCATCGTCGCCTTCGGTGGCGTGCTTGGTAGGCTCGTCGACTTCCTCCTCGGGAAACGTCTCGAGTGGTGCTTCGGGCAAGCGTTCCGGCTTGAAGGGGTAGCCGTGCTGCTGCTCGCCTGGCTCGCGGCCGGGCATGCGCGTGAATGACTCGAACCTGGGCGTGGTAGGGGTGCTGTACTGGACGGGGGATGACATGGTGACCTCGCGTCATTGTCCGGCCTTCACGATGTCGTGAAGCATCGGTGGCACGATTCTGGTGGAACGGCAGGCCGTCGTCGGTGCGCTAGGACACCATCGCCACCGATAATCGCCAAGCGCCTGGCGTGCCCTTGATCCTGGCGGTTGGCGCACTCATTTCAATCACATGACGCTTTTCTGGACGGGGCTGGTCAATATTGCAGCGTTCTGGTCTAGAATAGGTAACGGGTTGACCATCGCGAAAGACGCAGCGGTTGGCCCTCTGGCGTGTTGCCCCGTGCGGAGTGCACGAGCGGCGGCACCTGGTGTAACGCAGGGGGAGCCCCTGCCGGTCACAGTGGTAGACACGATGACGATCATGACTTCCCGTGCCGATCTGCGCGAGCAGCTCGCACGCACCTACTGCCCCACCCGCATTCCCGCCGAGGACGAGGCGCGCATCGAGGAGATCAAGCATCTGCTCGAGGCCAACAATGCCGTGCTGGTGGCCCACTACTACACCGACGATGCCATCCAGCAGCTGGCCGAGGAGACCGGTGGCTGCGTGGCCGACTCCCTGGAGATGGCCCGCTTCGGGGCCCGCCACGAGGCCGACACCCTGGTGGTGGCCGGCGTGCGCTTCATGGGCGAGACCGCCAAGATCCTCTCCCCGGAGAAGCGGGTGCTGATGCCCACCCTTGAGGCGACCTGCTCGCTGGACGTGGGCTGTCCGGCCGACGCCTTCAGCGCCTTCTGCGACGCCCATCCCGACCGCACCGTGGTGGTCTATGCCAACACCTCCGCGGCGGTGAAGGCGCGCGCCGACTGGGTGGTGACCTCCTCCATTGCCGTGGACGTGATCGAGCACCTCCAGGCGCGCGGCGAGAAGATCCTCTGGGCCCCGGACAAGCACCTGGGGGGCTATATCCAGAAGCAGACTGGCGCCGACATGCTGCTCTGGGACGGCGCCTGCATCGTCCACGAGGAGTTCAAGGCCAAGGGCGTCGAGGACCTCAAGGGGCTCTATCCGGAGGCAGCCGTACTGGTGCACCCGGAGTCGCCGGCCTCGGTGGTCGAGCTGGCCGATGTGGCGGGCTCCACCTCCCAGCTGATCAAGGCGGCGAAGGAGCTTCCCCACGACAAGCTGATCGTGGCCACCGACCGCGGCATCTTCTTCAAGATGCAGCAGGCGGTGCCGGAGAAGACGCTCTTCGAGGCGCCCACCGCCGGCAATGGCGCGACCTGCAAGAGCTGCGCCCATTGCCCTTGGATGGCGATGAATGCCCTGGACAACCTGGCGGGCACCCTGCGCGACGGCTCTGGCGAGATCTTCGTCGATGAGGCCGTGCGCCTGGCGGCCCTCAAGCCCCTCGAGCGGATGCTCAACTTCCAGAAGTCATAGCGGCCAAGCCACAAGCGCCCAGCTGTTCAGAGATGGGCGGCAGGTGTGAGGGAGCAAATGAGAAATCCCACCGGATGTCGAGTCCGGTGGGGCTTGTTCGTTGATGTCAGCCATGGCCATGACATCATTCTGCGGCGCTTGGCGCTTGGCGCTTGGCGCTTGGCGCTTGGCGCTTGGCGCTTGGCGCTTGGCGCTTGGCGCTTGGCGCTTGGCGCTAGAATTTCTCCAGCGTCTCTCGATAGCCGATGAAGTCCTCGCGACGCTGCTCGATATGGCGGGTGGCGGCGGTGTTGCCCTCGCGTTCGGCCACGTCCTTGGCCACCTCGAGCTGGCGGATGGCGCGGTCGATGCGGCCGGTGAGCTGAAGCTGCTCGGCGCGGGCCAGGTGGCCCCAGGCCTCTCGACCGCTGCGGCCGGCGGCTTCCGCGAGGAGCGTGAACGCCTGCGGGTCCTCGGGACGGGCGTCGGCCAGCTCGCGCAGTACCTGATAGGCCTCGTCGGGGTCGCGCTGCAGTAGCGCCTCGCCCAGCAGCCGGCTGGCCGGCGAGTAGTCCGGCATCAGCCGCAGCTGGCGCCTGCTGCGCGCGATGGCCTCGTCGATGCGGCCGGCCTCGAAGGCGACCTGAGCCGCCGAGGCCGGCAGCATGGCCAGGTCGGGCTGTGACCGGGCCAGGGCGTCGAGCTCGTCCAGCGCCCGGTCGGTGCGCCCGGCACGAGCATCAATCAGCGCGGCCAGGTAGCGCCGGGCTTCCTCAGGCGCCTGGTCCTGGGCCAAGCGGGTGCTGGCCTGCTGCGGGTCGCGGTCATGGATCGTCAGCAGCGCCCGGGCCCTCACCAGTTGGTAGTGAAGGTCCCCATCGCGCGGCGCCGCCACTGAGATCTGGTCGGCGCGGGCCTGGGTATCGCTGATGCGCGACTCGGTCACCGGGTGGGTGAGCAGGAACTCCGGGGGATTTCCCCCCTGCAGGCTCACCATGCGCTGCATGGCGCGGAACATCTCCACCATGGCGCCCGGCTCATAGCCGGCGTCGGCCATGGCCTGCAGGCCCACGCGGTCGGCCTCCTGCTCGAAGCGCCGCGAGTAACTCAGCTGGTCCTGGATGAGGGCCGCCTGGGAGCCCATGGCGGCGGCGATGCCGGCATCGCCGCCGCCCCCGGCGGCGATCAGCATGCCGGCGAGCATGGCCGCCATGGCCGGAATCTGGGTCTGCTCGGCGCGGGCCTGGCCGCGGGCATAGTGACGCTGGGAGAGATGGCCGAGCTCGTGGGCGATCACCGAGGCCAACTGGGCCTCGCGTTCGGCGAAGGCGAACAGTCCGGCGTTGACGCCGATCACCCCGCCGGGCACGGCGAAGGCGTTGAGCAGGCGGCTCTCCACCAGGGTCACGGCGGTGCGAGCGTCGCCCAGGCCGCTGTGGGGCAGCAGGCGGGCCACCAGCGACTCCACGTAGTCCTGGGCGATGGCATCCTGCCATTCGGGGGCGCGGGCGCGGAACTGGCGCAGCCAGGCGCGGCCCAGACGGTACTCCTCGCCGCTGATGGCCTGGCTGCCGCCGCGGGTCAGGCTGGGCAGTCCGTAGTCGCCCCCGGCCGCGACCGCGGGGCTTCGGGTCAGGCCCGGGGCCTCGTAGCGGTCGGGGGACTGGGCCTGGGTCGGCAGGGCAAGCACCAGGCTCAGGGCGCAGGCGGTGAGGCAGTTTCCGGTTCGACGCAGCATGGCCGTCCTCGTCAAGGGGAGCGCAAGGGGGGCGGGTACCCAGTTGTGACATTGATTCAACCCGCAAAGTGCCTTTAAATCGCAGGGGCTTGCGTGCGGTCCCACGGGCGGCACATCCTGTTCTATCTTCCCGGGAGACACCATGGCGCTGCAACCCGATGACCTGCTCGATGCCCGCGGTCTTCCCTGCCCCCTGCCGCTGCTCAAGGCCAAGCAGGCGCTGTCGCGCCTCGCGCCCGGCCAGCTGCTGGAGGTCATGGCCACCGATGCGGGCTCCTGGCGCGACTTCGAGACCTTCGTGGCCCAGAGCGCCCACGAGATGCCGGCCAGGGAAGAGCGCGGTGACGTCTACCACTACTGGGTCCGCAAGGGCGGGGAGCCGGCTCCATGACGCTGAGGTCGGTCTTCAGGAGCTGGATCGAGCACTACTTCTCCGACGAGGAGGCGGTGATCCTGCTAGTGGTGCTGGTGCTGGGCTTCGCCGCGGTGATCCTGTTCGGGCGCATGCTGGCGCCCTTTCTCATCGCCCTGGTGGTCGCCTTCCTGCTGCAGGGGCCGGTAAGCTGGATGGAGCGGCGCAGGATGCCGCGCCTGCTGGCGGTGTTCGTGGTGTTCCTGGCCTTCATCGGGGTACTGCTGGCGCTGGCCTTCATCCTGATGCCGCTGATCTGGAATCAGCTGGTGGGGCTGGTCCAGGAGGCGCCGCGCATGTTTGCCAGCGGCCAGCAGCTGCTGGATGAACTCCAGGAGCGCTATCCCAACCTGGTCACCCCCGACCAGATGCAGAACTGGATCGACGTGGCCGGCCGCGAGATGACCCAACTCGGCCAGCGCGCCCTGACCCTGTCGCTGGCCTCGTTGGGCAACGTTCTGACGTTGATCGTCTACCTGATCCTGGTACCGATCCTGGTGTTCTTCATGCTCAAGGACCGCGACCGCCTGGTGGGCTTCACCACCTCGCTGCTGCCCCAGCGGCGCGAGCTGATGACCCGCATCTGGGAAGAGATGGACGACCAGATCGCCAACTACGTGCGTGGCAAGTTCATCGAGATCATCATCGTCGGCACCGCGGCCTTCTTCACCTTCACCTACTTCAGACTCCCCTACACGGCGCTGCTTTCAGTGGTGGTCGGCGTGTCGGTGCTGGTGCCCTATATCGGGGCGGCGGTGACCACCCTGCCGGTGGCGGCGGTGGCCGGCTTCCACTTCGGCCTGACGGACGAGTTCCTCTATGTGCTGGTCGCCTACGGCGTACTGCAGGCGCTGGACGGCAACGTCCTGTCGCCGATCCTGTTCTCCGAGGCGGTCAACATCCATCCGGTGTCGATCATCCTGGCGATCCTCTTCTTCGGCGGGATCTGGGGCTTCTGGGGGGTCTTCTTCGCCATCCCCCTGGCGACCCTGCTCAAGGCGCTGGTCTACGCCTGGCCGCGGGGCATCAAGCAGCGCCACCGGCAGGAGTCGGCCGAGACGCCCGCCGAGCCGTGAGCGTCCCGGAGCGCGGGCGGAGGTGCTCGCGCGATGGTGGGGAGCCCGGCGATCAGAGAGATCAGCCGGCGTGCAGGGCCTGGGCGGCCTCCAGTACTTCCTGGGCATGGCCCTTGACCTTGACGCCGCGCCACTCGCGGACGAGCTTGCCGTCGGCGTCGATCAGGAAGGTACTGCGCTCGATCCCCAGGTGCTCCTTTCCGTAGAGCTTCTTGAGCTTGATGACGTCGAACAGCCGGCAGAGCGCCTCATCCTTGTCGGAGATCAACGCGAAGTTGAAGCCCTGCTTGGCCTTGAAGTTCTCCTGGGCGCGGATGCCGTCCCGGGAGATGCCAAGGATGACGGTATCGGCGGCGTCGAAGGCCTCCTTGCGATCGCGGAAGTCGCCACCCTCGGTAGTGCACCCGGGGGTGCTGGCCTTGGGGTAGAAGTAGACCACCACCTGCTTGCCCTTCAGGTCGGAGAGGGTGACGGCGGTGTCGCCGGTGGCAGTGGCGGTGAAGTCCGGAACGGGCTCGCCGGGGCTGACGCTCATGGTCGTGCTCCTGTCGTGGATGAAGGAAGGAGTCCCGATTACACGCAACCCGTGGCGAACTGTAAAGTCGCGGCTGTACAGGCTCCCGAGGCCTGAGTACCATTTGGCCCCTGGCACCGGGGCAGGTCCCGGGGCGTTGCCCGAGACCGCGAATGCAGGCGAATCGAGA
This sequence comes from Halomonas gemina, assembly GCF_023554995.1. GTDB lineage: Bacteria > Pseudomonadota > Gammaproteobacteria > Pseudomonadales > Halomonadaceae > Halomonas > Halomonas gemina. The sequence goes on from NZ_JAMJPK010000002.1 coordinate 303,763, forward strand.
GGAATCGAGAGGATGATCACTGGCAGTATCGTCGCGCTGGCGACGCCGATGAAGGTCAACGGCGATATCGACTGGGAGGCCCTGCGCCGCCTGGTGCACTTTCATCTCGACAATGGCACCGATGCGATCGTCGCGGCCGGCACTACCGGCGAGCCGACCACCATGTCGTTCGCCGAGCATTTCGATGTCATCCGCACCGTGGTGGAGGAGGTGAACGGACGCGTTCCGGTGATCGCCGGCACCGGCTCCAACAATACCACCGAGGCGGTGGAGCTGGCCCGCTACGCCAGCGAGGTCGGGGCGGATTGCTGCCTGACCGTGGCGCCCTACTACAACAAGCCCACCCAGGAAGGGCTCTACCGGCACTTCAAGGCCATCGCCGAGAGCAGCGACCTGCCGGTGATCCTCTACAACGTTCCGGGACGCACCTGCTCGGACATCTACAACGAGACCGTGCTGCGCCTGGCCGAGGTCGACAGGATCATCGGGCTCAAGGACGCCACCGGCAACCTGGAGCGCGCCGAGGACCTGATCGCGCGCCTCGAGGGCAGCGGCTTCATGCTCTATTCCGGGGATGACGCCACCGCCTGCGACTTCATGCTGATGGGGGGCCATGGCGACATCTCGGTGACGGCCAACGTGGCGCCGCGGGCCATGCACGAGCTGTGCAGTGCCGCCGTGGCCGGAGATGCCGACCGGGCCCACCAGATCAACACCCGGCTGATGCCGCTGCACACCAACCTGGGGATCGAGTCCAACCCGATCCCGGTCAAGTGGGCGCTGTACCGCATGGGCCACATCGAGCCCGGCATCCGGCTGCCGCTGACCTGGCTCTCCGAGAAGTATCACTCCACCGTCAGCGAGGCCCTGCAGCTGGCGGGGCTGATCGACGATTGAGCGGTGTCCGACACCGCACCACAACTCTAGGCAAGGTGGACGCATGAACTCTGCGCTGAAATGGATGCCGCTGGTGGCGGTCATCGCCCTGGCCACGGCCGGCTGTGCCCGTGATGGCTTCTATCATGATCGCAACCTCGACTACGACGAGGCCGAGGAGAATGCGCCCCTGGTGCTGCCGGATGGCCGCGATGCCGACCGCTACCGGGATGCCATGCCGGTCCCCGAGGTGAGCGGCACGCGGCCCGCCGAGGATGGCGTGGTCGAGGCACCGCTCCCCCAGGCCCTGTCGCCCGGGCGCGCCAGGGAACGAGGCTATGTCGAGCGTCGCGCGATCGGTGACGAGCGCTGGCTGGTGGTCGGAGCGGCACCGGCAACGGTGTGGCCGGAGCTCGAGCGCTTCGTGCAGAGCCGCGGCCTGACCGTGACCGCCAGCGACTCGCGCCGCGGTATCCTGGAGACCGACCAGGCCAGGCTCAGCGTCCGCCAGGGGTTGCGCAGCGGCGACAGCGAGATACGCTGCGAGCAGGGCGGCGCCCCCCAGGCAGCCTGTCTGACGGCGCTGGAGCGCCACTTCGAGGCATTCAGCGCCTCGTCGAGCGCCGCCTCGCTGACCGCGCAGCGCCCCGTTGCCCAGGATCGTGCCCGATTCGAGCAGCGCGGTGACGACTGGCAGGTCATCCTGCCCTTCGCGACGGACCGTCTGTGGGCCGAGCTCAGCCATCAGCTGGAGCTCGATTTCTCGGTCGAGGGCCGCCGCGAGCTGCTTGAGCGCGACCCCGCCTCGCGCAGCTTCCTGGTGGACTACCTGACCCGCAGTGAGCGCGAGCGGGGCCTGCTGCGCTCGATGGCGACCCTCAACCTGGGCGAGTCGCCCCGCCAGGTGCGCCTGGTGATGGAGTCTCGTGGCCCTGAGGAGACCGTGCTCAAGGCCCAGAGCGCCGGCGAGGAAGCGCTCTCCACCGAGGACCAGCGCGAGCTGCTCGAGCGGGTGGCGGGCCTGTTGCGCTGATGAGCAACACGGTGCCGGGCGGGAGCGGATGCCTCTCCTTCGCCTCCCTGGGCAGCGGCAGCAAGGGCAACGCCACCCTGGTCAGCGACGGCGAGACGCACCTGCTGGTCGACTGCGGCTTCACCCTGCGCGAGACCGAACGCCGTCTGGCTGGCCTGGGGCTGCATCCCCGCCAGCTCGATGCCCTGCTGGTGACCCACGAGCATGGTGACCATGTGCGGGGTGTCGGCCCCCTGGCCCGCCGTCACGGGATGCCGGTCTACCTGACGCCGGGCACCTGGCTGTCGGGCCGGCTCGGCGAGCTGCCACGCTGCCACTGGATCACTCCCCAGGCCCGATTCGCGGTCAAGGGGCTGACCATCGACCCGGTCACCGTGCCCCATGACGCCCGGGAGCCGGTGCAGTTTCGCATCACTGCCGGCGAACGGCGCCTCGGCCTGCTTACCGACCTGGGGCATCCCAGCGTGCATGTGGTCGAGGCCTTCGCCGGCTGCGACGGCCTGGTGCTGGAGTGCAACCACGACCCGCGGATGCTCGCCGAGGGCCCCTATCCCGCCAGCCTCAAGCGACGGGTCGGCGGCGACTGGGGGCACCTGGCCAACGGCCAGGCGGCCTGGCTGCTGCAACGGCTGGGGCTCGACCGCCTGCAGCACATCGTCTGTTCGCACCTCTCGGAACACAACAACCGCCCCGAGCTGGCCCTGGCGGCCCTGGTGCCGCTGCTCGACGGCGATGAATCCCGGCTGAGGGTCGCCGCCCAGGACCCTGGCCTGGCCTGGCAGACCCTCGGCTGAACGACCATCCTGACTCGTATCCGTGCCTCTGGAGGCTCCCTATGGAAAAGCGCCAAGAACTCTATGCCGGCAAGGCCAAGTCGGTCCATGCCACCGATGACCCCGATCGCCTGATCCTGACCTTCCGCGACGACACCAGCGCCTTCGACGGCGAGCGCATGGAGTCGCTGGCCCGCAAGGGCATGGTCAACAACCGCTTCAATGCCTTCATCATGGAGAAGTTGCAGGAGGCTGGTATCCCCACCCATTTCGACCGGCGCCTCTCCGACACCGAGAGCCTGGTGAAGAACCTCGAGATGATCCCGGTGGAGTGCGTGGTGCGCAACATCGCCGCCGGCGGCCTGGTCAAGCGCCTCGGCGTGGAGGAGGGCCAGGCCCTCGAGCCCCCCACCTTCGAGCTGTTCCTCAAGAACGATGCCCTGCACGATCCTATGATCAACGAGTCGCTGGCCGAGACCTTCGGCTGGGCGACCCCCGAGCAGCTGGCCGAGATGAAGGCGCTCACCTTCCGCGTCAACGAGGTGCTCAAGCAACTCTTTGCCGAGGGAGGCCTGCTGCTGGTGGACTACAAGCTGGAGTTCGGCCTGTTCAAGGGCGAGATCGTGCTGGGCGACGAGTTCTCCCCGGACGGCTGTCGCCTGTGGGACGCCGAGACCCGCGAGAAGCTCGACAAGGACCGCTTCCGCCAGGGGCTGGGCGGCGTGATCGAGGCCTACGAGGAGGTGGGCCGACGCATCGGCATCGACTTCGACTGAGGCCGTTCGCACGATGCGAGAAGGGCCCCGCGGGGCCCTTTGTCATGTCCGGCCCTGGGCCGGGACGACCTCGACCACCCTCAGGGTGGTGGGGCCGGCCTGCGCCTGGAGCGCCTGGAAGCGCACGTCCACGTCGCGCAGCCTGACCCCGTAGATACGCGCCTCGGCGCCGCGGCGGTAGGCGGGGCGCGGGTCCTGGGCCAGCACCTGGCGGATCAGTTCACGCAGCGAGTCGCCGTCGGGGCGCCCGTCCAGCACGGCCTCGGCCTCGGGCGAGAGGCTGACCACCAGGGTCGGCGGTGGCTCGGGGGCGAAACCGGCGCGGGCCTCCGGGCGAGACTCTGCCCAGGGCAGGTAGGGCTTGATGTCGAGCACCGGGGTGCCGTCGACCATGTCGGCGCCGCGAAGCCCCAGGCGCACCCCGTGGGCGGTGTCGATCTCGACCAGCTCCACCAGCGACAGCCCCAGGCGGTTGGGGCGGTGGGTACTGCGGCTGGCGAAGACTCCCACCTTGGCGTTGCCGCCCAGGCGAGGCGGGCGCACCAGCGGCGTCCAGCGTGCAGGGCCGGCCTGTTCGGGGCTGAGATGGAAGATGAAGGTCAGCCAGAGGTGGCTGAAGGCCGAAAGGCCTCTCACCGCCAGCGGGTCGTCGAAGGGCGGGACCAGCACCAGTGACGCCCGGGCCGCCGTTGCCAGGCCCGGCTGGCGCGGGATGCCGAACTTGTCCGGGAAGTCGCTCTCGATGATGCCGATGGGCGTCAGATGGAAGGCCTCGGACGGGGCGGGGCGGTCGTTCATGGCATATCCTGAAGGTGTCCACCCGCAGGGCTTGGCCCTGCGGCGTGGCTTGGGTAGTCTGCTGGGCTGGTCATCATCTCAGGAAGGTCTCGCATGCGTCTTGCCGATATCGACACCGGCACCGAGCCGGCCGAACCGCCTCCCACCGGGCGTTGTCGTGGGCCGCGAATCGTCTATCGCACGGCCCGGGCCCGCGACGCCGCCGACCAGGCCGAGGTCTTCCACCACGCCGTGATGCAGGGCGCGGCGGGGCACTACTCGCTGGCCGAGCGACAGGCCTGGGCGATGGTCCTGCCTCGGGATGGCAGTGCCTGGGCGGCGCGCCAGGCGCTCTACACCACCCTGGTCGCCGACTGCGAGGGCCGCTGCGTGGGATTCCTGGAGCTGGACATGCCCCGCGGGCGGATCGAGACCCTCTATGTCTGGCCGTCGCTGGGCCGGCGCGGGATCGGCTCGACCCTGCTGGTGCATGCCGAGCGACTGCTTCTCGAGCAGGGCGTGTCCCGGGCCGCCATCGAGGCCAGCGCCATGCTGGTCGATGGCCTGGTGCACCGCGGCTGGCAGCCGCTGGGTGATGACTGGGTCGAGCGTGGCGGCGAGCGCCTCTACCGCCAGCGGCTCGAGAAGCGGCTGGTCGCCGTCGAGACCTGAGGGGCCGCTCAGGCCTCCTGCTCGATGATGCGCATCGACAGGTCGATGGCCCTGACATCCTTGGTCAAGGCGCCGCTCGAGATGCAATCCACGCCGGTCTCGGCGATGTCGCGCAGGGTGCCCTCGTCGACGTTGCCCGAGGCCTCCAGGGTGGCGCGCCCAGCGGTGCGACGCACCGCCTCGCGCATGTCGTCGAGGCTGAAGTTGTCGAGCATGATCACGTCGGCCTCGGCGGCGAGCGCCAGGTCCAACTCCTCGAAGGTCTCCACCTCCACCTCCACCGGTAGGTCGCGGGCGATGCTGCGGGCTTCGCGCACGGCGGCCGCGATGCCGCCGCAGGCCGCGATGTGGTTCTCCTTGATCAGGAAGGCGTCAAAGAGGCCGATGCGGTGGTTGTGACCGCCGCCGCAGGTCACCGCGTACTTCTGGGCGAGCCTCAGCCCGGGCAGCGTCTTGCGGGTGTCCAGCATGCGTACGCCGGTCCCCTCGAGCAGGTCCGCGAAGTGGCGGGTGCGGGTCGCCGTGGCGGAGAGGGTCTGCAGCAGGTTGAGCGCGGCCCGCTCCCCGGTGAGCAGGCTGCGCGCGGGGCCCTCAAGCTCGAGGAAGGCCTGGCCGGGGGCGAGGCGGTCGCCGTCGGCGGCCTGCCAGTGCAGGGCGACCCGGGCATCGAGGCGCCGGAACAGCTCGTCGACCCAGGCCACGCCGCACAGGACCGCCGCCTCGCGGGTGATCACCCGGGCCCTGGCCATCTGCTTCTCGGGCACCAGCTGGGCGGTGATGTCACCGGGGCCGACGTCCTCGGCCAGCAGCCGGGCGGCACTGTCACGGATCTCTTCGGCAAGGGCGTCCTGATAATGCATGGCGGGTCCATCTCTGTGCGGGGAGGCTTGAGGCGGTCATTATAGGGAAACCCATGCATCAACGTCAGGGAAAAACCATGTGTATCGACGACGGCTGGCTGCCGGGAGCCCGGCACCTGCCCTCGCCCAACCAGGATGCACGTCCGGCCGGGGAGGTCTCGCTGCTGCTGCTGCACTCCATCAGCCTGCCGCCCGGGTCCTTCGGCGGAGAGCATATCGAGCGGCTTTTCACCAACCGGCTCGACCCCGAGGCACACCCCTTCTTCGCGTCCATTGCCGACCTGCGCGTCTCGGCCCACCTGCTGATCCGCCGCGACGGGGAGTGCGTGCAGTTCGTGCCCTTCCAGGCGCGGGCCTGGCATGCCGGTCGCTCGCGGTGGCGAGACGGTGGGCGCGAGCGAGAGGCGCTGAACGACTTCGCCCTGGGCATCGAGCTGGAGGGGGACGAGGTCAGCCCCTACACCGGCGCCCAGTACCGGGCCCTCGCGGCCGTCACCCTTGCCTTGCTGGCGGCCTACCCGGCCCTCGACGAGACGCGCATCACCAGCCATGCCCGGGTGGCCCCGCTGCGCAAGAGCGACCCGGGCCCCGCCTTCGACTGGGCCTACTTTCGCCAGGAGATGGAAAGAATACGTTCCCGAGGGTGCCAGTGAGGCCTTGTCGATCAAGCATGAATGGCACGCTTGCTTCATACGGTAGTTTAGCTACAACTTCCTGAGAGGGGGCGGATTCGACGTTGCGGGGGTACGTAATCCCCTGTGTTGCGGTGCAATATGGGTTATGTGGAAACTATTTCCATTTTATCTTGAATTGGCAGGGCCGGGCGTTTACGGTATCTTCGCGCCAACGGCAACCGCACATCACGCCACCTTGTAAAACAACTACAGGCCTGACGCGTTCGGTCTGCACGTCCGAACATGAGCGCCACTCGCCCCTCTTCGGGGCTGTAGTCCCCACCGTCATTCGGAGAGACGTCTATGAGTCTGGAATCAAGAGAAGATCTCGATCCGGTCGAAACCACGGAATGGCTGGATTCCCTGGAGTCGGTCCTGGATCGCGAGGGCGAGGATCGTGCCCGGTACCTGATGACGCGCCTGGCCGACCGTGTGCGTCGCGATGGCATGCAGGTGCCCTTCTCGGTGACCACCCCGCATCGCAATTCCATCCCGGTGCATCGCGAGGCGCCGATGCCGGGCGATCTCTTCATGGAGCGGCGGATTCGTTCGCTGGTGCGTTACAACGCCATTGCTCAGGTGATTCGCAACAATCGTGCGAACCCGGGGCTGGGTGGCCATATCGCCAGCTTCATGTCGGCGGCAACGCTCTACGATGTGGGCTTCAACCATTTCTTCCGTGCGCCGAACGGCGACTTCGAGGGCGACCTGGTCTACATCCAGGGCCATGTGGCGCCGGGCGTCTATGCTCGCTCCTACCTGCTTGGCCGCCTCAGCGAAGAGCAGATGGACAAATTCCGTCAGGAGGTGGATGGCGATGGCCTCTCGTCCTACCCGCATCCCTGGCTGATGCCGGACTTCTGGCAGTTCCCCACGGTGTCCATGGGCCTCGGGCCGATTCAGGCCATCTACCAGGCCCACGTCATGAAGTACCTCGATGCGCGCGGGCTCAAGGCGATGCACGATCGCAAGATCTGGTGCTTCATGGGCGACGGCGAGTGCGACGAGCCGGAATCCCTGGGCGCCATCCACCTGGCCAGCCGCGAGAATCTCGACAACCTGATCTTCGTCATCAACTGCAACCTGCAGCGTCTGGACGGTCCGGTCCGCGGCAATGGCCGCATCATGGATGAACTCGAAGGGGTGTTCCGCGGCGCCGGCTGGAACGTTCTCAAGGTTGTCTGGGGCCGCCTCTGGGACCCGCTCTTCGAGAAGGACAAGAAGGGCATCCTGCAGAAGCGCATGGACGAGGCGGTCGACGGCGAGTACCAGAACTACAAGGCCAACGGCGGCGCCTACACCCGGGAGCACTTCTTCGGCAAGTACCCGGAGACGGCCGAGATGGTCAAGGACATGTCCGACGAGGACGTGTGGAAGCTCAACCGTGGCGGCCATGACCCCTTCAAGGTGTATGCGGCCTATCACGAGGCGACCCGGAACGCCAATGGCCGGCCCACCGTGATCCTGGCGCACACCGTCAAGGGCTATGGCATGGGTAGCGGTGACGGTGAGGCCGCCAACGAGGCCCACCAGGTCAAGACCATGGAGTACGAGGCACTCAAGACATTCCGCGATCGTTTCGGCATTCCATTGAACGACGAGCAGCTCAAGGAAGTGCCGTACTACAAGCCCGAGGATGACTCCCCGGAGCTCAAGTACATGCACCTGCAGCGTGAGCGTCTGGGCGGCTACGTGCCGAGCCGGCGAAGCGACTTCGAGGCCCTGGAGATCCCCTCGCTGGATGACAAGATCTTCGCCTCGCAGACCGGCGGCTCCAAGGGGCGCGAGGTCTCCACCACGATGGCCTTCGTGCGTGTGCTGAACGGTCTGGTCAAGCACAAGCAGCTCGGCGAGCGCGTGGTGCCGATCATTCCCGATGAGGCGCGCACCTTCGGCATGGAGGGCATGTTCCGCCAACTCGGCATCTACACTTCCGAGGGGCAGAAGTACGAGCCGGTCGACAAGGGCCAGATCATGTTCTATCGCGAGGATCAGAAGGGCCAGATCCTCGAGGAGGGCATCACCGAGGCGGGCGCCATGTCGGCGTGGATCGCTGCGGCGACCTCTTACTCCAACAACAACATCACGCTGCTGCCGTTCTATGTCTACTACTCGATGTTCGGCTTCCAGCGTATCGGTGACCTGGCCTGGTCGGCTGGCGACATGCAGGCCCGCGGCTTCCTGGTCGGTGGCACTGCTGGACGGACCACGCTCAATGGCGAAGGTCTCCAGCACCAGGATGGACACTCACATATCCTGGCCTCGACCATTCCCAACTGCCGCAGCTACGATCCGACCTATGCCCACGAGGTGGCGGTGATTGTCCAGGACGGCCTGAAGCGCATGTTCGCCGACAAGGAGAACTGCTTCTACTACCTGACGGTGATGAACGAGAACTACGAACACCCGGCCCTCGAGGAAGTCCCTGCCGCGGACATCATCAAGGGCATGTATCTGCTGCGCGAGACCTCGGGCGACAAGGGTCGCGTTCAGCTGATGGGTTCGGGCACCATCCTGCGCGAGGTCGAGGCCGCCGCCGAGATGCTCGTCGAGGAGTGGGGCGTGGGCGCCGACATCTGGAGCGTCACCAGCTTCAACGAACTGCGCCGCGAGGCCCTGGAGATCGACCGCCAGGCGTTCATCAACCCCGAGGTCGAGCCGGGCAAGCCCCACGTCACGGCCTGCCTGGAAGGCCGCAAAGGCCCGGCGATCGCCGCCACCGACTACATGAAGTTGTTCGCCGACCAGGTCCGCGCCTGGGTGCCGACCGACTACCATGTACTGGGGACCGACGGCTTCGGCCGCTCCGATACCCGCGAGAAGCTGCGCGCCTTCTTCGAGGTCGACCGCCGCTACGTGACCGTGGCCGCGCTCAAGGCACTGGCCGACCGTGGCGAGCTGGATCGCAAGGTCGTCGGCGAGGCGCTCAAGAAGTACGGCATCGACCCGGCCAAGCCCAACCCGCTTGAGGTGTGAGGCGCCGACCGACTGATCCGGTGGCATGGCGGGCCCGCGGGGCCCGCCCCCGTCAAGAGTTTGAAGGAGCGCGACCTTGAGTAGCGAAATCATCAAAGTTCCGGACATCGGTGGCGATACCGATGTGGAAATCATCGAGATCGCGGTGGCCGAAGGCGACGTCATCGCCCCCGAGGACACCCTGATCACGCTGGAGTCCGACAAGGCCAGCATGGACGTGCCGGCGCCGAAGGGCGGCAAGGTGCTGAAGGTGCTGGTCAAGGAGGGCGACACCGTCTCCGAGGGCGACGACATCGTCGAGATCGAGGTCGAGGGCGGCGGCGAGACCGAGGAGAAGAGCAAGGCCTCCGAGGCGCAGAAGGCGCCCGAATCGGCGCCCGAGCCGGCCGCGGAGAAGCCCGCTGCCAAGCGTGGCGGTGGCAAGCAGACCGTCGAGGTCAAGGTTCCTGATCTGGGTGGCTCCGCGGATGTGGAGATCATCGAGGTGGCGGTGGCCGAGGGCGACGAGGTGGCCGCCGAGGATACGTTGATCACCCTGGAGTCCGACAAGGCCTCCATGGACGTGCCGAGCCCCCATGCCGGCAAGCTGGTCTCGCTCACCGTCAAGGAGGGGGACACCGTCTCCGAGGGCGACGTGATCGGCACCATGGAAGTCGAGGGCGAAGGGGGCAGCGATGCCGAACCCGCCGCGGAGCCGGCGCCCGAGCCGGCAGCAAGCGCCCCGCAGGCGTCGGCCCAGGCCGAGGAGGAGAGTGCCGGTGGTGGCGAGCCGGAACGCAAGGAGGTTCGCGTCCCGGACCTCTCCGGCTCCTCCGATGTGCCGATCATCGAGATCGCCGCCAGCGCCGGCGACGAGGTCGAGGAGGAGGACCCACTGATCACCCTGGAGTCCGACAAGGCCTCCATGGACGTGCCCAGCCCCTACAAGGGCAAGCTGGTGGAGCTGACCGTCAAGGAAGGCGATACCGTCTCCGAGGGCGACCTGATCGGCTATATCGAGGTGGCCGGCACCCCGGTGGCCGGCAGCAAGCCCGCCGCCAAGCGGCCAGAGGAGCAGGCCGCGCCGAAGGCCGAGGCGCCTGCCGCCCCGTCCGCCGCGACCCCTGCCGGCTTGCCGAGTCCCGAGGCCCAGATGGCTGCCCACAAGCCGCGCGACGGCAAACTGGTGCATGCTGGCCCGGCGGTGCGCATGCTGGCTCGTGAGCTGGGGGTCGACCTGGGGCTGGTCAAGCCCAGCGGCCCCAAGGATCGCGTCCTCAAGGAGGACGTCCACGCTTATATCAAGCAGGTGATGGACGGCAGGGCCCAGGCGCCTGCCGCGGCAGCCCCGTCGGCGGCAGCGGCCGGTGGTGGTATCCCGCCGATCCCGGATCAGGACTTCAGCCAGTTCGGCGAGGTGGAAGAGAAGCCCATGGGCCGCCTGATGAAGATGGGCGCCACCAACCTGCATCGCAGCTGGGTCAACCTGCCCCACGTCACCCAGTTCGACGAGGCGGACATCACCGAGCTGGAGGCTTTCCGCAAGTCGATGAAGGCCGAGGCCGAGGCCCAGGGGGCCAAGCTCACGCCGTTGCCCTTCCTGATCAAGGCCTGCGCCTTCGCGCTGCGCCAGTACCCGCAGTTCAACGTCAGCCTGAAGAGCGATGGCGAGACGGTGGTGCACAAGAAGTATGTGCATATCGGCATCGCCGTGGATAGCCCGGACGGGTTGATGGTGCCGGTGATCCGCGATGCCGACCAGAAGTCGCTGATCGAACTGGCCAAGGAGTCCGTAGAGCTGGCCAAGAAGGCCCAGTCGAAGAAGCTCAAGCGTGATGAGATGACCGGTGGCTGCTTCACCATCTCCAGCCTGGGTTCCATCGGCGGCACCGCCTTCACGCCGATCGTCAACGCTCCGGAGGTGGCCATCCTCGGCATCTCCAAGGCGCAGATGAAGCCGGTGTGGGACGGACAGGCCTTCCAGCCGCGGCTGATGATGCCGCTGTGCCTCTCCTATGACCACCGGGCGGTCAACGGCGCCGATGCGGCGCGCTTTACCGCCCTCCTGGGCCAGCTGCTGACGGACATCCGTCGCCTGCTGCTCTAGGAGGCCACCCTGCCTGGCACAACGGCGCCGCAAGGCGCCGTTGTGCTTTGTGGGAGGCAGTGCAGACCAAAGTGCTATTCGGCTGCCAGGAGGTTGATGCGCGGCACTTTTTTCGCCTTTAGACGGCGTGCGGGTGGCCCCGTCGCTTGTCTGGGCCTGACGGCCCGGTTATCGTTCGGGTCTTCCCTTTCTTCGTGTACGAGATTGACACTTCAAGGAGCAGTCAGATGCGTTTGATCCTGTTGGGCGCCCCCGGTGCCGGCAAGGGCACCCAGGCCCAGTTCATCTGCGAGCGGTTCAACATCCCGCAGATTTCCACCGGCGACATGCTGCGTGCCGCCGTGAAGGAGGGCAGCGAACTGGGGCTCAAGGTCAAGGAGATCATGAACAGCGGCGGCCTGGTGTCCGACGACATCATCATCGCCCTGGTCAAGGAGCGCATCAGCCAGCCCGACTGCGCCAACGGCTTCCTGTTCGATGGCTTCCCGCGCACCATCCCCCAGGCCCAGGCCATGAAGGATGCCGAGGTCAAGATCGATCACGTGCTCGAAATCGCCGTGGACGACGAAGAGATCGTCAAGCGCCTGGCCGGCCGCCGTGTGCACCCGGACTCCGGCCGCGTCTATCACGTCGAGTACCAGCCGCCGAAGGAAGAGGGCAAGGACGACGTCACCGGCGAGGCGCTGATCCAGCGTGACGACGACCGCGAGTCCACCGTGCGCAACCGCCTGGCGGTCTACCACGAGCAGACCGCGCCGCTGGTCGACTACTACCGGCAGTGGGCCAAGGAGGACCCCGAGGCGGCCCCGGAATACCATCGCGTCGAAGGGGTGGGCAGCATCGACGACATCACCGCCCAGGTGATCGAGGTGCTGGAGGGCTGAGCTCAGGCACTTCCCCACCCTTGATGAAGGCCCGCCATGCGCGGGCCTTCGTCGTTGGCGGTGGCGCGCGTATAATGCCCCGACATTTCCCGCCGCGACCTCTTGCCCATGCCGATCCTGCTGGCCCTGGATGCCTCCTCGAGCGCCTGTTCCGCCGCCCTGCTGCGCCGCCGCGAGGGCCTCGACGACGAACTGATCACCCGCTTTGCCCTGACCCCGCGGGAGCACACCCGGCGGCTGCTGCCGATGGTCGACGAGGTGCTCGCCGAGGCCGGCCTGCCGGCCTCGGCGCTGGACGCCGTGGCCTATGGCAGGGGACCGGGCTCCTTCACCGGCCTGCGCATCGCCGCGGGTGCTGCCCAGGGGCTCGCCTTCGGCCTCGACCGCCCGCTGGTCGGTGTCTCGACCCTCGAGGCGCTGGCCCTCGGGGCCCATCGTCGCCACCACTACCGCTGGCTGATCACCGCCCTGGATGCCCGCATGGGCGAGATCTACGTGGCGGCCTGGCAGTGCAGCGATGGCGCGCCGGTGGCGCTTGCCGAGGAGGCCGTGATGCCACCGGCGCGGCTGCGGCTGCCCGCCGGCCATGACGACCATGACTGGGTCGGCATCGGCTCCGGCTGGGCCCTGTGGGACCAGATGCCCGCCGAGGTGCAGGCCGGCATGGGGCTCTGTTTGAGCGAGCCCGAGCCCGATGCCGCCGACATGGCGCTGCTCGCCGTGGAGGCCCTGGCCCGCGGCGAGGGCCGCCCGGCCCACGAGGTCCAGCCGGTCTACCTGCGCGACCGGGTCGCCTGGCAGAAGAGCCGATGAGCCCTGCCGTGCCGGTGGGGGTGGCGGACCCGGAACTCGCGGCGCGCCTCGGCCTGCCCCGGGCCGGGGAGGGCGAGGCCGAGCTGCTGCTGGTCCACCGGGACGACCGCCTGGTACTGGCCGGCGATCCGAGGCGCTACGGCCATCCGCTGGCGGTGGACTTCGTCGCCGGGCGTGCTGCCCATCGGCGTCGCTTCGGCGGCGGGCGGGGCCAACTGGTGGCCCGCGCCTGTGGCCTGGCCAGGGGCGTCACTCCCTCGGTGGTGGATGCCACCGCGGGGCTCGGGCGCGACGCCTTCGTGCTGGCGAGCCTGGGCGCCGAGGTGCTGCTGATCGAGCGGGTCGCGGCGATCTTCGCGCTGCTGGAGGATGGCCTGGCCCGGGCGCGGCTCGATCCCGAGATCGGCGCGATCGCCGCGCGCATGGCACTCGTCCACGGCGACGCGAGCCGTGGGCTCGAGGCGCTGGTGGCGAGCGGCGCCGTGGCGCCCCAGGTGGTCCACCTCGATCCCATGTTTCCCCACCGCGACAAGTCCGCGCTGGTCAAGAAGGAGATGCGGCTCTTCCGCACCCTGGCCGGCGATGACCCGGATGCCCCGCGACTGCTGGAGGCGGCACTGGACGTGGCGACCCATCGGGTGGTGGTCAAGCGGCCGCGCAAGGCGCCGCCCATCGAGGGGCCGTCGCCCCGCCATGTCATCGAGGACAGGACCAGTCGCTATGACCTCTATGTCCACCGCCGCCTGGAGGCCTGACCTCAACCCTCGCCCGGGCGACTGACCAGCTGCAGCCGGTGGCGCAGCCCCGGGTCGAACAGCGCACGGCTTCGCTGGGCCGCCTCGCGCAGGCGGTCATCGAACATCAGTCGGCCCGCCTCGGTGTAAAGCCATCCCTGGGCTTCCAGGCTCTCCACCAGGCCGGAGAACAGCCGGGTATCGAAGAACTCCGGTGCATCCAGCCCCGAGAGCAGTGCCAGCCGCTCGGCGAGCTCGCGGCTGCGTGCGGTCAGCTCGTCGGCCGTGAAGTGCCCCGCTGGCTCGCTCAGCAGCACCGACAGCAGCAGGTAGCCGCGCTCGAGCGACGGCTGCATCAGGCCCCCGAGCATGCGCAGCTGCTCCCCGGCCTCAAGTGACTCCCGGGGACGTCGCCAACCCTCGTCGTCCGCTTCCAGCAGCCCCGCTTCGACCAGCGCGTCGAGCATCCTGGTCAGGTCCTCGCGCAGCGAGGCCGGGGGGGAGAGCATCAGCTCCCGGGTGAGGATCGGCCAGCCGGGCGCGAGCAGGGCCTCCAGGTCCTCCAGATCGTGGCGGGCCTGGTGGCGAAAGGCGAAGGCGGTGAGCCCGGCGAGCGCGAAGAGGTGCAGCACGTTGTTGCGGTACCAGCCCAGCAGGCCGGCCTGGCGGCCGTCGGCGACGATGATGTCGCCCAGCGGGTGCGGTCGGCGCTGGATCATCCCCAGGGCGAGCACCCGCTCGAGCCAGGCGTCGGGCGTGCCATCCGGCAGGCTGGCGTGGCGGCCTCCCGGCAGGCGTTGCTGCAGGGCCACCAGCAGCGCCAGCTGGCGCTTGAGCAGGCTGGCCTCGATGGCATGGTGGGGGGTGGCCAGCAGCACCAGGGCCACCAGGTTGACCGGGTTGAGGGCGGCGGCCGCATTGATGCGCCACGAGAGGCACTCGCCCAGGCGGGGCACGGCCCGGGCGAGCCAGGGTGGGCGCGGGTCGTCGAGCTGTTTTCGCCAGCCGGGCACCTCCGCGTCCAGGAAGGTCGAGAGTGACAGAGGCTCGCCGATGTTCACGGTGACCTGCCCGAAGGACTGGCGCAGCCGGCCGAGCACCCGCAGCAGTCCCCATGGGCTCTCCTTGCGCTTCCTGCCACCATGCAGCTCATGCTGGTAGCTGCCGCTCTCGAGGATGCGCTCGTAGCCGATGTAGACCGGCACGAAGACCAGCGGCTGGCTGCCCCCGCGGGCACTGCGCAGGTAGGAGCGCAGGGTCATCGAGAGCATGCCGGGCCGGGCGGGCAGCATGCGGCCGCTGCGCGAACGTCCTCCCTCGATGAAGTACTCCAGCGGGTGGCCGCGGGCGATCAGGCGGTGCAGGTACTCGTTGAAGACCGTGGCATAGAGGCGATTGTCGCGGAAGCTGCGGCGCATGAAGAAGGCCCCGCCGCGCCGCAGCAGCGGGCCGACCAGCGGCATGTCGAGGTTGCGTCCGGCGGCGATGTGCGGGGGCATCAGGCCGTCGCGATAGAGCACGTAGGAGAGCAGCAGGTAGTCGATGTGACTGCGATGGCAGGGGACGTAGACCAGGGTGTGATCGCCGGCGATGGCCTTGACCCGTTCCAGGCCGTGTACTGCCACGCCGTCGTAGAGGCGGTTCCAGAGACGCCGCAGCAGGCCGTCCATGAAGCGCAGCACCGGGTAGGTCATGTTCGAGGCGATCTCGCGACCGTAGCGGCGGGCCCGGCCCTCGATTCGCGCCGCCGAGCGCTGCTCGGCGGTCGCTACCTCGCGGATGACGCGGCGCACCTCGGGGCTCGCCGCGACACCCTCGATCAGGGTGCGCCGATGGGAGAGGTCCGGCCCCAGCACCCGGGTGCGCAGCCGGCGAAAGTGCACTCGCAGCAGCCTGGCGATCTTGCGATTGGTGAGGTCGGCCTCGCGCGCGTCGAGCAGGTCGCTGAGCCTGAGTGGGGTGCCGAGATGGACCTCCACGTCCTTGCCGTTGACCACTACCGAGAGCAGGCGGCGAAGCCGCCCGGTGAGCTGCCAGCTGTCGGCGGCGAGCAGCTGCCAGAAACCGAAGCGCTTGCCCGGGGCACGCCCCCAGAAAATGCTCACCGGCACCAGCTGGACGTCCCGGGCGGGGTCCTGGCGGCACTGCTCGATCAGCGACAGGAAGGGCGGCGCTGGTCGCCTGGTGCGTCGCCACAGGCGCCGGCCCGGAGCGGGCAGCGCCGTGCTGGCGGGCAGGGTGACTGCGCCGATGGTGCGCCTGCCGCCGGCCGGCGGCAGGCCATGGGCACGGGCCAGCGAGGCCAGCAGCAGAGTGTCGGAGAGCGCCGGATGCGGCAGCACATAGAGGGTCGGGAGGGTCGGCTCGAGGAGGAGCGCCTCGGGGTCGGGCTCGATCAGCCGGATCCGGGCCCAGCGGGCCATCAGTCGCTCGAGCGGCGCGCGCAGCGCGCCGGCCAGCATGCGTGCAAGGCCCATCCTGTCGCCTGTGCCCGGGGGTGAGCCGTCAGTATAGCGGCACGTCTCCCGGCGGTCAGGGGGCCGGGCTTTTCCCGGGCCGGCAAACATGCGTCAATGCTGTAACGGACTGTGACAGGGACGGTGCCATGCACGGCATGTGGCGAGACGGCAATCACTTCGAACTGCTTCCCGAGGCGGCCCGCTTTCTGCCGACGATGTTCGAGGCCGTCGACCAGGCGCGCCACTCCGTGCTGATCGAGCTCTACCTGATGGAATCCGGCCGGCTCGCCACCGCACTGATCGGGGCGCTGGTGCGCGCCGCCGAGCGCGGGGTGTCGGTGATGCTGCTGCTCGACGGCTACGGGGCCATGGGGCTCGCCACCGTCGACCGCCAGCGCCTCGAGGAGGGGGGCGTGGCGCTGCGCTTCTTCAATCCCCTGGGGATGCAGTCGCTGGTGCGCAACCTGACCCGGGACCACCGCAAGCTGGTGGTGGTCGACGGTGCCGAGGCCTTCACCGGCGGCTTCGGCGCGGTGGACGAGTTCCTGGATGCCTGGTACGAGGTGGCGATGCGCATCGAGGGGCCGGTGGTGGCCGACTGGGTGCGGCTGTTCTGCCGGCTCTGGGACTCCCCTATGAGTCGCGGGCCGGGCAGGGCCTCGCTGGTGCGGGGGCTGGCGCTCGCGGCGCGTCCTCGCGAGGGCTTCCGCGGCATGCGCGGTCGCGTGGTCTGGGGGCAGGGCTACCGCTATCAGGCGATCCGCCACTCGCTGCATCATCGGGTCTCGACGGCTGAACAGCGGCTGTGGATCTGTACCCCCTACTTCGTGCCCACCTTCACCCTGCGCATGCGCCTGGCCCGGGCGGCCCGGCGCGGCGTCGACGTGCGCCTGCTGCTGCCGGGCGAGCTCCACGACCATCCCGGCGTGCGCTATGCGGGCCAGCGCTTCTATGGTCGCCTGCTGCGGGCGGGGGTGCGCATCTTCGAGTTCCAGCCCACCTTCATTCATGCCAAGTTCTCGCTGGCCGATGAGTGGGTCAGCCTCGGTTCGTGCAACTTCGACCACTGGAGCCTGCAGTGGAACCTTGAGGCCAACCAGGAAGTCGATGACCCCCGCTTCGCTGCCGAGGTCGCCGGGCTGTTCGAGCGCAACTTCGCGTCGAGTACCGAGATCGACCCCGAGGCCTGGTCGCGGCGGCCACGCCTGCAGCGTTTCCGCGAGTGGCTCTACGGGATCCTGGACGGCATGCTGACGAGGCTAAGGTAGCGCCAAGCTACGAGCGCAGAGCCGACAAGAAGCCTGAATAGATACTCCTTGACGCCTTGTCCCCTTGAGATCGTCTCGTTGGCCGCTTGGCCGCTTGGCCGCTTGGCCGCTTGGCCGCTTGGCCGCTTGGCCGCTTGGCCGCTTGGCCGCCTACCGCCGGCCCTTGCCGCGTCCTGCGGGATGCTTGCGGCGCGGCTTGGGCTTGGGCGTCTCCGGGGGCACGCGATAGTGCAGGTAGAGATCCAGCACCAGTTCCGGCAGCTGGGTGACGAGGCCCTTGAGCCGCGTCGCATCCCCGGCCAGCTCCGCCATGTCGGGCTCGTCGTCGAAGAGTCCGGAGAGCAGCATGAAGGGCAGCAGCAGGGTCGCCGCGGCCTCCTCGTCGTCGGCGAACCAGGCGGTTTCGTCGAGGAAGACCCCCTCCATGAAGCCGGCGCACCAGTCGCCGATCGGCGTCTCCTCCGGGGCGCTGTCGCCGAGCTCGAGCTCGAAGGGCAGCTCCGGGAGGCCGCCCGCCTCCAGTACCTCGATGGCGTTGTGCCTGAGCCGCTCGAGCAGCCCCAGGATGGTCTCGCGCTCGGCGTCATCCGCGAAGGCCGGTTCGCCATGAAACAGTTCGGCGACCCAGGCCGCCGCGGGCGTGTCGCGCGGCGCCACGGCCAGGGCCACCAGGAAGCCGTGGGCGCCGACAAGGTCCAGGGCGTCGGCGTCGACCCGCTCGGAGTCGAGGAAGTCGTCGAGCAGGTCGAGCTCCTCGTCCTCGAGCAGCGGCTGGGGGAGGGGCGTTTCGGCATCGGACATGACGGCTCTCGCAGGGAAGTCGTGGACATGGGGAAGGCTTTACGCCTCGTCACGAAGGCGCCATTCTAGCATCCCATGGCCATACCCGCGCTTCCCGACCCCGACCCCACCCGGCTCGATGCCCTCGACCGGGCCGCCCTGCACCGCACGCTCATCGCGCGGGTCGAGGCGGCCTGGCGGCTGTGTCACGAGCTGCACCCAGGGCTGCCGCGCCCGGTGGTCTGGCTGGACCTGCGTGGCAAGTGCGCCGGCCAGGCGCACTTCGGTCGCGGCGGGCTACGTTTCAATCCGGTGCTGCTGGAGGAGAATCGCCTCGCCTTCCTGGTCGAGGTGGTGCCCCACGAAATGGCCCACTGGCTGGTGCATCACCTGGAGGATGGTCACCGGGCGCGACCCCACGGCCGCGAGTGGCAGACCGTGATGCGCCACCTCTTCGGCCTGGAGTCCCGAACCACCCACCGCTTCGATACCGGCCGTGCGAGTCCGGCGCCCTTCCGCTATCGCTGCGGTTGCCGAGAACACGGCTTCACTGCCCGGCGGCATGCCCTGGCCCGCCGGGGGCGAGGGTATCGGTGCCGGCACTGCGCTGAGACCTTGGTCTATCTCGGCCGTTTCGCTTCCTGAACTCTCTTGTAAATCATTGTTATTAATAAGAAAAATGTTTCTACCAATGTCTAAAGGGAAGGCCACGTGCTGACGTATATGCTGTGAGCAGGTTTTATGGGGCCGGCCCGTCCCGCCATCCTGCGGCCGGCAACATCCACCTGGAGGGTCCATCCCCCCTGGACAGAGGCATATCCATGACCGAGCAGCAGAAAGTCTATCCGGTAAGCGACGAGTTTGCCGCCAAGGCCCACGCCGACAAGGCCACCTATGAGGCCATGTATCAGCAGTCGGTTGACGACCCCAAGGGATTCTGGGGCGAGCAGGCCAAGCGCCTCGACTGGTTCAAGGCGCCGACCAAGATCAAGCACACTTCCTTCGACTCGCACAACGTGGATATCCGCTGGTTCGAGGACGGCACCCTGAACGCCAGCGTCAACTGCCTCGACCGCCATCTCGAGACGCGCGGCGACCAGCCGGCGATCATCTGGGAGGGCGATGACCCCAAGGATGACAAGACGCTCACCTACCGCGAGCTCTTTGATCAGACCTGTCAGCTGGCCAACGGCCTTAAGGAGATGGGCGTCGGCAAGGGCGACGTGGTGACGCTCTACATGCCGATGATTCCCGAGGCCGCCATGGCGATGCTCGCCTGTGCCCGCATCGGTGCCGTGCACTCGGTGGTGTTCGGTGGCTTCTCCCCGGACGCCCTCGCCCAGCGCGTGATCGGCGCCAAGTCCAAGCTGATCATCACCGCCGACGAGTCCGTGCGCGGCGGCAAGCAGGTGCCGCTCAAGGACAACGTCGATGCCGCTCTGACCCGCGACGGCACCGAAGTGTGCGAGAAGGTACTGGTGGTCAAGCGCACCGGCGGCGAGATCGACTGGAAGGACGGGCGCGACGTCTGGTACGACGACATCGTCGCCAAGCAGTCCACCGACTGCCCGGCCGAGGAGATGGGGGCCGAGGATCCGCTGTTCATCCTCTACACCTCCGGCTCCACCGGTGCGCCCAAGGGGCTGAAGCACACCACCGGCGGCTACCTGCTGCATGCCGCCATGACCCACCAGTACGTCTTCGACTACCAGGAGGGCGAGGTCTACTGGTGCACCGCCGACGTGGGCTGGGTCACCGGCCACAGCTACATCGTCTATGGTCCGCTGGCCAACGGCGGCACCACCCTGATGTTCGAGGGGGTGCCCAGCTACCCTACCCACGGCCGCATGGGCGAGATCGTCGACAAGCACAACGTCAACATCCTCTATACCGCGCCCACCGCGGTGCGTGCCCTGATGGCCCATGGCGACAACGTCATGGACTCCAGCAAGCGTGACAGCCTGCGAGTGCTCGGCTCGGTGGGCGAACCCATCAATCCCCAGGCATGGGAATGGTTCCATCAAGTGATCGGCAACGGGAAGTGCCCCATCGTCGACACCTGGTGGCAGACCGAGACCGGCGGCATCATGATCGCCCCGCTGCCCGGTGCCACCGATCTCAAGCCGGGCTCTGCCACCCTGCCGTTCTTCGGCGTGGTGCCGGCACTGGTCGACAACGAGGGCAACGAGCTCAAGGGTGCCGCCGAGGGCAACCTGGTGATCCAGGACTCCTGGCCGGGCCAGGCGCGCTCCATCTGGGGTGACCACGAGCGCTTCGTGCAGACCTACTTCTCGGCGTTCAAGGGTGTGTACTTCACCGGTGACGGCTGCCGTCGCGACGAGGATGGCTACTACTGGATCACCGGCCGCGTCGATGACGTGCTCAACGTCTCCGGCCACCGCATGGGCACCGCCGAGATCGAGTCCTCCCTGGTGGCCCACGAGGCCGTGGCCGAGGCGGCCGTGGTCGGCTTCCCCCACGACATCAAGGGGCAGGGCATCTACATCTACGTGACCCTGGCCGACGGCTTCGAGGAGAGCGACGAGCTCAAGAAGGAGCTGACGAAGTGGGTGCGCAAGGACATCGGCCCGATCGCCTCGCCCGACGTCATCCAGTGGGCGCCGGGCCTGCCCAAGACCCGCTCGGGCAAGATCATGCGCCGCATCCTGCGCAAGATCGCCGCCAATGAGTGTGATGGCCTGGGCGACACCAGCACCCTGGCGGACCCGTCGGTGGTCGACGAACTGATCGAGCATCGCGTCAACCGCTGAGGTCACTGCCCGTCCGGCGGCAGGTGTCCATCGCCTGCCGCCTCATGACATGCCAAGCCGGTCCCTCGGGGCCGGCTTCTTCATGGGTAGACAGAGGAATGTCGACAATACCCCGAGAGCCCTTGGGAATCGCCGCGGCCATGGGGTAACATGCGGATAACAACTGTAGAGCCCAGCGTGGCGGCTGGCGGTCCGCTGCTCGAGGAACCGGAGGAAGATCCATGGCCTTTGCCCAGAAATTCATCGTTGCCGATGACCATCCGCTGTTCCGTGCGGCCCTGACCCAGGCCCTGCGTCAGCTGGCGCCCCAGGCCGAGATCGTCGAATCCGACACCATGGAGGCCACCACCGAGGTGGTCACCCGTCATCCCGATGCCGACCTGATCCTGCTGGACCTGCACATGCCCGGTGCCCACGGCTTCTCGGGTCTGATCCAGCTGCGCGGACAGACGCCCGACATCCCGGTGGCGGTGGTCTCGGGCAGTGACGAGATCCATGTGGTGCGCCGCGCCATCGACTACGGCGCCTCGGGCTTCATCCCCAAGTCCTCGTCGCTGGCGCTGATCGCCGAGGCGGTGGGCGAGATCCTCGATGGCGAGGTTTGGTTGCCGGCCGAGATGGCCGCGGCCCTGGGCGAGGCCAATGAGGAGGAGACCAAGTTCGCCGAGGCCATCGCCTCGCTGACGCCCCAGCAGTTCCGGGTGCTCAACATGCTCACCGAGGGGCTGCTCAACAAGCAGATTGCCTACGAGCTGAGCGTCTCCGAGGCCACCATCAAGGCGCATGTCACCGCCATCCTGCGCAAGCTCGGCGTGCACTCCCGCACCCAGGCGGTGATCGCCGCCCAGAAGCTCGAGGTCGAACCGCCGAAGGTGGAGTCGTAGCGCCGAGCTACAAGCCCCAAGGCGCAAGCTTCAAGGAAATACAAAAACCCACCTGATGGTGGGTTTTCTGCGTTGGTGCCTTTTCAAATGGCTAGGGCAGATGGCCGAGCCACTCGGGGCTGATCTGGCGGCAAGCCCCGAAGTGTCGGACCATCGAGGAGGCGCTGTGAATACTTCCCTGTACGCTACCGAACCCTTGACAGGTCAATCCATACCAGGACCTCCTCTTCGGCTTGCCCCCAGCGCCCCTCGTAGCACTTTGCCCATAGCGCTTGGTGGTACGGTACCGCGACTACTGCGCCGCCCGGCTGGCCTGCAGGGTGCGGGTCAGCAGGGCGCGCAGGGCGG
The DNA here is from genome assembly GCF_023554995.1 of Halomonas gemina. Taxonomy (GTDB): domain Bacteria; phylum Pseudomonadota; class Gammaproteobacteria; order Pseudomonadales; family Halomonadaceae; genus Halomonas; species Halomonas gemina. The sequence continues at coordinate 326,207 of NZ_JAMJPK010000002.1, forward strand.
CGGGGCGCACCGGCTTGAGCAGCAGCTGGTAGCCGGCGCGCCTGACCTCCTCGGCCACCTCCTCGGTGCGGTCGGCGGTGATCACGATGCCGGGCACCGCGCCTTCCAGCCGCTCGCCGAGCGCTTCCAGGGCCATCAGCCCGGTGACCTCGTTGTCCAGGTGGTAGTCCGCCAGGATCGCGTCCGGGTCGCCGTCCAGGTGGCGCAGCACCGACTTGGCACCGCCGATGGTGGTGGCCGTGAACACCTCGCAGCCCCAGCCCGAGAGCATCGCCTTCATGCCCTCGAGGATCAGCGACTCGTTGTCGATGCAGACGATCCGGGTGCCGGTGAGCTTGTTGACGGCGCGCTTCGGGATGGCGTCCTCGGCCTGCTGGGTCGCGGTGCGGGGCGCGACCACCGGCACACTGACCGAGAACATGGTGCCCAGGCCCTCCTTCGAACGCACCCGGATGGGGTGGTCGAGCACCCGGGCCATGCGGTCGGCGATGGAGAGGCCCAGGCCCAGGCCCTTCTCGCTCTCCTTGTGCCGCGTGGCCTGGTCGAGGCGCCGGAACTCCTGGAAGATCTCGAGCTGCTTGGCTTCGGGGATCCCCGGGCCCGAGTCCCAGACCTCGATGGTGATGCGCTCGCCATGGCGGCGGCAGCCCAGCAGCACCCGGCCGGCCTGGGTGTAGCGGATGGCATTGGAGAGGAAGTTCTGGATGATCCGGCGCAGCATCTGCGGATCGCTGTCGACCCACTGGCGGGTCGGCACCACCACCAGGTCCAGGCCACGCTCCTCGGCCATCACCTCGAACTCGGCGCGCAGCGGCTGGATGATGTCGGCCAGGGCGAAGTGGCTGCGCCGCGGGGTGAGGGCGCCGGCATCCAGCTTGGAGATATCGAGCAGGGTACCGAGCAACTCCTCGGCGGCCTGCAGCGAGTTGTCGATATGGCCGATGGTGCGCTTCATGTCCTCGGCCGCCATCTCCTGGGCGAGGGCCGAGGTGAACAGCCGGGCGGCATTGAGCGGCTGCAGCAGGTCGTGGCTGGCGGCCGCCAGGAAGCGCGTCTTGGAGGCGTTGGCATCCTCGGCCAGCTGCTTGGCCTGGCGCAGGGCGAGCTCGGCCTCGGCGCGCACCCGGTTCTCCTGGCGCAGGGCCGCGTTGGCCTCGGAGAGGGCCTGGGTGCGCTCGCGCACCCGCTCCTCCAGGGTCTCGTTGGTCTCCTTGAGGGCGATCTCGGCCAGGCGCCGCTCGGTGATGTCCTGGTAGAGGGCGAAGAAGCCCAGTATTGCCCCGCTGTCGCCGAAGTGCGGGGTGTAGGTGACCAGCATGTAGCGGCGTTCATCGCCGATGGGCAGCGAGACCTCGAAGTTGACCCGCTCGCCGGCCAGGGCACGCTCGATCCATGGCGCCCGCTCGCGGGCCATGCCGGGGTCCATCACCTCTTCCACGCGCTTGCCGATCACCGCGTTACGGTCGATGCCGAAGGCCTGCTCGTAGGCGCGGTTGGTGAAGAGGTAGCGGCACTCCTTGTCGAAGTAGGCGATCAGCGCCGGCACGTTGTCGGTGTAGATGCGGATGTTGTTCTCGGAGCGGATCAGCGCTTCCTCGATGCGCTTCTGCTGGGTGATGTCCTGGTAGGTGTAGACGAAACCGCCCCCCGGCATGGGATTGCCCTGCACCTCCAGCACGCTGCCGTCCTGGCGGTAGCGCACGTAGCGATGGGGGTGGCCCTCGCGGATGTTGTCGATCAGCAGCCGCACGTGCTCCTCGGGATCGCCGGGGCCGTATTCGCCGTTGTGGGCGTTGTAGCGGAAGATTTTGTCCATCGGGGCGCCGACGCGGATCAGGTGGTCGGGGAAGCGGAACAGCTCCAGGTAGCGCTGGTTCCACACCACCAGGCGCAGGTTCTGGTCGACCACGCTGATGCCCTGGTTGATGTTCTCGATGGTGGCCTGCAGCAGGGCGCGGTTGAACTCCAGCACCTGGGAGGCCTCGTCGACGATGGAGATCACGTCCGAGATGCCGATGCCGCGCCCCTGGAGGGCCGAGTTGACCACGATCCGCGCCGAGGAGGCGCCGAGCACCGAGGCCAGGAAGCGCTCGGTGAACTGGATCACGTCGATGGAGGCGCGGGTGTTGTTCTCCAGTGGCTTGCCGGTGCGCCGCGCATAGTCCTCGAAGGCGCGGCTCACCTGGCCGGCACCCAGGAAGCGTTCGCAGAGCACCTTGAGGTCGCCCACGGTGGTGGCACCGGTCCAGGGGCGGTTCACTGAGGTCTGGCGGGTCTCGACGCTGTCGACGAACAACGAGGCCTGGATACGCTCGACGACCCGCTGGGGAGTCATCTGGGAGACGAAGATGTAGCAGAACAGGTTCACGCCCAGCGAGAGCATCACGCCATGGGTGAAGCTGTCGCCGACGTTGAGGCCGAACAGCGAGGTGGGGGCCAGCCAGGCGATGCCCAGCGGGCCGCCGTCGAGCCAGCTCCCCGGCAGCACGCCGGCACCGATCAGGGTCGGCATCAGCAGGCTGTAGGCCCAGATGGCGAAGCCGGCATTCATGCCGGTGATCACCCCGAGGCGGTTGCCGCGCTTCCAGTAGAGGCCGCCGATCAGTGCCGGGGCGAACTGGGCCGCGGCGGCGAAGGAGAGCATGCCGGTGTTGGCCAGCGAGCTGAACTCGCCGATCAGCTGGTAGAAGCCGTAGGCCATGGCCAGGATCGCGGCGATGGTGATGCGCCGCGCCCGCAGCACCAGGCGACCGTAGTCGCGCGGCTTGGTATCGAACCAGCGCAGGCGGAACAGGGCGGGGATGACGATCTCGTTGGAGATCATGATCGAGACCGCCACCGCGGCCACGATCACCATGCCGGTGGCCGCCGAGAACCCGCCGATGAAGGTCAGCAGCGTCAGCCATTCGTTGCCCGCGGCCATGGGCAGGGCCAGCACATAGGTGTCCGGCTCGATGCCGCTGTCGGCGAAGATGGTCAGGCCGGCCGCCGCGAGGGGAATGACGAAGAAGGCGAAGGCCAGCAGGTAGAGCGGGAACAGCCAGCGGGCCTTGGTGGCGTCGTCGCGGTGGATGTTCTCGACCACCGCCACGTGGAACTGTCGGGGCAGGCAGAGGATGGCCAGCATGGCCAGCAGGGTCTGGGCCCAGAAGCTCTGGCCGAAGTCCTGGTCGGCCAGCTGGCGCTGCAGCTCGAGCTGGGTCTCGGCGCGGCCCAGCAGGTCGCCCAGGCCGTCGAACATGCCCCAGGTGACGTAGGCCCCGAGGGCCAGGAAGGCCAGCAGCTTAACCAGCGACTCGAAGGCCACGGCGTGGATCAGGCCCTCGTGGTGCTCGGTGGCATCGGTGTGGCGGGTGCCGAAGAGGATGGCGAAGGCCGCCATCACCATCGCCACATAGAAGGCCGTGTCGCCGAACAGTGGCGCCTGGGTGATGTCGCCGGCATCGGTGATCACGCTGAAGGAGGTGGAGACCGCCTTCAGCTGCAGGGCGATATAGGGCAGGGTGCCGATCAGCGCCACCAGGCTGGCGAAGGCGGCCAGCGACTGGGTCTTGCCGTAGCGCGAGGCGATGAAGTCGGCGATGGAGGTGACGTTCTGGTGCTTGGCGACGCGGATCATCTTGGCCAGCACCGGCCAGAACAGCAGCAGGGTGAGGATCGGCCCGACGAAGATGCTGGCGAATGACCACCCCGCCGTGGCCGCCTGGCCCACGGCGCCGTGGAAGGTCCAGGAGGTGCAGTAGATGGCCAGGGCCAGGCTGTAGATCACCGGGCGGCGACGGCTCGCCCCGTGTTCCCGGGCACGGCGATCGCCCCGCCAGGCGATGGCGAACAGCACGGCGATGTAGAGCAGTGAAACGGCGATCAGCAGCCAGCCAGCGAACATGCACGCGTCTCCCTTCCGGATGCGACCATTCTAGGGCAAGGCCGGCTGTCGGGGCAGCCGGCACCGAGTGGTGCTGGGTCAGGCCTCCGTGCACAGGGCCTGGTAGAGCGGGCTGGAATCCTCGAAGCGGCGCATCTGCTCGGTACGGGGAGCGCGGGATTCGCCCTCCAGGGGCAGCATTTCCCGGGTCGCGCAGTTCATCAGGTAGGCCTGGTGGCTTATCTGGTCCACATACGCCTTCTCGAAGCGGTAGAGGATGAACTCGACCAGGCGACCGTCTTCGCCCTTGCTTACCGCCAGGTTGTCGTGATCGACGATGGTGAAGGCCGTGGTCATGGGGAAGGCGAAGGTCCAGGGACGCCAGAACATCTGGCCCTTCTCCACGGAGACCACCTCGGCCGAGTCGGGCAGCTGCTGCTGCTTGTGCTCGAACCAGGTGTATTCGGTCTGGATCTGGTAGCCGAGCATACCCAGGCCACCGCACACCGGGATGATCCAGCGCGGCAGTCGCTTGCCGCTGGCCAGGCGCAGGATCAGGCCGATCCCCGCGGCGCCGAGGCCGGCGAAGACCGCTGCTATCAGGTGCCATATCATGATTCTTGCGTCCTTGAAAGCGATCGGGCTTCCCTGAGGAAGCCCGATCGGTAGTGGTTGGTCTGGCCCGGCTAGCCGGGCCAGGAAGCCATTATGGCTCAGTGCCCGGTGGCGATACCAGCACCCTTGGGATAGCGGACGCTTTCCACCAGGTCCTGGATCTCCTGCGGAGGCTCCTCGGTCGCACTGGAGACGGCGAAGGCCACGGCGAAGTTGAAGATCGCGCCGACCGCACCGAAGGAGAGCGGCGAGATGCCCAGGATCCAGTTGTCTGGCGTGTTGGCCAGCATTTCAGTTCCCGGAATGAAGAACCAGCCCAGGTAGGTGAAGATGTAGAGCAGGGTAGTGCCCAGACCGGTCAGCATGCCGGCCACGGCGCCCTTGTTGTTCACCCGCTTGGAGAAGATACCCATCATCAGCACCGGGAACAGCGAGGCACCGGCGATACCGAAGGCCAGCGCCACCGTCTGTGCCGCGAAGCCCGGAGGATTCAGGCCCAGGTAGGTCGCCAGCAGGATGGCCCCGGCCATGGAGATCCGTGCCGCCAGCATCTCGCCCTTCTCGGTGATCTTCGGGTTGATCATGGTCTTGATCAGGTCATGGCTGATGGCCGAGGAGATGGCCAGCAGCAGACCGGCGGCCGTGGAGAGTGCCGCGGCGATACCACCGGCGGCGATCAGGCCGATGACCCAGCTCGGCAGGTTGGCGATCTCCGGGTTGGCGAGTACCAGGATGTCGTTGTTGACAACCAGTTCGCTGCCTGCCCAGCCGCGCTCTTCGGCGGTCTCGGCGAACTCCTCGTTGGCGTCGTTGTATACCTGGATGCGGCCGTCGTCGTTCTTGTCCGTGTAAGTGATCAGGCCGGTCTCTTCCCAAGTCCGGACCCATTCGGGACGATCCTCGTAAAGGATGGGGTTGGTGGCGGCGTCCTCGTAGCTCTCGACCTGGCCGGCCATCTCTGGATAGACGGTGGTCATCAGGTTGAGGCGCGCCATGGAACCCACCGCGGGTGCGGTCAGGTAGAGCAGGGCGATGAACACCAGGGCCCAGCCGGCAGACCAGCGGGCATCGGCCACCTTCGGCACGGTGAAGAAGCGGATGATTACGTGGGGCAGGCCCGCGGTACCGACCATCAGCGACAGGGTGAAGAGCACCATGTTGAGCTTGTTGTCGACGTCGGCCGTGTAGTCGCGGAAGCCCAGCGCGTTGATGACGTCATCCAGCTTCGCCAGCAGCGGCACACCGGATTCTGAGTGGGTGCTGAACAGGCCCAGGCCCGGAATGGGGTTGCCGGTGAGCTCCAGGGAGATGAACACGGCGGGGATGGTGTAGGCGATGATCAGCACGATGTACTGGGCTACCTGGGTGTAGGTGATGCCCTTCATGCCGCCGAAGACCGCATAGAGGAAGACGATGAAGGCCGCGATCCAGATGCCCCAGGTATTGGAGACTTCCAGGAAGCGCGAGAAGGCCACGCCGGCACCGGTCATCTGGCCGATGACGTAGGTGATGGAGGCGACGACCAGGCAGATCACGGCGACCAGGCGGGCGGTGTTGCTGTAGAAGCGGTCACCGATGAAGTCAGGCACCGTGAACTTGCCGAACTTGCGCAGGTAGGGCGCCAGCAGCATGGCCAGGATGACGTAGCCACCCGTCCAGCCCATCAGGAAGGTGGAGTTGGCGTAGCCCCCGGAGGCCAGCAGGCCGGCCATGGAGATGAAGGAAGCGGCGGACATCCAGTCGGCGGCCGTTGCCATGCCGTTGGTGACCGGATGCACGCCGCCGCCGGCGACATAGAAGTCCTTGGTCGAGCCCGCTCGGGCCCAGATCGCGATGCCGATGTAGAGGGCGAAGGAGGCCCCTACGAACAGCAGGTTGATGGCAAATTGACTCATGCTGGCTTACTCCCCGAGTCCGAACTGTTTGTCGAGACGGTTCATCTTCCATGCATAGAAGAAGATGATGCCGATGAAGGTCAGGATCGAACCCTGCTGGGCGAACCAGAAGCCCAGGTCCGTCCCGCCGACGGGAATGCCGGCCAGCAGCGGGCGAAGAAGGATGGCGAAGCCGTAGGACACCAGGGCCCAGACGATCAGGCACCCCGTGATCAGGCGTACGTTCGCCTTCCAGTAAGCAGCGGCATTGGCTTTGTCGTCTGCCATAGTGTTGCTCTCCACTTGTTGTTCAGGTTGGGAAGTTGCCCAGAGCGTTGAGGTCACTCATCAGGACAGTCGTGTCGACGGAGCCAGCCTGGCCTGCGCAGCCTGGACCAGCCTGTCATCAGGTTGCCCGCTCCTTGTCGAGGTGCATTGTCGACGCGGGATTGTCCTGCATGGCTCAGGGGCAATAGTGGGCAGCAATCGCCGAAAATGAATCCCATACTTTCGTATCATGAAAAGATACCGATGGAAGTTTTTTATTATAAATTCTTTATAATCAATTATTTATAATAGGTGTGAAGCCGGGTTGGGGAAGGGGCGGGTGAGATCATAGGACGATGGTATAGCCCTGAAATCCAGGACGGTTAATATGCGACCCCGGAGGTTCTTTGACGATGGTCTAAGGTCGCCAGGATAGGACGATTGTCTAGGTTATTTACTGAAACCCGACTTTGCTATCTTGGATTCTCTCCGGAATGGAAGCTCAACCTATCCCGCGGAGTGGTGATCACCCCGCAACGAGGACGGCCCCATGGTCGATGTAGAACTCTCACAGCCGCCTTTCACCTTCCTCGACGAGGAGGGCCGGGAGCGCGTACGCAGCGGCATGGATCTGGCCTATTTCGACCGTGACGAGATCATCCTCGATGCCGGCCAGCCCGGGGAGTACGTGTTCCTGATTCACAAGGGCGAAGTCGCCGAACTCGACCCGACCCTGCCCGGCGCCCAGTCGCGCATCGGCCTCTACACCGCCGGTGATCTGTTCGGGGCCATCAGTATTCTCAATGGCAAGAGCCGCTATCGTTTCCGGGCCGAGCAGGAGTGCCTTTGCTACCTGTTGCCCAAGGGGCTGTTCAAGCAGCTCTGCGAGGCCTATCCGGCCTTCTCCGAGTTCTTCCGCCAGCGCCTGGCCCAGAAGACCCGGCTGCTCACCGAGCGCCGCGCGGAGGGCGGGGTGACCATGGCCGGCTTCATGCTCGCCCGGGTCGGCGAATGCATGCGCGCCCCGCTGCTCGTCGAGGGTACGACCAGCATCGCCGAGGCGGTCCACACCCTGAACGATAGCCATGCCGACAGCCTGCTGGTGCAGGGCGAGGACGGGCCGGGCATGGTCACCAAGACCGACCTGCTCAATGCGCTGGTGCTCGAGGGGCTGGACCAGCAGAGCCTGGTGCAGGCAATTGCCCACTTCCAGCTGGTCACGGCGACGCCGGGCCAGTACCTGTTCGAGGTGCTGGTGCAGATGACCCGCTTCAAGGTGGAGCGGGTGGTGGTGATGGAGGATGGCGCCCCGGTAGGGGTGGTAGAGCTCACCGACGTGCTCAGCTACTTCTCCAGTCGTAGCTATGTGGTCAGCCTGCAGGTGGAGCAGGCCAACAGCCTCGAGGCGCTGTCCGCTGCCAGCCGCCGCACCCCGGAGCTGGTGCGTGCGCTGATGGCCCAGGGCGTCAAGCTGCGCTTCGCCATGGGGCTGCTGGCGGCCCTCAACGGACGCATCATGAACAAGGCCTGGGGCTTTCTGATCGACGAGCGCTACCACGCCGACAGCTGCCTGATCGTGATGGGCAGCGAAGGGCGCGGCGAGCAGATCCTCAAGACCGACCAGGACAACGGCCTGATCCTGGCCGACGACCTGGAGTGGCCCGACTGCCACGAGCAGATGCAGCGCCTCACCGAGACGCTGATCGAGCTGGGCTATCCGCCCTGCCCGGGCAACATCATGGTCTCCAACCCGGAGTGGGTCGGCACCGAGACCCAGTGGCGCGGGCGCATCGCGCAGTGGGCGGCCAGCCGGGATGGCGAGAGCCTGATGCGGCTGGCCATCATGCTCGATTCCCACGCCGTGGCCGGCAACCCGGCGCTGCTCGAGCGGCTGCGCGAGGAGCTCTTCGAGCGCTGCAGCCGCGACGAGATCCTGCTCTCCTACTTCGCGCGGACGGCGCTGCGCTTCTCCACGCCGCTGACCCTCTTCGGGTCGCTGAAGAAGCCGCAGCACGGCGTCGACATCAAGAAGGGCGGCATCTTTCCCATCGTCCACGGGGTACGCACCCTGGCCCTGGAGCGTCGCATCACCGCGACATCCACCCTGGACCGGCTCGAGGCGCTGGTGGCCGACGGTCGCCTGGAGGAGCGCTTCGCCGAGGACCTGGGGGAGGCCCTGTCGCTGTTCACCGAACTGCGGCTGCGCCAGCAGCTCGCGCGCCTCGATGACCCGCAAGGGCGGGGCGAGGAGCCCGACCGGGTGGTGGTCCAGGAACTCTCATCGCTGGAGCGGGACCTGCTCCGCGAGGCCCTGCATATCGTCAAGGACTTCAAGCAGCGGCTGTCGCACCGCTTCCACCTCGAGTACTCGTGAATCACGGGTACTCGCTCAGGGAACGACAACCACGACAGGAGGTTCATCCATGCTCAAGGCACTGCGGCGCGCCGCCGATCGCCGACGACAGGCCCATGGCGACTATGGCTGGCTCTTCTCCCCCTACACCGGGGACGAGATGGTCGCCATCGACTGCGAGACTACCGGGCTCGACACCCGCCACGCCGAGCTGGTGTCGCTGGCGGCGGTGCGGATCCGCGGCGACCGCGTCCTGACCAGCGATTCGCTGGACCTGCGCCTGGCGAGGCCGGCAAGCCTCTCCGGCAACTCGATCCGCATCCACGGCCTGCGCGGCATCGACCTGGCCGATGGGGCCGGCGTCGAAGAGGCCCTGGCGCAGTTCCTGGACTTCGTCGGCAACCGCCCGCTGGTCGGCTGGTGCCTGGACTTCGACCTGGCGATGCTCAACCGCTACCTGCGTCCCCTCTTCGGCTTCGATCTGCCCAATGCCGGCATCGATGTGGCGCAGACCTACCAGCGGCAGCTGAGTCGCAGCCACCCCGAGCTGGATGTCCGGCCGCGCTTCGAGCAGGTGGCCGAGCGCCTGGGGGTGCCGGTCATGGGGCGACACACCGCCCTGGGGGATGCCGTCACCACGGCGCTGATCCACCTGCGCCTGGCGCGAGGCCCCATGCTGGCGGAGCGGCTCTGCTGATTCCGGGGGTGCTTCGCCTGGCCATGGCGAGGGTGGTAGGATGGTGCCCGTCATTTCCAGCCGCCCAGGCAGCGCCCGAGACCATGCAAGACGCCCTGATGTTCGACCCCCGTGACACCCTAGCAGCCGATGCCCCGACCCCCTCGGGGCCTGCCTCGACCCTCGAGGCCAGTGGCAAGCGCGAGTTCAACAAGCTGCACAAGCGCCTGCGTCGCCAGGTGGGCAACGCGATCATCGACTACGGGATGATCCATGAGGGTGACCGGGTGATGGTCTGTCTCTCCGGAGGCAAGGACAGCTACACCCTGCTGGAGATCCTGCGCAACCTTCAGCGCAATGCCCCGCTGGCGTTCTCGCTGGTGGCGGTGAACCTCGACCAGAAGCAGCCCGGCTTTCCCGAGCACGTGCTGCCCGAGTACCTGGAGGGGATCGGCGTCGAGTACCATATCCTCGAGCGTGACACCTACTCGGTGGTCAAGGAGAAGACCCCCGAGGGCAAGACCACCTGTGCCCTCTGCTCGCGGCTGCGGCGCGGCTCGCTCTACGGCTTCGCCGAGGAGATCGGTGCCACCAAGGTGGCGCTGGGCCACCACCGCGAGGACATCCTCGAGACGCTGTTCCTCAACATGTTCTTCGGCGGCAGCCTCAAGGCGATGCCGCCCAAGCTGCTCTCCGACGATGGCCGCAACATGGTCATTCGCCCGCTGGCCTACTGCCGGGAGGCGGATATCGCCGAGTTCGCCCGGCGAATGGAGTTCCCGATCATTCCCTGCAACCTGTGCGGCTCCCAGCCCAACCTGCAGCGCCAGGTGGTCAAGGAGATGCTGGCCGAGTGGGAGAGGACCCATCCCGGCCGGCTCGAGAGCATGTTCAAGGCGGTCACCAACGTGGCGCCCTCGCAGCTGGCCGACCGCGAGCTCTTCGACTTCGCTGGCCTCGAGGAGAAGCAGGCGCGGCTACAGGCCGACCGCATCGATATCCTCAACGAATAACGCTGCGGCAAGGGGCTAGGAACAAGAGGTAAGGAACCCCATCGGGCACTCGCACGATGGGGTTCTTGCATTACGGCAGAGGGGGTGGGCAGTCTCTGGCTTGGCGGCTTGGCGCTACTTTGCCCCTTCCTCCTCGGCCACCTCGATCAGCGCCGCCAGGTCGAGGATGTTCACCTCGCGGCCGGAGACGGCGACCAGTCCCTGAGACTGGAAACGGCCCAGGATGCGGCTGACGGTCTCCACGGCCAGGCCCAGGTAGTTGCCGATGTCGGCCCGGGACATGGAGAGCCGGAAGCTGAAGGGGGAGTAGCCGCGGCGGCGGAAGCGGTCGGAGAGGCTGGTGAAGAAGGTGGCCAGGCGCTGGTCGGCGGTCTTGCGCGAGAGCAGGCGCATCATGCGGCGGTCGTCGCGCATCTCCTTGCTCATGCTGCGGTAGAGCTGGCCGCGGAGCTCGGGCAGCGACTCGGAGAGGGCGTCGAGACGGTCGAAGGGGATCTCGCACACCGTGGTGGTCTCCAGGGCGACGACCGTGCCGGGATAGCGTTCCTCGTCGATGCCGTCGAGGCCCACCAGTTCGCTGGGCAGGTAGAAATTGGTCAGCTGATCTTCGCCGCTGCCCTCGGTGGTCACCTGCTTGAGGCTGCCGGAGCGCACCGCGAAGACGCTGGTGAAGGGGCTGCCCTGGCGGAACAGCGACTCGCCCTTCTTGAGCGGCGCCCGGCGGCGGATGATGGCGTCGAACTGGTCCATGTCCTGAACCTCGAGCGCCAGGGGCAGGCAGAGCGAGCTCAGGCTGCACGTCTGGCAGCGGGTCTCGTTCAGCAGTGAACGGCGCCTGCCGGTCGCGGTGTCAGGCATGCTCTCCTCCATGAATGATGACTCAGATCACAGTATGGAGGATTGTCGTCCACCGGCAAAGCATCCCTTAGGAGGTACTCCCTGTGCGCGGTGCCGCGCGCCACGCCGGTCAGGTGGCCCGGGCATCGAAGGCCGCGGCCAGGCGGTGGACCAGCAGCCGTCCCGCCGGGGTGACCTCCAGGCGCTGCCCATGCCGCCTCACCAGGCCATCTCGTTCGGCCGGCGCCAGCCGGGCCAGGGCATCCTCCAGGTGCACGCCGGCGTCCAGGTCGAACTGCTGCCCGAGGACGGCCAGGTCCAGGCGCATGTCGCACATCAGGCGCTCTATGGCCCGCGCCCGCAGGCGGTCGTCCTCGGTCAGTCGCAGGCCGCGCTCCACCGGCAGGCGGCCGGCATCCAGGCGCGCCTCATAGTCGGCCAGGGATACGGGGTTGCGGGCGGCGATGCCGCCCAGCCGGCTGAGCGCCCCCACCCCCAGGCCCAGGTGGTCGACGGGCGCAAGTGCACTGTAGCCGTTCAGGCTGCGCGACAGCTGCCCCCGGGCCTGTGCCGTGGTCAGTGGATCCTCGCGGCGGGCGAAGAGCTCCATGCCGATGTGCACATAGCCGGCCTCGGCAAGCATCGCGAGGGCGGTGTCGAGCATGGTCAGCCGCTCTCCCGGCGGCGGCAGCTCCTCGGTCCGGATCCGGCGCTGGGCCGCGTATCGCTCTGGTCGGTGCTCGTAGGGGAACAGCGACAAGCGGGCCGGGACCATGGCGATCACCTGCTCGAGGGTCTCGGCAAGGCTCTCGCGAGTCTGGCCGGGCAGGCCATATACCAGCTCGAGGCCCAGGGAGCGGAAGCCCAGCCGGTGGGCCTCGTCGATCAGCTGTTCGGTGAGTACCCGGGGCTGGTGGCGGTTGATGGCGCGCTGAACCCGTGGGTCCAGGTCCAGCACCGACAGGCTCAGGCGGTTGAAGCCCAGCGCCTGGAGGTGGCGCAGGGTGAAGACGTCGGCGTCCCGGGGGTCGACCTTGATGCTGTAGTCCCGGTGACGCGAGCCCGACAGCCCGAAGCGTGCGTCGAGCCGGTCGATCAGGTCGCTCATCTGGTCCAGGATCAGGAAGGTCGGGGTCCCGCCGCCCCAGTGCAGCTGCGTGATCTCCCGTGACCTGTCCAGGTGGCGCGAGACGAGCACCATCTCCCTGTCGAGCCGCGACAGGTAGGGTTCGGCGCGCCGGGTGCTCTCGGCGGAGACCCGGGTACAGGCGCAGTGGTGACAGCTGTGGCGACAGAAGGGCACGTGCACATAGAGGGACAGGTCCTGCCCGCCGGCGTTGCTGCGCTCCAGGGCCGCCGTGAAGTCCCCGTCCGAGAACGCCGTCGAGAAGCTGTCGGCACTGGGGTAGCTGCTGTAACGCGGCCCACCCACGCCATGACGGCGCAGCACGCCCGCGTCGCGGAGCAGGGCGGTACCGCGGGGGCGGTCGTCGACGGCGGCTCGAGCGGACATGGACGGCACTCCGGAGATTGAACGTGCCTTCATGCTAGCGCCGAGCGCCGGGAGCCGCGTTGAGCTGCGTCAAGCGAAGCGGGGATCGTGCGGCTCAGTGGCCCGCCGGGACGGGCAGCAGCGTCCACAGCTGCCAGAGGGCGAAGGCGATGATCGACAGCGCCGCGAGACTGCGGGTGGCTGGGTGGCGGATCAGGGCGCCGAGCTGGCGGGCAGCGAGACCGGTGGCCAGCAGGGCCGGCAGGGTGCCGAGGCCGAAGGCGCCCATCAGGGCGGCGCCGCGCCAGGGGTCGGCGATGGCCAGGCTCCAGGCGAGCATGGAGTAGACCAGGCCGCAGGGCAGCCAGCCCCAGACCGCCCCCAGGGCCACGGCCTGAGGCACCTTGACCACCGGCATCAGGCGTCGCCCCAGCGGCTCGAGGTGCTTCCAGAGCCGGCGTCCCAGGGCCTCGACCCGCAGCAGTCCCTTCCACCAGTCGGCGATGTAGAGGGCCATCAGGATCAGCATCACCGCGGCCAGGGCCTGGAGGGCCAGGCGTGCCTCGGGCGTGAGGGCGACCAGGGTGCCGATTCCCGCCACCAGGGCGCCCGCCACCATGTAGCTGGCGATCCGGCCCAGGTTGTAGCCCAGCAGCAGCCCGGAGAGGCGTGCCGGGCTGCGCATGCTGGGCGGGACGGCGAAGGTCAGGGCGCTCATGATGCCGCCGCACATGCCGATACAGTGGGCACCGCCGAGCAGGCCGAAGACGAAGGCGGCGGCCAGCGGGGGCAGGTCGAGGCCGGTGGGGTCCATCAGTCGCGCCGTTCCTCATCCTCGCCGGGGGCGTCACGCCCGGGGCCCCGGCGTTCGTCCTTCGGTCGGTCGTTGTCGTCCTCGTCGAAGAGGATGCGGTAGGCGGGGCCCTCCAAGTCCTCGAACTGGTCGTGCTTGACGGCCCAGAAGAAGGCCCAGACGGCCAGTCCCAGCAGGATCAGCGAGAGGGGGATCAGCAGGTAGAGGATGCTCATGCGTTCACCAGCCTGGGGGCGCTGCTGCCGACAGGGTGCGAGGGCGTATCACGGGTCAGGCGCAGGGCATTGCCGACGACCACCAGGGAGCTCGCCGACATGCCGATGGCTGCCAGCCAGGGCGGCACGAAGCCCATGGCAGCCAGGGGCAGAGCCGAGATGTTGTAGACCAGCGACCAGGTCAGGTTCTGGCGGATGATCCGCCGGGTGGCCCGGCCGGTCTCGATGGCCTCGACGATACGCCCCAGGCGGGGGCCGAGCAAGACGGCGTCGGCGCGGGTGCGCGCCAGGTCGGTGGCACCGTTCATGGCGATGGCCACGTCGGCACCGGCCAGCACCGGCACGTCGTTGATGCCGTCGCCGACCATGGCCACCCGTTCGCCGCCGGCCTGCAGGGCATGGAGGCGGGCCAGCTTGTCCTCGGGCGTTGCGGCTGCCTGCCAGGTATCGATGCCCAGGCGAAGGGCCATGTCCGCCACCGCCGAGGGGGTATCGCCGGAGAGCAGCTCCACCGCCAACCCGCGTTCCCGCAGGGCTTCGATGGTCTCCCGGGCATCCTCACGCAGGCGGTCGTGCAGCGCGAACCAGGCTCGCGGCTGGCCCTCCTCGGCCAGTAACAGCCACTGCCCCTCGCCGGGCAGCGTCGGGGGGGCCTCGGGGGCGGCGAACTCGGGCCTGCCGAGTCGCCAGCGGCGATCCTCGATCCTGCCCTCCAGGCCCTGTCCGGGGCGGCTCAGCACCTCCCCGGCCGTGACGGTGGCCTCGCGGAAGGGGCGGAAGGCCCGCGCGATGGGGTGTTCCGACTGGGCTTCCAGGGCGGCCGCTACGCGGCGTGCGCCGCCCTCGCCGAGAGCGCTGCCCGGATCGCCGATCGGGCGGGTCTCGACCAGGCTCATCTCGCCGCTGGTCAGGGTGCCGGTCTTGTCGAAGATCACCCGGTCGAGCTGCGACAGCGTCTCCAGGGCATCGGCACGGGTGATCAGCACGCCGCGGCGATGCAGGCGGCCATGGCCGGCGGTGAGGGCCGTGGGCGTGGCCAGTGCCAGGGCGCAGGGGCAGGTGACCACCAGCACCGACAGGGTGACCCACAGCATCCGGTCCGGGTCGATGAACCACCAGGCCACGGCCACCGCGAGGGAAATCAGCAGCACCTGCAGCACGAAGTGGTGGGCCATGCGCGCCGCCAGCTGGGCGATCCGGGGGCGGCTGGCGAAGGCGCGGTCGGTGAGGTCGACGATGCTGGCCACCCGGGCATCGGCGCCGGCGTGGGTGACGCGTACCGTCAGCGGGCTCTCGATGTTCTGGCTGCCGCCGGTCACGCGGTCACCGATCCCGCGGGTCACCGGCAGGTACTCCCCGGTGAGCATCGACTCGTCGACGCTCGACTCGCCGGCCTCGACCACCCCGTCGGCGGGCACGCCATGGCCTGGTTTGACCAGTACCCGGTCGCCGGCAGTGAGCTCGCTGGCGGGCAGGATGCGCTCCTCGCCCGCCTCGGTGAGGCGGGTCGCCGAGAGGGGCAGGGCGTCGGAGAGGGCGTTGCCGCTATGCCCGCTGCGGCGTCGGGCGCGGCCCTCCACGTAGCGGCCGAACAGCAGGAAGAAGGTGAACATGGCCACCGAGTCGAAATAGACGTCGCCGTGGCCGGCGATCACCGCATAGCCGCTGGCCAGGTAGGCGCCGCCGATGGCCAGCGACACCGTCACGTCCATGCCCAGCACGCGCGTCTGGAGGTCGCGAAGGGCGTTGCGGAAGAAGGGCTGGGCCGAGAAGAGCACCACCGGGGTGGCCAGGGCAAAGGAGAGCCAGTGGAAGAGGGCCAGGAAGTCGGCGCTGATCTCGTCGGGGCCGGCCACGTAGATGGGAATCGAGAACATCATCACCTGCATCATGCCCACGGCGGCGACGATCAGGCGGCGCACGTTCATGCGCTCCTCGTGCTGCAGGCGCTGCTGCGCGGCATCGGGCTCCCAGGGCTGGGCCGGGTAGCCGATGGCGGCCATCTCGGCGAGGATCCGCGACAGGGCGACTCGCTGGGGGTCCCAGCTGACCCGCAGGCGGTGATGCGTGAGGTTGACCGCGCTGGTGGCGATCCCCTCCAGGGCATTCAGGCGGTGCTCGATCAGCCAGGCGCAGGCCGCACAGGTGATGCCGTCCACGGCCAGGGTGGCATGCACCGTCCCGTCGTCACCCTCGGGGTGCACGAAGCGGGCCTGCAGCCCGGGGTCATCGAAGACCGTCCAGGTCTCGGCCCTGGCCGCCTGGCGGTCGTCCGGTCGCTCCGGCAACTCGGTGCGAAAGCGGTAGTAGCTCGCCAGGCCGCCATCGACGATGGCGTGGGCCACGGCCTCGCAGCCGGGGCAGCAGAGCGGGTGGCGCACCTCGTCGAGGGTGATCGACCAGGGCGCATCGGCCGGTACCCGGTTGCCGCAGTGGTAGCAGTCGGGGGCCGCGTCAGGCGTCTGGGGGCTCTGGGTCATGGTCTCTCGTCGGCCGGCCCTAGAGGCCGGGAACCAGGGCGATCTCGTCGTCGCTGGGGAAGCGGGCCTCGCCGGTCAGGCGCCATTCGGCGTCCCGGCCCTCGGTGGGCTGCAGCTGCAGGTACCAGCGGTAGTTCAGCGGCTCGTTGACCATGCCCACATAGCGCCCGTCGCGGACGTGCTCCAGGGTCAGCGAGCGGTCTCGGCTGCTCTCGGTCGGGAAGATCAGCTCCAAGAAAAGCTGTTCAGGCTGGCGATCGCCCTGCAGGTCAACTACCACGTCGCCGGTGCGGTCGTCGACCAGCAGGCGAGCCTCGAGTCCCAGCGTCTGCGCATGCTCCTGCTTGGCGAGCTGCTGGTTGATGGCCAGGCCTTGCTTATAGTAGTCACCGCTCACCGAGCCGTCATAGTAGCGGATCGACAGCGTCAGGTAGACCAGGCTGAAGGTCACCGAGGAGGCCAGCAGGCCGATCAGGAACCAGGGCCAGAACTGCTTGTACCAGGGCGGGATGCTCTCGTGTTCCGCGCTCATCAGCGGGTCTCTCCTATGAAGCGGCTGTCGCGCTCGATGGCGATGTCGGCATCCTGCGCTTCCAGCCGCAGGATGATCTCGGCGCTGGGCCGGTCGATGGCCTCGGGGGGTACGCTGGCCTGGATCACCAGCTGGCGCGACTCGCCGGCCGGCACGCTGACCTCATGGGTATCCAGGGTCAGGCCGGGCAGGCCAGAGGCCTCCAGCCGGTAGACATGCGGCTGGCTGTCGAGGTTGCGCACCGTCAGGGTGTAGGCGTTGCTGATGCGCCCGTCACGGGTCATCTGGAACAGCCGGTTGCGGTCGCGCTCCACGTCGAAGCCCAGGGGCGTGCGGTCAGCCACCGCCCAGGCGAAGACCCCGATCATCACCACCAGGGCGGCCAGATAGCCCATCAGGCGGGGTCGCAGGATGTGCGTCGGCTTGCCTTCCAGGGCGTTCTCGGTGGTGTAGCGGATCAGCCCGCGGGGATAGCCCATCCTGTCCATCACGCTATCGCAGGCATCGATGCAGGCCGCGCAGGTGATGCATTCATATTGCAGGCCGTCGCGGATGTCGATGCCGGTGGGGCAGACCTGCACGCAGAGGTCGCAGTCGATGCAGTCGCCGTGGCCGGCCTCGCGGGCCTCGGCATGGGACAGGCTCTTCCTGCGCGGACCGCGAGGCTCGCCGCGGTCCGTATCGTAGGAGACGATCAGGGTGTCGCGGTCGAACATCACCGACTGGAAGCGCGCGTAAGGGCACATGTAGATGCACACCTGCTCGCGCAGCCAGCCGGCATTGAGGTAGGTGAAGACCAGGAAGAAGCCGACCCAGAAGTAGGACCAGCCGTGGGCCTCGAGGGTGGGCAGCGCCACCACCAGGTCGCGGATGGGGGTGAAGTAGCCGACGAAGGTGACCCCGGTGGCCAGGGCGATCAGCAGCCAGATGGCGTGCTTGGCGGACTTGCGCCACAGCTTGTCGGTGGTCATCGGCTGCTTGTCGAGCTTGATGCGGCGGTTGCGCGAGCCCTCCAGTCGATGCTCGACCCAGATGAACAGGAAGGTCCAGACGCTCTGTGGGCAGGTGTAGCCGCACCAGACGCGGCCCGCGAACACCGTGATGAAGAACAGGCCGAAGGCACAGATGATCAGCAGCCAGGAGAGCAGCATGAACTCCTGCGGGTAGAAGGTGGCCGAGAAGATGTGGAATTCTCGGCCGGGGAGGTCGAACCAGATCGCCGGGCGGTCGCCCCAGGGCACCCAGGGCAGCAGGAAGAAGGCTAGCATCAGCGCCCAGTTGGATACGCGGCGCAGGCGCTGGAAGAAGCCCTTGATCTCGCGCACGTAGATATGGCGCCGGCTGGCGTACATGTGCTGGGTGACCGCTTCCTGGGGCGTGTGATGCGCCACGGGATCCGGGGTGACGTCGCGGGTCGGGATCTTCTCGCTCATGGCAGGCTCACGGCTGGCAAGGAGGGGCAGGGCCGGGCAGGGAGGCCACTGCAGGTGTACATATTGTATCGGGGTGTCCGCAAAACGAGAAAGGGTGCGACCGGAGGCCGCACCCTTCAACGTCCGAGGGTCTTGTCTCAGTCCTCGAAGCGCAGGCTGTAGACGTAGGCGGCGACCAGGTGGACGCGCTCCTCGCCGATATAAGCGGCCTGGGCCGGCATATGGCCGTTGCGGCCGTTACGCAGGGTCTGTCGCACGGAGTCCGCCACGCTCTGGCCGGGTTGCTGGTAGAGCCAGATGTCGTTGGTCAGGTTGGGCGCCCCCAGGGCCTGGTTGCCGGTGCCGTCGGGCATATGGCAGGCCGCGCACACCGAGGCGAAGGTCGCCGCACCGCTCTCGGCGCGCTCCGTGTCATGCTCCAGCCCGGAAAGGGAGAGCACGTGCTGGGTGAGGTTCTCGATGTTCTCGCTGCCCAGCTGCTGCCAGGAAGGCATCAGGCCATTACGCCCCTGGTGGAGGGTCGTCAGAATGTTTTCCGGCTCGCCACCGTAGAGCCAGTCGTCATCGGTCAGGTTGGGGAAACCGTAGCCGCCCCGCGCGCCCGAGCCGTGGCAGACTGCGCAGTTGTTGAGGTAGATGCGCTCGGCGACCTGCATCGCCTCGTCGTCCTTGGCCAGTTCGGGGATCGGCACCTCCTGGTACTGGGCGAAGATCGGCGTGAAGCGCTCCTCGGCGCGGGCCACTTCCTTCTCCCACTGGTTCTCCTGGGTCCAGCCCAGCACGCCGGCGAAGTTGCCAAGGCCCGGATAGAGCACCAGGTAGCCTAGGGCGAAGATCACGGTGCCCACGTAGAGCTGGAACCACCAGCGGGGCAACGGGTTGTCGTACTCCTCGATCCCGTCGGCGGCATGGCCGGTGGTATCCACGTTGCCCTCGGCATCGGGGGTCTTGTCGGTCTTGCGGTTGGCGTAGAGCAGCCAGAAGGCAATCCCGATGGAGCCCAGCGTGATCACGATGATCCAGGCACTCCAGAAGCCGGAAAGGGAGTCACCCCATAGATAATTCATGTGTTCTTGTCTCCCCTGTCATGACGGGAATCGGTCTCGCGCGAGGCGCTCGTGTCACGGTTTGCCAGTGCATCATCCTCGTCGGCGAAGGGCAGATTTTTCGCCTCGTCGAAATCCTTCTTGCGCCGACTCGAGTAGGCCCACAGGGTGAGCCCGATGAAGGCAACGATCAGGATGCCCGTGATGATGCCGCGAAAGGTTCCGGTATCCATAGTCAGCGTGTGCCCTCGAGCACGGTGCCAAGCTGTTGCAGATAGGCGATCAGCGCGGTGATCTCCTGCTCGCCGCGCACCTCGCTACCGGCGTTCTCGATCTGCTCGTCGGTGTAGGGCACGCCGAGGGCACGCAGGGCGCGCATCTTCTTCGGCGTATCCTCGCCATCCAGGGTGTTCTCGAACAGCCACGGGTAGGCCGGCATGACCGATTCCGGTACCACGTCACGGGGGTTGTAGAGGTGGGCGCGGTGCCAGTCGTCGCTGTAGCGGCCGCCGACGCGGGCCAGGTCCGGCCCGGTGCGCTTGGAGCCCCACAGGAAGTTGTGGTCGTAGACCGTTTCCCCTGCCACGGTGTAGGGGCCGTAGCGTTCGGTCTCGGCACGGAAGGGGCGGACCATCTGCGAGTGGCAGCCCACACAGCCCTCGCGGCGATAGATGCCACGGCCTTCCAGTTCCAGCGCGGAGAGCGGCTCGAGCCCCTCGACGGGTTCGGTCGTCTGCTTCTGGAAGAACAGCGGCACGACCTCGGCCAGGCCGCCGAAACTGATCACCACCAAGATCAGTACGGCGAGCAGGCCGACGTTCTTTTCGACAATCTCGTGTCTCATTGGAGTCTCGTTCCCTGTTTGGCTCAGGCAGTCTGCGGAAGCGGCTGTCGGGCGCCTTCACCGCGACGAACGGTCATGAAGACGTTGAGGGCCATGATCAGCATGCCGGCCACCCAGCACAGGCCGCCGATAAGGCGCACGATATAGCCCGGGCCGCTGGCCTCCACGGATTCCACGAAGGTGTACATCAGGGTGCCGTCGGGGTTGATGGCACGCCACATCAGGCCCTGCAGGATGCCGTTGACCCACATGGCTGCGATGTAGAGCACCGTGCCGATGGTGGCCAGCCAGAAGTGCACGGCGATCAGGTTGACCGAGTGCATTTCGGTGCGACCGAAGAGGCGCGGGATCAGGTGGTACATGGAGCCGATGGTGATCATCGCCACCCAGCCCAGGGCGCCGGCGTGCACGTGGCCGATGGTCCAGTCGGTGTAGTGGGAGAGGGCGTTGACCGTCTTCACCGCCATCATCGGGCCCTCGAAGGTGGACATGCCATAGAAGGAGAGGGCCACCACCAGGAAGCGCAGGGTCGGGTCGGTGCGCAGCTTATGCCAGGCGCCGGAGAGGGTCATCATGCCGTTGATCATGCCACCCCAGGAGGGGGCCAGCAGGATGATCGACATGATCATGCCCAGCGACTGGGCCCAGTTGGGCAGGGCGGTGTAGTGCAGGTGGTGCGGCCCGGCCCACATGTAGACCATGATCAGCGCCCAGAAGTGGACGATGGAGAGGCGGTAGGAGTAGACCGGGCGCTCGGCCTGCTTGGGCACGAAGTAGTACATCATCCCCAGGAAGCCGGCCGTCAGGAAGAAGCCCACCGCGTTGTGGCCATACCACCACTGCACCATGGCGTCGATGGTGCCGGCATAGATGGAGGTGGAGTACATCGGGGTCACCGGGATGGCGGCGTTGTTGACGATGTGCAGCACTGCCACGGTCAGGATGAAGGCGGCGAAGAACCAGTTGGCCACGTAGATGTGGGAGGTCTTGCGCAGCTTGATGGTGCCCAGGAAGACGATGGCGTAGCTGATCCAGACCACGGCGATCAGGATGTTGATCGGCCACTCCAGCTCGGCATACTCCTTGGTGGTCGTCATGCCCAGCGGCAGGGAGATCACCGCGGAGACGATTACGGCCTGCCAGCCCCAGAAGGTGAAGGCCGCCAGCTTGTCGCCGAACAGCCGGGTCTGACAGGTCCGCTGCACCACGTAGTAGGAGGTGGCGAACAGTGCCGAGCCGCCGAAGGCGAAGATCACGGCGTTGGTGTGAAGGGGGCGCAGGCGGCCGAAGCTCGTCCACGGCAGTCCCAGGTTCAGTTCCGGCCATACCAGCTGTGCGGCAAGGATGACACCGAGGGTCATGCCCACGATGCCCCATACCACCGTCATGATCGCGAACTGCCGAACTACCTTGTAGTTGTAGGTCGGGTGTTCTAGTGCTGTGCTCATGTCAGGTTCCCATCGAACGCGGTTTGGGGGTGTCCCGCGACATTCTGCCTCGGGGGACCTCCGCAGGATGATGCAGGTCTATAACCATCGCTGATTCTAGCGCAGGCGTGCGACAAGCTGAACACGCCAATGTATTGATTCATGAACGCGAAGGGGCTGAAATTGTCAGACCGTTTTTGTCGGGATTCGTCGCCCATCGACCGCGAAACCCTGCACCGATTGCTGCGGGATGGCGAGACCGGCGGCTGGAATATCGAGGGCCTCGGCCCCCTGGAAGTGCGTGGCGAGTGCCGGGCGGGCCGGCTGCTGATCGCCCATGGCGCCGGTGCGGGTCAGGATTCAACCTTCTTGCAACGGTTGCGTGATGCCCTGGCCGGGGTGGGGGTCCAGACGCTGGCCATGGAGTTCGCCTACCTGCAGCAGATGCGCCGCGAAGGCCGGCGGCGGCCGCCGCCGAGGGTCGATCGCCTGGTCGATGAACTGCTCCACTGGTGCGACAGCGTGTCGCACCAGGACCTTCCGCCCCCCTGGCTGGGTGGCAAGTCGTTGGGTGGGCGTGTCGCCAGCCTGCTCGCGGCCCGCGACGGTGCCCCCGGCCTGGTGCTGTGTGGCTACCCCTTCCATGCGCCCGGCAGGCCCGAGCGCCTGCGGCTCTCCCACTGGCCGCTGCTGGGCTGTCCGACCCTGGTGGTGCAGGGCAGTCGGGATCCCTTCGGCACCCGCGACGAGGTGACGGGCTATGCGCTCCCCGGCACGGCGCGGCTGCACTGGCTCGAGGACGGCGACCATGACTGGAAGCCGCGTCGCGCCTCGGGCAGGACCCAGGCGGAACTGATCGACGAGGGGGCGGCGGCGATCGCCGCCTTCATGATCGCCCACGCCTGAAACTCCCGCATTGCGGGCGATGCGGGCAAGTCGATGAAAGGGCGGAGGTTCTTGGCCTGCGGGCGTGCCCCTGTGGCGATGCGAAAAGCGTTGACATTGGTCGGGGCCCCTGTAGAATGCAGCGCCACGTGACCGGGGGTGGTTAGCTCAGCTGGGAGAGCACCAGCCTTACAAGCTGGGGGTCACAGGTTCGAACCCTGTACCACCCACCATCGCCTCGGCGATGCCCGATCATGTCGCAGGAAGAGTGCAGCGGACCGGTAGTTCAGTTGGTTAGAATGCCGGCCTGTCACGCCGGAGGTCGCGGGTTCGAGTCCCGTCCGGTCCGCCATGTTCTTCCCTGTCGCAGGTCATCTTGCGGACCGGTAGTTCAGTTGGTTAGAATGCCGGCCTGTCACGCCGGAGGTCGCGGGTTCGAGTCCCGTCCGGTCCGCCATGATGGCATGACGACAGCAGCAAGCTTGCAGTAACGCGTGGGTGATTAGCTCAGTTGGTTAGAGCACCAGCCTCACATGCTGGGGGTCACTGGTTCGAGTCCGGTATCACCCACCACGCGGACCGGTAGTTCAGTCGGTTAGAATGCCGGCCTGTCACGCCGGAGGTCGCGGGTTCGAGTCCCGTCCGGTCCGCCATCTGCACACGAATTCTTCAGCCCCGAGGCCCTTCAGGCCTCGGGGCTGTCTCGTTGGTGCCCGGGTATCTGTCCCTTGCTCTCCGGTGACGCTTGTCGATGAGCCTTTGCGTCATGTGGCTCGACTATCATACAGTTGTTTGAATCGACCGCCGTTACGACCGTGAGGATCCTGCCGTGAGTGCTTATCCCCAGCTGTTCCGACCCCTGAAGGTCGGCCACCTGACACTGCCCAACCGGGTGCTGATGGGCTCGATGCACACCAATCTCGAGGAGGCGCCGGGCGGCTTCGCGCGACTGGCGGCCTTCTACGCCGAGCGTGCCCGGGAGGGGGTCGGGCTGATCGTTACCGGCGGTATCGCGCCCCATCCCGAGGGGGCCGTCTTCCAGGGGGCGGCGACCCTCGAGCGGCCCGAGCAGGTGGCGGAACACCGTGGCGTGGTCGATGCCGTGCACGCGGCCGGCGGTCGCCTCTGCCTGCAGATCCTGCATGCCGGGCGCTACGCCTATACGCCCGAGCTGGTGGCGCCCTCGGCGCTCCAGGCCCCCATCAACCCCTTCACCCCCCGGGAGCTCGCCGGCGACGAGGTCGAGGCGCGTATCGAGGCCTACGTGCGCTGCGCGAAACTGGCCCGGGAGGCCGGTTACGACGGTGTCGAGGTGATGGGGTCCGAGGGCTACCTCATCAACCAGTTCATCTGCCCCCGGACCAACCATCGCGACGATGCCTGGGGCGGCTGCCTCGAGAACCGCCTGCGCTTCCCGGTGGAGATCGTACGGCGGATTCGCGAGGCCGTGGGCCAGGCGTTCCTGATCATCTTTAGGCTCTCGATGATCGATCTGGTGGAGGAGGGCAGCACCTTCGAGGAGGTCGTCGCCCTGGGGCGCGCCCTGGAGACCGCCGGGGTCGATGTGATCAACACCGGCATCGGCTGGCACGAGGCGCGCATCCCCACCATCGTCACCAGCGTGCCGCGGGCCGCCTTCACCGAGGTGACCCGGCGCATGAAGGCCGAACTCTCTGTACCGCTGATCACCACCAACCGCATCAACATGCCGGAGGTCGCCGAGCGGGTCCTCGCCGAGGGGCATGCCGACATGGTCTCCATGGCACGTCCCTTCCTGGCCGACCCGGCCTGGGTGAGCAAGGCCGCCGCGGGACGCAGCGAGGAGATCAACACCTGCATCGCCTGCAACCAGGCCTGCCTGGACCAGGTCTTCCTGGGCCGGGTGACCTCCTGCCTGGTCAATCCGCGGGCCTGTCACGAGACGGAGCTGGTGGTCGGCCCGGTCGCTGCGCCGCAGGCCATCGCCGTGGTGGGCGCTGGTCCCGCCGGGCTTGCCACCGCGGTCACTGCGGCCCAGTGCGGCCATGCCGTGACCCTGTTCGAGCGCGGGACAGAGCTGGGCGGCCAGTTCAACCATGCGCGGCGGATTCCCGGCAAGGAGGAGTTCGACGAGACCCTGCGCTACTACCGGGTGATGCTCGACAGGCTGGGCGTCACGGTGCGGCTGGGGACCGAGGCGGATGTCCAGGCCCTGCGCGACTTCGACGCGGTGGTGCTGGCCACCGGCGTGCGGCCACGGCGCCTCGCCATGCCGGGCATCGACCATCCGAAGGTCATCGGCTACCCGACGGCGATCACCCATCCCGAGCGGGTCGGCCGGCGCGTGGCGATCATCGGCGCCGGGGGCATCGGCTTCGACGTGGCGGAGCTCCTGACCCACGCCGGCGACGCCGCACCGTCGGTCGCGGCCTGGTGCGATGAGTGGGGGGTGGACCTGGGCGTCTCGCATCGCGGCGGCCTCAGGGCGGCCGAACGACCCGCGACGCCCCGCCAGGTCGTCCTGCTGCAGCGCAAGGCCAGCAAGCCGGGCAAGGGGCTCGGCAAGACCACCGGCTGGGTGCACCGGGCCTCGCTCAAGCATCGCGGGGTCGAGATGCTGGCCGGCTGCGAGTATCTCGGCATCGACGACGAGGGGCTGCATCTGCGCATCGATGGCGAACCGCGTTGTCTCGAGGTCGATACCATCGTGGTCTGTGCGGGCCAGGAACCGGTGCGGGAGCTGCTCGCGCCGCTTCGGGCGGCCGGGGTGGCCGTGCATGTCATCGGCGGTGCCGACGAGGCGGCGGAGCTCGATGCCCGTCGCGCCATCGAGCAGGGAACCCGGCTGGCTGCTCGGCTCTGACGCCCGCCGCGGCCAGGGTGTCGGCCGCCTGTCCCTGCCTGCCATCCGCTGCCCGTCTCCGGCAGACAGCGTCGTTTCAGCGTTTAATCTTTCGCGATTCCTCATGAACCCAGTGGCGCTCGCCGGGCTCTCAGGTGTGAGGGCTCGGGTGCGTTGATTGGTGAGGCAAACCGTTATCCGCTGATGCTGTCTACGCTGATGAGACCCACCCCCGGCCTGCCATCACCATGTCAGAGTGGCCGGGGAACCGGGCATACAGGAGGCATCGATGAGCATCTTCGATCATGTGCAGAACCGCTTCGCTCGCGTCCAGCAGGAAGAGATGAGCCTGCAGGAGTACCTGGAACTTTGCCGTCGGGAGCCCGTGGCCTACGCCACGGCGGCCGAGCGGATGCTGGAGGCCATCGGCGAGCCAGAGGTGATCGATACCGCAAAGGATCCGCGGCTGTCCCGCATCTTCTCCAACAAGGTGATCCGCCGCTACCCGGCCTTCGCCGAGTTCTACGGCATGGAAGAGGCCATCGAGCAGATCGTCGCCTACTTCCGGCATGCCGCCCAGGGGCTCGAGGAGCGCAAGCAGATCCTCTACCTGCTGGGGCCGGTGGGGGGCGGCAAGTCATCCCTGGCCGAGCGGCTCAAGCTGCTGATGGAGAAGGTGCCCTTTTATGCCATCAAGGGTTCGCCGGTCTACGAGTCGCCCCTGGGGCTCTTCTCTCCCGAGGAGGATGGCGAGCTGCTGGAGAAGGAGTACGGCATTCCGCAGCGCTACCTCAAGAGCGTGATGTCGCCCTGGGCGGCCAAGCGCCTCAAGGAGTATGGCGGCGACATCTCCGAATTTCGGGTGGTGCGCCTCTACCCCTCACGACTCAACCAGATCGCCATCTCCAAGACCGAGCCCGGCGACGAGAACAACCAGGACATCTCTTCACTGGTCGGCAAGGTAGACATCCGCCAGCTCGAGCTCTACTCCCAGGATGATCCGGACGCCTACAGCTTCTCCGGTGGCCTGTGCCGTGCCAACCAGGGGCTGATGGAGTTCGTCGAGATGTTCAAGGCACCGATCAAGGTGCTCCACCCGCTGCTGACGGCGACCCAGGAGGGCAATTACAACCCCACCGAGGGCATGGGGGCGATCCCCTTCGACGGCGTGGTGCTGGCTCACTCCAACGAGAGCGAGTGGCAGACCTTCCGCAACAACCGCAACAACGAGGCCTTCCTCGACCGCGTCTACATGGTCAAGGTGCCCTACTGCCTGCGGGTTTCCGAGGAGATCAACATCTACAGGAAGTTGCTCGAGCACTCCTCGCTGGCCGAGGCACCCTGCGCGCCGGATACCCTGCGCATGCTGGCCCAGTTCTCGGTGCTGTCGCGGCTCAAGGAGCCTGAGAATTCCAGCATCTACTCCAAGATGCGGGTCTACGACGGCGAGAACCTCAAGGACACCGACCCCAAGGCCAAGTCGATCCAGGAATACCGCGATGCGGCCGGGGTCGACGAGGGCATGGAGGGACTGTCGACGCGTTTCGCCTTCAAGATCCTCTCCAAGGTGTTCAACTTCGATAATACCGAGATCGCGGCCAACCCGGTTCACCTGCTCTACGTCCTCGAGCAGCGCCTGGAACAGGAGCAGCTTCCCCGCGAGACCTTCGAGCGCTACCTGCGCTTCATCAAGGAGTTCCTGGCCCCGCGTTACGTCGACTTCATCGGCAAGGAGATCCAGACGGCCTATCTCGAGTCCTATTCCGAGTACGGCCAGAACATCTTCGACCGCTACGTCACCTACGCCGATTTCTGGATCCAGGACCAGGAGTATCGCGACCCCGAGACCGGCGAGTTCCTCGACCGCCAGGCCCTCAACGAGGAGCTGGAGAAGATCGAGAAGCCGGCGGGCATCTCCAACCCCAAGGACTTCCGCCACGAAGTGGTCAACTTCGTGCTGCGGGCCCGTGCCCAGAACAACGGCATGAACCCCAGCTGGCAGTCCTACGAGAAGCTGCGGGGGGTGATCGAGCACAAGATGTTCGCCAACACCGAGGAGCTGCTGCCGGTGATCTCCTTCAACGCCAAGGCCTCGACGGCGGACCAGAAGAAGCACGAGGACTTCGTGGCACGCATGGTCGACCGCGGCTACACCGAGAAGCAGGTGCGCCTGCTCTCCGAGTGGTACCTGCGGGTTCGCAAGTCGCAGTAGGCCGAGGAGGTCGTCATGACCTATTTCATCGATCGTCGAGCCAATGCCAAGCACAAGAGCGCGGTCAACCGCCAGCGCTTCCTCGACCGCTACCGCACCCATATCAAGCGGTCGGTCGAGGAGGCGGTGAACCGCCGCTCGATCACCGACATGGAGCGCGGCGAGAAGGTCTCGATTCCCGCTCGGGACATCTCCGAGCCGGTCTTCCAGCACGGCCCGGGGGGCAAGCGCGCCATCATCGCGCCGGGCAACCAGGAGTTCGTCGAGGGGGACCGGCTGCGCCGCCCCGGCGGTGGCGGGGGGGGTGACGGCGCCGGGGAGGGCGGTGCCTCCAACCAGGGCGAGGGCATGGACGAGTTCGCCTTCACCCTGAGTCGCGAGGAGTTCCTCGACTTCGTCTTCGACGGCCTGGAACTGCCCCACCTGGAGCGCAAGAACCTGGTGGACCTCGACGAGGTGCGCCCCGTGCGGGCGGGGGTCTCCAAGGAGGGGGTGCCGGCGCGCATCAACATCGTGCGCTCCATGCGCGAGGCCCAGGCCCGGCGCATCGCCATGCGTGCGCCGATCCGCCGGGCCCTGCGCGAGGCCTTGGAGGCGCTGGCCGAGGAGGAGCGCAAGGACCCGGTGTTGCGCAACCCCGCCCGCATCACCGAGCTCAAGGCGGAGATCGAGCGCCTGGAGAAGCGCCTGGAGGCGGTGCCCTTCATCGATACCTACGACCTGCGCTACAACAACCTGGTCGACCAGCCGCAGCCCTCGAGCAAGGCGGTGATGTTCTGCGTGATGGACGTCTCGGGCTCCATGACCCAGGCCCACAAGGATATCGCCAAGCGCTTCTTCCTGCTGCTCTATCTGTTCCTCGAGCGCAACTACGAGAAGGTCGAGCTGGTCTTCGTGCGCCACCACACCGCGGCCAAGGAGGTCGACGAGGAGGAGTTCTTCTATTCCCGGGAGACCGGCGGCACCATCGTCTCCAGCGCCCTGACGCTGGTCGACGAGATCATCGAGGCGCGTTACCCCCCCGGGCAGTGGAACCTCTACGTGGCCCAGGCCTCGGATGGCGACAACTGGGACGACGATTCCATCACCTGTCGCGACCTGCTCGTCAAGCGCCTGATGCCGCGGCTGCAGTACTTCACCTACGTGGAAATCACCCCTCATGCCCACCAGGCGCTGTGGGAAGAGTACGAGCGAGTGGAGGCGGAGTATGACGAGCGCTTCGCCATGCGCCAGATCGTCGAGGCCGGGGACATCTACCCGGTCTTCCGCGAGCTGTTCAAGCGCCGCATTGCCAGCACGTGATCGCCAGAGCAGGCGGCCCGAGGAGGCAGCATGACCCGACGCAAGCCCATCGCCACCGGTTCCGACTGGAACTTCGAGATCCTCGACGCCTTCGAGGAGGAGATTGCACGCCTGGCGGACGAGTATCGCCTGGATACCTATCCCAACCAGATCGAGGTCATCACCACCGAGCAGATGATGGATGCCTACGCCAGCGTGGGCATGCCGGTGGGCTATCACCACTGGTCCTTCGGCAAGCAGTTCCTGGCCGTGGAGCAGGCCTATCGTCGCGGCCAGATGGGGCTGGCCTACGAACTGGTGATCAACTCCGACCCGTGCATCGCCTACCTGATGGAGGAGAACACCCTGATGATGCAGGTGCTGGTCATGGCCCACGCCTGCTATGGCCACAACTCCTTCTTCAAGGGCAACTACCTGTTCCGCACCTGGACGGATGCCTCCTCCATCGTCGATTACCTGGTGTTCGCCCGCAAGTACATCAGCGAGTGCGAGGAGCGCCACGGCGTGGCCGCGGTGGAGCAGCTGCTGGATGCCTGCCACGCCCTGCAGAACTATGGTGTCGATCGCTACAAGCGCCCCTCGCCGGTCTCCGCCGCCGAGGAGGCGCGGCGCCAGAAGGAGCGCGAGGCGCACCTCCAGGCCCAGGTCAACACCCTGTGGCGCACCATCCCGAACCGCCCACGCGGGGATGCGCTGCCCGGCATGGCCGATGAGGAGGATCCGCTGGGCCTTCACGAGGGCGGCCGCTATCCCCCGGAGCCCCAGGAGAACCTGCTCTACTTCATCGAGAAGAACGCCCCGCTGCTGGCCCCCTGGCAGCGCGAGGTGGTGCGCATCGTGCGCAAGCTGGCTCAGTACTTCTATCCCCAGCGCCAGACTCAGGTGATGAACGAGGGGTGGGCGACCTTCTGGCACTACACCCTGATGAACCGGCTCTTCGATGAGGGCCTGGTGGATGAGGGGCTGATGCTGGAGTTCCTGCAGTCGCATACCGCGGTGGTCAACCAGCCGGCCTTCGACAGCCCCTACTTCAGCGGCATCAACCCCTATGCGCTGGGCTTCGCCATCTTCACCGACCTGCGGCGCATCTGCGAGGCACCGACCGAAGAGGACCGCCACTGGTTCCCCGATACCGCTGGCGGCGACTGGCGTGAGACCCTGGAGTTCGCCATGAAGAACTTCAAGGACGAATCCTTCATCCAGCAGTTCCTGTCACCCAAGGTGATCCGCGACCTCAAGCTGTTCATGGTGGTCGACGACGACCAGGAGGAGATGCTGGAGGTGGCGGCGATCCACGACGAGCGCGGCTATCGGCGCATCCGCGAGTCCCTCGCCACCCAGTACGCGCTGGCGGTACGCGAGCCCAATATCCAGGTCTACTCGGCGGACATCCGCGGCGACCGTTCACTGACCCTGCGCCACGTCCAGGACAGTCGGCGTCCGCTGGCGCGCAGCGTCTATCCGGTCATCCGCCACCTCCACCAGCTGTGGGGCTTTCCGGTTCGGCTGGAGTCGGTGCAGGACGAGGAGGTGGTGCGCCGCTATCACTGGCCCTTGCCCGAGGAGGAGCGGCGCGACTGAGAGGCCGCCGGGACCGAAGGGCAGGCTGGAACGAGAAGACCCGCGCCACCGGCGCGGGTCTTTTCCTTCGTTCAGGCCTTGCGGCCTCGGGTCAGGCCTGTGCGGTCCAGGACTGGCACCAGCCGGCCGGCTCTACGCTGTTCTGCGGGAAGAGCTGACAGCCTTGGCTGTCGGCCTGGAAGAACATGCAGTTGTCGCAGCGCTCGCCCTCCTCGTAGGCGGGATGGTCGCTGGCCTCGCTGGCGTTCTCGACGTAGTTCAGGGCCTGGGCCTGCTCGGCGCTCGGGTCGAGACGCGGCAGGTCCTGGGCGAAGGCGCTCTTCGACAGGATGCCGGCGCCGAGGGGCAGGGCGGCAAGGCCCAGCAGGCTGTTACGCATGAAGTCACGACGGCTATGGTCGGCCATGGTCTCTCCTTGTCTCATCACGGTGGGTCTGGGGTCACGGTGGGCATGGGTGGTGCCCGTTTCTTCTTGGCGGGTGGTCGAGCCACCTCTTGGTCCGACAGGCGCGTCCCTGCGGAGTTCGTTCGCTCTATGGTAGTAAACTGATGGGGGGTTCGCGAACCGGCCGCGGCCTGTGCGGCAATCCGCCGCACAGTCGACGGCCATGGAGGGAAGCCCCGGACCCCGCGGGTGGCCCCTCGGTTCAGCGACCTGGATGGCGCTGCTATACTCGCGCCAGCTTCGGTGGCCGGTCGGCCGCACAACGAGACGTGCGCGCAAGCGCGCAGAGCAGGGAGATGTCCGATGCAGAACGCGGTGATTCTGATCAACGCCGAGAAGGGCCAGGTGAAGGCCGTGGCGGAGCGGCTGGCCGATGTCGAGGGGATCAGCGAGGTCTATTCCACCTGTGGCCGCTACGACCTGGTGGCCATCGCGCGCACCCGTGACTTCGAGAGCCTGGCCGAGCTGGTGACCGGGCGCCTCAATGCCGTCGAGGGCATTCGCGACACCGAGACGCTCAATGCCATGCAGGTCCACTCCCGGCACGACCTGGAGACCATGTTCTCGCTGGGCTGGTGAGGGAAGGCACGGGCCCCGCGGCTCGTCGCATGATCGGACAGGGAAGGGTCAGGCATGGCAGCAAGACGAAGGCGCACCGCCAACCGCTGGCGTCGCCAGGTGCGGCGCTTCGGCATCACGGCGCTGTTCGTGGCCGTGGCCACCGGGCTCTGGCACTTCCAGGAGCGCGAGCTGCGTGACGGGCTCAGCTGGCAGGGCGTCACCACCTGGCAGGAGCTCACCCCGCTGAGCTTTCACCGCGTGCTGCGCAACGACGGCTTCCTGGTGGGATGGTCCGACGTGCGGGTCAACCCGCTGTGGGTCAGCTATCTGCTGCACCCGGTCGAGGACCCCGGCGCCGGCCCGCGTCCCGGCTTCCAGCGCGACTGGCGGGCCCTCTGGCCGATCGCGCCGGAAAGCTATTTCGGCAGCGGCTATGACCGGGGGCATCTTGCCCCCAACTATGCCATCGCCGCGGTCCATGGCAGGGAAGCGCAGCGCGACACCTTCCTGATGAGCAACATGTCGCCCCAGCGGCCCGAGCTCAACCGGCGCCTCTGGCAGCGCCTGGAAGAGGTGGTGATGGACCGCTTCGTGCCTCGCTTCGGAACCCTTCAGGTGATCACCGGCCCGGTCTTCCCGGCGCCGTTCCGGGACAACGTGCTCAACCGGGTCGGTCTGGTGGAGGTGCCCGAGGCCTTCTACAAGATCCTGGTGGTGCCGGGCGAGCAGCCGCGTGCCCTGGCCTTCCTCATGCCGCAGCGGGTGGTGGGCGACGAGCCGCTGGATGACTTCCTGGTCAGCATCGATGAGCTGGAGGTGCGCACCGGCCTGGACTTCTTCCCGCAGCTGCCCGAGGCGGCTGCCGCGGCACTGGAGGCCGAGGTGGAGACCGCGGGCTGGGGGCTCGAGGCCGTGGCCAGGCTGCCCGGGCGCTTCTGAACGGCGGGCACAAAAAAACCGCGAGCATGGTGTCGCGGTTTCCTGTGGGGGCTGCTATGTGGTCTCGTCTGCATGACGCGAGAAGAAGTGGTGCCCAGGAGAGGACTTGAACCTCCACATCCGTAAGGATACTAGCACCTGAAGCTAGCGCGTCTACCAATTCCGCCACCTGGGCGCATCATGCTGTCGTCGTGTTCGCGAGCATCGCTTGAGCGATGGTGCCCAGGAGAGGACTTGAACCTCCACGTCCATAAGGACACTAGCACCTGAAGCTAGCGCGTCTACCAATTCCGCCACCTGGGCGAACACGAGCGATTCGAGCTGACAAAGAGCGTGGGAGCGAACTCCCTGGCATCCGGTCGAGGGTCGACGGAATACCGATGGTGCCCAGAAGAGGACTTGAACCTCCACGTCCATAAGGACACTAGCACCTGAAGCTAGCGCGTCTACCAATTCCGCCATCTGGGCAGGCGAGGCGTATGGTACCGGATTCGTTCGCCGATGCAAGCGCATCCGGCCCCGCCGAGCAGGATTTTTTGCCGTCTGCCAGGCGTCGCCGGCGCCGCCATGGTTGGGTGACGGGGGCACCGGCGCTATACTGCGCCCATGACAATCGACCCGCAATACCAGATGCCACGCGCCGGACGTCGTCCCCGCGCCCTTTCGATCACGCTGCTCCCGATGCCGCCAAGGATTCCCACCGCATGACCCACTGGACGCTCAGCGACGATCCGCACGCCAAACGCGAAGCCCACAAGTACGACAAGCCCGCTCCCAGCCGTGAGTACCTGCTCGCTCGCCTGGAGGAGGTCGGCAAGCCGCTCACCCACGAGGCGATGAGCCAGCAGCTGGGCCTCGAGGACGAGGAGCTCCAGGAGGCGGTTCGCCGGCGCCTGGCAGCGATGGAGCGCGATGGCCAGGTGCTGCGCAACCGCCGCGGCGCCTATGCGCTGATCGACAAGCTCGACCTGATCAAGGGCAAGGTGCTGGGGCACCGCGACGGCTTCGGCTTCCTGCTGCGCGACGACGGCAAGAAGCCCGACCTGGTGCTGCCGCCGCGGCAGATGCGCCGCGTCTTCCATGGCGACCATGTGCTGGTGCGCGTCAGCGGGCGTGACCGCCGGGGCCGTGACGAGGCCACCATCGTCGAGATGCTCGCGCGCAACACCCAGACCATCGTCGGCGTCTACCGCGCCAACACCCCGGAGTTCGGGGTGCTGATCCCCGAGAACGCCCGTATCACCCAGGAGGTCATCATTCCCCACAGCGCCTGTGGCGGTGCCCAGGACGGCCAGGTGATCTCGGCGAAGATCGTCCAGCAGCCCGAGACCCGGGTGCAGCCGGTGGGCGAGGTGGTCGAGGTGCTCGGCGAGCGCATGGATCCCGGGATGGAGATCGACATTGCCATCCGCAGCTACGAGATCCCCGCCGAGTTCCCGCCGGATGTCCACGACCAGATCGCCGGCATGTCCGCCGAGGTGGCCGAGCAGGACAAGCACGCCCGCATCGACCTGCGTGACGTGCCGCTGGTGACCATCGACGACGAGAGCGCCAAGGACTTCGACGACGCCGTCTGTGCCTGGAAGACCAAGTCGGGCAGCTGGAAGCTGCTGGTGGCCATCGCCGACGTCTCCCACTACGTACGTCCCGGCAGTGCCCTGGACCAGGAGGCGATCACCCGCGGCAACTCGGTGTACTTCCCGGGCCAGGTGGTGCCGATGCTGCCGGAGCTGCTCTCCAACGGGCTCTGCTCGCTGAACCCGGCGGTGGATCGCCTGGCGCTGGTCTGCGAGATGAACATCTCCCAGAACGGGGCGATCAGCCGCTACCGGTTCTACGAGGCGGTGTTCCAGTCCCATGCGCGCCTTACCTACAACAAGGTCGCCGCCATCCTCGACGACGAGGGGGAAGAGGGCGACGCCCTGCGCGAGGAGTACCGCGAGCTGGTGCCGTCGCTGAAGAACCTGCACTCGCTCTATACGCTGCTGCGCGAGGCCCGGGTGGAGCGGGGCGCCATCGACTTCGAGACCACCGAGACGGCCATCGTCTTCAACGATGAGCGCAAGATCGAGAAGATCGTCCCGCGCTCGCGCAACGATGCCCACAAGATCATCGAGGAGTGCATGCTGGCGGCCAACGTGGCCACGGCGCGTTTCCTCGACAAGCACGACCTGCCGGCGCTCTATCGCATCCACGAGAAGCCCTCGCCGGAGCGCCTCGACAAGCTGCGCCTGTTCCTCAACGAGCTGGGCCTGTCGCTGGGTGGCGGTGACGACCCGACCCCCCAGGACTACCGTGACCTGGCCGAGGCGATCAAGGGGCGCGACGATGCCGATGTCATCCAGACGGTGATGCTGCGCTCCATGAGCCGGGCGGTCTATTCGCCGCAGAACGATGGCCACTTCGGCCTGGCCTATCCGGCCTATGCGCACTTCACCTCGCCGATCCGTCGCTACCCGGACCTGCTGGTTCATCGCGCCATCCGTTCGGTGATCCGTGGCCCGCGCCAGACCAATACCGTGCTGCGGGCCGAGGGGGCGAGCGTGGAGCCGCCCAGTAAGTGGGCACCCTACACCTTCGAGCAGATGCTCGAGCTCGGCGAGCACTGCTCGATGACCGAACGGCGTGCCGACGACGCCACCCGCGACGTGGAGGACTGGCTCAAGTGCGAGTTCATGTCCGACAAGCTCGGCGAGGTCTATGACGGCAGCATCGCCTCGGTGACCCAGTTCGGCATCTTCGTGCGCCTCGACGAGGTCTATGTGGAGGGGCTGGTGCATGTCACCTCGCTGCCCTCCGACTACTACCACTACGAGCCCGAGAAGCACCGCCTCAAGGGCGAGCGCAGCGGCATGAGCTACCGCCTGGGCGACGGCGTCACCGTACAGGTGGCCCGCGTCGACCTGGACGATCGCAAGATCGACTTCGAGCTGGCCGATGACAAGCCGCGCCCCAAGCGGACGGCACGCAAGCGCCGCGGGGGCGACAAGCCTGCGGAGGCGGGTGCCGGCAAGCCCGGTGACAAGTCGGGCAAGAGCGGCCGGCGCCGGCGTGGCCCTCGTCGCTCCAGGGCGCGCGGCTGATGGCGTCAGGCCACAAGTCCCGGCACGACAGCAGGCCGGGGCAGGAGCGCAAGGCGCGTCGACACCCCGGCAGGGAGGCGCCTCGGGCGCCGGCGCCGCCGGGGGGGCTCGACGCGGTGTTTGGGGTGCATGCGGTGCGGGCGCTGCTCGACCGCGGCGAGGTGCCCCGCGAGGTCTGGGTCCAGGAGGGCAGTGCCGGCACGCGCCTGGCGGAGCTGGTCGAGGTGGCCCGCCAGGGAGGGGCGCGCCTCCACTCGCGTCCCCGGGACGAGCTCGACCGTCTCGCCCAGGGCGCCTCCCACCAGGGCATCGTCGCCTTCGCCACGCCGCTCGCCTTCGAGGGCGAAACCTCGCTGTGGCTGAGGCTCGAGGGCTGGCCCCATGAGGCGCCGCCGCTGCTGCTGGTGCTCGATGGCGTCACCGATGTGCACAATTTCGGTGCCTGCCTGCGCAGCGCCGATGCCGCGGGGGTGCACGGGGTGATCGTGCCCAAGGACCGGGCGGCGCCGCTGAATGCCATGGTGCGCAAGGTGGCCTGCGGGGCCGCCGAGAGCATGCCCGTCTACCAGGTCACCAACCTGGCCCGCGCCATGGCCAAGCTCAAGGCGCTCGGCGTGTGGATCACCGGCACCGCCGGCGAGGCCGAGGCGAGTCTCTTCGAGGCCGACTTCACCGGCCCCTCGGCGCTGGTGATGGGGGCCGAGGGCAAGGGGATGCGTCGCCTCACCCGCGAGGCCTGCGATACTCTGGTCAAGCTGCCCATGGCCGGCAGCGTCTCCAGCCTCAATGTCTCGGTGGCGACCGGGATCTGCCTCTTCGAGGCAGTGCGCCAGCGCCAGGGGGCATCGGCAGGCGACTGAGCCACGCCCGCCTTGCCAGTCGGGCCCTGTATCATTAGAATACCTGCGCCCGCTCGTCTTACGAGCGGGTCTTCCTGTCTTAATGACAATCACTCCTTGCTTCCCCTGAGCGACACGAGGTCGCCACTGTGGAAGCTGCCAAACCGCAAGGAGATCCCATGCGTCACTACGAGATCGTCTTCATGGTCCACCCGGACCAGAGCGAGCAGGTCCCGGCCATGGTCGAGCGCTATACCGGCCTCGTCACCGAGAACGGCGGCACCGTGCATCGCCTCGAGGATTGGGGCCGTCGCCATCTGGCCTACCCGATCAACAAGATCCACAAGGCTCACTACGTGCTGATGAATGTCGAGTGCAGCGGCGAGACCCTCGACGAGATCGAGAACATCTTCCGCTTCAACGACGCCATCATCCGCAGCCTGGTGGTTCGTGCCAAGGAAGCCATCACCGAGGCCTCACCGATGATGAAGCCGGTGGAAGAGAAGCGTGTCCGTCGCGACGAGAAGCCGCGCAGCACCGAATCCGCCTGAGTCATCCCCTCGCACCTCTGAAGGAGTCTTCCCCATGGCACGCTTTTTCCGTCGCCGCAAGTTCTGTCGTTTCACCGCTGAAGGCGTGAAGCAGATCGACTACAAGGATCTGGACACGCTCAAGGCCTACGTCACCGAGACCGGCAAGATCGTTCCCAGCCGCATCACCGGGACCAAGGCCCGTTACCAGCGCCAGCTGTCCACCGCGATCAAGCGGGCACGCTACCTGGCGCTGCTGCCCTACACCGACAGCCACCAGTAATGCACCGCGCGTGATGTTGCCCGTCGCCCGCTGGATGATGCGCGGTACGCCCCACGCCGCCGCCGGGGCGGCCGTGGCCACCGCGATTCCCTGGCTGTTCTGGCTGGGGGCCGCCGTGGCGGCGCTGGTCACACTGCGACACGGCCTGGCCGCGTCGCTGCCGGTGATCATCGCCGCGGCGGTGCCGGCTGGCTGGTGGTGGACCCAGGGAGATGTCATCCCGTTGGCCAGCGTCCTGCTGGTGGTGCTGATGGCGGTGGTGCTGCGCTCGCGGCTGCGCTGGAGCGAGGCACTCCTCGCCGGCACCCTGGCCGGGGCAGCGATGATCCAGCTGGACATCTTCCTGCCGCCGGGCGGCGCTGGCCCGGTACTGGAGCAGCTGCGCCAGGGGTCGCCGGATATCGCGGCGATGCTCGCCGAGCTCTCCCGCCAGGGTATGGACACCGAGCAGCTGGCCAGCCTGTTGATCAGCGGCGTGACCGCGCTGATCGTGCTGCTCGCCGCGGTGGCCTGTCTGGCCCTGGCGCGCGGCTGGCAGGCCGGGCTCTATAATCCCGGTGGATTCCGCGAGGAGTTCCACGGCCTGCGCCTGGCGCCCCGGGAGCTCGCCGTGCTGGTAGTGCTCGGGGTGCTGGGGGCCGTCCTTGAGCTCCCTGCCCTGGGCATGCTGGCCTGGGTGCCGCTGCTGGTGGCCGGCATCGCGCTGGTGCATGGTTTTATCGGATTGAAGGGAATGAACGGGCTGTGGCTGGTCGCCTTCTATGTGCTGCTGATCACCACCTGGCCCATGATTCTCATCGTGCTGCTCGCGGCCTTCATCGACACGTTCGCGGACTTCCGCGGACGACTGGCCCGCAGCCACTGACAAGAGGTTTACGAGAATGGACGTCATTCTGCTCGACAAGATTGGCAAGCTGGGCGGTCTGGGTGACCAGGTCACCGTCAAGCCCGGCTATGGCCGCAACTACCTGGTGCCCTACGGCCTCGCCGTTCCGGCTACCAAGGAGAACATCGAGGCCTTCCAGGCCCAGCGTGCCGAGCTCGAGGCCCAGGCCGCAGAGCGCAAGGCCGTGGCCGAGTCGCGTGCCGAACAGCTCAACGACATCGAACTGTCGCTGGTCGCCAAGTCAGGCGATGAGGGCAAGCTGTTCGGCTCGATCGGTCCGCGTGACCTGGCCGAGGCCATCTCCAGCGCCGGGATCGAGGTCGCCAAGAGCGAAGTGCGCATGCCGCAGGGCCCGATTCGCCAGACCGGCGAGTACGACATCGACCTGCACCTGCATGCCGAAGTCGATGCCACCGTGCGTGTGGTGGTCGTGGCCGAGTAAGGCCGGCGTGACGGCATGCCCGCCGGGCGTGCCTGAAGGGGGGGCGAGGAGTGAATCCTTGCCCCCTTTTTGTGTCATGCGTCATGTCATGAGTTCGCGTCGCCGTCCTGCTGCGGGCATGGGGTCGGGGCGTGCCATCGCGTAGAATGAGCCTGCCCCTTTCACCCTGAAGGTCCGCGCACCATGAACGAACCCCTCGCCCTCGACCGGGAAACCGCCGCCCTCAAGGTGCCGCCGCATTCGCTGGAGGCCGAACAGTCCGTGCTCGGTGGCCTGATGCTCGACAACCAGGCCTGGGACAACGTGGCCGACCGCCTGGTGGCGGATGACTTCTATCGCTACGAGCACCGCCTGATCTTCAACGTCATGGCCGGCCTCGCCGAGGCGGGGCGGCCGCTGGACGTGGTGACCCTCTCCGAGGCGCTGGAGGGGCGCGACCAGCTCGACACCGTGGGGGGGCTGGCTTACCTTGCGGAACTCGCCAGGAACACGCCGTCCGCCAGCAACATCCGCGCCTATGCCGATATCGTTCGCGAGCGGGCCACCCTGCGCAAGCTGATCCGTGCGGCCAGCCAGATCGCCGACGGCGCCTTCAGCCCCCAGGGGCGCCCCGCCGACGAGCTGGTCGACGAGGCCGAGCGGCTGGTGTTCCAGATCAGCGAGGAGCGCCCCAAGTCGGGCGGGCCGATCGGCATGAGCGAGCTGCTGACCAAGGCGGTGGATCGCATCGACGAGCTGTTCAACCTGCAGGGCGAGATGACCGGGCTCTCGACCGGCTTCCGCGACCTGGACGAGATGACCTCGGGACTGCAGCCCTCGGACCTGGTGATCATTGCCGGCCGGCCCTCCATGGGCAAGACGACGTTCGCCATGAACCTGGTCGAGCATGCGGTGATCTCGAGTGACCGGCCGGTGATGGTGTTCTCGATGGAGATGCCTGCCGAAGGCTTGATGCTGCGCATGCTCTCCTCGCTGGGGCGCATCGACCAGACCCGGGTGCGTACCGGCCAGCTGGAGGACGAGGACT
Source organism: Halomonas gemina (assembly GCF_023554995.1). Taxonomy (GTDB): domain Bacteria; phylum Pseudomonadota; class Gammaproteobacteria; order Pseudomonadales; family Halomonadaceae; genus Halomonas; species Halomonas gemina. Next base: position 365,826 of record NZ_JAMJPK010000002.1, read on the forward strand.
GGCCACGCCTGACCTCGGCGGTCAACCTGCTCAAGGACAAGCAGCTGTTCATCGACGACACCGCCGCGCTCTCGCCCAACGAGATGCGCTCGCGGATCCGCCGGGTGGTACGCGAGCACGGCAACCTCTCGCTGATCATGATCGACTACCTGCAGCTGATGCAGATCCCCGGCTTCTCCGAGAACCGCACCGGCGAGATCTCCGAGATCTCCCGCTCCATGAAGGGGCTGGCCAAGGAGTTCGGCTGCCCGGTGATCTGTCTCTCCCAGCTCAACCGCTCGCTGGAGCAGCGCCCCAACAAGCGCCCGGTGATGTCGGACCTGCGCGAGTCCGGCGCCATCGAGCAGGATGCCGACATCATCGGCTTCGTCTATCGCGACGAGGTCTACAATCCGGATAACCCCGACAGCCAGGGGCTGGCCGAGCTGATCATCGGCAAGCAGCGTAACGGCCCCATCGGTACCGTGCACATGGCGTTCATCGGCAAGTACACCCGCTTCGAGGATCTGGCCCCGGACAGCTACCGCGAGGCCTTCGGCGAGTGAGCGTGCCCTTGAGTCCCGAGACCGGCTCCGTATAATGCCGAGCCCTCGAATCACACAGGAAGGAGGCAGCATGGCAGGCGGATTCCGACGCGGCAATCGCCGGCGTACCCCCAAGCTCGAAGGGCGCGGCGAGCTCCAGTCGATGGAGCGTGAAGGCCCCTTCAAGGAGTGGCTGGGGATGCCCGACCTCTATCGCTACCACCTGGTGGTGGACGGCGAGGCCTACAGTTACCAGACCGAGGATTCCGAACTGCCGGTCCAGATCGGCGACCGGGTGGTGTTTCGCTACAAGGAGACCAAGGCCGGCAACTGGGTGGACCGCAACTCCCTCGGCAAGGCGATCGATCCCTCCGAATATCAATAGGTCCGGAACCTGACGGAATGGTCAGGGTCACAGCAAGGTAACGTCGACGACATGACACCGTCATCGGGTGCAGTCAGGCTGTGCCCGATCGTGTATCTCGACATCATCGACCCGGACATCAGGAGGAAGGACCCATGGATTTCCAGCAACTGAAAGCCTTCGTGGCCCACCACGACAACTTCGAGATCCGCGTGATCGGCCATGCTGGCAGCCGGTTCTACCAGGTCGAGCTGGAGGACGTGGAGGGACAACGCCACATGCTGACCCATGCCGCCAAGCCGATTCTCTTCCGCTCGCTGGATGACGTCTACCTGGAGCTCAAGCGTGCCGGCATCCATCGCGCCTACCTGGTCCAGCAGGTGCCCCACGACGAGATGATCGGTCGTGAGGCCCACTACCAGGATCCGCTGACCTCGCGCATGCCGCTGGTCTTCTGACCCTACCCCCTATCCCTGACTTTCCGCCGCCGCTCCAGCCAGCGCCCCAGGCGCACCCGGCGGCGGGCGAACCCGCGATATCCTGCATCCAGCATGCCCGCGATCCCCGGCAGGGTGCTCAACCACACCAGCCGCCGATAGCCCAGCACCGCGTAGAGTGCCCGGCTGGCATCCATGCCGATGTACCAGCGGTTTCCGGCGTCGCGGAGGTGCAGCCGGCCCATCATCACCTCGAAGCTGGTGCCCAGCGCGGTGGCGTCGAAGTCCGGTGACTGAATATCCACCAGCCTGACCCGCGCGCGATGCGGATGGCGCGCCAGCCAGGCTACCTCGCGCTGGCACAGCGGGCAGTGACCGTCGTGATAGAGGGTCGCCGGGGCGCGGGCCTCGAGGGTCTCGCGGCGTGTCATGGTGTCGTCTCCCGTGGGGCCTCGTAGCCCGCCCGATGCATGCCCTGGCCGTAGGCGGGTGCGGAATCGAGCCGTGCCAGGAAGGCCTCGGCCTGCTCGCGCAGGGCCGCGCGCTTGTCATCGCTCATGCGCCGCAGGCTGGCGTAGATCAGCTTCATGCGCGGATTGCCGCTCAGGGTGTCGGCGTGGCGCTCCAGGAAGGCCCAGTAGAGGCTGTTGAAGGGACAGGCGTCGGCCCCCGTGGCCTGCTTCGGGTCGAAGCGGCAGTGCCGGCAGTGGTCCGACATGCGGTCGATGTACTTCCCCGAGGCGCAGTAGGGCTTGGAGCCCATCAGGCCACCGTCGGCATGCAGCACCATCCCTAAGGTGTTGGGCAGTTCCACCCATTCGCAGGCATCGGCGTAGACCGCCAGGTACCAGTCGCAGAGGGCCTCGGGCGCCACGTCGCAGAGCAGCGCGAAGTTGCCGGTGACCATCAGCCGCTGGATGTGATGGGCATAGGCATGGTCGCGGGTCATCTCGATGGCGCGCCTCAGGCAGCGCAGGTCGGTGTCGCCGCTCCAGAAGGCCGCGGGCAGGCCACGGCGCGTCCTCAGGGCGTTGCGGCGCTTGTAGTCGGGCATCCGCGTCCAGTAGAGGCCGCGCACATACTCCCGCCAGCCCAGCACCTGGCGGATGAAGCCCTCGACGGAGTTGAGCGGCGCGCGCCCCTCGAGATACTCGCGTTCCACCGCCTCGCACACCTCCCGGGGCGAGAGCAGGCCCAGGTTGAGGGCCGGGGAGAGCCGGGAGTGGAAGAGGAAGGGCTCGGCGTCGCGGATGGCATCCTGGTAGCGGCCGAAGTCGGGGAGCAGGTGCTCGATGAAGTGGCGCAACTCCACCAGCGCCTGACGGCGCGTCACCGGCCAGTGGAAGCTTTCGAGGGTGCCGAAGTGCTCGCCGAAATGCTCCGCCACCAGCGCCAGGACCTCATCCGTGACGGCATCACGGCGGTGGTGCGGCGGGTCGGGAACCTCGCGCGATGCGGGCAGCGGCTGGCGGTTATCATGGTCGAAGTTCCACTGGCCGCCCGACGGCTTGCCCTCCTCCATCAGCAGGCCGGTGCGGCGGCGCTGCTCACGGTAGAAGTGCTCCATGCGCGGGGCCTTGCGGCCCTTGGCCCAGGCGGCGAACTCCTCCGGTGTGGTGAAGAAGCGTTCATCTTCCATCAGGCGCCAGGGCAGGGCAGCGTCCTCGCGCCCGCGCATCGCCTGCCACAGCCGCCACTCGCCGGGGCGCACCACGCGGACCTCGTCGCAGCCGTAGAGGCCCGCGAGGCGCTCCGCCTCGTCGACCAGCGTCTGGGCATTGTCCGGGTCGTCCAGGGCGCTGTAGTGCACCCGGTGGCCCCTGTCGCGAAGTTCGGTGGCGAAGTGGCGCATGGCGGAGAGGATCAGGGCGATCTTCTGGGGATGATGGGGCACATAGGTGCCTTCGGCGGCCACCTCGCACAGCGCCACCACCGTGCCGTCCGGCGGGTCGCGCAGGCTGGCCATGGCGTGGCTGAGCTGGTCGCCGAGCAGCAGCACGAGCGGGCGGGGCATGGTACTTACCTCAAGCTGTACAAATCCTGATCATAGTACAACTTCATCCCACCCGGGGCGAGCGGGCTGATAGACTAGTTGCGATCGTCTCATCGACCCGAAGGAGCTCGCGCATGACCCCCTCGAACCCGGACAAGGCCTCCCCCGACCTGGATGTACCGGGCAGCGGCCGGCTGGCCCATGCCCCCGCCGACCACCCGGCGGTGGCACGGCCGAAGGTCGGCGTGGTGCTGGCCAACCTGGGCACGCCGGATGCCACCGACTACTGGTCGATGCGCCGCTACCTGAGCGAGTTCCTCTCCGACAAGCGAGTGGTCGACTACCCGGACTGGAAATGGCAGCCGCTGCTGCAGCTGATCATCCTCTCGCGGCGCCCCTTCAAGTCCGGCGAGGCCTATCGCGGTATCTGGAACACCGAGAGGGACGAGAGCCCGCTGCTGACCATCACCCGGGAGCAGACCCGCAAGGTCGCGGCGGGGCTGCACGCCCAGTACGGCGAGGGCGTGATGGTGGATTTCTGCATGCGCTACGGCAATCCCTCCACCGCCAGCGTGCTGAAGCGCATGCAGGCGGCTGGCTGCGAGCGCATCCTGTTCTTCCCGCTCTATCCGCAGTACGCCTCGCCAACCACCGCCACGGCCAACGATCAGGCCTTCCGCACCCTGATGCGGCTCAAGTGGCAGCCGGCGATCCGCACCGTGCCCGCCTACTTCGAGCATCCCGACTATCTGGATGCCCTGGCGAGCTCCGTGCGCGAGGCCTATGACGCCGCCGAGACGCCGCCTGAGGTGCTGGTCGCCTCCTACCACGGGGTGCCCAAGCGCTACCTGCTGGAGGGTGACCCCTACCACTGCCAGTGCCAGAAGACCACGCGGCTGCTGCGCGAGCGGCTGGGCTGGGAGGGCGACGCGATCCAGACCGCCTTCCAGTCCAAGTTCGGCCCCGAGGAGTGGGTGGGGCCGGCGACCGTGGAACATGTCGCCGAACTGGCCCGCCAGGGGAGGAAGCACATCGCCGTGGTCTCGCCGGCCTTCTCGTCGGACTGCGTGGAGACCCTGGAGGAGATCGAGGAGGAGATTCGTGACGCCTTCATCGAAGCCGGCGGCGAGACCTTCACCTACATTCCCTGCCTGAATGATCGCGACGACCATATCGCCGCGCTGCTCTCGATCATCGACAACGAGCTGGGTGGCTGGGTGTAGGCCCTGCCACTGCTTGTCGAACCCTGTCCACCCTGCATCGGACCCGCCACTGGCGGGCCTGAACGGTGTCAGCCGTGGCCGCGATCGGGGTGGGGCACCGGCTTCTCGCCGATCTCCTCGTCGCGCAGCTCGGGCGGGTTGCCGCGGGTCTTGTCCTCGTGCCGCAGCTGCATGTGCAGGCCGGTCTTGGCCAGCAGGTGGGCGCTGACCGGGGCGGTGATGAACAGGAACAGCGTGATCAGCATCTCCTGGATGTCGGGCTTGCCGTCGATCACCCAGAAATAGAGCATCGAGGCCACCAGCATGCAGCCGATCCCCAGGGTGGTGGCCTTGGTGGGCCCGTGCAGGCGCATGTAGAAGTCGCGCAGGTGGGCCATGCCCAGTGAGCCGATGAAGGCGAAGGCGCCACCGGCGACCAGCAGGAAGGCGATCACGCCCTCGAGGAGCACGTACAGCGTCATGGGGCCTCCTATTCGATGATGTCGCCGCGCAGCAGGTACTTGCAGACCGCCACGGTGCTGATGAACCCGAGCATGGCGATCAGCAGCGCCGACTCGAAGTAGGTCTTGGTGTTCAGCCAGAGCCCCATCAGCACGATCAGCGCGATGGAGTTCACGTACATGGTATCCAGCGCGAGGATCCGGTCCGGCATGTCCGGCCCCACCGTCAGGCGATAGACGTTGAGCAGCAGGGCCGCCACCACCAGGGCCATGCTGGTCCACAGGGCAATGTCTAGCATTCGTAGATCTCCTTCAGCGGCCGCTCGTAGCGCTCGCGGATATGCGTGATCAGCGCCTCTTCGTCCTCCACGTCCAGGGCATGGATCAGCAGCGTCCGGCCGTCCAGGCGCAGGTTGGCCGATACCGTGCCCGGGGTCAGGCTGATGGTGTTGGCCAGCAGGGTGATGGTGAAACGGTCCTGGAGCATCAGCGGGTATTCGACGAAGTGGGGGCGCAGCCGGCGCCAGGGATTGACGATCAGCCAGGCCACCTCGATGTTGGCGACGAGGATATCGCCCAGCACGCGCAGCACGAAGCGCAGCAGCAGCCAGGGCCGGGCCACATGGGGCTGGGCATCCCAGAAGCGGTGGGTGGCCAGCGGGATCACCACCGCCAGGACACTGCCCAGCAGCAGCTGGCCGAAGGCGGTGCTGCGCACCAGCAGCAGCCACACCGCCAGCAGCAGGATCGACAGCAACGGGGTCGGTAGCCAGGGACGGGGCTTGATCATGGCGTGCCTCCGGCATCGTTGATCAGGGCGTTGACCACCACCCGGGGGTTGGCCAGCTGGTCGGCGGTGGCCCGGGTGTAGTCGCTAACCGGGCCGGCCAGGACCACCAGCAGCGGCGAGGCACCCAGCAGCCAGGCGACCCCGAACCACTGGCGTCGCGGCAGGGGCAGGCCCATCGGCTCCCCCTGGCTGCGCCAGAACAGCGTGGAGCCGGCCCGGGACAGGGCGACCAGTGCGCACAGGCCGGTGCCCAGCAGGACCGGCCACAGCCAGGCGCGCTGGACCCCCTCGGCCGAAGCCATCAGCAGCGCCTTGCCGATGGCCCCGGAGAGCGGGGGCAGGCCGGCCACTGCCACGGCACCGACGAAGAACAGCCCGGCCAGCCAGCCGCCCTGGTGCAGGGGGCGGCCCTTGACCAGGCGGGTGCCGGCCTTGCCACGCTGCAGGCCGATCAGCTCGGCCAGCAGGAAGAGCCCGCCGGTGATCAGGGTGGTGTGCACCAGGTAGTAGAGCAGGGCGGAGACGGCGGCCGGCGAGCCCATGCCGATGCCGGCCAGCAGGGTGCCCACCGAGACCAGCACCAGGTAGGCCACCAGCAGGCGCAGGTCACGGGCGGCCAGCACGCCGACCCCGGCCGCCACCAGGGTGCCCAGCGACAGCCACCATACCCAGGCCTGCTCGAGGTCGGCCAGCGGCCCGGCTTGCTCGCCGAAGACCAGCGAATAGACCCGCAGGATGGCGTAAATGCCGACCTTGGTCATGATGGCAAAGAGCGCCGCCACCGGCGCCGGGGCGGCGGCGTAGGCCCGCGGCAGCCAGAAGTAGAGCGGCAGGATCGCGGCCTTCAGGCCGAACACCACCAGCAGCATCAGGCCGCCGGCGGTCACCAGCCCGGCCCGCTCGGCGGGCAGCTCGCCGAGGCGCACCGCCATGTCGGCCATGTTGAGGGTGCCGGTGGCGCCATAGAGCACGCCCACCGCGATCAGGAACAGCGAGGAGCCGGCCAGGTTGAGCACCACGTAGTAGACCCCGGCCTGGATGCGCGCCTTGCCGCCGCCGTGCAGCAGCAGGGCGTAGGAGGCGAGCAGCAGCACCTCGAAGAACACGAAGAGGTTGAACAGGTCACCGGTGAGGAAGGCCCCGTTGATGCCCATCAGCTGCCACTGGAAGAGGCCGTGGAAGTTGCTGCCGCGCTCGTCGTCGCCGGCACAGGCGAATACCACGGCGCCCAGGGCGAGTACGGCGGTGAGCAGCACCATCAGCGCCGAGAGGCGGTCGAGGACCAGCACGATGCCGAAGGGCGGCTGCCAGCCGCCCAGCGCATAGTAGGTGACCTCGCCGCCGGCGGCACGCGCCACCAGGGCGATGCCGACCACCACCAGCAGGGCGGTGGCGACAACCCCGATCAGGCGCTTGGCCCGGGTGGCCCCCTGGCGGCGATACAGCAGCAGGATGCCGGCCACCAGCGGCAGCACCACGGGCAGGACGATCAGATGCTGCATCACGGGCGGCCCTCCCCGTCTTCATGGTTGCGGCCGTCGACATGGTCGTTGCCTGCCTCGCTGCGTGCGCGCATCGCCAGGATCACCACGAAGGCGGTCATGGCGAAGCCGATCACGATGGCGGTGAGCACCAGCGCCTGGGGCAGCGGGTCGGCATAGTCCGACGGCCCGTCGAGGATGGCGGCGCCGTCGGTGGTCAGCCCGCCCATGGAGAACAGGAAGAGGTTGACCGCATAGGAGAGCAGGGTGAGGCCGACCACCACCGGGAAGGTGCGGCCGCGCAATACCAGGTAGAGCCCGCAGGCGGTCAGCACGCCGGTAGTGATGGCGTAGAGGCTTTCCATCAGCGTTTCTCCTTGCCGGGTCGCGAAGTGGGGCCGGTATCGAAGCTGCTGGCGGCTTCCTTGGCCGGACGGTGAGGCGTGGTGACCTTGCCCAGGTTGGCGAGGATCATCAGTGTGGCCCCCACCACCGCCAGGTAGACGCCGAGGTCGAAGAGCATGGCGGTGGCCAGCTCGAAGTCGCCGACCAGCGGCAGGTGGAAGTGTCCGAAGGCCGAGGTCAGGAAGGGTTGGCCGAACAGCCAGCTGCCCAGGCCGGTGAGGGTGGCGACGGCCACCCCGGCGATCGCCACCGGCTGGTAGGGGAAGTCGAGGCGCTGCTGGGTCCACTCCACGCCGCGGGCCATGTAGAGCAGGATCAGCGCCACGGCGGTGACCAGGCCGGCGATGAAGCCGCCACCGGGCTGGTTATGGCCGCGCAGGAAGATGAAGGCGGACACCAGCAGGGCCAGCGGCAGCAGGGCCATGGAGATGGAGGTGAGGATAGCCGGATAGCGGTCCGGCGACCAGAGACGGCCCTCGCCGTCGCTGTGCGGCATGAACAGCCGCAGCCGGTTGAGCAGCTTGAAGATCGCCAGGCCCGCCAGCGCCAGCACGGTGATCTCGCCCAGGGTATCGAAGCCGCGGAAGTCCACCAGGATGACGTTGACTACGTTGTGGCCGCCGCCGCCGGGCACGCTGTTCTCCAGGAAGAAGCCGGAGATGGGCGCATTGTCCCGCGTCAGCACCGCGTAGTTGAGGCTGGCGACCACCATGCCCAGGGCGCCGGCCAGCACCACGTCGCGCAGGCTGCGGCGATGCGAGGATTCCCGGGGGGTCTTCTGGGGCAGGAAGAACAGCGCCAGCATCAGCAGGATCATGGTCACCACCTCCACCGAGAGCTGGGTCAGCGCCAGGTCGGGGGCGGAGAAGCGGGCGAACGTCAGGGCAACCACCAGTCCCACCACCGACAGCATCAGCAGCGAGACCAGACGGTAGCGGTGGGTGACGGCCGTGGCGATGCCGCCGAAGATCAGCAGGCCGGCCCCCAACAGCAGGATGCCGTCGAGCGGCTGGTTGTCGTGCGGGCCTGCGAGCTGCGGCATGTCGACCAGGCCCAGCCCCCCCATCAGCAGGGCGGCGAGCAGCAGCCAGGTCATGTAGCGCTGCAGCGACCCTCCGTCGAACCGGGCCAGGCCGGCTTCGGCGCCGCGTCCCAGACGCTGCACGGCGGCCTCGAACACCAGGCGGGCATCCACCGGGCGGAAGCCCTTGAGGAAGCGGCGCAGGTCGGGATGGCGCCAGTAGGTCGCCACGCCGGCGACCAGCGCCACCAGGCTCATCAACAGCGGCAGGTTGACGCCGTGCCAGATCGCCAGATGGAACGTGAACGCCTCGCCCAGCACCGATTCCAGGGCCAGGCCGAGCAGCCCCTCCGCCAGCACCGGGGCGAGACCCACGGCCACGCACAGCACCACCAGCAGCTCCACCGGGGCGCGCATCAGCCACGGCGGCTCGTGGGGGGATTTGGGCGGTGCCTCGCGTGCCGGCTTGAAGAAGACCGCATGCACCAGGCGCAGCGAGTAGGCCACCGAGAGGATGCCCCCCAGGGTGGCGAGGACCGGCAGCAGCCAGCTCAGCCCGCCCAGCACCGGGCTCTCCAGGGTCTCGGTGAAGAACATCTCCTTGGAGAGGAAGCCGTTTAACAGCGGCACGCCGGCCATGGCCGCGCCCGCCACGCTGGTCAGCACCGCGGTGACCGGCATGGCGCGGCGCAGGCCGCCCAGGCGCCCGAGCTCGCGGGTGCCGGTCTCGTGGTCGATGATCCCCGCGCTCATGAACAGTGCCGCCTTGAAGGTGGCGTGGTTGAGGATGTGGAAGAGCGCCGCGAGCACCGCCATGGGCGTGCCGATCCCCAGCAGTACGGTGATCAGGCCCAGGTGGCTGACCGTGGAGAAGGCCAGGATGCCCTTGAGATCGGTCTTGAGCAGCGCGAACCAGGCGCCGTAGAGCAGGGTGGCCATGCCCACAAGGGAGACGATCACCGACCACAGCTCGCTGCCGGCGATGGCCGGGTGCAGGCGCGCCATCAGGAAGATCCCGGCCTTGACCATGGTCGCCGAGTGCAGGTAGGCGGAGACCGGCGTGGGGGCGGCCATGGCATGGGGCAGCCAGAACTGGAAGGGGAACTGCGCCGACTTGGTGAAGGCGCCCAGCAGTACCAGCACCAGCATCAGGGGATAGCGCGGGTCGGCGAGGATGACGTCGCCGCTGTCGAGCACCACGTTCATGTCGTAGCTGCCCACCATGTCCCCCAGCAGCAGCAGGCCGGCGAGCAGCGCCAGGCCGCCGGCACCGGTCACGGTCAGCGCCATGCGCGCCCCCTTGCGGGCGTCGCTGCGGTGCGACCAGAAGCCGATCAGCAGGAAGGAGGAGATGCTGGTGAGCTCCCAGAAGAGCCACAGCAGCAACAGGTTGTCGGCCATCACGATGCCGACCATGGAGGCCATGAACAGGATCAGGTAGGCGTAGAAGCGCCCGAAGGGTTCCTCCGGCGACAGGTAGTAGTGCGCATAGAGCAGGATCAGCAGGCCGATCCCCATGATCAGCAGGTTGAACAGCACCGACAGGCCGTCCAGCCGGAAGGCCAGGTCGAGGCCCAGGGTGGGGACCCACTCCACGGCGAAGCGCAGCGCCTCGCCGGCCGCCAGGGCCGGCAGCTGGCCCAGGGTCAGCAGCAGGGCCAGTGCGGGCAGCAGCGCGGTGGCCAGGGAGCAGAAACGTCGCCCGCGTCGCTCGGTGAACGCGGGCACCAGCACCCCCAGCAGGGGCAGCAGGGCTATCCACAGCAATGTCATCGATCGGTCATCCTGCGCGGGTCCGGAAACGGGGAGGGCATAGCGTGCCCGTGGGACAGGATGATGCAAGCGACATGCCGTCGCACCCTGTCCCTGGGTTGGATCGCCCCCCATGGCATGGCTCCTTTCCACTCTAACGCAAAGGGAACTCGCTCGCTGCCTCCTTGCCTTTCAACATCTTGTCTCTATAGAGTTGACTGTCCGAACCGGCGGGGCGGCGACGCTGCCGCAAACGCCGTCACGACAGGGGAGGGCGCCTGATGCAACTTGCCGTGCTGGGAGGCTTCGTGGTGGCGGGGCTGGCCCCGCTGCTGCATCACTGGTTCGGGGCCCGTACGCCGCTGGTGATGGCCCTGCTGCCCGCCTCCCTGGCGGCCTGGCTGCTCGGCCAGTGGCCAGCGGTCGCCTCCGGCGAGGTCCTGCTGCTGGAGTGGGCATGGGTGCCGGGGCTCGATATCACCCTGACCTTCCTGATCGATGGCCTGGCGTGGCTGTTCGCCATGCTGATCACGGTGATCGGCGCCCTAGTGCTGGTCTACTCCGGTGAGTACCTGCGCGGCCACCGCGACCTGCCGCGCTTCCTGGTGGTGATCACCGCCTTCATGATGTCGATGCTCGGCCTGGTGCTGGCCGACAACCTGGTCACGCTCTTCGTGTTCTGGGAGTTGACCAGCATCACCTCCTACCTGCTGATCGGCTTCAACCACACCGACCTCGCCGCCCGCAAGGCGGCCCTCCAGGGGCTCTTCGTCACCGTGGGCGGCGGTCTGGCGCTGCTCGCCGGGTTCAGCATGCTCGCGGTGGCCGGCGACAGCTGGTCGCTGGCCGAGCTCACCGGCCGCGGCGAGCTGCTGCGCGAGCATGCGCTCTACACGCCGCTGCTGGTGTGCGTGCTGCTGGGTGCCTTCACCAAGTCGGCCCAGTTCCCCTTCCACTTCTGGCTGCCCAACGCCATGGCGGCCCCCACGCCGGTCTCGGCCTACCTGCACTCGGCGACCATGGTCAAGGCGGGAGTCTACCTGCTCGCCCGGCTGCATCCCGCCCTGGGCGGCACCGACGGCTGGATGATCACCCTCTCGCTGGTCGGGGCGCTGACCATGGCCACCGGCGCCTTCCTGGCGATCCAGCACACCAACGTCAAGAAGCTGCTGGCCTACTCCACGGTGATGGCGTTGGGCACGCTGACCATGCTGCTGGGCATCGGCACCGAGGGGGCGATGGTCGCCTTTGTGGCCTTCCTGCTCGCCCACTCGCTCTACAAGGGGGCACTGTTCATGGTGGCCGGCATCCTCGACCACGAGACCGGTACCAAGGACGTCACCGCCATGGGGGGGCTGCGCCGGGTGATGCCGCTCACCGCCGTGGTGGCCGGGCTCGCCGCCCTGTCGCTGGCCGGGCTGCCGCCCCTGCTGGGCTTCGTGGGCAAGGAGTTGATGTTCGAGTCGGTGCTCGAGGCCTCCGCCTGGCGCCCGCTGATCCTGCTGCTCGCCTTCATGGCGGCCTTCCTGACCCTGGCCGTGGCGGCCATCGTCGCCCTGCGTCCCTTCTTCGGCGCGCCCCGCGAGACTCCCAGGGCGCCCCATGAGGCGCCCCATGCCATGCTCGCGGGGCCCGCCCTGCTGGCGGTGCTGTCGCTGTCGTTCGGCCTGGCGCCGGGCCTGCTCGACCCCCTGGTGGGTGCCACCGTGGCGGGCATCGGGGTGGGGGCCAGGGAGAGCCACGGCGCGGTGCACCTGGCGCTCTGGCACGGGGTCAACCTGCCCCTGTTGCTGTCACTGGCGAGCCTGCTGCTGGGCCTGCTGGCCTACCGTCACTGGGACCGCCTGCGGGCGCTCCTGGCCCGCCTCGAACCGCTCATGGCCCGCGGCCCCGAGGCCGGTTACGAGGCGCTGATGGCCGGCATGGTGGCCGTCGCCGGCTGGCAGACCCGCATGCTGCAGAACGGGCAACTCCGCAACTACCTGGTGATGACCCTGCTGGTGCTGGTGGGCCTGGTCGGTCATGCCCTCTTCTTCCGCCACACCCTCGCGCTCGACTTCTCCCTGGCGGTCTACCTCCATGAGGCCGTGGTCGCCGGCCTGATGGTCGCCGGGGCCCTGGCAGCCTGCGTGATGCGCTCGCGGCTGGCGGCGGTGGCGGCACTGGGCATCATGGGCTTCTCCATCGCCCTGACCTTCGTGCTGTTCAGTGCCCCGGACCTGGCGATCACCCAGCTGCTGGTGGAGACCCTGACGGTGATCCTGCTGGTGCTGGTGCTGTTCCGCCTGCCACGCTTCGCCACCCTCTCCACGCCCATCGAGCGGCTGCGCGACCTCGCGGTGGCGAGCCTCACCGGCGGCCTGATCACCCTGCTGATGCTCTCGGTGCTCGCCGGTGAGCGGCTGCCGCGGATCTCGGACTACATGGTGGAGAACAGCCAGCCGCTGGGCCATGGCCACAACATCGTCAACGTCATCCTGGTCGATTTCCGGGCGCTGGATACCCTGGGCGAGATGTTCGTGCTGGCGCTGGCGGCCATCGGCGTCTATGCCATGCTGCGCTTCCATGCCGAGGCGTACGATGCCCGGCGCCATGCGACGCCGCCGGAGAGAGACGATGGTTAGATCGGGCACCCTGATCCTCAATGCCGCGGCGCGCCTGCTGCTGCCGCTGCAGCTGCTCTTCTCGTTGTTCCTGCTGCTGCGCGGGCACGACGAGCCGGGGGGCGGCTTCATCGCCGGCCTGGTGGCGGCGGGGGGCTTTGCGCTCTATCTGTTTGCCCTGGGGCGGCGCGCCCTGAGTGAGATGCTCAAGGTCTCGCCCCGCGATCTGGTCGCCATCGGGCTGCTGCTCGGGGTGGTCTCGATGCTGCCCGCCTGGTGGGTCGGCGAGCCCTTCTTCACCGCCCAGTGGTGGACGATCCCGGTCATCGACTTCAAGGCCTCGACGCCGCTGATCTTCGACATCGGCGTCTACCTGGTGGTGGTGGGCTCGGTGCTCACGGCGATCACCGCGCTGGTCAAGACCGATCAGGAAGACGACGCACGCTAAGGAGGCTCCATGGAACCCTTGATGGCCATCACCATCGGCATCCTGTTCGCCGCCGCCATCTACATGATGCTGCGCCGCTCCATCGTCAAGCTGGTGATCGGGCTGATGCTGCTCTCCAATGCCGCCAACCTGCTGATCTTCGCCACGGCCGGCATGGTGCGCGGCGCACCGCCGCTGGTCCCGCAGGGGCTGACGGCGCCCGAGGGCGCGGTGGCCGACCCGCTGCCCCAGGCGCTGGTGCTCACCGCCATCGTCATCGCCTTCGGGGTGCTGTCGTTCGCCGTGGTGCTGGTGCGCCGCGCCTGGGAGATCGTGCGTGCCGATGACCTGGACAAGATGAAGGATACCGACACGTGACCCCCCAGATCGCGCTGCCCATCATCATCCCGCTGCTGGCGGGGGCCGTGTCGCTGGTGTTCTGGCGCTCCCGGAGCATGCAGCGCTTCGTTGCCGTGGCTGGTACCGCTGGCCTGCTGCTGACCAGCCTGTGGCTGCTGGCCACGGTCAACCGTGACGGCATCCTGGTGATGCACATGGGCGGCTGGCCGGCGCCCTTCGGCATCAGCCTGGTGGCCGACCTGCTGGGGGCTATCATGGTCGTGCTCACCGGCATCATCGGCTTCGCCGTGGCGCTCTTCTCGCTGGCCACGGTGGGGCGCGGCCACGAGGCCTACGGCTACTTCCCGCTGATGCACCTGCTGCTGGCCGGGGTCGCCGGGGCCTTCCTCACCGGCGACATCTTCAACCTCTACGTCTGGTTCGAGGTGATGCTGGTGGCCTCCTTCGCGCTGCTGATCCTCGGCAGCGAGAAGGCGCAGATGGAGGGGGCGATCAAGTACGTGACCCTCAACCTGGTCTCCTCGGTGATCTTCCTGGTCGCGGTGGGGCTGCTCTACGGCATGGTGGGCACGCTCAACATGGCCGACATCGCCCGTCGCCTGGCGACCCTGGAGGATGACGGCATGGTCGACGTGCTGGCGATGATGTTCATGGTGGCCTTCGGCATCAAGGCGGCGGCCTTCCCGCTGTTCTTCTGGCTGCCGGCCTCTTACCATACCCCGCCGGTGGCCGTCTCGGCGCTGTTCGCCGGCCTGCTGACCAAGGTCGGGGTCTATGCGCTGTTCCGGGTCTTCACGCTGATCTTCCACCAGAGCCCGGGCTATACCCACGAGATCCTGCTATGGGGGGCGGGATTCACCATGCTCTCCGGGGTGCTGGGGGCGGCGGCGCAGTTCGAGTTCCGGCGCATCCTGTCGTTCCACATCGTTAGCCAGATCGGCTACATGATCCTTGGCCTGGCGCTGTTCACCCCCTTGGCGATCATCGGCGGGGTCTTCTACATCATTCATCACATCATCGTGAAGACGAACCTCTTCCTGGTCAGCGGCATCGTCCATCGGTTGCGCGGCACCTACCAGCTGAAGTCGCTGGGTGGCTTCTATCGCAGCCACCCCTGGCTGGCCATCCTGTTCCTGATCCCGGCGCTGTCGCTGGCCGGCATGCCGCCGCTGTCCGGCTTCTTCGCCAAGTTCATCGTGATCCGCGCCGGCATCGAGGCCGAGGCCTACGGGGTGACCTTCATCGCCCTGCTGGTGGGGCTGCTCACCCTCTACTCGATGATCAAGATCTGGGCCGAGGTGTTCTGGAAGTCGACGCCGCCGGAGGGCGACGTCGACCCCTATCCGGCGGTCGAGCCCCGCGAGATGTGGCTGATGTCGGCGCCGGTGGTCGGCCTGGCGCTATGCACCCTGTTCATCGGCCTCAATGCCGAGCCCATCTACGCCCTGGCCGAGGCCTCGGCCGGCCAGCTGCTGGCGCCCGAGCGCTACATCGAGGCCGTGCTCGGCGAGGCGCAGGAGGTGATGCCATGATCGGAGCCGCCTGGAACCTGCTGCTGGGCTTCGCCTGGATCGTGCTCACCGGCGACTTCAGCGGCCGCAACCTGCTCGCCGGGCTGCTCTTCGGCTACCTGGTGCTGGCACTGATCCAGCCCCAGGTGCCGGCGCTGGCCGGGCATGCCCAGCGGCTGCCGCGGCTGATCCGCTTCGTCGGCTTCTTCCTCAAGGAACTGGTGATGGCCAACCTCAAGGTCTCCTACGACATCGTCACTCCGCCCTGGTACATGAAACCGGGGGTGATCGCCATGCCCCTGAAGGCCAGCACCGAGTTCGAGATCGCCTTCGTCGCCAACCTGATCTCGCTGACGCCGGGGACCCTGAGCCTGGATGTCTCCGACGACCGCCGCGTGCTCTACATCCATGCCATGTTCCTGGACGACGAGCCGGAACTCAGGCGCAGCCTGGCGGAGCTGGAGCGCCGGGCGCTGGAGCTGTTCCACTAGTGAAAGGAGGTGATCCCGTGTCGAACGTGATCCTGCTGAGCCTGGCGGTGATGGCCCTGGCGCTGTGCCTGGCCTTCGTTCGCCTGTTCCGCGGTCCCAGCCTGCCGGACCGGGTGGTGGCCCTGGAGCTCTTCTCGTCGATCCTCGTCGGCATCATCGGGGTGGTCGCCATCGCCACCGACGTGCCGAGCCTGCTCGACGTGGCCATCGTCATGGCGCTGATGGCGTTCATGGCCGCCATCGGCTTCGCCCGCTTCCTGGAACGCGGGGGGCCCCGGGATGATTGAGCTCCTCAAGAGCGGGCTGATACTGGCCGGGGCGATCTTCATGTTCCTGGCGGCGCTGGGAGTGGTGCGCCTGCCCGACCTGCTGACCCGCATGCATGCTACCACCAAGGCCGCGACCCTGGGGGCCACCCTGATCATGCTGGCGGTGGCCCTGCACTTCGCCCAGGTGGCGGTGGTGGCGCGGGCCTTCGGCGTGATCCTCTTCATCATGATGACCGCCCCGGTGGCCGCCCATGTGATCGGCCGTGCCGGCTACTTCGTCGGTTCCCGGCTCTGGGGGGGCACCGTCAAGGATGAGCTCAAGCCGAACTACGACCCCCTGACCCACGAGCTGAAGAGCGGGATGGAGACCGAGCGCAACGCACGCCGTGACTCCGGGGGGGCGGACGGCGCCTGAGTCGGGTCTGTCAGGGTCTGTCATCGCGGGGCCGCCTTCGGGCGGCCCCTCTCGTTGGATGCCCTGGGGTGGCAGTAGACGATATTTATTTGTACAAATACTGTACTATAAATTTATATTGTCTATCTTTTGAGGCTCCCCATGCACCGCAAGCCGCATCTTCCGCACAAGGCCTGCGCGCATTGCGCGCGCCCCTTCGCCTGGCGACGCAAGTGGGCGCGCTGCTGGGAGGACGTTCGCCACTGCAGCGAACGCTGCCGCCGCGAATCAAGACGCCGGGAGAGCGCACTATGAGCCGGATGCTGGTATGGCTGCGCAACGATCTGCGCCTGGCCGACAACCCCCTGTTCCACTTCGCGACGCCGCCTGAATCGCTGCTTTGCGTCTATGTGCTGGACGAGGCCTGGCTGACCCCCTTGCCGCGACTGGGGGCGTCGCGTGTCGGGCCGGCGCGCCTGCAGTTCCTCTGGCAGAGCCTGATCGAGCTGCGCGGCGAACTGCTCAAGCGCGGCAGTGACCTGCTGGTGCGTATCGGTGACCCTGTCGATGCGGTAGCGGAACTGGTCGTCGGGCATGATATCGATGAAGTTCGGGTGCGCGCCGATGCTGGCTGGGAAGAGCAGCAGGCCACCGCGCAACTGGCCGAACGGCTGGGCGATGCCGTGATACTGTCCCGCCAGGACGCCGGCACGCTGCTCGATGAGGCCTCTCTGCCCATGGCGGTGGACGACCTGCCCGCCAGCTTCTCGGCGTTTCGTCGCAAGGTGGAACAGGACTGGTCGGTCCCCGGCGCGGTCCCTGCGCCGGTGACCCTGCCCAACTGGCCTGCGGGTGCCCCGCGCGGCTTCCCGCCGCTGGACAAGGTCTGCGAGCGGGCGGCCGCCTGGGCCCCGGACCCGCGTGGCGGCTTTGCCTTTACCGGCGGCGAGGCGGCGGGATGGTCGCGGCTCGATCACTATCTGTGGGAGAGCGGCGCCGTGGCGCGCTACAAGCAGACCCGCAACGTTTTGGCCGGTGCCGATTTCTCCACCCGGCTCTCGCCCTGGCTTTCCCAGGGCTGTCTCTCGGCGCGCCAGGTGCATGATGCGGTGCGCGCCTGGGAGGCCCGTCACGGCGCCAACGACTCGAGCTACTGGCTGGTCTTAGAGCTGCTGTGGCGCGACTACTTCCACTGGGCGGCGCGGCAGGAGGGCGCCTCACTGTTCGGCGGGCGTGAGCTTCCGGTACCCAGCGACGACTTTCGCGCCTGGTGCGATGGGCGTACCGGCGTTCCCTTCGTGGATGCCGCCATGCGCGAACTGGCCGCCACCGGCTGGCTTTCGAACCGGGCGCGCCAGAACGCGGCAAGCTACCTGGTGCGCGATCTCGGCGGTGACTGGCGTCTGGGCGCGGCCTGGTTCGAGCACTGCCTGATCGACCACGACGTGGCCAGCAACTGGGGGAACTGGCGTTACCTGGCCGGGGTGGGGCGCGACACCCGTCCGCGTGCCCTGGACGTCCACGACCAGGCCGGCCACTACGACCCAGATGGCAGCTATGCGGCGCTCTGGCAGGTGCCTGGCGTCTCCGCCCACGGGGAGGAGACGTGATGCGTGCCTCGATCCCAGCCCTTGCGCTGTGGCTCGGCCTGGCCGGCCTGCTGCCCTTCCTGGCGAGCGCGGCGGCGGCATGGCTGGCGCCGGTCGCCTGGCAGGCCGTTGCTGTTCGGGCCTTCCTGGGCTACAGCGCGGTGATCCTCTCCTTCCTCGGCGGGGTGCAATGGGGCGTGGCGATGTGCCGGGAGCGCCCCGGGGAGGCCCCCTTCCGGCGGCGCATGCTGCTCGCCATGGTGCCGAGCCTGGTCGCCTGGCCGGCGCTGCTGCTCCACCCGTTCACCGGCGCCTGGGTACTGGCTATCGGCTTCGTGCTGGTCCGCCTCCATGAGCTCTCGCGGGAGGGCGGGGCGCGGCTGCCCGACTGGTACCACTCCCTGCGCATGCCCCTGACCCTGGTCGTGCTGGCCTGCCACGCGCTGCTGATCTGGCGGCTCTGGGGAAGCTGAGCGGGCTGGCCTGGAGGCCGGTTCTGGGCGATGATCGGGCGGATCATGGAAACGTCCTGCAGGAGCGACGATGAAACGGATGCTGACCACCCCCCTGCTGCTGGCCCTGCTGGCCGGCTGCCAGGCTGCACCCACCAGCGAGGCCAACGTGGACCGCGAGGCGCAGCGCGGCGAGGCGACCGATGCCGTGGCCGGGGTCGAGGCCGGTGACCGGGCGGCCGCGGCGGACTTCGCGGGCTGGCTGGCCGACTTCCGGCGCGAGGCGCGGGCAGAGGGCATCGGCGAGGCAACGCTGGCACGGGCCCTGGACGGCCTGCGTTATCGTCCACGGGTGATCGAGCTCGACCGCTCCCAGCCCGAATTCGTGCGGCCGATCTGGCAGTACCTGGACAGCGCCGTCTCGGCGACCCGGGTGACCACCGGACGGGAGCGCCTGGATGCGCATCGCGCCACGGCCCGGGAGATGGAGCGGCGCTACGGGGTGCCCGCCGAGGTGATCGTCGCCATCTGGGGCATCGAGAGCAACTACGGCGGCAACTTCGGCGACTTCTCGACCCTGGAGGCCCTGGCCACCCTGGCGTACGACGGCCGCCGTCGCGACTTCGCCCGGGACGAGCTGCTCGCGGCGCTGCGCATCCTAGAGGCCGGGGACATCTCGCCCGAGCGCATGCAGGGCTCCTGGGCCGGTGCCATGGGACATACCCAGTTCATTCCCTCGAGCTTCGAGGCCTATGCCGTGGATGGCGACGGCGACGGGCGGCGTGACATCTGGGGCAGCATCCCGGACGTGATGGCCTCCACCGCCAACTATCTCGACCGGGCCGGTTGGCAGGCGGGGCAGCCCTGGGGCGTGGAGGTCCGGCTTCCCGAGGGCTTCGACTACGCCGAGACCGAGCTCACCACCCGTCGGCCCAGCCGCGACTGGGCCGAACGCGGCGTACGCACCCTGGACGGGGCGCCGCTGCCCGACCTCGCGGAGGCCTCGGTGATCGTGCCCGGCGGGGCCGAGGGGCCGGCCTTCCTGGTGGGGCCGAACTTCCGCGCCATCCTGCGCTACAACAATGCCACCAGCTACGCCCTGGCGGTGGGCACCCTGGCCGACGAGTTGGCCGGCCGTGAAGGCGTGGTGCAGGGCTGGCCGCGGGA
Source organism: Halomonas gemina (assembly GCF_023554995.1). Lineage (GTDB taxonomy): Bacteria > Pseudomonadota > Gammaproteobacteria > Pseudomonadales > Halomonadaceae > Halomonas > Halomonas gemina. The sequence continues at coordinate 385,519 of NZ_JAMJPK010000002.1, forward strand.
AGAGCAGCCGCTGAGCCGCCGCCAGGTGCGCGAGATGCAGCGCCTGCTCAACCAGCGTGGCTTCGAGGTGGGCGCGCCGGACGGCGTCATGGGCCCCAACACCCGCCGGGGCCTGCGCGAGTTCCAGGCCGCCATCGGCACCACCCCGGATGGCTTCGCCACCCGCAACCTGCTCGAGCGCCTGAAGCGCTGAGCCCATGATCCGGAGGAGACCATGACCCTGACACGTTTCGGCTTGCCCCTGCTGGCCGGCCTGCTGCTGAGTGCCGCGTCCCCGACCTTCGCCGCCGACGACGAGGAGAGGGTCTTCGGCTGGGTGGAGAAGGCGACCCTGGAGCCCTGGGGCGTCGAGGTGAAGGCCAAGCTCGACAGCGGTGCCCTGACCTCGTCGCTGGACGCCCGCGATATCGAGCGGTTCGACAGGGAAGGCGAGGAGTGGGTCCGTTTTCGCCTCAGGCTCCAGGACGAGGCCAGCGGCGAGACCTTCACCGAGCGCATGGAACTGCCGCTCTATCGCAGCATCCGCCTGCGCGGCGCCGGTGGCACCGACCGGCGTCCGGTGGTGCTGATGAAGGTCTGCCTGGGCGATACCGTCTACGAAGAGCAGTTCAGCCTGCGCGACCGCGAGGAGATGTTCTATCCGCTGCTGCTCGGGCGCCGCTCGATCGGCCACCTGGGGCTGCTCGACGTGCGCGAGACCTTCCTCAACGAGCCCGGCTGCGACGAGGATTCCCCGTTCGTTGCCCACGACCCGGAGGAGGACGACTAGGTCGTCGTCCCCTCGGGGGTCAGAAGAGCCGGGCGAGCAGGGCCGTCACCGCGGTCTCTACCCGCAGGATTCGCGGGCCCAGGTGGATGCCCTCGCAGCCCGCCGCGAGCAGCCGTTCCACCTCCCAGGGGATGAAGCCCCCCTCCGGCCCCACCAGCAGCAGCACGGGTTCGTCGAGGCCGCGGGGGCAGTCGCCCGGCAGGCCGGGGTGGGCCACCAGGCCCCGGCGCTCGGCCAGCAGGCCCGGCAGCCGCTCCTCGACGAAGGGGCGAAAGCCCTTGGTCAGGACCACCTCGGGTAGCCGGGTGTCGCGGGCCTGCTCCAGGCCGAGCACCAGGTGGCGGCGGATCTTCTCCTCGCCGAGTTCCGGCGACTGCCAGTAGCTCTTCTCCACGCGGCGCGTATTGAGCAGGGTGATGTGCTTCACGCCGAGCGCGGTGACGTGCTCCAGGGTGCGGGCCAGCATGCGCGGGCGGGGCAGGGCGAGCACCAGGTGCACCGGCAGCACCGGCGGCGGTGCCTGGTCCAGGGCGGCGACATCGAACAGCGCCTCGTTCTCGTCCAGGTCGAGCAGCTTCCCGCGCCCCAGGCGCCCGCCCTCGATGCCCAGCGTCAGCAGGTCGCCGGGGCTCGCCCGGTGCACCTCGCGCAGGTGGGCCAGGCGCCGCGGGTCGCGCACCCGGGCCAGGCGGTCGTTCTCGATGTCGTCGGGGGAGAGCAGGATCAGGTTCATGGCGCCTCGCCGCGTTGGAGACTGAATGGTGGCTATGCCTTGCATGGTGGGTATCGCGGTGCACAATAGCCGTACAGGGGCAGCCGCCCCTTCGTATAATAAGGAGCAGCGCCGTGCGCGTGATTCGCAAGTATGCCAACCGCAGGCTCTATGATACCGAACAGAGCCGCTATGTGACCCTCGAGGACCTACGCGGCCTGATCCTCGACGAGGTGCCCTTCCGCGTGGAGGATGCCAAGAGCGGCGAGGACCTGACCCGCACCATCCTGCTGTCGATCATCATCGAGCAGGAGCAGGCCGACGGCGATGCGCAGGTCTTCTCCAACGACCTGCTCGCCCAGTTCATCCGCGTCTATGACATGGCCCAGCCCTTGCCCCTTTCCCGTTACCTGGAGCAGGGCACCAAGCTGATGCTCGAGCAGCAGCAGCGCATGCAGGACCAGTGGCAGCAGGCCATGCGCCACTCGCCCATGGAGCTGATGCGCGAGCTGGCCGAGGAGAACATGAAGTTCTGGCAGAAGACCATCAACCAGGCCGGCAGCCCGGACGACGACGACAAGGGCAGCGGCAAGCCGTGAGCGGCGTCCCGGGCGAGTTTCTGACATAATGCCGCGACGTTTCTTGCACGGTTGTGAGGTAGCACAGCGGATGAAGGTCCTGATCATCGGCGGCGGTGGCCGCGAACACGCCCTGGCCTGGAAGGTCGCCCAGTCTCCCCGCGTGGAGACCGTCTTCGTGGCTCCCGGCAATGCCGGCACGGCTCGTGAGCCGGGCCTCGAGAATGTCGACATCGGCGTCTTGGACCTGGCGGGCCTGGTGGCCTTCGCCCGGGAGCAAGCGGTGGCGCTGACCATCGTCGGTCCCGAGGCGCCGTTGGTCGAGGGCGTTGTCGACCGCTTCCGCGAGGCCGGGCTGGCGATCTTCGGGCCGACGGCCGGCGCGGCCCGGCTCGAGGGCTCCAAGGCCTTCTCCAAGGACTTCCTGGCCCGCCATGCCATCCCCACCGCCGACTACCGCAGCTTCACCGCGGTCGAGCCGGCGCTGGCGTACCTCGAGGAGAAGGGCGCGCCCATCGTCATCAAGGCCGACGGCCTGGCCGCCGGCAAGGGCGTCATCGTGGCCATGACCCGCGCCGAGGCGGAGGCCGCGATCCGCGACATGCTCGAGGCCAACGCCTTCGGGGATGCCGGGGCCCGGGTGGTGATCGAGGCGTTCCTTGAGGGCGAGGAGGCGAGCTTCATCGTCATGGTCGACGGCGAGACGATCCTGCCCATGGCCACCAGCCAGGACCACAAGCGGGCCGGCGAAGGCGACAGCGGCCCCAATACCGGCGGCATGGGCGCCTACTCCCCGGCGCCGGTGGTCACCGACGCGGTCTTCGAGCGCATCATGGCACGGGTCATCCGGCCCACGGTTCGCGGCATGGCCGAGGAGGGGCATGCCTACACCGGCTTCCTCTACGCCGGCCTGATGATCGACGCCGAGGGCAATCCCAGGGTGATCGAGTACAACTGCCGCTTCGGCGACCCCGAGACCCAGCCGATCATGCTGCGCTTGTCGTCAGACCTCGCCGAGCTGTGCCTGGCCGGGGCCCGCGGCGAATTGGCCGGCCATGCCTGCGACTGGGACCCGCGGGCCGCGGTGGGCGTGGTACTGGCCGCCGGCGGCTACCCGGGCAGCTATCGCAAGGGCGACGTTATCGAGGGGCTGGAGGCCGCTGAGGCCACCGGCTGCAAGGTCTTCCATGCCGGTACCGCCGAGGATGCACAGGGCCGGGTGGTCACCGCCGGGGGTCGGGTGCTCTGCGTCACCGCCCTGGGCGAGGGTGTCGGGGCGGCCCGGGACCTGGCCTACCGGGGGGTGGCGGAGATCGCCTGGCCCGACGTGCTCTACCGCCGCGATATCGCCCATCGGGCCATCGCCCGGGAGCGCAGTGGCGCCTGACGGCGTGTGGTCCCGCAATAACGAGAGCAGGAGCGAGGATGGAGCGTGTCAGACTGAGCTTTCCCGCGAATGACGTGGTGCACCGTCACCCGCTGACGGTGCGCATCACCGACATGAACTATGGCCGCCACTTGGGGCACGATGCGCTGGTGTCGCTGCTGCACGAGGCCCGCGTGGTGGCCCTCGCGTCTCGGGAGCTTCACGAGTGGGACCTCGGCGGCTATCCCTGCGTGGCGGCGGATCTCGCCGTGCAGTACCAGGCCGAGACCCGTTGGCCCGATGCCTTGGTGGTGGAGACGGCCATCCCCGCGCCGGGACGCAAGGCGATCGGCGTCTACCATCGCATCCTGCGCGAGGCGGATGGCGCCACGGTGGCCACGGCGCGCATCAACCTGATGCTGATCGACCCGCAGAGCGGCCGACCGGTGGCGATCCCGGCCGGCGTGCGGGAAGCCCTGGCAGGAGCGAACTGATGTCCCGGGAGTATCCGATCATCGCCCTGACCGGCTCCTCTGGCGCCGGCACCACCACGGTGAAGCGAACCTTCGAGCGGATGTTCGCCCGGGAGGCCGTGCATGCCGCCTTCGTCGACGGCGATGCCTTCCACCGCTACACCCGCCAGGAGCTGGCGCGGCTGCTCCTCGACGAGCCCGAGCGCAAGGACGAGCTCTCCCACTTCGCCGTGGAGGCCAACCTGCTCGACCGGCTCGAGGCGCTGTTCCAGGAGTACGGCGAGCACGGCAATGGCACCTACCGCCACTATATCCATGCCGAAGACAAGCAGATGATCGAGGCCGGCTACCAGGTGGGCACCTTCACCGAATGGCAGCCGCTGCCCTGCGGCACGGACCTGCTGTTCTACGAGGGCCTGCACGGGGGGCTGGTCACCGCCGAGCTCGACATCGCCCGCCACGTCGACCTGCTGGTGGGGGTGGCACCGACCATGAACCTGGAGTGGATCCAGAAGATCGATCGCGACATGCGTCATCGCGGCTACTCCCAGGAGGCGGTGATCGATACCATCCTGGGGCGCATGGACGACTACGTGCGCTACATCCAGCCGCAGTTCTCGCGTACCCATATCAACTTCCAGCGGGTGCCCACGGTGGATACCTCCAACCCCTTCGAGGTGCAGGACATCCCCACCGATGCCGAGTCCTTCGTGGTGATCCGCTTCCGCGACCCGGCCAAGGTGGACTTCCCCTACCTGCTGGCGATGATCCAGGGTGCCTTCATGAGCCGTCCGCACACCCTGGTGGTGCCGGGGTCGCGGCTGTCGCTGGCCATGGAGCTGATCCTGGGACCGCTGGTCCGCCACCTGCTTGCCCAGCGACGCTTCCGCTGACCCGAGACCCGACCGAGAGGAACGACCCCATGGATTGCCTGTTCTGCAAGATCATCGAGCGCGAGATTCCCGCCGACATCGTCTACGAGGACGATGCGGTGCTGGCCTTCAACGACATCAACCCGCAGGCACCCACCCATATGCTGATCGTGCCCAAGCAGCATATCGCCACCCTCAACGACGTCGAGGAGGGCGACCTCGCGCTGGTCGGCCGGTTGCAGTACACCGCCGCGAAGCTGGCGGCGGAGAAGGGCTTCGCCGAAGAGGGCTACCGGGTGGTGATGAACTGCAATGACCAGGGTGGCCAGACCGTCTATCATATCCACATGCACCTGATGGGCGGTCGTCGCTTCACTTGGCCGGCTGGCTAGCTGGCGCCTTGCGGCTCGCGCCGCGCGCGACCAGGCGTACGACGCATCAGGTGCATTCTCGAGAGACCCGCCATGACACCTTCGCTTTCCCGCACCGACAACCTGATCCACCAGTTCGATACCGTGCTGAGGACCCTGGTGCCCCACGCGGCCTCGCCCTCGCGCCCCTCGCCGGCGACCCCGGAGGTCCACGACGAGCCGCTGAGCGACGAGGAGCGGCGGCACGTCGCCGGGTTGATGCGCATCAACCACACCGGCGAGGTGTGTGCTCAGGCCCTCTACCAGGGCCAGGGCCTCACCGCCAAGCTGTCGGAGGTGCGCGGCCAGATGGAGCAGGCCGCCCAGGAGGAGATCGACCACCTGGCCTGGTGCGATTCCCGGCTGCAGGAGCTGCATGACCGGCCCAGCCTGCTCAATCCCTTTTTCTACGCGGCCTCCTTCGGCCTCGGTGCCACGGCCGGCGCCGTGGGCGACCGGATCAGCCTGGGCTTCGTGGCCGCCACCGAGGAGCAGGTCGGCCACCACCTGGAGGAGCACCTGGTCAAGCTGCCGCCGGGTGACCAGCGCTCCCGGGCGGTGCTGCGCCAGATGGCCATCGACGAGTCCCACCACGCCCAGCTGGCGCTGGAGGCCGGTGGTGCCCGCTTCCCCGCGCCGGTCAAGCTGGGCATGAAGCTGATGTCGAAGGTGATGACCAAGAGCGTCTATCGACTCTAAGCGCCGAGTTGCAAGCGCCTAGCGCCAAGCTGCTCAGTGGCGCTCGGCGCTACTCCTCGACGATGGTGAAGGAGTGGGTCATCTCGACCCCACCCTTGACCAGCATGATGGAGGCGCTGCAGTACTTCTCGGCGGAGAGTTCCACGGCACGCGCCACCTGCTTCTCCTTCAGGCCCTTGCCGCTCACGGTGAAGTGCACGTGGATCTTCGTGAACACGCTGGGGACCTCGTCGGCGCGCTCGGCCTCGAGGCTGGCCACGCAGTCGGTGACGTCGGCGCGGGCCTTGTCCAGGATGTTGAGGATGTCGAAGGAGGTGCAGGCCCCCATTCCCATCAGCAGCATCTCCATGGGCCGCGGGCCGGTGTTGCGACCGCCGTGCTCGGGCGGGCCGTCGATGACCACGCTGTGGCCGCTTCCGCTCTCGGCGACGAATTGACGACCGTCGGTCCATTTCACGCTGGCTTTCATGTCGAGTCTTCCTTACTGAATCAGGCAAAGAGGGGCAGCATAGCACCCCCCGCCAGGGTGGCTCAGCCCCGCAGGCGCCGATCGAGCTCGGCCAGCCGCTCCGGCGTGCCCACGTCGACCCAGGCGCCGCGGTGGTGGTGACCGCCGACGCGCCCCTCGGCCATGGCGCGCCGCAGCAGCGGCGCCAGGGCGAAAGCATCGGGTGGTTCGTGGGCCACCAGCGCCGGGTCGAGCAGGCTGATGCCGGCGAAGGTGAGCCGCGGCTCGCCGTCGGCATGTACCCGGCCGCGGGTGTCCAGGTGGAAGTCGCCCTGCGGATGGTGGTCGGGGTTGTCGACCAGTACCAGCCGCGCCAGGTCGTCGCCCAGCGCGGGCAGCTTGGCCGGGTCCAGCTCGCACCAGATGTCGCCGTTGACCAGCAGAAAGGGGGCCTCGCCGAGCAGCGGGAGCGCCTGGCGGATGCCGCCGCCGGTCTCCAGCGGCGTTGCTTCCCGGCTCCAGGCGATGGACAGCCCGAAGGCGCTGCCGTCGCCCAGCGCCGCTACGATCTGCTCCGCGCGGTAGCTGACGTTGATCACCACCTCACGGATGCCGCCCGCCCGCAGGCGTTCGAGATGGTGAACGATCAGCGGCTTGCCGCCCACCTCGAGCAGCGGCTTGGGGCAGTGATCGGTGAGCGGGCGCATGCGGGTGCCGAGTCCCGCGGCCAGGATCATCGCCCTCATGCGCCGGCCTCCAGTCGTGCCGCCAGCGCCGGGCGGAAGGTGTCGGCGAGCCAGGTGCGAAAGGCGTCGTGGCCGGGGAGGTATTCGAGGCTGTCCTCCAGGTGGCCGAGGAAGTGCGGCAGCCGCTCGAGGTAGCCCTCGCGGGCGTCGCGCAGGGTCAGCCGGCAGAAGATGCCCAGCACCTTGAGCGCGCGCTGGGCGGCCATGGCCTGTGCCCGACGATGGAAGGTCGCGGCGTCGACATCGGCGGGGAGCCGGCCATCGGCGATGGCGTGGACCCGGAAGGCCTCCACCCAGGCGGCGAAACGGGCCGGGGGGAAGCGGCAGTAGCGGCCCCGCAGCAGCGAGATCAGGTCGTAGCTGAGCGGGCCCGCCACGGCGTCCTGGAAGTCGATCAGGTGCAGGGCCTCGTCCTGCACCATCAGGTTCATGGCGTCGAAGTCGCGATGCACCGCCACCACCGGCTGGGCCAGCGCCTCGGCGATCAGGGCCTCGCGCAGTGCGGCCCAGCCCGGCGGGGCGGCCATGCCCAGCCACTCTCCCAGGCACCAGTCGGGGAAGAGGTCGAGCTCGCGGCCGAGCAGGGTGGCGTCATAGGCGGGCAGCCCCTCCACGGGGGCGCGATTCTGCAGCGCGTGGATCAGCTCGAGGGCGCGTTCGTGCCAGGCCAGGGTAGCCGGGGCATCGTCGCCGTCGAAGCACTCCTGGAGCGGCGTGTCACCCAGGTCGTCGAGCTCGATGAAGCCCTGTGCCAGGTCCACGCCATGCAGGGCGGGGACCGGCAGGCCGGCCGAACGCCAGCGCTCGGCGACGGCCACGAAGGGGCGGCTGTCCTCCCGCTCGGGTGGGGCGTCCATCAGCATGCGGGTGGTGCCGTCGGGCAGTTGCAGGCGGAAGTAGCGCCGGAAGCTGGCGTCGCCGGCGGCGAGCCGCACCGTGATGGCGGACGCCGGGAGGGCGTGGTGGCGCGCGGCCCACTGGCGCAGGCGTTCCGGGCGCGTGGGGTCGGTGGCCTCTGGCATCGTCGTCTGGCTCCTGGTGTGAGATGGCGGGTGCGGTTGACGGCCCCCTGGAGGCCCCGCATGCTGAGTTCCCGGCAGCGTCGGCGATGGCAGGGCCCATGCCGGCAGGACAGGCCGGATGCGGCCTGTATAATACCGATTCACCCCGCCAAGGACATCGTGGAGCATGGGCAAGCGACTCTCTTGGACATGGACGGCCCTGGCAGGCCTGGCCTGTAGCGGCCTGGCGAGCGGGCCCCTGGTGGCGGCGCCGCCCGAGCCGTTGCCGGCGGACCAGCTGGACTGGCAGCCCTGGGGCGACGCGCGCCCGGCCGGCGAGCTGTGTCGTGGCCGCTACGTGATGCCGGACTACCGGCTGCCGCCCCCCCCCGGCGAGAAGGTCGCCAGCGAGTCCGACCGCGCCGACTACGGGGCACAGGGCGAGACGATCCTCGGCGGCGAGGTGCTGCTGCGTCGCGGCAATGCCCAGCTCGAGGCGCCGCGGGTGCGCGTTCCCGGCAGCCGCGAGACCGCCTATGCCGAGGGGCCCCTGGCCCTGCGCGACAGCGGCCTGCTGGTGCGTGGCGAGGCCGCGGAGCTGTCGCTGACCAGCGATGCCGCCAGCATCGACACCGCCCACTACGTGGCCCACGAGCAGCGCCTGCGCGGCGATGCGGTGCGTCTGGCGCGCCTCGAGGATGGCCGCTATCGCCTCACAGAGGCGAGCTTCACCACCTGCGAGCCGGGCAGCGACTTCTGGCGCCTGGTGGGCAATGACATCCTGCTCGACCGCGAGCGCGGCGTCGGCACCGCGACCCATGCCCGGCTGGAGATGGGCAGGGTGCCGGTCTTCTACTGGCCCTGGGTGCGCTTCCCCCTCGACGAGCGCCGCCAGACCGGTTTCCTGTGGCCGATGATCGGCCTCTCCACCGATTCGCTGGACTATGCCCAGCCCTTCTACTGGAACATCGCCCCCAATCACGACGCCACGCTCACGCCGCGCTGGATCAGCGATCGCGGCCTGCTGCTGGGTGGTGAGTACCGCTACCTGTTCCGGCAGGATGCGGGGCAGATCGAGGGGGCCTATATCGCCGATGACCGCGCCGCGGGAGACGACGCCTCCGATGCCTCCGCGCTGGAGAACGGCGATGCCCGCTGGTACCTCGACTATCGACATGCGGGCCGTTTCGATGCCCGCACCCGCTACCGGCTGCGCTACGGGGCGGCCAGCGACGGGCGCTACTTCGACGACTTCGGGCGCGGCTTCGGCGAGGGCGATACCGGCAGCATGCCGCGGCTCGCCCAGCTCGACCATCGTGGCGACGTCTGGCAGCTGCAGGCCAGGGCCCAGGGCTACCAGAAGCTCGACGACCCGCTGCTCGAGCGCGACAAGCCCTTCTATCGGCTGCCCAGCCTGACCGCCAACGCCCGCTGGGCCCAGGAGAGCGGCTTCTACCAGCAGTGGCGCTCCAATGTCACCCACTTCTGGCGTGACGTGGATGAGACGCAGGTCCCCATTCGCGAGGCAGCCAACGGGACCCGGCTGCACCTCTCGCCGGCCACCGGCTGGCGCTTCGACGAGAGCTGGGGCCACCTGGAGCCGCGCCTCGAGTGGCTCGCCACCGCCTACCAGCTCGACTACGGCGAGCGCGAGACCGAGCGCGACGAGGGCCTGACCCGCAGCGTGCCGGTCGCCACCCTCGACGGGGGCCTGGTCTTCGAGCGGGAGCTGGACCTCGGCGGTCGCGGCTATCGCCAGACCCTGGAGCCGCGTGTCAACTACGCCTATGTGCCGGCGCGTGACCAGACTGAGTTCCCGGAGTTCGACACCGCCGAACAGGCCTTCTCCTGGAACCAGCTCTGGTCGCCCTATCGCTTCTCGGGGGCAGACCGGGTGGGCGATCTCCATCGCGTCTCGCTGGGCCTCGAGTCGCGGCTGCTGGCCGATGCCACCGGAAGCGAGCGGCTCTCGCTGGGGGTGGGGCAGGCCTACTACCTGGAGGATCGCTCCATCGACCTGGCCGGCGACCCGGACACCCTGCCGGACCCCGAGACCCGCGAGGTGGACTACTATCGGGCGACGCGCGAGCGCTCGCCGCTGGTCACCCGGGCGGACTGGCGCTTCAACGACCACTGGCGCACGCGCTGGCAGTGGCTCTACGACGACCATCTGGAGCAGACCGAGAGCACCTCGCTCGCCCTGCAGTATCGTGCCGACGCCGGCCACGTGGTGAACTTCGGCTACCGCTGGCAACTCGAAGGCTTCGACCCGTCCCTGGAGGACGAGGACGTGGTCAACTACAACCGCGAGGAGGTTGACCTCTCGTTCGCCTGGAAGGCCAGCCGCCGGGTGGACCTGATCGGCCGGCTGCTCTACGACAACACCAACGACCGCGCCCTGGAGCAGCTGGCGGGTGTCCAGTGGAACGACTGCTGCTATGGTCTGCAGCTGGTCTGGCGCGAGTGGATCGACGACAACGACACCGCGAACACCATCGAGGATGACCTCACCGACCGGGGGGTCTTCCTGCGCTTCGTGTTCAAGGGGCTGGGCGGCGTCGGCGGCGAGGCCGACCGCTACTTCGAGGAGGCGGTCCCGGGGTATCGGGCCACCGCCCTCGGCCGGCCCTGAGACATTCGACAACGACGAGAGGAAAGAGAGACATGCGCAGTCGACGTATCGCCACCCTGGCGCTGGCCCTGTGCCTGCCCCTGGCGGGGCAGGCACAGGATACCGGCCCCACTGACGCCCAGCCGCTGGGGAGTCGCCAGACGCTGGACCGCATCGTGGCGGTGGTCAACGATGGCGCCATCATGCAGAGCGAGCTCGAGGCGCGCGTCGCCCAGACGCGCAGCCAGATTGCCCGCCAGGAACAGGGGACTCCGCCCGACGATGTGCTGCGCCAGCAGGTGCTGGATCGCATGATCGTCGAGGAGATCCAGCTGCAGATGGCCCGCGACGCCAACCTGAGCGTCGACGACACCGAGCTCAACGGCCAGGTGAGGGCCATCGCCGAGAACAATGGCATGACGCTGGACCAGTTCGCCGATGCCCTCGAGGCCGATGGCCTCTCGCTCTCCGTGGTCCGTGACCAGGTCCGTCGCGAACTGATGATGCGCCAGCTGCAGCAGCGCCAGGTCGCCAGCCGCGTCAACATCTCCGAGCGCGAGGTGGACCGCTTCGTGGAGCAGCAAGGGGCCAGCCGCGAGCAGGCCCGCCAGGCCCTGTTCCAGCGCAAGGTCAATGCCGAGATGGAGGAGTGGATCCAGGAGATCCGCAGCCGGGCCTTCGTCGACAACCGCCTCGCGGAGCGTTGATGACATCGGCTGACGCGCCGGTGCTGGCCCTCACCTGCGGCGAGCCGGCGGGTATCGGGCCGGAACTGGCGGTGATGCTGGCCGCCGACGGGGTACCCCCCGCGCGGCTGGTGGCGGTGGGCGATCCGGCCCTGCTGGCCGAACGCGCCGCGCTGCTCGGCCGCCGGGTGAAAGTCCTGCCTCTCGCCCCCGGCGATGCCCCGCCGGCGACGCGGCGCGGGGTGCTGCCGGTCTGGCCCGTGGCGCTGCGAACCCCCTCGCACCCCGGCCGGCTCGACCCTGCCAATGCCGGTCATGTGCTGGAGACCCTGGACGTGGCGATCGATGCCTGCCGCTCCGGCCGGGCCGCCGGCATGGTCACGGCCCCGCTGCACAAGGGCGTGATCCTCGATGCCGGCCATGCCGGCTTCACCGGCCACACCGAGTACCTGCGCGATGCCTGCGGGGTGGAGGAGGTGGTGATGATGCTCGCCACCGACAGCGCCCTGCATGCTCGCGAGGCGGGCTGGCGGGGCGCGTCGGCGCTGCGGGTGGCACTGGCCACCACGCACCTGCCGCTGCGCGAGGTGGCCGACGCCATCACCGTGCCCCGGCTCGAACGCCTGCTGCGCATCCTGCACGCCGACCTGCAGCGCTGGTTCGGCGTCACGGCACCGCGCATCGCCGTCTGCGGCCTCAATCCCCACGCCGGGGAGGGGGGCCATCTGGGGCGCGAGGAGCTGGACGTGATCATCCCGGCGCTGGAGGGCCTGCGGGCCGAAGGATTGACTCTTGACGGGCCCCTGCCCGCCGATACCCTGTTCACGCCGCGCCACCTCGAGGGCGTCGATGCGGTGCTGGCCATGTACCATGACCAGGGCCTGCCGGTGCTGAAGTATGCCGGCTTCGGCCGCGCCGCCAACATCACCCTGGGGCTGCCGCTGGTGCGCACCTCGGTGGACCATGGCACGGCCCTCGACCTGGCGGGCTCGGGGCGCGCCGACCTCGGCAGCCTGCGGGTCGCGGTGGCCCTGGCCGCCGAGATGGCGCAGCGCGGGGCGACCTGAGTCGTAGCGCTGACCCTCGAATTCCGTAAAACCAGAAGGACGACCCTGAATGGCATCCCCCTCCCCGGTTCACCGGGCCCGCAAGCGCTTTGGCCAGAACTTCCTGCGCGACCCTGGCGTCATCTCGCGCATCGTGCGCGCCATCGGGCCCCGTACCGGCGACCGGCTGGTGGAGATCGGTCCCGGCCAGGGGGCGCTGACCGAGCCGCTGCTCGAGGCGGCCGATGGCCATCTCGAGGTGATCGAACTCGACCGCGACCTGATTCCCGGCCTGCGCGTGCAGTTCTTCGACAAGCCCAACTTCGTCATCCACGAGGGCGACGCCCTGAAGGTGGACTTCCGCGCCCTGAGAGGCGACGGGGCGGCGCTGCGGGTGGTGGGCAACCTGCCCTACAATATCTCCACGCCGCTGATCGTCCACCTGCTGGAAGCCGGCGATGCCGTGGCCGACATGCACTTCATGCTGCAGAAGGAGGTGGTCGAGCGCCTGGCCGCCGTCCCGGGCGGCCCCGACTGGGGACGCCTCTCGGTGATGGCCCAGTACCACTGTCGGGTCGACGCGCTGTTCACGGTGCCGCCGGAGGCCTTCGTGCCGCGTCCCAGGGTGGAGTCGGCCATCGTGCGCCTCACCCCTCACCACGCCCTGCCGCATCCGGCGCTTGACGAGGGGCTGCTCTTCAGCCTGGTGCGCGAGGCCTTCGGCCAGCGGCGCAAGACCCTGCGCAACAACCTCAAGGGCCGCATCGACGCCGCGGCCCTCGAGGCGCTGGACATCGACCCGGGACGGCGCCCCCAGACGCTCAGCGTCGAAGAGTTCGTGCGCATCGCCAACCACCTGGCCGCGGCCGGGCAAGGAGAGGCCCCATGACCCTGACCGCCCCGGAAGGGCTCGACCATGCCATCCGCGTCGATGTGGCGCCGGATTTCCGACTCGAGGAGTCCGCGCCCGACGAACAGCGCTTCGTCTTCAGCTACACCGTCACGGTGCACAACACGTCCCGGCACAGCGTGCAGCTGCTCGCCCGCTACTGGAAGATCACCCAGGGTAGCGGCAAGGTGCAGGAGGTGCGCGGCAAGGGCGTGGTGGGCCAGCAGCCGATGATCGGCCCCGGCCAGACCTTCCGCTATACCAGCCGGGCGATCCTCGACGGCCCGGTGGGGGTGATGGAGGGCGCCTATACCTGTGTCGATACCGCCAGCCAGCGCCCCTTCGAGGTGGCCGTCGCCCCCTTCCGGCTGGCCGGGCCCAACCAGGTGCACTGACCCTACACCGAACCCATCGAACCGACACCAGGGAGCCGCGATGACCACCTATGCCATCGGCGATCTGCAGGGCTGTCACGACGAGTTCGTCGCCCTGCTCGAACAGCTCGACTTCGACCCGCGTCGCGACCACCTCTGGCTGGTGGGCGACCTGGTCAATCGCGGCCCGGGGTCGCTTGCCTGCCTGCGCGAGGTGATGGCGCTGGGCGAGTCCGCCACCACCGTGCTCGGCAACCATGACCTGCACCTGCTGGCGGTGGCCCGTGGCGGTGCCCGGGAGAACCGCAAGGACACCCTCTCGGCGATCCTGGCCGCCCCGGACCGCGAGCGCCTGCTCGACTGGCTGCAGTCTCGCCCGCTGCTGGTGCGCCGGCGCTCTGCGGAGCAGGGCGATACCGTCATGACCCACGCCGGCCTGCTGCCGCAGTGGTCCGTCGAGCAGGCCGCAGCGCTGGCCGGCGAAGCCGAGTCGCGCCTCACCGGCGAGCATGCCGGGGCCTTTCTCGAGCAGATGTACGGCAACGCGCCGGCCTGCTGGCGCGACGACCTCGACGGCATCGACCGCCTGCGGATGATCATCAATGCCTTCACCCGCATGCGCTTCATCGATGCCGCCGGGTGTCTCGACTTCGCCGCCAAGGAGGGGCTCGACAGCGCCCCGGCGGGCTTCGCTCCCTGGTTCCAGTTTCCCCGCGCCGACGACCCCTGGCTGCTGTTCGGTCACTGGGCCGCGCTGCAGGGCGAGACGCCGGCCAGCCGGATTCGCGCCGAGGCGCTGGATACCGGCTGCGTCTGGGGCAGCCGCTTGACCGCCCTGGACCTCGAGAGCGGCCGGCGCATCAGTGTGCCGAGCCACCAGCGCTGAGATCCCCTTTTCCTGACCACGAGGCTGCCATGACGACCTTCCAGCATCTCGACATCCCGACCCTGGCCGGTTGGCTCGACGAGCGACGCGAGCTGGCGCTGGTCGACATCCGCGACCCGCAGAGCTTCGACCAGGGCCATATCCCCGGCAGCCGCCGCCTGGACAACGACACGGTGGGCGCCTTCATCGAGGCGGCCTCGCGCGAGGCGCCCCTGGTGGTGGTCTGCTACCACGGCCACTCCAGCCAGCAGGCGGCGGCCTGGCTGGCCGGCCAGGGCTTCGCCGAGGTCTACAGCCTCGATGGCGGTTTCACCGACTGGCAGCTTCGCCACCCCGACCGGGTGGAGCGCTGAGCCATGACCGAGGCCGAGGATCCGCACCTCCAGGGGCTCGAGGTCTACCGGGTCGGCGGGGCGGTGCGCGATGCCCGGCTCGGCTGGCCGGTCAAGGACACCGACTGGGTGGTGGTGGGTGCCACTCCGGAGGAGATGTGCCGGCGGGGCTTCAAGCCGGTGGGGCGCGATTTCCCGGTCTTCCTGCATCCCGAGAGCCACGAGGAGTTCGCCCTGGCGCGCACCGAGCGCAAGTCGGGTCATGGCTACACCGGCTTTGTGGTCCATGCCAGCCCCGAGGTGAGCCTGGAGGAGGACCTGGCGCGCCGTGACCTGACCATCAACGCCATGGCCGAGACCCCGGGGGGCGAGCTTGTCGACCCCTACGGCGGCCTGGCCGATCTGGCGGCACGGCAGCTGCGCCACGTCTCGCCGGCCTTCGTCGAGGACCCGCTCAGGGTGCTGCGCACGGCACGCTTCCTCGCCCGCTACGCCGGCCTGGAGTTCGTCATCGCTGCGCAGACGCGGCGGCTGATGCGCGAACTGGTGGAAAGCGGCGAGCTGGCCCACCTGGTGGCCGAGCGCGTCTGGACCGAGACCGAGAAGGCGCTCTCCGAGCCCTGGCCGGAGGTCTACTTTCAGGTCCTGTACGACTGCGGTGCCCTGGCGGTGCTGATGCCGGAGCTGGCGGCCGATGCGGAGAGCCTCGATGAGGCGCTCGGGCGCCTGCACCGCTTGCCGGAGGATATCGAGGCCGAGTCACAGGCCCGCTGGCGCTGGGCGCGGCTGGTGGAGCACCTGGACGACGAGGACCGCAACGCCCTGGCCGAGCGTCTGCGCCTGCCGCGCGCCCATCGCGAGCTGGCCAGCCAGGCGGCCCGCACCCGTTGCCTGCTGGCGCGGGTGGCGCGGCATGGCCTGGACGGGGCCCGGGTGATGGCCTGGCTCGATGGCATCGACGCCTGGCGCCGCGGCGACCGGGTGGCGCCGCTGATCAGCCTGGTGAGCCTCGAGGCCCCGGGGCTGGCTGAGGATCTGGCCTTGGCCTGGCGCCTGGCCCAGCAGGTACTGCCCAAGGCGCTAGTGGCCGAGGGTTACCGCGGGCGAGAACTGGGCGAGGAGTTGGCTCGGCGGCGCTGGGAGGCCATCGATGGCGCGCTCGCCGGCCCCGAGGGGAGGGCCTGAGGCTCACTCCGCCGTGGAAATGCACCGGCCCTGCCAGACGAATGCCACCGGCCAGAGACGCTGCTGGCCGGCCTCGAATTCGCCCCAGTGGGCGCGATAGCTGCGGCCGGTGAGCGGGTGGCGGGCCTCGGGCAGCAGTTCGGCCAGCGGCTTCAGCACGAAGGCATGGTGGAGGATCTCGTCGCGGGGCAGCTCGACGTCATCGTGGCGGCCGGTCAGCTCGCCCACGGTGAGCAGGTCGATGTCCAGGGTCCGGGGGCTGAACTTGGGAACGCCCTTGCGGCGGCCGTTGGCGAACTCCAGCCGCTTGCACCAGGCTTGCAGTTCACCTACCGGATAGTTGCTGTCGAAGGCCACCACCAGGTTGTAGAAGTTGCGACCATCCTCGAAGCCCACCGGCTCGCTCTCGAAGACCCGCGAGATGGCAAGCGGGCCGAAGGTCGCGGCCAGGGCATCCAGGCAGGTCCGCACATGGTGCTCGCGCTCGATGTTGCTGCCGATGCTGACGGTGATCCGGGCCATCAGGTGCCCCCCGTCCGCTGGCCGCGCTCGATACAGACGCCCACCGCGGCGGCGGCGGCCACGGCGCCGGGCTTGCGCACGGTAAGGCGCAGCCAGGGGACGGCGAACTCGTCGTGCAGGGTCTCGGCCAGGCGCTCGGCGAAGGTCTCCACCAGGGCGACGTCATGTTCGCCGGCGAAGGCGGCGATGCGCTCGCAGATGGCGGCGTAGTCCAGGGTCAGGGCGATGTCGTCGCCGGCCGCCGCGGGGCGGATGTCGGTGCCCAGCGTCAGGTCGAGCCGCAGCGTCTGGGTGATGGTGCGCTCCCAGTCATAGACGCCGATCACGGTGTCTACCTCGAGCGCTTCGATCAGCACAAGATCCATCGGGGCTCCCCGGGCCATTGGCGGTTGAGGACCGGGCGATGCGCCGGGTCCGCCTGCAGGCGCACGATTGTACGCCAGCCGGGCCGCGGGCGACACCGGCGGGGGGCCGCCGGCCTGTCCCGGGTCGTTCATGGCTGGCAGAATCACGGTTTGACCCCACAGGAGGCCGCCCGTGGAGGCGCCACTCGACCTCATCCTGCCGCTGATGGCGATCGGCTACCTGAGCGGTACCTGGCTCGGTGCCTTGACCGTGTGCCGCCTGGCCGGCGTGGGGGACCCGCGGCTGGCCGGCTCCTGCAATCCGGGGTTCTCCAATGTCCTGCGCCTGCATGGACGTCGCCTGGCCCTGGCCACCTTGGCGGTGGACGTGGTCAAGGGCATGCCGGTGCTGTGGCTGGCCATGGGGCTCGGGCTGCCGCCCTGGGGGCTGGGGTTGGTGGGGCTGGGCGTGCTGCTGGGCCACAGCTACCCGGCCTGGCATCGTTTCCGGGGCGGCAAGGGCGTGGCCAGTGCCTTCGGCGTGATGCTGGTACTCACGCCCTGGGTGGCGATCTGCTGCGCCGCGCTGTGGATGCTGCTGGCCTGGCGGGTGCGCACGGCGGCCATCGCCTCCCTGGCCAGCGCCGCCATGGCGCCGCTGGCCAGCCTGTGGCTGGCCCCGGAGTTCGCCGGCGTGGTGATCGTCTTCACCCTGCTGGTGCTGGCGCGCCACGTGCTCAATATCCGGCGCCTGGGGCGAGGTGACGAGCCGCCCCTGTAGGCTTACGGCGCCCGCAGGGTATCCATCGGCCAGCGCGGCACCGCCTTCATGATGCCGGTATCGTTATGCTCGCCGGCCAGCAGGCGCTGTGCGCCTACGTAGGCGATCATGGCCCCGTTGTCGGTGCAGAAGCGCCCGCGAGGGTAGTAGGCCCGGGCGTCGCGTTTGGCGCACTCCCGCTCCAGGCGTTCGCGCAGCCGCACATTGGCGCTCACGCCGCCGGCTACCACCAGGCGCTTGAGGCCGGTCGCGTCCAGCGCGCGGCGGCACTTGATCACCAGGGTGTCGACCACCGCCTCCTCGAAGGCGCGGGCCACGTCGGCGCGGGCCGCCTCGTCGAGCTCGCCGTCCTGCTCGAGCCGGCGAATGGCGGTCAGGGTGTGGGTCTTGAGCCCGGAGAAGCTGAAGTCGAGCCCGGGGCGGTCGGTCATCGGCCGCGGGAAGTGCAGGCGGCCGGGGTCGCCGCCCTCGGCCAGCTTCGCCACCTGGGGTCCTCCGGGGTAGTCGAGCCCCAGCATCTTGGCCGCCTTGTCGAAGGCCTCGCCCGCGGCGTCGTCCACCGATTCGCCGAGCAGGCAATACTGGCCCAGACCACGCACTTCGACCAGCTGGGTATGGCCCCCGGAGACCAGCAGGGCGACGAAGGGGAAGTCGGGGGGTGCGTCCTCCAGCATGGGGGCTAGCAGGTGGCCCTCCATGTGGTGGACGCCGAGCACCGGAATCTCCAGCGCCCGGGCCATGCCGTGGGCGGTGCTGGCCCCCACCATCAGCGCGCCGACCAGCCCGGGGCCGGCGGTATAGGCGATGGCGTCGAGCTCGGTGCGCGCCAGGCCGGCCTCGTCCAGCACCTGCTGGATCAGCGGCAGCAGTCGGCGGGTATGGTCCCGGGAGGCGAGCTCCGGGACCACGCCACCATACTCGGCGTGCATGGCGATCTGACTGTAGAGGGCGTCGGCCACGAGGCCGCGCCCGGTGTCGAAGAGGGCGACGCCGGTCTCGTCGCAGGAGGTCTCGATACCCAGTACGCGCATGATGATGGCTCGGTGATGCGTGGAAGCCGGCATTCTACGCCTTTTGCCCCGCAGGCGCAGTGCGGAAGATTTGCACACCTTGGGCATGGCGACTAGAATACTGTCCGCTGCAAGACTGGGTCGTGCACCCAGGAGCGGCCTTCCGCCTTACACGCATCGTTCCGGTTCGCCTGGCGATTCCGGCGTCAGTTGCGTGATGGCGAGTGGCCCTCGCAAGGTGTGCGTACAAACCGAACTCAAGTTACCCAAGGTAGGTGAGTGCTTAATGCCTTCTGTCAAAGTACGTGATAACGAGCCGTTTGACGTCGCGCTGCGTCGCTTCAAGCGTTCCTGTGAAAAAGCCGGTGTTCTCTCGGAAGTGCGTCGTCGCGAGCAGTACGAGAAGCCGACCGCAGAGCGCAAGCGCAAGGCGGCCGCTGCCGTCAAGCGCCATGCCAAGAAGCTTCAGCGTGAGCGCAAGCGTTTCGAACGGCTCTATTGATCCGTACTGGAGTCGGTAGGGGCATACCGCCCCTGTCGTCTCAAGAGGGACGCCAAGCGGCCGCCTAACGGTGGCCGCTTGTTTTTCGTCGCCTCTCCCGTCTCCCGTCTCCCGCAGGGTGCCCGAATGTCCGGTCAGATTCCCCAGCGCTTCATCGATGATCTCCTGGCCCGCGTCGACGTGGTCGAGGTGGTCGGTGAGCGCGTGAAGCTGAAGAAGGCCGGGCGCAACCATTTGGGGCTCTGCCCCTTCCATCAGGAGAAGTCGCCGTCGTTCACCGTCAGTGCCGACAAGCAGTTCTATCACTGCTTCGGCTGCGGTGCCCACGGCAATGCCCTGCGTTTCTTGATGGAGTACGACAAGCTGCGCTTTCCCGAGGCCGTGGAGCAGCTTGCCGCGCGCCTGGGCATGGAGGTTCCGCGTGAAGGGGCCGACGACCCACGCGCCCAGGCCCGCGAGCGCAAGCGCAAGGAGGGGGTCAACCTGCTGGAGCTCTCGGCCAGCTACTACCGTGAGCGGCTGAAGATGCCGGAAGCGGAGGGCGCGCGCCGCTATCTGGCCGAGCGCGGGCTGTCCCCCGAAGTGCAGCAGGCCTTCGCCATCGGCTATGCCCCGGCGGGCTGGGAGGCGCTCAAGCGCCACCT
This sequence comes from Halomonas gemina, assembly GCF_023554995.1. Classification (GTDB taxonomy): domain Bacteria; phylum Pseudomonadota; class Gammaproteobacteria; order Pseudomonadales; family Halomonadaceae; genus Halomonas; species Halomonas gemina. The sequence goes on from NZ_JAMJPK010000002.1 coordinate 405,405, forward strand.
CTCGGAGCGCGGCGTCGCCGAGGCGGTGCAGATCGAGTATGGCCTGCTGGTGCATCGCGAGGAGAGCGGGCGGACCTATGACCGCTTCCGCGACCGGGTGATGTTCCCGATCCGGGATATCCGCGGGCGCACCATTGCCTTCGGCGGGCGGGTGCTGGGCGATGCCAAGCCCAAGTACCTCAACTCGCCCGAGACGCCGGTGTTCCACAAGGGTCGCGAGCTCTATGGCCTCTATGAGGCCCGGCAGGCCAATTCGCGGCTCGAGCGGCTGGTGATCGTCGAGGGCTACATGGACGTGGTGGCGCTGGCCCAGTTCGGCATCCGTAACGCCGTGGCCACCCTCGGCACCTCCACCAGCGAGGAGCACCTGGGGCGGCTGTTCCGGATGGTCGGCGAGGTGGTGTTCTGCTTCGACGGCGACCGGGCCGGCCGCCAGGCCGCCACCCGGGCGCTGCAGACGGTGTTGCCGCAGATGATCGACGGGCGCCAGGCGCGCTTCATGTTCCTGCCCGAGGGGGAGGATCCCGACACCCTGGTGCGTCGGGAGGGGCCGGAGGCCTTCGAGGATCGCATCACCTGCGCCAGCCCCCTGTCGGAATTCCTCTTCGAGCACGCCGCCGAGGGGCGCGACCTGGCGACGATCGAGGCGCGTGAGCGCTTCGCCAGCCAGGTGCTGTCGGCGATCGGCAAGCTGCCGGAAGGGGTGCTCAAGTCGCTGCTGCTGACGGAACTCTCGCGGCGTACTGGCGTCGACCAGTCGCGCTTCGAGGCGCTGGTCACGCCCCGGGACGCGCCACAGGACGAGCCGCCCCTGGCGGCGGAGCCCGGGCGCGACGAGGCCCCTCGTCCGGCGCGAGGGAGTGGTCCGGCAGGCGGCGCACTGAGCCTGATGGGGCGGGTGCTGCAGCTGCTGGTCCACGAACCGCGGCTGGTGGAGCGTCTGCCCGAGGAGAGCGACTGGTACCCCGGGGAGGACCCGGAGGCCCGGTTGTGCCACGAGGTGGAGCGGCTGCTGCGGGCGGGACGCTATCGCAGCGCCCAGGTGCTACTGGCGCACTTTCACGGCACCCCCGAGGGTGAGCGGCTGGCCGAGCTGGCGCGCCGCGAGCTGCTCATCCCGCCGGGGGCGCGGGCCGCCGAACTGGATGGACTGGTCGAGCACTTCCGGCGACACCGTCTCCGGCCGTCGCATCAGGAGGAAGTCGACGCCCTGCTGTCAAAGCAGCAGCGGGGAGAGCGGCTGTCTCAGGAGGAGCGGCAGCGCCTGATGGGGCTGCTCACCGAGCTCAAGGGGTAATGCAAGAGGAACGGAAGGCCTCGCCTCGCGGTGGGAAATGGCGGCGGGGTTGAATTTTCTCCTACTATCACCACATAGAGGGAAGTGCCCGCGAACGGTGCAACCTGACAACCTAACACACCTGAATGACCGCGCAAATACACCGAACTGGCAGAAAGGTGGTTTCACCCGCTATACTGTTCGGCTTATCGAGTTTTCACCGCCTCAGTGCTTCAGGTGCTTCATTCTTCTTCGTCGAGATAGGGTTTCTATGGCTGGAAATGCGCAGCAGCAGTCACGTCTGAAGGAGTTGATCGCGCGCGGCAAGGAACAGGGCTTCCTGACCTATGCCGAGGTCAACGACCACCTTCCCGAGGATATCGCCGACCCGGATCAGGTGGAAGACATCATCGGCATGATCAACGACATGGGCATCAGTGTCGTCGAAGAAGCCCCCGATGAAGACACCCTGATGATGTCGGATCATTCCACGGACGAGTCGGCTGCAGAAGAGGCCGTTGCCGCGCTCGCCGCCGTGGAGAGCGACGTCGGCCGCACCACCGATCCCGTGCGCATGTACATGCGCGAGATGGGCACGGTGGAGCTGCTGACCCGCGAGGGCGAGATCGAGATCGCCAAGCGGATCGAGGAGGGCACCCGCGAGGTGATGTCGGCGCTGGCCTACCTGCCCGGTGCCGTGGACTCCATCCTCGACGCCTATGATGCCACCCAGGACGAGGAGGCCCCCGGGCGCCTCTCCGACCTCTTCTCCGGCTTCATCGATCCCGACGAGGGCATTCCCGGCGTGGCCGAGGCGGAGGTTCCCGAGGAGGAGCCTCGCGACGAGACCGAAGGCGATGCCGACGACGAGGATGACGAGGCCGAGGAGGAGACCACCGGCGGCCCCGATCCCGAGGAGGCCCGCGCCCGTTTCGAGCAGATTCGTGAGCAGAACGCCGCGGCGCAGGCCGCCATCGAGGCCCAGGGGCGTGGTTCCAAGGAGGCCCAGGAAGAGCTGGCGCGTCTCGCCCAGCTGTTCTCGCCGATCAAGCTGGTGCCCAAGCACTTCGAACGCCTGGTGGGCCAGGTGCGCATCAGTGTCGAGCAGGTGCGCGCCCAGGAAAAGGCGATCATGCAGCTGTGCGTGAAGAAGGCGAAGGTGCCGCGCAAGACCTTCATCAAGGCCTTCCCGGGCAGCGAGTCGAACCCCGAGTGGCTCGACGAGTTCAGTGCCGCCAATGCGAAGTACGCGGCGCGCCTGGCGCCGCTGCGTGGCGACATCCAGCGCGCCCAGCGCAAGATCGCCTTCGAGGAGGAGATGATCCAGCTGCCGGTGACCGAGATCAAGGAGGTCAACCGCCGGCTCTCCATCGGCGAGGCCAAGGCGCGCCGGGCCAAGAAGGAGATGGTCGAGGCCAACCTGCGCCTGGTGATCTCCATCGCCAAGAAGTACACCAACCGCGGCCTGCAGTTCCTGGATCTGATCCAGGAGGGCAACATCGGCCTGATGAAGGCGGTGGACAAGTTCGAGTACCGCCGCGGCTACAAGTTCTCCACCTACGCCACCTGGTGGATCCGTCAGGCGATCACCCGCTCCATCGCCGACCAGGCGCGCACCATCCGCATCCCGGTGCACATGATCGAGACCATCAACAAGCTCAATCGTGTCTCCCGCCAGATGCTGCAGGAGATGGGTCGCGAGCCGACCCCGGAAGAGCTCGGCGAGCGCCTCGAGATGCCCGAGGACAAGGTGCGCAAGGTGCTCAAGATCGCCAAGGAGCCGATCTCCATGGAGACGCCCATCGGCGACGACGACGACTCGCACCTGGGCGACTTCATCGAGGACGGCACCATCCTGCTGCCCATCGACTCGGCGACGGGTGAGGGGCTGATCGAGGCCACCCGCAACGTGCTCGGCGGCCTCACCGCCCGCGAGGCCAAGGTGCTGCGCATGCGCTTCGGCATCGACATGAACACCGACCACACCCTCGAGGAGGTCGGCAAGCAGTTCGACGTCACCCGCGAGCGGATCCGCCAGATCGAGGCCAAGGCGCTACGCAAGCTGCGCCACCCCAGCCGCTGCGAGCCGCTGCGCTCCTTCCTCGACGAGTAGTCGCCAGGAGGGACCAGAAGGGCATCATGCCCACCCAACGACAAGCCCCGCAGGCGATACCTGCGGGGCTTGTTGCATCCGGGGGAGCCTCGTCGCGTCAGCCGGCGCGACGCGCCAAGGCCCAGCGGCGGGCCAGCAGGGCCAGTTCGATCATGGCGATCAGGATCAGCGCATAGCCGAACAGCTCCACTACCTCCTCGGCGGCGCTCTTGAAGTCACGCAGGTAGTGCTCCTGCAGCACGGCGCGCCAGAAGTCCTGTCGGCCATAGAGTCGCGAAAAGACATAGGTGGTCAGGAAGCCGGCGGCGAACAGGCCGAAGGAGAGGCTATTGGCGTAGCCTGCGAACTGTGACGCGAACTCCCGGCGGTGGCGGATCACGCCGTAGAGGCTCGGCAGGATGATCAGTGCCACCAGCAGCTGCCAGGCGCCGTCGAAGACGCGGGCATCCAGCAGGGCGTCCTGCTCGCGAACCAGGGAGCTTGCCACGATGGCGAGCAGCAGCAGACTCACCTGCGGCAGCTCCCGCAATCCGACCCTCACGTAGAGCAGCAGCAGCGTCGAGAGTGCCAGCAGGCCGCTCTGGGCCAGCTCGGTGAAGCCCCGTTCCGAGAAGCGGATATCGGGCAGGGTGAAGGCCTCGTAGTAGACGCCCTGGGCGATGCCGGCGACCAGCAGGATATAGAGCGTGGCCCTCAGGCAGGTGGCGGCGAAGCCGATCGGCATGGGGCGGTCGGGGGGCAGGCGGGGAGGCATCGCGAGTCCATTCAAGCACATCATCCAAGGGTGGGCATTCTACCGTCCCGCGCTCCGCGTGCCTACTCGACCGGCAGGCCTGCCGGGGTGGCGCGGCGGGCCTCCTCGACGATCCAGTCGTGCACCGCGGCCACCCGGCGGTCGTCCAGGGCGCCCGGGGCATGCACGATGCCGTAGCGCATGCCGGTGGGCACCCGCTGCGCGAAGGGGGCGATCAGGGCGCCGCTCTCCAGCTCGCCACGGATCAGCGTCTGGCGGGCGATGGCGACCCCCATGCCGGCGATGGCCGCCTCCATGGTCAGGTGGTTGCGGTTGAAGGTGTAGCCCCGGCGCAGGTTGAGGGGCGGGGCCTCGATGGCTTCCAGATAGCGCTCCCACTCGGCATGCTCGTGGCTGCCGCGCCAGGCGGTGACGTCGTGCAGCAGCGGATACCAGGCCAGGTCAGCGGGCTGACGAAGGGGCGGGCGGCCCCGCAGCAGGGCCGGGGCGCAGACCGGGAAGATGCGCTCTTCCATCAGCGGCGTGATGGCCAGGCCCGGGACGTGGCCGTCGTTGAGGTCGAGGGCCAGGTCGAAGTCGCCGTCGCGCAGCGAGAGGCTGCTGTCCTCGGCCCTGACATGCAATTCGATGTCGGGAAAGCGCGCCTGCAGCCGCGGCAGGCGCGGCATCAGCCACTTGTGCAGGAAGGAGGGCACCGAGCGCAGGCGGATCACCCCGCTCATCACCCCGCTGCGCAGTCGCCGTACCTCCAGCCCCACGGCCTGGTAGGCCTCGTCCACCACCGCGGCCAGTCGCCGTCCCTCCTCGGTCAGCTCCAGGCGCCGGGGCAGGCGACGAAACAGCTTGAAGCCCAGTCGCTCTTCCAGCTGCTTGATCTGCTGGCTTACCGCACCGGTGGTGACGTGCAGCTCCTCCGCCGCCCGCGTGAAGGAGAGGTGGTGGGCGCTGATGGCGAAGACCTTCAGCCAGGCATGGGTCTGGGCGTGCAGCAGTCGGCTCATGGTTTAGCTGGGCTATACTGTGGGCGAGATATTCTGGCTTGTTGCCGGGGCGAAGCCGCACCAGCATAGAGGCATCATCCACCCATGGCCAGCAGCGTTCAGTAGCGCTGAACCCGGAGCCTGCCAGGCTCCGCCCCGGCCACTCGTCAGTCACGTGAGGCTTCTCCCATGGCAATCAGCGTCTTCGACCTGTTCAAGATCGGCATCGGGCCTTCGAGCTCCCACACCGTGGGCCCGATGGCGGCGGCTCATGACTTCGTCGAGGTGCTGAAGCGTCGTGACCTGCTGGGCCGCGTGACGCGCCTCGAGGTTCACCTGCATGGCTCGCTCTCCGCCACCGGCAAGGGCCATGGCACCGACCGGGCGGTGGTGATGGGGCTGATGGGCGAGCATCCGTCGCACATCGACCCGTCGATCGTCGCCCCGCGCATCGAGGCGCTCCTCGAGTCCCGGACCCTGCCGCTCGACGGCCACCAGGCGATCCCCTTCCACTGGAGCCGGGACCTGCAGTGGCATGACGAGAGCCTGCCCTACCACCCCAACGCCCTGACCCTGGTCGCCCATGGGCACGGGGAAGAGCTCTATCGCAACGTCTACTACTCCGTGGGGGGCGGCTTCGTGGTCGACGAGGCCCAGGCACGCTCCGGCGAGCTGGACAGCGACACCACGCCCCTGCCCTATGACTTCCATTCCGCCGCCGAGCTGATGGCGCTGTGCCGGATGCATGGGCTGCGCATCAGCGAATTGATGCTGGAGAACGAGAAGGCCTGGCGCAGCGAGGCCGAGGTGCGCGCCGGCCTGTGGGAGATCTGGCAGGCCATGCAGGCCTGCGTGCAGACCGGGCTCGCCGCCGAGGGCCTGCTGCCGGGGGGGCTCCAGGTCCGGCGTCGGGCGGCATCGCTGCAGCGGCGGCTGCTGGCCATGGACGGCGATGACAGCCTGATCGCCTCGACCTTCTCGGCCATGGACTGGGTCAACGTCTTCGCCCTGGCGGTGAACGAGGAGAATGCCGCCGGCGGCCGCATGGTCACCGCCCCCACCAACGGGGCGGCGGGGATCATCCCGGCGGTGCTGCACTACTACATGAAGTTCCAGCCCGAGGCCTGCGAGCGGGAGGTGGTGGACTTCCTGCTCACCGCCGGCGCCGTGGGGATCCTGTGCAAGAAGAATGCCTCCATCTCCGGCGCCGAGGTGGGCTGCCAGGGCGAGGTCGGCTCGGCCTGCGCCATGGCTGCCGCCGGCCTCGCCGAGGTGATGGGCGGCAGCGTGGGTCAGGTCGAGAATGCCGCCGAGATCGGTCTGGAGCACAACCTGGGGCTGACCTGCGACCCGATAGGTGGCCTGGTACAGGTGCCCTGCATCGAGCGCAACGCCATCGCCTCGGTCAAGGCGATCAATGCCGCACGCATGGCGCTGCGCGGCGACGGCGAGCACTTCGTCTCCCTGGACCACGTGATCCGCACCATGCGCGACACCGGCGCCGACATGCAGGAGAAGTACAAGGAGACCTCTCGCGGCGGCCTGGCCGTCAACGCCATCGAGTGCTGACGGCTGCCCGGCAGCTGCGGCCTTGGGCCAGAACAGGCGCGATGCCCCGCAAGGGGCATCGCGTCTTTTTTTGCCCGACATAGTTTGCAAGCTATTGATCACGCGGGCGTCTACACCATTGGTCGAGTTCGGCGCTTCTCCTGTTGCCGTGCCGCTGCCAGTCCTCTAGCTTACGTTAACGTAAAGTGTCACCCGGGCCCTCGATGCCGGAATCGGCACAACAACGACAACGGCCGACAACAACGACAACAGCATCCACGGCGGATCGCCCGAGCGATCCAGAGAGGACGAATCATGACCCAGGAGTTCATACTGGAAACTCGCGGGTTGACCAAGGAGTTTCGCGGCTTCACCGCCGTGGACGACGTCAACCTGCAGGTCCGCGAGGGGCATATCCACGCCCTGATCGGCCCCAACGGGGCCGGCAAGACCACCGTCTTCAACCTGCTCACCAAGTTCCTGCCGCCGACCCGCGGCGAGATCCTCTATCGCGGCAAGCCGATCACCGGCATGAAGGCCAACGAGATCGCCCGGCTGGGGCTGGTGCGCTCCTTCCAGATATCGGCGGTGTTCGCCCACATGACCGCCATGGAGAACGTGCGGGTGGCGCTGCAGCGCAAACTGGGCACCTCCTTCCACTTCTGGAAGTCCGAGAAGAGCCTCGATCACCTCAACGACCGGGCCCTGGAGCTCCTCGATGAGGTGGGGCTCGCCGAATACGCCGACGTGCTCACCGTGGAGATGCCCTACGGGCGCAAGCGGGCGCTGGAGGTGGCAACCACCCTGGCGCTGGAACCGACCCTGATGCTGCTCGACGAGCCGACCCAGGGCATGGGCGCCGAGGATGTCGACCGCATCGTCGAGCTGATCCGCCGGGTCTCGAAGGGCCGCACCGTGCTGATGGTGGAGCACAACCTCAGCGTGGTCAGCCGGCTGTGCGACCGCATCACCGTGCTGGCCCGCGGCAGCGTGCTGGCCGAGGGTGACTACCAGGAGGTCTCGCGCAACCCGCAGGTGCGCGAGGCCTACATGGGCAGCGATGCCGCTGCGGAAGAGGAGGCCAGCGCATGAGCCAGGCAGCCGAGACACTCACCGAATACCACGACCTGGACGGCGCCGAGATGCTGCGGGTCAGCGACCTGCACGCCTTCTACGGCGAATCGCACATCCTCCACGGCGTCGACTTCGACGTGAAGCGCGGCGAGCTGGTGACCCTGCTGGGGCGCAACGGCGCCGGGCGCAGCACCACCCTCAAGTCGATCATGAACATGGTCGGCCACCGCACCGGCTCGATCGTCATCAACGGCAACGAGACCCTTGGGATGAAGCCGCACCGCATCCCGCGGCTGGGCATCGGCTACTGCCCCGAGGAGCGCGGCATCTTCGCCAGCCTCGACGTCGAGGAGAACCTGCTGCTGCCGCCCACGGTGCGCAGCGGCGGGATGGGGATCGACGAGATCTATGCGATGTTCCCCAACCTCTACGAGCGGCGCCACAGCCAGGGCACCCGGCTCTCCGGGGGCGAGCAGCAGATGCTGGCCATGGCGCGCATCCTGCGCACCGGTGCCCGGCTGCTGCTGCTCGACGAGATCACCGAAGGGCTCGCCCCGGTCATCGTCCAGACGCTGGGCGAGGTGCTGGTCAAGCTCAAGGAGCGCGGCATGACCATCGTGCTGGTGGAGCAGAACTTCCGCTTCGCAGCGCCCTTGGCCGACCGCCACTTCGTGATGGAACACGGCCGTATCATCGAGGAGATCAGTGCCGCCGAGCTGCCCTCGCGGCGCGAGCACCTCAACTCCCTGCTGGGGGTATGACGGCGTGCCGTCCTCCCTGCAGTTCATCCACCGCAGTGCAACCTGCATCGACAACAACAACCAGCCCCGCCCGGGGCCACGGAGATGAAGCTATGACCTTCAACAGCATGACCTTCAACCGGAAGACGCTTGCCAGCAGCATCGCCCTCGCCGCCGCCACCCTGATGGCCAGCGGTGCCCAGGCCCAGATGAGCGACGACGAGGTACGGATTGGCTACCTGGCCGACATGTCCGGCACCTACCGCGACCTGGCCGGCCCCGGCGGCCTCGAGGCCCTGGAGATGGCCGTCGAGGACTTCGGCGGCGAGGTGAACGGCGCCCCGATCGAGGTGTTCAGCGCCGATGACCGCAACAGCGCCGACGTGGGCGCCAACACCGTGCGCGAGTGGTTCGACACCCGCAACGTCGACCTGGTCGCCGGCCTGGTGGCCTCCTCGGTGACCATCGCCGCGACCAAGGTGATCGAGGAGAACGACGGCCTGGGGATCGTCTCCGGCTCCGCGGCCTCCAGCATCACCAACGAGCACTGCACGCCCAACCACATCCACTGGGTCTATGATACCTACCCGCTGGCCAACGGTACGGCCAAGGCGGTGGTGGAGCAGGGCGGCGATACCTGGTTCATGCTCACCGCCGACTACGCCTTCGGCCATGCCCTCGAGGGTGACGTGACCAAGGTGGTGGAGGAGAACGGCGGCGAGATCGTCGGCACCATTCGTCATCCCTTCCCGACCAGCGACTTCTCGTCCTATATCCTCCAGGCCCAAGGGTCCGGCGCCAAGATCGTCGGCCTGGCCAATGCCGGTGCCGACACCGTCAACGCCATCACCACCGCCAGCCAGTTCGGCCTGACCCAGTCCGGCCAGCAGCTCGCCGGCCTGCTGATCTTCCTCAATGACGTCCACGCCATGGGCCTCGAGGACACCCAGAACCTGCTGCTCACCACCGGCTGGTACTGGGACATGGATGATCAGGCTCGCGAGTGGGCCGACCGCTACTTCGAGCGCGTCGGCAAGCGTCCGACCATGGTCCAGGCGGGTATCTACTCCAGCACCATGCACTACCTGGAGACCGTGGCCGAGGCGGGGACCGACGACCCCGAGACCGTCCGCGCGGCCATGGCCGAACGCCCGGTGGAGGACTTCTTCTCGCGTAATGGCTATATCCGCGAGGATGGCCGCATGGTCCACGACATGTACCTGGCACGGGTGAAGACTCCGGAAGAGTCCACCGGCGAGTGGGATCTCTACGAGATCCTCGCCACCATCCCCGCCGAGGAGGCCTACCGCCCGCTTTCCGAGAGCCAGTGCGACCTGGTCAACAACTGAGCGGAACCGGCGGCGGCCTCGGCCGCCGCCCCTCTGACGGGAGGTCCATGACATGACAATGATTTTCGGGGTGCCGTTGATGGTGTTCATGGGCCAGCTGATGCTGGGCCTGATCAATGGTGCCTTCTATGCCCTGCTCAGTCTGGGGCTGGCGGTGATCTTCGGCCTGCTGAAGATCGTCAACTTCGCCCACGGTGCCATGTACATGCTGGGGGCCTTCGCCACCCTGCTGGGGTTCCAGTACCTGGGGCTCAACTACTGGGTGGCGCTGCTGCTGGTGCCCCTCGTGGTGGGCGGTCTGGGCATGGTGATCGAGCGCCTGATCCTGCGGCGCATCGCCCACCTCGACCACCTCTACGGGCTGCTGCTCACCTTCGGCCTGGCGCTGATCTTCGAGGGCACCCTGATCAACTTCTTCGGCGTGTCGGGGTCGAGCTATCCGACGCCCGCGGCCCTGCAGGGCGGGATGAACCTGGGCTTCATGTTCCTGCCCACCTATCGCGCCTGGGTGCTGGTGGCGGCGCTGGTGGTCTGCCTGGGCACCTGGTTTGTCATCGAGCGCACCCGTCTCGGCGCCTACCTGCGCGCCGGTACCGAGAACCCGGCGCTGATGCAGGCCTTCGGGGTCAACGTGCCGCAACTGATCACCCTGACCTACGGCTTCGGCGTGGCCCTGGCCGCCTTCGCCGGGGTACTGGCCGCCCCGCTCTACCCGGTGTCACCGACCATGGGCTCGAGCCTGTTGATCGTGGTCTTCGCCGTGGTGGTGATCGGCGGCATGGGCTCGATCCTCGGCGCCGTCATCACCGGCCTGGCCATGGGCCTGATCGAGGGCCTCACCAAGGTCTACTACCCCGAGGCGGCCAACACCGTGATCTTCCTGGTGATGATCCTGGTGCTGCTGCTGCGCCCCGCGGGACTCTTCGGCAAGGAGGCTTGACCATGTCCACCACCGCTCTGACACCCGCCATGAAGCTTCAGCGGCGTGCAAGCCGGCGTCGCAACGCCCTCTACCTGGTCCTGATCGTGATCGGCCTGCTGGCGCCGCTCGCCATCTACCCGGTGTTCCTGATGAAGGTGCTGTGCTTCGCGCTGTTCGCCTGCGCCTTCAACCTGCTGCTCGGCTATGCCGGCCTGCTCTCCTTCGGCCATGCGGCCTTCCTGGCCACTGGCGGCTACTTCACCGGCATCATGCTGGCCAGCTACCCGGGGCTGACCCCGGAGCTCGGGATCCTGATCGGTACCCTCGCCGCCGTGGTGCTCGGCACTTTCTTCGGGGTGCTGTCGATCCGCCGCCAGGGGATCTACTTCGCCATGGTGACCCTGGCGCTGGCACAGATGATGTTCTTCTTCTTCATCCAGGCGCCTTTCACCGGCGGCGAGGACGGCCTGCACGGCGTGCCGCGGGGCGAGCTGTTCGGGCTGATCAGCCTCGCCGACAACCTCAACATGTACTACTTTGTGCTGGCGGTCTTCGTGATCGGCTTCGCCATCATCCAGCGCACAGTGCATTCGCCTTTCGGGCAGGTGCTCAAGGCGATTCGCGAGAACGAGCCGCGGGCCGTCTCGCTGGGCTACAACGTGGATGCCTACAAGCTGGTGGCCTTCGTGCTCTCCGCGGGCCTGGCGGGCCTGGCGGGCTCGACCAAGACGGTGGTCTTCCAGCTGGCCTCGCTCACCGACGCCCACTGGCATATGTCCGGCGAGGTGATCCTGATGACCCTGCTGGGCGGCGTGGGCACCCTGTTCGGCCCCGTGGTGGGTGCCGGTCTGGTGGTTAGCCTGCAGACCCAGCTGGCCCAGTCGCCGCTGGGCAACTGGGTGAGCGTGATCCTCGGCCTGATCTTCGTGGTCTGCGTGCTGAGCTTCCGCAGCGGCATCGTTGGCGAGATCCAGAAGATGGTGCGCAAGAACTTCAAGTAGGTCTGGACCCGAGCAGCCAGAACGCCATCGGGCGCCCCTTGGGGCGCCCGATGGCGGTGGTGCGTGATGACGTAGGTGCATGGCACCCAGCGACGGCCGGCGTCAGAGTACGCCCTTGGCCTTGGCGGTGTGGATCGCGATCGCATCCATCAGCGGTGGCGACAGGCAGTCGTAGGGCTCCAGGCCCAGCTTCTTGAGCCGACCGCGGACGTTGTCCATGTTGTCCGGGTCGGCACCCGACTCGATGATCGAGGAGACGAAGGCGGCGAATTCCGGCGCCGCCCAGCCGGTGGCGTCGGAGAGTTCAGTGTGGATGAAGTCCAGGCCGTGGAAGGGGTGGTCGGTATTCTCGATGCGGCCGAACATGTGGACGCCGCACTCCTTGCAGGCATGGCGCTGGATGGCGGCCGAGGTGTCGACGACCGCCAGCTTGTCCTCATTGGCCGTGACGCTGAGGCTCTCGCGGGGCACCACGGCGACCATCGAGAACAGCGCACCCTCGGGCTTCCAGCACTTGGTACAGCCGCACACATGGTTGTGGGCGCACTGTGCCTTGACGGTCACCTCGACGGGATTGTCGGAACAGTGGCAATGCAGGGTGCCGCCGTTGAAGCTGTCGCTGCCGGCACGCACACCGCTATCCACGGCGGGATGGATCCTGATGTCGCTCATGGTGGTGGCTCCCTGGGAAGGGGTGGCTGCTGCAGGAGATGCCGCGGCTGGGGGCTCGGGGCGGTCACGGCCCTGCTGGGACGTCGTCGAGGGTGTCGCCCCCTGGCCGCCGAACCAGCGCTTCAGTGTGTCCATCAGGCTCATGGGCTTCCGCTCCTCTTGTAGTCTTGTCAGCATGGCGATCACCTGCGTCGTTGTGGGTCAGGCGGTACCTGTCGGTCACGCCGCCTCAGCAAGCCTCAGTAGTGAAGAATGACGGGGCAGTATCCTTTGAAGCTATGGCACTTTGCGGCTTTTTGCCAACGCCGCGGATGTCCCGGGGAACCGCCGGTGGGCTCAGCGCCGCACGGGCAGCAGTTCATCGATATGCGCGATCAGGTAGTCGATGAACTGGTGCACCTTGGGGGAACGGTGGCGATGGCGCGGATAGACGGCCCAGACCGCGGTATCGTCGTGCTGGTAGGCATCGAGTACCGAGACCAGCTCGCCGCTGGCCAGGTGGGGATCCACGTAGTAGTCGGGAAGCTGGGCCAGCCCCAGGCCCTTGAGGGCCGCATCGAGCAGGGCCGGTCCCGAGTTGCCCTCCCAGGGTCCCTCGACCCTCACCTCGCGGCGCACCCCGTCGACATCGAATCGCCAGTGGTCGCGTGAGCCTACCAGGCACCGGTGGCGGGAGAGCTCCGACAGGGTATGGGGCTGGGGCATCCGGGTGAAATAGCCCGGGGAGCCGACCACGTACTCGTGGCGTTCACAGATGCGCCGGGCGATCAGCGTCGAGTCCTTGAGCGTGCCCATGCGGATGGCGATGTCATACCCTTCGTCGATGATGTCCACCTGACGATTGGTGAAGTGCAGGCGGATCTCGAGCTGGGGATGCTGGCAGAGGAAGTCGTTGATCAGCGGCGCGATGAAGCGCTCACCGAAGGTGGTCGCCGAGGTCAGCCTGAGCACGCCCCGCGGCCGGGCCTGCAGGTCGTTGATCGCCGCCTCGGCCTCGCGGAAGCCGTCGAACAGGTGATGGCAGTGCTCGTAATAGAGGGCCCCGGCATCAGTGAGGCGAATCTGGCGGGTGGTCCGGTAGAGCAGGGTGGTCCCCAGCTGATTCTCCAACTGGCTGACCAGGCGGCTGACATGGGAGTTGGAGACCTTGAGATGTCGTGCGGCGGCCGCGAAGGTCCCCAGGCGCACTACTTCCACGAAGGCTTCGATCCTGTCCCAGCGCTGCATCTTGGCCTCTCCTGCCTGGACTGTTGCTCTGTGACAACAATGTCATGTGTTTGATGCAGTTTATCCCAAGGCGTCGCATTGCCTAGACTGTCGGCAGGATCAACACACATCGAACGAGGACGATGCCATGAAGTCACGCGCCGCCGTCGCCATGGAAGCCGGCAAGCCCCTGGAACTGGTCGAGATCGACGTCGAGGGCCCCCGGGCCGGCGAGGTGCTGGTGAAGATCGCCGCCACCAGCGTCTGCCATACCGATGCCTTCACCCTCTCCGGGGCCGACCCGGAGGGCAACTTCCCGGCGGTGCTGGGCCATGAAGGCGCCGGCGTTGTCCAGGAGGTGGGCGAGGGCGTCACCAGCGTCAAGCCCGGGGACCACGTCATCCCGCTCTATACCGCCGAGTGCGGCCAGTGCAAGTTCTGCCTCTCGGGCAAGACCAACCTGTGCAGCGCGGTGCGCGCCACCCAGGGCAAGGGCGTGATGCCGGATGGCACCTCGCGCTTCTCGCTGGACGGCAAGATGCTGCACCACTACATGGGCACCTCCACCTTCAGCGAGTACACGGTGCTGCCCGAGGTCTCGCTGGCCTTGGTCTCCAAGGCGGCGCCGATGGACAAGATCTGCCTGCTGGGCTGCGGCGTGACCACCGGCATCGGTGCGGTGATGAACACCGCCAAGGTCGAGCCGGGCAGTACCGTCGCCGTCTTCGGCCTGGGCGCCATCGGGCTGGCGGTGATCCAGGGCGCGGTAATGGCCAAGGCCTCGCGGATCATCGCCATCGACGTCAACCCGGAGAAGTTCAAGCTCGCCGAGCAGTTCGGCGCCACCGACTTCGTCAATCCCAAGGAGTACAGCGACCCCATCCAGCAGGTGATCGTCGAGCTGACCGATGGCGGCGTCGACTACTCCTTCGAATGCATCGGCAACGTCAACGTCATGCGCTCGGCGCTGGAGTGCTGCCACAAGGGCTGGGGCGAGTCGGTGATCATCGGCGTGGCCGGCGCCGGCGAGGAGATCAGCACGCGGCCGTTCCAGCTGGTTACCGGCCGGGTCTGGAAGGGTTCCGCCTTCGGCGGGGTCAAGGGGCGCACCGAGCTGCCGGGGTACGTGGAGCGCTACATGAACGGCGAGATCAACATCGACGACTTCATCACCCATGACATGCCTTTCGAGAAGATCAACGAGGCCTTCGAGCTGCTGCATCGGGGCGAGAGCATCCGTACCGTCCTCCACTATTGAGCCATCAGGAGCCTGATTCATGACCATGACCGAACACCTCGAGCTGGTCTCGGCCAACAAGAGTTTCGGTGGCTGGCACAAGCGCTATCGCCACCGCTCCCGGGCACTGGACTGCGAGATGACCTTCTCCATCTACCTGCCCCCCCAGGCCGAGGCCGGGCGGGTACCGCTGCTGTGGTGGCTCTCCGGGCTGACCTGTACCGACGAGAACTTCATGCAGAAGGCCGGCGCCCATCGGGTTGCCGCCGAGCTCGGCATGGCCATCGTCTGTCCGGACACCAGCCCCAGGGGCACCGACCTGCCGGGCGAACACGACAGCTACGACTTCGGCAGCGGGGCCGGCTTCTACGTCAATGCCACCCGGAAGCCCTGGAAGAAGCACTACCGCATGTACGACTACGTGGCCGAGGAGCTGCCCTCGGTGGTGCGCCAGCACTTCCCGGTCAACGGCCGCGAGTCGATCAGCGGCCACTCCATGGGTGGGCACGGCGCCCTGGTCATGGCCCTGCGCCGTCCCGGGCACTACCGTTCGGTGTCGGCCTTCGCGCCAGTCGTCAATCCCAGCGAGTGCCCCTGGGGCCAGAAGGCCTTCTCCGGCTACCTGGGGGAGGACCGTGGCCTCTGGACCCAGTACGACGCCTGCGAACTGGTGGCCCGCGGCGCCTCGAGCCAGCCGCTGTTCATCGACCAGGGCGAGGCCGACGACTTCCTCGAGGAGCAGCTCTGCCCCGAGCGGCTCGAGGCGGTGTGCGCCGAGCACGACCACCCGCTGACCCTGCGCCGCCAGCCGGGCTATGACCACAGCTACTTCTTTATCGCTACCTTCATCGAGGATCACCTGCGCTACCATGCCGAGCGGCTGAACAAGCGCTGATCCGGCGCAGGCTCTCGCCAGGGTGACAGGCTGCCTCCCTTCGGGGAGGCGGCCTCGTTATACTGCCAGCTATTCACGAAGCGGCGAGGGGTGCCCATGGCCGAGCGAGAGGCACAATGAGGGAGTGGTGGCAGCGGGTCTGGCGGGTGCTGTGGCGTACCCTGCTTGGCTTCGTGGTGTGTTCCCTGGTGCTGGTGCTGCTGCTGCGCGTGGTACCGGTGTTCGGCTCCATGGTGATGGTGGAGCGCAAGGTCCAGTCCTGGGTCGCCGGGGAGTCCCTCGATATCCGCCACCAGTGGCAACCCTGGCAACGCCTCTCCGACCACGCCAAGCTGGCGGTGATCGCCGCCGAGGACCAGCGCTTCCCGCTGCATCACGGCTTCGACTTCGGTGAGATGCGCCGCGCCTGGGAGGCCAGCCGCAACGGGGGTCGCCTGCGCGGGGCCAGCACCATCAGCCAGCAGACCGCCAAGAACCTCTTCCTGTGGACCGGGCGCAGCTGGGTGCGCAAGGGACTGGAGGCCTGGTTCACCCTGTTGATCGAGGCGCTGTGGCCCAAGCAGCGCATCCTCGAGGTCTACCTCAACATCGTCGAGTGGGACAGCGGGGTGTTCGGTCTCGAGGCCGCCTCCCGCCACTACTTCGGTGTTGCCGCCGAGGAGCTCAGCGAGGCCCAGGCCAGCCGTCTGGCGGCGATCCTGCCTGACCCCCGCGGCCGAGATGCGGCGCGCCCCGGCCCCCAGGTGGAGCGACGCAGCGCCTGGATCCGCCAGCAGATGCGCAACCTCGGCGGTAGCGGCTATCTCGAGCGGCTCTGAGGGCCGCTTCTGACCACCAGCACCACCCCGGCGATGGCGATGGCCATGCCCACCAGCGACAGGGGCGGCAGGCGCTCGTCGAACAGCCACCACGCCTCCAGCGCCGTCACCGGCGGCACCAGGTAGAAGAGGCTGGCCACCCGCGAGGCCTCGCCGCGCCTGATCAGCGCCATCAGCAGCAGGATGGCGGAGATGGAGAGCACCAGCACCAGCCAGGCCAGGGTCAGCAGGAAGGTGGGCGCCCAGTCGATCTCCCGGGTCTCGAACAGCAGCGCGCCCAGTCCCAGCAGCGTCCCGGCACCGAGATACTGCACCACGGTGCCGGAGAGCAGCGGCATGCCGGTGCAGAAGCGCTTCTGGTAGAGGGTACCCAACGAGATGCCGACCAGCGCCACCATCACGCTGGCCAGCGCTTTGATGCCGAACCCCCGGAACTGCATCTCGCCCGGGTCGAGCTTGCCGCCCAGCACCATGCCGATGCCGACGAGCCCCATCACCAGTCCCAGCCACTGCAGGCGCCCCAATCGCTCGCCCAGCAGGGGGCCGGCGAGCCCGGCGGTGAGCAGAGGCTGCAGCCCCACCAGCAGGGCGGCGAGGCCCGCCGGCATGCCCTGATAGATGCCGTAGAAGACTCCACCAAGGTAGGCGCCGTGAACCAGCAGGCCGGAGACCGCGATGTGTCCCCACAGCCGTGGGCCCTGTGGCCAGCCGCCCCGCAGCAGCATGACCAGCGGGACCAGCAGGGCCAGGGTCAGCACGAAGCGCACGAACAGGAAGGTGAAGGGTTCGGCATGGGGGAGGCCGAACTTGGCGCCGATGAAGCCGGTGCTCCAAAGTGCCACGAAGAGCACGGGCATGGCGGCCAGCCACGCCTGGCGGTGACGTTCCGATGTCATGGCAAACAACTTCCAGGGTCAGGGGGTGCGGGCATCATCGCGGCCAAAGGCGCGGGATGCCACTCTCGCGGCTCGTGCTTTGGTCGTAGGCGCCATCGTGGCGGAAAATTGGTCAGACCAGGATTTTGCCAGAGGATACAGGATGTTGCCATCCGTGAGCGCTTGGTCTGACCAATGACCAAAGGCCGCTTGCGTTGAAAGTCGCTATTGGCCGGGGGTGGGGTTTTCGCTAGCTTTCGCCATGGAAGTCTTTTCCAGATTATCGAGACTTCCCTCAGGCCCCGCAGGGAAAGCGGTGCAAGCCGTCCGGTGTATCCTCAAGAGCCACGGGCGTGCGTGATGGGCCATGGATGACAACAACAAGTTATCGTCGACGCCCGCGGATTCCGCAGGCGCGCTATCCAACCAGGAGTCCATGCCATGCAAGACGACAAGCAGCCGTCAAGCATCTCTTCCGTCGACAACGACAACACGAAAGTCCTCAAGGAGTTCCAGACCCCGAGCCGGCGTAACTTCCTGAAGGCCGCGGCCGTCGGGTCGGCGGCGGCCGTGGCGGCCCCCTGGATCGGCAACGTCCAGGCGCAGGAGGGCATCCGCATTCGCATGCAGTCCTCCTGGCAGCCCGGTACCACGGGTTACAAGATTTTCGAGGAGTGGGCGGCCGGCGTCGCCGAGGCGACGGGCGGCGAAGTGATGATCGAGCCTTTCCCCGCCGGTGCCGTGGCCGGCGCTTTCGAAGTCGCCGATGCGGTGCGTAATGGTGTTATCGACGGCCAGAACTGGTTCACCGTCTACTGGCCCGGCAAGATGCCGGCCGGCGTCTTCCTGACCGCCTACCCGATGGGGCTCTCCGTTCCCCACCAGTGGGACATGATGTTCGGTGCCTACGGTGGCTTCGGCATCGCCAAGGACCTCTACCGCAAGCAGGGTCAGGAACTGCTGGGCTACGTTCATCACGATATGAACCTGATTCACTCCAAGAAGCCGCTGCGTAGTTTCGATGACTTCAAGGGGATCAAGCTACGCATGCCCGGCGGGATTGTCGCCGAGACCTTTGCGTCCATCGGCGCTCAGACGACCCTGCTGCCGGGCTCCGAGGTCTATCCGGCCCTGGAGAAGGGCACCATCGATGCGGCTGACTATGTCGGCGCCGCGGTGAACTTCGAGCTGGGCTTCTGGCAGGTGGCTGACTACATCATCATGGGCCCGCCCTCCACACCCTGCCTGCACCAGGCCGTCGACCTCATGGATATCTCCGTGAATCGTCGCACCTTCGAGCGCATGTCGCCGCAGACCCAGGACCTGATGCATGACCTGGTGGCCGCCTATTCCCGCGAGCACTACGCAGCGATCCAGAAGGCCAACGCCGAAGCCTGGCCGAAGTATCGCGAGAAGGGCGTGGAGATCATCCACCTCAGCGAGGAGGATGGCAATCGCTTCCGCGAAGCCGCCATCCCGCTGTGGTTCAAGTGGGCCAACAAGGACCCGGATGCCGCGCGGCTCTTCAAGGCGCACCTCGATACCATGATGGATCCGGCGGTGGCGCTGGTCACTGAAGAGGACATCAAGGGCTACGAACTCAACGTCTGACCCTTCTGTATGACCGGACCGGGTGTTGTGTGCCGAGGGCCGCAACACCCGGTTTGGGTAAGGAAACCACTACTGATCCCGCATCCCGTCGACTCGATGATCCGTAGCCATCGCCGGGAGGTGATGGCGTCGCGGAGGAGTGTCCATGAATCTTGATATCGAATTCGTTCTTCCGCACTGGCTCTACTGGTCGGTGCTGCTGCTATTGCCACTGGTGGTAATGTTCTTTGTCGATCGCAGCTTCCGGCGTGGCGGCACCATCAGCGGCGGCGACACCGCCGAGGTGCCGGCTGGCCAGGAAGTCGAGGTGGCCTATCAGCCCCCCGGTAATCTGTTTACCGCTATCGTCGACCGCCTGTCGGGGTTTTCCGGGCGCTACGTGGCCTACTGGGCGTTGATCGCCCCCTTCATCTTCACTTACGAAGTGCTGGTTCGCTACGCTTTCAACTCGCCGACCAACTGGGCCCATGAGTCGATGACCCTGATGTTCGGCATGCAGTACCTGATCGCCGGGGCCTACGCGCTGCGCGAAGGCGGGCACGTACGTGTCGATATCCTCTACCAGCGCGCCAAGCCACTTAACAGGGCGGCGCTGGATGTCGTCACCTCGATCTTCTTCTTCATCTTCACCATCGCGCTGCTGGTGACCGGTTGGAAGTTCTTCTCCCAGTCGGTCAGCGATGAGTTCTTCTTCGGTTCCAGCTACGCCAACGAGACCTCCTTCACCGAGTGGTCGATTCAGTTCTACCCGGTGAAGTTCATGCTCTTCTTCGGTGCCTTGCTGCTGCTGCTGCAGGGGATAGGACAGCTGTTGCGCGATCTCCAGGCCTATCGCTATCACTGGCGCTTTCATGACGGCAGCCGTACCTTCGCCCGTGTGCTGCTGGTCGTGGCCGGACTGCTGGCGGCTTGGGTGGTCTTCGAGATGGTCAACATCGGCGTGACAGACTACGAAAGCCTGGCGGGGAGTCTCGAGAACAGCCTTGGTTCCGTGGGCATCGGTGCCCTGACGGTGGTGATGTTCGGTTCGCTGATGGTCGTGCTGGTGGCAGGCCTGCCGCTGGCCTTCGTCACCGGTGGTCTGGGGGTGACCTTCCTTTATCTGGTCGGCGATCAGAACATGCTCAACCTGATGCCGTCGCGCATCTTCCCGATGATGACCAATTACCAGCTCTCGGCCATCCCGCTGTTCATCTTCATGGCCTCGGTGCTGGAGAAGGCGGGGATCATCGAGGAGCTGTTCGACGTCGTCTACAAGTGGATGGGCGGGCTCAAGGCCGGTCTGGCGATCGCCACCATCATCGCCTCAACCCTGCTGGCTGCCATGGTCGGCGTGATCGGGGCCGCGGTGGTGACCATGGGCCTGATCGCCCTGCCGGCGATGCTCAAGCGTCACTATGACCCGGAGATCGCCATCGGCTCGATCATGGCCGGTGGGACCCTGGGCATCCTGATCCCGCCGTCGATACTGGCGATCATCTACGGCGTCATCGCCCAGCAGTCGGTGGGTGAGCTCTACCTCGGCTCGCTGATCCCCGGTCTGCTGCTGGCCTTCATGTATGGGTTCTACTGCTGGATGCGCGGCACCCTGAACATCAAGCTGGCGCCGCCGATGCCGGTCGAGGATCGGGTCGACATGAAGGAGAAGCTTCGCCTGCTGCGTAAAATGCTGGCGCCGATCATCCTGGTCATTCTGGTGCTGGGCATCATCTTCACCGGTATCGCCACCCCGGTGGAAGCCGCCGGTATCGGCACCTTCGGTGCCCTGGTGGTGGCCGCCATGCACAAGCGCCTGACCTGGCCCAACCTGCATGCCGCCTGCATGAGCACGCTGGTCGCTTCGGCGATGGTGATGTGGATCATCTTCGGTGCCAGCATCTTCGTCGGCTTCTATATCCTGCAGGGTGGCCAGACCTTCGTGCAGGAGTTGATCTCCGGCGCGGGCCTCGGCCCCTACGCGGTACTGCTGCTGATGATGGTGCTGCTGGTGGCGCTGGGCATGTTCCTCGACTGGGTCGGGATCCTGCTGCTGGCGGTGCCGATCTTCGTGCCGCTGATCCAGGGGCTCTCCTTCGACGGCGTGTTCGGGCTTCCCGGCGTTGACCCCTCCGACGTCTCGTTGTGGTTCGGCGTCATCTACCTGGTCAACATGCAGATGTCCTTCCTCAGCCCGCCGTTCGGCTATGCGCTCTTCTACATCAAGGGGGTCTGCCCGCCGCATATCACCATGGCGCAGATCTTCCGCTCCTCCTTCCCCTTCCTGGGCATCCAGGCGCTGGGGCTGCTGCTGGTGATCCTCTTCCCGGTGCTGGTCACCTGGCTACCCAACCTGGCCTATGGTTGACGCCAGGCGCTTTAACCGTTGAGGTATCTAAGGCGCTCCCAGCGAGGAGCGCCTTTTCTTACAACCCGTTACAACACTCTGTGAACTCGCCGTGACCCCGGGCGTCACAGAGGGGCACATTCATAACGCAACACCCTGGAGGTATTCATGCAACGGATGACTGCTCTGTTCTCGGCCGCACTTCTCTCTCTCGGCCTGGCCGCCACTGCTCAGGCCCAGCAGGATTCTGCGGCCAACGCAGAACAGCCGCAGGCCACCGCGCCGGCCCAGGACTTCTCCGACCAGCAGCTGCAGCAGTTTGCCGACGCCTCCCAGGAGATCGCCGTGATCTCCCAGGAGTACACCGAGGAGCTGCAGGCGGCAGAGGATGAGCAAGCCCAGCAGGAAGTGCGCATGGAAGCCAACGACAAGATGGTCGAGGTGGTCGAGGACAGCGGTCTCGACGTGGATACCTTCAACGCCATCGGTCAGGCTATCCAGCAGGATCCTGAGATGATGCAGCGCGTGCAGGAGATGGCCAAGGCAAAGGCTAACGCCTCCAACGACGATCAGAACTCGTAAGACGCCACCTCCGTCGAAGGCCGTTCCTTCGGCCACCGCGAGGCCACTCCGATGGGGGTGGCCTTTTTGATGTCCAGGGGATGGCCGATTCTCATTCCCCGTAGGATGGCTCCTCCGGCTAGGCCCCGCTTTACAGGGCGGATGGGCCATTCCAGACTGGGCACATCCACAGCACGCGGGGGCAAGGGCATGGACGTGGAACTGCTTGAGATCCGCCAGCACCTGGGGCGCTTCCCCCCCTTCGACGGGTTATCCGACGAGCTGCTCGACGAGGTGGCCGGCAGCGTGGAGGTGGCCTACTTCAAGGCCGGCAGCGATATCCTGGTACTCGACCAGGAGGTCCATGAGCTCTGCTACATCCGCAGCGGCGCCGTGGAGGTCTATCGCCGCGGCGGCGAGCTCTACAACCGCCTGGGCGAGGGCGACATCTTCGGCCACTTCAGCCTGATACGGAATCATCGTGCTCGCTTCCCGGCCCGGGCCATGGAAGACAGCCTGATCTACTTCATCCCCGAGCCCGCCTTCCAGCGACTCTGCGAGGCCGACGACAACTTCGCCGACTTCGTCGAGCTCGAACGCCCGCGGCTGGAGTCGACAGTCAAGGACGACAAGAAGAACAGCGACATGATGATCACTCGGGTGCGCAAGCTGCTGACTCGCTACCCGGTGATGGTCGAGGCGTCCACCACGGTGCAGGAGGCCGCTCGCCAGATCACCGCCTCCGGCGCCTCGGCGGTGCTGGTGCTCGACGCCCCCGGCGATACCCCCCGCTACACCTTCCGCGACAGCCAGGATCGTCATTGGCAGGTGCAGGGCATCCTCACCGACAGCGACTTCCGCAAGCATGTGGTGGCCGAGGGGCGCTCCCCCGAGACACCGGTGGGGGAGGTGATCGGTCCCCGCCTGATTGCCATCCAGTCCGACGAGTCGGTGCAAGAGGCGATGCTGTGCATGCTGCGCAACAATATCCATCACCTGCCGGTGATGCACCGTCGCCACCCCGTGGGCATCGTGCACCTCTCCGACATCATTCGCTACGAGACCGGCAGCAGCCTCTACCTGGTGAGCAATATCTTCCACCAGTCCAGCGTCGAGGGCCTGGCGCGGCTGTCGCCTGACGTGCGTGCCGCCTTCGTGCGCCTGGTCGAGGAGGGCGCCGACTCGCGAATGGTGGGCAGCGCACTCTCCACCATCGGGCGCAGCTTCACGCGCCGGCTGCTGGAACTGGCCGAGGAGGAGCTGGGCCCTCCGCCGGTGGGCTACTGCTTCATGGCCCTGGGCTCCATGGCGCGCAACGAGCAGTCCATCGTCACCGACCAGGACAATGCCCTGGTGCTTGATGACGACTTCGACCCCGCGCGCCACGATGCCTACTTCCTGGCGCTGGCCCAGCGGGTCAGCGACGGCCTGGATGCCTGCGGCTACCCCTACTGCAACGGCGACATCATGGCCACCAACGCCCGCTGGCGCCAGCCGCTGTCGGTGTGGAAGCAGTACTTTCGCGACTGGATCGATCACCCCTCCCCGGAGCGTCTGCTGCACAGCTCGATCTTCTTCGACCTGGACACCGTGTACGGCGAGAATGCCTTTGTCGAGCAGCTCCAGGACCTGGTGGCCAGCCGGGCGCCCAAGAGCCCGCTGTTCCTGGCGGCCATGGGCCGCAATGCTCTCAACCGCACCCCGCCGCTGGGCTTCTTCCGCACCTTTGTGATGGAGAAGGACGGCAAGCACAACAACTCCATCAACCTCAAGCGCCGCGGCACCGCGCCGATGACGGACCTGATCCGGGTGCATGCCCTGGCCTGCGGGTCACGGGCCCAGAACAGCTTCGCGCGGCTCGATGATATCGACCGCACACAGCTGCTGGCGCCGGGGGTCAGCCAGAAGCTGCGCTATGCCCTCGAGTTTCTCTCGATGTCGCGGATCCGCCACCACGTGATCGATATCGAGCATGAGCGGGCGCCGGACAACAATATCGAGCCGGAGAATATCTCCGATACCGAGCGCCACAACCTCAAGGATGCCTTCCAGGTGCTGAGCAACGCCCAGAAGTTCCTCAAGTTCCGCTATCCCATGCCGTCGCGCGCCCGGTCCCGCTGAGGTGGTCATGGTGCGCCTGCGCCCGCGAACGTCCGCGCCGACCCCGGGCTGGCCGGAGTACCTGGCCAGCCGCGCCGGGGTGGCCAGGGACCCGCGGCTGGCCCGCTTCTTCGCCGCCGGCTGCCCGGCCCCCGAGACCCCCATCGGCGAGGCGCCCATGGCGGCCCTGGACATGGAGACCACCGGCCTGGACGAGCGGCGCCATGCCATCGTCAGCCTCGGCGTGGTGCCCTTCACCCTGGGGCGTATCGCCCTGTCACGGCGCCGCTACTGGGTGGTGCGGCCCTCGCGGCCGCTCAGCGAGGAGTCGGTGACCTTTCATCACATCACCCATGCCGACATCGCCCGGGCCCCGGACCTCGAAGAGATTCTGGACGAGCTGCTCGAGGCCCTGGCGGGACGCCTGGTGGTGGTGCATTTTCGCCATATCGAGCGCCCCTTCCTGGACGCCGCGGTGAAGGCGCGGCTGGGGGAGGGCGCGATGTTCCCGGTCATCGATACCATGTCGCTGGAGGCGCGCATCCACCGCCAATCGTTGCTGGCCCGCTTCAAGCGCTGGATCGGCCGGCCGCCGGCCTCCATCCGCCTCTACGACAGCCGTGCGCGCTACGGCCTGCCCCCCTATTCGGGCCACCATGCGCTGATCGATGCCCTGGCTACCGCCGAGCTGCTGCAGGCCCAGGTGGCCCGCCACTACAGCCCGATGACCCCGGTGGCCGAGCTCTGGAGCTGATCGGCGCCAAGGCGTTCGTCTGTTTGCACTTCTCTTCTCCCCGAACGCAGCGAGGCGGCCCTAGGGCCGCCTCGCGGGGTCTTGCCGGCCATGTCGCGGCCGCTTGATGACGGGTTACTTGGCCTTCGGCTCGCTCATCAGGCCCTTGACGATGCCATAACAGCCGACCAGCAGCACCAGCGTGAAGGGCAGGCCGGTGGTCAGCGCTGCCGTCTGCAGGGCGGCGAGGCCGCCGCCGAGCAGCAGGGCGATGGCCAGGGCCCCCTCGATCAGCGCCCAGAAGATACGCTGGGGCTTGGGGGCGTCCACCTTGCCGCCGGCGGTGATGGAGTCGATCACCAGCGAGCCGGAGTCCGACGAGGTGATGAAGAACACGATCACCAGTGTGATACCCACGAAGGAGGTGATGGCCGTCAGCGGAAGCTGCTCCAGCATGGTGAAGAGCTGCAGTTCCAGTTCGGCATCCTGCACCGCCGTGACGCCGGCATTGACCACCTGGTCGATGGCGGTGGTACCAAAGGCGGTCATCCACACCACCGAGGCCAGGGTCGGCACCACCAGCACGGAGATCAGGAACTCACGCACGGTGCGGCCGCGGCTGACCCGGGCGATGAACATGCCGACGAAGGGCGACCAGGCGATCCACCAGGCCCAGTAGAAGGCCGTCCAGCCCTGACTGAAGTTGGCGTCCTCGCGCCCGAACGGCATGGAGAACGCCGGCAGATGGGTCACATAGCCGATCAGATTCTCGACCACGCCGGTGGCGATCATCAGCGTCGGGCCGACTAAGATCACGAACAGCAACAGCAGCAGGGCGAGCACCATGTTGATCTGTGAGAGGCGCTGCACGCCCTTGTCGACGCCGAGCAGGATCGAGCCCAGGGCCACGAGGGTGATGCCCAGGATCAGCAGCACCAGGGTGGCGTCGCCGGCGGGGATGCCGAACAGGTAGTTGAGGCCCCCGGCCGCCTGGGTGGCGCCGATGCCCAGCGAGGTGGTCAGGCCGAACAGGGTGGCGAACACCGCCAGGATGTCGATCACATGGCCCGGCCAGCCCCAGATGCGCTCACCCAGGATGGGGTAGAAGATCGAGCGCATGGTCAGCGGCAGGCCCTTGTTGAAGGCGAAGATCGCCAGCGACAGGCCGACGATGGCGTAGGCGCCCCAGGGGTGAAAGCCCCAGTGGAAGATGGTGGCCGCCATGCTTAAGCTGATGGCACCGGCCTGGTCACCCTCTGCGGCACCTAACGGCGCCCAGTCGGTGCGCACGCCATCCTCGCCCATGCTGATACCGCCCATGGCGGTGCCATAGTGGGTCAGCGGCTCCGAGACGCCGTAGAACATCAGCCCGATGCCCATGCCGGCGGCGAACAGCATCGAGAACCAGCCGGCGTAGCCGAAGTCCGGCGTGGCGCCGGCCCCCCCGATGCGTACCTTGCCCATCGGGGTGAAGATCAGCACTATCGCCAGGATCACGAAGACGTTGGCACCGAGAATGAAGACCCAGCCCAGGTTGGTGGTCAGGAAGCTGAACATGCTGTTGAAGATCGGCTCCATCTGATCCTGCAGGGCCAGTGTCAGGATCACGAACAGCAGGATCACGATCGAGGAGAACAGGAAGACCTTACCGTGCAGGTCCACATTCACGCCCAGCGGCGAGGCGGTGATGTTGTCCTGGCCGATCACATAGTCGGTATCGATGAGGTTCGCCGCCCCCTCAGGGGCAGGTATGCCCTCGGAGCCGGTATTCGGCTCCTGGGGTTTCTCGTCTTGGGGATCTTGAGCCACGAGACATCTCCCTTGCGGTTGGTGATGTGTTTGCTGATCCGGCTTATTCTCCGGCGCCGGGGCGTACCAGGAACACCGAGGCCTTGGTATGGGTGGCGACCTTGCCACCGTGGGATGGCATGATGACGTCCAGGTGCTTGGGCGGATGGGTCGGCATGACGACCAGGTCGGCGCCCACCTCGTCGATGGCCTCGATCAGGTCATTATCGAGGTCGGCGATCGGGTCGGGACTGACGATGGTATGAGTGGTGACCGGCTGGCCGTGGACCTGATGCCGCTCCTGGGCGAAGGCCTCGAGCTTCTGCGTGAACTCCTGGGGCGTACGCGCCACGCTGCCGGGCGTATTGGCGGTCACCCCCACGTAGCAGACCTCGGCATCATAGTGGCGAGCGAGGTCCGCCACCGCCTGCAGCGACGGCTCGATCAGTTCGAGATGTGCCAGGTCGACCGGCACCATGATCTTCTTGAACATGCCTGTATCTCCTTGTTAGCCACGAAGGTCCTGCGAGTCTGGTCAGTGTGGCCGTTCCCCGCCACCTTGCCAGGCGACGATTCAACGGCGGCGCTGCGCATTCCGAGCGGTCATGGTACCCATCCTCGCCATGGATTGCAGTGGGCTTGTCTGCGTTGAGCGACAGGGGGCAAGCGGGGCGCACGTTGCCAACGACAAGGGGAGGCACCTCTCGGTGCCTCCCCTTGCGCTCGATGCGGTCAGCCTCACCCCTCGGGCGAGGCTCGGCTAGCCCTCACGATTCGGGCAGCCACTCCTGCACCACGTCCTGGTTCTCCTCGACCCACTGCTTGGCGTTCTCGTAGGGGTCGGCGTCGTCTTCCTGGTTCATCAGCATGACCTCGCCCATCTGCTCGGGGGTCCACTCGAAGGCGTCCAGGATGGCGTAGGCCTCCGGCATCTCCTCCTCGAGCCCCTGGCGGACGATGGTGTGGATCTGCTCGGCACCGCCGTAGACGTTCTTCGGGTCCTCGAGGTACTTGAGGTCCCAGCGGGCGAACTTCCAGTGCGGCGTCCAGCCGGTGACCACGACGTCTTCCTCGTTCTTGATGGCACTGTCCAGGGCCGCGGTCATGGTCGCGCCGCTACCGCTACGCAGGGCGAGATCCAGGTCGTAGGTGTCGACCACGTCCTCGGTGAGGCCCATCAGTCCTGCGCCCGGATCGATGCCGATGATCTCGCCATTGAACGAATCGGCGTGATCATTGAGCTCGGCGATGGAGTCGACGTCGCTGTAGGCCGGGACCACCAGGCCGAGCTTGGTGCCGTCCAGGTTGGGGCCCAGGTCGACGACCTCGTCACCCACGCGCTCCATGTAGTCGGCGTGGGTGGTCGGCAGCCAGGCGGCAACGATGGCATCGGCGTCGCCGCTGGCCACGGCCTGCCACATGGCGGCGGCGGAGAGGGAGGTCATCTCTACCTCATAGCCGGCCTGCTCGAGCACGGCGCGCACCACGTTGGTGGAGGCGACCTCGGAGGACCACTCCACGTAGGCCAGATGCACGCTGCCCTTGTCCTGGGCCTGGGCGGCACCGGTGGCGAGCGCGGCGCCGGCGGCCATGGCCAGGCCGGCGAGACGGATGCGACGGTTCAGCGGGTGCTTCTTCATCGTGTTCCCCTTCTCTTGATGTTCACCTACGTACCTTGGAGGTGCCCCCGGGTGGATTCAAGGGGCCGCCTCAACGCTTACGACTTGCGGCCCTTGCGCAGCGACTGGGTCACGCGGTCGAGCAGCATGGCGAGGATCACCACGGCGATACCGGCCTCGAAGCCGTCGCCCGGGCGGAGGCGCTGGATGGCGCGCCACACCTCGCTGCCCAGGCCATCGGCACCGATCATGGCGGCGATCACCACCATGGAGAGCGCCAGCATGATGGTCTGGTTGATGCCGGCCATCACCGTGGGCAGCGACAGCGGCAGCTGCACCTTGAACAGCTTCTGGCTGCGGGTGGCGCCGTAAGCGTCGGCGGCCTCGATCAGATCCACCGGCACCTGGCGGATGCCCAGGGTGGTGAAGCGGATCGCTGGCGGCATGGAGAAGATCACCGTGGCGAAGATCGCCGACACCGAGCCGATGCCGAAGAACGGTATCGCCGGGATCAGGTAGACGAAGGCCGGCATGGTCTGCATGAAGTCCAGGATTGGCATGATCGTCTTGTAGAGCCGCTCCGAGAGCGCCGCGGCGATGCCCACCGGGAGGGCGATCACCACCGCCACGAAGGTAGCGATCACCACCAGGGTGAGGGTCTCGATCATCGGCTCCCAGAGCCCCAGATTCCAGATCAGCGCCAGGCCGAGGGCGCCGCCGATACCCAGGCGCAGGTTCGCCACCCACCAGCACAGCGCAACGATGATCGCCAGCAGGCCCCACTCGGGCAGCCACATCAGGGCATCATTGAGCACGTCGATGCCGGTCTGGGTCACCCGGGAGATGGCGCGGGTGACGACGGAGTATTCACTGGTCAGCCAGTTGAGGCCGCCCTCGATCCAATCCCCTAGCGGGATGCTCGGAATCTCGATAGCCATCATGCGTCTCCTGTTGCTGCCATGCTCTCGTGGTCTTTACCGGCTTCATCCAGCGCTGGGGGTTCGGCGGCCTGAGCCAACTGGTCGAGGACGGCACCCTTGACGACGACGCCGAGCAGCCGCCGTTGATCATCGATCACGGCGATGGGGAAGCTCTTCTCGCTGAACATGGCGAAGAGATTGTGCAGGGGTTCCTCGGGGGTAACGCTGCGGAAATCCTGGGTCATGATCTCGCGAATGTCGTCCTTGCCTTCCTTCGCCGCCCGTTCCAGCGTATCCACTTCCACCAGGCCCTGGAGCTTGCGATCCCGGCTGGTGACATAGATGGAGTCGATGCCGTTCTCGTGCATCTTGCGCAGGGTGGTGCGTGGGCCGTCCTCCTCGCGGGCCGTGGCGCGTACCGGGCGCATGGCATGCTCTGCGGTGAGGATCCTGGACATGTCCACACCCTCGATGAAGCGCTTGACGTAGTCGTCCGCCGGCTTGGTAAGGATCTCCTCCGGGGTGCCGATCTGCACGATTTCGCCATCCTTGAGCAGGATGATGCGGTCGGCGATGTTGATCGCCTCGTCCAGGTCATGGGTGATGAATACCGTGGTCTTCTGCATGCGGTGCTGCAGCTCGAGCAGCTCCTGCTGCATGTCGCCGCGGATCAGCGGGTCCAGCGCCGAGAAGGCTTCGTCCATCAGCAGCACCGTGGAGTCGTTGGCCAGTGCCCTGGCCAGCCCCACGCGCTGCTGCATGCCGCCGGAGAGCTGGTTGGGGTAGGCATCCTCCCAGCCATCCAGGCCCACCTGGTGGAGGGCATGGCGGGCCACCTTGGTTCGCTCTTCCTTCTCCACGCCGCGGATCTCCAGGCCGAACTCGGCATTCTGCTGCACCGTACGGTGGGGAAAGAGCGCGAAGTTCTGGAACACCATGGAAAAGTGGCGACGGCGGCACTCCAGCAGCGCCTTGTCGCTGAGCTCGGGGATGTTCTCGCCGTCGATGACGATCTCGCCCTCGGTGGGCTCGATCAGGCGGTTGAGGCAACGGATCAGGGTGGATTTGCCCGAGCCGGACAGCCCCATGATGACCAGCAGTTCGCCCTCGTAGACATCAAAATCGATATTCGACAGGCCCAGCGTCAGGCCGGTCTTGTCGAAGATATCGGGGCGTTTCAGTCCCTGGTTGCGCAGTTCGAGCGCCTTCTTCGGCTGGTTGCCGAAGACCTTGCTCAGGTTGCGTACCCGAATCTTGACGTTTCGGTTCTCGTTCATTGGCTCTGCCTTTTGTCTGCTCCCCGTCACCGGGCGGGAAGCGCCGAAGGGTCGAGTGTCGTGACGTAAAAAACGCCGTCATGATGCCAGGCTGCTGCGTTGACAGCGGCATCGGGTGACGATGGAGTGGGACCTACCCTAGCGTTTTTTGAATGATCATTCAAATTAAAACCCGGGGCGTCGAAGCCCTGCAGGATGGCGCAAGGGTGACCCATGTGTCGAATCTGACCACTTCCCGCCCCACGGAAGGCCGCGTCTGCGGCGTTGCTTTTTATATTACAAGTTATTGATAATAATAGTTTTATAGAATTATTGGCAGCGCCTGGCACGTTGTCTGCCCTCTGTTGGGTACAGTCCCGACGACTCAGGGAGTCAGCGATGATCGACCAAGAACTGAATCAAGACAGGCACCGCGGGAGGCGTTCGCGCCGGCTGACGGCCCTCGCCGCGGCCGCCGCCCTGGGGCTCGGCAGCCTGGCCCTGACCGGCTGCGGCAACGGCGAGGAGGAGATGCCGCCGATGGAAGAGCCGGCCGGCGAAGAGTCCTCAACCATGGGCGAAGAGCCCTCAACTATGGGCGAAGAGTCCTCAACCATGGGCGAAGAGCCCTCAACCATGGAGGGAGAGTCTTCCACCATGGGTCAGGAAAGCGACATGGAGCAGGTCTCGAGCATGGACAGCCAGGACCCCGCCACCCAGCAGGGCCAGACCATGGACCAGGAGTCCACCATGGATTCAAAGGCGGCGTCCGGTGACTCGGCCTCCGCCACGGAGCCGTCATCCGATGGCCCGGAGCAAGACGACGACCGGAGCGGCTCCTGACCGCCGGCGTCTCATCGGTGACCGGCCGACCGGACAGCCGCCGGTCACCCCACGGGCAACCAACGCCCGATTCACCCTCGATCTTCATGTAAGGAAGGAGGTGCAAGATGATGTCCAAGGAAACCCTCAGGAAGCTCGGTATCCTCGGTGTCTCGTTCGGCCTGATCGCCAGCCCGCTGGCCTTCGGCGACATGCACGAGGAGCCCGCCGACCCGGCCGCCCAGAGCACCGACTCCGCGGCCGACCCCTCCACCCAGCAGGCGGATCAGGCGGGCAGCGACCCGATGGCCGATCCGAACGCTCAGGGTGATCCGGCCACACCGGGTACCGATCCCGCGGCCCCGTCCACCGGCTCCGCCGCCGACCCCGCTACCCAGCAGGCGGATCCCGCGGCCGGCGATCCGAACGCCCAGGGCGACCCGGCCCAGGACCCCGGCTTCGGTGAAGGCAGCGAGGCGATGCCCGGCGCCGGTGACCCGGCCGCCAGTGGTGAGGAGCCCTACGAGTACGAGAACGAGGAACAGGAAGCGCCCTGGGACGAGGAGGGCGATGACAGCGAGGATGAAGAGCAGGGCGGGTAAGCCCCTGCGCCGCCCCTTCCGCGGGGCGGCTTCTGCTGATGGACGGTTCTCCCGGTCCATGCCCTTCCCAGGCCGGCGTATCGCGTTCCCCTCTGCCCGGCCCGGCATGTGACCCCTGGCCCCCGCTGTGGCGGGGGTCCTTTTTGTCTGGTTATGTGCCTGGCTACTCCTCATCGAGGCGACGGTAGAGGGTGCGCCGGGCGATCCCCAGCACCTCGGCGGTGCGCCGCTTGTTGCCGCCGGTGGCCGCCAGCACCTTGCGGATATAGCGCTTCTCCACCTCTTCCAGGCTCGGCCAGTCGGCGCGGGTGGCGGTGCCTGCCAGTACCCCCTCGGCCCGGGTCTCGCGGCATGTGCGACGGCGCCTCTCGCCCTGTTCGCGGATCCGCTGGGGCAGGTCGGCATGACACAGCTGGCCTGCCTCGGCCAGGGTCACCGCGCGCATGATGGCGTTCTCCAGCTCGCGCACGTTGCCCGGATAGGCGTAGCCGAGCAGGGCCTCCAGGGCGGCGGGCTCGATCCGCGCGATGCGCTTCTCCTGCTGGCCGGCGTGCTTGTCGATCAGCGCCGGGATCAGTCGCTCGATGTCGCCCTCGCGTTCGCGCAGCGGTGGGATGCGCAGCGAGAAGGTCTCGAGGCGATAGAAGAGGTCACTGCGAAAGTGGCCCTCCTCGATCTCCTGCTCCAGGTGGCGGTGGGTGGCGGCGATGATGCGCACGTCCACGGCTTCCTCCCGCTCGGCGCCCACCGGGCGCACGCTTTTCTCCTGCAGGGCGCGCAGCAGCTTGGCCTGCAGCGCGATGGGCATCTCGCCGATCTCGTCGAGGAAGAGGCTGCCGCCACTTGCGGCCTGGAAGAGTCCCTGGCGGGCGTCGTCGGCCCCGGTGAAGGCGCCCTTCACATGGCCGAAGAACTCGCTCTCCATCAGCTCGGCGGGAATGCTGGCGCAGTTCACGGCGACGAAGGGCCCGTCGCGACGCGGGCTTTCGGCATGCACGGCCCGCGCCATCAGCTCCTTGCCGGTGCCGCTCTCGCCGAGCAGCAGCATGGGCGCATCGCTGTCGGCCAGCCGGGCGGCGTCGTGGAACAGCGACTGCATGGCCTCGCTCTCGCCGACGATGCCGTGGAAGCTGTTCGCCGCCCCGTCGCACGCCAGGCGCGAGGCCAGGCGGCGGCTCTCCAGCACCCGGTAGACCGCCTCGCGCAGCCCCTCCAGGTCCAGCGGCTTGGTCAGGAAGTCGTCGGCGCCCTGCTTGAGCGCCTCCACCGCCTGGTCGATGGTGCCGAAGGCGGTGATCACGATGAAGCCCACCGCGCTGCCCTCGCGGCGCAGCCGCTCGAGCAACTGCATGCCGTCGATGCCGGGCAGGCGCACGTCGCTGATCACCAGGGCCACCTCGCTGTGGCTGAGCGTGGCCAGCGCCTGTTCGGCACTGCTCGCGGCAAGGGTCGGGTAGCCGGCATCGGCCAGCTCCTCCTCGAGCAGTTCCAGGATTGCCGGGTCGTCCTCGACGATCAGCAGCGGCAGGGCAGGCATCTCGCGTTCCGTGTCAGGCATGGGGTGTCCGTTCATGGGGAGTGTCCTCGAGTGGCAGCACGATCTCGAAGCCGGCGCCTCCCAGCGCGCTGTCGAAGACGCCGATGGAGCCGCCGTGGTCGTTGATGATGCGATGGACCATGGAGAGTCCGAGGCCGCTGCCCTGGCCCACGGGCTTGGTAGTGAAGAAGGGGTCGAAGACCCGGGGCCGGTCGGCCTCGGGAATGCCGCAGCCGTCATCCTCGATGGTCAGGCAGAGGCTGTCGTCGCGGCGGCGGGCCGTCAGTCGGATCCGCCGCACGCCTTCGGCCTGGGTGGCATTGCGCAGCAGGTTGGTGAGGACCTGGACCAGCTGCTGGCCATTGGCCAGCAGCGTCACCGGCGGGTCCGGCAGCAGTGGCTCGAGGCGGATATCGCGTGCCTCGAGGTCGGCCTCGACCAGTTGCCGGGCATCGTGGACGAGGTCGTCCAGGGCCAGCCGTTCCTTGTCGACGTTGTGCTGGCGCCCCAGGTCCATCAGCTGGCGCACGATCTCGACGATGCGCTGGACCTCGCTGCGGATGCGCCCCAGGCGCCGCCGTTCGTCGTCGCCGATGGCGTTGCGACGCTCGAGGCGCTGGGCCTGGCCCTCGATCACGGTAAGCGGCGTGCCGACCTCATGGGCCACCCCGGCGGCCAGCACGCCGAGCTCGGCCAGCTTGCGCGACTTGCGCAGTCGACGCTCCAGCTCGATCTCGCGGCGTTGCCGGGCCTCGATGTCGGCATCCTTCTCGGCCAGGGCGTCGAGCATGTGGTTGAGGGCCAGGCCGAGCCGGCGGAATTCGTCGAGGCCCTGGATCGTGGCCCGCTGGCGGCGCTCGCCCCGGGCGACCCGCTCCATCACCTCGAGCAGCCGGCTCAGTGGCCGTTCGATATGGCGCCGGAACATCCACCAGATGCCCAGCACAATGCCCGCGGCCCCGAGGCTGAAGGCGACCAGGGCGAGCAGGCTGAGAAAGCCGGTGTAGTTCTCGATGCCGGTGTTGAGGCGGTTGACCTGCAGCACGCCGAGGATGGTGCCATCGGGGGCTCGCAGCGGCATCAGCGACGAGAAGTAGGTCCAGCCATCGTCGTCGCGATAGTCGCTGCGCATCTCGCCCGCCTCGACCACGGCCTGGAGCTCCTCGGCGTCGTAGAGCGCCTCGCCGAGCCCAAGGCCGTGGATCTCCTTGCCCGTGATATCGAAGACATAGGCGCCGTAGATGCGGTTGTAGGAGAAGGCCGACTGCAGGGTCTGCTGCAGCGATTCCGAGGTCTCGCGGGTCAGGGCATAGCCCAGGGAGGTGCCGATGGCGCGGCTGATGGTCTGCACCTCGGTCTCCAGCTTGGAGCGCACGTTGTCCTCCAGCGAGGTGATGGCCACC
This sequence comes from Halomonas gemina, assembly GCF_023554995.1. GTDB lineage: Bacteria > Pseudomonadota > Gammaproteobacteria > Pseudomonadales > Halomonadaceae > Halomonas > Halomonas gemina. The sequence continues at coordinate 440,140 of NZ_JAMJPK010000002.1, forward strand.
AGGCTGAAGATCATCAGCACCAGGAAGAGCGGCACGATGACCGTGACGATGATCAGGTTGCGCAGGCGCATGGGGGTCCCTGTGGTCGGAGGGGCCGCGTCCGGTGCGGCCCTCGCGTGGCTAGTCGGCGGGCACCAGGCGGTAGAGGCCGCCGTCGGCGTGGTCGCTGAGCAGGTAGAGGGCACCGTCGCGCCCCAGGCGCACGTCACGGATGCGGCCGACCTCGCCGTCGAGGATCACCTCGCGCTCGACCACTCTGTCGCCGTCCAGGGCGAGGCGCACCAGCCTTTCGCTGGCCAGGCCCCCGGCCAGCAGCTGGTCCTGCCAGGCGGGGAAGCGGTCGCCGCTCACCTGGGCCAGGCCCGAGGGGGCGAAGCGCCCGGCGAAGACGTGCGCGGGGTCGCGCATGCCGGGGGCGCTGTCACGGCCGATGGGCAATTTGGTGGCGTAGTCGTTGCCGCGGCTGACCACCGGCCAGCCGTAGTTGATCCCGGCTTCGAGGCGGTTGAGCTCGTCGCCGGTGCGTGGACCGTGTTCGGTGGACCAGACCGCGCCGTCGGCGGTCACGATCAGGCCCTGGGGGTTGCGGTTGCCGTAGGTGAAGAGTTCGGGCAGGGCGTCATCGTCGTCGACGAAGGGGTTGTCGTCCGGCACGCCGCCCTCGGCGGTCAGGCGCAGCACGCTGCCGGCGTGGTCGCTTTGGTTCTGGGCGCGTTCGGGGCTGCCGCGTTCGCCGACGCTCATCAGCAGGGTACCGTCATCGCGCCAGGCCAGCCGCGAGCCGTAGTGCCTGCCCGGCCGGGAATAGCGGTCTTGTACGAAGAGCGTCTCCAGGTCGACCAGGGCGTCGCCCTCCAGCTGCCCCCGGGAGAGGGTGGTGGCGCTGCCGCCGTTGCCGGGCTGGCTCCAGGTGAGGTAGACCCAGTCGCTGCCTTCGCCATAGTTGGGGTGCAGGGCGATATCGAGCAGGCCGCCCTGGCCACGGGTGGAGACTTCGGGCACGCCGGAGAGGCGGGTGACCTCGCCGTCCTCGCTGACCCGCGTGAGGCGCCCGGGGCGCTCGGTGACCAGCCACTGGCCGTCGGGCAGCTCGGCGGCCGACCAGGGGTGTTCGAGGCCGGCGGCCACGCGCTCCAGGCGCAGCTCAAGATGGTCGGTGGCGATGCGCTCCTCGACCACCTCGGCGGCCACGGCCGGGCCGGCGAGCAGGGCGCCGCCCAGCAGCAGGGCGGTCGAGAATGCGTGACGTGGCGTAGGCATGCGGCTTCCCCCTCGATGGCTGTACCCGCATAGGGATCCTACACAGGGACTCTGCCGAGGCGAGGGTGTTCCCCGCGAGGGGCATCGGTGATGGCGTTGCTACATCAGGATCGCCAGCAGGATCGGCAGGTAGACCAGCGACAGCAAGGTGGAGCAGAACACCAGGCTCGCCACGTACTGGGGCTCGCGACCGGCCTTCTGGGCGAAGAGGTAGTTGAACACCGCCACCGGCATGCTCATCTGCAGCACCAGGATGGCCAGCGCCATGGGCGGAAGCGCCAGCAGGCTGCCGATGCCCCAGGCGATGCCGGCGGCCACCGGGATGCGCACCAGGCTGAAACCGATGCCGGACCCCAGGTTGCGGGCATGGATGCTGGCCAGCGAGACGCCCAGGGTGATCAGCATCAGCGGCACCGTGAAGCCCGAGATCAGGTCGACGCTGTTGGCGAGCCAGCGGGGCAGGTCGGTGTCGGTGAGCAGCAGCCCCATGGCGATCAGGATGGCGTAGACCACCGGTGTCTTCGCCAGTGCCTTCACGGGGTTGCCGCGGCTCGCCAGGATGGTGCCCAGGGTGAACTGGAACAGCGAGACCGTGACCATCACCGTGATGCCGAACACGAAGCCGGCACTGCCGAAGGCATAGAGCACCACCGGCAGGCCCATGTTGCCGGTGTTGGGGTACATGGTGGGGGCCAGCAGTACCCGCCAGTCCTTGCCCAGCAGCCGGGCCAACGGCCAGGTCGCGCCGGCCATGGCGATCAGCACCAGCGCCGTGGCCAGCATGGTGCGCCCGAAGCTGCCGGCGTCGATCTCGGCCCCGGCAAGCGAGGCCAGCACCAGGGCCGGGGTGCCGATGTTGAACACCAGCCGGGTGACGAAGGCCACCGGGAAGTCGTGGCCGAGGCGTACCCAGACGAAGCCGAGCCCCGCGCCGGTGAGCACGGGCGCCATCACGGCGAAGAGTTCGGCGAGCATGGGCGGCATCCTTGCATGGCGGTAGGAGAGGCCGCGTATTGTCGTGAATGCGGGACTCTCGGGGCAACTCCGGCGTGCCGTCGGCATGAAAAGGCCCCGGCACGGGCCGGGGCCAAGGATCGAAATACCAGCCTCCTCAGATTAGAACGCGTAGCGGGCGGAGAGCCAGAGCCGTCGATGCCCAGCAAGAAGCCCGGTCGGTGACCGGGCTTGGCGGGCGAATAGCGGCCGAGGCGTTACTCGGCGGAGCGGTCGGCGGCCTCGCGGGTCCGTTCGCCGACGTTCTCCAGGGCCTCGCCGATGCGGTCCAGGGCCCGTGATGCCCCTTCCTGGGTGGACTCCCAGGCGCTGGCAGCGCCCTCCTTGGTGTCCTCCCAGGCCTGCTGGGCACCCTCCCGGGCGTTCTGCCACCAGTCGTTGGTGTATTGCGGCTGCTGGGCGATCTGCTCCTCGCTCATGTCGACATTCACCCGGTACTCGATCTCCTCGAGGCTGTTGCCGTTCTGGGTCTCGACGGTGAACTTGCCGGTCTCGATCACGAAATGCTGTTCGCCCTTTAAGTCGAAGAGGTTGCCGGTGTCGATGACCAGGGCGCGGACCTGCATGTCGTTGTCGAGCAGGATGTCCTCGACCTCGCCGATCTGCTCGCTGCTGGAACTGGCGTAGACTTCGGCATCCATCAGCTCGTCGGCCGAGTAGAGGCCCTGTGGCTGGGCGATGGCACTGCCGGCGACGGCCAGGCCGCCGGCGAGCAGCGCCCCGAGGGTGGCCTGCTTGATGGCGTGATTCATCGGTTTGCGTTGGGCCATGCGTTCACTCCTTGTGAACCGTGAAGGTCCATATGATCGGTGGCGCCTGTCGACGCCTCACCCGGTTAGTGTGGTCAACGGCCGGCGAGTTCAATGGCGACCCGCCAGCCCGCCCGGTCATCGCCGCCCGAGACCCCACATGAAGTAGGCGCCGCCCAGCAGCGAAGCCACCAGGCCGGCGGGGATCTCCGCGGGAAACAGCAGCTGGCGGCCCAGCCAGTCCGCCAGCACCATCAGCAGGGCGCCGATCAGCGCGGCCCCGAGCAGGTGCGCACGGGCCCGGGAGAAGCCCGCCAGCCGCGCCATATGGGGGGCCAGCAGGCCGACGAAGGAGAGCGGGCCCACCACCAGGGTAGCGCAGGCGGTCAGCAGTGCGACCAGCAGCAGCAGCGCCAGCCGGGCCCGTGCGACCCGCACCCCCAGGGCCGCGGCCGTGGCCGCGCCCAGCGGCAGGATATCCAGCCAGCGGGCGAAGGGACGAGCCGCCAGAGCCAGCACCACGGCGAGCCCCGCGACGACCGTCGCGCTGACGGGATCGACGTAGTAGGTGGAGCCCGAGAGCCAGGCGATGACCTGCTGGCCGCGAGGGTCGCCGCCGGCCAGCACGATGGCGCGCACCGCATCGAACAGCGCGGTGATCGCCACGCCGCTGAGCAGCAGCCGCTCGGGCACGAAACCGCTGCGCCGGTTGAGCAGGACCAGCACCGCCAGGCTGGCAAGCGCCCCCAGGGTACCGGCGGCGACCAGGGTCAGGTTGCCCGGGGCGGGCAGCAGGAAGAGTGCCGCGATCAGGGCGATGGCGCTGCCGCCGCTGATGCCCAGCACCTCGGGGCTGGCCATGGGGTTGGCGGTGACGCGCTGGATCAGGGTGCCGGCGATGGCCAGCATGACGCCGCTGCCCGCCGCGGCCAGCAGCCGCGGCCAGCGCCACGCCAGCACCGTCTCCTCAACAGTGGCGAACCAGCCGTCGGCCGCCTGGCCCAGCAGCAGGGCGAGCAGGGTCGCGGCGGCGAGGCCCAGGGCCAGCCCCGCGGCCAGGCGCCCGGGGGCGGGATGGCGCGGGGCCAGGGCCGTGGCGGCGCCGGGCGGGCGGCCGGCCTCGAGGCGCAGCCGGGGAATCAGCCACAGCAGCAGCGGCGCTCCCAGGGCGGCGGTGGTGGCCCCGGTGGGGATCAGGGTGGGCAGGGTGCCGGCGAAGCGCTGCAGCAGCAGGTCGGTGGTGGCCAGCAGCAGGGCGCCGAGCAGCGCCGACCAGACGAGCCGAGGCCCCAGGCGGCGCGCGCCGGCCAGGCGCACGATATTGGGCGCCGCCAGGCCGATGAAGCCGACCACCCCTACCACGCTGACCACGCAGCCGGTGAGGAAGACCGCCAGGCCCAGCCCCGCCAGGCGCAGGTGCTTCAGCGAGACGCCGAGGCTCCTGGCGCTGGCGTCGTCGAGTTCGAGCACCGTCAGCGGCCGCAGCAGCAGCCAGGCCGCCAGGCCGCCCAGCAGCAGCCGCGGGGCCAGGAAGGCAGCGTCGCCCCAGCCGTTCTGAGCCAGTGAGCCGGCGCCCCAGATCAGCAGCCCCTTGAGGGTCTCCTGGTGGAAGAGCAGCAGCACCATGCCCAGGGCCCCGGCGTAGAGATTGACCACCAGGCCGGCGAGGACCACCACCGCCGGGGAGAGGCCGCGGCGCCAGGTCAGCGCGAAGACCAGCGCCATGGCGCCGGCGCCACCGGCCAGGGCCACCCATTCGCGCCCGGCCAGCAGCAGGCCGGGGGCGAGCAGGGTGGCGGCCATCAGCGCCAGGTTGGCGCCGCTGGCCACCCCCAGGGTGGTGGGCGCGGCCAGCGGATTGCGCAGCACCTGCTGCATCAGCACCCCGGCCAGGGCCAGCCCGCCGCCGGCCAGCAGCGCCATGGCCAGGCGCGGCCACCAGCTGTAGTGGCGCACCAGCGCCTCGGCATTCTCCGGCGTCATCGTGGCCAGTGCCCGCAGGCTCTCGATCAGTCCGCCCTCGACGAGCGATCCCAGCACCAGGGCCAGCAGCGCCAGGCCCGGCAGCAGGCAGACCAGCGCCGGCGCGCTGCGGCGGGCCGCCTCAGTCGTCATGGGCAGCGTCCTCCAGGGCGGTGACCAGGTGGTCGGCGAAGCGTTGCGCCGAGGGCAGGGCGCCGAAGCTCCATACCGGCGGCAGGGTGATGAGGGCCTCGTCGCGCACGCTGGGCTGCTGCTGCCAGAGGCCGCTGTCTGACAGGGCCGCCTCGACGCCCACCGGATAGGGCTCGACCACCACCAGTTGCGCCTCAAGGCCGGCCAACTGCTCGAGGCCCACCAGCGAGAAGCCCCAGGCGTTGGTCTCGCCGCGCCAAGCGTTGTCAAGCCCCAGGCGGGCCATGGCGGCCTGGTAGAGGCCGCCCTTGCCGAACACCCGGACATGGCGTTCGTCCATGAACTGCACCACCAGCAGCGGCGGCACCCGCTCGGGAAGACGGCGGCGCAGGGCTTCCAGGCGCGCCTCCGTCTCGGCGATCAGCCGCTCGGCGGCCGCCTCCCGCTCGGCCAGGCGACCCACCTCGCGGGTCAGCTCGCGAAGCTGGGGCCAGGTCTCGCGCCCCGGGGTGTAGAGCGGCAGGGTCGCCACCGGGGCGATGCGCGACAAGCGCGGTGCCAGGTTGGCGAACATCGGCGAGATCAGGATGCGCTCGGGCGCGAGGCTCGCCAGCAGCTCCAGGTTGGGCTGGCTGCGCAGGCCGAGATCGACGGTCGCGGCGGGCAGGCGCGGCGCGCGCACCCAGGCATGGTAGGCATCGACCTGGGCGACGCCGGCCGGCGTGGCGCCCAGCGCCACCAGGGTCTCGGCCAGGGTCCAGTCGAGGGTGGCAATGGCCGGCTGGGCCAGGGCGCGCGGTATCGGCACCAGGGCCAGGGACACAAGCAGTGCGGCCAGAACGCCGCGAAGCCGCCAGGCGGGCACGTTATGCATGGACCAGGGCGACCGGATGCTGGCCGGTGGGGTGCGCCATCACCCGCATGGGGATGCCGTAGATCGCCTCCAGGGTGGCCTCCTCCATCAGCTCGGCCGGGGTGCCCCGGGTCAGCACGCGCCCGCCGTGCAGGGCGACCAGGTGGTCGCAGTAGCGCGCCGCCATGTTGATATCATGGAGGACGATTACCACGCCGAGCCCCAGCGTCTGGCTGAGCCGGCGGATCAGCGCCAGCACCTCTACCTGGTGGGCGATGTCCAGCGCGGCGAGGGGCTCGTCGAGCAGCAGGAAGTCGCTGCCCTGGGCCAGCAGCATGGCCAGCCAGACCCGCTGCCGTTCGCCGCCGGAGAGGGTGTCGACCAGGCGGTCGGCGAAGGCCTCGGTGTGGGTCGCGTCGATGGCCCGTTCGATGGCCGCCGCGTCCTCGCGAGTGTGGCGACCCAGCAGGCCTCGCCAGGGGTAGCGGCCCATGCCCACCAGCTCGCGGCCGAGCAGGTTCTCGGTGGCGGGCAGCTGCTGAGGCAGGTAGGCCACCCGACGGGCGAACTCGCGATGGCCCCAGCGGGAGAGGGGCCGGCCGGCGAAGTGCAGCTCGCCCTGGCTCGCCGGCTGCTGGCGCGCCAGCAGCTTGAGCAGGGTCGACTTGCCCGAGCCGTTATGGCCGATCAGGCCATGCACCCGGCCGCCCTCGAGGGTCAGGTCGGTGGCGGCGAGCAGCGACTGGTCGGCGACGCTGAAACCGGCTCCGCGCAGTTCGAACATGCAGGACGCTCCTTCGGCGGGCCCCGGGTGGGGCGGAAGTGGGCGCTACCTTACCTCCGGTGATAATGGTTATCAATATGATCCGTTTCGGCGCGGCCATCTAGCCGGTATGCTGTGGCGATTCATTGCTCAGGACCCCGTTCACCATGTCAGACGCCGCCACCTCCAGCTTCCGGGCCCTGGCGCGCCTGCTGCGCTATGCCCGCGGCTATCGTCGCCGGATCATCGCCGCCAGCGCCTGCTCGGTCATCAACAAGCTGTTCGACATCGCCCCGGAGATCCTCATCGGCGTGGCCATCGACGTGGTGGTCAACCAGGAACAGAGCTTCGTGGCGGGGCTGGGTTTCGAGTCCGCCCGGGAACAGATCCTGATCCTGGGGGCGCTGACCTTCTTCATCTGGGCCGGGGAGTCGCTGTTCGAGTACCTCTTCCAGGTGCTGTGGCGCAACCTCGCCCAGCGGCTGCAGGCCGACCTGCGCCAGGACGCCTACGAGCATGCCCAGCGGCTCGACATGGGTTTCTTCGAGTCGCGCAGTTCCGGCCAACTGGTGGCGACCATGAACGACGACGTCAACCAGCTCGAGCGCTTCCTCGACGGCGGCGCCAACGCCATGATCCAGGTCGGTGTCACCGTGGTGGCGGTGGGGGCGGTATTCTTCGTGCTCTCGCCGTTGATCGCGCTGCTCGCCTTCACGCCGATCCCGCTGATCGTGTGGGGGGCCTTCTACTTCCAGCGCAAGGCCGGGCCCCTCTACGCCGAGGTGCGCGAGCGGGTCGGCGACCTGTCGAGCCGGCTCTCCAACAACCTGGCCGGCATCGCCACCATCAAGAGCTTCACCGCCGAGGCTCGCGAAGCCGAGCGGCTGCGCCAGGCCAGCGAAGCCTACGTGGAGGCCAACCGCCGGGCCATCCGCATCAGCTCGGCCTTCATCCCGGTGATCCGCATGGCGATCCTGGCCGGCTTCCTGGCCACCTTCACCGTGGGCGGCATGATGGCGCTGAAGGGCGATCTCAATGTCGGTGCCTATGGCGTGCTGGTGTTCCTCACCCAGCGGCTGCTGTGGCCGCTGACCGGCCTGGCCCAGGTGATCGACCTCTTCGAGCGCGCCATGGCCAGCACGCGGCGCATTCTCGACCTGCTGGCCACGCCGATCCAGGTGCGAGATGACGGCGGGCGGGCGCTGGCCGAGCCGGTGCGCGGCGAGGTGGCCTTCGCCGGAGTGAGTTTCCGTTATCCGGGCAGCGGCGAGGGCGTGAGTGATATCCAACTGGATGTGCCGGCGGGCCATACCCTGGCGCTGGTCGGCGCCACCGGTTCGGGCAAGTCGACCCTGATCAAGCTGCTGCTGCGCTTCCACGACCCCCAGGCGGGCGAGATCCGCATCGACGACCAGCCAATCCGCGAGCTCGAGCTGGCCTCCCTGCGCCGCGCCATCGGCCTGGTCAGCCAGGACGTCTACCTGTTCGAGGGCCCGGTGCGCGACAACATCGCCTACGGCCGCCCCGACGCCCCCGATGCCGACATCATCGCCGCGGCGCAGACGGCGGAGGCCTGGGACTTCATCCAGGCGCTGCCCCAGGGGCTCGATACCCCGGTGGGGGAGCGCGGCGTGCGCCTCTCCGGCGGCCAGCGCCAGCGCCTCTCGCTGGCCCGGGCGCTGCTCAAGGACCCGCCGATCCTGGTACTGGACGAGGCCACCAGCGCCGTGGACAACGAGACCGAGGCGGCCATCCAGCGCTCGCTGAAGCGCATCGCCCACCTGCGCACCGTGATCATGATCGCCCACCGGCTCTCGACCATCGTTCATGCCGACCAGATCGCCGTGGTCCACGGCGGTCGGGTGGTCGAGCGCGGCACCCATGGAGAGCTGCTGGCGCGCAACGGGCGCTATGCCGCCCAATGGCGGGTGCAGACCGGCGAGATCGAGGCGGCGGACATGCCGCTGGCGTGATGCCCTTCGGCTCGCGGCACTCCTCCTGACCGGCGGCCCCCTGGCCGCCGGTGTCGTCTTCCGCCTTCTTCTGCCGCCTCCCGGTGAGTAAGGCCGTTTCGACCGACGTCTTAAAAGCGAAGCGTTATCGGTTGTTTTAGATAATGCGAGTCATTATCATGCGCGTTCCCGTTAGATAAGAACCAGAGGCTCGCTTACCCATGTTCCATCCCGCTTCCCGCTCCGGCGGGCTCGATCCGCTCGCCCAGGCCGTGCGCCGGGCCCTCGGCCTGGCCACCGCCGGCGCCCTCATGCTGTCCTCTTCGGCACTGCTGGCTCAGCAGGGGGCTGGATCCCAGGAGGCAGCCACCGACCTGGAGACCCTTACCGTCGAGGCCGAGGCGCTGTCGATCGTCACCGAGGACTCCGACGACTATCGGGTTCCGCAGACCAGCACCGCGACCAAGCTCGACCTGACGCCCCGCGAGACGCCCCAGTCCGTCTCGACCGTGACCCGGGCGCAGATCGACGACTTCAACCTCGATACCATTAACGACGTGCTGGAGAGCACCCCCGGGGTCACGGTGGAGCGCCTCGAGACGGATCGTACCTACTACACCTCACGTGGCTTCGATATCTCGAACTTCCTGATCGATGGGCTCCGCGTGCCGATGCCCTACAACAACGTGCATGGCGATGTCGACACGGCCGTCTACGACCGCGTCGAGGTAGTGCGCGGCGCTACCGGCCTGATGTCCGGCTCGGGCAATCCGGCGGCGACGGTCAACTTCATCCGCAAGCGCCCAACCGACACGCCCCGGGCCTCTGTCTCGGGCACGCTGGGCAGCTGGGATCATCGCCGCCTGGAATTGGACGTTTCCGGTCCCCTGGACGACGAAGGCAGGGTTCGTGGCCGGCTGGTCGCGGCGGGGATGGAGAGCGACTCCTACCTGGACCGGCTGAGCCGCGATCGGGGCGTGCTCTACGGCGTAGTGGAGGCCGATATCACGGATACCACCCAATTGACATTGGGTCATACCTGGCAGCAGAACGACACCGACGGCAACATGTGGGGTTCCTTGCCGCTCTATGATTCGGCCGGTAACCCCACCGACTACGACACCTCCACCTCTTCGGCACCCGAGTGGTCCTACTGGAACGTGGAGACGCAGCGCAGCTTCGTGGAGCTGGCCCAGGAGCTGAACGAGGCGTGGTCACTCAAGGGCACGGTGACGCACCTGGACATGCTCTCCGATGCCCAGCTTTTCTATATTTGGGGTGTGCCCGATGCCGCCACCGGTAGCGTCGACAGCAGTAAGCTGTTTCTCAGCCAGTACGATCGCCATCTTGAGCAGTGGAGCGCCGACCTGCACGCCAAGGGTGACGTCGACGCCTTCGGGCGCACCCATCAGCTGGTATTGGGCACGGACTGGAGCCAGAGTCGCAATCAACAGGAGTCTCGCTACCCCACCACGGCGGCCACCACGGACCTGCCTTGGCTGGACGACTGGGATGGTCGCTATCCCGAGCCGGATGCCTGGGCGGCGTTCCCGACCACGGTGGGTGATGCCACCATCAAGGAACGCAGCGTCTACAGTGCCGCCAAGCTGGATCTCGCCGATCGCTGGACCACCGTGGCCGGGGCCCGACTGAGCGGGTTCGATACCGTGGGCGAGCAGTACGCAAGCGCGCAGGACACTAGCCTCGACAACGAACTAACACCCTATGCCGGCCTGATCTATGACGTCACCGACCAGGCCTCGCTCTACGCGAGCTATACTGAGATTTTTAACCCACAGACCGAGATCGACCGCAACGGCGACTACCTCGATCCCGTCGAGGGAGTGAGTTACGAGGTCGGCCTCAAGGCGGACGTCTTCGACGGCGGTGCTGATGCGGCCTTGGCGCTGTTCCGCACCGAGCAGAACAACGTCGCTCAGCCAACCGGTGAGATGATCGGCACCCAGCAGGTGCACGAAGGTGCTGACGGCATCACCAGCGAGGGTGTCGAAGTTACGCTCGCCGGCGAGCTGGCCCCGGGCTGGCAGGCCAGCGTCGGTTATACCTACCTGGAGATCGAGGACGCCGACGGTGAGGCCACCAATACCTATATTCCGCGCCATCTGGTGCGCGCTACCACCAGCTATCGTCCGGCGGCCCTGGACGCTCTCAAGGTGGGGGCACGTTTGCGCTGGCAGGACGATATCGAGCGCGACCGCGACTTCGCCGATGGCAAGACCCGCCAGGAGGCCTATGCCCTGATCGATCTGATGGCGAGTTACGATATCAACGAGAGCCTGACCGCCTCGCTGAACGTCAACAACGTCACCGACGAGAAGTACCTGACCAGCCTCAAGTGGGACCAGGCCTTCCATGGTGCTCCGCGCCACGTCATGGCTAACCTGACCTGGCGCTACTGAGCCTTTCCGCGGCGAGGCATGCCAAAAAGGGCCCACCCCGGCAACGGGGTGGGCCTTTGTCGTGGTGTGCCCGCAATACGAACCGGCAGCCCTTGGGCTGCCGGCAAGTGCCCACAGAGGCAGGGGTCGAGGATCAGAAATTGTAGCTGACGGTGGCCTTCACGCTGCGTTCGGCGCCGAAGTAGCAGAAGTTGATGCTGCTGCAGCCGGCGACGTACTCTTCGTCGAGCAGGTTGCTGACGTTGAGCCGCGCGGAAACGCCCTCGAGGCCCACCTCGGTCAGGTCGTAGCCGAGGGTGGCGTCGACTACGGTGTAGTCGGGCACCTTCTCGGTATTGGCCTCGTCGGCGTAGATATCGGCGTAGTAGCGCACCCCGAGGCCGGCATCCAGGCCGGCGAGCCCGCCCTGCCGGAAGGCGTACTGTCCCCACACCGAGGCCTGGTGGCGCGGCACCCAGTTGTCGGTATTGCCCTCGTTGGCGTCATCGGTCTTCTCGAGGGTCACGTCGGTGTAGCTGTACCCGGCCTGCAGGCGCAGGTTGTCGGTCAGCTGGGTATGCGCTTCCAGCTCGACGCCACGAGACTCGATCTCGCCGGTGGCGCGGAAGAAATTTTCGCTGGCGCGCTTGGTGGCCAGGTTCTCCTGGGTGATATGGAAGAGTGACAGGCTATAGCGGTCCTGGGTGCCGACGGGCTGGTACTTGAGCCCGGTCTCGACCTGCTCGCCCTGGGAGGGCGCGATCAGGTCGCCGTTCCGGTCCGCGGCGGAGTTGGGGCTGAAGGAGGTGGTATAGCTGGCATAGGGCGCCAGGCCGTTGTCGAAGAGGTAGAGCACCCCGGCGCGACCGCTGAACTGGGTATCGTCCAGTTCGCTCTCGGCACCGCTGTCGCGGTCGGTGTTGCGGATATCCACCCAGTCATGGCGGCCACCCAGGTTCAGGTGCCAGTTCCCAAGGGCCAGCTGGTCCTGGAGGTAGACGCCGGTCTGCTCGAGCTCCCGCTTGCGTCGGAGATCCGGAAACATGGCGGTGGGTTCGGCGCTGTACTCGGGATCGAAGGCATCGATGGTGGGGAACATGCCCGAGCCCCAGGTGACGTCGTTGTCGCGCTGCTGGTAGTCGACACCGAGCAGCACGGTATGGTCGACGAAGCCGGTGGACAGGTTGGCCTCGAGCTGATTGTCGACCGCCAGGGCCTCCAGGGACTCGTCGCCGCTGGAGAAGAAGCGGTTGAGCTCGGTGTCGTTGGCCCAGCCGAAGGCGTAGACCTGCGCGAGCTCCACATCCGACTCCGTATAGCGCAGCTTCTGACGGCCGGTCAGGGCGTCGTTGAAGCGATGCTCCAGTTCATAGCCGACCATGGTCTGCTCGCGCTCGAACGTGTCGAATGCCTCTTCACCCTCGAAGAAGGTGTTGGAGACACGACGCCCGGCGTGATCGACCACCGTGCCCTCGAAGGGCAGGCCGGCATGATAGCCCCCCTCAGGATCTTTGTGCAGGTAGGCATGCAGGGTCAGGCTGGTGGCGTCGGTGATGTCCCAGGTCAGCTGGGGGGCGAAGGCGTAACGCTCCTCCTCTACCGGGCCGAACTGGGTGTCGGCGGCACGCGCCAGGCCGGTCACGCGGAAGGCGAGGCGGCGTTCCTCGTCCAGCGGTCCGGTGAGGTCGAAGGCGGCGCTGCGCTGGGCGTTGTTGCCCGCCCCAATGCGCAGCTCCCCGCTGCGCTCGAACTCGGGGCGCTTGCTGGTCTGGGCCACCAAGCCACCGGGGGAAGCGCGGCCGTAGAGCACCGACGCCGGGCCCTTGACCACCTCGATGCGCTCCAGGAAGTAGGGAGCGACGACCAGCGAGCTGAAGGAGCCGCCGTCGCTCATCACCTTGAGGCCGTCGAGGAAGGTGTTGCTGACACTGCCCTCGGTGAAGCCGCGCAGTACCAGGTAGTCGTAGCGGTTGGAGGCGCCGATCTGGTTGGTATAGACGCCGGGGGTGTAGTCGGCGGCGCGCTGCACGGTCTCGGCGCCGCGCTCTTCCCACTGCGCGTTCTCGATCACCGAGATGGCCTGTGGCGTTTCTTTGAAGGGCGTCTCGGTCTTGGTGGCCGCCTGGGCGGTGATGGTCAGGGTGGAGAGGTCTTCGGCCTGCTGGGCCTGGGCGGTGAGGGCAGAGCCGGCGGCGACGAGCGACACTGCCAGCGCCAGGGGGTGTGGAGTCGGCATAGTGGGTTCCTGCGGGATGGGAATGTTTTTAAATGAATGAGAATTATTCCCTTTTAAATGCCGGGTGGGGTATGCGTGATGCTCCCCTGGCTATGCAGGATGCTCAGCTTGCCGGGGGCAGGGAACTCGGCGGGTAACCGAAGTGACGCCGGAAGGCAGTGGCGAAGTTGCTGGCGTGCCGGTAGCCGCAGAAGTGGGCCGCCTGCTGCACGCTGTATCCCTGGCGGAGATAGTCGTGGGCCAGGGTCAGCCGGCATTCGCGCCGGTAGTCGAACACCGAGCGGCCGAAGGCAGCGCGGAACTTGCGCCTCAGGCTAGCGGGGCTCATGGCGGCCAACTCGGCCAGGGCCTCCAGGCGGTGCGCCTGGGCCGGATCGTCGCGTAGGGCCGCACGGACTCGCTCCAGGCGACGACTCTCCCGGGGCGCCAGGCGGGGTGCGGGGAGTGGCACTGGCTCGTCAGGCAGCAAGCCATGGGCCAGTAGCTGCAGGCTCAGACCTTCGAGCAGCAGGGGCTGCGCGTGACCGGGTAACGGGCCGTCCAGCCCCTGTTCCAGGCCCTGGCGCAGGGGGGCGGGCAGTCGCCAGGCATACAGGCATGAGCCGGACCTGTCGTCGGGAAGGGGCCTTCCCAGCCGGGTCAGGCAGGCCTCGTCGAGACTCAGGGTCAGGGCGCGAAGACGCTGGCCGGCGGGCTGAGACGCCTGCAGGCCATGGTGGGCCAGCAGACGAACGCTCAGCGCCATACCCGGTGTCAGGGTCAAGTCCCGCTCCGCCAGGCGAACCTCGGCCTGGCCCTCGAGCAGCACGATAATCGACAGCGGCGAGGGGGCCCGGGAGCGGGAGTCGTAGCGGTGCAGCACCTCGACGTCGGACACCACCAGCTGCATCCCGGGGCGTGGCGAGAACTCGCGCACCATGCCACGCATCACCGGCTCCTCGGTCCGGGGTGACAGTGTCGGCACCCGGTACTCGATGCCGTAGCGCCTGCCATAGGCCTGGAGGTCGCGGGCGCTGTGCTGATGCACGCCTCTGACAGCGAGGGTCATGTTGCCTCCCTCTCGTTTTCCTTCTCCTTCTCTCTCCTGGAGGCGCGGTGGCACGTCAGCGGACAGTTGCCGCAGACGCCCAGCTCGTCGATCAGGTAGCGGATGCAGCACAGCCGACGCAGCCGCCGTGGGGCGCCGTCATCGCCCTCGACGTAGCGCACTGGGCGATAGAGCGGATTGCGGCGGCCGTCGGGCAGGGTGCGACTCGCCATCAGCGCCTCGGCGGGTTCACCCACGTCCGGTGCGGCCATGGGATGGTCGCCCAGGGCGCCGGCGAAGTACTCGAAGTAGTTGCCGGCGTTGCTCCAGAACACCTTGGGCGAGGCGCCGGTGGCCGCGGCCAGCGCCTCGACCAGCGGCGTCAGGTGGCCGTCGAGCAGGGTGGCGAAGCGCGAAGGGGAATCGAGCTCGGCCAGGGGGCGGCCGGCATGGCGCAGTACCAGGCCGGTGGTCTGTCCCTCGGGAGATTGCTGGAGATGGAGCTCGTCCAGGCCCAGTGGCAGGTCGCGCTCGAGCAGCAGGTTGGCCGCCAGGCCATGGCCGCAGAGGCTGCTGAAGTGCCACTTGGACCACAGCGAGGCCACCGCCCGGCGGTCGCCCTGGGGGTACTGGGCGCCGAAGCGCGACAACAGCGCGTCCAGGTAGGCCGGGTCGAGCAGCTCGCGGGTCGGGCAGCTGTCGGCTGCGGGCGTCGCCGAGACCCGCGGAGGCCTCAGGCCTGCCAGGGGGCCGATGTAGAGCGGCGACAGCGCTTGATCCATGGGGGCCTCCACCGGGGGTAGCTTGACGAGATGATAAATAAAATGATAATCGTTATCAAAAGTTGCCGAATCTGGCCGGCGTGTCGGTCAGTCGCTCTCGGCAACGGGCGATGGCCTGGGCGACATAGCGTCCGGCCATGCGCTCCGAGACACCCAGCCGGCGGCCGATCTCGGCCTGGGTGAGACCCTCGATCCGGTGCCACACCAGGGCCTGGCGAAGACGTGGTGGCAGGGTGTCCAGGGTTGCGTAGAGCACTCTTCGACACAGCGCCCGGTCGGTATCGCGCTCGGGGCAGGCATGGGGGCAAGCCAGGCAGAGGTCGGGCTCATCCAGAGGCTGGCAAACGGGGTGCGAGCGGCGGCGGCGGTGATGATCGATGACCAGATTGCGGGCGATTCGAAACAGGTAGGCCCGGGATTCCACCAGCCGTCCCGGCTCGGGATGTTGGCCGAGGCGCAGGAAGACCTCCTGGCAGAGATCCTCGGCCAGATGAGGGCACGGCAGCTGGCGCCGAAGGTAGCCAGCGAGATCCGTGGCGTGCAGCTGGAAGAGGGCATCGAGATCGGGTGGGGCAGTCATGCGAGCTCCGTCCTGGGAATCGGAGAAACGCATTATATGCAAACGATAATTATTATCAAATAAACAGGCCAGGCGCCGCCATAACGACGCCTGGCCAGCAACTCCTATCAGGCCAGGGCGTCCTCGTTTGACCTCGACGCGACAGGCGCCGGCCGGTAAGCGGCGATGGGATTGACCAGGGTGCCGGCAAACTGGAGGTTCTTCGCCGGGTCGGCCAGGTCGATCATCTGCTGATGATCATTGAGCTGCAGCCGGTTCAGGCAGGAGAGCGTGAACTCCGGGGCGAAGAGGTCGTGGCGGGCGAACTTCTCGGCGAACTCGGGGTGATCCTGCTGGTAGTCGACGACACAGCGGGCCACCCGTGCCCAGAACGTTTGCTCGTCGATCTCGCCCTGTTCGACGAGGATGGCGGCCATGAAGCGCAGGAAACAGTCGAAGACGTCGGTGAAGATCGACAGCACCTTGAGCGGCTCGGGCACCTCGACGGCGATGCGCGAGACGGCCTCGGGCAGTTCCACCTCGGTGTTCATGATGCCGATCTCCTCGGCGATGTCCTTCATGATGGCGCGGACCGGCACGCCGTCCTCGAGCTGCAGGATCAGGTTCTCGCCGTGGGGCATGAACACCAGGTCGTAGGCGTAGAAGCAGTGCAGCAGTGGGCGGAAGTAGACCCGCAGGTAGCGGTCCAGCCAGTCGCCGGTGGCAAGCCCCGAAGCCTGGATGAGCCTGGGTAGCAGGGCACGCTCCTCGGCGTCCACATGCAGCAGGGCGGCCATGGTCATCAGCCGCCGACCGTCCTGCTGGTAGCGCACCGGGCTCTCCCGCCACAGGCAGGCCAGCATCTTCTTGTAGGCGCTGTAGCGGTCGAAGGCCGGCTCGATGGCGTCGCGGCGAAAGCCGATGGCTGCCTCCTCGCGCAGCACCGTGAAGCCCTGGGCGGCGAGCTCCGGGTCAGCGTCGACCAGGGCCTTGATCCAGTCGTTGATGGCCGGGGTGGCGCGCATGTAGTGGGGCGAGAGGCCGCGCATGAAGCCCATGTTGAGGATCGACAGCGCCGTCTTCACGTAGCGCCGGCTGGGCTGGCTGACGTTGAACCAGGTGCGGATCGACTGCTGGGCGCGGTACTGGTCGTGGCCGTAGCCCAGGCAGACGATGCGGCCCTGGGCCACCTCGGCGGCGAAGGTGATGGCCAGCTTGTGGAACCACTGCCAGGGGTGGGCAGGCATCAGCAGGTAGTCCGCGGGCTCGAGCCCGCGGGCCTCGAGCCGGCGGTGGAAGTCGGCGAGTGTGGCTTCGCCCAACTCGTCGCGGAGCAGGGCCGCATAGTCCAGCCCCTCGATGGCGCTGAAGTGGGCGTCCTCGCGGTGCACGGCCAACCACACCAGGGTGACGGGGGCGGCGGCCTCCGGGGCATAGGCGTGGTAGTCCACGGCGTCGAAGCCCAGGCGGCCGTTGTTGGCCACGAACACCGGGTGGCCCTCGGTCATGGCGGCCTCCAGGGTCTGGAAATCGGCGTCGACCAGGCCGTCGGCGTCCGGGCGGGTGCCGGCGAGCTTGTAGGCGCCGGCGAACAGGGTGCTGGCGACCTCCTCCAGGTAGACCGGCAGCATCTCGTCGCCGATGCCCAGGGGCCGACGGAACTCGAGGATGAAGCGCTGGGCGTCGAGCTCCGCCGGGGCCCCGTCGACGCGCTTCTCCAGGGAGTCGAGGTCGATCACCCAGTGATCCAGCGCCAGGCGACGGGCGCGGAAGCGGTATTCGACGCCGCCCTCGGGGGCGGCCAGCCGGTAGTCGCCGTGGCCCTCGGCGTCGACGGCGGTTGTTTCGACATTCAGGCCCTCGGGGGCCAGCAGCCGCTCGTGGCTGAACTCGGCGATCGCCTTGCGGATCAGCCAGCGGTTGGCCCGGGCCCACAGCGCGGGGGTCAGGTGGGCGGCGGCGCGGGCCGGGTCGGTGGCCAGGCTCGAATCCAGGCGCGGGTTCTCGGCGCTCACCGCCGAGGCGAAGGCCTCGCGGTCGCAGAAGGCCAGGTGGGCGGTCTTCTCGGGGAGCTCGACCTCACACTCGTAAACGAAGCCGACCCGGCGGTTGAGCGGATGGATCTTGCGGTTATTGACGTCGGGTTCCACGACCACTCGCCGCGTCCCAGCATCCTCGAACATGAACGCCAGGATGGTGGTGATCACCTGGGTGCTGAAGCCGGGCAGCGGCGTCTCGGCCGGGGCCACCAGGAAGTGCATGCCACGGTCGCCCTCGGCCACCGCGTAGTGCCCGCCGATGGGGTCGTGGCGCGGGTCGTAGCACTCCACCAGGAAGGCCGGCTCGCCGTCGAACAGCCCCAGGTAGCCCTGGGCGTGCTCGCTCGCCTGGAGGTCGCGGTAGAAGGCCTGGACGCGCTCGGGGGAGTGGCCCTGCATGCCCCAGAAGTGGGCCCTGGGTGCGCTGACCCAGGCGTGGATCAGCGCCAGGTCCTCGGGCAGGTGCAGCGGGCTCAGGCTGAAGGTACCCAGGCCCTGGGCGTGGCGAGAATAGGTGATGCGGGTGGTCGGGGTCGGCTGGAAGAGGTTCATGGGTCAGGTCCTTGCAGATACGGGGTCGGTGGGCCGCGCCGGGCTCGCCTCGGCCCGGGCCAGCAGCAGGCGATGGGCCAGGGCGCAGAGCACGAAGCCCAGCGCGGCGACGAGGAAGGGGCTGGCCAGGCCCTGGGCGTCGACCAGTCGGCCGGCGCCCCAGGAAGCGACGAGCACGCCGAGCCCCTGGAAGACATGGATCTTGCTGAAGTCGCTGGCGTAGCGCGCCGGAGTGCTCAATTGGAAGATGCGCACCTCCAGGCGCACGGTGACGCGGAACAGCGCCCAGCCGAACAGCAACCGGCCGGCCAGGATGGCGGCGATCTCGCCGCTGGCCTGCAGCAGCAGGCCGGTGAGGCCGATGGCCAGCGGCGCCACGATGGCCACGCCGCCCGGGCGCCGGCCCAGCAGGTCGAGGGCCAGCAGGGCCACGGCCACGCCGCCGGGGATGGCGAAGACCGCGCCAGCGAGTGCCTCGCCGGGCAGGCCCGAGGCCAGCTCCCAGTACTGGGCGAAGAAGGGCCGGGCCAGGTAGGCGCTGAAGTAGAACAGCAGCATTACCAGGCCCAGACGCAGGATGGCGCCGCTGGTGCCGGGGGCCGGCGGGGTGTCGGGGGCGGCGTGGGGCACCCGGCCTTGCTTGAGCAGCAGCAGGCAGACCGCCACCTGCAGCGCGTCGCTGATCGCCATCACCCGGAACACCTGGGCCGCCTGCCAATGCTCCAGCACCAGCCCGCCGACCATGGCGCCGAGGATGCCACCGGCATGCACCACCACCGAGAGCATGCCGATGAGCGCGGCATGGCGATCCCGGGGCTCGAAGTGCATCAGGTAGGGATAGACCAGCAGGTAGCTGGCCTTGGCCACCAGCATGGCCAGCGATAGGCCCCAGAACCAGGGCAGCGAGGTGATTACCGCGCAGGACAGGCTCAGGCCGCCGGCCACCAGCTGGGTGCCGATCAGCAGGCGCAGGGTGCCGATCCGGCGCGCCAGGCGCGCCCAGGCGGGTAGCGCCAGCAGCACCACCAGGCAGCTCATGGCCAGGTAGGCGCCGATGTGCGACGGGGCCTCCACGCCGAAGCGCTCAGCGAAGAACTGCGGGTAGAAGGGCAGCAGCATGGCGTCGCTGACCACCGCCACGGCGGTCACGGCCACCAGCCAGGGGGTCGGGCTCATGCGTGCTCCGCGTCCATCGGTTCGAAGACGGCCTCGCTGGGGGCGCCGAAGCGCTGGTAGGCGATGCGCTCCTCGATGGGGTAGTGCTCGGTGCCGGTCAGGGCGCGGATGATGCAGGCATTGCGGTAGGGCCCCATGCCCAGATCCGGCGCCACCAGGCTGTGGGTGTGCAGCTCGGCATTCTGGACGAAGATCTCGCCGCGCCCGCCATCGATGTCGTAGAAGCGGCCCACCGCGTAGCGCCCGGCGTTGTCGAAGGCGATCCGCGAGGTGATGGGCGCCAGGAAGTCCGGCATGTGGTAGCGGTAGCCGGTGGCCATGATCAGCGCCGGGGTGCGGTGGCGGAAGTGACGCTGCTGCTCGGTGTGCCACAGGGTCAGCTCGTACTCGCCGCGCTCGGCGTCATGGCGGCAGGTCTCGAGGCTGGTGTTGGTGAGCAGCTCCGAGCGGACCTCGCCGCCGAGCTCCTTGGCGTAGCGCAGCTCGTAGATGGCGTCGATCAGCTCCAGGTTGATGCCCTTGTAGAGGCTCTTCTGGCGCTGCATCAGCGCGTTGCGGGTGGCCTCGGGCAGGGCATGGAAGTAATCGATGTAGTCCGGCGAGGTCATCTCCAGGGTCAGCTTGCCGTACTCCAGCGGAAAGAAGCGTGGCGAGCGGGTGATCCAGTCGAGCCGGTAGCCGAAGCGGTCGATGTCGGTGAGCAGGTCGTGGTAGATCTCGGCGGCACTCTGGCCGCTGCCGATCAGGGTGATGGCCTCCTGGCGCTGCAGCTCGGCCTTGTGCTCGATGTACTCGCTGGAGTGCAGTGGGCGCGGGTCCAGGTCGCGGCAGCCCTCCGGCAGGTAGGGCGTGGTGCCGGTGCCGAGCACCAGGTGTCGGGCCAGGTGGACCCGTGCCTCGCCGCCATGGGTGTCGCGGCAGCTCACCCGGTAGACCCCCGTGGCCTCGTCAAAGTCGATGCGGGTCACCTCGGTGCCGAAACGGATGCTGTCGAGCTGGGAGGCAGCCCACTGGCAGTAGCGGTTGTACTCGTTGCGCAGCAGGAAGAAGTTCTCGCGGATGTAGAAGTTGTAGAGCCGCCCCTGCTGCTTCAGGTAGTTGAGCACGCTGAAGCGGCTGGTCGGGTCGGCCATGGTGACCAGGTCCGACATGAAGGGGGTCTGCAGGGTGGCGTCCTCCAGCAGCATGCCGGGGTGCCAGTCGAAGCCATCGCGGCGCTCCAGGAAGAGGCCGTCGAGCTCTATGGGGTCGGTCAGGCAGGCCAGTCCCAGGTTGAAGGGGCCGAGGCCGATGGCGATAAAGTCGTGCACTGTCTGTTGCATAGTGAGATCTCGCTGGAGTCAGGAAGCGGCGGCGCGGGCCGGGGCCTGGGCCTCGCACCAGTCGCGGCCGTGGTTGACGATGCGCTCGACGATGGCGGTGAGATCCTCGAGCCGGGTGTCCGGGTTGAGCAGGGTGAACTTGAGGTAGCGCCGCCCGCCGACCCGGGTAGCGGCGATCACCGCCTCGCCGCGGCGGGACAGTGCCGAGCGCACGTAGGCGTTGAGCTCGTCGAGTTCGGCCTCGGTGAGGCCCGCCAGGCGGTAGCGGAACACCAGGGTGCTCATGGGTGGCTCGAGCAGCACCTCGACCTCCGGGTGGCGAGCCAGCTCCGCATGGGCCTCGCCGGCCAGGTCGATGACCCGCTCGAACATCTCGCCCAGCGCCTCGGCACCCATGATGCGCAGGGTCAGCCACAGCTTGAGGGCATCGAAGCGCTTGGTGGTCTGCAGGCTCTTGTTGACCTGGTCCGGGGTGCCGGCCTCGGCCTGGCACAAGGGGTTCAGGTAGTCGGCGTGATGGGTGACATGGCGCAGGTCGCTACGCCGGCGCACCAGGAAGGCGCTGCAGCTCACCGGCTGGAAGAAGGTCTTGTGGTAGTCGATGGTCACCGAGTCGGCGTGCTCGATGCCGGCCAGGCGGTGGCGATAGCGCGGCGAGCAGAGCAGGCCCCCACCGTAGGCGGCGTCCACGTGCAGCCAGATGCCGTGCTCGCGGCACAGCGCGGCGATCTCCTCGAGCGGGTCGATGCTGCCGAAGTCGGTGGTGCCGGCGGTGGCCACCACGGCGATGGGGATCAGCTCCATCGCCAGGCACTCCTCCAGGCGCGCCTTGAGGGCAGTGGGATCCATGCGGTAGTGGGCATCGCAGGCCACCGGCATCACCGCCTGATAGCCCAGGCCCAGGATAGCCGCCGACTTCTGCAGGCTGAAGTGGCTGACTTCCGAGCCGAGGATGCGCAGCCGGCGGTAGTCCGCGGGCAGGCCCTCGTGCTTATTGCCGCCGTGATCCGCCAGGGAGGCGCCGTGGTGGTCCCGGGCAATCATCAGCGCCATCAGGTTCGACTGGGTGCCGCCGCTGGTGAAGACGCCGTCGGCGTCCTGGCCCAGGCCGATGCGGTCCGCGGTCCAGTCGATCAGCGACTGCTCGATGAAGGTGCCGCCGGCGCTCTGGTCGAAGGTGTCCAGCGACGAGTTGATCGGCGAGAGGATCGCCTCGGCGAGGATGCCGGGCAGCACGATGGGGCAGTTGAGGTGGGCCACGTAGCGGGGGTGGTGGAAGTAGACGGCGTCATCCAGGTAGACCCGTTCCAGCTCCTCCAGGGCCGGGCGCAGCTCGCCGAGGGGCGCGTCCAGGTCGATGCCCGCGAAGTGCTCCTTGAGCTCTTCGGGGCATGCGCCGGTGAAGGGGCGGTCCACCTCGGCCACCTTGCGCCGCACCAGGTCGACGCAGCGGGTCGCCTGCTGCCAGTAGGCCTCGGCATGGCCGGCATTGAACAGCTGGTCGGTCGCCAGGGGGGCGGGCCGGGTGCCCAGGGCGGTGCCTCTTTGCTTTTCCTCGAGCCGTGATCTCATGGTGTCACCTTGTGCGTTCGTCGCTGCCGTCGCCGGGACGGCCGCGGCATCTCGGGGGAGGCCGTGCGCTGCCGGGGGTAAGCACCCGGCGGCATACGGCGTGATTCGATGTTAATGCGAATCTTTATCGTTTATTGGGTGTGGCACGAGGGATAACGAAGGCGGGCAGCGGTTCTGAACCCGGGAGGCGAGTTTTTTTAGCAGGCGGGCGCGGAGGGGCAGCTCGCCCCGGGCGCGCCTGAGGCAGTGCGCCATTGCCCTTCTTGGGGTTCTGCACAAGACTCGCTTCATGGTGCCAACGCAGGGGGAGGACGCCGCCATGCCAGCAGCGAGTGTTGCCGGAAGGGGAAGGCCGTATCGGTCGGGCGCGCCACGCCACGGCCCTGGGCAGCGAGTTCAGGTGCTGTTCGGTGTCCTGCTCGTGGCCGGGCTGGGGCTGCCAGCCGCGGCCGGGGGGGAGGAGCCCCTGAGCGCCGAAGCGTCCGATCCCGTGGTGCTGGGCTGGATGCAGGGCTTCCCGCCGCCGCCCGAGCGGATCATCGGCCAGCCCGATGCCGACTACTTCAGTTTTCCCAAGCTGCGCTGGACGGTATGCCACTTCCGCGAGCTGCTGCCCACCCGGCGGGTCAGCCGGGGCCTCGGCGCACCTCGCGCGCTGGAGGAAGCGCCGGACGCCGGGATCGATGCCGTCACCTTCACGCCCCTGGGCGGCGGCGCGCCGATGACCTGGGAGGCATCGCTGGCCGAGAACTACACCGACGGCATCCTGGTCCTGCACCACGGCACGGTGGTCTACGAGCGCTATGCCGGCTGCCTGGACGAGGCCGGCGTGCATGGCGCCATGTCGGTCACCAAGTCGATGACCGGGCTGCTGGCCGAGATCCTGGTGGCCGAGGGGGCACTGGACGAGACGGCCCGGGTGGCGACGATCCTGCCCGAGCTGGCGGAGAGTGCCTTCGGCAATGCCACCGTGCAGCAGGTCATGGAGATGACCACGGGGCTCGACTTCAGCGAGGATTATGCCGACCCCGAGGCCGAGATCTGGGCCTACAACGCGGCGGCGAGTCCCCTGCCGAAGCCGGAGGGCTACCAGGGTCCGCGTACCTACTACGAGTTCCTGGCCACCGTGCAGCCCGAAGGCGTTCACGGCGAGGTCTTCGGCTATCGCACCGTCAACAGCGACGCCCTGGGCTGGATCATTGCGCGCACGACCGGCCGGTCAGTGGCCGACCTGCTGGCGGAACGGATCTGGCAACCCATGGGCACCGAGCAGGACGCCTACTTCACGGTGGATTCCATCGGCACGCCATTTGCCGGGGGCGGGCTAAGTGCCGGCCTTCGTGACCTGGCACGCCTCGGCCAGCTGGTGCTGGAGGGTGGCGAGCTCGACGGCGAGCGCCTCTTTCCCGACGCGGCGGTCGCGCGCATCCGCCAGGGTGGCGACCGCCAGGCCTTTGCTCGGGCAGGCTATGCGACCCTCCCGGGCGGCAGTTACCGCGGCATGTGGTGGGTGCTGCACAACGATCACGGCGCCTTCGCCGCACGGGGCGTGCATGGGCAGACGATATACATCGATCCCACGGCGCAGATGGTGATCGTGCGCTTCGCCTCGCATCCGGTAGCGGGCAACGCGGCCAACGATCCGACCTCACTGCCCGCTTATCAGGCGCTCGCCGAGTACCTGATGGCGCGCGAGTCGCAGGCGACGGAGTAGAAGGGGGGCGAATCCCTGGCCTCAGCGCCGCACCAGCACGGCATCGAGAAGGACCGGCACCTCGTCGCCGATCTGCTCGTAGCCGAGCAACAGCAGCACCGAACGCATCGTCGGGTTGGCCATCAGCTCGCGGCCGTCCAGCGCCACGCGCTCGGCGTTGGTGACCCGCACCCGGCCGGGAGCCTCGTGGGTGAAGCGCACCGCCAGCGGCTCGTGGTGGGTGACGCCGCCGGAGTGCACCGAGAGCTCGAGCACCTCCACCAGCGACTCGCCCACGGCCAGCGCCTCCAGGCGCTGGGGCGGGAAGCGGGTGGTCACGGTGGCCAGGGGTTGCTCGGTGAGGCCGGAGAGCCAGGGCGGCAGCGACCCCATGCGCTCGATCACGTCGCTCTGGGCCAGCCGCAAGGGCAGGCGCAGGGTGCCGTCCGCCTCGGCGCTGCCGGCGAGCCGACGCACCTCATGCTGATGGGCAATGGGCCCCGTCGGGGCGATCTGCACCACGGTAGCGGCCACCCGCGAGCGCTCTGGGTCCAGCTCCCAGGCGGCAGTTGCTGGCAGGGCCAGCAGCAGGGCGAACAGGGCAGTGCCAAGGGCAGGAAAACGGCAAGGGGGGAAAGGTCGCACCGGTCGATCTCCACAAGGGCAGGCCACCTGCAGACCACGGCCGGGGGAGGAAGTGCCGCGGCGGGGGATTCGGCCAGCCAAGGGCGGCCGGCTATGGTCACCTTCATCACCATTCGCTATCATACGGCGGCGCCGCTCGGCGCCATCCGCTGCAAGGGCCTATAGCTCAGTTGGTTAGAGCAGGGGACTCATAATCCCTTGGTCGCTGGTTCGAGTCCAGCTGGGCCCACCATGCGTGGCATCGATAGACCGCTGCATCATTATTGCCCCCCTGTGGCCTAGAATTTGTGAGCAGTGCACGGCGGGTAAGTCACCTACCATGTGCACGTGTCACAAGGATCTGGCGATGAACCGTACTGAACACGCAGCAACGTGCTGGATCCTTGCCGGTCCGAATGGAGCTGGCAAGACTACTTTTGCGTTGAACTACCTACCCCATGTCGCTAGCTGCTCTCGCTTCATCAATGCTGACCTGATTGCTGCAGGCCTCTCCCCTCTTGCCCCGGAGCGAGAGCTCCTGTCTGCTAGTCGTATCTTCCTGCAGGAAATTGAAGAAGCGATTGCCGACAAGGAAGACTTTGCCTTTGAAACGACTCTGTCCGGGCGAAGCTACTCCACGCTGGTCAAGCGTCTCCTGTCTGAAAACTGGAAGGTAGAGCTTGTCTATCTGGCCTTGCCATCAGTGGAAATGTCCCGCTTACGTGTTGCTGAACGAGTTTCCCATGGTGGCCACAACATCCCCCTGAAAGACATTCAGCGCCGGTTCCCGCGTAGTCTGCACAATCTGCTGACACTTTATGCACCGTTGGTCAGCCATGCTCGCTGCTTCATGAATGACGGTGGTGCCCCAGAACCCGTATTCGAGCAGCACGGCCCAGACCGACAGATTTTCAACGACTCGTTGTTTGAGGCGCTTTCCAAGGAGGCACGATCATGACGCAGCTCTCCCCCGATACCCAGGAAATGCTGGATAGCCTGCGCGCTGCCGTGGCCGAGGCCCTCGAGCGCAAGCGTCGCCTTGGCCACTATGCGGTCGTCTGGCAGGACGGCAAGCCTGTACTGATTGGCGAAGATGCCCCCGAGCAGCCTCATCAACAGCCTTCGGATGACCAGAAACCGAACTGATGCTGTGCCGCGTCGCGTGACCTTCTCGGCCCCCCCCGGCCGCTTCGTGGCCATCCTCTCGCTGTGTATGATGGTCGGCACTCATCACCATCAGCACCAAGAACGCGGGGAAGCATCGTGAACACGGAGAGTCACTCTCAGCTGGCGGCCTTTATCTGGTCCGTGGCGGACCTGCTGCGCGGCGATTTCAAGCAGTCCCAGTACGGCCGCATCATCCTGCCTTTCACCCTGCTGCGGCGCCTGGAGTGCGTGCTGGAGCCCACCAAGGCCGAGGTATGGTAATCGAGGACGTACCTCATTTTCCCTTTCTGCTCAGCAACCGTTGGCGGTTTCAGAGCCGACAAGGCTGGAATGAACTTCTGATCTGTAATGCTAGCATTGGTGGCGGGGCAGGAGAGGAAAGATGGCTTGCATCACGGTTCGCAACCTGAACGATGCGCTGAAGGTGAGCTGCTCTTGGCGGCGGTGTGCCATGGGCACTCCACGGAGGAAGAGGTACGCCTCATCTTGCGTTGCGCGCTGACAGAAGTGCCGCAGCAGGGGCTGGGGATCCGAATCCGGCAGCGCTTCGCCGCAGAGGGCAGGGTTGAGCTGGAAGTGCCGATCCGCCAGCAGTGGCCACGCGCGGCGGAGTTCGAGAGTGTTCGTGCTGGATACCAACGTGCTCTGTGAGCTGATGCCAGTTGCCCCGGAACCGCGCGTGGTCGCCTGGCCGGATGCCTAGGAGACTTCCTCGGTGGCCACCACCGCGAGCACCGTTGCCGAGATTCTCTTCGGCATCCAGCGTTTGCCTGAGGGGCGTCGCAAGCGCTCCCTTGCGGTCGCCGCG
This sequence comes from Halomonas gemina, assembly GCF_023554995.1. Lineage (GTDB taxonomy): Bacteria > Pseudomonadota > Gammaproteobacteria > Pseudomonadales > Halomonadaceae > Halomonas > Halomonas gemina. Next base: position 466,802 of record NZ_JAMJPK010000002.1, read on the forward strand.
GCGGCGATGTTCGAGGAGGACTCGCCGGTCGCATTCTGCCCTTCGATGCTGAGGCGGCGGTTTGCTATGCCGAGTGCGTTGCCGTCAGCGAACAGCCGGGCAGGGCGGTGCAGATGGTAGATGCTCAGATCGGGGCAATCTGCCTTCGACGCCAGGCGGTGCTTGCCACTCGCAACGTCACGGATTTCGAGTCGTTTGGGGTCCAGTTGATTGACCCATGGCAGCAGGCGTAATCGGAGACGTTCCCCCATTTCCACGCCGAAGTCCGTTCAGGCCAGGTCGAAGAGCAGGATCTCCGAGGCCTTCACACCGACCGCCTCGATGGTCTCCCCCGGCTGAAAGGCGGCGGCATCGCCGGCCGAGAGCCGCTGTCCGTTGATCTCCGCCTCGCCGCGTACCACGTGCAGCCAGGCGTGGCGCACCGCAGGGGTAGGCGCTCGCTCGCCGGCATCGAAAAGCCCGGCGTAGAGGTTGACGTCCTGGTTCACGCTCACCGAGCCGTCGCGCCCCTTCTGGGACACCACCAACCGCCACTGCCCCTGGCGCTGCTCGGCGGGAAAAGCCTTCTGCTCGTAGTCAGGGGCGATGCCCCGCTCTTGCGGCTCGATCCAGATCTGCAGGAAGTGCAGCTCACGGTCGGGGGCGTTGTTGAACTCGCTGTGCCGCACGCCGGTGCCGGCCGACATGCGTTGCACATCGCCGGGGCGCATGACCGCGCCGTTGCCCATGCTGTCGCGGTGGGCCATCTCGCCTTCCAGCACGTAGGAGAGGATCTCCATGTCCCGGTGGGGGTGGGTGCCGAAGCCTTGGCCGCCTTGAACGCGATCCTCGTTGATAACCCGCAGCTTGCGAAAGCCCATGTGGTTCGGGTCGATGTAATCGGCGAACGAAAAGGTGTGACGAGACTTCAGCCAGCCGTGATCGGCGTAGCCGCGCTCGTTGGCGTGACGAATGATCATCGAAGTTTCCTCCATGGGGGCACGCTGAAGATTGCCATCAGCATGGCGGTGCTTTCAAGGTACGCCACCTTCACGGCACCAGCCACAGCCCCGCCCAGCCATCGGCGCGCTCGAATCTTGCGCCGCGGTCGTGCACGCCGCGGGGTAGCCGTGTCCAGATCCGTTCATGAAGCGATGTTAACTCCGCCGCCCAAGGCTGTGGGTTGGACACCATCGTGCGCCTCGCGTGTTGCTAACTGTTTGATCGAGATAAGGAGTGCGAGCGTTATCTGGGCTCCGTGCAGGCATCTGACGGAGTGACCCGGCACTGGCACGGGAAAATGATCCATGGAGCGCACCCCGGGAAATGCTGCTATCGTCAAGCTTGGCCGTGTTGGCAGCGAGGCTCGATGACGTTTCTCTTACGCCTATGCCCTAGCGTTGCGACCTCCCGTAAACCGTCTTCATAGGGAGCGCTTTAACGATGGTAAAGTCCCAGTCAAGTACTCTGATTCGCTGTCCGGTGCCTGATGTATATGGCTTCGTGGTTACCGATTTTGTCCGCAACTATCCGCGGTGGTCTCCTGAGGTCCAAAAGCTGACGCCCCTGAGCAGTGGGCCGCTGGCCGTCGGCTGGACGGCCCGGCAGGTGAGAATCGACCAAGGGCGCCGTTCCGAGGCTGATTTCAGGGTTATCGCGCTCGAGCCAGAACGCCGCGTATGTTTCAAGGGCATCAAGGATCCGTTCGTGATCAACTATTTTTTCGAACCGCAGCAGGACCAAACGCGGCTGACCTTCAGCTTCGAGCTGGCGCGACTGAATTTTGCCATGCGGCCATTCGAGAAGCTCATTCGCTTGGCGGTCAAGGATGGTACGGAACGCGTCGTGCGGGATTTGAGAGCCCTGGCCGAACGGGAACTCGGTCAGAAAAAGACGGACTAATTCACCTGTATAGCGCCCTCGGCCTGGAGACACCATGCTATTCATTCCCGACAAAGACACCGGCATCATTCCGCATGTCCTGACGCAGATCCTGGATACCTGCGTGAACGGTGTGACCCTCTCCGACCCGGACCAGCCGGACTCTCCCATCGTCTATGCCAACAGCATCTTCGAGCAGCTGACGGGCTTCAGCCAGGAGGAAATCCTCGGGCGCAACTGCCGCTTCCTGCAGGGCGAGGATCGCGACCAGCCGGCGCTCGATGAGATTCGCGCAGCCCTCAAGGTTCACGAGCCCGTGGAGGTAACGCTGCGCAACTACCGCAAGGACGGCACGCTGTTTCACAACCGGCTGTCGATCCAGCCGCTGTGGGATGACTCGGGCCGCCTGATCTACTACCTCGGCGTGCAGTATGATGTCAGCGAACTCGTCAACGCCCGCATCGAGATCGCACGTCTTGAAAACATCCTGAACGCGTCGTCAGAGGAGTGACCGATCTCCGATCGAGGCGCCCCTATCGTTCGTGATGCCCGTGGGTCGAGCCAGTCTCGACCTCAAGGGTGGCATGGAAGCGCTTTTTTATCGTCTCCCGTTCTCCCATGCGATGAATAGACCGATCCTCCCAAGGCGCTGTGTGGTGATTACCGGTGCCAGCAGCGGCATTGGTCGGGCGCTGGCGCATGCGCTGGCCGCCCGAGGGCAACCGCTCTGCCTGCTGGCGCGTCGCCCGGCACCGCTGGCACAGCTGGCCGATCAGCTACGCCAGCAGCATCCCGAGACGCCGGTACAGGCGCTGGCGGGCGATTTGACGTGTCGCGAGACCCGCCATGGCGTCGTCACCGAGCTGCTGGACAATTTTCAGCAGCGACAGCTGTCGCTGGACGCCTTCGTGCACTGCGCCGGCCTGGGAACGCCGGCTGCCGATCTGCACGACTGGCAGCCGGACGACCTCGAGTCGGCGCTGCAGCTCAATGCCGTGGTTCCCCTGGCACTGATTCGTGCCCTGTTACCTTTCCTGCCCGCCGAACGTGAACCGGCGCGGTTGGTCCTGGTCGGTGCGGGCATCGATCAGCGTGTTCAACCCGGCACCGGCAGCTACGGCATCAGCAAGATGGCGCTGCGGCGACTCTTCGAGCAACTCACCCAGGAGCTGACGCCCTATCGGGCGCGGGTTGCCCTGTTTCAGCCGGGCCAGGTGGATACGCCGGGCCTGCGCCAGCATATCGCGGCCGCACGACGCTGCCAGCTGCCCCATGCCGCTTACCTGCAGGCGAGACTGGAGGAGGGGAGTGCCCTGAGTGCCGATCAGGCGGCCAATGTGTTGATCAGACTGCTTCGGCAGGTGCCTATCGAGGCGTTCGCCGGTCAAGAATGGCACGCGCGCCAGCTGACCGACGAACCCTCAGGGGGCAATCGCTAGACGAGCAGTCGCTGTCGCCAGGCCTGCAGCCGTTTCTGGATTGCCGTCACCAGCCCGAGTGGCGGCATGGCGGGCATGCAGAGCGTCAGCATGGGCGAACGAGTGGGGCGCTCTGCGCTGGCGTCGAGCTTGCGGGAATGGTCGAGATGACGCATGGCGGTGCCTCCTCTGGCCGACCGCCCAAGAGGCGGTCAATGGGTCGGATAAGCGATGAGTGTCGCGACCTTGGGGACAGCATGGTTGATGGTCTTTGTTGAATCCAACGAAAAGGATTACATTGAGCTTTCAGAAATTTTGAAAGGTGTGGCCATGCCGTTCTCTCCCTCGACGGCCCATGCGGGACCGCTGCCGCTGCTGGATACCGAGGTGCTGCGGACCTTCGTGGCGATTGCCGAACGCGGCAGCTTTACCCGTGCCGCGCGACAGGTATCCCGCACGCCGTCGGCGCTGAGCATGCAGATCAAGCGGCTGGAAGAAACCTTGGGGCAGAGACTATTCGTGCGCGAGGCGCGCCAGGTGCGGCTGACCCCGGAGGGCGAGGTGCTGCTGGGCTATGCGCGGCGCCTGCTCAAGCTCAACGAGGAGGCGGTGATGCGCTTCCTCGCTCCCCCGATGGAGGGCACGGTGCGCTTCGGCACCCCCGACGATCAGGGGTCGCGCATCCTGCCCGAGGTGCTGGCGCAATTCGCCCGCACGCACCCGGCGGTGCAGGTCGATGTCGTTGTCGGTGGCAGCGTGAGCATGCAACGCCGGCTGGAGGCCGGCGAGCTCGACCTCATCCTGATGACCGCCGGTACCCCGGGGCAGACGGCGGTCCAGGGCGAGGTCGTGCATACCGAGCCACTGGTGTGGGCCGGTCGTGACGGTGGCGTAGCGGCCTGGCGCTCGCCGCTGCCGTTGGCCCTGGCGAGTCAGGGGTGGCCTTGGCGTGGCAGGGCGTTGTCCGCCCTCGACGCTATCGGCCGGGCGTATCGCATCGCCTACACCAGCGAACACTGGGCCGGCCAGGAGGCCGCGATGCTTGCCGATATCGCCGTGGCGCCCTTTCCCGTGAGCCTGGTGAAGTCGCCTCTACGTCAACTACCCCGCGAGGTCGGGTTGCCCGACCTGGGTGACTACCATGTCGTGCTGGTGCGCCGTGAGGGGGCGGGGGAGGCAAGCGAAGCGCTGGCCGGCCAGGTGATCAAGGCGTTTCGCGAGCTGCGCCGCTAGAGTGCCTGGTGCTCGGCTGATCCGCGGCTGACTTTCCCCGAATCAGCCCTCGGCGCGCGCCAGCGGCCCGGCGTTGATCCTCGATAGCGCCTCGTTGGTCTCGAGAATCTGCGCCTCGATGCCGCTCACGCCCATGCCTTCCAGCCGGGCGGTGTGCATCTGGCGGTAGGCCTCGGCGTCCTGCCGGGTGGCGAAGAGGTAGACGCCGCCGGCCAGCTGGCGTTCGGCGTCCTCGGTCCAGATCTTCCACAGCAGGCCGGGTTCGTCGTTGATGGATTCGGCCAGCGGGGCGAGGGCCTCGGCCATCTCGTCGCCGAAGGGGCCGGGAAAGGGGAAGTGTACCTGCAGTATCACGGCCATAGGGCCTCCTTATCGGACTGATTGCCACCCCTGGCCCCGCCAGGGCCTGGTGGATGCACCGTTGGTGGGGTAGTGTCGCAAAATGTGGACACCGGGCGGGGCATTGGCGATAGTCGCGCCCCACCCGGGTCGCGTTCCTGGCCAGGCGGGCCGCCCGGGACTGCTGCCATCCTACATCGTCCATCCCGTCACGGGAGTTCCCATGCGTGTTCCTTCATGCCCTGCTCGTGTCTGCTGCCTGGTCGGCTGGCTGCTGCTGGCCGTTACCGGCACCGCCATCGCCGATGGCGCCGCCCCGGTGCTGACCCTGACCCGCGGCACAGACTCCCGCGAGCTGACCCTCGAGCAGGTCGAGGCACCGGGGCTTCACGCGGTGGAGATGCACCACCCGGAAGGGCCCGAGGGCAGCTTCGCCGGGGTCTGGCTGGATGACTTCCTCGCTGCCCGGGGCCTCGACGAGGCGCGCCGCGTCAGGTTCATCGCCCTGGACGACTACACGACTTTCCTCACCCCGGCGCAGCGGCGGGAGAAGCGCTACCTGCTGGTCACGCGCCTCGATGGCGAACCCGTCGGCGAGGCGTCGCTGGGACCCTTGATGCTGGTGGTACCCGAGGACGCCGCGGCCGCGCGGGAGGGCAGCGTACCGATGACACGCTGGATCTGGGCGATCCGCGAGATCAGCGCGAGATGAGGGCGACATCCTCACGCGGCCTGGGGCTGCGCCTGGTCGCGGCGTTCAGCCTGATCGCCTTGCTCTGCGCCCTGGCCGTCGCCTACTACGTCTCCCAGGCGCGCCAGCAGGTGGGAGCCGACTACACGGCGCTGGTCACCGACGTGGTAAGGGCCCAGCAGGATCCCGCCGCCCTGCGCATGACCCTGGACAGCCTGATCGACAGCCAGGATCGCATCCACCTGGAGCAGATCCATGCGCTGCTGTGGCGGATTCCCCGCCGTATCGAGGGCGTCCGGCTGCAGCTGCGCCGCAGCGAGCTGGTGCCCGAGAGCTACGGCGAGCTGCTCGAGGAACTGGATCATGTGGAGTCGCGACTGCCGGCCCTGGAGGCCAGCGTCGACGTTGCCGCCGAGCAGGGCCTCGACGATCAGGGCAGTGAGGCCATCCTGGCCCTGGGCATGGAGGTCGAGGAGGGGCTGGCCTGGGCCTACAGCGAGCTGAACGAGTTGGTCCACCGTGCCTCGGCCGACCAGCGCCAGCTGATGGAGCGCCTGGCGCTGGCCGTGGCGGTGCTGCTGCTCCTGTTGCTGCTGGCGATTGCCGCGGTAATGCGCATGCTGTTCCACCTGCATCGCCAGCGCGAGACCATGCGCCTGCAGAGCCGGACCGACGAGCTGACCGCCCTGGGCAACCGCCGCTGGCTGAGTGAGGCGGCGGGGGAGGCGTTCGAGCGGCGTTGCCGCCACGGAGTACCGCTGAGCCTGATGCTGCTGGACCTGGACCACTTCAAGCGGATCAACGACGCCTATGGGCATCCGGTTGGCGACGCGGTGCTGGTCGCCTTTTCCCAAACCCTCGAGCGGCAGGTGCGTCGCGTCGACAGGGTGGCGCGGATGGGGGGCGAGGAGTTCGCGATCCTGATGCCCGACAGCGAGCTGGCGGATGCCGAGGCCCTGGCCGAGCGAATCCTGCGTGCGACTCGGGCGATGCCGCTGCCCGGACCGGCCGCCGAGCACCGGCTGACGGTGAGCATCGGGGTGGTCGAGGCCGAGGAGGAACGGAGCTTCGACCGCCTCTACAGCCGGGCCGACCAGCTGCTCTACCGAGCCAAGGCGGACGGGCGTGACCGGGCCGTGGCCGGCCACGCGGCGCCTCGTCCCGCTGCTGGCGGGGTGGCCGCCTACCACGACGCAGGCGTCGCGCAGGAAGCTCTAAGTGCAAATACCCGCCGCTGATCGAGGCGCGCGCCTCGCCTTGATGCAGTCGCCCGCTGCTCGATGCAGCACGATGCCGGTCCAGTCCGGGAACATGCCCAGGATGAACACCAGGAACAGCATCAGGATCAGCGACATGGGCGGCAGCACGTACTTGGCCAGCATCACCAGCAGCTCGCGGGTGCTGGTCTTGGCCTGCTCCGCCTCCACGTCCAGCGGGCCGTGGAGCGAGACGAAAGCCACCACCTCTCTCGATAATGGGTGAGAAGGGCGAAGCCCCATCACGGCCGAGCGGAGTGAGATAGCTCGGCTATCTCTCGCGGCGGTAAGCACAACAGGTGGTAAGCTGATTGACTCGGGTCTGACACATGCCGGCCTGGTGGGTAGGCACGGCCGCCTGGTCGATCAGCGGTCATCCGCACGAGCTGGTGCAACAGCGCTTCGGGAATCCCGCTATTCAGGAGAGAACATGCCGGTCTATACCAGTATCGAAGATCTGCGACGTCACTACGTGCGCCGCACGCCGAAGATGTTTTACGACTATGCCGAATCCGGCAGCTGGACGGAGCAGACGTTTCGCGAGAACAGCAGCGACTTCCAGCATATCCACCTCAAGCAGCGGGTGGCCGTCGACATGGCCGGGCGCACTACGCGTAGCCAGATGATCGGGGAGGACGTCTCCATGCCGGTAGCCTTGGCGCCGGTCGGGCTGACGGGGATGCAGTCTGCCGACGGTGAGATCAAGGCCGCTCGGGCAGCCGAGGCGTTCGGCGTGCCCTTCACGCTATCGACCATGTCGATCTGTTCGATCGAAGACGTCGCCGAGCACACGACCCAGCCTTTCTGGTTTCAGGTCTACACCCTCAAGGATGATGACTTCATGCGTCGCCTGTTCGAGCGTGCCAAGGCCGCCAAGTGTTCCGCGGTTGTCGTCACGGTGGATCTGCAGGTGCTGGGCCAGCGTCACAAGGACATCAAGAACGGGCTGTCGGCCCCGCCCAAGCTGACCGCGCGCTCGATTGCCAACATGGCCACGAAGATTCCCTGGGGGCTGGAGATGCTGCGCACCAAGCGCCGCTCGTTCGGCAATATTGTCGGCCATGCCAAAGGCGTGACCGACCCGTCGTCACTCTCCACCTGGACGGCGGAAGCGTTCGATGTGTCGCTGGATTGGCAGCGCATCGCCCAGTTCAAGAAGTGGTGGGGAGGAAAGCTGATCGTCAAGGGCATCATGACGCCGGAGGATGCGCGGCGCGCGGTGGAGGTCGGCGTTGATGCGATCATCGTCTCCAACCACGGAGGGCGTCAGCTGGATGGGGCGCTCAGCTCCATTCGCATGCTGCCATCGATCATCGAGGCGGTGGGCGACCAGGTCGAGGTCCACTTCGATTCGGGCATTCGTTCCGGCCAGGATGCGCTGAAGGCGCTGGCGCTGGGGGCCAAGGGCACCTACATCGGCCGTGCGTTCACCTACGGCCTGGGCGCCGCCGGAGAGGCAGGCGTGACCAAGGCCCTCGAGATCATCCACAAGGAGCTGGATACGACCATGGCCCTGTGTGGAGAGACCGACGTCAAGAACCTCGGGGCGCACAACCTCTACGTGCCGCAGGGCTTTGCCGATCCGACCGTCAAGCTATGATAGCGACCAGGCTGGGAGAACCTGGCCAGGTCGCGTGAACGGTGCAGGCCTGCATGAGGCTGGATTACCAGTGACGCGTGCCAGGCGCGCCCTTGATCTGGCCTCGCAGGTTGGGCGTGACCCATCCGCCATAGAAATCCCCCGGTTGGGGAATCACCTCGATATCCCCGACCAGGCAACGCTGCATGCAGGCCGCATAGAAGGCCAGGTAACCGGCCATGGGGCGAAAAGCGGCGGAGGGGTGTTCGTAACACCAGGCTGCGCGTCGAGCGACGTGTCGAGCTCCTGACACGTCGAAGTAGCGTGCGACCCCCTTCCACTCGCAGAAGCTGCTACCGGTGACGGGACGCAGCACGTCCGCCACGTCATCGGGCGGAAAATAGTAGGTCGGGGCATGGTGAGTCTCAAGCACGCGATAGCCTCGCAAGGTGTAGGCGATGCGCGCATCATCCAGGTAGATGCTCAACGGCTCGGCGAAGGGTTCCAGCACGGCGGGGCGCGGGTACGACTGAACGTCTTCTATCGGCAGTGATGTCATGACAGCAACCCAGTGAACAGTAGAAGAGCTACCAGCATAAGTCTTTTCGCTCTCGTTCATCAGGGCGAAGAGGCCCGCGCCCGGTCCCTTCACCCCGCTAGATCCTTTCGAGGTCTAACCCGGCGGCTGCCTGCCGGTGGATATTACCGGCAGGCTCGCGAGATCGACGTCCCCGTGCTGGCTGGTCAACGTAAAGTGGCTCTGGCTTCCCCGCTGCTGGGCAATGCCACCCGAGCCCGCGGGGATTGAGTGAATGCATGACGCTAGCCTTTACCCGGTGCCAATGCGCCAAGCCTGGCCGACGTGACATACCTGTTCCTAGATTACCTGACTCCGCCGCTGCATCCAGCGCATCGCGAGCCAGCACAGCGCCGCCCAGGCAGCCCCAGCCGTCCATCCGGCAAGGACATCCGTCGGCCAATGCACCCCGAGGTAGACACGGCTCATGCCCACCAGCAGCGTGAGCAGTATCGCCAGCATCAGGATGTAGGCCTTCAGCCTCAGCTCGGGCTGTACGCGGATGAGCAGGGCGGCGAGGGTGAGGTAGGTCACCGCAGACATCATCGCGTGGCCGCTGGGGAAGCTGGCGGTGTAGACGCTGGCGTCATGAGGCACAAGATCGGGCCGAGGGCGGTCAAAGCCCACCTTCATCAGTGTACTGAGCAGTATTCCGCCAGGCACCGCGATCGAGGCAAAGAGCGCCGCGCGGTAGTGTCGGGCGAGAATCAGGTAGCCCAGGGCCCCGAGCGAGACCAGTGCCAGTACGCCGACACCGCCGAGCGCAGTAAAGTCCCGCCCCAGCTCTTCTACCCAGCCCGGGCCGAGGGGGTCGGCATGGTCGGCAGGATTGCGCAGGGAGAGCAGCAGGGTCTCATCGATGCTCCGGGTCTCACCCTCGGAGACCTCCTCGGCCAGTTCGACGAAGCCCCAGACCCCGCCGAACAGGATCAGGACGCACAGTAGCGCCCCTAGCTCGTAGCGAGCGAGCCGAGCCAGCGTGGAAAGGGATCGGCGTCCCATCCGTTCGGTCTTCTCGAAGTGTTTCATAGCAACTCCACTGCTGTGAAATCGCTCATGGACGAAAGGCTGGCTTGCAAAAGCTGGCTCGCCAGATCGTCAACGAGAACTCAGTGGATTGCGTCGAGTCCCTATGCCTCGCGTTCTGCCAGCGCCGCCGCGATGGTGATCCTCCCCGCGATGGTGATGAAACTCTGCCATCACCCGGGGAGGTAACCGCCCCCAGGTCGTCGAACCGCATGCGATTCACCGGCCCGATACGAAGCCGGGCCGGCCGCCACCTCAGCCCAGGCGGCTTGCCACGGCGTCGAGGAAGCCCTGCATGTCGACGATGGTCTCCGCGGCGGGGTCGGTGGTCTTGCCCTTGAGGTCGCCGGTGATGATGCCGTCGGCGACGGTATCGATCAGCGCGGCCTTCAAACGATGCGCATAGTCGACGAGCGCCGCGTTGTCCTCGCGCTCGCCGAGGGTCTCCAGGGCGTTGGCCACGGCGAACAGCAGGGCCGAGGAGTTGAAGTGGGCCACCTTGCCGTCGCTCTCCTGGTAGGTCAGGTAGAGGTCGTGGGCGGTGCCGTGGGGCGCCTCGAAGAGCATGGTGCCGCTCTTGCTCTCGATGATCGAGCTGGCGGTGGCCAGGCTGCCGCCGAGGGCGGCGGAGATGTCCGAGAAGATGTCGCCGTCGAGGTTCTGCGCCGGGTAGAGGGCATTGCGCGGCGGGTCGGTGATCATCTTGATCAGCTGGCTGGAGGGCCGCATGATCATGAACGATGGCGGCGGGGTGTCGGCTTCGGCGAGCTCACGGCGCACGTCGGTGATCACGGTGCTGAACACCTCGTCGTACTCCATGTACTCGCGCTTGAGGCCGAAGTAGACCTCCTTGTCCTTGCGCGAGGCGTCGCGGAACACCTGCAGCACCCAGTCCTTGATCGCCTCGTGGTCGTTGGACATCAGCAGGATGGGGTCGCCCTTCTGCACGTGGCGGGCGTGCTTCTCCTCGCCGTCGACGATCACCTTGAGGATGCCGTCCTCCTCGGCGGGGGCGTTGAAGCTGCCGTACTGGTCGCCGCCGCCGGCGCTCATGCGCGAGATGGAGACCTGGGCCTTGCGGTCCGGGATGCCAAACTGCTTGAGCTGCTCGACCAGCTTATGGAGCTTGCGGCCGGTGGTGTTGTCCGGCACGCCCCAAAGCGCTCGCTCCGGCGGGTTGGCGACGAGGCGGGCGGCCTGGGCGTCGATCAGCTCGTAGTGGTAGGCGAGTCCCAGCGCCTCGACCTGCGCCTTGTAGTCGCTCTCGTAGATGTCCTCGATGGCGGCACGCATCACGCCGTCGTAGCCGGCGATCACGGTGTCCTTCAGGCCCAGGTAGATGTCGCGCTGCTCGTCGATGGCGCGCTGGAAGAAGCGGTGCGCCCAGGCCTTGACCTCCTCCAGGTCGTTGGTGGCGAGCAGCCAGGGGTCGCCCTTCTTGACCTCGCGGCGGTGCAGCTCTATCGAGTCACCGCTGGCCCCCACGAACATCAGCTTGACGATGCCGGTGGCGCGGGAGAGCTCGTTGAAGCTGTCCTTGATGCCGCCCTCTTCCATCGTTTCCACGACGATGTCGCGGCCGACCCACTCGGGGCGCTGAACCTTCAGGTTGCGAAACTGGATGTCCTCGCGGGTGATGTTGCCGCCGATGCCCTTGCGGATGGCGCCGTTGGGCGACTTGGTGGCCAGTGGATGCAGCTTGGTACCGTCGAGCTCGGGATGGGCGGCGAGCAGTTCGCCCAGCTGAGCGCGGTTGACCGTCATCCCCGCGTTCTTCACGCCCACCCCGTGGCGCTTGAGCGCCTCGATGGCGTCGATCACCGCCTGGCCGTTGGTGACCAGGCGGTTCTCCGCGGTCAGGTCGACCTCTACCAGCTCGATGTCCAGCGGTGAGGTCACGAAGGTGTCGAGGATTCTCTCGAAGGCCACTTGCGCCATCTCGTCGCCGTGCAGGATGACCAGGGGGGCTTTAACGTTGATCTTGCTGCTCATCACTCTTCCCTTGTTGAGATGATGGAAACCGTTGCGATGCTCGAATGCGCACAGGGTACGCCTGCCGCCGGCCCTGCGCCATGCATCCAAGGTGCCGGTCAGTGCCCCTCGGGGTCGGTGGCCCAGCGCTCGTCGGGGTGCACCTCGTTGGCGGGCAGCACCGGGTCGTAGCCCTCGGCGCGCAGCGCGGCGATCACCTCGCGGGTGTGGTCGCTGCCCAGGGTCTCGAGGGTGGCCTCGACCTCGGTGGCGCGCAGCGAGAGGTCGGTGAAGGTGCGCTGGTGGGCGATCTGGATGACGTTGGCGCGCTGCTCGGCGAGCAGACGGGTGAGCTCGGCCAGCGAGCCGGGCACGTCGGGGATGCCGACCCGCACCCGTACGATGCGCCCGGAGCGTACCAGACCGCGCTGGATCACCGAGGAGAGCGCCAGCATGTCGATGTTGCCGCCGCACAGCACCAGCCCCACCTTGCGGCCGCGGTAGCGCGCCGGGTCGGTGAGCAGGGCGGCGAGCCCGGCGGCGCCGGCGCCCTCGGCGACGCTCTTCTCGATCTCCAGCAGCATCAGGATGGCGCGCTCGATCTCGGGCTCGTCGACCAGCACGATGTCGCTGACCAGCTCGCGCACGATCTCCCGGGTCAGGGTGCCGGGCTGCTTCACGGCGATGCCCTCGGCCAGGGTGGCCAGGCCGCAGTGGATCTCCTCACCGGCCAGCGCCTGTTTCATGGCGGGAAAGCGCTTGGTCTGCACGCCGATCACCTCGATCTCGGGCTTCAGCGCCTTGGCCGCCACGGCGTTGCCGCTGATCAGTCCGCCGCCGCCGATGGGGATCACCAGGCAGTCGAGGTCCGGGACATCCTCGAGCATCTCCGGGGCAATGGTGCCCTGCCCGGCGATGATCCGCTCGTCGTCGTAGGGGTGCACGAAGACCAGGTGTCGCTCCTCGGCCAGGCGGCGGGCATAGGCCCCGGCCTCGTCGACGCCGTTGCCCTCCAGGTGCACCTCGGCCCCGAAGTTGCGGGTGTTGCGCACCTTGAGGTTGGGGGTGTGGCGGGGCATGACGATGGTGGCGTGGATGCCCAGCCGGGTGGCGTGATAGGCCACCGCCTGGGCGTGGTTGCCCGCCGACATGGCGATCACTCCCCGGGCACGTTCCTCGGGGCTGAGCGAGAGCAGGTGGTTGAGGGCGCCGCGCTCCTTGAAGGAGGCGGTGAACTGGTGGTTTTCGAACTTGATGTAGAGCTCACAGCCGGTGAGCTGCGAGAGGGTGGTGGAGTGCAGGCAGGCGGTGCGCTCCACGCTCCCCTGGAGTCGCGCGGCGGCCTGTCGGACGTCGTCGAGGGTCACGCTCATGGGAGGGTCGTCTCCGTTGTCGAGGTGGTGTCGGGCATCAGGCGTCTGCCGGGTGGGGCAGGCGCGCTGCCAGGGCGAACACGTGGAGATCTTCCACGCCGAGTTCGCGCAGGGCCTGGGCCAGGTTGACCAGGTAGTCGCGGTTGGGGCCGCTGGGGCCGTGGGCCACGGCGATCTGCTCGGCGATGGCGTCGAGTGGGGCGTCACCGAGGAAGGCGGCGTTGTCCTCGGTGGCGAGGTACACCAGCCCCTCGGCGCTCAAAGGCGGAGCGGCGTCGTCGAAGTGCAGCCGGGTCACCTCGCGCAGGTAACCGTTCTTCTCGCGTACGTCGAGCGGGCCGAGCACCTCGGGGGTGATGCGATAGGCCATGCCGTGGCAGGTCGCGCCGGGCGCGCGCACCAGGGTGACCACGCGACCCGGCGCCTCGGGGGTGCCGCGGTGGTCGTGGGAGCCCTGCCAGAAGCGGCGCACCCAGCCATGGATAGACGCCGGGCGGCGCTCGAGGAAGGGAAAGTCGGCCTTCCAGATCAGTGAGCCGTAGCCGAACAGCCAGATCTCGTCGTGGCCGTCGAAGTGGGTCATCTGCCGGTTGTGGTGGGTCGTGTCGAGGGTCATCCCTGAATGATGCGTCGGCCGGCGGCGAATGTCGACGTGGCCGCCATCGACGTCCGCCAGGCCGGCGGGTATCTTGTCGGCTTCTCGGCCGGTACCGGCCGCAACATGCATCGTGCAGGGGCAGGAAAGATGGATAACGTCGTGATGTGGTTGGCCACCGGCTTGGGGACGGGGCTCTCGCCCTGGGCCTCGGGCACGGTCGGCTCCCTGCTGGGGCTGCCGCTGGCGTGGTGGGTGCTGGGGCGCACTCGGCGAGCGCAAGTGGCTGTGACGCTGGTGCTGCTGCTCGCCGCGGTGCCGGTGTGCCATCTGGCCGAGCAGTCACTGGGCGCCAAGGATGACGGACGCATCGTGCTCGACGAGATCGTCGCCTTCCCGGTGGCGGTGCTGGGCCAGACGGCGGCGCGCCAGCCCTGGGTCATGGCCTCCGCCTTCGTGGTCTACCGGCTCTTCGACGCCACCAAGCCGCCGCCCATCCACCTGGCCGAGACGGTACCCGGCGGTGCCGGTATCGTCCTGGATGATGTGCTGGCCGCACTCGTCTCCTGGCTGGTGGTGGCCGGTGGCCTCATCCTGTGGCGGCGGCGTCAGGCGTCCTGATCGCGGGGCGGGAAGGTAACGTCGAAGCCGCGGGCATCGAGCTGGCGGATGTCGCACGGCCGGCCCTGGTCATCGAGTTCCACCAGGCCGATGCCGGCGCCGTTCCATAGCCGCTCGCCGGCCTTGGCGCGGTCCGGGTCGCGCGGGGTGATCGCCATGCGCCGGCGCTTGGTGAACCAGTTGAGCGGCGAGCGCGGGGCGTAGAGCCAGCGGTTCAGGCGGTCGAACCAGTCGAGCAGGGTGCCGGGGAAGGCGTTCTTGATGCCGCTGGAGGTGATCTGCCAGATCCTCGGCCCCTCGCGGCGCTGGCGGATACGGATGTCGTAGGCGAAGGAGTAGTGCACGTCGCCGGAGAGGATCACGTAGTGCCCCGGGGTGCGCGAGTGGCGGAAGATGTTGAGCATCACGCTGGCCGCGCCGCGGTGGGCCATCCAGTTCTCGGCGTCGACCAGCAGCGGCCTGCCGGCCAGGGTGAAGAGCCGCTGGATGGTCTCGATCAGCTTGACGCCGAACATCGGGGCCGGAGAGACGATCACCACCGAGGTGGCCCCGAGGATCTGCTGCTGCAGCTCCGAGAGCGCCTCCCAGTCCATGAGGCCGGAGGGGCGTTTCGGGCTGCGCTCGCTGCGCCAGCGCCGGGTGCGAGTGTCCAGTACCACCAGCTTCGGCTCGCCCTCGACCTCCACTTCCCAGCCCTGGAAGCGCAGCAGCCGGTCGATGACGGCGTCCTGCTCCTCCGCGGGCAGCCAGCCCTGATTGTCGGCGGCCGATGCCAGCAGTGTGGCGGCCTCGCCCAGCGGTTCGGCCAGGCGGTCCGGGTCGTTGCCCCAGCCCTGGCAGAGCAGGTAGGCGAGCAAGGCGTTGCCGATGATGCGCCGCGAGAAGGGGTGCCCGTAGGCGGTACGCTCCCAGTCCGCGGTGAGGTTCCAGTCGTCGGTGATGTCGTGGTCGTCGAAGATCATCAGCGAGGGCAGGTGGGCCATCACCCGGGCGGCGGCGGGCAGGCCCTCGGCGAAGCGCTCGATGACCGCTCGCTGCTCGCCGAAGGGCACCGCATCCTGCTCGGCCAGCGTCGGTTCACTCATCTCGACCAGCCGCCAGGGCACCGGCGACCAGACCAGCAGGTACATGGCGATGACCTCGGCGAGGCTCATCAGGTGGTTGTGGGCATTGGCCGAGGTGAAGACCGGCTTGCGTACCCCGCCGAAGAAGCGCTCGCGCAGGTCCTCGCTGCTTTCGATATCCGGCAGTAGCGCCTCGCGCCGGTAGTAGGTGGCACTGTCCGCGTAGAGGGCCTGGCTGTCGGCCACGGTTGCCCCCTCCAGGGTCTCGTCGAACAGGCCCAGGCGGCGGATCAGGGCATGGATGGCGACCAGCATCGGGCCGGCGACGTCGTCGGCGTAGACCTGGTCGCCGGTCATCAGCAGCCAGGCGGGCCAGGCCTCGGGGGTCTCCCGGCGCTCGGCCAGCCAGGCATCGGCACGCACCAGGCCGTCGGGGCCGTCGTGGTGGGGCCGGCGGCAGGAGCCATGGAGCAGGCGGCGGTGGCTATCGGCCAGCACGAAGGCGGGGTGCGTGGCGCCTTCGTGCAGCAGGTGGGGCGCCCAGTCGGCGATGCCGCGCTCGCCCCCGCCGTCGCTCCCGTCCGGGGCGAGCTTCAGGTCATAGTCGATGCGCACGCCGCGGGGCAAGGGCGTGTCGAGGGCCACGTCGATCAGGTGCAGCCACGCATGCCGGCCCAGCGGCAGGCGCTGCACGCGGCGCGCGTTGAGGGTCAGGCGGCGCGGCGGGTGTCCGGCAGGGTGCAGCATCAGGCCGAGCTCGAGGGGGCGCGAGCCCACCAGCCAGATCACCAGGCGCTCCGCGCTCAGGCGCCGCAGGAGGGGGCCGGCGAGGACCTCGGGCAGGGGGGCGGTGTCTCGGGACATGGCAATCCTTTGCGTCGCTGGTGCCGCGGTGGTCGACGGCACTGGTCGTGATCAGGTCAACAGACTAGGCTGGCGGCGGTTTCGTTCCACTTTGCCCTTTCCCTGATGGAGATCCTGACCATGACCGTGATGCTGCTCGGCCTGTTGATCTTTCTTGGTGTGCACTCGGTGCGCATCCTGGCCGACGACTGGCGAACCGCCCAGATCGAGCGAATGGGCGTGCTGCCCTGGAAGGCGGCCTATTCGGTGGTCTCGATCATCGGCCTGGCCCTGGCGATTTGGGGCTATGGCCAGATGCGCCTCGACCCGGTGTGGGTCTGGCAGCCGCCCGTGGGCCTGCGCCATGCCGTCTCGCTGCTGATGATCCCCGCCTTTGTGCTGCTGGTGGCGGCCTATGTGCCCCGCAACCACCTCAAGGCCAAGCTGGGCCATCCGATGATCATTGCGGTGAAGCTCTGGGCCTTCGCCCACCTGCTGGCCAACGGCCGGCTGGGTGACATCGTCTTCTTCGGGGCCTTCCTGCTGTGGGCCGTGTTCGACTTCCGTGCGGCCCGTCGTCGTCCCCGGCCGGAGAGCACCGCCCCGGGCATGGCCGGCACCGTCGCGACGGTGGTGATCGGCCTGGTGGCCTACTACCTGTTCGCCTTCCACCTGCATGTGTGGGTCACCGGGGTGCCGGTAATGTGACCTCGCCCCGGCGGCGGTGGCTTTCCCGCAGCTGGGCCTTTCCCTATATGGTGCTACGCTGATTGAGTCGACGCTGAACCGTCATCGGCGGGTCATGGCGTCGTCACCTCGCCACGCGATAACGGGGTGTGTCCCAGCCACCATGGAGAGCTCGTCATGTCGATCACACGTCGCCGTTTCCTCAAGGGCAGCCTGGCCGCCGGGGCCGTTGCCAGCGTGCCGTCCTTCTACGTCAACACGCTGCTGGCCCAGGAGCAGACCCTGCGCATCTACGCCTGGGCGGGCTACTTCAATGACCGGATGCTGGCCGACTTCACCGAGAAGACCGGCATCAAGGCCACCTTCACGCCCTACGGCACCAACGACGAGCTGATGAACTCGCTGCGGGCCAGCGACGGCAGCGGCTTCGACGTGATCATGCCCACCGTGGACCGCGTCCCCGGCTATCTCGACTACGACCTGATCCAGCCGCTGGACGAGTCGCGCATCAACTGGAGCGGTGCTTTGGACAGCGCCATCGAGGGCTCCGAGACCGGCGGCGTGGTGGACGGCAAGCGTTACTTCGCGCCCAGCGACTGGGGCACCGAGGCGATCACCTGGCATCGCCGCTTCGCCGACCTCGACCGTGCCAACCTGAGCTATGCCGACCTGTGGAACCCCGAACATGGCCAGGGCGTCACGGTGCGCGGCCACTCGGCGCTGGTCGGCATCGGCCTGTGGCTGGAGCGCGAGGGCCGGCTGCCGCACCCGCTGCTCGATTCCTACAGGAGCGAGGAGGCGATGCGCGCCAACTTCGACGTCATCCTCGAGGAGGCGGTCAAGCACAAGTCCATGCTGGTGCAGTTCTGGAACACCGAGAACGAGGCCCAGGCCGCCTTCCGCACCAACGGTGCGATCATCGGCCAGACCTGGGACTCCACCGCCTTCCGCCTGCAGCAGGAGGGCGAGGAGATCGCCTACGGCGCGCCGAAGGAGGGGGCGCTGGCCTGGATGGAGGGCTTCGTGATTCCCCGGAACGCCCAGAATCCGGACGCCGTCTACGAGCTGATCAACTGGTACTACACCCCCGAGGCGGGCGCCATGTTCGTCGAGGCCACCGGCTACAACTCCACCTCGAAGGGCGCGACAGAACTGCTTCCCGAGGCGACGCGCAACTTCTTCACCGCGTCCTACACCGAGGCGGACCTGGCCAACCTCTGGTGGTGGCCGATCCAGGAGCCCTGGTACGTGGCGCTGCGCAACGAGTACCAGGACCGCTACCTCTCCGCCTGACGGATGCCTGACCGCGAGGTGACCATGGACGGCAGCGTTCGCCTGGAGGAGGTGGTGATGCGCTTCGGCGACTTCACCGCCATCGACACGACGACGCTCGAGATCGGCTCGGGGGAGTTCTTCAGCTTCCTCGGCCCTTCGGGCTGCGGCAAGACCACCCTGCTCAACATGATCAGCGGCTTTCTGACCCCCAGCGAGGGCCAGGTGCTGATCGGCGGCGAGCCCATGGGCGGGGTGCCGGTCAACCGCCGTCCCACCGCGATGATCTTCCAGAACCTCGCGCTCTTCCCGCTGATGACGGTGTACGAGAACATCGAGTTCGGCCTGGAGGTGCGCGGGGTCGACCGCAAGGCGCGCCGCGAGGCCTCCGAGCGGCTGCTGGCGCTGGTGGCGCTGGAGGGTAGCGGGCCGAAGCAGATCGGCGAGCTCTCCGGCGGCCAGAAGCAGCGGGTGGCCATCGCCCGGGCGCTGGCCGTGGAGCCGCGGGTGCTGCTGCTCGACGAGCCGCTCTCGGCGCTGGACCTCAAGCTGCGCCAGCACATGCGTGCCGAGCTCAAGGCGATCCAGCGCAAGACCGGCATCACCTTCATCTACATCACCCACGACCAGGGTGAGGCGCTGACCATGTCCGACCGGGTGGCGGTGATGTCGGCGGGACGCATCCAGCAGGTGGCTGACCCGGTGACCCTCTACCGCTCGCCGGCCACCGGCTTCGTGGCGGCCTTCGTCGGCGAGAACAACCGGCTGGATACGACGCTGATCGAGCGCCAGGGCGAGCGGGTGCGCCTGGACGGCGGAGCGCTGGGCGAGCTGGCCGGGCGTGTCGCGGCCTCGTCGCGCCTGGAAAGCGGCGACCGCGCGGCGCTCTATATCCGCCCCGAGCATTTGCGCCCTGTCGAGGAGGGGGCCGCCGGCCCGACCCTCGCGGCTACTCTCGAGGCGGTGCATTTCGAGGGCGCCTGGGTGGTGCTGGAGGCGCGGCTCGATGCCTCCGGCGAGTTGCTCAGGGTGCAGCTGGGCCACGAGCACTCCCGGCAGTTCACGGATGCCCTGGTTGCCGGGCGGCGCATGAGCTTCGGCTATGACCCCGAGGATGCGGTGGTGCTGCCCGAGGATGGCAGCCCGCGGGTCGACGAGGCGACCGGCGAGGTGGTGGAGGTCGGCCATGTTTAGGCAGCTCGCCGCGCGTTTCGGCGGCCCGCTGGCCATGGCGATCCTCGGCCTGCTGGGCATCTGGCTGATCGTGATGGTCACCCTGCCGCAGCTGCAGATGATCGACTACTCGCTGCGCCCCAACCTGCTGCCGGCCCAGCGTGGCGGGCCTCAGGACGGCTGGACGCTGACCAACTACGCCACCCTGTTCGCCAACGACATCCACCGGGCGATCTTCTTCAAGACGCTATGGTCCAGCGTGCTGGTGACCCTGCTGACGCTTGGCGTGAGCTATCCGCTGGCCTGGTACCTGGCCAAGGTGGCCACTCCGCGGCAGGCGGCGCTGTGCATCCTGCTGCTGATCATTCCCTTCTGGATCAACGAGATCCTGCGTACCTACTCGTGGTTCATCATCCTCGCCTTCCGCGGGCCGTTGAACGAGGTGCTGATGATGCTGGGGCTGGTCGAGCGGCCGATCCGTTTCCTCAGCGGCGATGCCGGCGTGATGGTGGGCATGGTCTACGCCTACATCCTGTTCATGGTGTTCCCGGTCTACAACGCCATCGAGAGCCTCGACGACAACCAGGTGCGGGCGGCCCGCGACCTGGGGGCGGGGACGGTGCGCACCCATCGGCGCATCGTCATCCCCCATGCCAAGCCGGGGATCGCCACCGGCTGCATCATGACCTTCATGCTGGCGGCGGGCAGCTATGCGGTGCCGGCGCTGCTTGGCTCTCCGGGCAGCCGCTGGTTCACCCAGATCATCTACAACTGGTTCTTCGAGGGCGGCAACTGGAACCAGGGGGCGGCCTACGCCTTCCTGCTGCTGGTGCTGTGCATCGGCTTCATGTCATTGGTGATGAAGGTGTTCAAGGTGGGCCTGGGAGACATCGCCAAATGAGGAACTGGGCCAAATGAGTTCTCAGCGACTGATGGCCCTGGGCCTGCGCTTCTACGTGGTGGTGTTCTTCGCCTATCTCTTCCTGCCGCTGCTGGTGATGGCCGCGGCCACCTTCAACGACAGCCGCTTCCCCACCGTGACGCCCTGGGATGGCACCACCCTGAAGTGGTTCGGCGAGCTCGCCGCCGACGGCGGCATGTGGCAGGCACTTTCCAACAGTGCCATCGTCGCCGTGGGCGTGCTCTGCCTGGCGGTACCCATCGGCATTGCCACCGCACTGTTCCTCAACACGGTGCAGAGCCGCGCCAAGCCCTTCCTCTATGCGCTGATCCTTTCGCCTTTGCTCACCCCGGGGGTGATCATCGGCATCTCGACGCTGATCTTCTGGCGCCAGCTGGGGGTCGGCGGGGGCATCTTCCTCACCGTGCTCGGCCAGGCCACCTTCATCGCCGCCTACGTGATGCTGATGGTCACCGCGCGGCTGCAGCGCTTCGACCGCACCATGGAGCGCGCCGCCCTGGACCTGGGCGCCAGCCAGTGGCAGATGTTCCGGCGCATCCTGTTGCCCTACCTCCGCCCGGCTATCCTCTCGGCGGCGGTGATCGCCTTCCTGCAATCCTTCGAGAACTACAACACCTCACTGTTCGTGGTGGGCTACGACACCACCCTGACGGTCTACATCGCCTCCAAGGTGCGTACCGGCCTCACGCCGGCGGTCAACGCCCTGGGGCTGATCCTGATACTCGTCACCGTGCTGCTGGCCGTGGCCTACGAGGTCAAGCGGCGCCATGAGGCGGCGAGAAGCGTGAAGGGGGTGTGAACCCTGCGTTATGCTGGGGGCCTGGCAAGGGAGGGCCCATGGCTCACGACCACACGCATGACGGCGCACCTCACAGCGGGCAGGACAGCCAACGGCGGCTGTTCTGGGCGATCCTGCTCACCGGCGGTTTCATGGTCGCCGAGGTGGTGGGCGGCATCCTCTCCGGTTCGCTGGCGCTGCTGGCCGATGCCGGCCACATGCTCACCGACACCGCAGCCCTGGCGCTGGCCTGGTTTGCCGCGCGCATCAGCCGCCGCCCGGCGGACGCGAAGCGCAGCTTCGGCTATCACCGGGTGCAGATCCTGGCCGCCTTCGTCAACGGCCTGACGCTGATCGCCATCGTGGTGTGGATCGTCATCGAGGCGATCCGCCGGCTGCTCTCGCCGGTGGAGGTGATGGGCACCCCCATGCTGGCGATCGCTGCCCTGGGACTGCTGGTCAACCTGGTGGTGTTCGCCATCCTGCACTTCGGCGACCGCGACAATCTCAACATCCGCGGGGCCGCCCTGCACGTGCTGGGGGACCTGCTGGGTTCGGTGGCGGCCATCGTCGCGGCCCTGGTGATACTGGCCACCGGCTGGATGCCCATCGATCCACTGCTCTCGGTACTGGTGGCGATGCTGATCCTGCGCAGCGCCTGGAAGCTGACCCGGGAATCCGGCCATATCCTGCTGGAGGGCACCCCGGACGACCTGGACGCGGCGACCCTGCGACGCGAGATTCCCGAGGCGCTCGAGACGGTCTGCAACGTGCATCACGTGCATGTCTGGTCGCTGACGCCGGGGCGGCACCTGGTGTCGCTGCATGCGGCCATCGAGGAGGGCGAGGATCGCCAGGCCGCGCTGGTGGCGATCCGGGCCCTGCTGGTGGAGCGCTACGGCCTCGACCACGTCACCATCCAGCTTGAGAGCCGGCACCACTGCGTCGACGAGCCCAAGGAAGGCGCGGGCCGCCAGGGCTGAGCGCATGGCGGCCGTTCAGCCCGCCGCGCTGTAGAGCCCCATCACGCTGACCAGGATCAGCACGCCGCCGAGCACCCGGAAGTAGAGGTTGGTGCGGCTGGCGAGCATGTGCCGGTGGGTGCGCTCGCCCAGCAGGTGGCCGACCAGGGCACAGGGCAGCAGCCACAGCTGGTGGATGAGCTGCAGGTCGACCCCGGCGATCACGAAGGAGACCATCTTGATCAGCACCAGGATGAACCACAGCACGAAGAGGGTATCGCGCAGCTGGTGGGCGGCGACGTGGGTGGCGAACACTGCGACGATCAGCGGGGCGCCGATCAGCGAGGTGCCGCTGACGTAGCCGCCCAGCGCCAGCAGCAGGGCGTCCACCCAGCGGTTATGGCTGCGAAAGGGCTTGTCGAGCACGTAACCCACCGCATAGACCATCACGATCACGAAGATGATGCTGGTCATGACGTTGCCGGGCAGGGTTAGCAGGCCGACCACCCCGACCAGCTTGGGGATGATCATCACCTTGAGGGCGCGGCCCAGATAGCGCCAGTCGATATTGCCCTCGGCCGGCGCCTGGCCGCCGTTGTCGACCACCAGCTGACGGTGGCCGTTCCAGGCGATCCAGCTGGAGAAGATCAGCAGGTGAATGGCGATGATCGGCAGGAAGACCAGCGGCTCGTCGAGCACCAGCAGCAGGAAGGGCAGCGACAGCACGGCGCCGCCGAAGCCCAGGCTGGTGCGCACGAAGCCGCTCCAGACGAAGATCAGCCCGATCAGCACGAGCTGGGGGATCTCGAGGTCGGCCATCAGGAAGTTCCTTTCCGGTGTCGAAGTGTCATGGCGCCAGCGCCCCCCAGACGCCGGTGAGCACCTCCAGCGCCTCGGCGATCACCGCCTCCTCGCCGCGGTCGCGACGCCACACGAAGCTCAGCGCGCAGGGCAGGCGCACGCCTTCGGCGACCACCAGGCCGCGCTCCTGGCGCTCGGCCATGGCCAGGGCGTCGCGGGCCAGGCTGAGGCCCACGCCGGCGCGCACCAGGTCGAGCATGCAGGCCTCCTGGTCCACCTGGGCCACGCCGTTGGGCACGATGCCCAGCGGGTCGAGCACGCCATGCAAGAGGCGGTGATGGGCGGAATCTTCGGGCGTGGTGATCCACGGCAGGGTGGCGAGCCGGGGCCAGTCGGCGCCGGCCAGGCGGCTGCCCCAGCCGGCCGGGGCGATCACGTGGTAGTGGAAGTGGGTGAGCTCACGGTGGGCGATCTCCGGGAGGCCCGGGCCCTCGCCGGGCGGCGCCAGGAAGAAGCCCACGTCCAGCTCGCCGCGACGCACCCACTCCAGCACGCTGCCGCTCATGCCATGGTGCAGTTCGGTCTCGAGCTGCGGGGCGCGTTCCACCAGGCGCCGCAGGAAGGCCCCCAGGCGGATGAACTCCGGGTCGACGATGGTGCCGATCTTGAGTCGGCCACGCAGCGTGCTGTGCAGGGCCCGGGCGTTCTGCTCGAAGGCGGCCATGGCCGCCAGCGCCTTCTCGGCGGCAGGCAGCAGCGCGCGACCGTCGGCGGTGAGCTCCAGCCCTTGGGGGCGGCGCTGGAACAGTGTGAGGCCGAGGCCCGCCTGGAACTGCTTGAGCTTCAGGCTCACCGCGGGTTGGGTCAGGTGCAGCCGCTCGGCGGCGCGGGAGACGCTGCCTTCCCGGGCCACGGTGACGAAGGCCCGCAGGGTCTGGAGGTCCTGCATGGTCTCGCTCCTCGGTGTGGAGTGATATCAGCCGAACTTATACGCTGGTTTTGAATTACTCAATTGATTCGGGTGACGATGGGGCTAGTCTAGGCGCCAATGGGGTCGCTTCTGTCACTCCCCATCCCCGACAACGGACGTCCATCCCCGATTTCGACAACGACGAGACGAGGCCGCCATGAGCACAGCCAGCATCCAGCATTATATCAATGGGCAAATGTCAGCCGGCGAGTCCGGCCAGCACCAGGCCGTGACCAACCCGGCCACCGGCCAGGTGACCGGCCAGGTGGCCCTGGCCTCCCAGGCCGATGTGGCCACTGCCGTGGCCGCTGCCCAGGCCGCCTTCCCGGCCTGGGCCGATACCCCGCCGATCCGCCGTGCCCGGGTGATGTTCAAGTTCCTCCAGCTGCTCAATGAGCACAAGGATGAGCTGGCGCGTGCGATCACCCTGGAGCATGGCAAGGTGTTCACCGATGCCCAGGGCGAGGTGGCGCGCGGCATCGATATCGTCGAGTTCGCCTGCGGCATCCCGCAGCTGCTCAAGGGCGACTACACCGAACAGGTCGGCACCGGCATCGACAACTGGACCCTGCGCCAGCCGCTGGGCGTGGTCGCCGGCGTCACCCCGTTCAACTTCCCGGCCATGGTGCCGATGTGGATGTTCCCCGTCGCCATTGCCTGCGGCAACAGCTTCATCCTCAAGCCAAGCCCGCTCGACCCCAGCGCCTCGCTGCTGATCGCCGACCTGCTCGCCCGTGCCGGGCTGCCGGATGGCGTCTTCAACGTGGTGCAGGGCGACAAGGAGTCGGTGGAGGCGCTGCTCGACCATCCCGACGTCAAGGCGCTCTCCTTCGTCGGCTCCACGCCGATCGCCAACCTGATCTACGAGCGGGGTGCCCGCCATGGCAAGCGCGTCCAGGCCCTGGGCGGCGCCAAGAACCACATGGTGGTGATGCCCGATGCCGACCTCGACAAGGCCGTGGATGCGCTGATCGGCGCCGCCTACGGCAGTGCCGGCGAGCGCTGCATGGCGATCAGCGTGGCGGTGCTGGTGGGCGACGTGGCCGACGAGCTCGTGCCGCGGCTGGCCGAGCGTGCCCGCGCGCTCAAGGTCAAGAACGGCCTGGAGCTGGATGCCGAGATGGGCCCCATCGTCACCGCCCAGGCGCACCAGCGCATCACCGGCTACATCGAGAAGGGCGTGAGCGAGGGTGCCGAACTGGTCGTCGATGGCCGTGACTTCGATGCCGCCGCGACCGGCGACGAGTGCGCCGAGGGCTTCTGGATGGGCGGCTCGCTGTTCGACCACGTCACTCCGGAGATGACCATCTACAAGGAGGAGATCTTCGGCCCGGTGCTGGCCTGCGTGCGGGTGCCCGATATCGCCACCGCCATCCAGCTGATCAACGACCACGAGTTCGGCAATGGCGTGAGCTGCTTCACCGAGAGCGGCAGCGTGGCCCGCGAGTTCGGCCGCCGCATCCAGGTCGGCATGGTCGGCATCAACGTGCCGATCCCGGTGCCCATGGCCTGGCACGGCTTCGGTGGCTGGAAGCGCTCGCTGTTCGGCGACACCCACGCCTACGGCGAGGAGGGCGTGCGCTTCTACACCAAGCAGAAGTCGATCATGCAGCGCTGGTCCGACTCCATAGATGGCGGCTCCGAGTTCGCCATGCCGACGCACAAGTAATCCTTGCAACGAGGCTACGGAAAGCAGGGAAGACGAGTGTGAGAGGCGCCGAGGGGAGATCGAAGAGGAGGTCATTTGCCATGGATGGCAAATGTAGCGCCCAGGGATGGGTTCACAGCGCCTCCTCGTAGGTCTGCTCCTCGGAGTAGCCTCGAACGGGAATTAGCTGCCGTATTACAAGAGACGCGTTGCTGTTGGCCTATATCGCTGACGGCATGTCGAGAGAGCACGCCATGGCTGAGCAGGAATTCGACTATATCGTGGTGGGCGCCGGCACCGCCGGCTGCCTGCTGGCCAACCGCCTGAGCGCCGACCCGGCCAACCGGGTGCTGCTGATCGAGGCGGGCGGTCGCGACAACTACCACTGGATTCACATCCCGGTGGGCTACCTCTACTGCATCGACAACCCGCGTACCGACTGGTGCTTCCGCACCGAGGCCGACCCCGGGCTCAACGGCCGTTCGCTGATCTATCCCCGCGGCAAGACCCTGGGTGGCTGCTCCAGCATCAACGGCATGCTCTATATCCGCGGCCAGTCGCGCGACTACGACGGCTGGGCCGAGGCCACCGGTGACGATGCCTGGCGCTGGGAGAACTGCCTGCCCGACTTCGTTAAGCACGAGGATCACCATCGCCTGGATGCCGGCGGCGATGCCGACGGCGCCCACCGCGACTACCATGGCCACGGCGGCGAGTGGCGAGTGGAGAAGCAGCGGCTCAAGTGGCAGGTGCTCGACGACTTCGCCACCGCGGCCGTGGAGGCCGGCATCCCGCGGACGCGGGACTTCAACCGCGGCGACAACGAGGGGGTCGACTACTTCGAGGTGAACCAGCGCTCGGGCTGGCGCTGGAACACCTCCAAGGCCTTCCTGCGCGGGGCCGAGAAGCGCGACAACCTGACCCTGTGGCACTCCACCCAGGTGCTGGGGCTCGTATTTGAAGGAAATGGCGAGAAAGGCGAGGGCGGCCCGCCGCGCTGCACCGGGGTGCGCGTCGAACGCGGCGGGAAGCCGACGTCGGTGCAGGCCTCCCGCGAGGTTATCCTCTGTGCCGGCGCCATCGGTTCGCCGCAGCTGCTGCAGCTCTCCGGTATCGGTCCGGCCGAGCTGCTGCGCGAGCACGAGATCCCGGTGATCCATGAGCTGCCGGGGGTCGGCGAGAACCTGCAGGACCACCTGCAGATCCGCTCGGTGTATCGGGTGAAGGGCGCCAAGACCCTCAACACCATGGCCAACTCGCTGGTCGGCAAGGCGGGCATCGGGCTCGAGTACCTGCTTAAGCGCTCCGGCCCCATGAGCATGGCGCCCTCGCAACTGTGTGCCTTCACCCGCAGCTCCGATGACTACGCGCATCCCAACATCGAGTACCACGTCCAGCCGCTGAGCCTCGAGGCCTTCGGCCAGCCGCTGCACGACTACCCGGCGATCACGGCGAGCGTGTGCAACCTCAACCCGACCAGCCGCGGCACGGTGCGCATCAAGAGCGCCGACCCGCGCCAGGCGCCGGCCATCGCGCCTAACTACCTGAGCACCCCGGAGGATCGCCAGGTGGCGGCGGACTCGCTGCGGGTCACGCGGCGCATCGCCGAGCAGCCGGCCTTCGCGAGATATTCGCCCGAGGAGGTCAAGCCGGGGCTGGAGTACCAGAGCGACGATGACCTGGCCCGCCTGGCGGGGGATATCGGCACCACCATCTTCCACCCTGTGGGCACCACCAGGATGGGGCGCGACGATGACCCCATGGCGGTGGTGGACGCCCGCCTGCGGGTGCGCGGGGTGGCGGGGCTGCGCGTGGTGGATGCGGGCGTCATGCCTACCATCACCAGCGGCAATACCAACTCGCCGACGCTGATGATCGCCGAGAAGGCCGCCGGCTGGATCCTGGGCGGGGAGTAACGTCGCTATGATGCAGTGCAAATAGTGTTTGACCTGCGCCCGGCATCGGCGCACTATGCGCGCAGTAGGTTAGCAAGTGGAACATCGCAAGTGGTCATCGAAAGCTCATGGCGTCGATTTCCCGGTGAAAGTTTCTTGTTTTACCCACTGCAATTCGGGTATTTCCCGGCACAATCTAACGCTATTCGAGGAATTCGATCATGGCTACTGGTACCGTCAAGTGGTTCAACGACACTAAAGGTTTCGGCTTCATTTCTCCGGACGACAATGGTGACGACCTGTTCGCTCACTTCTCCGAGATCAAGGCTGAAGGCTTCAAGTCCCTGCAGGACGGTCAGAAGGTCTCCTTCGACGTCACCCAGGGCAAGAAAGGCCTCCAGGCTTCCAACATCCAGGTTATCGGCTGAACGTCGACCGACCTTGATGTGACTGCCTCACGGTAGTAGAGAAAGGCCCGCGAAAGCGGGCCTTTCTCGTTGTGGCGTCTTCGGATTATATATTCCAATAAAATATACATGGATTTCTAAAAATAACTTTTTAGAATAACCGGTGGCGGTCACAATGGGGCCTCGCCTACCCGTCACCGGATCTGCCCATGCCGCTGGATGCCTGGCTCTCTCTCGCCGTCGTCATCGCCGTCTTTCCGCTGATGGCCTTCTCGCGCGTGGGTCCCGACATCGTGCTGCTCGGGGCGGTGATCCTGCTGCTGACCCTGGGGGTGATCGAGCCCGGCCAGGCCCTGGCGGGCTTCTCCAGCACGGGCCTGTTCACCGTGGCCTTCATGTATGTGCTGGTGACCAGCATCCGCGAGACCGGCGGCATCGACCTGATCATCCGCCATGTGCTGGGACGCCCCCGCAGCGAGGGCCGGGCACTGGTACGCCTGCTGCTGCCGGTGGCCTCGCTGAGCGGCTTTCTCAATAATACCCCCGTGGTGGCGACCTTCATCCCGGCCGTGCTGAGCTGGAGCCGGCGCATCTCCGTGCCGGCGCATCGCCTGCTGATGCCGCTCAGTTTTGCCTCCATTCTCGGCGGCACCATCACCCTGTTCGGCACCAGTACCAACCTGGTCGTGCATGGCCTGCTGATCGATCGCGACCCGGCCCTGGCCATGGGGCTGTTCGACATCGCCTGGGTGGGCGTACCGGTGGCGGTGGTGGGCCTGGTCTACCTGGTCCTGCTGGGGCCGCGGCTGCTGCCGGCGCGGCGCGGGGCCGAGGCGGCCTTCGAGAACCCCCGCGAGTTCACCATCGAGATGGAGGTGGACGCCAACGGCCCGCTGGTCGATCGCACGGTGGAGGAGGCCGGGCTGCGCCACCTCCAGGAGCTGTTCCTGGTGGAGATCGAGCGCGAGGGCAACATCGTCAGCGTGGTGGGGCCGGGCGAGCG
Source organism: Halomonas gemina (assembly GCF_023554995.1). Classification (GTDB taxonomy): domain Bacteria; phylum Pseudomonadota; class Gammaproteobacteria; order Pseudomonadales; family Halomonadaceae; genus Halomonas; species Halomonas gemina. The sequence continues at coordinate 495,766 of NZ_JAMJPK010000002.1, forward strand.
GCTCAAGGGCGGCGACCGGCTGGTGTTTGCCGGCACCAGCGAGGGGGCCGTGGAACTGCAGCAGATCCGCGGCCTGGTGCCGACGCGGCAGGGCGCGTCGAGTCTAGAGAAGGACTTCAAGGAGCGCCGCCTGGTGGAGGCGGTGGTCTCCGACCAGTGCCAGTTCATCGGCCGGCGCATCCGCGATGGTCACTTCCGGACCCTCTATGGGGCCGCGGTGCTGGCGGTGTGCCGCGGCGGCGAGCGGGTCGCCGGCAACCTTGGCCAGATCCGCCTGCAGCCCGCCGACGTGCTGCTGCTGGAGGCGCGCCCGCCCTTCATCGAGCGCCATCGGCAGTCGCGCGACTTCCTGCTGATCAGCAAGGTCAACGGCTCGGCCCGTCCGGTCCACGAGAAGGCCGGGCTGGCCTGGGGCATCCTGGCCGGGGTGGTGCTGCTGGCCACCCTGGGCGTGACGAGCATGATGAACGCCGCCATGCTGGGGGCGGCCCTGGCGCTGGGCACCGGCTGCTGCACGGTGGGGGCGGCCAAGCGGGGGCTGGACACCCAGGTACTGCTGACCATCGCCGCCTCCTTCGGGCTCGGCGCGGCGCTGGAAAGCTCGGGGGCGGCGGCCACCCTGGCCGATGTGGCCCTGGGGCTGGCCGATGGCAATCCCTGGCTGCTGCTGGGCGCAGTCTATGTGCTGGTGACCCTGCTGACCTCCCTGGTCACCAACAACGCCGCCGCGGTGATCACCTTTCCGGTGGTCATGGCCAGCGCCGAGAGCCTCGGCGTGAGCCCGATGCCCTATGTGGTCGTGGTAATGTTCGCCGCCTCGGCCAGCTTCCTGACGCCCATCGGCTACCAGACCAACCTGATGGTCTTCGGCCCCGGCGGCTACCGCTTCGCTGACTTCCTGCGCCTCGGCGGGCTTTTGAACCTGCTGACCGCCGCGGTGGCCCTGGCCCTGATCCCGCTGATCTGGCCCTTCTGAGCGCGCTCGCCGACGGGCGGCGTTTGCGGTAGGGTGTCGAACTTTGACCGACCCCTTGAGCGGCCCTGGAGACGATCCCATGAATCAACCCGGTGAACTGATCATCGAGCCGCGCAGCGGCAGACCCGCCGACGCCTGCGTCTTCATCCTCCACGGCCTCGGTGCCGACGGTAGCGACTTCGAGCCGCTGGTGCCGGCACTCCCGTTGCCCACCGATGATGCCGTGCGCTTCATCCTGCCCCATGCGCCACGCCTGCCGGTGACCATCAACGGCGGCATGGTCATGCCGGCCTGGTACGACATCAAGGAGATGAGTCTCGACCGCCAGATCGACGAGCCCCAGCTGATGGCCTCTGCCGCGCGCATCCAGGCGCTGGTGCGGGAACAGCTGGAGCAGGGTATCGACAGTCGTCGCATCATCCTGGCGGGCTTTTCCCAGGGCGGGGCCGTGGCCTATCAGGCGGCCCTCTCCTTCGAGGTGCCGCTGGGCGGCCTGCTGGCTCTCTCCACCTACTTCGCCACGGCCGACAGCATCGAGCTCTCCGACGCCAATCGCGGCCTGCCCATCGAGGTGCACCACGGCAGCTTCGACCCGGTGGTCCCCGAGTCGCTGGGCAAGGCCGGCTACGAGAAGGTCGAATCGCTGGGCTATCCGGCACACTATCGCTGCTATCCCATGGCCCACGCGCTCTGCCCGCAGCAGATCGGTGACATCGGCCGCTGGCTCGCCGAGCGGCTCGCCCGCTGAGCGGTGTCGTCCTCCCCATGACCGCGCGTGTCCCATGATGGCGACCACCTCTCCGGCCTTCGTGTGGCGGGCCTGCTGGCGCAGTGCACGCCCCAACTTCCTGGTGCTCTCGCCCCTCTGCGCAGGCCTGGCGGTGACCACCGCCTGGCAGGACGGTCATGCTCCCGCGGGGCTCACGATCCTGCTGGTGCTGCTCGCCGCCCTGCTGGCCCACGCCGCGGTGAACCTGTTCAACGAGCATCACGACTTCGTGAGCGGCCTGGATGCCACCACCACTCGCACGCCCTTCTCGGGCGGTAGCGGGTCACTGCCAGAGCACCCCGCGGCGGCGGGGGCGGTGCGCCACGCCGCCTTCGCCTGCCTGGCCGGGGTGCTGGCCATCGGCGCCTGGTGCCTGTGGCGCTCGGGCCCGGTAATGCTGCTCTACGGGCTGCTCGGCATGGCGCTGGTGGTGGCCTACACCGGCTGGCTGACTCGTCGCCCCTGGCTCTGTCTGGCGGCGCCGGGGGTCGGCTTCGGCACCCTGATGGTGGTGGGCGCCAATCAGGCGCTCACCGGGATGTTCTCCGCCACGGCCCTGGCCGCCTCGCTGGTGCCGACCCTGATGGTCAGTGCGCTGCTGCTGGCCAACCAGCTGCCGGATATCGAGCCCGACCGACGGGCCGGGCGACACCACCTGGCCATCGTGCTGGGGGTGGGGCGCGCGGCGCGCCTGGTGGCGGGCCTGGTGCTCGCCGCCTTCGCGGTGGTACCGCTGGCCTGGCTGGGCGGCTGGCTACCCGGCTGGGCCTGGCTGATGTGGCTGGCCGCCCCCGCGGCCCTCAAGCTCGCGGTCGGGCTCTGGCGACTGCCTGCCGACGTCTCGCCCGGTGACCCTGCGCCGCTGGTCCCGTTGCTGGGGCTGAATGTCGCCCTGCTGCTCGCCAGCCTGGCGCTGCTCAACCTCGGGCTCTGGCTGGCGGCCTGAGGCTTCGGCGAAGGTCGCCTCGACAGCCTCGTGAGGGCGGGGCAGGATGGCATGTCGTTATTCCGCATGCCGCCAGGACCCAGACCATGAGCACTTCCCCCTTCGCCAACCTGCCCGATGCCCAGGGCTATTTCGGCCGTTTCGGCGGCCAGCTGATTCCGCCCGAGCTCAAGGCGGTGATGGACGAGATCGACGCCGCCTACGAGGAGATCCGCGTCCGCGATGACTTCCGCACCGAGCTGGACGGCCTCTTCGCCGACTATGTGGGCCGGCCCAGCCCGATCTTCCATGCCCGGCGGCTCTCCGAGACGCTGGGCGGCGCCCAGATCCACCTCAAGCGCGAGGACCTTAACCACACCGGCGCACACAAGATCAACCACTGCCTGGGTGAGGCGCTGCTGGCCAGGTTCATGGGCAAGACCAAGGTGATCGCCGAGACCGGCGCCGGCCAGCACGGCGTGGCGCTGGCCACCGCCTGCGCCCTGGTGGGCATCCCCTGCGAGATCCACATGGGCCAGGTGGACATCGAGAAGGAGCATCCCAACGTCACCAAGATGAAGATCCTGGGGGCCACCCTGATCCCGGTGACCCGCGGCACGGCGACCCTCAAGGATGCCGTGGACAGCGCCTTCGAGGAGTACCTCAAGGACCCGCAGCACTTCATCTACGCCATCGGCTCGGTGGTGGGGCCGCACCCCTTCCCGAAGATGGTGCGCGACTTCCAGTCGATCATCGGCCGCGAGGCCCGCGGCCAGTTCCTCGAGCGCCACGGCCGGCTGCCCGACCACGTCACCGCCTGCGTGGGCGGCGGTTCGAACGCCATCGGCATGTTCTCCGCCTTCCTCGAGGACGAGGCTGTGCACCTGGTGGGCGTGGAGCCGGCCGGCGAGGGGCTCGATACCCCCCGCCACTCCGCCACCCTGACCCTGGGCAGACCCGGCGAGATCCACGGCATGGCCTGCTACGTGCTGGAGGACGCGGCGGGCCAGCCCATGCCGGTGCACTCCATCGCCTCGGGGCTCGACTATCCGGGCGTCGGGCCGCAGCACAGCTATCTCAAGGAGCTGGGGCGGGTGGACTACCAGAGCGCCACGGATGACGAGTGCCTGGAGGCCTTCCTGACGCTCTCCCGGGTCGAGGGCATCATCCCGGCGCTGGAGAGCGCCCACGCCGTGGCCTGGGCCATGCGCGTGGCGCCGACCCTGCCGGCCGACCAGCATATCCTGATCAACCTTTCCGGCCGTGGCGACAAGGATGCCGACTATGTGGCGGATCGGTTGAAGCTCTAGCCGGACCTCGGCAATTTTCGCTGTGTCATCGGCCATCCTGGGCTAGGGTAGGGGAGTCGGGGCGGAGTCCCCTTCTCAAACCGATGCGGGGATCCCCAGGGTGTGGGGCATGGCGCGAATCAGGGACAAGTGGCGAACATGGAGGGCGCACAGGGGGGAGCAGCCGCCGCTGGCCGAGGCGTTGCTGGACTGCTTCCCGGGCGTCGTCATTCTTACCGATGCCCACGGGGTCATCCTGCGGGTCAATCCGGGCTTCGAGGAGCATAGCGGCCATCCGGCCGAGACCCTGGTCGGTCGCCGCATCACTTGCCTGGATGTGGACCCGCTGTACGGCGACATCAGCCATGCCCTGGCGTATTGCGTCGCGCGCCGCCGCTCCTGGCGGGGCGTGCTGCTGTGTCGTCGGGCCGACGGTCGGCTGGTCCACCAGGATGGCGTCTTCCAGCCCCTGGACGCGGGACAGGGCCAGCCGCTGCGGCTGCTGGTGACGCTCCACGACATCACGGAGCTGCGCCAACGGGCCCTGCACGACCACGCCCTGCTGGAGCGTCTCCAGGGGACCCTCTCGCGGCTCCCCGGCGTGGTCTTCCAGCTTCGCCAGGACCCCCGGGGCGGGCTCGACTTCCTCTCTCTCAGCGAAGGGCTGCACTCGCTTGCGGGCCTGTCGTCGCGCTCGGTGATTGACCGCGCAGAAGCGCTACTGGAGCGGGTCCAGGCCGAGGACCGGGCCGCCCTGACCGCTTCCCTGGCCCAGTCGGCGGTGAGCCTGGAGCCCTGGCGGCTGGAGTTTCGCCTCGAGACGACCGACGACGTCCGCTGGCTCGAGGGCCGCGCAAGCCCCTCCCGCCGCCGCGACGGTACCACCCTGTGGGACGGCCTGCTGATCGACATCACGCCGCGCAAGCAGGAAGAGCAGTGCACCCAGCGCCTGGTCAGCACCGACATGCTCACCGGGGTGCTCAATCGCCGGGCCTTCTTCGACTACGGCGAGGCGGTGCGCGCCCACGCCGCCCGCCAGGGCCGCACGGTGCCCCTGGCGATGCTCGATATCGACCACTTCAAGCGCCTCAACGACACCCATGGCCATGCCGCCGGTGACCTGGCCCTGCAAACCTTCGCCATGACCTGCCGTGACTGCCTGCGCCCCTATGACCTATTCGCCCGCATCGGCGGCGAGGAGTTTGCCGTCATGCTGGTGGACACCTCGCCCGAGGAGGCCTGGGGCGTGCTCGACCGCCTGCGCGCCGCGGTGGAGTCGGTCGAGCTCGAGGTGGCGGATTCGTTGCTGCGGATCACGGTGAGCCTGGGGTTGGCGGTGCTGCCGCCGGAGGGCAGCCTGGATCTGGCGCTTTCCCAGGCCGACCAGGCGCTCTACCGTGCCAAGCATGAGGGGCGCAACCGACTGGCGGGATCACCGGGCTATCCCCGTATCGGCGAGGAGGCCCGCCGATAATAGGGCTCGCGACTGGAGAATCACGGGCGATATCGGCAGGATAGGTGCCATCCACCCTGCAACACGAGGAGTTTTGCCATGTCCCTGTCGGAAGATTTTCGCCTGCCGGTTGCTTGCCCCAGCTGCGGCAGCCACCTGATGCGGGTCTCCCAGGTGAAGAACCCCGATGACGAGGTTCACTGCGCCTCCTGCCATCGCTTCATCTGCCTCTGGCACGAGGCCCAGACGGTGCTCAAGAAGGGCCCCGGAAGCGAGAGCGAGGCGCTGATCGAGAAGGCCGTCAACCGCGCCGACCGCTGAGCCGGCGGTGTCGCTGTCGGGCGAACTCGTCCCGGCCGCTCTGCTGGTGATCCTGGCGGCGGCCTGTCTCCTCGACCGCCACCTGCGGCGTGCCTGCCTGGTCTTCATCGCCTTCGCGCTGCTGATGGCGCTGGCCTGGTGGCGGCTCGGTGCGCCCTGGCTGGCGCTGGTCGAGGCCGTGCTGGGCGCGCTGCTGACCGGCACGGCCCTGTTCCACGGCCTGGGCCATCTCGGTGCCCGGTCGCCGCTTCCCCTGCGTGACCATGCACGTCGTCCCCGCCACCAGGCCACGGCGCGCTGGCTGGCGGCCCTCGCCTGGCTGGCCCTGGCCGCTGCGGCCGTCTGGGGGCTGCTCGGTGGCGGTGAGCTCTCCGTTCCAAGTGAGGTGATGCGTCGTCCGCTGCTGGCCACGGGGCTGGCCATCATGGCGCTGGGCCTGTGGGCCTTTGCCCACCACCTCCACCTGCTGCGTCGCCTGCTGGCCTTCAACGTGCTGGGCTCCGGGGTCTTCCTGCTGCTGGCCGGCCTGGCCGGACCCACCGTCGAGGTCCAGGGATTGATCCTGGTGGGCCTGGTGGTGGCCCTGGTTGGCTCGGTGCTCGGCGCGGCGCTGCTACGGCGCCTGCACGCCCTGGATGGGCGGGTGAGCCTGGGCGGCGGGGCAGGGGATGACCGATGAGCGTGCCGCTGGACCCGTCCCTGTCCGTCGAGGCGGCGGTGCTGTGGCTGTCGCTGCTGGCCCCGCTGCCGCTGGGCCTGGTGGCGTGGCGCTTTCCGCCTCGGCGCATGCTGCCGGTACTGCTGGCCGGCGCACCGCTGCCGCTGGTGACCCTCTGGCTGCTGTCGCGCCTCGCGGTCGACGGTGGGCTCGAGGGCGCCTGGTCACTCGGTGGGCTGCTGCTCCACTGGCGCCTGGACGCCCTGGCGGGCCTGTTGTTGCTGTTGACTCAGCTGCTGCTGCTGGCCAGTGCGGCCTATGCGGTCGGGCACCGGCGAGCCATCGCGGTGGCCGAGCGCGATTTCGCCGGGTTCTGGCCGCTGCTGGGAGGCCTGGCCGCGGCGCTCGGCCTGATCTGGGTGGCCGCCGACCTGCTGACGCTCTATGCCGCGCTGGAACTGATGGGACTCTGCGCCGTGGGCATGATGCTGCTGCCCGGCACGGCACAGGCGTTGACGGCGGGCATGCGCTACCTGCTCTATGCCCTGGTGGGGTCGCTGGCCTGGCTGCTGGGGGTGGCGCTGCTGCTGGGCGCCTGGGGCCGGCTGGACCTGGCAGGGCTGGCGGCCGATGCCGAGCCGGGAGCGGTGACCGGCATCGCCATGGCGCTGCTGGCCGCGGGCCTGCTGCTCAAGGCGGCGATCTTCCCGCTGCATGGCTGGCTGGTGCCGGTGCACGCCAGCGCCTGGACGCCGGTGAGTGCCCTCCACGGGGCCCTGGTGGTCAAGGCCTCCTTCTTCATCCTGATGCAGCTGTGGCAGCGGCTGGTGCCGGAGGCGCTGGCTGCGGCCTGGCTGCTCGGGGGGCTCGGCAGCCTGGCGATACTCTGGGGCGGGCTGCAGGCCTGGCGGGCCAGCGAGCTCAAGCAGGTAGTGGCCTGGTCCACGGTGGGGCAGCTGGGCTACCTGATGCTGGCCTTCCCGCTGCTGGCTGGTACCTCGGCGGCGGTGGCGACCCTGGCCTGGCAGGCCACCTGGCTGCAGCTGGCCGGCCATGCCCTGGCCAAGGCCGCGATGTTCATGGCGGCCGGCAACCTGGTGCTCGCCGTCGGCCAGAGCCGCCTGGGCGACCTGGCGGGCACCAGCCGATGGTTGCCGCTTTCGCTGATGACCTTCGGCATCGCCGCCGTGACCCTGATGGGCCTGCCGCCCAGCGCTGGCTTCACCGCCAAGTGGCTGCTGCTGCAGGCGGCCATCCTCGCCGGGCAGTGGCCGTGGGTCGTCGTGCTGGTGGCCGGTACCCTGCTCACCGTCGCCTATGTGTTCCGGGTCTTGCGCTGTGCCCTGGTCGAGGATGCTCCCCGCCGCGAGGTTCGGCCAGTGCCCGGGGGGATGGACCTGATCGCCCTGATGCTGGCGCTGGCGGCGCTGGCGCTGGGGCTCGGTGCCGAGTGGCCGCTGGCATTGCTGCGTGAGGGAGGCCTGCCATGAGCGGCGGGCTGTTGCTTCTGGCGACGCTGGGTACGTCGCTGCTCACCGCGGTGCTGATCTTCCTGCTGCCGGAGCGGGCCTTCCGCGCGCGCACCGGCCTCAACCTCGGCGCGGCCCTGATCAAGCTGAGTCTGGTGGCCTGGATGGTCTGGGGGCTCAGTCGCGGCCGCGGGTACGCCGTGGAGTTTCCGGTGCTTGAGGGGCTGGCCTTCGTGCTGCGTGCCGACGCCCTGGGGATCATGTTCGCTGGGCTCTCCTCGCTGCTCTGGCTGTTCACCACCGTCTACGCCATCGGCTACCTGGAGGACTCGCCCAACCGCAAGCGCTTCTTCGGCTTCTTCAGCCTCTGCGTGGCCAGCACACTGGGCATCAGCCTGGCCGGCAACCTCTTTACCTTCCTGGTCTTCTACGAGTTGCTGACCCTCTCCACCTACCCACTGGTGGTACATCGCGGGACCTCGAAGGCGCTGGCGGCGGGCAAGGTCTACCTGCGCTTCACCCTGACCGCCGGGCTGGTGCTGATGATCGGCATGGTGGCGCTGCATGTCTTGGCCGGGGACATCCGCTTCGGCCAGCGCGAGATCCTCGCCGAGTTCGGCCCCGAGGATCGCCTCCTGCTGGTGGGGCTCTTCTGGGTTCTGATCGCCGGCTTCGGCGTCAAGGCGGCCCTGGTGCCGCTGCACGGCTGGCTGCCGCGCGCCATGGTGGCACCGGCGCCGGTCAGCGCCCTGCTGCACGCGGTGGCGGTGGTCAAGGCCGGCGCCTTCGGCATCGTGCGGCTGGTCTATGACGTCTACGGCATCGAGCTGAGCGCCGAGCTGGGACTGCTGTATGGCCTGGTGGCCGTAGCCTCGGTGACCATCCTCTTCGGCTCACTGCGTGCCCTGGCCCAGCAGGAGCTCAAGCCGCGGCTGGCCTACTCCACGGTGAGCCAGGTCGCCTACATCGTGCTCGGCATCGGCCTGTTCGGCCCGCTGGGCACCATCGCCGCGCTCTCGCACCTGCTGCATCAGGGGCTGATGAAGATCACCCTGTTCTTCTGCGCCGGCAACTATGCCGAGGAGCTCGGTATCCACCGCATCGACGAGCTCGATGGCGCCGGGCGGCGCATGCCGCTGACCAGCCTGGCCTTCAGCGTCGGGGCGCTGGGCATGATCGGCGTGCCGCCGGTGGTGGGTTTCCTGAGCAAGTGGTATCTGGGCACGGGGGCGATCCAGGCCGGCATGCCCTGGGTGATTGCCGTGCTGGTGGCCAGCAGCCTGCTCAACGCCGCCTACTTCCTGCCGATCCTCGGCCGGCTGTGGTTTCGCCCGGGACCCGATCACGGCGTGGGGGCGTGGCCCGAGGAGCGTTGCCTGGGCCGGCTGGAGACCCATGCCTGGCTGCTGGTGCCGACGCTGGCCACGGCGCTGTTCAGCCTGCTGGCCGGCATGCTGGCGGGCATGCCCTTCAGTCCGCTGGAGTGGGCGAGCCGGGTGGTCAACGCGGAGTATCTGCCATGAGCGATGCACTCTTTACCTTCGCGCTGCCGGCAGCGCTGCTCTGGCCGCTGCTGCTGATGCTGTGGGTACCGCTGATGGCAGCCCTGGCCGATCGCGGCCAGCCGCGCACCCCGCTGGATGGGCTCTGGTGCAGCGCGCCGCTGCCGGCCTTGGCGCTGGCCCTGGGCGTCGAAGAGAGGTCGCTGGCGCTCGACTGGTGGCTGCTCGGCGGGCATTGGGCGCTGGACGGTACGCGGGGCCCGCTGGTGGCTGTCACGGCACTGCTGTGGCTGTTGGCGGGGGTCTATGCCCGGGACTATCTAGCCGGCGAGCAGGCCAGGGCGGTGACCGGCGATGGCGCCGCCGAGGCCCGGCTGAGACGTTTCGCGCTGCTCTGGCCGCTGACGCTCTCCGGGAACCTGCTGCTGCTGGTCGCCGAGGACATCGCCAGCTTCTACCTGGGCTTCGCCGTGATGACCTTCGCCGCCTACGGCCTGGTGGTGCATGCGCAGACCCGGGATGCCCGCACCGGCGGCCTGGCCTACCTGGTGATGGCGGTGCTGGGCGAGGGCTTGATCCTGGCCGGGCTGCTATGGGGCGCGGGCAGTGCCGGCACCACCACGCTGGGCGGCCTGCGCGAGGGGATGCTCGAAGCGCCGGGTGGCGTCTGGATGGGCCTGCTGCTGTGGCTGGGCTTCGGGGTCAAGGCGGGGGTGGTGGGGCTGCACCTCTGGTTGCCCCTGGCCCACCCGGTGGCACCGACGCCGGCCAGCGCGGTGCTCAGTGGGGCCATGATCAAGGCGGGCCTGGTCGGCTGGCTTGTCACCCTGCCGCTGGGGGAAACGGCCGCCGGCGAGGCCTTCGCCTGGTTGGGGCGGGCCATGCTGGTGGCCGGCCTGGCGGCCGCCATCGGGGCGGCCCTCTACGGGGTCTGCCAGCGTCACCCCAAGGCGGTGCTGGCCTACTCCAGCGTCAGCCAGATGGGCATGGTCACCGTGCTGGTGGCCATGGGCCTGGTCGCCCCGGCGCTGTGGCCGGCGCTGTCGGCAGCGGTAGTGCTGTTCGCCGCCCATCACGCCCTGACCAAGGGGGCGCTGTTCCTCGGGGTGGGCATCGGCGAGCACCCGCCGCGCCTGCCGGCCTGGCTGCTCTGGACCCTGCTGGCGCTGCCGGCGCTGTCGCTCACCGGCGCCCTGGCCTCGGGGCTGGCCGGCAAGTGGGCCTTCAAGGCGGTGCTCGACGACGGCGGCTACAAGGTGGTGGTGACCTGGCTCTCCCTGGCGGCGGTGGGCACCACCGCGCTGATGGCCCGCACCCTGTGGTGCCAGTGGCAGGGCGAGCGACAGGCGCGTGAGGACGGCCTGGCGCCGCTGGTATCGCCCATGCCGCTGGCCTGGCTGGGGGCCCTGCTGGCCGCGCTGACGCTGCCCTGGTGGCTGGGCGGAGAGCTCGTCGACCGGGGCTGGCCACCGCTGGCTAAGCTCCCCGGGCTGCTGTGGCCGTTGGCCCTGGGCCTCGCGGTCTCGGTCATGGCCTGGGCCGTGGCGCGTCGTCGACCGCCGAGGGCCAGTTGGCGGTTGCCGCCCGGGGATCTCTGGTGGCCACTGGTGAGTGGCGGGCAGCGGCTGCGTGTCTGGGGGCAGGGGAGCCTGGCCCGGCTCGGCAGCGCTCAGCACGCCTGGGTGGCCTGGTGGGTGGCACGCGAGCGCGACGCCATCCGGGCGCTGGACGGCATGACCCGCGGCGAGGGGTGGTTGCGCCACCATGCGGCGGTGCTGATGATCGGCGTGGCCGTGGGGCTGGCCCTGCTGATGCTGTTCGGCATGGCCTCTATTGGCCCGGCCTGACCGTCGGCACGAGGCTCGGGTCAGGCCGGGGCGGGAGGATCAAGGGGTCAGAGCAGCTCCTCGCCGGCCAGGGCCAGGCGCGAGCGCTCCACGCTCTTGAGGGTCACGTGGCCGGCATGGGGCCAGTCGCGGAAGTGCTGGACCACCGCCGCCATGCCACAGGTGTTGGCGGTCAGATATGGCGTGTCGATCTGACCGACGTTGCCCAGGCAGACGATCTTGGTGTTGCGCCCGGCTCGGGTGATCAAGGACTTGAGCTGCTTGGGGGTGAAGTTCTGCGCCTCATCGATGATCAGGAAGGTGTCATTCAGTGTGCGCCCGCGCATGAAGCCCGGGGCGCGGATCTGCACCCGCGAGCCGAGCAGCTGGCGGGTGGCGTCCTGGTTCCAGGTGCTGCTGCCGTCGTGCTCGTCGCGCAGCAGGTTGTCCATGTTGTCGTGGAAGGCCCCCATCCAGGGTGACATCTTCTCCTCCTCGGTGCCCGGAAGGAAGCCGATGTCCTCGCTCATCGTGATGGGGGCCCGGGTGAAGACGATGCGCTCGAAGCGCTTGGTATCCAGGGTCTGCTGGAAGGCCGCGGCCAGGGTCATGAAGGTCTTGCCGGTGCCCGCGCTGCCGGCGATGGTCACCAGGTCGATGTCGTCGTCCATCAGCAGGTTGAGGGTGAAGTTCTGCCGGCTGTCGTGGGCGTGGACCCCCCAGACGCTGGTGCCGTGCCGGTAGTTGGTGAGCAGCTCGAGGTGGGCATGCTTGGGGCCCGACTCGCGCACGATGGCCTCGAAGCTGGCGCCGTTGTCGCTGTCGGAGACCAGCATGCCCAGGTGCCACTCGCGGGGGATGTCGCCGGCCAGGCGGTAGACGACCCTGTGATCCCGGCGCTCGACCTTGACGTCCACCGCCAGGCTGTCCCAGAGTCCGCTGCCGTCGTGGCCGGCATCGGGATAGATGCGGGCGCCATCGATCATGGCGTCGCTGTCGTCGAAGGCGCGATCGGTGAGGTAGTCCTCCACCGGCACCCCCAGCGCGGCCGCCTTGACCCGCAGGTTGATGTCCTTGGTGACGAGTATCACCGAGGCATCCGGTCGCTCGTCGCGCAGCCGGCAGGTCTCGGCCAGCAGGCGATTGTCGGGGCTCTCCTCCAGCGGATCCAGCGGTTTCAGGTCGGTGTAGCAGAGCAGGCGCAGGCGGCCCTCGGGGCCGGTGAGTCGGGGAATGGGAATGCCGTCGCGGATCTGGTCGATATCGACGTTGGCGGTGAGGTCGGACAGGGTGCGGCTGACCTGGCGGGCGGTGCGGGCGATCTCGCGGATGCCGTTCTTGTGCTTGTCGAGCTCCTCGAGCACGGTCATGGGGATGACCACCTCGTGCTCGTCGAACTGGTAGAGGGCGGCAGGGTCGTGGATCAGGACATTGGTGTCCAGCACGTAGAGCCGGGTGGCCTTCTTGTCGATGCGTACCATCGGCGCAGTTCTCCTTGTCGTCATAGTGTCGACACTGCCGGCGCACGATGTCAGCGACGTGACAGCAGCCCCGCGGTGTCGTCCCGCTCGGTATGACGTTCACCTCCTTTGCTGTGGCCCTGCCTGGTTGGATGCCTGTCGGATGGCGAGGTGCCCTCCTGCTTGGAGCATGGACGGTGCCCGGGCATGCTGCAAAGCAATATTGCGGCGCACACTCAACGCTGACTCATCGAGTCGCCTCGATCTCCTGGTAGAGGCCTTCCACGTCCAGGGTGGAGCGCTGGCCCAGGTCATCGAAGTGCTCGGTGAGCCAGGCCTCGGTGGTCGCCCGCCCCAGCTCATGCAGGTGGCAGAGGAAGGCCCATTCGGCATTCAGCTTGCTGGAGACGGAGAGGTGCGAGAGGGGCTCGTCGCCGCTCAGGTGGTGGAGCCGGGCATTCCGGTAGCAGCCGATGTCGATGTCATGCTCGCCGAGCAGTTTCTGCAGCATCACGATCATGCGGACCTCCTTGATCAGCGCGGCGTTGAAGGTGATCTCGTTGAGGCGGTTCAGGATGTCCGCGGCGCTGGTCGGCACCTCCTGGCGATGCATGGGGGTGATCTGCACCACCAGGATGTCGCCCGCCGTGCAGTCGTGCAGCAATGGCGAGAGCGAGGGATTGCCCATGTAGCCGCCGTCCCAGTAGGCCTCGCCGTCGATCTCCACCGCCTGGAAGACGGTGGGCAGACAGGCCGAGGCCATCACCGCATCGAGGCTCATCTCCTCGCGGTTAAAGATTCGCTGCTTGCCGCTGCGCACATTGGTGGCGGTGACGAAGAGCTTGAGCTCCTCGCAGGCCCGGACCCGCTCGAAATCGACCCGTTCGGCGACGATCTGGCGCAGCGGATTGAAGTTGAAGGGATTGAAGTGGTAGGGCGAGACCAGCCGGCTCATCAGGTCCAGGGCGATGTAGCCGGGGGAATGGTCGAGGCTCCAGTTGCCGGTGAGCACGTCCAGCGGGGTGCGGCGTACGGGGCTCGCCATGCCCGCCCGGCTGACGGCCCGCCAGAAGTCACGCAGGGCCGCGCGGGCGGTGGACTCGTCGCCACGGGTCAGGGCATCGGCCATCACCACGCCGTTCATGGCGCCGGCACTGGTCCCGCTGATGCCCTCGATCTCGATCCGCTCGTCCTCCAACAGGTGGTCCATCACGCCCCAGGTGAAGGCGCCGTGGGCGCCGCCACCCTGCAGCGCCAGGTCGATCCGTCGTCTCTCGCTCATCTTCGCTCCTAGGCTCGTTGCAGCCCGCCCAGGCCGCCGCTGCAGTGCATCAACTCCAGCATAACGGCAGCAATGGGGAGCGGCCAGCCGACTGCCGGTCGGTCTGGTGTTTTTTCGATGGCTGACTGTAACGCTGCCGAGTCACATCTCGTGAGACCAGTAATCCTCTGTTTCTGATAAGAATGTACGCTACGCCAGGCTTTATTAGCGATTAAGTGTTTCATGAATGAATCACTAACCGTTCAGTTACAAAGTTCAGCGGCAATGTTTCCGCTGGTTTGGAAGTGTCTGGCATTTATAAATTTTCTGTTTTTACAGTCTATTACATACAGGGTTTTCTGAACTGGCATGGATCATGCCTCTTGGTTGGTGACTGCGAGCAGGATGCGTCATTCAAGGGTCCAGAATTGAACATTAGGGACGATGGCGCAGGTTCGCAGGCTGCAGCAGACACAACACATGGAGACATGATCATGAAAAAGTATCTCGTAATTGCAGGTACCCCTCTGCTGGCGATGGTGATGGCCATCTCCACGGCGCATGCCAACCCGAGCGCTGGTTATGCCGACGACGTTGACCAGGACGTGGATTCCAAGGCCATGGCGACCGGCGGCAATAGCGGCAACGCCGATGGTGGCAATGGCTATGGCAAAGCCCACGGTGGCAACGTCTATGCCAATATCGACGGAGACTTCGACGAGAGCTCCGACGACAACCAGCTTACCAGCGGGAATGGCACTGGCGGTGCCGCTACCGGAACTGGTACGGGTGGAGCCGGGGGCACTACCGGGCGTGGTGGTGATGCCTGGGCCATGAGCGAGTCCTACAACACCTCCACCAACGTCATTTCAATGCAGGAGATGAGCTCCAAAGTCAGTGGCGCTCACATCCACATCAATGGCGGCTATGGCGCCGCCGGGGCTGAAGGCGGTGCCGGTGGTGAAGCCTATGCTGGCAGCTATGGCAAGGGTATCGGCGGCGCAGGCGGCGAAGGCGATGGCGGCGATGGCGGCCTCGCTGAAGCTGATGGTGGCTATGGCGATGATGGTGGCAATGGCAAGGGCTACGGCAAGGGCTATGGCAAAGGCTATGGCGAAGGTGGTGACGCCGATGCCACCAACGACGATACCGATGCCCAGGGTGGCACTGCTCAAGGCTATGCATCGGTGACTGCCGATGACTTCGACGACGACAACGCTAACACGGCCACCAACGGTGATAGCACCAATGGTGACGCCAACGCCAGCTCCGCAGTGGCGGGGGGAACCGCTGGTAACGGTTCCGGTTCTGGTTCCGGCAACGGTTCCGGCTCGGGTACCGGCGGTGACGGCGGTGACGGTGGCCTGGCCACGGCAGCCGGTGGTAACGGCGGCGCCGGTAACGGCGGCGGCGGCGGCGGCGGTCAAGGTACCGGCGGTGCTGCAACCGCGATGGCCGGTAACGGCGGTAACGGCGGCAACGGCGGTAACGGCGGGGCTGCAAGCCTGGCCACCGGCGCGGCCAACGTGGCCGTGGCGGCCGGGGTGTTCGGTGGTATCAACAACATGAACGTATCCACCGGCCTCTACAACTCCCAGGTGGCTGGCACCAACGTCGCGGCTCACAGCAACGTGAGCATCGGCAACTGATGATCCAGGGCGCATGATGCGCTCTTAAGACCCGGGAGCTGGTGGGGGCAACTTCACCGGCTCCCTTGATGAACTGCCACAACGGATCGGATACCGGGAGTCAAGGCCATGAAGGTGTCATCAGTCAGTTCAACTCTAACAAGATTGCCTCATCCACAGCTGAAGTTGATGGGTATCGCTTTCTCCGTGGTGCTCATCACGCTAGGGGCGTCGCAGAGCCAGGCAGAGGATCGCCACTTGCCCAAGGCGGAAGGCTTTGCCGCGATGGAAGGGATGGACATGGAGGCGATGGGCAAGGCTCGGGCCAGGGAGGGGGAGGCAATCGTCAACTTCAATTCGGTAAAGAGCGTCCAGAACATGAAGGCCTCAGTGACGGATACCTCCTTTGATATCGGGGGAGATATGACTTCGGGCAATATCAGCTTTGCCCCTGATGCGCTGGGAAGCTATAGCGGTACGGGAATCTTCAGCGCCGTGACCGGCAACGGGAATTCCATCAACAATGCGGTGGGCATCAGCGTGTTTATTTCCAACTGAGCCTTGATCGGGTCTACATACACGATTTTCCAGCCAAGGGAAGACTTGCCATGAAACTGACCAGGCAACTCTGCTGTGGCATGGCGTCACTCGTTCTCATAGGGAGCACTGTGGCAGCCCATGCCGGCCAGGTGGCCATTGCCAATCGTTTCGGCAGCTTTCAGGTCGAGGCCAAGAGCCTACAGGAAAAGAGCTGGGACAGGGTGGTCAGGCAGCAGTACGACTTCAGCTGCGGTTCTGCATCCGTCGCGACCCTGCTGACCTTCCACTATCAGCGTGAGACCACCGAGGCAGAGGTCTTCGAGAGCATGATCCGTGCCGGGGATGCCGAACAGATCCAGCGTCATGGCTTTTCCATGTTGGACATGAAGCGATACCTGGATGCCCAGGGGCTCAACGCCGATGGATTTAGGATCAGCCTGGATGACTTCATTCGAATCGGGGTGCCTGCCATTACCATGGTGGACACCGGGGGCTACAAGCATTTCGTCGTCGTCAAGGGCATCGATGACGACAATATCCTGGTGGGCGATCCCGCGGCAGGTACCCAGGTAGTGCCGAGAGAGCACTTCGAGTCCCTGTGGAACGGCACGGTTCTGGGGGCGCGCGAGGAGATCGAGATTGCCCGTAACCACTTCAACCATGAGCAGGACTGGGCCGTACGCCCGGATTCACCGCTGTCAAGAGGCGTGAATCGCTCCAGCATCGGTGCCAGTTTGCTCACCCTGCCCGCCAGAAATGAGATGGGCCGGTGATGAGGAGATATGACGATGCCATCTCGAGCCAGGATGATGCGTAGGCAAGGTGGGGTGCGATGGATCGGCGCACTGCTGGTGCTGGTAACTGCCGGAACTCAGGCGGCCTCCGTGGCAGAATACGACGCACCGCTCAATGGCCAATGGGTACAGTACGTGAGCGCTCAGGAACCAGCGAGGCTCTATCCGCCGGTGTCGTTACCGTCTTCGACGAGGGATGACTTCCATCGAGGGGAGGTCATCGCCGAGGCGGAACTCGATCAGATGCGGGCGGGCTTCAATATCGGTGGACTCGACGTGGATTTCGGGGCGAGACTGCAGACGATGATCGACAACAGTATCGAACTGGTGTCGGTGGTGAACTTCACGAAAGCGGGTGCCGATATCGTCTCGCAGACATTCCGCGATCCCACACGTTCAGCTAGTCAGGTAGGGCCCGGTACCGGGCTGTCTGTTACCGACATGACCCCCGGTAGCGTCGATCTCTCGGGACTGGCGGACTTTTCCGGTGTTGCCTTGAACGATACCAAGGGCTTCACGGCAGCCCTGCAGAATATCACGCGCAACGCCATTGTCAGTGGCGTGGTGAGCAATGCCTCAGGGCGGGATATCCAACAGCGGATCGATATCGATGTTCGGCTCAATAATGTTGGTGCTCTGAAAGCAGCCAAGCTGCGCGCATCTATTGTTGACTCTTTCTCGGGTATCCTGCGTTGATATAAATCAGCCATTTTCATGCTTTTTTGATGAAACTTAAATAACACGGCTGCCAATTGGCAGCCGTCTTATCTTGCATGATGTTTATTTCACATTTCTGGCTTAGAAGGCGTCCATGCCGATGGGCATGCGCAGGGTCAGGGTCGTGTCCGGGGCGTCATCGGTGATACCCAGCTCCAGCCCCAGGTTGACGGCGACATCCTGATTCAGCTGGTAGGACCATCCGAGCAGCAGGGAACCGACATTCAGGGTATTGGAGCTGACACGAGTGATGCTGCCAGTGTTGTTGTTGACATATTCGGTCTCGGTCTTGCCGATGAAGTCGTTCTTGTAGCCCAGCGTAAAGGAGGTCCTTGGGTTGATGGAGTAGGCCATGCCGAAGCTCAGTCGTACCGCATCTCCTGGATCCACATCGCCGATAAAAAGGTCCTGGTCATTATCGTCAGTCAGTCTCTGATTGACGCTATCTTTCAGATGAAAAACATAGCCGAGGTTGGCGAAGTAGACGGCCGGCGCAGAGGGGAGCAGCATGGTGATGCTGGGCTCGATGGAATGGAAGCCTGTGCCCGTAGAGAGTTCAAGTGGATTTCCGGCACTGTCGCGGCTTACATCAAACGGGCCCTCGCCGGTGGTGCTCTTGTAGCGCAGGTTGCCGATGAAGTAGGGCATCCCATCGAGCCCACGGTTGAACTGGTAGTGGGCGCCCAGTTCGATATCGCCTAGCGCATTATTGGATAGTTCACGGTCCAGAGTGAAAACATTATCCTCACTATCTTCAATCGGAACGTTGACCCTTTCCGATTCATCTCGATAGACATAGGGCACCTTCATCTCGAGTTCCAGGCGGTCGGTGAAGCCCAGCCGCCCCGTCAGGGAGGCCGTATAGTTGTCACGGTCGACATCCTGTGCCGTGAATACCCCGATCAGCAGGGTACTCAGAACGCTTACCCCCTCGAACGTCATGCGGTTGATGCTCTCGTGGGAGTACTGGAACTCCGGTTCCAGTACCAGCCTGCCCTTGGGCGTCAGCACCCCGCCATATTCGGCGAGGGCCTGCACTTCCGGCTGGACCTCCTGCTGCTCGGGCTCCTGGCCGACCGGTTGGATCTGTGCCGTCTGTGCTGCCTCCTGGGCCAGTGCCGGCGCGCAACCGATCAAGGATACCAGGCCAGCAGTGTAGAGGATGCTTGTGCCTCGTGGAGTCATGGTTCCCTTCCTTTTTTCTTGCTTAATTAAGTAGTGTCCCGTCCGCACCGGGAGAGACATGGACTGATCCGGATCACGACACCCCTATCGGATACGAAAAGACCCAGCTAGCAGGCGCCTGTGACCGTCTTCCATCATGTTGAGGTTAGTTGAATAAGTCCTGATGTCGATGGCTCATTCTTTTTTCCATCATCCGAATCTCCGTTCTTGTCGATACAGTGCTTATCGAGAAGCCGATACAGGGTGACGCGGGAGACGCCGAGCTCACGGGCTGCATGCAGCACCTTGTACTTGTTGCGTGCCAGGGCGCCCCTGATCGCCTCGTATTCTGCCATGTCGCGTACCTGCTGAAGGGTATCGGTGTCCCGGGAAAGGCTTTGGCGTCGTTCCAGCCCCATATCGGAGGGTGTGATGAGCCGTTGTTCGCACATGACCATGGAACGTCTGACTCGGTTGACCAGTTCGCGTATGTTCCCTGGCCAGGGGTACTGGCGCATGACAGTCTTGCAATCGCAGTTGAAGCCTCGGACCCGAGATGGCTTCTCAGCAGAGAACTTCTCGAAGAAGAAGTGTGCCAGGGGCTCGATATCCTCCGGGTGTTCCCTCAGCGCCGGTGTCCTGACTTGAAGCACATTTAGCCGATGATAGAGGTCCTCGCGGAACTCTCCTCTCTCCACTGCCTTCTCGAGGTCGACGTGGGTGGCGGCCAGGACCCTGACATCCACAGGGATTTCCTGGAGTCCACCGACGCGGAATACCTTGAGGTTCTCCAGGAAGCGAAGCAGGTTCACCTGCATGTCCAGAGGCAGGTCACCGATCTCGTCGAGAAAGAGTGTGCCTCCTTGCGAGCTCTCTATGATACCTATCTTGCGTTGATTGGCACCGGTGAAGGCACCCTTCTCATGACCGAAGAGCTCGGACTGGATGAGACCGGAGGGAAGAGCCCCGCAATTGACCACGTTGAACGGGCCACGGTGTCTGGATGAATGGGTATGGATTGCGTGGGCGGTGAGCTCCTTCCCCGTGCCTGACTCTCCGGTAATCAGCACGGGAGCATCGGCAGCGGCCACCTTGCGGATGGTTCGGAAGAGTTGTTGCATGATCGGGCTCTCGCCGACCATATGGTAGTCGTCGTCCGGGCAGGAAAGCGTCGGAACGGGGTGAGCTTCATGGAGGCCTGCCATCTTTAACGCGCTCTCAAGCAAGGTATTGAGTTTTTCCGCATCGGCGGGATGGGCTTGATAGGCATAGCAGGCGTTGTAGATCAGGTCACGAGCCTTGTCGTGCCGCAATACGTCATGCTCGACGATCGCCACCCACTGGACCTGCGACAAGCCGGGCCTGGTATCGACTTCCAGGGGGAGCGAGGTCCCAGACGGGTCGATAGCGGTCAATCCAACCCTGCAGGCTTCCCTGTTCAATAACTCCATCGCTTCCTGCGCATTATCGGCATGGTGTATCGACCAGCCATAACCTGAGAGCTGATTCAGCGTTTCCTGAAGAGAAGTTATGTTCCCTACGGTCATGAGTTGCCTGGACGGCTCCATCATCTCGTTCCCTCATGGTTGCTGACAACCATTGCTGATGGTGTTCATTCCCTGCGACAGGCGAGTGCTTGCCACGGGTCTTGGTCCGGGAGTCATGATTTTGCTTCCTCCACAGGCAGCAGTCCCGTTGCTGTCCTCCTGGTTGGAAGATGAGCGAAGTACTACCTCGGGACTACGGGACCATCGCGGGGCTTGAGGCGACGCGGTAAGTGTTGGTCGTCCCAGGACAATTGTAAAGTCATGTTACAGATTCGTTGGGTGATGCATACGTCATATGAGTCTTCTCAGTATTTTTAGGAAACTCTATGCTTAACAATACGTTGTATGAAAGTTGCGACGGGTTAGGGGGAGGGAGGAACGGCAGTCGCATCAAGAAAATAGTACTCGAGCCACAGGACCTGGCTGCTGTAGCGGGCGTGAGCAGCCAGGCAAGAAGGCAGGCGGTAGGGCAGGGAGTCTAGCCAAGCCTGTCGAGGATGGTCTCGGCACTGCTCTTGTCCACCACGCCCTTCTCGGTGTCGACGCCGAGGTACTCCACCACGCCGTCATAGGCGATCAGGGCATAGCGGTGGCTGCGAATGCCCATGCCACCGGCCGTGGCATCCTTGTCCATGCCGATGGCGCGGGTGAACTCGGCGTTACCGTCGGCGAGCATGGTGATCGCCTCGGCATTCTGGTCCTTCTGCCAGGCGCCCATCACGAAGGCATCGTTCACCGAGAGGCAGGCGAGGGCATCGGCCCCCTTGGCGAGGATGTCATCGGCGCGGACCACGAAGCCGGGCATGTGGGTGTTGGAGCAGCCGGGCGTAAAGGCGCCGGGCACGGCGAAGAGCACCACGCGACGGTCGGCGAAGAACTCGCCGGTGGAGAGGTCCTGTGGCCCATCGGGGCCATTGGTCTTGAGGGTGATGTCCGGAATCCTGTCACCGATCGAGAGTGTCATGGGGTAGGCCTCTGGTTGATGTAAGCGTTAATCGTGTATTGAGCTGAGGGTCATTCCAGCGGCGGCGTGGGGCGAATCAGGATCTCGTTGACATCCACGTGCTCCGGCTGCGCCAGGGCATAGGTCACCGCATTGGCGATGTCACGGTCTTCCAGGGCGTGCTCCGGGGGCTCATCGAAGAACGGGGTGTTGACCATGCCGGGTTCGATCAGGGTGACGCGGATACCGCTGCCCCGCAGTTCCTCGCGCAGGTTGTAGCCGATCCCGCTCACCGCCCACTTGGTGGCCCCGTACATGGAGCCGGGGATGGTGGCACGGCCGGCGGCCGACCCGGTCAGCAGCACATGGCCACGGCTGCGACGCAGTGCCGGCAGGGTGGCCTGCAGGGTCAGGCCGACGCCGTAGATGTTTGTCAGGATCATCTCGCGCCAGGCCTCGTGGTCGGCGCCACTGAAGCCTCCCGGCGAGCCGCCGCGCCCCGCGTTGGCGAACACGGCATCGATGCGGCCGAAGCGTTCCATGGCCTGCTCGACCATGGCCTGCTGGTCCTCCATGGCGGTGACGTCGCAGCCGATGGCGAGCACGTTCTCCGGGCCCAGTTCCTCGGCCAGGGCCGTCAGCTTCTCCCGGGAGCGGGCGGCCAGCACCAGCTTGTAGCCCTCCCGCGAGGCGGCCCGGGCCGAGGCTGCCCCTATCCCGCTCGACGCCCCGGTAATCAGTAATACACGATGCTGCATCGTCCTCTCCTGTGCCTGTGAGCCGCCGATTTCCAGCATGGCCCAGTCCACGACATGGCTCAATCCCGGCGCTCAACGCAACACCGCTGCCCCGGCCTTGCAGTCGGTATCGAGGATATCGGACGCCGCGCTCGGTACCGGTGTGCCCTGCCATGGTGCCGCCCGCGGTGGCACCATGGCAGGACGCGGGTCAGTTCAGGGCCAGTTGCGCCTCGTCACGGTCGCAGTGGAAGTAGTCCGAGCTCGCCAGCCACGCCGGATCGGGATAGTAGGTGAAGAGGTACTGATCCTCCTTGATGCTGTCGATCAGCGGCGCGGCGACCTCCTGGCGAACCGCCGGGCAGCCATGGCTGCGGCCGAGGCGGCCGGTCTGCTCGATGAAGGCCTCGCTGACGTAGTCGGCACCATGGATGACGATGGCGCGCTGGTAGGCCAGGTCGTTGACGCCGGGCTCGAGGCCCTCCAGGCGCAGCGAGTAGCCGTTGCGGCCCTGGTAGCTGTTCATGGTGCGGAACAGGCCGATGCTGGACTGGTGGCTTTCCGGGACGTTGGAGAAGGTATCGGCCATGGCATTGCCGGAGCCCTGGCCGTGGGAGACCAGCTCCTCGAACAGCAGCTGGCGGCGCTGCAGGTCGAAGACCCAGAGGCGCGGCTCGGTGGAGGGCAACGAGAAGTCGATCACCGCCAGGCGCTCGGCGTCGGGGTCGGCGCAGGAGAGCGCGCGGGCCGCCAGGCGCATGACCCGGGGGTCGGCATCGGGTGCCAGCCGGGTCAGGGTCTGGTCGAGAGGTAGCTGGCTCAGCGTACCCGGCTTGTAGGCCTGGGCCAGGAAGTCGTCGCCGGCCAGGGCGGGTGGTGTGCCCAGCAGCAGCGCGGCGCAGAGGGCGGTGCCGGGAAGCCATCGATTCGGGAAGGGAGTCGGCATTCGGGAAACCTGTCGTGTGGCATGCTGGGCCCGGTCGTCGGCCATTCCAGACGGTAGGGCGCTCAGTCGGAAAAGGGGCGGCTTCCCTGCGGCGCCCTGTCGGGCACTATTATGAACAAGGGAAACACGATGACCAGACCTCATTCTCAACGCAGGAGCCAGGACCCATGCCCTCAGCCAAAGGATTGATGCCACTGATTCTCGTGGTGGGGATGCTGCTCTCGATGAGTGGCTGGGCGCTCGCCGAGGAGGGGGAGGCCGCCGTGGCCGATGCCCTCGCCGAGCGGTTAGCCGAAAAGGAGGCTGGCCTGCGGGACTTCTACGCTGCCCGTGAGGGGCGGCCCGCCTGGCAGGAGGCCGAGACCGTCGGCGGCTTTGCCGCGGCCCTGCGCAGCCTGGAGGCCGATGGCCTGACCCCGCAGGACTACCGGCCGGATGCCCTGGTAGCGGGGTACCGCCAGGTGCAGGCCGAGGAGCAGGCGCCGGCCGCCCGGGCACGCTTCGACCTGCAGGCCAGCCGTATCCTGCTGACGGCCCTGCGTCATCTTCAGCGCGGCAAGGTGGATCCGCATAGCATCGACCCGGACTGGGAGGTGCCCATCGACGCGCCTCCCCTGGATCTGGCGGCGGTGTCGCGGGCGGTGGATGGCCAGCGCTTCGAGCAGGCCTTCGCCCTGGCACGTCCCTCGGCGGCCCCCTACGAGCGCCTGCGCGCGGGGCTGGCCCGCTATCGCCACATCGAGCGGCAGGGTGGCTGGCCAAAGCTGCCGCAACGCCAGCAGTCGCTGCGTCCGGGCGATATCCATGATGATGTGCCGCTGCTGCGCGAGCGCCTGGCGATCATCGGCGAGCTCGAGGTGATGGTGGCCGACCTCTTTCCCGGGGTCGAGTCGGGCGCCGCGGATCCACGCCGCTACGATGACGCCCTGGTGGAGGCCGTGAAGCGTTTCCAGCGCCGCCACCTGCTCGAGGTGGACGGCATCATCGGCCCCCGGACCCAGGAGGCCCTGAACGTGCCGGTGGGAGAGCGCATCGCCCAGATCCGGGTCAACCTGGAGCGCGCCCGCTGGCTGCTCCATGGGCTGCCGGACTCCTTCGTGCTGGTGGACATCGCCGGTTACCGGATCAGCTACTTCCGTCCCGACGGGCGGGTCTGGCGCTCGCGCATCGTGGTGGGTCGACCCTATCGCCGCACCCCCTCGCTGCGCTCGGCGATCACGCACCTGACGCTCAATCCCACCTGGACGGTGCCGCCGACCATCCTGCGCGAGGATGTGCTGCCCAAGGTGCGCCGCGACCTCGGCTATCTCTGGCGGGAGGACCTCATGGTGCTGGGGCCCTCCGGCCAGCGTCTCGATCCCCGCGAGGTCGACTGGTCGCGGCCGGGCAATATCATGCTTCGCCAGCGCCCCGGTCCGCAGAATGCCCTGGGGCGCGTCGTGCTGCGCTTTCCCAACGAGCATCTCGTCTACCTGCACGACACCCCCGCCCAGGGGCTCTTCGCCAGCGAACAGCGGGCCTTCAGCTCCGGCTGCATCCGCGTGCAGGGAGTGCTGGAACTGGCCCAGCACCTCTTCGATGACACCGGCACTCCCGCCCATGTGGCCTCGCTTGTTGCGAAGGGGGCGACCCGCAACATTTACCTCGAGCGTCCCGTACCGGTGATCCTGCACTACTGGACGGTGCACCCTGGTGAGGATGGCGAGCTGGTCTTCCGGCCGGACATCTACCAGCGCGATGCCGCCCTGTTATCCGCCCTGGACCGCCCCCTGAGCGGGTAGCGCGGTCGCTGCGGTGGCCGTCTCAGCGGTAGCCCCTGGCTTGGAGCCGGAACAGCCGCGCATAGCGGCCGTTGGCGGCCATCAGGCGCTCATGGTCACCCTGCTCGAGGATCTCGCCGCCGTCGATCACCAGGATCCAGTCGGCGGCACGCACCGTCGAGAAGCGGTGCGAGATCAGGATGGTCATGCGGTCGCGGCTGTGCTCGCGGAAGTCGGCATAGACGGCCGCCTCGGCCGCGGCGTCCATGGCCGCCGTGGGCTCGTCAAGCACCAGGATGTCGGCGCCCTCGCGCATGTAGGCCCGGGAGAGGGCGATCTTCTGCCACTGGCCGCCGGAGAGCTCCTGGCCGCCCTTGAACCAGCGCCCCAACTGGGTGTGGTAGCCGCCGGGCATCTCGGCAATGAACTCATCGGCCAGCCCGCGACGGGCGGCCTCCTGCCAGCGGGCCTCGTCGGTGAAGGCTGCAACGTCACCGGCCCCGAGGTTCTCGCCCACCTTCATCTGGTAGCGCACGAAGTCCTGGAAGATCACTCCGATGCGCCGGCGCAGCGCCTGGACCTCCCAGTCGCGCAGGTCACTGCCGTCGAGCAGGATGCGCCCCTTGGTGGGCTCGTAGAGGCGGGTCAGCAACTTGATCAGGGTGGTCTTGCCCGAGCCGTTGGCCCCCACCAGGGCGAGGCTCCCGCCCGGGCGCAGGTGCAGGGAGATGTTCGAGAGGGCCGGCGACTCGGCGCCAGGGTAGGTGAAGCCGACGCCCTCGAAGCGGATGCCGTCGCCGGGCCTCGCGCCCGCGGTGAGGGTGCCGCGCTCGGCGGGCACCGGCTGTTCCAGGTACTCGTAGAGGTTCGAGAGGTAGAGGTTGTCCTCGTACATGCCGCCGATCGCCGTAAGGCTCGCCGAGAGCGCCGCCTGGCCCTGCTTGAAGACCATCAGGTACATGGTCATCTCGCCCAGGGTCAGTCTCCCGGTGATAGTCTCCGCCACCACCCAGGCGTAGGCGGTGTAGAAGGCCAGGGTGCCCAGCAGGCCGAGCAGGAAGCCCCAGGTCTCGCGGCGCAGCGTCAGGCGGCGATCCTCGTCGTAGAGGGTTTCGAAGATGTTCCGGTAACGCTCCAGCAGCAGCGGCTCCAGCCCGAACAGCTTGACCTCCTTGATGCTGTCCTCGCGGGCCAGCACCGTCTCCAGGTACATCTGCATGCGAGTCTGCGGCGAGCGCCAGCGGAACAGCCGGAAGGCATCGCCGGAGAACTTGGCCTCCGAGACGAACACCGGCAGGGCGCCGATCACCAGCACCAGCAGCGCCCAGGGCGAGAACTGCACCAGCAACACACCGAAACTGGCCAGCGAGATGGCGTTCTGGGCCAGGCCAAAGGTCTTGTTGACCAGGCCCAGCGGCCGCACCGAGGCCTCGCGGCGGGCGCGGGTCAGCTTGTCGTAGAATTCGGAATCCTCGAACTGCTCGAGCGAGAGGGTACCGGCCTTCTCGAGGATCATCACGTTGACCTTCTGGCCGAGCAGCGCCCGCAGCAGCGACTGCTGGGCCGAGAGGCCGCGCTGGGCCAGGGCAATGGTGGCGATCACCCCCGCCTCGGCCAGCACGTAGCGCAGCACGCCCCACCAGTCGACTTCCCCGCTGTCGCGATGCAGTTCCATCGCCGCGACCACGGCATCGACGATCAGCTGGCCGATCCAGGCCGCTACCGCGGGCAGCACCCCGGCGACCAGGGTGCAGAGTGCGAGCCCCAGGGTCAGCGGACGGGAGGTCTGCCAGACCAGTGCCAGGGCCCGGTGGCTGTAGCGGAAGACGCCGAGGAAGCTGGCCAGACGGCGCTCGGGCGGCGCGGCCGGCCGGGGATGGGCATGGGGTGAGGACACGCCGAGGGTCTCCGATCCGTGGGGGCGCCAGTGTACCCCGGCGGCGCAGCTGGCAGTAGGCGGTACCCCGAACGACCGCGCCCCGCTCGAGGGCGGGGCGCGAAGAGACGGTGGTGGCGGGGCTCAGCCCTCGTCGTCGGTCGCTTCCACCTCGCCGGTGCTGGCCACCACGGTGCCGGTCTCGCCGCTCTGCAGGGCAGCCAGCACGGGCTCTGCCTGGCGCTGGAAGGCCACCAGCCGCTCGCCCTGCAGGCTCTGGTTCTCGGGCAGCGCCACCTTCATGGCATTCACCTGGCTATTGTTGACCAGGACCTCGTAGTGCAGGTGAGGCCCGGTGCTGCGTCCGGTATTGCCGGACAGCGCAATGCGCTCGCCCATGGTGACGCGCTGGCCGTTGCTGACCAGGGGCCTGGAGAGATGCAGGTAACGGGTCTTGTAGCCGTTGTCGTGGCGGATCACCACGTAGCGGCCGGCCGCCGGATGGTTGCCGACCTTCTCCACGCGGCCATTGGCGGGGGCCTGGATGGCGGTGCCGATCGGCATGGCGAAGTCGGTGCCCTTGTGGGGGCTGATGCGACCGGTCACCGGGTGCTTGCGCCGTGGATTGAAGTGCGAGCTCAGCCGGTAGCGCCCCTCGAAGGGGTAGCGGTTGAAGGCAGGGTCGAGACTCGCGCCGTCCGGGGTGTAGAAGCGGTTGTCTTCCGGATTGCGCACCAGGGTCAGGTCCATGCGCTCGCCGTCGTACTCCACCGCCAGCACCCGCGGGTCGAGGCTCTCGCCGTCGATGATGTCGGACTCCACCAGGACCTGAAAACGATCGCCGCGACGGGTGTCGCGGCGGAAGTCGAGTTTCTTTTCCAGGACCCGGGAGAGCTCCGAGACCTCGGCGCTGGTCAGGCCGGTGGCCTTGGCCGAGCGCGCAAAGCTGCCGCTGATGGTGCCGGCGAAGAGGCGCTGGGTGGCCTCGCCGGCGCGCTCGATGGTGGCGACCTCGAATCCGTCCTCCTGGCGCTCGATCAGGTAGCCGTCCCGGGCGTTCTTCATCAGGCGCAGGGAGAGCAGGTGGCCCTCCTCGTCGAGCTGGTACTCGAAGCGGTTGCCCTGCCGCCAGTGGGATAGGAGCCGAGGCTCGGGCAGGCGCTCCAGCAGATTCATTACCTCGCGGTAACCCATGCCGAGGTGGTTCTGGGCCATGATCGCGAAGGTATCGCCAGCCTGGACCTCGTAGGTGTTCCACTCCGGCACATAGGGCTCGCTGGCGGCGATCTCCTCCTCCAGCTGGATCGGTCCCTCGTCGAACAGCGCAAGCTCGTCCTCGGAGACCTCCTCGTAGGAGGTGGCATCGGCCACCAGGCTGCCGTCGTGATCGAGCATGCCGCCGGCGATGGTGCCGATGACCACCGCCATGTGCAGGGCGCCATCATCGAGACTGGGAACGCCATCCGTCGGTACCCCGGCATCCCCTTGCGGGGCGTCGGAGCGCTGGGCGGGCAGGGCAAGGGTCTCGGGAATCCCGGATTCGGCACGACTGGCCTTGGCCGTGGTGACGAGGTCGATATCGACGATCTCCGAGGCGGTGAGCTCGGAGAGCGGGACATGGTTGCGGGTGGCATCGAGGGCCCGGCTGGCCATCTCGATGGCATCGGCCACCGGTGTCCGCTCCGTGCGCAGCGAGGGCAGGCCGGGGCTGGCATCGGCTTCGAGGGGAACGAGGACGGTGTCGAGCGTCTGACTGTCACGCTGGACATCTTCGAAGGAGGTGACGATTTTCTGTGCGCCCAGCACGGTGACCATGGTGGCAACGGGTAACAGCAACAACTTGTGGGTGCGGGGCAGCGAATGGAGGATTCGCATCATGGGTAACAGGCCGTGACAGATGAAAAGGAGATAAATAAGTGGCATCAGAACCATACCCCATGATGTATGGGATGCCTAGTCTGTACGGACATACAGGAAACGCCCGCGCCTGCATTCCTCGCAGCGAGGGGGCATCGGTGCAGGGGCGCGAACGCTGTTTGTTAAGTGGGCATTGGACACGCCGCGTCGGAGAATTTCAACCCCGGCCCGGGTGGATGGCGTTCAGCGAGTGCCGTTCAACCGGTGAGGGTGCCGTCGCGGTAGTCCCTCAGCGCCTGCTCCAGTTCGGCGTGCTCGTTCATCACGAAGGGGCCGTATTGGGCAATCGGCTCGCCATGGGGTTCGCCGGCCAGCAGCAGGGCCTCGGCACCCTCGCGGCTGGTCAGCGCGAGCCGCTCGCCGCTACCCAGGCGGGCGAGCCGCCCCTGGGCCACCGGGGTGCCGGCGATCTCGAGGCTGCCCTTGAAGACGTATACCAGCAGGGTGGTGGCCTCGGCAGCCAGCGCAAGCTCTCCTCCGGCCGCCAGCCTGGCATGGGCCACGGCGCCCTGGCCGGCCAGGGCCTCCAGGGGGCCCGTGACGCTCTCGCCGGCGGTGGCCTGCCAGCGCCCACCCAGAGCGGTGAGGGTGGCGTCCCGGCCGTTCAACGTCGGCATCTCCGCAGCGCGCACATCGCGGTAGGTGGCCGGGCTCAGCTTGTCCCTGGCCGCCAGGTTCAGCCACAGCTGGAAGGCGTGGAGGCCCTGTTGGTCGGTCAGCGGCATCTCCGAGTGGATGATGCCGCGGCCGGTGTGCATCCACTGGGCGTCGCCGGCGCGAATGGTGCTCGAGTGGCCCAGATGGTCCTCGTGGGTCAGGCCGCCGTGGATCACGTAGGTCAGGGTCTGGATGCCGCGATGGGGGTGGGGCGGAAAGCCGCCGATGTAGTCGTCGGGGCGGTCGGAGCCCAGCTCGTCGAGCATCAGGAAGGGGTCGAGCCCTCCGCCGAAGTCATGGAGGCGCTGGATCCTGACGCCGTCGCCATCCTGGCTCGGCTGGCTGGTCACCAGGTGGTTTACCTGTCGGGTGGTCGGGGTGTAGGTCATGAAAATTTCTCCAGCGGTATAGGTTTGACTGGCATTTTAGGTCGGATTTTTCGAAGATTAAGCGCAATGTTTCGCTCTATAGATTCGAGGAAATCGAAATGTCCCGTGTCACCCTGGCCCAATGGCAGATGCTGGCGGCGGTGGTCGACCATGGCGGCTTCGCCCGTGCCGCCGAGGCGATCCACAAGAGCCCCTCGACCCTGAATCACGCCGTGCACAAGCTTGAGGAGCAGCTCGGGGTGGCGGTGATGGAGCCGGTGGGCCGGCAGGTGCGTCTCACCGAGGCTGGCGAGCTGCTGCTGCGCCGCGCCCGCCAGCTGCTCGAGAATGCTTCCTCGCTGGAGGACGTGGCGAGCCGCCTGGCCGAGGGGCTAGAGGCGGAGGTGGTGCTGGCCGTCGACCAGATCTTTCCCCCCGACGCCCTGGCCCGGGCCCTGGAGGCCTTCTCGGCGGCCTATCCCCATGTGCGCGTGCAGCTCCACGAGACGGTGCTCAACGGCGGCATCGAGATGCTCTATGACGGCGGTGCCGACCTGGTGGTCTCGGGCATCTCGGCCCAGGGCTTCCTGGGCGAGCCGCTGGTCAGGGTGCACTTCGTAGCCGTGGCCCACCCCGACCACCCGCTGCACCGCCTGGGGCGCCCGCTCGATCTGCGCGACCTGGAGCAGCACCGGCAGCTGGTGGTGCGCGACTCCGCCCTGCGCCAGTCCATGGACGCTGGCTGGCTCAAGGCAGAGCAGCGCTGGACGGTGAGCCACCTGCACACTTCCATCGACATGCTCGAGCGTGGCCTGGGGTTTGCCTGGATTCCCGAGACCCGCCTGCGCCAGGCACTGGCCGAGGGGCGCCTCGCGCGCCTGCCGCTGGCTGCCGGTGGCAGCCGCGAGTACCCGGTGCAGCTGATCCATCGCGACCCGGACCGGGCGGGACCGGCGACCCATTCCCTGGCCGAGGCCTTGAAGGCGGCGGTGGCGACCTGCCCGGCGGCAGAACCATTCGAAGCCATCGAATGATGGGGCGCAAAACCTGCGCTTGAGCGTCGATGATTTCGCCTTATGCTGGGGGCATCCTCGTTATCGAGCACTCGCTCACCGGCATATAAGGAGATGACCCATGGGGCTTCTGATCGACGGCACCTGGCACGACCAGTGGTACGACACCGACAAGCACGGCGGCGAGTTCGTGCGTGAATCCTCCAAGCTGCGCGACTGGATCACCCCAGACGGCGGCCCGGGACCCGACGGCCAGCCGGGCCTGCCCGCCGAGGCGGGCCGCTTCCACCTCTATGTGTCACTGGCCTGTCCCTGGGCGCATCGCGTGTTGATGATGCGCCGCCTCAAGGGGCTCGAGTCGGCCATCGAGGTCTCCCACGTCAGCCCGCTGATGCTCGACCAGGGCTGGACCTATCGCGAGGACGAGGGCTCGAGCGGAGACCCGGTCAACGGCGCGGACTTCCACCACCAGCTCTATACCCTGACCGACCCCCACTACACCGGGCGCGTCACCGTGCCGGCGCTCTGGGACAAGTCCTCGGGGCGCATCGTCAATAACGAGTCCGCGGACCTGCTGAGCATGCTCAACGGCGCCTTCGACGGGCTGGCCGGCAACCGCCTGGACCTCTATCCCGTGGACCTGCGCGAGACCATCGATGCCGTCAACGCCGACGTCTACGACCACATCAACAACGGCGTCTACAAGTCCGGTTTCGCCACCGAGCAGTCGGTCTACGAGAAGCACGTGGTGGCGCTCTTCGAGGCGCTCGACCGCATGGAGTCGCGCCTGGCTGAGCACCGCTACCTGGCCGGCGAGTGGTTCACCGAGGCCGACATCCGGCTGTTCACTACCCTGATTCGCTTCGATGCCGTCTATCACGGCCACTTCAAGTGCAACCTGAGGCGCATCGAGGACTACCCGAACCTCGCCAATTATGTCCGTGAGCTCTATCAGTGGCCGGGCATCGCCGAGACGGTGGACTTCGACCACATCAAGCGCCACTACTACGCCAGCCACGCCAACATCAACCCGACCGGCATCGTGCCCTACGGCCCGCTGCTCGGCCTCGACCGGCCCCACGACCGCGAACGGCTGCCGGGCAAGGGAATCCGCGAGAAGGGGTAAGCTTCAAGCGCCGAGCGCCAAGGGCCGTTCAGCCGGCCATTGCCTGGCTCATTACGAGTGGGATTGTCGAGCCTTTGTGGGAGCGCTGCTGGCAGCGCGATCCGCCGCGAAGCGGCGGCCGGGTCAGTACAAGGTGGCTGATTCAGCCGCGTGCTTTCTTTGCCAGCCAGCGATCCAGCGCATTGGCGAACTCGCGGCGGTCGCTGTCGGAGTAGCCGCCGGGGCCACCGGTATGTTCGCCGCTGGCTCTTAGTGTCTCCATGCTGCCCTTATGTAAGCCGCATCTGTACCTCGGGTGCAGATGCGTCATGGGTTAGACGTTCTTTGCCAACCACCGATCCAGCACATTGGCGAACTCTCGGCGGTCGCTGTCAGAGTAGCCGCCGGGGCCACCGGTATGTTCGCCGCTGGCACGGAGGGTCTCCATGAAGTCCCGCATCTGTACCCGTGCGCGGATATTGTTGGCATCCAGCGTCTCGCCGCGGGTGGTCATCACCCTCGCGCCGCGCTCGATGGCCTCCAGCGCCAGCGGCAGGTCGGAGGTGATCAGCAGGTCGCCTCGCGTGATGCGCTCGACGATCTCGTTGTCGGCGGCATCGAAGCCCTGGCTCACCGCCAGGCCCTTGACCCATCGCGAGGGCGGCAGCGGCACCGCATGGTTGGCCACGAACCAGGTCGGCGTGGCGGTGCGTTCGGCGGCGCGCACGATGATCTCGCGCGCCACCCTGGGGCAGGCATCGGCATCGACCCACAGATTCGGCATGCAGTACTCCCGGCAGGGTAGGGATCTCGAAAAGGCTGGTCAGTGGCAGTCGACGATGGTAGCATGCGCGCTCCTCGCATGTGTTGACCCCACCATCATGACGACGCCACGCTGCCTCAGGCAGGTGGGCGCCGAAACGCCGGGCCCAGTGACGCAAGCACTGACCCACACGCGTTCGAATTGTGTAGATGGAGCGCCACCGAGATCACGCCACCTGGGCGAGATCGGCGCAAACGGTCGCCACAGCGGTTCACGGGCCATCCCCGATGGCGTGAACCGAATGCCAGGTGCGACCGGCGTCCCCGACTCCGATTTGCTTATCTGATGATCCTTAGTACGGACCGCAGATGCTTGAGCGTGTTGCACGCGTCAGGGACGCCATTGAATTTCTGCCGACTCCGTCGGCTTACCAAGGTGTGATTAATGACCTCGACTTCTGTCGCCTCGCCGAGCTTCGGCGATCTGGCCCTGCTGCCTGACGTTCTCTCTGCCGTGGAATCCCAGGGCTACGAGACCCCGTCACCGATCCAGGCACAGACCATCCCTGCGCTGCTGGAAGGCCGTGACATGCTGGGCCAGGCCCAGACCGGCACCGGCAAGACCGCTGCCTTCGCCCTGCCGCTGCTGTCTCGTCTCGACTTGACTCGCCGCGAGCCCCAGGTGCTGGTGCTGGCGCCGACCCGCGAGCTGGCCCAGCAGGTGGCCGTCTCCTTCAGCAAGTACGGCCAGAACCTCAAGGGCCTGGAAGTCGCCACCCTGTGCGGCGGCCAGGAGTACCGCGAGCAGCTCTCCGCGCTGCGTCGTGGCGCCCATGTGGTGGTGGGCACGCCGGGCCGTGTCATCGATCACCTGGATCGCGGCAGCCTCAAGCTCGACGGCCTCTCCGCCCTGGTGCTCGACGAGGCCGACGAGATGCTGCGCATGGGCTTCATCGATGACGTCAAGCGCGTGGTGGCCGACACCCCGAAGAACGCCCAGCGGGTGTTCTTCTCCGCCACCCTGCCGACCGAGATCGAGCGCATCGTCAATCGTTACCTGGTCGATCCGGTCAAGGTAGCCATCGCATCCCAGGTGGGCACCGCCGCCAGCATCGAACAGCGCATGGTGCGTGTCGATGGCGGCGCCAAGCAGGAGGCGCTGGCGCGCATCCTCGAGGTCGAGCCCGTCGACGGGGCCATCGTCTTCGTGCGTACCCGGGCCGCCTGCACCACCCTGATGGAGCAGCTCTCCGCCCGTGGCATGAACGTGGCCAGCCTCTCCGGTGACCTGGATCAGAGCCTGCGCGAGCGCACCATCACGCGGCTCAAGCGCGGCAAGATCGACATCCTGATCGCCACCGACGTCGCCGCCCGCGGCCTGGACGTCTCGCGCCTGACCCACATCATCAACTACGACCTGCCCCAGGACGCCGAGGCCTACACGCACCGCATCGGCCGTACCGGCCGTGCCGGGCGTACCGGCATCGCCATCACCTTCGTCGGCTTCCGCGAGGGCCGCAAGGTGGGCTGGCTCGAGCAGGCTACCGGCCAGAAGATGAGCGAGATGGCCGTGCCCGACGAGGCCGCCATCCGCGCCCATCGCGACGAGATGTTCCACCAGCGCGTGATCGCCGCCCTGACCGCCGGGGCCGACGAGCAGCGTGGCCTGGTCGAGCGGATGGTCGAGGAGGGGCACGACCCCATCGAGCTGGCCTGCGCCTTCGCACGCATGGCGCGTGCCGACGAGGCCCCCATCGGTCGCCTGCAGGCACCGCGCGCCGAGCGCAGCAGTGACCGCAATCCGCGTGATGCCAAGCCGAAGCGTCGCGACAGCGCGCCGCGGGAAGGCATGACCCGCTATCGCGTTGCCGTGGGCCACCAGGATGGCGTCAAGCCCGGCCAGCTGGTCGGGGCACTCGCCAACGAGGGCGGCATCGAGGGCAGCCGCATCGGTCGCATCGACATCCGCACCGCCTTCTCGGTAGTCGAACTGCCGAGCTCGCTGCCTGAGAGCATCCTGAGCAAGATGGCCCGCGCCCGCGTCGCCGGTCGTCCGCTGGAGATCAGCGAGGATAAGGGCGCACCCGAGCGTGCCCCGCGTCGTCGCCAGGACGCTGACGCACCGATTCGCCGTCGCACCAGCGCCTGATCGCGGCCGGGCATAAGCCCGGTCTCGGAACGCCAAGGCCCCCGCACCGCAAGGTGCGGGGGCCTTGTGCGTTCAGCGCCTCGCCCGGCCTCAGGCCTGGGGCGTTGCCTCGCGGGCCCTGGCTGCCAGGGAGGCGAAGCGCAACAGCAGGCCGGTTGCATCGGGCGTGGCGGTCACATCGGCGATCAGGCGCTCCGGCGCTTCGCCCTGGTCCTGCAGGGCCTCCCGCTGGTGGGCGAGATAGGCGCGCATCACCGCCGGGGTGAACTCGGGATGGAACTGCACGCTCCACTGGCGGGGGCCATGGCGCAATGCCTGGTTCGCATCGTGGGCGTTGGCGGCCAGCACGCAGGCCCCGGGCGGTGCCGTCAGGACCGTCTGGGCATGGCTCAGGTGAGCGTGGAACCTGGCCGGCAGGCCGCCCAGCAGCGGATCCCGGCGTCCGGCCTCGGTCAGGGTGACCTCGCGGGTACCGGACTCCCGGCCGGCGGGGTGGAAGTCGCTGCTGCCACCGAAGGCCGCGGCCATGAGCTGGTGGCCATAGCAGACGCCGAGCATGGCGATGTCGCGGGCACGCGCCTCGACCAGCCACGGCTTGAGCGCCTCGCTCCAGGGTTCGGCGTGGCTGACCATGGCGTGGGAGCCGGTGATCAGCAGGCCGTCGATGTCATCCAGCGCCGGCAGGGCCGCGGCGCGCGGGGCATCGAGGACCGCCACCTGGGTGTCGGCCGGCGCCGCCGCGAGGGCGCGCCGGAAGAGGGTCTCGAAGTCGCCGTGGTCGCGGGCTACATCGGCAAAGCTGTCTCCGGTCTTGACGATCAGCAGGCGGGGCATGGGGGCTCCAGGCAGCGGTGGGCAGGGAGCCGGCATTCTACTTTCGTTGCAGCCGATCGCCCAGTGCTGTCATGAAGGCCGCGCCCGCCTCGAGCTGCTCGATGTCGATGTACTCGTCGGGCTGGTGGGCCTGGCCGATGCTCCCCGGGCCGCAGATCACCGTGGGCAGTCCCTCGCGCTGGAACTGGCCGGCCTCGGTGGCGTAGGCCACGGCACCGGCAGGGCGCTCGTCGAGCAGCTCCCGGCACAGCGCGAGCACCTCGGCGTTGTTGTCGTCGGCCAGGGCCGGCACCGTGGTGTTCAGCGCCTCGGTGACGATGGCGGCGTCCGGCGCGCGCTTGCGCATCTCCGCTTCCAGCCCGGCCGCGGTGTCGTTCACCCGCGCGAGCAGTTCCTCGAAGCGATCCGACGGCAGGTGACGGATCTCCCACTCGAAGCTGCACTCCCGGGCCATGATGTTGATGGCCGTGCCGCCCTGGATCTTGCCGACGTGCAGGCTCGAGTGCACCACGTTGAAGGCCTCGTCCACGCGCCCCTCGGCGCGCAGCTCGGCCATCACGTCCTCGATGCGCGTCACCAGGCGGGCGGCCACGTGGATCGCCGAGACCCCCTGGTTCACCTGGCTGGAGTGGGCGGCACGGCCGGTCACAGTGGTGCGCAGATTGGTCGCCCCCTTGTGGGCCACTACCGGATGCATCATGGTCGGCTCGCCGACGATCACCGCTGCCGGGCGAGGGTGGTCGGCCAGCAGCCGCTCGATCATGCGCGGGGCGCCGATGCAGCCCACCTCCTCGTCGTAGGAGAGCGCCAGCCAGATGGGCGTCGCCAACTCCTGCCCCACCCAGCGCGGGACTTCCGCCAGCGCGCAGGCGATGAAGCCCTTCATGTCGCAGGTGCCGCGGCCATAGAGCCGGCCGTCGCCCTTGTTGACCAGGGTGAAGGGGTCGGTGGACCAGGGCTGGCCGTCCACCGGCACCACGTCGGTATGGCCGGAGAGCACCACGCCGCCGGCCACGGCGGGGCCGATGCGCGCCAGCAGGTTTGCCTTGCGCCCGTCGTCGCTCTCCACCCGCCAGTGCGCCACGCCGTGGTCGTCGAGCCAACCCTCGACCCAGTCGATCAGGGCCAGGTTGGAGTCCCGCGAGACAGTGGCGAAGCCCACCAGGCGGTCGAGTATCTCGGCGGCGGTCATGATCAGGCTCCCGGGTAGCTAGTGTCGGCCAAGCCTAACACGGCCGGACGGGCAGCTGGACCGCTCCTCTCCGGGCGAGGGGTGGCTTATGCTGTGGGAAAACCGCAGGAGACGACCATGGATTCACGGGTGGGGAAACGCGCCTCCGACGACTCGCCGGGTAGCGAGCCAGGCCGCAGGGGAGAGAAGCTCAGCGATCGGGTCTACGGTGACATCATCGATCGCATCATCAACCGCGACTTTGCGGAGGGCGAGCGCCTGCCCTCGGAGGAGCAGCTGGCGTGCCGCTACGGCGTGTCCCGGCCGATCGTGCGCGAGGCCCTGGCCCGGCTGCGTGACGATGGCCTGGTGCGCTCGCATCGCGGCTCCGGCAGTTACGTCCAGCGCCGCCCCGATCAGGCCATGCTCGAGTTCGCCCCGCTGGATAGCCTGGCGGACATCCAGCGCTGCTTCGAGTTCCGGATCGCCGTCGAGTCCGAGGCCGCCCGCCTGGCGACACGCAAGGCCACTCGTGAGGACCAGGCGGTGCTCACGCGGGCGCTGGCGCTGCTCGAACAGCGCATCCGCGACAACGCCCTGGGGGTGGATGCCGACTTCGGTTTCCATCTCGCCATCGCCAGGGCCACCCACAACCGCTTCTTCTCCGACACCCTGCTATCGCTCGAGGCAGCGATCACCTATGGCCAGAACCTGGCACGAGGACTGGGCCTGAGGCGTCCGGAGCACCATGTCCCGGAGGTCCAGCAGGAGCATCGCGACATCCACGACAGCATCCTCGCCGGCGATCACGAGCGGGCCGGCCAGTGCATGCAGCGCCACCTGCGAAATTCGCGGCGGCGGGTCTTCGAGGGGTAAATGACTTGACAACTTTTACAACTCGGCCAGCTTCAGGACAGGGCGTCAGCGACGGGGTGCGATGCGCTGGAGCCCGGTAGCCGGGCGGGACAACACGACAACGACGGTCTCTACGACACCCCCGAGGACCTCGTCGAGGGCGCCAAGGAGAACCCCGAGGCGATCACCCTGGATGGCGTGGTGGGTTTACACATCCAGGCCCTTTCCTGGCCGACTGATTCGACCGCCACGCGCTATTATGCACGTACATCGATGAGTCACACCGGCTCGGTCATCTGATCTTCACGCATCCGCAGGCTCCAGTGAGGACACCAGGCGGTATCCCCCGGCGGTCAAGCGCTCGGCCAGGGCGGCAATATGCGCTGGGCTGACCTCGCAGCAGCCGCCCACGATGGTCGCGCCTTGCTCGATCCAGCGACAGGCGTGCTCGGCATAGCCCTCGGGATCCAGGTCCTGGCGCGTCTCCAGTGCCTCCACCGTGCCGCCGGGCGCGAGATCCGCCGCCGCCGTGAAGCCGTTGGCGTACCCGCCGAACGGCACGCCGAGATCGGCCAGCGCCTCCGTGGCGGTGGTGACCGCCTCGGGCACCGAACAGTTGACCAGTACCGCCTCGGCGCCGGCCGCCACCACCGACCGGGCGGCCTCGGCCAGCGGCTCGCCGGAACGCAGGCGCGTGCCGTCGCTGTCGTCCACCGTGAAGGCGACCCACACCGGAATGCCGTGCTCCACCGCCGCGCGGGTCGCGGCCAGCGCCTCGCGGGCCAACGTCATGGTCTCGCAGATAAAGAGGTCGACCCCGTCGGCCTGGACCTGGACCAGCCGACGATAGTCGCGCAGGCAGGTGGCATCGTCCGGCACGACCTCATGGTGGTAGCTCGCGACCAGCGGGGGCAGGCAGCCGGCGATGCGCACCGCCTGGCCGCTCTCCTCGCGGGCCTGGCGAGCGGCATTCAGCGCGGCGGCCTGCAGCGGCGCGAACATGGCGGGATCGCCGTCGCGCGCCAGGCGCTGGGGTGTCGCGCTGTAGTTGTTGGTGGTGATGATCCGGGCGCCGGCATCGATGAAGTCGCGGTGGACGGCGGTGACCAGCTGCGGTTCGTCCAGCATGACCTGCGCGGACCACAGCGGAGTGGCAGGGCGATCGCTGCGCCGCCTGAGCTCCTGTCCCATACCCCCGTCCAGCAGCACTATGCGGTGTTTTTCAGAGCTCATCGGGTCACTGTCCCTCTTCGGAATGGCCATGGCGCCGCCCGTCTTGGTTCGGCATGTGGACCCTAGCCGTTAATGACGACCCGCTCAAGGAGGCGCCTCCCTCCTGGCCAGCCGTCTCCCGTTGCGCTACCGAACCATTCGCCCCGACGCCATCGCGACGAGCAGATGGCGTCGGGACGCTGAGGCGTCGTCATGCTCCGCGCTGGTGCAGGCGGCGGAGTGACCCCGCCGCGCAGCCACGGCCCCAGCAGGCGCATTGAGAAGGGGATGAACACGAAGACCATCACCGGGGTGAGCATCAGGGCGCCGCTGCCCAGGTGAGTCGCCAAAATTGCATTCCTGGTGCCGCAAGTCATCATGGGGCCAAGCCCCATTCTTACTCTTGTCAGGTCACAATCCGATGACATCAGCGCTTCAGCATCGCCATGGGCGACTCATCGAGCCGGATAGCCACGTGCAGGGCTTTCGCAAGGCGCGCGATGCGCGGCGCACCGAGCTGGTGGAGGACTACGTCGAGCTGATTTCGGACCTGATCGCCGATAGCGGCGAAGCCAGGCAGATCGATATCGCGCGTCGTCTTGGCGTTGCCCAGCCCACCGTGGCCAAGATGCTCAAGCGCCTCGTCGAGGAGGGGCTGATCATCAAGCGGCCCTACCGGGGGATCTTCCTGACCGAGGCGGGGGAGCGCCTCGCCGCAGAGAGTCGGCGCCGCCATCGCATCGTCGAGGCCTGCCTGCGCAAGCTGGGGGTCAGCGCCGAGACCGCTCGTCTCGATGCCGAGGGCATCGAGCACCACGTCAGTAGCGAGACCCTGGCGGCCTTTGAGCGTTTTCTCGGAGACGGCTGAACCGCTCTCCCGCGGCGAAAAAAGCGGGCGCCGTGCCGCCGGACCGCGCCACTTCAAGCACGACGGACGCCATCACGACGAGGCTACCCAGGGGGTGGTGGGATCGGGATTCGATTTGTGCTCTCCTGTCGTATAGCAAAGGCTATATTGATGAGCACTGTGGTCACGTTCATGGGGAAGGGCATATGAAACGCTGGAAGATGACGCTGGGCATGCTGGTGCCGCTGGCGCTGGGCGGTCAGACGATGGCGGCAGAGCCGCCGGTGACCACCGTGACTACCATCGGCATGATCGCCGACGTGGCCGCCCAGGTGGGCGGCGAATGTGCCGACGTCTCGGCCATCATGGGGCCCGGGGTCGACCCCCACCTCTACCAGGCCAGCGCTCGGGATGTGGCGACCCTGCAGCAGGCCGAGCAGATCTTCTATTCGGGCTACTCCCTGGAGGGCCAGCTCGGCGAGGTGCTGGCACGCTTCGCCGATATCACGCCCACGGTGGCGGTGGCGCCGTCCTCCATCGACACGGCGAGCCTGATCACCGTGCAGGACGTCTACGGCATCGACCCGCACCTGTGGATGGACGTCTCGCTGTGGGCCCGGATCATTCCCACCCTGGCTGAGGCCTTCGTCGAGGCGCGCCCCGACTGCGAGGCGGCCATCCGCGCCAACGCCGACACCTATGACATCCAGCTCGAGGCGCTGCACGGCTGGATCGAGGAGAGCATCGCCAGCATTCCCGAGGCGCAGCGCATCCTGGTCACCGCCCACGACGCCTTCAACTACTACGGCCGTGCCTACGGTATCGAGGTGGCCGGCATTCAGGGCATCAGCACCGAGACCGAGACCGGTGTGGCGGATATCCGCCGCATGACTCAGGTGGTGATCGAGCGCGAGGTGCCCGCGGTGTTCATCGAGAGCACCATCAATCCACGCACCGTCCAGGCGGTGATCGATGCCGCCCGCGACCAGGGTCACGCCGTGGAGATCGGCGGCCAGCTCTACTCGGATGCCATGGGTGAGGCGGGGACCGCCGGCGGCACCTACATCGGCATGCTCCACGCCAATACCCGGCATATCGTCGAGGCGCTCGGCGGCGAGCTGGCCCCGCTGCCCGCGCCCCTCGAGGCCTGGGCCGAACGCTGGGACATCCCCGCCTCCTGATCTCCTCGATGGCCACCCACCACAGGAGTGTCCCATGACGCTACACGAACCGGATCTGGCCCTGCACGTCGAGGACCTGACCGTGAGCTACCACAGCAAGCCGGTGCTGTGGGACATCGACTTCGACGTACCGCCCGGGGTGATGGCCGCCATCGTCGGCCCCAACGGCGCCGGCAAGAGCACCCTGATCAAGAGCGTGCTGGGGCTGGTGCCCACGGTGGCGGGTCACATCACCCTGCACGGTCGCCCCTACAAGGCGCAGC
The DNA here is from genome assembly GCF_023554995.1 of Halomonas gemina. Classification (GTDB taxonomy): domain Bacteria; phylum Pseudomonadota; class Gammaproteobacteria; order Pseudomonadales; family Halomonadaceae; genus Halomonas; species Halomonas gemina. The sequence continues at coordinate 536,661 of NZ_JAMJPK010000002.1, forward strand.
GCCGCCGGGTCGGCTACGTGCCTCAGCGCTCCAGCGTCGACTGGGATTTCCCCACCACCGCCCTGGACGTGGTCACCATGGGGCTCTACGGTCGGCTGGGCTGGCTGCGCCGCCCCGGGCGGCGCGAGCGGGAGGAGGCGCTGGCGGCGCTGGAACTGGTCGGCATGGCCGACTTCGCCCGGCGCCAGATCAGCCAGCTCTCCGGCGGGCAGCAGCAGCGGGTGTTCCTGGCCCGGGCCCTGGTGCAGAAGGCCGACGTCTACTTCCTCGACGAGCCCATGGCGGGGGTCGACGCCACCACCGAACGGGCCATCGTCGACATCCTTCGCCGCCTGCGTGACGCCGGCAAGACGGTGATCGTGGTGCACCACGACCTGCAGACGGTGCGCAGCTACTTCGATTGGCTGCTGATCCTCAACGTGCGGGTCATCGCCCAGGGGCCGGTCGCCGAGGTCTACACCGCCGACCACCTGCGCCAGGCCTACGGCGGCCAAATCGCCCTGCTCGACGAGGCTACCTTCCTGTCCGGGGAGGGGGTCGCCGAGGCTGAGGAGCGGGCCGGATGAACGTCGTCGAGCTGCTCTCCGACTACACCATCCAGAACGTCGTCGCCGGGGCGGCCCTGCTGGGGCTGGTCAGCGGCGTGCTGGGCAGCTTCGCGGTGCTGCGTCAGCAAAGCCTGCTCGGCGATACCATGTCCCATGCGGCGCTGCCCGGGGTCTGCCTGGGCTTCATCATCGCTGGCACCCGGGAGATCGGCAGCATCCTGCTGGGGGCGCTGGCCACCGGCGCGCTGGCCGCTTTGGTCATGCTGCTGCTGACGCGCATGAGCCGGCTCAAGACCGACGCGGGCCTGGGCATCACCCTGAGCGTCTTCTTCGCCATGGGGGTGGTGCTGCTGACCCATATCCAGGGCATGAACAACGCCTCCCAGGGTGGGCTCGACGCCTTCCTGTTCGGTCAGGCGGCGGCGACCCTGCGCTCCGACCTGTGGATCATGGGCGGCATCACCGCCGTGGCCCTCGCGCTGGTGGCGGCGCTGTGGAAGGAGTTCAAGCTGGTCTCCTTCGACCCCGAGTTCGCCACCTCCCTGGGCCTGCCGGTGGCGTGGCTGGAGGTGCTGCTCACGGTGATGGTGGCGCTGGCCGTGGTGGTCGGCCTGCAGATGGTCGGGGTGGTGCTGATGGCGGCGATGATCATCGCCCCGGCGGTGGCCGCCCGCCAGTGGAGCCGTCGCCTAGAGGACATGGTGCTGCTGGCCGCGCTGATCGGCGTGGCCGGCGGGGTGTTCGGCGCGCTGATCAGCGCGCTCTCCCGGGGGCTCGCCACCGGGCCGCTGATCATCCTGAGCGTCTCCGGCGTGGTGCTGGTGTCGCTGACCCTGGCGCCGGAGCGCGGCTTCCTGTGGGAGGCGATCAGGCGCGTGCGCGCGCGGCGCCGGCTGCGCTACCAGCAGGTACTGACCACCCTCTACCGGCTCGCCGTGCACCACGCCGACCCGGTCTATCGCTCCGAGCAGGGCATGCTCGACACCTACCACGGCCAGCGCACCCGCGCGGTGCTGCGCCAGCTGATGCGCCGCGGCCTGGCCGAATGGTGCGATACGCCGCCCGATGAGCCGGGACCGCCCCGGCGCTGGGTGCTGACCCCGGCGGGCATCGCCGAGGCCGAGCGAGTGCTGGCGGCCCTTGGCCGGGAGGACCTCTGATGCTGGCGGCCCTGCTCGACAACGTGGCCCTGCAGATCATGCTGGTGGGTGCCCTGGTGGGGATCGCCTCCTCGCTGGTGGGCACCTTCCTGGTGCTGCGCGGCACCAGCATGCTCTCCGACGCCATCGGCCACTCCATCGTCTTCGGCATCGTCATCGTCTGGCTGCTGACCCACCAGCAGAGTGGCCCGCTGCAGATCCTCGGCGCCGCCCTGACCGGCGTGCTCACGGTCTTCCTCACCGAGCTGCTGGTCAGCACTCGGCGGGTCAAGAAGGACGCCGCCATCGGCTTGGTCTTCCCGGTGCTGTTCTCGATCGGCGTGCTGCTGCTCAACCTCTACGCCCGGGACGTACATATCGACACCCACACCGTGCTGCTCGGCGAGATCGGCTTCGTGTGGCTCGACACCGTGACCCTCGGCGACTATCGGATACCGCGCTCGCTGCTCTCCATGGGCGCCATGACGCTGCTCAACGCCGCCTTCGTGGTGCTGTTCTTCAAGGAGCTGAAGCTCGCCACCTTCGACGAGGCGCTGGCCCGGGCGCTGGGGCTGGCGCCGGGCGTGCTCTTCTACGGCCTGCTGCTGCTGACCAGCGGCACCGCCGTGGCGGCCTTCGACGCGGTTGGGGCGGTGCTCTTCGTCGCCTTCGTGATCGTGCCGCCCTCCACGGCCTACCTGTTGACCGACCGGCTGTGGCTGATGTTCCTCTACGGCATCGCGGTCTCCATCGCCTCGAGCGTCAGCGGCTACGCCCTGGCGGTGGCCTGGGACGTCTCGATCGGCGGCATGATGGCGGTGATGACCGGGGTCTTCCTGATGCTGGCCTTCCTCGCCGGGCCGCGTTACGGCCTGGTCGCCCAGCTGCTGCGCCGCCGCGGTCAGCGCCGTCACAACGAGATCCGTACCCTCGCCGTGCACCTCTACAACCACGAGGGGGGGCCGGAGCAGGGCGTGGAGAACGTCATTCGCGCCCTGCGCGAGCACCTGCGCTGGGATGCCGCCAAGGCCGGCCGGGTGGTGCAGCGCAGCAGCGACCGGCGGCTGATCGTGCGCGAGGGCGAGGCCCTGCGGCTCACCCCGCAGGGGCGCGAGATGGCCCGGGAGATCCTCGACCCGAGCGGCCGCTCGTCCGCGTGAGCCGCGAAAGCGGCTCTCGTGGGAGCGCTGCCGAATGGCGCACGCTGTGCACCATTTCCAGCACTGCCATCCTGCATCGTGACAAGATGCCACAGGACGTAGCGAACAGGGTCGTGAAAACTGAGTTCGTGGCCAGATAGGTGAGCTCGCCTTATTCATGAGGCAGGCTGAGCCGCCGCGGCTCAGGCGAGCCCATCGCGGCTATGCTGAAGGCACTCAGGGCATTCTCATCCTCCACGATCCAGGGAGATCACCATGTTGGAGTTCATCACCCACTCGGCGGACCACGTCGTGGCCATGAAGATCGGCGGTGTGGTCTCGGCCCGAGAGCTGCAACAGGCCATCGATGCCATCGAGGCCGCCAAGCGCAACCATCCCCGCATCAGCCTGTTGGCCGAGCTCGATGGCCTGCGCTGGATGACCCTGACGGCTCTGCTCAAGGACGTCGGCTATGGCCTGACCCAACTCGGCGACCTCGAGCGCTATCAACGTGTCGCCGTGATCACCGACAAGGAGTGGATCAAGCATCTCGCCCATCTGGAGGATCACCTGTTCAAGTCGGTGGATATCCACACCTTTCCCCACCGGGAATACGTCGGCGCCCTGTCGTGGGTCGGCGAGCTGCCCCGGGGTGAGCACGAGAACCCCGAGGAGGATGGCTACCACGGCGCGTGATGCCGAGAGTCGCCGCTGACAAGCCGGTCCGGGGGCAAGGCCTGACCCCCGGCCAGGCGGCAGGTCAGAGCCACGCCGTCGACGTGCTCGACCAGTACAGCCCTTGGCGTTGCTGATTCGGGTGTTCGATGATTTTCGGTAGGGAAAGGCGGTTCAGCCGCACCCGAGGCGTGGAATCTCAACGAGCGGCATCGGCAATCCTCGGAGGCGGTACATGGATCAAACCGAAACATGAATCGGAAAGCGAGATCTCAACTGGCCGAGAAGACGCTGGAGATTCTCGAGGCGGGAGGATACCAACTAGGCGACGACGGTTACGTCGATATCAGCGATGCCCTGCGGTGCTGTCTGGCCGGCACTCGGTCATACACTCCGGACGAGCTCCAGCATTTGCGGGAGCGTGTTCTGTCGCGGGCAACTCCCTCGAAAAAAACGGACATCGAGGTGGTCAACCAGAGCACGCTCGCCGCTGCGGCCGAGCTGCGCCGTCGCTTGCCGGATCGGCCCATAGGCGTACTCAACTTCGCCTCGGCGAAAAAACCGGGCGGCGGCTTCCTCGGCGGGAGCCAGGCGCAGGAGGAGAGCCTGGCACGCAGCTCGGGGCTCTACCCGAGCCTGCGTCGGTGTCCCGACTATTACCGCTATCACCGTGCCATGACGTCCCCGCTGTATTCCCACCGCGCGATCTACTCCCCGGACTGTCCGGTGTTTCGCAACGACACCGGGGTGCTGCTGGCTGCGCCGTACACCGTGGCGTTCATCACTTGTCCCGCGCCCAATGCCGGCGCTGTACGGGCGCATCAGCCGTCACAGGCCAACGACCTCCGGGCGGTGCTCCGCGAGCGGGTCACCCTGATCCTGGGGCTCGCCCTGTACCATGAGCTGACGGACCTGGTGCTCGGAGCCTGGGGCTGCGGGGTCTTTGGCAATGATCCTCGCGACGTCGCAGCCGCATTCCGGGATGCGCTGGGGAAAGGCGCCCCTTTCGAGGGTCGCTTCCGCTCGATCCGCTTCTCAGTGCTCGATCGCTCCCGCGAGCGGGCCACCTATCGGGCCTTCGCCGAGGCCTTCGAGATCTGCGCGGCGCCGTGAGGTGCGCTGACGGCCGGAGAGGGCGCTACATCATCGCCCTCCTGTCCTCCACCAACTGTCCATTAATGGTGCCCTGTATAGAGACCGTCGGTGACCTGCCGACCATGCTGGCGCTCTACGAGAAGACCGAGAGCAAGGAGCAGGAGTGTCTGGATGTCGCTAAGTGGATACCTTGCCGAATGTGGACAAATTGAGCCAGGAAAAGCGGCTCGCTATCGATAGGATTCCATAACCATCGCGATAGCGAGTTATTTCTCGGGCCTTATTGGCTCACCAGCCTCGCCCTGCTGGTGCCGTTGCCCAGCGGTTCCACCTGGATCTGCACCGGGATGCGCTCGTGCATCTCCTGGACGTGGGAGATCACCCCCACCCGGCGCCCCAGCGCCTGTAGGCCGTCGAGCGCTTCCATGGCGAGCGCCAGGGATTGCGGGTCGAGGCTGCCGAAGCCCTCGTCGATAAAGAGTGACTCGATGGTGAGCTCCCCGGATGCCATCGAGGCCAGCCCCAGGGCGAGGGCCAGCGATACTAGGAAGGTCTCGCCGCCGGAGAGGGAGTGCACCGAGCGGCGCTCGTCACCCATGTCATGGTCCTCCACCAGCAGGCCCAGGGGGCTGCCGCCGCGCACCAGCCGATAGCGGCGGCTGAGGCCGGCCAGGTGGGCGTTGGCGTGCTCCAGCAGCTGCTCCAGGTTGTATGCCTGGGCGATGCGCCGGAAGGCCTTGCCGTCGGCGGAGCCGATCAGCTCGCTGATCTGGCCCCAGCGGCGGTATTCGGCCTGGGCGGCGTCCAGCTCAGCCTGGCCGGCCTTGCGGCGCTCGCGCTTACGCTCGTCGTCGCTCAGGGCGAAGGCGGCGCTGTCGCGGGCCCGCTGGGCCTCCTCCAGGCGCGGGGCCAGCTCGGCCTGGGCCTCCTCCAGGGTCTCCCGGCGGCGGTGCAGCTCCTCGGCTACGGCATCATTCAGCAGCGCCGCGTTGTTGTGTTCCTCGCTCTTTCCCTCGCTTTTCCCCTCGGTCAGGCCCCGGTCGCGGCGGTGGCGCAGCAGGGCGTCGCGCCGCTCGGCCAGGGTGGCGGCGGCGCGCTGGCGGGCCTGGTCGGCCGCCTCGATGCGCCGCTCCTCGCGGCGGGCGTCCTCCTCGGGCTGGGCCAGCAACCGCGCCAGGGTGGCATCGGTCAGCTCGGGGTGCGCCTGGCGCCAGTCGGCCAGCTCGCGGGCCAGGGTCTCTTGCTCGTCGCGGCGCTGCTCGAGCTGGCCGGCCTCATGCTCGGCCTGCTGGGTGAGGCGCTGGTGTTGCTGCTGGGCGTCGTGCCAACGCGCCTGGGCGCCATCCCGCGCCTGGCGGGCACGCTCCTGGTCCGCGTCGAGCTGCTGCTGCCAGGCGTCCGGCGAGGCGTGCTCGCCTAGCCGGTCGGCGAGGGCGCGGGCGAGTTCGTCGCGCTGTTTCCTTAGCGGCGGCAGCTGCTCGTCCAGCTCGGTCAGTTGCCGTTCGGCGCTGGCCTTCTCGGCCTCCAGGCGTGCCAGCGCCACCCGGCCCTCCTGCAGCGCCTGCTCCAGCGGGGCCAGCTCGGCCTCGGCCCGGGCCAGCGCATCCAGGCGCTGGCGCTCCTGGCGGCGCCGGGTGTCGCTCTGTTCGCGCTGGGCCTGCAGCCAGTCTTCCCGCTCGGGCGCATCGATGGCGGCGAGTTCCTGCTGCAGGGGGTGGGCCTCCAGGGCGTGGCGGGCCGTATCCCGCTGCCGCTCGGCCGTCTCCAGGTCCTGTTGGTGCCGAGTGAGCGAGGCCTCCACGGCGCGGTACTCGCCCAGCAGTTCATCGCGCTGCTGCTGGGCCGTGTCGCGGGCCTGCCGAGCCTCGTCGAGCTGGCGCGTCTCTTCCGCTTCCTGGGCGTTGATCTGGGCGGCCTCTGGGGTAGCCGGCGGGTGCTGGCGCCAGGGGTGGTCGAGGCCGCCGCACACCGGGCAGGGCTCCCCTTCCTGCAGGGCCTCGCGCAGGCGCACCACGCTCTCGCTGCGCACGGCGCGGCTGCGCTCGACCAGCGCGGTCACCGAGTCGAGGTGGCTCTGGGCCCTGTCCAGGCGCTTACGGGCGCGATGGCCCTCGGCCAGCAGCCTGTCCCGGCGGGCCCGGTCGTCGCTGACCTGCCTGGCCAGCCGGTGCCGCGCCTGCTCCGTGCGGTCGAGCTCCTGCCAGCGGCTGGCCAGCTCGCCCAGGGCCAGGTGACGACGGGCGGCCTGGTCGTGGTGCTGCTGGGCGGCCTGGCGGGCGTCGTCGAGGCGAGAGTGAGCGCCCACCCACCGCTTGAGGGTCGCCTGCCAGTCGTCGCGTTGCCGCGCTCGGGCCTGCTGTTGCGCTTCGGCCTTGCGCTGCTCACGGGCAAGCGTATCGGCCTGCGCCTGCTGTCGGGCGCGGGCCGCCTCCAGGTCGGCGAGCTGTTTCTCTCGGGTGGCCAGCTGCTGGGCCTCCTCGCGGGCCTCGCGCAGCTCGGGCTCGGCCCGGCGGCGCGCCTCCGAGGCCTCGCTCAGCGCCTGCTCGGCCCGCACTCGCGCGCTCCCTGCCGCCTGCTGCTCGGCGCTGGCGGCCTCTCGCGCCTTGCGGGTCTCGGCGTGGCTCGCCTCCAGGGCGGAAATCTCGCCGGGGAGCTCGGTCTGGCGGGTGAGGGCATGGCGCTTCGGGGCGATCAGCCGGCGCCACTCGCGGTCGGCGCGCAGCTCGGCGAGCGCCTGCCAGTCGGTTTCGGCGCTCTGCTGCTGCGTCAGGCCCTGGTGGTAGGCCTCGTGCAGGCGGGCATCGTCGTCGTGCCAGCGCCACTTCGCCTGGAGCGACTCCGCCTGGGCCTGCAGGTCTGTGAGCGCTTGCCGGGTGGCCGTGGCGGTGCGCTCCAGCTCGGCACGGGTCTCGGGCTCGGCGGGCAGGTCGTCGGCAAGCCTCGCCTCCAGGGTGTCCACGGCCCTCTTCGCCTCGCTGGCGCGGCGGTAGGCGGCCATGGAGATCGCCGAGTACTCGGCGGTGCCGGTGAGGCGCTCCAGCAGGTCGCTGCGCTCGTTGTCGTCGGCCTGGAGGAAGGCGGCAAACTCGCTCTGGGCGAGCAGCACGGCACGGGTGAACTGGTCGAAGCTGAGCCCGAGGCGCTCCGGCAGCAGGCGATCGAACTCGCGCTTCTGGGTGGTGAGCAGGCGGTCGTCCTCGAGGTCGCGCAGTGACTGCTCGGCCTTCTGCAGCTTGCCGCCGACCCTCTCCCGGGCGCGGCGCACCGCCCAGCGGGCGCGGTAGCGGCGCCCGTCGCGGCCCAGGAAATCCACCTCGGCGTAGCCGGCGGCGGTGCCGCGGCGCAGCAGGGTGCGCGGGTCGCTGGTGGTCAGGGTGGAGTCCGGGGTGTCATCGACCTGGCTGTCGCGGGCCGGCGCCTGGCGCAGCCGCGGCGTGCCGCCATAGAGCGCCAGGCACAGGGCGTCGAGCAGGGTGCTCTTGCCGGCGCCGGTGGGGCCGGTGATGGCGAAGAGACCCGCATCGCGAAGCGGGGCCGTGGTGAAGTCGAGTTCGAGCGGGCCGGGCAGCGAGGCCAGGTTCTCCAGGCGCAGGGAGAGGATCCTCATGGGCGACCCTCCCGGGGGCTGTCGTCACCGTCGTCGGCATCGAGCATGTCCTGGCGCAGCCGGTCGAAGTCGGCGAGCACGTCGTCCCCCGGCGGCCGGCCCCAGCGCGATTCCCAGGTGCGCTCGAAGAGCCTGCGCGGGCCGAGGCTCTCCAGGTCGACCCGTGCCGGCGTCGCCTCGCCTTCGGTCCGGGGCAGGCGGCGCTCGAGGCGCAGCAGGCGCAGCGCCTTGCCCTCGAGGGCCGCCTCCACCCGGGCACGCAGATCGGGGATCGGGGCGTCGAGCTCGACGCGCACCTCCAGCCAGGGCCAGCGCTCGCGCTCAAATACCGGCTCTTCTTCGAGCGCCTCGAGCTCGGCCAGCACTTCATCCAGCGGAGCGGGGCCGATGCGATGCATGGCCACCGGGCGTGGCACGGGGAGCGACTCGGTCGCGGTCAGCGCCTCGCCGTCGAGGGTCACCGCCACCACCTGGTGAGGGTAGCTGACCTCGCTGAAGTCCAGCGGCAGGGGGCTGCCGCTATAGCGGATGCGCGCCTCGCCGACCTGCTGGGCGCGGTGCAGGTGACCCAACGCCACGTAGGCGATCTCCGGCGGGAAGAGGGCGGCCGAGATCGACTCCTCGCCGCCGATCACGATGGGCCGCTCGCTGGCCTCGGAGACGGCTGCGCCGTGCAGGTGGGCGTGGCTCATCGCCACCAGCGCCTGGCCGGACTCGCGACGCGACTTTGCGGCCGCGATCAGCTGGGTGTGGACCTGGCTAATGCCGCTGACGTAGTAGTTCGGTGCCTCGTCGGTCGCCTCGTTGGTCAGCGACGCGCCGGTGACCTCGGCGGGGCGCAGGAAGGGCAGCGCCAGGCACCAGGCGCGGGTCTCGCCGGCGGCGTCGGTGAGCGGCACCAGCAGGCGTTCGGCGTCGAGCGTGCCGTCGTCCAGCCAACGCACCCGGCCCAGGGCGTGGGTGCGCAACCGGCGCATCAGCGGGGCGGGCAGCTCGATGCGGTTGCCGCTGTCGTGGTTGCCGGCGATCAGCACGATGTTGAGGCTCGGCAGTCGCTCGTGGGCGCCGACGATGAAGTCATACAGCAGTTCCTGGGCGCGCAGCGAAGGGTTGACCACGTCGAAGATGTCGCCGGCCACCAGGAGGGCATCGGCACGGCGCTCCACCAGGGTGTCGAGCAGCCAGGCGAGGAAGGCGCGGTGCTCGGCGTGGCGCTCCTGGCCATGGAAGCTCTGCCCCAGGTGCCAGTCGGCGGTATGGATCAGTGTCAGCATCGGCTCCCCGGTGTTCCGTCGCGCGGCAAAAGCCGTAGTCTAACCCGAGCGACGCCGACGAATCAGGGAGCCCCGATGCCCAATTCCCCCTTGCACGACTGGGACCTCGCCCCCCGCGAGGCCATCGCCCTGCAGAAGCGCCTGGCCGGGCAGGTGGAGCGCGAGGACCGACTCGACCCGGTAGGCCGCATCGCCGGCGTGGATATTGGCTTCGAGCAGGATGGTGCGATCACCCGGGCGGCGGTGGTGGTGCTGGCGTGGCCGCCGGGCGCCGAAGGCGAGTTCGAGCCGACAACCCTTGAGATAGTGGAGCAAGTCGTGCATCGCGAGCCGACGCGCATGCCATATGTGCCGGGGCTGCTGTCGTTTCGTGAGGTGCCGGCGGCGCTGGCGGCCTTCGAGCGGCTGGAGGTGCGCCCGGAACTGGTGATGGTGGATGGCCAGGGCATCGCCCATCCGCGGCGCATCGGCGTGGCCAGCCATCTGGGGCTGTGGCTCGACCTGCCCACCATCGGCGTGGCCAAGTCGCGGCTGTGTGGCCGCCACCGCGAGCCCGGGCCGGCGCGAGGCGACTGGACGCCGCTGGTGGATGGCCCGGATGACGAGGTGATCGGCGCAGTGCTGCGCTCGCGGGTGAAGGTCAAGCCGATCTTCGTCTCGCCGGGGCATCGATTGACCCTGCCCACGGCGCTGGACTGGGTGATTCGCTGCCTGGGGCGGACCAAGCTGCCGGAGCCGACCCGACTGGCCGATCGCCTGGCCTCGCGGCGGGGTCGATAGGGTAGGGTGGCCGCCTGGGCTATACTGCCGCTCCCTTTCTATACGATCCCTTACCCTTACCGAGGCGACCATGACCGCATCCCCCGATCCGCTTGCTGCCACCCGTGCCTGGGTCGAGACCTTCGTGGTCGCCCGCGATGTCTGTCCCTTCGCCGGCCGCGAGGTGGCCCGCGATACCATCCGCTATGTGGCGGTGCCGGCCTCGGACCGCGAGGCGGCGCTGCTGGCGCTGTTCGATGCCTGCCGCCACCTTGACGAGACCCCCGAGGTGGAGACCACCCTGCTGGTGCTCACCGAGGGGCTCGACGACTTCGACGACTACCTGGACCTGCTGGAGATCGCCGAGGCGCTGCTGGCGGAGCAGGGCTATGAGGGCACCTACCAGCTGGCGAGCTTCCACCCGGACTACGTCTTTGCCGACGCCGAGCCGGAAGATCCCGCCAACTTCACCAACCGCTCGCCCTTCCCGATGTGGCACCTGCTGCGCGAGGAAGGCCTTGAGCGGGCCCTGGCCCACCACCCGGACCCGGCGGGGATTCCTGCGCGCAATATAGCGGCGATGCGCGAGCTGGGCCATGAGGCCCTCTCCGATGCGCTGGCCAAGTTGCGAAGCAGCTCCTAGACGATATCCAGCGGCGTCTTTCGGTGGGGCGCCGGGAAGGCGGCATCCAGGCGGGCCAGGCTCTCGGCATCCAGCTCGACCGACAGGGCGGCGGCGTTCTGCTCCACGTGCGCCAGGCGGGTGGCCTTGGGAATGACGATCACGTCCCTGTTGCCATCGAGCGGGCGGATCGCCCAGGCCAGTAGCAGCTGGGTGGGCGTGATGCCGAGCCCCGCGGCGACCTCCGCGACCTCGGGGTGGCCGAGCAGGTCGCGGGCCGCTTCCCGGTCGGTGGCGGCGAGTCGCACGCTGGGCGGTGTCGGCATGGGGATCTCCCGGCGGAATTATCTGGAAATGTTTTTCATTTAGTCTGGTCGCTGTCGCTCGTCAATGCAATCGCCCTTGTGCCGCGAGGGGGGCATCCCCATGGTGTATGTTGTAGGGGCAACGCTTCACCCCTGACAACGAGAAGGAGTCGACATGAGCATCAAGAAATCCGGCAGCGCTGTCTGGCAAGGCGGCCTCAAGGATGGCAAGGGGACGGTATCCACCCAGAGCGGCGTTCTCCAGGACGTTCCCTACAGCTTCGCCAAGCGCTTCGAGGGCGAGGCGGGCTCCAACCCGGAGGAGCTGATCGGTGCCGCCCATGCGAGCTGCTACTCCATGGCCCTGTCGCTGATCCTGGGCGAGGCCGGCCTGACCGCCGAGCGCATTGCCACCGAGGCCAAGGTGTCCCTGGAGGAGGTCGAGGGCGGCTTCGCCATCTCCGCCATTCACCTGGATACCGTGGCGAAGATCCCGGGTGCCGACGAGGCGGCCTTCCAGGATGCGGCCGACAAGGCCAAGGAAGGGTGCCCCGTCTCCAAGCTGTTCAACGCCGAGATAAGCCTGTCGGCGAAGCTGGAAAACTGAGCCCGGCGCCGGCCTTGACGGCCGGGCCGGACAGTATCCGCGCCGGGGCCACCGCAGGGTGGTCCCGGCGTCTTGTTGTGGCTGTCGCTCTTGTCCCGGAGGCAGCTCTCTCCCCGGGCCGTGCTACGGCGAGGGCGAGGCGATGCCGCGCTGGGCGGCCTCCACCAGCGCGCGGATCAGCCGCTGCTGGGGGCGGTTGAAGACTAGCCACTCGGGGTGCCACTGCACGCCAATCAGGAATTCGTGGTCGTGGGACTCGATGCCCTGCACCAGGCCATCGCGGTCCCGGGCGACGATCTCGATGCCCTTGCCGGTCCGCTGCACCGCCTGGTGGTGCAGGCTGTTGATGCGACACCAGCTCACCTCGAGTATGCGATGCAGCTGGCTGTCGGCGACGATATCCACGGTCTTGCGGGGCAGCACGGTACGCCGCTGCTTGAGCCCCTCATGGGTGGTGTAGATGTCCGGATCCAGGGTGCCCCCCTGGTAGACATTGATCAGCTGGGCGCCGCGGCAGATGCCCAACACCGGCTTGCCCAGGGGAATGAAACGCTCCAGCAGTTCGAGTTCCAGCTCATCGCGCTGCGGGTCGACGCGCACGTCCAGGCTCAGCATCTCGTCGTCGTAGAGGTGGGCCTGGATGTCGTCGCCGCCGCCGATGATCAGGCCATCGAGCGCCTCGGGGAAGGGGCGCGAGGGCGACAGCCGCCGCGGCCGGCCGCCGTGGCGCCAGACGGCAAACCAGTCGAACCACCAGGCGATCCGGCTCTTGGCGTCGGAGGTGGTGATGCCGATCAGCGGGCGTGTCTTGCGGCTCATCGGCGTGACACCCAGCGGCGCAGGCGGGTCAACCAGCGGCGTGGCGCCGAGGGGCGATGGCGGGCGAGGAACTGCGCGCTGCGCTCGGCCAGGGTCTCCGGGGTAGCGGCCAGGCGCTCGACCTCCAGCCAGCGATTCCACTCCGTCACCGCGCCCCAGCCCGGTTCGGAGAGCTGGGCATTGGGCAGGCGATAGTGGAAGGTCGGACGCGCCTTGACCAGCTTGTTGCGTAGCAGCTCGTGGGGATGGTCCGGACGCAGGTGAGCAAACAGCGGGAGCATGTCCAGCTCGCGGTTACGGGTCGGGTTGTCGGCCAGGTAGTCGTCGATCAGGGTGTCCAGGTCAGGGGTATAGTCCGGGTCGAGCACCCTCAGGGCATAGGCCCGGGGGAAGGGGTTGGCATGGGGCAGCACCTCACGGGTGATGTCCACGTGGATCTGCTCGCGCAGCCAGGCGGCGCTCAGCAGGTAGGCGCGCAGGTAGGCCAGCAGGCTCTCGGCCTCGAGGCTCGGCACCTCGGGATTGAGGTGCAGGCCGAAGCCGTAGAGCAGGCTGGCATCCGTGCCCTTGGCGCCATGGTGGCGCAGCGCCTCGAAGAGCGCGTCGAGGTCTTCCAGCTCGTCCCAGGGTACCGGTGGGCAGACGATCTCCGTGGGCACCAGGCCGGTGACCACGTCGCCGATCAGCTCCCGGGTCCGGGCGTGGAAGTCCAGGCGCATGCGTTCCCATTCGCTGTCGCCGGCGGCCTCGGCATCCACCACGGTCTGGTCGGGGTGGGCGTACTGGGTGTCCAGCTCGATGCCGAACTCGCCCCAGCGGGTACCGGTCACCTTGAGGCGATGGGGGCTGAGCACCTTGATCTCGCCGCCGAATAGCTCGCGCACCAGCTCGGCCGTCTCCCGGGGGGGCAGGCCGGCGAACTCTATCTCGACACCGACGCGGCGCGTCTCGCCATCGGCGTTGCGGGGTTCGGGTGGCGGTTGCGGCGTCATGACGGCATCCTGTAGGGCGTGGTGTCGGCAGCCTATCACACTGCCTCGGGGATCATGGATGCGGCCCGGTCCGCCATTCGTTCACCAGAGAGACGAGAGACCAGGGAGACAAGATGCCAGGGAGTCGAGAGAGTGCCTGAAGCGAACCGGATGCGAGTCGTCATGCGAGGCCTGCTGACGTGGCTGTTGCTGACGATGCTGCTGTCGACGGCGGCCTCGGCCCAGACCACCCCCCTTTCTGCCCTGACTCCGGGGAACGGGGACGAGTCGGCCTCCCACGATCCCCAGGCCTTCCAGGCCTCGCTGGAAGAGGTGATCACCACCCTCGAGGATGCCGAGCAGCGCCAGGCCTTGCTGGAGAGCCTGCGCCAGCTGCAGCAGGCCCACGACCCGGCCGCCGAGGAGGCCGGCATCACCCGTCCCCAGGGCTTGCTCGGCGCCCTGGCGGAGACCATCAGCGACCTCGGCGAGCAGGCCGAGGCCGGCGGGTCGCCGGTGGACGAATGGCAGCGCCAGCTGCGGGAGGGCGCGTCCGACCTGGTGGCGCTGGTGGTGCAGACCGGCAATGCCGAGCTGCTGCGCTTCGTTATCGAGCTGACCGTGCTGCTGGTGATCTGGGCCGGGCTGCTGGTGATCCTGATTGCCCTGGGGCGGCTGCTGGCCAGGCGCCGGGGCTGGCCCCTGGACCTGCCCCGCGAGCCTCGGGCCTGGCTGCTGGTGGTGCACTTCCTGCGCCGCATGCTGCCCTGGGCGCTGGCCTTCCTGCTGGTGCTGGGCATCGCCCAGCTGGTGCCTGAGAGCTCGGGGCGTACCGCGACCCTGGTGATCGCCTATGTGGCGCTGTGTGGGCGCACTCTCTCGGTGGTGGTGGAGACGGTGATCTCGGTCTTTACCAGCGGTCATCGGTTCATCGCCGTGCAGATCCTGCAGCAGCAGAGCCTGAGGCCGCTGTTCATCATCGGGGCGCTGATCGCGCTGGGCGATGCCTTCAACTCCACCCGCCTCTCGGGCATCATTGGCGGCGACCTGGCGAGCCTGATGTCGGTGCTGGCCAACATGCTGGCCGCTCTGATCAGCGGGCGCTTCATCCTGCGCTTCAAGCGCCCGATCAAGCATCTGATTCGTAATCGTCCCTATACGCTGCGGCGCGACAGAGGTAGCTCCACGGAGGTGGTACGGCTGGTGGGCGGCCTGTGGCACGTGCCGGCCCTGCTGCTGGTGGGGGGCTCGCTGCTGGCGATCTTCATCACTGTGGGCGACGTCGGCACGGCGCTGGCTCGCTCGATCATCTCGGCCGCGCTGCTGGTGCTGACCCTGGTCGTCACCGGCCTGATCCGCCGGCACGGCGAGCGTCGCTCGAAGCGCCGGCGGCTGAGCGACTATCGCCGGCGCCTGGAGCGCTTCGGTTATGCCCTGGCCCATGTGCTGGCCTGGATCGCCTTCGCCGAGCTCTCGCTGCAGGTGTGGGGGGGGTCGCTGATCGGCATCGGCCAGCAGGGGGTGGCCAGCGTGCGCATCGGGCAGGCCCTGCTGGCCATCGGCTTTACCGTGCTGCTGGCCTGGCTGATCTGGATCTTCGCCGACACCGCCATCCAGCGCGCCCTGACCAGCCCGGCACGCGCCCGGGGGCGGCGGGTCAACCTGGCCCGGGCGCAGACCATCACGCCGATGATCCGCAACATCATCTTCGCCACCATCGTGATCATCGCGGCCATCGTCGGCCTGGCCAACCTGGGGGTGAACGTCACACCGCTGCTGGCCGGTGCCGGCGTGATCGGCCTCGCCGTGGGCTTCGGTGCCCAGACCCTGGTGCAGGACCTGATCACCGGCATCTTCATCCTCATCGAGGATTCGCTGGCGGTGGACGACTTCGTCAAGATCAACGGCCATATGGGCACCGTCGAGGGGCTGACCCTGCGCACTGTTCGCTTGCGCGATCTCGACGGCATCGTGCACATCATCACCTTCAGCCGCATCGAGTCCATCCACAACATGTCGCGCCAGTTCGGCATCGCCCTGATGCGGGTCCGCATCCCCTTCGACATGAAGATCGACGATGCCACCACCCTGATGCAGGAGACCGCCCTGGAGCTGCGCCAGGACCCCATGATGCGCCACTACATCTGGTCGCCGCTGGAGATGCAGGGCATCGACAGCTTCGAGGACGGCTGCGCCATCCTGCGCATGCGCTTTCGCACCGCCCCCGAGATGCAGTGGGACGTGGCGCGGGCCTTCAACCTGCTGCTCAAGCAGCGCATGGAGACGCAGTCAGTCGACCTCGGCGTGCCGCGGCTCAGCGTCAGCATGGAGGGGCGTGGTGGCGGCCGCCTGGACGGCACCGGCGAGGGCGCCGAGGCCCGCGATGCCAGCGGCCGGCGGCCCGGCGAGGCGGGCATCGCCGACCCCGCGGGCGACACCAGTGCCCGGGGCGGTTCCCCGGATCCCGCCTAGTCCCCATGGCGAGCCACCCGATCACGGTCGAGCGCCGGGACAGCCTGCACCTCAAGGTCTCTCGCGTGCTCCGCGAGGAGACCTCCCACCGGCTGGATGTGTTCCTCTTCGTGCCCGCCGAGCTGGGCCTGAACCCCCACGTACTCTCGGAGGAGGCGTTCTACCACGGCGGCATCCATGTCAAGCGCACCTACTACAGCGACCGTCACCGGCTGCCGCTGGTGATGAGCCGCCTGGCGGGCAAGCGCCTCGACGCCGGCCAGTACCGCCTGGGGCTGAGCCTCTACGCCTACCAGTACGTGGTGGCCCTGGAGCGCTCCACCCAGGCGCTGCTGGAGCTCTCGCGTCGTGTGCGGAAGGCGGAGAAGCGCGGCGACGACAGTGCCAAGAAGGACCCGGCGCCCGCCCAGAGCGCCATGGCGCAGGATGACGAGCAGGCCGACCAGTTGCGCACCCGGCTCGAGGAGACCGCCGACCTGGCCCGGGGCATCCTGGGGCGGCTGCGCCGCCAGGAGCCGGACGACGAGAGTCTGCATCGCTACTACGCCAACATCGACAACTATCTCTCCTGGTTCACCGAGCAGAGCCTGCTGGCGCTGATCGCCCAGCTGCCGCGGGGCAACGGTTACCGGGCGATCCGCGAGCGCCTGCTGGCGATATGCCGCGTCGAGATCGAGCATCGCCGCGCCCGGGAGTACAACTCCGAGCGGGTCACCCGTGACCCGACCCGGATGTCCAACAAGATGCGCCTGCTGCGGCGGCTGATCGAGTATCCCGTGACCCTCAAGCAGCGCAGCCAGGAACTCGGCGGCGGCGAGCAGAAGGCGGTGAAGGCCTTCGCCACGGCGGTGGTGATGGTCTTCGTCTCCCTGGGCCTGCTGCAGGCCCGGGCAGCCCTGGGCGACATCACCGCGCTCTTCGTGCTGACCCTGGCGGTGATCTATGCGCTGCGTGAGGTGTTCAAGGACGACCTGCGCATCACCCTATGGCGCTGGCTGCGACGCGGTCGTCCCAAGTGGCGGCGCCGCTACCTCGACCCCACCAGCAATGCCGTACTGGGCCGCCAGCTCGAGTGGTTCGACTACCAGCGCTACGCCCGGCTCGACGAGGAGATCCGCCGGGTGCGCAAGCGCAACCTGGCCCAGCGCGAGGAGGTGGTGCTGCACTACCGCTCCAACTCGCGCATGTCGCCGACCCGCTTCCTCAGCGGCTATGACCGCACCCGCGAGACCCTGACCCTGGACCTCTCGCCGCTGGCGCGACTGATGGACAAGGGCAGCCATCATGTCTACCGGCTCGAGGAGAAGGGGCAGGTGGTCCGCGAGCCGGTGGAGAAGCGCCACCTGATCAACCTGGTGATCCGCGAGGTGGAGGGCGATGGCGCGCCAATGCTGCAGCGCTGGAAGATCGTCATGAGCCGCTCGCGGATCGTCGACGTGGAGCTGGTCCACGAGGAGGGGCCGGGGCATGAGGCGTCGCGGGATGCCTGACCCGTGGCGCTTCGGGCTCAGGTCAAGATCACCCTTAAGGTCACTGGTTGTTCAGCTTATTTAGTGGCAGGCTGTTTGACAGGGCGATGCCGGTAGACTGGCCGCAAGCAGGGAACGTCACAATGATACTTAAGGAAAAGGAAGCCTATTCCGGGGGCGATGAGCGGGGCTTCTATGGCCACAAGCAGGAGCAGGACGTTGCTTTCCACCTGCGCCGGGAATTCGGGGACAGCGAGCAGGTTCGCATCATCCACGACCTGGTCATCGAGCACGGCGGCGAGCGCGCCCAGATCGACCACCTGGTGATCCATCCCTACGGCTTCATCATCATCGAATCGAAAAGCATCGTCGGTGAGGTGACGGTCAATGCCGAGGGGGAGTGGTCGCGCAGCTACAAGGGCACCTGGACGGGCATACCGTCACCGATTCGCCAGGCGGAGTTGCAGAAGCAACTCTTGCATAGGTTGATCAGGGCCAATGTAGAGTATCTTCTCGGCAAGATGTTAGGTATCCAAGCGAAAGTAGGTGGCCGCGATTGGCAGGTCCTCTGTGCCGTCTCTAGCACCGCGATCTTGCATCGCAACAAGATGCCGAAAGATGTTGCTCGCAAGGTCGTAAAGACGGAGTTTGTGGCCAAGAAAATTCGGGAGATTGTGGGTAACGTCGTTACGGAGTACCTCAAGGCCAAACCACGCTTTACCATGAAAGAGCTGGAGAACCTTGGCAATTATCTGGTCGATCACACGATGAATCTGCAGGGGAGCTCGAATAACCCCGAGCTGGAAATCGAGGCTCAGCAGCCCTCGTCCCTGAGCGCTGATTCGGTCAGCGACTCCCCGAGTCCAAGCTACATGGCCACTTCAGAGGCAGACAGCAAAGCGCCATCTGCCCCAATCAAGCCCTCGCTAAACAGCTTGATGGCCTGCAAGAATTGTGGAGAGGACAATAACCTGACTGGCATGTATGGTCAGTACGGCTACTACGTGAAGTGTGGCAGCTGCAGCGCCAATACTTCGATGAAGCAGCCATGCCCCGCCTGTGGTTGGAAGAGCGTCAAGGTATCCAAGGGCGGCCCGGATTACACGGCGACTTGTCGAAAATGTGGTCATCAATATCTAGTCTACCGACAGGCGGAAGGTGAGGTGTGATGGCTGGAAACGACCTGAAGCATCAAAACACACTCCGCACCGAAAAGGGCCCTTGTGGGAGCACTGCTTGCAGCGCGAAGGAAGGAGGCATAATGGTATAAATATGTCGAAAATCCATGCCGGCTATTGCGCGGGATCGTTGGTACCTGGCCGGCCGGTATCGACCCAAAGCCGACGTGCCAGAGAATGTTACAAGTATGCGCATCGGTGTGGGAGCGGGAAATTAGGGTCTGTCTCTGATTGTGATTTGATTGTAATTCCTGATTGTAGTTATAAGCGAATGGTATGAGCGCGTTGTCAGAGATGTTTCCTAATGGAAATGATGCCGGAAGCCTGTTCGCCATGCCATGGTGGTAGCGGCACCAGCGTATTTTTCTTTAATACTAGGCGGTGCTAACAGGATTCGGAATCTTGCCGTTGAACGTTACCTATAATCTTGGGTCAAAAAAAATTGACGAGAGTATTGATCTTGCGAACCTTCATCATGTTGTTGGCAGGCAGCCTTCTGATTCCGGCTGGCGCCTTAGCGCAGGATCGCCTGTATGTCTACCAGGAAAGCAATGTTCGTTCGGAAATGATATTGATTGCACCCTGCCCGGAAGAGGAGGCGCGGATGGAGAGGCTATAGGAATGTTAGTCTATGCTGATAAATAGGTTTTGTGCCGGAATTGACATGCTGGAAAAGCTAGCGAGTACGTTCATTGGGCATATGCAGCATGCACGATGATTGGCAGTTATACTGCCGAGCTATACTTAATACTTAAGGATTTCAATAGGATGAGAGGTGGCTAAACGCGAAGCATAACATTATTTAATACGATAAAGGCGCGTTCAAGTGAAATTTCGAGCATGCCGCCTAATACCTGTAGCCCTGACAACAACGGAGTAGCGATCCATTTGATATGGTAATCAATCAAATATCACTGAATCCGTCTACAATTGCTCGCGTATTAGGAGCAGTGGCTTGTCTTCTGGCTCTGGCCAGCATCGGAGGGCAGTTGACGACATATCTGACTGGGAATAACCATGTTAATGGGGTTGTTCGGCTCTTTTACGTCGACGATGAGAAGAATATCCCGACCGGTTTCTCTACGTTTCTATTGCTTTTCGCAGCTCTACTTCTTGCGGTCATTACCGTGCTTAAAAGGAAGAAAACCGGTTCTCCCGTGTCGCATTGGGCAATCCTTTCATGCGGATTCTTGTTCATGGCAGTTGATGAGGCATGGTCATTTCATGAGAGATTGATTAAGCCGGTAAGCCAGCTGTTGGGTGATGACAATCTCGGCATCTTCTATTACGCTTGGGTCATTCCTGGCATCGCACTTGTACTCGTTCTCGCGTTGTTCTTCCTGGGGTTCTGGTTGCGTCTTCCTGCGAAAACGAGACTCACTTTCTTGATGGCTGCGACCCTCTACATCGGGGGGAGCATCGGTGTCGAGCTTATCGGGGGACACTTCGCTGAAATGCACGGCCAACGTAATTTTACTTACAGCATGATAGCAACTGTGGAGGAAAGTCTTGAGATGGCAGGTGTTATTATATTTATCTGGGCGCTGCTGGTATATATCGCTGACAGCTACAAAGAAGTGCGATTTCGGTTTGATGGAGTTTGTGGGAACGAAACGATCGACGCCACCTAATGCATTCTCAGTAACATGTCCGTAACCAACGATTTTGAAAGGATATCGGTTTTTGCTGTGCTGGATATCAGGGAACGCTCCTACCCGACAAGTTACGTTATGACATCTCGCAGCCGCAGGCAGGGTGAGGGCTAATAAAGCGCTCCACTGGACGGGGACTCCGCTGCGCTCTATCCCCGCCAGTGAGCTTGGGCGTTATACATCAGAAAAACTTCAATGGCCGCTTCTGGACGCTGCAATCACCGCCAACGTTAGCTGAGGATGTGCATTGCCGAATGGAAGCATTACCAATCCAAAACGACAAGCCTTTAACCGTCTTCATCTTTGGAGCTGGCGCTTCTTATGCTGATGGAGTGCCTCTGCAATCGGATATTTTGCCTCAAATAATTCAAGACTCATACCCTCAACTCAAGCAATCAGATACAGCAAGACGATTGCGTAACTTTCTGATCGAATATTTTGCACATGGGAAGAAAGCACCTGTAATGACCCCCTGGTTTCTGCATAGCCTACGCAGCTGTAAGCGCTCCACAAACCCCATCTTCTGCAGCTGAATAGTGTCCGTCAGACTGGTGTCACCCGATTCCAAGGAGGACACCATGACCGACCTCACCTCGACACAGGCCTTCTGGCTGGGCCATCTGTTCCATGCCTCCTCTCGGCAACTATCGCTGAGCGAGTACGCAGACGAGCAAGGGCTGGAGCTGTCGTCACTGCTGGCGTGGGAGCAGCGCCTGGTCGTGCAGGATGTGCCTGTGCCACCTCGCCATCGGCCGCAGCGCTTCGTCGCCGTGGAGGTGGCCCGATGATTCGGCCGGACACCGGATTGCGGGTCTACCTCTGCCGCGAGCCCGTCGATATGCGCAAGCAGATCGACGGGCTGGCCCTGCTCGTTCAGGAGGCCATGGAGCTCAATCCCTTCGAGGAGGCAGTGTTCGTGTTCGGCAACCGCCAGCGCGACAATATGAAGCAGCTGTTCTGGGAACGTAACGGCTTCGTGGTCTGGTATAAGCGCCTGGAGCGCGAGCGCTTCAAGTGGCCTGACCGCCTGGAAGGCGACACGGTCTCGCTGTCGGGCCAGGAGCTGAATTGGCTTCTTGATGGCTATGACCTCAGCGCCATGCAGCCCCATAAGGCCTTGGATTTTCAGGCAGTTGGTTGATGTTTTTGCTGCCTGCGGTGGCACTGCTTGGTAAAATATCGGCATGACTTCGTCGGCCTCACCTTCCTTTGCCAGCGTCTCCCAGCTGCGCACCTGGCTCGACAAGTCGCTGACGCAGGTGCTGCCAAAGAGCGCGCTGGGCAAGGCACTGCACTACCTGGATGGCCAGTGGCAGCGGCTGACCCGCTTCCTCGATGATGGGCTGATCCCGCTGGACAACAACGCAGTAGAAAATGCCATTCGTCCCTTCGTGGTGGGTCGAAAAAACTGGCTATTTAGCCAAACACCGAGCGGCGCGCAGGCCAGTGCGGCGATCTACAGCCTGGTCGAGACGGCGAAGGCCAACGGCCTGTCACCCTACGACTACCTGCAATTCGTGTTCGAGACCCTGCCGACACTCGGCGAGGATGATGATCTCGACACGCTGCTCCCCTGGCGCTGGAAAGAGACTCGACCGGTCTGAGTCAGGCCGGAACAGATGGGGTTGGTGGAGCGCTTACGCGATCAAGGAGATGGACGACAGCCCGATGAAAACGCTACTGCTGGCGATTGAGAAGGAAAAGGTCAGTACCCGCGCCACGGCTGAGCACCCGTTTCATGTCCTCAAGAATCTCTTAGGCTACCGGAAGGTGTGCTACAAGGGGTTGGCCAAGAACCAGGCTCACCTGTTCACCCTTTTGGCTCTCGGCAATCTGGTGCTGGCAGGACGGTGCCAGGGCCGTGCTGACGGGGGCAGTGTGTCTTGAATCTGGCCTGGCGGCCGGATAATCCGGCTAACAGGCAAAAATGCCACCTGAGGTGGTCAGCAAGTGATCGCTGACACGGTGCTTGAGCCTCGCTGATCGCTTGAGGCACCCGTGCTGAATTGTACAGCGGCTCCCTAGATGAACAGCAAATCGCCTTCTTGCGCTAAAATACATGATAATCGATGGAGTAGCCGCGCTATGCCTTGTCATGACCGCTATGGTTTGCCTCTCTCGACAAGCTCCGATTTCGCGGCCGAACAGTACCAGACGGGCCTCGATCTCCTCCTCTCGCTCTGGCCGGGGGCATCACAAACATTGGAGGAGGCGATCACCGCTGATCCGTCCTTTGCCTTGGCGTATGCGGCGCGCGCACGCCTTCATGCCATTCAAGCCGAATCTGCGGAGGCGCTTTCTAGAATCGCTACCGCCGAGGAACTCGTCGCCCGGCATGGGACCGAGCGGGAGCGGAGTCATGTTGGCGTCCTGTCTCTCGCGATCAACGGCCAGGCCGCCATGGCACTCGACGGCGCGCTTGCGCACGCCGACCGCTGGCCACGGGACATTTTGATCTTGTCGCTGCCCCTTGGAGCCTTTGGTCTCTTTGCGTTTTCCGGCATGGCGGATCATGACCAGGCACGGGTGGATCTCTGCGAGCGTCACGCTCGACACTTCGAGGCCGATGACTGGTGGTTCCTGACCTACCGGGGCTGGGCCCATGGCGAGAATGGCAACGTGACGCTCGGCCGGGAGCTGACGCAGCGTGGCCTGGAGGTACGTCGAAACAATGTAAATGCTGCCCATGCCTTCGCCCATGTGCTCCATGAGTCCGGAGCCAGCGATGAGGCCGAGGCGCATATCACCGACTGGTTGCCGGGATACGACCGAAGCGGAATTCTGCATGGCCATATCGCCTGGCACGGTGCGCTGGTTGCGCTGGAGAAAGGCGATGCAGAGCGGGCGTTGACTATCTACGGGGAGCATGTCGCGCCTTCCGCCTCGACGGGGGTGCCGATCAACGTGGTCAGTGACACCTCGTCGTTCCTGTGGCGTCTCCAGGCCTATGACCATGCCGTCCCGGCGGGACTATGGGATGAGGCGGCGTCGTATGCGTCCAATTACTTCCGTCAGGCCGGCTTCCCCTTCGCCGATTTCCATATGGCACTTATCGCAGCGGCGACCGGCGACTTTAGAGCGCTGGAGAGCCGTGTGGCGGCGCTGACCGATCTGGTCGAGGCCGGATCACTCGCCGCTGGGCCTGTGGTACCTGCGATCTGCCGAGCCGCCCGGGCCTTCGCTGAGGAGGACTACGCCGGCTGCGCGCGCCTGCTGGAACACATGGCAAGCGAGGTCGTGCGGATTGGCGGCAGCGGCGCCCAGCGGGAGATCGTCGAAGATACCCTGCTCGTGTCGCTGATGCGCAGCGGCGAGGCGGACAAGGCACGGGCCCTGCTCGACAAGCGATTGCACCGTCGGCCGTCGCCGCGCGATACGCACTGGCGCAATTCCCTCGTGTCCGGATAGGCCTGCACCGCAGGCATTCCCTGTTTCCCTGAGTCGAGCCGAGTCTTGCATTCGCGTCTGCAAAGCTCGGCCATCTCGGCTCGATAGTTCTGAGAGAATATGCAGATGGCATCACTAATCGAGGTGCTGATGGCCACGGCAGGCAAGGCCTCATTGAGGACATCAGCGACATGAACTCGAGCGTGGCTCTGTGGATGCTCGCCCTGATGCAAAGGCCTGCTGGTAGCTAGATACCATCTACAACAGCCAGACGATGCGCAACTTCGTCGGTATCGATCTGGCCGTCGAGAGCGTGCCGGATGCCACCACGCTGCTGCGTGTCAGCCACCTGCTGGAAAAGCATGTCCTAACCCAACGGATCTTCGAGGAGATTAACGCTACCCCGGCCGAGCAGGGCCAGTTCATGCGCGAGGGCACCATCGTCGACGCCACCATCGTGGCGGCCGGACCTTTAACCAAGAACAAGGCCAAGCAACGCGATTCGGAGATTAAGCAAACCAGGAAGGGCAAGCAGTTTTACTTCAGCATGAAGGCCTAGATCGGCGTCGATGCGGTCACCGGCCTGATCCACAGTGTCGCTACGACCTCGGCCAATGTGGCCGAGGTCACCATGGCCGGCGCACTGGGCTGGGAGGACGACGAGCTGGTATACGGCGATGCGGCTATACTGGAACGTGGAAGAGCTTGTGAAAAGGAAAGGATGCCCCTGACTCTCTCGTTGGCATATAGGGTGCGAAGCATAACGATAGAATCGAAGATAATATTAATGTACTGCCAAATACAACATTAGCTTGTTCTGCAACAAGGAAAGTCAACATGAGCGCGAAAGACGAGGTTCGTAAAGCATCAGAAGATTTCTACGTGGCATTGAATCGCATGGCGAACGGAGATGCCAGTTCTTTGGCGGATATATGGTCTCATAGCGCGGAGGTGACGGCCATGCATCCGGTTGGCGGTCGGCACGTTGGTTGGGATGCGATCAGGGAATCGTTTGACAAAGTGTCTCAACTCGCTTCAGGCGGAAATATTGCGTTGCACGATCAACTGATCCAGGTTGCTGGGGATGTTGCCTATGAAGTAGGTGTCGAGCAGGGAGAGCTTACAATGGGTGGGCATCAGGCCAGCATCGATCATCGCGTTACGAACCTCTATCAGCGAGAAGCCGGAACGTGGAAACTGATTCATCATCACACGGATACTTCTCCAGCGATGCTCGAAGTTCTAAGCCGATTGCAAACCGGGCAATCGTGAGCAGGCAAGCAGCAAACCGGCGAAGGTGGTCGGAGTGTCCTAGACTCGCTGGTATGGCGGGGCCGCCAGCAAGCGTGGCCGTTTTCCGGCGCTGCTCGAGGGCAGGGCCGATAGGCGCGTGGCCGCCCAGTGACTGCGGTGGTGTTGTGAACGACGCAGGTGGATTTCCTGTCCTTTCCAAGGGAGGTCACCATGACTTTACGACCCGACCCGACATTCCACGCCACGGCGCAGCTGGCCATGCAGGCGCCCGTGGAGAACTATGGCTTCACCGTGATGCTCAGCCCGGACGGCGCGCAACCGGACGCGCTCGCCGTGGTCGATCTGAATCCGGACTCCGACCGCTATGGCACCATCGTGAACACCCTGGCCATGCCCTATACAGGTGACGAGTTCCATCATTTTGGCTGGAACGCCTGTTCCTCGTCGCTGTCGCCGATGTCCGGCCATGCCTTCCTCGAGCGTCGCTACCTGATCGTGCCGGGGATCCGGTCCTCGCGCATCTACGTGATCGACGTGAAAGACCCGCTTGACGCGAATATCCACAAGATCATCGAGCCCGAAGAGGTTTTCGAGAAGACCGGTTATTCGCGCCCCCACACCGTCCATTGCGGGCCCGAGGGCATCTATATCTCGACACTCGGTGGCGGCGGTGCGGACGGCACGGACGGGCCGCCCGGCGTCTTCATCATGGATTGCGAGACCTTCGAGATCCTCGGCCGTTACGAGATGGACCGGGGCAAGCAGGACAAGCATTACGATTTCTGGTGGAACCTGCCGCAGGACTACATGGTCAGTTCCGAATGGGGGCTGCCGCCGCAGTTCGAGAATGGCATCGTCGCCGAGGACCTTCTGGCGAACCAGTACGGCCATTCAATCCACTTCTGGGATCTGCGCCGGCGCAAGAATATCCAGACGATGGATTTCGGCGAGAACTACCAGATGGCGCTGGAGATCCGGCCCGCGCACGACCCGAAGAAATCCTACGGTTTTTGCGGCATTGTCGTGGACACCACTAATCTGCAAGGCGCGATCTTCACCTGGTGGCGCGGTGACGATGGCACCTGGCAGTCCAAAAAGACCATCACCATCGATCCGCGCCCCGAGGCGGCGGAAAACCTGCCGCCGCTCCTGCAGGGATTCGAGGCGGTGCCACCGCTGGTCACCGATATCGATCTCAGTCTCGACGACAAGTACCTGTACGTGGCCTGTTGGGGCCTGGGCGAGATGCACCAGTATGACGTGTCGGACCCCATGAACCCGGTCCTGACCGGAAAGGTGGAACTGGGCGGCATCGCCCGAGGCACGCCCCATCCAGGCGGCGGAGCCTTCGCCTTTGGCCCGCAGATGGTCGAGATCAGCCGCGACGGCAAACGGGTCTACTGGACCAACTCGCTCTATTCCTCATGGGACAACCAGTTCTACCCCGGGCAGGAGGGCGGCCAGATGGTCATGGCCCGTGTCGGTGACAATGGCGGTCTGACGCTCGATCCCGATTTCTACGTCGATTTCCCCAAGGGCTATCGCGCCCACCAGATCCGGCTTGAGGGCGGCGATTGCTCGACCGACAGTTTCTGCTATCCCAACCTCTAAATGGGGCTCGACGACGCGGGTACGGTGACGGTCCTTTGGGGGGCCGTCCTGCTTTCCGGGTTCTATCACGGCGTCAATCCCGGGATGGGGTGGCCGCTTGCCGTATCGTCCGGCTTGATGGACGGGCGGGGCCAGGCCATGGTCAATGCGCTCGGGGCGCTGGCGGCCGGCCACTTTTTGGCGATGCTGGCGATCCTGCTGCCTTTCTCCATGATGACCGTATTGCTCGACTGGCAGACCGAAATCCGCGTCGGCGCCGCAGCACTGGTGATCGCCGCAGGTGCCTACTTGCTGATCAATCGCCGGCATCCGAGGATTCTTGCCCGGGTGCATCCCTCGCGACTGGTGCTCTGGTCGTTTCTCGCCGCGATGGCGCACGGTGCCGGCTTGATGCTGCTGCCGATCTACCTGGGCATTTCCGGAACTGAGCCGGGCGAGGCCGGCCACGCGGCCGCGCGCGAACTGATGGGGCGCAACATCGGCTCGGCGTTCATCGTGGCGCTGGCGCATACCGCTGCCATGACGGTGGCCGGCGGCGTGATCGCCGCAGGGACCTATTACTACCTCGGGCTCAGGTTTCTGAAGCGCACATGGTTCAACCTCGATGTGGTCTGGGCGTTGACCCTGATCCTTGTCGGTCTCTCGGGGCTGTATCTGGCCGTCAACGGGCACTGACGCAGGCGCGGACACGATCTCGGGTCTGCTCCGTCCAACCAGTGGCTTCAGATCCGCAATAACAGGTGACGGACTGGAACTGCCCGGTTCGGCGTTAGAGTAAGAATCCCCGGCGCCAGCGCTGCTACGCCCCAGCCGATCGCCAGCGACTACACTTCATTCGCCACGCAAGGGAATTCGGCTTCTCTGTCGACCCGATTCGCGAACTCATCGCCTTCGCCTCGGACGGAGACCGCTCCTGCGCCGACATCGACGCCATCGCCCGTTACCACTGGCATTATATCAGCGCTCACTCAAAGACCGCTTCTGGCCAGCTGGAGCAGCTAAGTCTACGCTAATGCAGGATCATGAAAGTGGATATCCTTTTCTCCCCCGCAAAACCTAGCACCTTACTGCTGTGTAGGCCGACCCCATGCCCGCGGAGGAGTCGTCATGTCGTCGTCTCCTAATGTGCCTTCCGACCGCCCCGGTTTATTCATCTCCTACGCTCGCGATGACGATGAGGCTTTCGCGAAGCGGCTGTGGCTTGACTTGGAGAAGCACGGGTTCCGTGTGTGGTGGGACCGCGAGGCGATGGAGAGCCGCGGGCGCTCCTTCCTCCGAGAAATAAGGGATGCCATCGCCGCTGCCGAGCGCGTGCTGCTGATTGTCGGGCCGCGAGTGAGACACTCGCCCTACATCGAGGTGGAGTGGCGCCACGCTTTGCGGGAGGGCGTAGTCGTGACTCCGTTGCTCCGTTTGGGCGACTACGAGGAGGTACCGGAGGCGCTGCGGCCGCTGCACTGCGAGGATGTGCGGTCATCGATTCCCGAGATGGAGGCACTGGAAAAGGTACGGCGCATCATCTCAACCCCGGTTCCTGCTCTTGCACCCCTCGTGGGGGTCCCGCGGCTGCCGACACCGTACCTTGAGCGGCCTGACCGGCTGGACCACCTGCGGTCACGCGTTCTGATCGACTCGTATAGACCCATCGACCTCCAACCTGACCAGCGCATTACGTCACTCACCGGGATGGGTGGCGTTGGGAAGAGTGTGCTGGCGGCGGCGCTCGCACAGGCTCCGGATGTGCGGCGCTCCTTCGCAGATGGCATATACTGGATCGCTGTCGGTCGCGACGCCAGTACGCTTCGCACCTTGACCCGCGTCGGCCTGGCAGTTAACGATGACGCCGTAGACCGCTACTCCGGCGTAGCCGAAGCGAGGCTGCTGCTGGGAAAGACGCTGGCAAAGAAGAACTGCCTGCTTGTGCTGGACGACGTTTGGGAAGTGGAAGTGGCCGAGGCGCTCCACACCGCGGCGGGGAAGAACGTCCGCATCCTGCTGACCGGCCGGAAACGGCAATTGTTCGCTTCTGCCGGCGTGCACGAGATTCCTGTCGACGAACTGTCGAAGGGCGAAGCCCTGAATCTGCTTGCTGATTGGACGGAAGCATCCTGCGACAAACTGCCCCCCGAGGCGGCGGAGATCGCTAAAGAGTGCGGCAATCTACCCTTGGCTCTCGCTATGATCGGCGCGACGATTCGAGGGCGACCGGATCGCTGGGGCCACGCGTTGGAACGCCTGCGTCGGGCGGATCTCTCGAAGATCCAGAGGAAGCTGCCGGATTACGCATATGAGACGCTCGACCGCGCCATGCTGGTGAGCTTCGAGGATCTCGATCAGGATCGACAACAGAGGTACCTTGACCTCGTTGCTGTTCCGGAAGACACCGCGGCGCCGGCCGCCATGTTGCGTGCGTGGTGGGCGCACGAGGGGATGGACGAGCTGGACGCGATTCAAGTGCTGGACGACTTGGTCGACCGTTCGTTGCTGCGCATGGATGAGCGCCAGGCGTATACACTCCATGACGTGCAGCGCGATTTTCTCGTCATGCGCACAGCGGACATGAGTGCGTTGCACGCCCGTTGGCTTGCTGCATTTGCACCGCCCACTCCCGACGGCTGGGCTGCCGTGGAGGACGATGGCTATCTGTTCGATCATTTAGGACACCATCTGCGCGGTGCGGGACGAGAGGACGAATGGCGCGAGCTGCTCGTTTCTTTCGGTTGGTTGGAGCGGAAGACCAGGGTCTGCGGTTTTCCGGCCATACTGCTGGATCTGGCAGCATATTCCACGGACAGCGGAATCGGCCCCTTGTACCGTAGCTGTCGTCGCGCGGCCCACATCTTAACGAATGATCCAGCGCAGCTCGCAGCACAGCTGCTTGCGCGAATAGATGCGTCCCCCGCGCTTGAGCCGCTTCTCGAGGGAGCACGGGCCTGGCGCGGTGGACCATGGCTCCGCCCTGTGACACCGTCCCTTGGGGAAGAGGGGGAGCCGATGCTCGCCGTCTTCCGCGGGCGGGAGGAGGACGGCCACGCCGGCACGCCCCGCAGTATCGCTCTCTCGGCGGACGGCAGCCTGATCGCGTCCGGTGGTGGGTCGAGCAACGACCTCACTGTGAAGGTGTGGTCGGTGAGCGCCGCAATGCTGCTGCGCACGTTTGCGGGGGCGGTCGAGGCCGGCGGCGCCACCTCGCTGGCGTTCGTAGCGCCAGATGGGCGTCTGGCTGGGGCAAGCCGCAGCGAAGTGCGCCTCTACGCGCTCGATGCCGATGAGCCGGTAGCTCTGCGCAAATTCGACGGTGCGTACGTCTCCTGCATCTGCGGAGATGGCCACGCAGGCATCGTCTTTGTCGGTTTCGATGATGGTCGCGTTTTGGCGTGGGACCCGGCGACCAACACGACGGTGGAGCTGCGCGAGCCCGAAGGCGACAGAGTGATTGCCTTGGCACATGCGTCCTACTCGCCGCGTTTGGCCATTGCCACGGCTTCGGTGATCGAGTGTCGTGACGCGCAAGATGGGCAACCGGTTGGGCGACTCGAGGAGGGAATGGGGAACAGCGAGTTGCACTTCCAAGCGCCGCCGCTCGTTTTAACGCCGAACGGCTCGCGAATGTTCTTCGGTAATCCAGCGCGCGCGTGGACGGTCAGTGAACCCGAAGCCGCGCCGCTGCTAGAAACCACCAATGCCGAACGCGTTGTTGGCCTGACCGACGATGGGGCTGTGGCGCTCACCGCGCCCGACGACCATGAGCTCGTTGCGATCGAGGTGGCAACCGGACGGCGAATCGGCCGAATCTGGAATTCACGCGAGTTCTCGTGCCTGGCGCTCGCATGCGACAGCCGCATGGTCGCGACAGGTGACTACGAGCATGACGTAAAACTCTGGAACTTCACACATGCGGAGACAGAGCCGCCGGGGTGGGAGCGCCGTGACCCCGTACGGTCCG
This sequence comes from Halomonas gemina, assembly GCF_023554995.1. Lineage (GTDB taxonomy): Bacteria > Pseudomonadota > Gammaproteobacteria > Pseudomonadales > Halomonadaceae > Halomonas > Halomonas gemina. Next base: position 567,190 of record NZ_JAMJPK010000002.1, read on the forward strand.
TAGCGGTATGCGACAATCCGAGTCTTGCATTTGTTGCCACCGACGACCGTCATGAGTTGTGGGACACAGCAACCAGCGCACCGCTCGATGAGCAGGGACAGCTTGCTTCCGATCGCGTCGAGCGCCGCAGTAAGCCGCTACTCGACCCAAGGATAGAGCAGAAGGTGCGGGCACAGCTCGAAGAGGCGTTCAGTGTGATAGATGGAACAGAAACCGATCGTTTCTTCCGTCACAGTAGGCCGCTACTCGGCCTGTGGAAAAAGCTGCGAGCACGGCTCGAAAAGGCACTCGGCGCGACAAGAGACGACATGACCTACACGGTGATCCACCAAACGGAGATCCCTGTGGGCGTGCTGGCATTTTCCCAAACAGCAAGTCGAGCCGTCTCAGCGCCGCGCTACCTGGCGAAGTTCACTGACATGGAGGAGACGACATCCGACAGCGCGGACGTCGGCGGTGATTACCCTCTCCACCTTTGGGATTTAGAGAAGATCCGTGAGCCCCGATTCCTACGCGGCCATAGGATGCCTATCACTTGTGCGGACATGACTGTAGATGGCACACGTGCCCTTACTGGATCATGGGGGCGGCTCCTCCGCCTGTGGGATCTGGATGCTGGCGTCTGCCTCAAGATTCTGCGCGGCCACCGCGGCATTGTGTTCGATTGCTCGCTTACCGAAGACGCACAGCTGGCGGTTTCCGGCTCGGAGGACATGACGGTGCGGCTCTGGGAACTGGCGCAGGGGAAGCTGCTATTCACATTCGCAACTTCGAGCGCTGTGATTTCGTGCGACATAGCGAGGGACGGCTCGGTAGCGATCGCCGCCGAGGTATCAGGTCGTGTGCACACGTTTTCGGTAGACGGGCTAACGAGGCCATGAGTAAGCGTTCGGGCATCACCGCCGGCGCATGGTCAGGCGGTTTTTTGCCAGTTCTGCGGAAGGAGCTCGTGGAGCTGGCTGGCTTTCTGGGTCGGCAACCGTTCCAGCACGTCCTTCAGGTAGGCG
>NZ_JAMJPK010000030.1 GCF_023554995.1 Halomonas gemina
CCAGAATGAGCGTGCGGCGATCGGCCGACGCGGGCGCCGATGCCGCAAGCGCCTCAAAATCTGGCTTTGTCGGAAGCTGGCTGGACGCCATGGAAAGGTCCACTCCTGACGGGTCTGGAGCACTGCGCGATTATTGATGTATGATCCAGCAGGTCCTTGAACAAAACAAGGGCGGCGTTGGCATTCTGACACTTTTTGGAGTCATGCGGAGAGCAGCGACATGTGGCGCTGGGCCCTTGATCTGTTCAAAGTTCGTAGAGCCCACAGGGCCGCAACCGCTGTGATCTCCCCCATGGTCGAAAAAAGCCGCGGGCGCCTCGGTGGCATATCCGACCTTACATGGTCGGATCCCTACATGGTCGGCTTCATGGTCATGTTGATTACCATCGCTGCCAGGATCGAAACCGGCAAAATTGAAGGTGAGGCTCTGTGT
>NZ_JAMJPK010000031.1 GCF_023554995.1 Halomonas gemina
CGCTGCCCGGTGAGGCCAAGCCCGACTGGTGGATCATCCAGCAGCTCGCCAATCGCCTGGGCCTGGCGTGGGACTATACCCACCCCCGCGAGGTGTTCGCCGAGATGAAGCAGGGCATGGCCTCGCTGGACCACATCAGCTGGGAGCGCCTGGAGCGCGAGAGCTCGGTGACCTATCCCTGCCCCGCCGACGACGCCCCCGGGGCCGACGTGGTGTTCAGTGAGGCCTTCCCCACCGCGAGCGGGCGGGCGCGGTTCAGCCCGACCCGGCCGCTGCCGCCGGACGAACCCATCGACGGCGACTACCCCACGGTGCTGATCACCGGGCGCCAGCTGGAACACTGGCATACCGGCTCCATGACCCGTCGCAGCCGGGTGCTCGACGACCTCGAGCCCG
>NZ_JAMJPK010000032.1 GCF_023554995.1 Halomonas gemina
CTCGACGGGGGTGCCGATCAACGTGGTCAGTGACACCTCGTCGTTCCTGTGGCGTCTCCAGGCCTATGACCATGCCGTCCCGGCGGGACTATGGGATGAGGCGGCGTCGTATGCGTCCAATTACTTCAGTCAGGCCGGCTTCCCCTTCGCCGATTTTCATATGGCACTTATCGCAGCGGCGACCGGCGACTTTAGCGCGCTGGAGAGCCGTGTGGCGGCGCTGACCGAGCTGGTCGAGACCGGATCACTCCCCGCAGGGCCTGTGGTACCTGCGATCTGCCGAGCCGCCCGGGCCTTCGCCGAGGAGGACTACGCCGGCTGCGCGCGCCTGCTGGAACCCATGGCAAGCGAGGTCGTGCGGATTGGCGGCAGCGGCGCCCAGCGGGAGATCGTCG
>NZ_JAMJPK010000033.1 GCF_023554995.1 Halomonas gemina
TTCTTGAGCAGGTTGCCGAGTGGCCCGTGCAGGCGCTGGAGTACAAATCGTTTCTGCGTTTTCGGGTAGCCAAAATTCTTGACGATCTATGTGCGAACCAGCTGCAACCATTGCTGTTGAAGACGTTGCTAAACCGCGCTGAAGGTGCGTTGTTGATCAATGCGGTGGGTGTCGATGATGTGAAGCAAGCGGATGAGATGGTGAAGCTGGCGACGGCGGTGGCGCATCTGATTGGCCGTTCCAATTTCGATGCGATGAGCGGTCAGTATTACGCGCGTTTTGTAGTGAAAAATGTCGATAACTCAGACAGCTATCTGCGCCAGCCGCACCGCGTGATGGAGCTACACAACGACGGCACGTATGTCGAAGAGATAACCGATTACG
>NZ_JAMJPK010000034.1 GCF_023554995.1 Halomonas gemina
CTAGGCATCCACCGTATGCGCTTCATCGCTTGACCATATAACCCCAAGAGGTCTGGTCCGCGATGACGATCGACAATTGCCGGATACGCTTGAGACGTATCTCGTGTCTCTTCCTCTCGGAAGAAACTTTGTCAGCATGATTCACATTGTTAAAGAGCAGACTGTCAATCGACAGTCATAAACCTGACATCACATGATGTGACGATGGCTTGTGACTGCAGACTCGATCAGGTCATGGACTGTTGGATGGTGGAGCCTAGCGGGATCGAACCGCTGACCTCCTGCGTGCAAGGCAGGCGCTCTCCCAGCTGAGCTAAGGCCCCGAAAGGAATTTGTGTGAGACAAGGCGCTTCGATGCGACGCATAGCCTGCT
>NZ_JAMJPK010000035.1 GCF_023554995.1 Halomonas gemina
GTCGGCGGTCGCATAGAGACGCGCGAGTTCGCGTATCTGCTCGGGGGCGACGCCACAGGCCGGCGACATCGCCTCGGGGGTCAGCTCGCGCACATGGGCCTTGAGCGCCTCGAAGCCCTCGGTGTGGACATCGATATAGCCCTGGTCATACAACCCCTCGCCGATGATGACGTTGAGCATGGCGTTGTAGAGCGAGACGTCGCCGCCGGGGGTGAAGCGCACGCTGCGGTGGGCATAGGCGTCCAGCGCCTGGCCGCGCGGGTCGAGGATGATCAGCTTGGTGCCGTTTCTCGCCGCCTGCTTGAAGTAGGTGGCCGCCACCGGATGGTTGATCGCCGGGTTGCAGCCGGTGAGGATCACCA
>NZ_JAMJPK010000036.1 GCF_023554995.1 Halomonas gemina
CCGCGATGACGATCGACAATTGCCGGATACGCTTGAGACGTATCTCGTGTCTCTTCCTCTCGGAAGAAACGTTGTCAGCATGATTCACATTGTTAAAGAGCAACTGTTCAGAGAACAGTGGAAAGTCGAAACGACTTTCCGCTGGTCTCTGCAGCAGGACTGTTGGATGGTGGAGCCTAGCGGGCGGTGCGACGATTCGCTCGATGTCGTGCGCGACCCCGGCGCGACCTCCTGCCATGAATGGTGGAGCCTAGCGGGATCGAACCGCTGACCTCCTGCGTGCAAGGCAGGCGCTCTCCCAGCTGAGCTAAGGCCCCGAAAGGAATTTGTGTGAGACAAGGCGCTTCGATGC
>NZ_JAMJPK010000037.1 GCF_023554995.1 Halomonas gemina
GTTTCTTCCGAGAGGAAGAGACACGAGATACGTCTCAAGCGTATCCGGCAATTGTCGATCGTCATCGCGGACCAGACCTCTTGGGGTTATATGGTCAAGCGATGAAGCGCATACGGTGGATGCCTAGGCAGCCAGAGGCGATGAAAGACGTGGAAGCCTGCGATAAGGCTCGGCGAGGTGGCAAACAACCTGTGACCCGGGCATTTCTGAATGGGGAAACCCACCCACGGTAACGTGGGTATCCCACACTGAATCCATAGGTGTTGGGAGGCGAACCGGGGGAACTGAAACATCTCAGTACCCCGAGGAAAAGAAATCAACCGAGATTCCCC
>NZ_JAMJPK010000038.1 GCF_023554995.1 Halomonas gemina
TCGCAGAGATCCACCCGTGCCTGGTCATGATCCGCCATGCCGGAAAACGCAAAGAGACCAAAGGCTCCAAGGGGCAGCGACAAGATCAAAATGTCCCGTGGCCAGCGGTCGGCGTGCGCAAGCGCGCAGTCGAGTGCCCTGGCGGCCTTGCCGTTGATCGCGAGAGACAGGACGCCAACGTGACTCCGCTCCCGCTCGGTCCCATGCCGGGCGACGAGTTCCTCGGCGGTAGCGATTCTAGAAAGCGCCTCCGCAGATTCGGCTTGAATGGCATGAAGGCGTGCGCGCGCCGCATACGCCAAGGCAA
>NZ_JAMJPK010000039.1 GCF_023554995.1 Halomonas gemina
ATGGCGGATCATGACCAGGCACGGGTGGATCTCTGCGAGCGTCACGCTCGACACTTCGAGGCCGATGACTGGTGGTTCCTGACCTACCGGGGCTGGGCCCATGGCGAGAATGGCAACGTGACGCTCGCCCGGGAGCTGACGCAGCGTGCCCTAGAGGTACGTCGCAACAATGTGAATGCTGCCCATGCCTTCGCCCATGTGCTCCATGAGTCCGGAGCCAGCGATGAGGCCGAGGCGCATATCACCGACTGGTTGCCGGGATACGACCGAAGCGGAATTCTGCATGGCCATATCGCCTGGC